>NZ_CP060295.1:0-1327500 GCF_014302995.1 Variovorax sp. PAMC26660
AGCAGTTCGAGGCCCAGGTAGATCAGCAGGAAGTTGCTGCCCGAGATCATCACGAACATGCCCAGCAGCGCGAACATGCTCATGGTGAACATTTCGCCGCCGCGCAGCATGTCGCGGTCTGCCGCGTAGGGACGGCCGTAGACCAGTGTGACCATCAGGGCCCCGGTGGCAAAGCACTTGAGCCAGTTGCCCATCGGATCGCTGACGACCATGCCGCCGAAACCGTAGGAGGTCTTGCCATCATAGGCCGCGAGACCCGACAGCACCGCCACCACGGCCAGCGTGGCCAGCGTCAGCACATAGGTGCGGGTACGGCGATGGCTCGTCGTGGACAGGTCGACCAGCGCAATGATGCAGGTCATGACCAGCAACACGATTTCGGGGTAGATCGTGACCCAGCTGAGTTTGTCAATCATCTAGTTCTCTTCTTCAGCGTGGAATCAGGGCAGCTTCGAAATCGCCGTGTGGCGCAGGAGCTCGACCACCGAAGCGTCCATCGCATCGGTGAAAGGCTTCGGATACAGGCCCATCCACAGCACGGCAATGGCCAGCAGCGACAGCATCAGGAATTCGCGGGCATTGATGTCCTTGAGTTCCTTGACGTGGTCGTTGCCGATCGGGCCGAGGTACACGCGCTTGTACATCCAGAGGGTGTAGGCCGCGCCGAAGATCAGCGCGGTGGCAGCGCCAAGGCCGATCCAGAAATTGGCCTTCACAGCCCCCAGGATCACCATCCATTCGCCCACGAAACCGGCGGTGCCCGGCAGGCCGCAATTGGCCATGGCGAACAGCAGTGCGAACGCGGCGAACTTCGGCATAGTGTTGACCACGCCGCCGTAGTCGGCGATCTGGCGCGAATGCACGCGGTCGTACAGCACGCCGATACCCAGGAACATCGCGCCCGACACGAAGCCGTGCGCAATCATCTGCACGATGCCGCCGGACACGCCCAGCTCGTTGAAGATGAAGAAGCCGAGCGTCACGAAGCCCATGTGGGCGACCGACGAATAAGCCACCAGCTTCTTCATGTCCTGCTGCACCAGCGCAACCAGGCCCACGTAGATCACGGCGATCAGCGACAGCGCGATCATGAGCCAGGCCCATTCATGCGAGGCATCGGGTGCAATAGGCATCGAGAAGCGCAGGAAGCCGTAGGCGCCCAGCTTCAGCATGATCGCGGCCAGCACGGCCGAGCCACCCGTGGGCGCCTCGACGTGCACGTCGGGCAGCCAGGTGTGAACCGGCCACATCGGCACCTTCACGGCGAACGCCGCGAAGAAAGCAAAGAACAGGAAGGTCTGCGCGGTCGAACCCAGGCGCAGCTTGTGCCACGTCAGGATGTCGAAGCTGCCACCCGACTTGTTGTACAGGAAGATCAGCGCCACCAGCATCAGCAGCGAGCCGAGCAAGGTGTACAGGAAGAACTTGAACGCCGCGTAGATCTTGTTCGGGCCACCCCAGATACCGATGATCAGGTACATCGGGATCAGCGTGGCTTCGAAGAACACGTAGAACAGGACGCCGTCGAGCGCCGAGAACACGCCGATCATGAAACCCGACAGGATCAGGAACGCGCCCATGTACTGGTTCACGCGTTCGGTGATCACTTCCCAGGCGGAAATGACGACGATGACCGTGATGAACGACGTCAGCAGCACCAGCCAGAGCGACAAGCCGTCGATCCCGAGGTGGTAGTTGACGTTGAAGCGCGCGATCCAGCCCGTCTTTTCGACGAACTGCATGGCGGCGGTTCCGTTCTGGAAGCGCGTGAACAGCGGCACCGTGACCAGGAAGCTCACGATGGCACCGACGAGCGCGACCCAGCGGACACCCCTGGCGTGCTCGTCACGGCCAAACGCCAGCAGCACGGCGCCGAATGCGATCGGCACCCAGATGGCAAGGCTCAACAAACCCATTTTTCTTTTTCTCCAGCGTTCAGGTTCAGCGCTTGAACCAGACGAAGTACGTCATCAGGATGAAGATGCCGAGCAGCATCGCGAAGGCGTAGTGATAGATGTAGCCCGACTGCATCCAGCGCACCACGCCGGCAATCCGGCCAACCACTTTCCACGAACCGTTGACGACAGCGCCGTCGATCAGTGCCTGGTCGCCGCCCTTCCACAGACCGGTGCCGAGTGCACGCGTGCCACGGGCAAGGACGTTCTCATTGAACCAGTCCATGTAGTACTTGTTTTCCAGCAGGCGGTAGATCGGGCCACAGGCGCGCTTGATCGCAGCCGGCACTGCCGGGTTGATCATGTACATGTACCAGGACAAGACCACGCCCGCGAGCGCCAGCCAGAACGGCGGCGCCGTCAGACCGTGGATGGCCATGGCCACCGGGCCGTGGAAGGCTTCTTCCAGTTCCTTCATCGCATGGTGCTTGGTGCCGTCCACAAAGATCGCACCCTTGAAGAACTCGCCGAACAGCATCGGGTCGATGGTCATGAAGCCGATCACCACCGAGGGGATGGCCAGCAGCACCAGCGGCAGCCAGACCACCATCGGCGATTCGTGCGGCTTGTGGTCGTGGTGGCCATGGCCGTGATCGTCGGCGTGACCATGGTCGTCATGGTGCGCGTCGGGGTTCTGGTCGTAGCGTTCCTTGCCATGGAAGACCAGGAAGTACATGCGGAACGAATAGAAGGCCGTGATGAACACGCCGGCCAGCACCGCGTAGTACGCGAAGTTCGCGCCCCACAGGTGGCTTTCGTGCACCGCTTCGATGATGCTGTCCTTCGAGTAGAAGCCGGCGAAGAACGGCGTGCCGATCAGCGCGAGCGAACCCACCAGCGAAGTGATCCAGGTGATCGGCATGTACTTGCGCACGCCGCCCATCCAGCGGATGTCCTGGTTGTGGTGCATGCCGATGATCACCGAGCCGGCGCCGAGGAACAGCAGCGCCTTGAAGAACGCGTGCGTCATCAGGTGGAACACGGCGACCGAGTAGGCCGAGGCACCGAGCGCCACCGTCATGTAGCCGAGCTGCGAGAGCGTCGAGTACGCAACCACGCGCTTGATGTCGTTCTGGATGATGCCCAAAAAGCCCATGAACAGCGCGGTGATGGCACCGATCACGAGGATGAAGCTCAGGGCCGTGTCGCTCAACTCGAACAGCGGCGACATGCGCGCCACCATGAAGATGCCGGCTGTGACCATGGTCGCCGCGTGGATCAGCGCCGAGATGGGCGTCGGGCCTTCCATCGAATCGGGCAGCCACACGTGCAGCGGGAACTGCGCGCTCTTGCCCATCGCGCCAATGAACAGGCAGATGCAGATCACCGTGATGAGCATCCACTCGGTGCCCGGGAAGGTGATGCCGGCCAGCATGTTGGCCTTGGCGAAGGCTTCGGTGTAGTTCAACGTGCCGGCGTAGGCCGCGATCAGGCCGATGCCCAGGATGAAGCCGAAGTCGCCCACGCGGTTGACCAGGAAGGCCTTCATGTTCGCGAAGATCGCGGTCGGCTTGTTGAACCAGAAGCCGATCAGCAGGTACGACACCAGGCCCACCGCTTCCCAGCCGAAGAACAGCTGGAGCATGTTGTTGCTCATGACGAGCATCAGCATCGAGAAGGTGAACAGCGAGATGTACGAGAAGAAGCGGTTGTAGCCGTCGTCTTCTTCCATGTAGCCGATGGTGTAGATGTGGACCATCAGCGACACGAAGGTCACGACGCACATCATCATGGCCGTGAGGCCGTCGACCATGAATCCGACTTCCATCTTCAGGCCGCCCACGACCATCCACTCGTAGAGTGTGGCGTTGAAGCGGGCACCGTCGACCACCACGCTCTTGAGCGTCATGGCCGAGATGATGAAGGCGACCAGCACGCCCAGGATGGTCAGCGAGTGCGTGACCTTGCGGCCGATGTGATTGCCACCGAACTGGGTGCCGAACAGGCCTGCGACGGCGGCGCCGACCAGGGGTGCCAGCGGCACGGCCAGCAAGGTGGATGCGGAAAGGGTTGCGCTCATACTGCTATCAACCCTTGAGGGAGTTGAGTTCGTCGACGTTGATGTTCGACTTGTTGCGGAACAGCAGAACCAGCAAGGCCAGCCCGATGGCCGACTCGGCCGCGGCCACCGTCAGGATGAAGAACACGAAGATCTGGCCGTGCATGTCGCCCAGGAAGTGCGAGAACGCCACGAAGTTCATGTTGACCGCGAGCAGCATCAGCTCGATGGCCATCAGCAGAACGATCAGGTTCTTGCGGTTCAGGAAGATGCCGATCACAGACAGCGCGAAGAGCATCGCGCCGAGCGAAAGAAAGTGTCCGAGCGTGAGCGTCATGCCTTGTTTTCCTTTGCCGCATCCGCAGGCGCTGCGTCAGCCACAGGTTCGGCCGCACGCGTCACCGGCATCTGCACGATGCGCACACGGTCGCGCGCCTTCACCCGCACCTGGTCGGACGGGTTGACGTACTTGCTGTCCTTGCGGGTGCGCAGCGTCAACGCGATGGCGGCCACGATGGCCACGAGCAGAATGACTGCCGCAATTTCCAGCGGATAGAGGTATTCGGTGTAGAGCAGCTTGCCCAACTCGAGCGTGTTGGAGCTGTTGGCGGCCATCGGGCCGGTGGTTGCACGCGGGGCTTCGCCCAGGCGGAAGCCGCCCATGAGCACAGCCGCCATTTCGAGCGCGATCAGCGCACCCACGCCGGCCGCCAGCGGGAAGTGCTTCCAGAAGCCCTCTCGCAAGCCGTCGACGTTGATGTCCAGCATCATCACGACGAAAAGGAACAGCACCATCACGGCGCCGACGTACACCAGCACCAGCGAGATCGCGAGGAACTCGGCGCGCAGCAGCAGCCAGATGGCCGATGCCTGGAAGAAAGCCAGCACCAGGTACAGCGCGGCGTACACGGGGTTGCGTGCGGTGATGACGCGGAAGGCTGCAAACAGCAGCACCGCGGCAAACAGATAGAACAGACCGGTCTTGACGTCCATTGGAATTCGAATTGGTACGGGGTTCGGGCTGGTCGGAATCAGCGGTACTTGGCGTCGGCCGCCTTGTTCGCTGCGATTTCTTTTTCGTAGCGGTCGCCCACGGCCAACAGCATGTCCTTGGTGAAGTACAGGTCGCCCCGCTTTTCGCCGTGGTATTCGAAGATGTGGGTCTCGACGATCGAGTCGACCGGGCAGCTCTCTTCGCAGAAGCCGCAGAAGATGCACTTGGTCAGGTCGATGTCGTAGCGCGAGGTGCGGCGCGAGCCGTCGTCGCGCACTTCGGATTCGATGGTGATGGCCAGCGCCGGGCAGACGGCTTCGCACAGCTTGCAGGCAATGCAGCGCTCTTCGCCGTTTTCATAGCGACGCAGCGCGTGCAGGCCGCGAAAACGCGGCGACAGCGGCGTCTTCTCTTCGGGGAACTGCACCGTGATCTTGCGGGCGAAGGCGTATTTGCCCGTGATCGCCAGGCCCTTGAACAATTCGAACAGCATGAAGCTGCTCAGAAAATCCTTGAGCGAGAACGGCGCGGACGGTGTTGCGGTGTGCGCAGCAGACATGGTGTGGGCGCTTCCTGTTATTTCCAGATGTTGAACGGCGTCTGCATCCAGCCACCGACCACGACCAGCCACACGAGGGTGACGGGAATGAAGATCTTCCAGCCCAGACGCATGATCTGGTCATAACGGAAGCGCGGGAACGTCGAGCGCACCCACAGGAACATGGTGACCACGCAGAAGGTCTTGGCACCCAGCCAGATCCAGCCAGGAATGAAGCTCAGGAACTCGAACGGTGGCAGCCATCCACCGAGGAACAACACGACGGTCAGGATCGAGACCAGCCACATGTTGGCGTACTCGGCCAGGAAGAACATCGCGAAGCTCATGCCCGAGTACTCGATCATGTGGCCCGCAACGATTTCAGACTCGCCTTCCACCACGTCGAACGGATGGCGGTTGGTTTCGGCCAGGCCCGAGATGAAGTAGACGACGAAGATCGGCAGCAGCGGCAGCCAGTTCCACGACAGGAAGCCGACGCCCATGTTGGCGAACATGCCCTTGCCCTGAACATTCACGATCTCGCTCATGTTCAGGCTGCCGGTGACCATCAGCACCACGACGAAGCAGAAGCCCATCGCGATTTCGTAGCTCACCATCTGTGCCGAGGCGCGCAGTGCGCCCAGGAAGGCGTACTTCGAGTTCGACGCCCAGCCGGCGATGATCACGCCGTACACCTCGAGCGAGGTGATGGCCATCACGAACAGCAGGCCGGCGTTGATGTTGGCCAGCGCCACATCAGGGCCGAAGGGGATCACGGCCCATGCAGCAAGCGCCGGCATGATGGTCATGACCGGACCAAGCAGGAACAGACTCTTGTTGGCGACCGTTGGAAGAATGATTTCCTTGGTCATCAGCTTGAGCGCGTCGGCGATCGGCTGCAGCAGGCCCAGCGGACCGGTGCGGTTGGGGCCGATGCGGATCTGCGTGAAGCCGATGGCCTTGCGTTCCCACAGCGTGAGGTAGGCCACGGCCAGCATCAGCGGGATCACGACGACGATGATCTTGATCAGCGTCCAGATCACCGGCCAGACCACGGCGGTCCACCAGCCTGCGGCAACCAGCCCCTGGCCGAAAGCATGCAATGCGTCGATCATGCCAATGCCTCCTCGGCACGAGCCGGTGCGGTCGAGGCGTTGCGCGCATCGGCGGTCAGTTGCAGCGACGGTGCGCGGCGAACGATCGAGTCGAGCTGGTAGATGCTGGCAACCACGGGTGCCGAAGCAGCACCGTTGGAAGCAACGGCATTCACGGCCGTTGCGTTGCTCAGGGCAGCAGCCGGCACGGCACCGCCCTCACCCACCGTCTTGAGCACGTCGGCGGTCGATTCGAATGCGAAGCCCGGCAGGCCGAGCAGGTTGGCCAGCACGCGCAGCACCTTCCACGCCGGACGCGCTTCGCCTTGCGGCTTCACGACAGCATGGAAACCTTGCAGGCGGCCTTCGGCATTGACGAAAGTACCCGGCGTTTCGGTGAACGGAGCAATCGGGAGCAGCACGTCGCTGAACGCCAGGTTGGCCTTGAAGGGGCTCAGCGTGACGACCATCTGTGCATTGCCGATGACGTCCGCAGCGGCGGCGCCGGCGGCCGAGTCGAACACCGGTTCGGTGTTCAGCAGCAGCACGGCCTTGAGGCCGGAGCCGGCGGCGAGCATGCGGCCGGCATCGAGGCCGCCGTTCTTCGGGAACGCGCCGACAAGCTGCGCACCCACGGTGTTGGCTGCTTCGGTCAGATAGCCGACGGTGGCACCGGTTTGCGCGCCGATCCAGTTCGCCAGGGCCAGCAGGCTGCCGGCTTGTGCATGGTGGGCGGCGGCATTGCCGAGCAGGATGGCCTTGCGCTCGCCGCTCAGCAGCGAGGCTGCGATGGCTTGCGCGGCGGCGTCGGGTGCGCTCTTCGGTGCCAGCGGCGCAGCGGCGCCATTGGTTTGACCGATGGCTGCAGCCACGGCTGCCAGCACTTCGACCCATTGGTCGGCTTCAACGATCGTTGCTTGTGCCACGTCGATGGCCCAGGCGTTGCGGTCGGCCATCAGGCTCGCCGAGGTGATCACCGACAGCGCAGCGCCCTTGCGCACGGCCTGGCGGATGCGCTGCGCGAACAGCGGATGTTCCTTGCGCAGGTTCGAGCCAACGACCAACGCGCGCTGCACTTGCGTGAGCGAAGCGATCGAGGTGCCGAGCCAACGCACACCCTCGAATGCTGTGAATTCGGCATTGCGCAAGCGGTAGTCGATGTTGTCGCTGCCGAGTTCACGCGTGAGCATGGCCGCGAGTTGCAGCTCTTCGAGCGTGCTGTGCGGGCTGACCAGCGTGCCGATGCTCTGTGCACCGTGGTCGGTCTTGATCTGCTTGAGGCCGTTGGCGACGTATTCGAGCGCCGTTTGCCAGTCGACCTGCTGCCACTGGCCGCCCTGCTTGAGCATGGGCTGCGTCAGGCGTTCCGGGCCGTTGAGCGCTTCGTACGAAAAGCGGTCGCGGTCGGCGATCCAGCATTCGTTGACGTCTTCGTTCTCGAGCGGCACCACGCGCATCACGCGGTTGTTCTTGACCTGGACGATCAGGTTGGCACCGGTCGAGTCGTGCGGACTCACCGACTTGCGGCGCGACAGTTCCCAGGTGCGGGCGCTGTAGCGGAACGGCTTGCTCGTGAGCGCGCCGACCGGGCAGATGTCGATCATGTTGCCCGACAGTTCGGAGTCGACCGAGTCGCCGACGAAGGTTTCGATTTCGGAATGTTCGCCACGCTGCGTCATGCCGAGCTCCATCACGCCGGCCACTTCCTGGCCAAAGCGGACGCAGCGCGTGCAGTGAATGCAGCGGCTCATTTCTTCCATGCTGATCAGCGGGCCGACGTCCTTGTGGAACACGACGCGCTTTTCTTCTTCGTAGCGCGAAGAAGAACCGCCGTAGCCGACGGCCAGGTCTTGCAACTGGCATTCGCCGCCCTGATCGCAGATGGGGCAGTCCAGCGGGTGGTTGATCAGGAGGAACTCCATGACCGACTGCTGGGCCTTGATTGCCTTCTCGCTTTTGGTGCGAACGATCATGCCCTGGGTGACGGGCGTGGCGCAGGCCGGCATCGGCTTGGGCGCCTTTTCCACGTCGACCAGGCACATGCGGCAGTTGGCCGCAATGCTGAGTTTCTTGTGATAGCAGAAGTGCGGGATGTACGTGCCTGCCTTGTCGGCCGCATGCATGATCATGCTGCCTTCGGTCACGTCGACCTTCTTGCCGTCGAGTTCGATTTCAACCATATATGTGTTTCTCGGCTCAGGCCTTGACCGGGGCTTGGGGGACGTAACCCGGAATCAGGGCCTCGAACTCGTGACGGAAGTGCTTGATCATTGCGCGCACCGGCATGGCCGCTGCATCGCCGAGAGCGCAGATGGTGCGGCCCATGATGTCGCCAGCGACGGAGTCCAGCAGTTGCAGATCACTGGGCTTGCCCTGTCCGTTGTGAATGCGGTCCACCACGCGGTAGAGCCAGCCCGTGCCTTCGCGGCAGGGCGTGCACTGGCCGCAGGACTCGTGCATGTAGAAGTACGAGAGGCGCTTGAGCGACTCGACCATCGAACGGCTGTCGTCCATGACGATGACCGCGCCCGAGCCCAGCATCGAGCCGGCCTTGGCGATGGAGTCGTAGTCCATGGTGCAAGCCATCATGATGTCGGCTGGCAGCACCGGTGACGACGAGCCACCGGGGATCACTGCCTTCAGCGTGCGGCCCTTGCGGACACCGCCAGCCAATTCGAGCAGCTTGGAGAACGGCGTGCCCATGGGCACTTCGTAGTTGCCGGGCAGCTCGACGTCACCGCTCACCGAGTAGATCTTGGTGCCGCCGTTGTTCGGCTTGCCGCATTCGAGGTATGCCGGGCCGCCATTGCGGATGATCCAGGGGACCGCCGCGAAGGTCTCGGTGTTGTTAATGGTGGTGGGCTTGCCGTACAGACCGAAGCTCGCCGGGAACGGCGGCTTGAAGCGCGGCTGGCCCTTCTTGCCTTCGAGCGATTCGAGCAGCGCGGTTTCTTCACCGCAGATGTAGGCACCGAAGCCGTGGGCGGCGTGCAACTGGAAGTTGTACGTGCTGCCCATGATCTTGTCGCCAAGATAGCCGGCGGCGCGTGCTTCTTCGAGGGCTTCCTCGAAGCGGTCGTAGCTCTCGAAAATCTCGCCGTGGATGTAGTTGTAGCCCACGCTGATGCCCATCGCATACGCGGCGATGGCCATGCCTTCGATCACGATGTGCGGGTTGAACTGCAGGATGTCGCGGTCCTTGCACGTGCCCGGCTCGCCTTCGTCCGAATTGCAGACAAGGTACTTCTGGCCCGGGAACTGGCGGGGCATGAAGCTCCACTTCAGGCCGGTCGGAAAACCCGCGCCGCCACGGCCGCGCAGGCCCGAAGCCTTGACTTCGGCGATCACCTGGTCGGGCGTGAGGCCCTCGGTGAGGATCTTGCGCAGCGCCTGATAGCCGCCGCGCGCTTCGTAGTCGGCAAGACGCCAGTTGGTGCCGTCGAGGCCCGCATAAATTTGCGCGCCAATGTGACGGTCATGAAAACAGGTCTGGACGCCCGTGGCCTGGAACTGCTGAAGCACTTGTTCGGGTGACATCACGAAGCCTCCCCTTTGGTGGCTGCGGTAGAGCCGCGCAGGCCGTCGATGAGCTGGTCGAGCTTTTCGTTGCTCATGAAGCTGCACATGGTGCGGTCGTTGACCAGCATCACGGGCGAATCGGCGCAGGCGCCCAGGCATTCGCTCTGCTGCAGCGTGAACAGGCCGTCGGCCGTGGTCTCGCCCATCTTGATGCCGAGCTTTTTCTCGAGATGCACGAGGGCGGTGACGCCATCGCGCAACTGGCACGGCAGGTTGGTGCACACGTTGAGCTTGAACTTGCCCAGCGGATGCTGGTTGTACATGTTGTAGAAGGTCGTCACTTCATGCACGGCGATGGGCGCCATGCCGAGGTACTCGGCAATCTCGCGCTCGCGCTGCAGGCTGACGTAGCCTTCGTCCTGCTGGACGATGGCCAGGCACGCCATCACGGCAGACTGCTTGCCTGCTTCGGGGTACTTGGCGACTTCGCGCGCAAAGCGCTCGAGAATCGCAGGTTTCAACGGCGCCGAAGGCGCCGTGTCATGGTGGGTCGAGGAAGTCGTCATTCGCTCTTTCTCACCTGTCGATCTCGCCGAACACGATGTCCATCGTGCCGATCACCGCGACAGCGTCGGCGATCATGTGACCGCGCGACATTTCGTCGAGGGCGGCGAGGTGCGGGAAGCCAGGGGCGCGGATCTTCAGGCGGTACGGCTTGTTGGCGCCGTCGCTCACGAGATAGATGCCGAACTCGCCCTTCGGATGCTCGACGGCGGCATACGCCTCGCCTTCGGGCACATGGAAGCCTTCGGTGAAGAGCTTGAAATGGTGGATCAGCTCCTCCATGTTCGCCTTCATCGATTCGCGCGCAGGCGCGGCAACCTTGTGGTTGTCGGTGATCACTGGGCCAGGATTCACGCGCAGCCATGCCGAGCATTGCTGGATGATCTTGTTGGCCTGGCGCATTTCTTCAACGCGCACGAGGTAACGGTCGTAGCAGTCGCCGGTCTTGCCCAGGGGCACGTCGAACTGCATCTGGTCGTAGACGTCGTAGGGCTGCTTCTTGCGCAGGTCCCACGCGATGCCTGAACCGCGCAGCATAGGGCCGGTGAAGCCAAGATTGAGCGCGCGCTCCGGCGTCACGACGCCGATGCCCACGGTGCGCTGCTTCCAGATGCGGTTGTCGGTGAGCAGCGTCTCGTACTCGTCGACCATCTTCGGGAAGCGCTTGCAGAAGTCGTCGATGAAATCGAGCAACGAACCCTGGCGGTTTTCGTTGAGACGCTCGATGGCCTTCGCATTCTTGATCTTGCTGACCTTGTACTGCGGCATCGCATCCGGCAGGTCGCGGTAGACGCCACCTGGACGGAAATACGCCGCGTGCATGCGCGCGCCGGACACGGCCTCGTACATGTCGAACAGGTCTTCACGCTCGCGGAAGCAGTAGATGAGCATGTTCATCGCGCCGCAATCCAGACCGTGCGCGCCGAGCCACAGCAGGTGGTTCAACAGGCGGGTGATTTCGGCGAACATCACGCGGATGTACTGCGCGCGGATCGGCACGTCGAGGCCCATCATCCGCTCGATGGCGAGACAGTAGGCATGCTCGTTGGACATCATCGACACATAGTCGAGACGGTCCATGTAGGGCAGCGACTGGATGAAGGTGCGGGACTCGGCGAGCTTTTCGGTCGCGCGGTGCAGCAGGCCGATGTGCGGGTCGGCGCGCTGGATCACTTCGCCGTCCAGCTCCAGCACCAGGCGCAGCACGCCGTGTGCAGCAGGATGCTGGGGACCGAAGTTGAGTGTGTAGTTCTTGATTTCGGCCATATCAGTGCAAACCGCCGCCGTAGTTGTCTTCGCGAATCACGCGCGGCGTGATTTCTCGCGGCTCGATCGATACCGGCTGGTACACGACGCGCTTTTGTTCTTCGTCGTAACGCATTTCGACGTAGCCCGACACCGGGAAGTCTTTGCGGAACGGGTGGCCGATGAAGCCGTAATCGGTCAGGATGCGACGCAGGTCGTCGTGGCCATCGAACACGATGCCGTAAAGGTCGAAGGCTTCGCGCTCGAACCAGGTGGCAGCGCTCCAGACGGGCTGGAGCGAGTCGACCACGGGCAGGTCTTCGTTGGGCGCAAACACCTTCAGGCGCACACGCTGGTTGAGGCTCACGGAAAGAAGGTGCGAAACGACGCAGTAGCGATCGCCCTGCCACTCGCCTTCGCGGTAGTCGGAATAGTCCATGCCGCAGAGGTCGATCAACTGCTCGAAGCGGCAGCCCGGCGCATCGCGCAGGATGGTTGCGGCATCGATGTAGTCGGTCGAGCCAACCACCACCGTCACCTCGCCCAGCGCCAGCGTCACGCTCCTGGCCTTGGCGCCGAGCGTCTCGGCAATGGTCGCGCGCAGCACTTCCGGTGAAATTGCAAAATCAGTCATCGTCGGCAATCTCTCAGGCGCGGGCAATGGTGTTGGTGCGGCGAATCTTTTGCTGCAGCTGGATCACGCCGTAGAGCAGCGCCTCGGCCGTGGGCGGGCAGCCCGGCACGTAGACGTCGACCGGCACGATGCGGTCGCAGCCACGCACCACCGAATAGCTGTAGTGGTAGTAGCCACCGCCATTCGCGCATGAGCCCATCGACAGCACCCAGCGCGGCTCGGGCATCTGGTCATAGACCTTGCGCAGAGCGGGCGCCATCTTGTTGCACAGCGTGCCAGCCACGATCATCAGATCAGACTGACGCGGACTGGGACGGAACAACATGCCAAAACGGTCGATGTCGTAGCGGGCAGCACCCGCATGCATCATCTCCACCGCACAGCATGCGAGGCCGAACGTCATCGGCCAGAGGGATCCGGTCTTCGCCCAGTTCACGACCGAGTCGTAGGTCGTGGTGACGAAGCCTTCTTTGAGAACGCCTTCAATGGCCATTTTGTAGCTTCCTTGTCATTCCCAGTCGAGCGCGCCTTTTTTCCACTCGTAGATGAAGCCCACGACGAGGATGGCGAGAAAGATCATCATGGCCCAGAAGCCGACAGCACCGATCTCCTTGAGCGCAATGGCCCACGGAAAGAGAAAGGCAATTTCGAGATCGAACAGGATGAAGAGAATCGCAACGAGGTAATAGCGCACGTCGAACTTCATGCGCGCATCCTCGAAGGCCTCGAAGCCACACTCGTAGGGAGCGTTCTTCGCAGCGTCGGGCCGATTGGGCCCGAGGATGTATCCGATGACTTGGGGGGCGACGCCTACGCCGACTCCGACCAAAATGAACAAGAGGACGGGAAGGTAGGAATCGAGGTTCATCGAGAAATTTTTCACCGCTTGCCATCGACAGAGAAATCTCTGGATGAGATTTTCTGCCGATGAGATTTGGTGCGGTCGGCGAGACTCGAACTCGCACAGCTTTCGCCACTACCCCCTCAAGATAGCGTGTCTACCAATTTCACCACGACCGCGGTTTTTCTGTTCAGATGGCATGAGGTACCGGTTAAGGCATTTGGCTTTCTGAACAGCTTTAGAGTTTACCCTGAAATGAAGCCGTTTCTGATTGGCGGCTGCACGAAAACTCTTTGATTATTTGTTGGGAATCTGACCCGCACCCGAAACTGGGGCTGCAGGAGCCGAAGCAGAGCCTGCTGGAGCCGCTGCACCGGGAATTTCACCAGCCGCGCCAGGAGCCGGCGCAGCAGGCGCACCCACAGCGGCACGCTCGAGAAGACTGCCGCCACCTGCAGGCCGTGCATGGCTGAAATACGCCAGCAACAACGTGCACGTGAAGAACACAGCCGCAAGCACAGCCGTGGTGCGCGAAAGGAAGTTCGCACTGCCGCTGGCACCGAACAAGCTACCAGCACTGCCGCTGCCGAAGGCTGCGCCCATGTCGGCACCCTTGCCGTGCTGGATCAGGATCAGGCCGATCATTGCCAGGGCCGTCAGCATTTGCACGCCGACCAGAAGGTTGAGGACCACGTTCATTCGTTCTTACTCCTAATTGATAGCAACCGCTGCCCGCATTCAGCGCGCAGCGGCAGAAATGATCTGCAGAAAGTCAGGGGCCTTGAGCGACGCGCCACCAATGAGGCCACCATCGATGTCGGCCTGCGCAAGCAGTTCCGCAGCGTTGGCCGCGTTCATGCTGCCGCCATAAAGAATGCTGATGCCAGCCGCATGCTCGCTCGCGGCATGGTGCAGTTGGGCGCGCAACACGGCATGCACCGCCTGCGCCTGCTCCGGCGAAGCCGTCTTGCCCGTGCCGATGGCCCAGACCGGCTCGTAGGCCACGACGATTTCGCTGATGCAATGGCCATTCACATGGATCACCGCTGCCAGTTGCCGCTTGACGACCTCTTCGGTCTGCCCTGCTTCGCGCTGCGCCAGCGTCTCGCCGACACAGACGATGGGCGTGATGCCATTCGCCAGCGCAGCAGCCGCCTTCGCAGCCACCACTTCGTCGGTTTCGCCGTGGTACTGCCGACGCTCGGAATGCCCGACGATGGCATAGCGCACGCCAAAATCCCTCAGCATCGCCGCCGACTGCTCGCCGGTGAATGCACCTTGCGGATGCGCCGAGATGTCCTGCGCACCGAGTGCCAGTGCCGTCGAACCCGCCAGCAGCGATTGCAGCTGGGCAAAGTACGGCGCAGGCGCACACAGTGCGACATCGCAAGCGGCCGGGCTTGCAGCCAGGCCTTGCTGCAATGCCTTCACCAGCGCCTCGTTGGCAGCCAGGCTGCCATTCATCTTCCAGTTGCCGGCGATCAGTTTCTTCTTGGTTGTCATCGCGTTTTTCTTGTCACCATGTCAGCACGATCTTGCCGATATGCTGGTTCGATTCCATCAGCGCGTGAGCCTGGGCCGCGCCACTGGGTTCACCCGCTGCCGCAAAAGTGCTGTGAATCACAGGCTTGATGGCACCGCTTTCCAGCAGCGGCCACACCTTCTCGCGCAGTGCCTTGGCAATGGCGCCCTTGAACGCCACCGGCCGCGGCCGCAACGTCGAGCCAGTGATGGTGAGGCGCCTGCGCAGCACAAGGCCCGCATTGATCTGCGCCTTCACCCCGCCCTGCACTGCAATGATCACAAGCCGGCCGTCTTCGGCCAGGCATTCGATCTCGCGCGCCACGTACTCGCCCGCAACCATGTCGAGGATCACGTCCACGCCCTTGCCACCGGTGAGCTTCTTCGCCTCTTCGGCGAAGTCGCTCGTGCGGTAGTTGATGGCATGGTCGGCACCGAGCTTCTTGCAGGCCTCGCACTTGTCGTCGCTGCCGGCCGTGACGATCACCGTCACGCCCAGCGCCTTGGCAATCTGGATGGCAGTGACGCCGATGCCGCTCGAGCCACCCTGGATCAGCAGCGTCTCGCCCTTTTGCAGGCGGCCACGTTCGAACACATTGCTCCAGACAGTGAAGAAGGTCTCGGGCAGCGAAGCCGCCTCGATGTCGCTCCAGCCCTTGGGCACCGGCAGGCATTGCGCCACAGGCGCCACGCACAGCTCGGCATAGCCCCCACCCGCAATCAGCGCGCAGACGCGGTCACCGACCTTGAAGCCCGCCTCGGCCAATGCCGCAGCATCGCCCGACACGATCTCGCCAGCCACTTCGAGGCCCGGCAGATCGGATGCGCCGGGCGGCACCGGATAGTTGCCCATCCGCTGCAGCACGTCGGGACGATTGACGCCACTCGCCGCAACGCGGATCAGCAGTTCGCCCGCACCCGCCATCGGGTCGGGACGATCGGCCACGCGCAGCACCTCAGGGGCGCCGAACGAAGTGATTTCAATGGCTTTCATGGTCTTTCGGCCTCCAACGCCCGCATGTGGGGCGAAGCTAGCTGTTCAAAAGATAGCAACGGCAGGGGAAACCTGCCGCTGCGCCCTTCTTACTCCTGAGGCTCGCGCGGTGCTTGCGATTGCTGCTCGCCGGCCGGAGCCTGCGATTGCTGGTCGTTGCGCGGCTGTTGCTGCTGGTCGTTGAAGCGCGGTGCGCGCTCGCCACGATCACCACCACGGTCGCCGCCGCGATCGCCACGGTCCGAACGCTCACGGCGCTCGCCACCACGGTCGCCGCGATCGCCACGGTCTTCACGCGGCGGACGCTCGCTGAATTCCATGCCGGCCGGACGCTCGGTCAGGGCCTTCATGGACAGCTTGACGCGGCCCTTTTCGTCGGTCTCGAGAACCTTGACCTTCACGATCTGGCCTTCGCTCAGATAGTCGGTCACCTTCTCGACGCGTTCGTGCGCGATCTGGCTGATGTGCAGCAGGCCGTCCTTGCCGGGCAGCAGGTTGATGAGCGCGCCGAAGTCCAGGATCTTGGTGACCGGGCCTTCGTAGACCTTGCCGATTTCGACTTCGGCCGTGATCTGCTCGATGCGACGCTTGGCGAACTCGGCCTTTTCAGGATCGGTCGAAGCGATGGTGATGGTGCCGTCTTCGTCGATGTTGATCGTCGTGCCGGTTTCTTCCTGCAGGCCACGAATGACCGAGCCGCCCTTGCCGATCACGTCGCGGATCTTCTCGGGGTTGATCTTCAGCGTGGTCAGGCGCGGTGCGAAGCTGGAGACTTCGGCCTTGGCCTCGCCCATGGCTTCCTGCATCTTGCCCAGGATGTGCATGCGCGCTTCCTTGGCCTGTGCCAATGCGACCTGCATGATTTCCTTGGTGATGCCCTGGATCTTGATGTCCATCTGCAGCGCGGTGATGCCGTTGGTGGTGCCCGCAACCTTGAAGTCCATATCGCCCAGGTGATCTTCGTCGCCCAGGATGTCGGTCAGCACGGCGAAGCGGTTGTCTTCCTTGATCAGGCCCATGGCGATGCCGGCCACGTGCGCCTTCATCGGCACACCGGCGTCCATCATCGAGAGGCAGCCGCCGCAGACCGAAGCCATCGACGAAGAGCCGTTCGACTCGGTGATTTCCGAGACCACGCGCACGGTGTACGGGAATTCTTCCTTGGTCGGCAGCACGGCGACGAGCGCGCGCTTGGCCAGGCGGCCGTGGCCGATTTCGCGGCGCTTGGTCGAGCCCATGCGGCCCACTTCGCCGGTGGCAAAGGGAGGCATGTTGTAGTGGAACAGGAAGCGGTCTTCGTATTCGCCGGCCAGCGCGTCGATGCGCTGTGCGTCGCGTTCGGTGCCGAGCGTGGTGATGACCAGCGCCTGCGTTTCACCGCGCGTGAACAGGGCTGAGCCGTGGGTACGGGGCAGCACCGAGTTGCGGATCTCGATGGGGCGCACGGTGCGCGTGTCGCGGCCGTCGATGCGGGGCTCGCCCGACAGGATCTGGCTGCGCACGATCTTCGATTCGATGGAGAACAGCAGGTCGTTGACCTTGCCTGCGTCGAACGGTTCGCCGCTTTCCTTCAGCGCGCTCATCACGCTGGCATTGGCTTCGCGCAGGGCTTGCGTGCGGGCTTGCTTGCTGCGGATTTGATAGACAGCGCGCAGCTTTTCTTCGGCCAGGCCCTTGACCTTGGCAACGAAGGCTTCGTCTTCAGCAGGTGCCTGCCAGTCCCACACGGGCTTGCCGGCGTCGCGCACGAGGTCATGGATCGCGTTGATCGCGATGGCGGCCTGTTCGTGGCCGAACACCACGCCGCCGAGCATGATTTCTTCGCTCAGTTGCTGGGCTTCGGACTCGACCATCAGCACAGCAGCTTGCGTGCCAGCGACGACGAGGTCCATCTGCGAATCCTTGCGGGCCGTCTGGCCCGGATTCAGCACGTACTGGCCGTTGATGTAGCCCACGCGGGCGGCACCGATCGGACCGCTGAACGGGATGCCGGAGATCGACAGAGCGGCGCTCACGCCGATCATGGCGGCGATGTCGGCGTCGACTTCAGGGTTGAGCGACACGGTGTGGATGACCACGTGCACTTCGTTCAGGAAGCCTTCGGGGAACAGCGGGCGGATCGGACGGTCGATCAGGCGGCTGGTCAGCGTTTCGTGTTCGCTGGGCTTGGCTTCGCGCTTGAAGAAGCTGCCGGGAATCTTGCCTGCGGCGTAGGTCTTCTCGATGTAGTCGACGGTCAGCGGGAAGAAGTCCTGGCCCGGCTTGGCCGACTTGGAGGCGACCACGGTCGCCAGGATCACGGTGCCGTCGATGTTGACCAGCACAGCGCCATTGGCCTGGCGCGCAACTTCGCCCGTTTCCATGACGACAGTCTTGTCGCCCCATTGGAAGGACTTGGTGACTTTGTTGAAGAGGCTCATATTTGCTCCTGTTTTAGTAGCGGATCACACAGGACCCGCAAGGGACGGAGGCTGTCTCAGAACACGATGCCATTCCAGCGAAGCTCGGGACGAACTTCATTGGAATGACACAGCTTCGCTCTGTTTTGGCACTCCGAAAGTGGATCGCGAAGTAAAAAACGCCTGAGCTAGCGGACTAACCCAGGCGTTTTTTCATGCGATTCGATTTACTTGCGCAGACCCAGCTTGGCGATCAGCGCGGTGTAACGCTCGGCGTTCTTGGACTTGAGGTAGTCGAGAAGCTTGCGACGGCGGCTCACCATGCGCAACAGGCCGCGACGACCGTGGTGGTCCTTGGCGTGCGTCTTGAAGTGGGGGGTGAGTTCGTTGATGCGGGCGGTCAGCAGTGCGACTTGCACTTCTGGGCTGCCGGTGTCATTGGCTGCACGGGCGTTGTCTTTGACGACTTCGGCCTTGATGGAGGCTGCGATCATGTTGAATTTTCCTTGTTCCGGGATGTTTGACTTGCGGTGAGCACTGGAACTGCCCTCACCGTGCGCCTTGCGGCATGCAAAGCCTCGGGATTATAGCCTGCACGAGGCTCGCCCCAGGCTACGCGCACTTCGTGTCGCGTCCCCTACCCCCTACCGGAGGCAACACCGGCGGCTCGGCAAAGCCGGTTCCGCGGTATTTCACGAAGGGGCCACGACTTCATCGGGCCGTGTGCCGGCCCTTCCGCCGAGGGACGCCAACCCCACGGCGCCCAGCACACAGGCAGCCCCGCCGATCTGAGCCAGACTGATACTTTCCCCCAACCAGAGAGCCGCCAGTATCAGCGCAGAAACCGGCAGGAGCGCCGTGAAGAGCGCCGCCTCCGCCCCCTTCAACCGGGCCGATCCTGCAAACCAGAGGACGAAACCCAGCACCGTCGGCACCAGCGCGTAGTAGGCAACGCCGATCAGGGCATCGCTCGGCAAGGGGTGTTCCCAAGCTTTCTCGAACAGCGCCGGCACCAGCGAGAGCAGCAGTCCGAAGGTCGTCATCAATGTCGACAGCGCCAGCGGACGAACTGGCACCCGCAGGCGCTTGTTGAGCAGGATGAACATCGCCTCGCAGACGACCGCGCCAAGCACCAGCAGGTTGCCGACCATTGCGGCGGGGGATTTTGAGTCCCCTGCGGAGCCCTCCCCCGGCCAACTGATCGCCAGCACCCCCACCGTCGCCAGCGCGATGCTCCCCATCAGATAACGCCCCGGCCGCTCCCGCAAGGCCAGCACAGCCACCAACGCCGCGACGGCTGGCAGCGTCCCGGCCACCACGCCCGCGCTTGCAGCCGGCGCCCAGCGCACGCCCAGGATCAGCAGCACCGTGTAGCCGACGCTGCCCAGCCCTGCCTGGCACAAGAGCAGCACGAGGTCGCGCCGGTCAGGGCGAGGCCATGAAGTACGGGTCAACCGCAGCAACAGAAGAAACACCGGCAGCGCCATCGCAAAGCGCAGCGCGGTCGCGGTGAACGGCGGCAGGCCGCCCGCGATGATCTTGCTGGCGACCACGGTGCTGCCCACCGTGACCATCGCCAGGGCGCACAGCACCATTCCCTTGAGTCGTTCCGACATGCATGACCTTTCGCTTTCGATGAAAGGTCGAGCTTCGCGGGCCGCTCGCGCCGCGTATTGAACGAAATTGCAGCAGACGACCGGATCAGGCCTTGCGCGACTGCTCCGCCAGCCAGTTGCGCAGGCGCTCCACGCCCTTCACCAGCCGCCGCGGATCTTTCGAGGCAAAGCACCAGCGCAGCCAGCCCTGCGCTTCGGGCGCAAAGGCATTGCCCGGCGCGAGGCCCAGGCCCGCCTCGACCACCAGCCGCTTGGCGACGTCGAACGAGTCGTCGAAGCCTTCGAGCCGGAAGAAGGCGTACATGCCGCCCTTGGCCGATGCCACCTGCACACCCGGCACGGCCGCCAGCAGCGGCACCAGCGTGTCGCGGCACAGCTTCAGGTGCGCCACCACGCGCGGCGTGATCTCGCTGGTGTGTTCGATGGCGGCGATGGCGGCCCGCTGCGTGAACACGCTGGCGCACGAGGTGTTGAACTCGATCAGCTTGCCGATGCCCTCCACCATCGCGGGCGGCAGCACCAGCCAGCCGAGGCGCCAGCCGGTCATGAGAAAACTCTTCGAGAAACTGTGCGTGACGACGAGGCGGTCGTCGGGCTTCGAGATGTCGAGGAAGCTCGGCGCGCAGCCGTTCGGCGTCGGCTCGAAGTAGAGGCGCTCGTACACCTCGTCGGCCAGGATCCAGGTGCCGGTCTGGCGGCAATGGTCGAGCACGGCCTGCTGCTCGTCGCGCGTCATGGTCCATCCCGTGGGGTTGTTGGGCGCGTTGACGATCAGCAGCTTGGTCTTCGGCGTGACCGCGGCGCGCAGCGCGGGCAGGTCTAGCGTCCACTGCCCCGCCACCGGCACCAGCGGCACGGTGCGCACATGCGCGCCCATGATCGCGGGCTGCGCCGTGAGGTTGGGCCACACCGGCGTGACCGCCACCACGTCATCGCCCGCATCGACCAGTGCCTGCACCGCCAGCATCAGCGCACTCACGCCGCCCGAAGTAACGGCGATGCGCGAGGCATCGACAGCGGGATGCAGCGCGCTGGTGTAGCGCGCGATCGCCTGGCGCAGCTCGGGCAGGCCGAGGTTGTGCGCGTAGAAGGTTTCGCCGCGCTGCAGCGACTCGATGGCCGCCTGGCGAATCACCTCGGGCGTGACCTCGTCGCTTTCGCCGAACCAGAAGGCCAGCACGTCGTCGCGGCCCATGCCGGCATTGGCGACTTCGCGGATCTTCGATGCTTCGAGGTTGTGGATGGCTTCACGCATGTCTTGGGGTCCTGTTCTTCATCATCAAGGTCTCTTCATCTTGCACGAGGTGGGCAGCTCGGCACGCTCGGGGGCGATGGTCTTGATCACGCGAAAGCCGTAGCCCGAGCCTTCGACATCGAACTGCACGCCGGGCTTGCCTTGCCTGTCCATCACGCCGACCACCAACTGCTGCTGGAACTGATGGTCCGTCGCGCGCATGCGGCCACGCTGGCCGTACAGGCTGACGTCGGCCTGCTCCAGCGCTCGCGCCACCGCCACGGCATCGACACTGCCCGCGCGTTCGACGGCCTGCACCAGAGACTCGATCAGCAATTGCAGCCGCATGTGCACGTAGTCGTCGGCCGGCCTCGGAAAGCGCGTGCGGAACGCGCGGTAGAAGGTTTCCGACTGCGAGGTCTGCACATTGGGCAGCCAGTCGGCCACCGCGACCACGCGGCCGATGCCCGCATCGCCAATGGCCGCCGGCGCGCCGAGCGCGTTGCCATAGAAGGTATAGAAGCTGCCGTTGAAACCCGCTTCGCGCGCGGCCTTCACGAGCAGCGTGAGGTCGTTGCCCCAGTTGCCGGTGATCACAGCCTGCGCGCCGCTCGCGATGATCTTCGTGGCGTAGGGCGCGAAGTCTTTCACCTTACCCATCGGATGCAGTTCGTCGCCGACGATCTCCACGTCGGGCCGTTGCACGCCGAGTTGCCGGCGCGATTCGCGCAGCACCGCCTGGCCGAAGCTGTAGTCCTGCCCGATCAGGTAGACGCGCTTGAGCGCTGTGTCGTCCTTCACCGCGCTCATCAGCGCGGCCACGCGCATGTCGGCATGCGCATCGAAGCGGAAATGCCAGAAGCTGCAGCGCTCGTTGGTAAGCGCAGGATCGACCGCCGCGTAGTTCAGGAAGATCACGCGCCGCGCGGGGTCGCGCTCGTTGTTCTTGTCGATGGCGTCGACCAACGCCGAGGCCGTGGCCGACGAGTTGCCCTGCAGCACGATGCGCGCACCGTCGTCCATTGCTGCGCGCAGCGCGGAAAGCGCTTCTTCGTTCTGTCCCTTGCTGTCGTAGCGGTCGAGCTGCAGCGGTCGCGCGCCGCCGGGCAACTTGACGCCGCCGCGCGCGTTCACGCGCTCCACCGCCCACAGCAGATTGCGGAACACCGCCTCGCCCGTGTTGGCAAACGGGCCGCTCATGCTTTCGATCAACGCAAGGCGAATGGGCGCCGGTTGCGGTGCCTGCGCAAGCGCCGCGAAGGGCCTCGCGCATAGCGCCAGCGCCGCGAATTTCAAGGCCTGGCGACGCCAAATAAAGGGGGAATTCATTGTCTTGAAACGCTTGCCGATGCGCCTAGATGAGGTGTCAAGCGGCACTCAGGATTGAATGGCCGCGCAGTGTAAGGGACACACATTCCTTGTCCCCATTGTGTTCATCCAGGAGCTTTTCATCATGTTCTTCGCACCCACGCTTCGCACCGCCCGCTTCACTCCCCGCACGCACGACCACGCCTTCGAGCGCTTCGTGAACGACGCCTTCGCCGGTGCCCGCCGCTCCCCGCTCGTGGAGCAGGACGACAAGAGCTGGACCCTCTCGCTCGACGTGCCGGGCCTCTCGCGCGAAGACCTGTCGATCAGCATCGAAGGCACCGTGGTGCGCATCGACAGCAAGGCCGAAGCCAAGCGCCAGTTCAAGGCGGCCTACGAGCTGCCGCAGGACATCGACGTGGCCACGAGCACCGCAAAACTCGAGAACGGCGTACTCACGCTGAAGCTCGGAAAGCTGGTGCAGGCAAGCCAAGCTTCGCAGTTGCAAATTGACTAACTTTGCGGATGCCCACAAGAGGAAAATGTTAGTAGCAGCTTGTTTTTGACTTTAAACAAGCACCCTATTCACAATAGCGCTGAACAACGTCACATGATGTGACGTTTTCTTAGTACTTTCTTCTTCGTGGGCGTCTCATCAACGCATCGAGTCCCGACGGTGCGGATCGGGTGCCCTCCAAAGGCACCATGAAAACGCACTTTCAGTCCGCCAACGACAAACAGCGCTCCGACACGCTCCTGATATTTCTGCCCGGCGCGTATCTCAAGCCCGAAGAATTCGAGCGCGAAGGCTTCATCAGCGCCGTCAGAGAGCGCCACCTCGCCGCCGACTCCCTGCTGGTCGACGCGGACGTTTCCTACTACTACGACCAGACGCTCAGCGAACGCCTGCACGCAGACGTCATCGAGCCGCAGCGCGCAAAGGGCTACACCTCGATCTGGCTCGTGGGTATTTCCATCGGCGGTTTCGGCGCATTGATCCACGAACTGGCGCGGCCGGGCTCGGTGGATGGCATCGTTGCATTGGCCCCGTACCTGGGCCGTCGCGTGCTCGGCGCGGAGATCAAGAAAGCCGGCGGCCTGCGCACCTGGCAGGCGCCCACCGGGCCGCAGCCCGACGAAGAACCCGACCGCAAGCTCTGGCCCTTCTTCCAGCAGTACCTGGAGGCCAAGCCCTCCAAGGACCTGCCGCAGCTCTACCTGGGTTTCGGCCTGGCCGACCGCTTTGCCAGCAACCACAAGCTGCTGGCGGACGCCCTGCCCCCGGGGCGTGTGTTCACCACCGAAGGCGGCCACGACTGGCCCGAGTGGCGCCAGCTCTGGCGCAATGTGCTCGACGTGCTGCCGCTGCCTTCGCTCGGCCGCGCGCGCCAGCCCGCTATGCGGTCGTCGGTTGCAATGCCTCGGCCGTCAGCGATGCCATTGGCCATCGCGGCTTGACGTCGAAGGCATAGCGCTCGCTGGCCTGCGACAGGCCCGATTGCAGCCGCATGGCGGCGGCCATGGCGATCATGGCGCCGTTGTCGGTGCACAGGTGCAGCTCGGGGTAGTGCACGCGCACATGGCGCTTGGCGCACGCGGCGTTCAGTTGCTCGCGCAGGTTCTTGTTCGCACCCACGCCGCCGGCCACCACGAGCCGCTTGAGCCCCGTCTGGTCGAGCGCGGCGAGCGACTTCTTCAACAGCACCTCGACGATGGCCGCCTGCGTGGACGCCGCCAGATCGGCCTTGTTCGCTTCGAGCTGATCGCCCAGCTTCTTCGCCTGCGTGAGCACCGCCGTCTTCAGGCCGGCAAAGGAAAAATCGAGATCGCCGCTGTGCAGCAGCGGCCGCGGCAGCTTGAATGCCGTGGGGCTGCCGCCCTCGGCCAGCTTCGCGAGCCAGGGGCCACCCGGATACGGCAGGCCCATGAGCTTGGCGCTCTTGTCGAAGGCCTCACCGGCCGCGTCGTCGATGGTCTCGCCGAGCAATTCGTAGCGACCCACACCGTCGACCCGCATCAGTTGCGTGTGACCACCCGAAACCAGCAGCGCGACGAACGGAAACTCCGGCGGATCGGCGCTCAGGAACGGCGACAGCAGATGCCCTTCGAGGTGATGCACGCCCAGCACCGGCTTGCCCAGCGCCACACCCAGCGCACAGGCCACGCCGGCGCCCACGAGCAGCGCGCCCGCAAGACCCGGCCCGCGCGTGTAGGCCACCACGTCGATCTCGCTCAAGGAGCGACCGGCCTCGGCCATGACGGCCTCGGTCAGCGGCAGCACGCGGCGGATGTGGTCGCGGCTGGCCAATTCGGGCACCACGCCGCCGTAGGCCTGGTGCATGGCGATCTGGCTGTGCAGCGCGTGCGAACGCAGCAGCGGCAGCGCGTCGCCGAATGACTCGACCAGCGCCACGCCGGTTTCATCACAGGATGATTCGATTCCCAACAAGAGCATGGCGTCGAGTGTAGGTGGCGCCTGCCGGGCACGCCCGCCAAGGGGCAAGCGGCGCCCTCGAGGCACGGATGTTGCAGTGACAGAGTGCCCCTACCCGCGCGCTCCCCCACCCATGAAATCCGGACTGAACTTTCTGATCGCCGCCCGCCGCTGCGAAATCGACGAGCTGGACCAGCTCGCCCGCACGAGCGATCTGGTCGGCGTGATCGGCCGGTTGGTCCATGCACTGCAGCGCGAGCGTGGCATGTCGAACGTGTTCCTGGCCTCGCGCGGCGGCCGCTTCGCCGACCAGCGCGATCCGCAGATCGCCGAATGCCTGGCGCTCGAACAGGAGGTGCGCGCCGGTTTCGACCAGCTCGAAACCGAGGCCCAACATCGCGCCGGCCCCGGCAACGGCGCCCGCCTCTTCAGCCGCATCGCCTGGGTGCTGCCGGGGCTGGACGCGCTGCCCGCATTGCGCCGCCGCGTCGGCGCGCTCGAACTGAAGCCGGCCCAGGCCACCGCCGCCTTTGCCAAGCTCGTCGCGGGCCTGCTGTCGGTGGTGTTCGAGGCGGCCGATGGCGCCACCGACCCGGAGATTTCGCGCCTGCTGGTGGCGATGTTCAATTTCATGCAGGGCAAGGAGTTCGCGGGCCAGGAGCGCGCCTTCGGCGTCGCGGTGCTGTCGCAGGGCAGCAGCAGCGAGGTGCAGCGCCTGCAATGGCTGCACCTGATCGAATCGCAGGAGCGCTGCTTCCAGGTCTTCACTGATTTCTCCGATGCGGCACTGCTCGCGCTGTGGCGCGAAAGCCAGTCCGATGCCACGCTGGCCGAGCTGGAGCGCATGCGCCGCATGGGTGCCACCTCCGCGCCAGCCACGCCGCCTGACACGGCCGACGCCCAACTGAGCCAGACGTGGTTCGACTGCTGCACCCGCCGCATCGACGCCATGAAGACCGTCGAAGACCGCCTGGCCGCCGACTTGCGCGCGCTCTGCGGCCACAAGATCGCACAGGCGCGCAGCGAGCTGCAGAAATACCAGGAGGTGCTCGGCACGCTGGCCCCGCAAGCCGACGGCGCCATGTTCTTCGACGATGCCGATGCGCAAGCCGCCGCACCCGCCCAGTTCGGCCGCCACCTGGAGCGCTCCGTGCTCGACATGGTCCAGGCACAGTCGCATCGGCTGCAGGCCATGGGCGATGAACTCGAAACCGTGCGCGCCTCGCTCAACGAACGAAAGATCGTCGAGCGCGCCAAGGGCCTGCTGATGGCGCACCGGCGCCTGAGCGAAGAAGAGGCCCACAAGATGCTGCGCCAGACCGCGATGAACCAGAGCCGGCGCCTGGTCGACGTGGCCGAGTCGGTGCTGGCGATGGCCGACTACCTGCCGCTCGACACGCCGCCTGCGCGCTGAGGCCGAATGCGGTTCGAGTTGGTGCAGTGCACAACAAGCGTGCGTCCGGGCCTCAAGAGCCGAAAAGCCAACTCACCCGCAGCAGTTCTGCACCATCCGCTACTCCTTTCATAGCAAACCAGGCACCGGCCAGCTTGGCACACAGCTTGCAACACTGATCCCACAGACCACCAGGTCTTCAGGCAGGCAACACCCAATGGCGGGTGTCACCCACCGAACCGGACAAAGGCGTCCTTATCCGCAGGGGCTCGTTTTCGAGCAGCCCCCGCGCGGTGAGGACGCCTTTTTTGTTTTTCGCCTTGTTTTCTCTTTGTCATTTGTCCCGCCTTCAACCGGAGCCCGCCCCATGACCGACCTGCTCAAAACCCGCCTCAGCCGACGCCGCGTCCTGCAAGCCGCCGCCATCGGCGCCGTGGGCATCGACCCCGCACTGCGTGCCGCCGTCTGGGCCCAGGGCTCGGACAAGCCCGAAAAGGAAGAAGTGAAGATCGGCTTCATCCCGCTGACCGACTGCGCCAGCGTGGTGATGGCCTCGGTGCTGGGCATCGACAAGAAGTACGGCGTGAAGATCGTGCCCAGCAAGGAAGCCAGCTGGGCCGGCGTGCGCGACAAGCTGGCCAACGGCGACCTCGACATGGCGCACGTGCTCTACGGCCTGGTCTACGGCATGCACCTGGGCCTGAGCGGCCCGAAGAAGGACATGGCCGTGCTCATGACCCTCAACAACAACGGCCAGGCGATCACGCTGTCGAAGAAGCTGGCCGACAAGGGCGCTGTGGATGCCGCATCGCTCGCCAAGCTCATCGCCAGCGAGAAGCGCGAATACACCTTCGCCCAGACCTTCCCCACCGGCACGCACGCGATGTGGCTCTACTACTGGCTCGCCTCGGCCGGCATCGACCCGTTCAAGGACGTGAAGAACATCACCGTGCCGCCGCCGCAGATGGTGGCCAACATGCGCGTGGGCAACATGGACGGCTACTGCGTCGGCGAACCGTGGGGCCAGCGCGCCATCATGGACGGCATCGGCATCACGGCCATCACCACGCAGGACATCTGGAAGGACCACCCCGAGAAGGTGCTCGGCTGCACCGCCGAGTTCACGAAGAAGTACCCCAACACCGCGCGCGCCGTGACCGCCGCAGTGCTCGAAGCCAGCAAGTGGATCGACGCCGGCCTGCAGAACAAGAACAAGATGGCCGAGACCATCGCCGACAAGAGCTACGTCAACACCAGCGTGGACGCCATCAACCAGCGCATCCTGGGCCGCTACACCAACGGCCTGGGCAAGAGCTGGGACGACCCCAACCACATGAAATTCTACAACGGCGGCGCCGTGAACTTCCCGTACCTGTCGGACGGCATGTGGTTCCTCACGCAGCACAAGCGCTGGGGCCTGCTGAAGGAACACCCCGACTACCTGAAGGTGGCCACCGAGATCAACCGCATCGACATCTACAAGCAGGCCGCCGCCGCCACGCAGACGCCAGTGCCCAAGGAAACGATGCGCACCAGCAAGCTGTTCGACGGCTCGGTGTGGGACGGCAAGGACCCGAAGAAATACGCCGAGTCGTTCAAGATTCATGCATAGGGAGAGCAACATGGTCAGTGCCGTCTTTCATTCGCCCCTGGATGCATCCCTGCCTCCCCCTCTCCCGCGTGCGGGAGAGGGCCGGGGTGAGGGTGTTTCCCGCGCCGAGGCAGCCCCTCGCCCCAACCCTCTCCCCAAGGGGGAGAGGGAGCAAAAGCAACGCACACCCCGCGACCTGCGCGCCTTCTGGATGCGCGTGCTCCCGCCGCTCGCCGGCTTCGGCCTGCTGGTGCTGATCTGGGAACTGGTGGCCATGAACAGCACCACCGGCTTTCCCACGCCGTACGCCACCTGGCAGCAGGCACTCACCGTGTTCAGCGATCCGTTCTACAGCAAAGGCCCGAACGACCAGGGCGTGGGCTGGAACGTGCTGTCTTCGCTGCAGCGCGTGGCGCTGGGCTTCGGACTTGCGGCGCTGGTGGGCATTCCTGCGGGCTTTGCCATCGGCCGCTTCGAGTTCCTCGCGCGCATGTTCAACCCGCTGATCAGCCTGCTGCGCCCGGTGTCGCCGCTGGCCTGGCTGCCCATCGGCCTGCTGGTGTTCAAGGGCGCCAACCCGGCCGCCATCTGGACCATCTTCATCTGCTCGATCTGGCCGATGGTGATCAACACCGCCGTGGGCGTGCAGCGCGTGCCCAGCGACTACATGAACGTGGCGAAGGTGCTGAACCTGAGCGAATGGAAGATCCTCACCAAGATCCTGTTTCCCGCCGTGCTGCCCTACATGCTGACCGGCGTGCGCCTCGCAGTGGGCACCGCGTGGCTGGTGATCGTGGCGGCCGAGATGCTGACCGGTGGCGTCGGCATCGGCTTCTGGGTGTGGGACGAGTGGAACAACCTCAACGTCGCCAACATCATCATCGCGATCTTCGTGATCGGCATCGTCGGCCTGGTGCTGGAGTTCGCGCTCATCAAGCTCGCCACGGCGTTCACGTTTGAAGAGGTGAAGTCATGAGCCGCACGGCCGCTCCGAAGGCGAATACCGCAGCGCTGCTGCGCGGAGGTTTCCAATGAACGACGACTCCAAGTACATCGAGATCCACGGCGTCGAACAAGCTTTCAAGACGCCCAAGGGTCGCTTTCTCGCGCTGCGCGACATCAACCTCAATGTGGCCAAGGGCGAGTTCATCACGCTGATCGGCCACTCGGGCTGCGGCAAGTCGACGCTGCTGAACCTGATCGCCGGGCTCACCACGCCCACGCAGGGCGTGCTGCTGTGCGCCAACCGCGAGATCAGGGGTCCCGGCCCCGAGCGCGCGGTGGTGTTCCAGAACCATTCGCTGCTGCCCTGGCTGACCTGCTTCGAGAACGTTTATCTCGCCGTCGAGCGCGTGTTCGCGGCATCGGAAACCAAGGCCCAGTTGCGCGAGCGCACCGACGCCGCACTCGCACTGGTCGGCCTCACGCCCGCCGCACAGAAGCGCCCCGGAGAAATCTCAGGTGGCATGAAGCAGCGCGTGGGCATTGCACGCGCGCTGTCGATGGAACCCAAGGTGCTGCTGATGGACGAGCCCTTCGGCGCGCTCGACGCCCTCACCCGCGCCAAGCTGCAAGACGAGTTGCTGGCCATCGTGCAGAAGACGCAGAGCACCGTCGTCATGGTCACCCACGACGTCGACGAAGCCGTGCTGCTGAGCGACCGCATCGTGATGCTGACCAACGGCCCGGCCGCCACCATCGGCGACGTGCTCACGGTGGGCATCGCCCGCCCGCGCAACCGCGTGGCGCTGGCCGAAGACCCGGCCTACGTGCACGCCCGCAAGGCGGTGATCGACTTCCTCTACACGCGCCAGGCGCATGTAGAAAAAACCGCGGCCTGATCCAACGGCGGTCGCACAACCGGCATCAGGACATGATGACCTGCAGGCTGTGCTCGTACCAACCGGTGAGGCGCTCGAAGGTGTCGACGAGCGCCTCGCTGGAACGCACCAGCGTGGCACGGCCTTCGGGGCTGTCGAGCGCCTGCACGCCGCCGACCAGCCGCAGCCATTCTTCACGCGCGGTCACCAATGCAGCGCGGATCTCGGGTGAACTGAGCGGCGCGCGTTCCAGCTCCAGCAACGCGGCTTCGAACTCGTTCATCGTCGGCAGCAGGCGGCCATGCGAAGCATCTGCTGCGAGCGTCGATGCCAGCAATGCATCTTTTGCCAGGCGTTGTGCCCGCATGCGCTGCCGTCCGCAGATGTTGACGATGCGCAGCGCGCGCCGCGCGCCAGATGCTTCCAGCGCCTCCGTCATGGCCTCGGCCGCCAGCAGCAAGGCCTCGCCGCGCGCATCGATCTCGGCCAGCCCCTGCGCCGCGGGTTTTGCAGCCAGCGACGTGGCCAACCCGTTCCAGGCCGACTGCACTTCGCCCAGCGCAAGCACGCCGGCCGCGCCCAGTTCAAGGGTCGCCAGATGATCCAGGTTCTGCTGCACCCGCTCGGTCGACTGCGTGCGCAACACGCGCGCACGCTGCACGTCGATGCCGGCCAGAAGCTGTGCCGCCACCCGCACCAGCCGCTGCGAGAGCATGCGCAGTTGCCCGGCGCGATTGATCGCATCGGCCCACTGCGCGGCCTCGATGACCGAGCGCGAGACCTCGCCCAGCCGAAGGTTCGCGTGCATGGCCGCGCCGCGCAGCAGGCCGAAGGCTTCGTCCTCGCCGATGCCGCGCGCGGACATCAGCAGGCCCTTGGCGCGATCGACCCATTTGCGCTCGTCCATGCGCGTGCGAAGGCTTTCGAGTTCGGTGCGCAGCGCAAGCTCGCGTTGCCAGCGGGCTTGCGCCCTTGCGGTCAACGCCGTCAGCGCGGGCCCGTCCAAGCCATCGAGCACCGCCCACGCCTGCACACCGAGCGCAACCAGCGCCTCGTGCTGCCCGCCGTGGAGCGGCGCGCTGACGAGGCTCACCGCGCAAGGCGGCACGCCGTTCCAGCCCTGCAGCGCATCGCGCAGCGCCTGCAGTTGATCGACGGGCATCGGCTGCGGCAGCCAGACCAGCACCTGTTGCGGTGCGAGCACCCCCGCCTGCTGCACCAGCGTGTGGCAGTTCGCGCGCCCCAGCACCGTGGCACCGGACCCCGCCAGCACGCGCTCGAGCGGCTCCGGCAAGGGCTCGAAGGCGGCGAATTCATTGGGCAGAACGAGAAGAAGGGAAATCATGGCGGGGCATCGAAAGGCACGGCAAGCATAGGCCACGCCCGCGCGAATTCGCAGGCACGCCTCTTGCATCGAATGGGACGCGGTGTAACGAAGCACCGCTTTGGTGAGGTTGCAGCTTCCTGCATCCGGCCCGGTGTCTTCATCGCCGGGCACCACCCCCACGCCGGCAGCGCCCGCTGCCGGCACACCACCCCCACCCCGTCCGACGACGCAGCCCACGAAAGGCCGCGCCGCGGCATTTCGCACGATTGAACGACACCATGTCCAGCTTCAGGACCTTCTTGCACTCAGGCCACGGCCCGACGCTGTTCGCGGCCTTCCTGTACTTCTCGTTCTCGTGTTGCATCTGGGTGCTCAACGGCGCGATGGCGCCCTTCATCGGCGAAACCTTCGACCTCTCGCCGGCGCAGAAGGGCCTGATGCTGTCGGTGCCGATCATCGCGGGCGCGCTCATGCGCTTTCCGCTGGGCATCCTCTCGCAGTACATCGGCCGCAAGAAGGCCACGCTGGTCGAGATGGGCCTCATTGCCGTGGCCATGCTGTTCGGCTTTTTCTTCGTCAAGAGCTTCAACGACCTGCTCGCCATGGGCGTGCTGCTGGGCATTGCAGGCGCGAGCTTCGGCGTGGCGCTGTCGCTGGGTTCGGGCTGGTTCCCGCCGCAGCACAAGGGCCTGGCCATGGGCCTCGTGGGCGCTGGCAACGTGGGCACGGCGGTGTCGGTGCTGGTGGCCCCGCCGCTCGCGCAGTGGCTGGGCTGGCAGGCGGTGTACGGCGTGGCCGCGGTCGCCATCCTGATTCCGATGGCCGTGATGGTGGTGTTCGCCAAGGAGCCGCCCGACGTCGACAGCCATTCGAGTTTTCGCGAGCACATCGCCTGCCTGTTCGAGAAAGACGGCTGGGTGTTCAGCCTGATCTACGGCGTGACCTTCGGCGGCTTCATCGGCCTGACCACTTTCCTGCCCTCGTACTACTACGACCAGTTCGGCGTGAGCAAGGTGCAGGCGGGCCAGCTCACCATGCTCGCGGCCTTCATGGGCGCGGCGGTGCGCATCGTCGGCGGTTGGCTCTCCGACCGCTGGGGCGGCGTCAACACGCTGACAGTGGTGCTGGTGGTGGTGGCGGTGGGCCTTGTGCTGGTCGGGCTCGCTTCGGGTTCGCTGGTGCTCACCACGCTGCTGCTGATCGTCTGCTTCGCCGCACTGGGCGCGGGCAACGGCGCGCTGTTCCAGTTGGTGCCGCTGCGCTGGCCGACCAGCACCGCGGTGGCCGGCTCGATGATCGGCGAGATCGGCGCGCTGGGCGGCGGGCTGGTGCCCAACGCCATGGGCCTGTCGAAGCAGTACCTGGGCAGCTACCTCTGGGGCTTCGTCTTCTTCGGCGCGCTCTCGCTGGCCATGCTGGGCGTGATGCGCGTGATGCAGATCCGCTGGACGCGCACCTGGGCCGAAAAAGGTGGCCGTGCGCGCACCTCACCCGCCCCGGCTTCGGCCAAGTACACCGCACCGCGCAAGGCAGCACGGCCATGACCCTCTTCCGTCCGCCCTTGTCGTCAGCGTGGCAGGAACAGCAGCCACACCACGAGCAGTGCGTTGAAGAGCAAGGACACGCCGAGCGCGATCTTGTAGAGCATCACCGGGTCGCGACGGATCAGCGGCGTGGCGACGGGCGCACCGATGGCGCGGGAAGCACCACGCTCCAGCGCGAGCAGCATTTCCTCGGCGGTTTCGAAGCGTTCGCGCGGATCGCGGGCGACGGCCTTGCGCACCAGGTGGTCGAGCCACACCGGCACGTCGGGCCGCAGCCGCGACAGCGCGACCGGATCTCGCCGGTAGCGCGCCACCTGGTATGGCTCGATCTCGCCATAGGGCAAGTGGGCGCCGAGCCACTGGTAGAGCGTGGCGCCGAGCGCGAACAGGTCGCTGCCGGCATCGGCCACACCGCCCTCTTCCCATTGCTCGGGATTGATGTAGCTCGGCGTGCCGGCATGCAGCTCGCGCTGGACCGCACCCTCGCGCCCGGACAGGGCCACGCCCAGGTCGAGGATGCGCCAGCGTCCGTCGTCGCCCAGGTGCAGGTTACCGGGCTTGATGTCGCGGTGGACCACGCCGTGGCGGTGCAGCCGGCCGAGCGCCTTGCTCACCTGGATGGCTGCGGCGACCACCTCGGCCACCGTGCCGCGCGCACCGGACTTGCGCATCTGCTCCAGCGTGCGGCCGCCATGCCAGTCGAACACGATGTAGAGCGCGGTGGCGTTCTCGGCCCGCTCGTGCACGCGCACGAACCCGCCGCCCTCGCCCACGCGCTGGCCCAGCCAGGCTTCATGCGCCAGCATCGCGCGCTCCTGCGGGTCGCTGGCACGCGAGGGATGCAAGGTCTTCAGCGCCATCAGCTCTCGCGTGGCCGGGTGGCGTGCCTGGTAGAGCAGATGCACGCCGGTGTCGGCCACCAGAGCGGTGATGACGTAGCCGTCGAGCACGTCACCCACCTTCAGCAACGGCGGCGGCGCGAGCCGGCGGCCGTCGCCGAGTTCGTCGTCGAGCTGCCGCGCATCGAGGCCAACGACGCGGATCACCAACGCAGTGGCGTTGTCGCGCGTGCCGGCGTCGAGCGCCGCATGCACCAGCGCCTCGCTGGCCGCTTCGGCATCGCCCTGCAACGCGAGCGCGGCCACCTGCTGCGGCTTGAGCACGCCATGCACGCCGTCGGAGGTCAGCACGAAGCAGTCGCCCACGCGCACGTCGCCCTGGGCGTAGTCCACACGCACCTGGTCGTCCAGGCCGATGGCGCGCGTCAGGCGGCTGCGCATGTCGGGGTGCTCGAAGGCATGGTCCAAGGTCAGCGGCACGGCCGCTTCGCCATCGGCACGCACGCGCCAGGCGCGCGTGTCGCCCACATGCGCCAGCGTGTAGCTCTGGCCATGCAGCACCAGCGCGGTCAGGGTGGTCAGCGCGGTGGCGCTGCCCGCGCGGCGGCGGTTGTGGTCGGCCAGCCAGGCGTTCTGCGCGCCGATCAAACGGTCGAGCGCAGCGGTCGGCTCCCAGGTGTCGGGCGTGGCGAAGTAGTCGGCCAGCAAACCCATCACCGTGGTCTGTGCAGCCTCCAGACCCCGGCCGCCGGTGGACACGCCGTCGGCAATCGCTGCGATCAGTCCACGCGCCTCGTCGCCCGGCGGCGCATGCACGGCACCGGCGAAATCCTCGTTCACCTCGCGCGGCCCGCGAAGGCTGCTGTAGCCGATGTCCACTTCAAAGCTCATGGCGCCATTGTCCATGTGCGTCTCCACGCACGCCGTGTGCACACATTCGCTTGATTCCCAGGAAAGGTCCAGCCCCATGAAGAAACTCAAACTCGTGATGGTCGGCAACGGCATGGCCGGCGTGCGCACGCTCGAAGAGCTGCTGAAGATTGCACCCGAGCTGTACGACATCACCGTCTTCGGCGCCGAGCCGCACCCGAACTACAACCGCATCCTGCTGTCGCCGGTGCTGGCCGGCGAGCAGACGGTCGACGAGATCGTGCTCAACAGTTGGGAGTGGTACACCGACAACCACATCGCGCTGCATGCCGGCAAAAAGGTGGTCGAGGTCGACCGCGTCAAGCGCATCGTGCGCGCCGAAGATGGCACCGAGGCCGCCTACGACCGCCTGCTGATGTGCACCGGCTCCAACCCCTTCATGCTGCCGGTGCCCGGCAAGGACCTGAAGGGCGTGATCGCCTACCGCGACATCGCCGACACCGACTACATGATCGAGACCGCGCGCACGCACAAGAACGCGGTGGTCATCGGCGGCGGCCTGCTCGGTCTCGAAGCGGCCAACGGCCTGATGCTGCGCGGCATGAACGTGACCGTGGTGCATGTCATGCCCTGGCTCATGGAACGCCAGCTCGACGACGTGGCGGGCAAGCTGCTGCAGAAGTCGCTGGAAGACCGTGGCCTGAAATTCCTGATGGGCGCGCAGACGCAGGACATGGTCGGCAATGAAGACGGCCGCGTGAAGGCCATCCGCTTCAAGGACGGCACCGAAGTCGCGGCCGACCTGGTGGTGATGGCCGTGGGCATCCGCCCCAACGTGGACCTGGCCGAAAAGATGCGCCTGCACTGCAACCGCGGCATCGTCGTGACCGACACCATGCAGACCGTGACCGACGCGCGCATCTACTCGGTGGGCGAATGCGCGGCGCACCGGGGCATTGCCTACGGCCTGGTCGCGCCGCTGTTCGAACAGGCCAAGGTGGCGGCCAACCACCTGGCGCAGTTCGGCATCGGCCGCTACCTGGGCTCGCTGACCTCGACCAAGCTGAAAGTGACGGGCATCGACCTGTTCAGCGCCGGCGAGTTCATGGGCGGCGAAGGCACCGAAGAGATCGTCATGAGCGACCCCTTCGGCGGCGTCTACAAGAAGCTGGTGATCAAGGACGACAAGCTCGTTGGTGCCTGCCTCTATGGCGACACGGTGGACGGCAGCTGGTACTTCAAGCTGCTGCGCGACGGCCGCAGCGTGCACGACATCCGCGACAAGCTCATGTTCGGCGAATCGAACATCGGCGACACCGGGCACGAGGGCCACAGCAAGGCCGCGAGCATGCCCGACGACGCCGAAGTGTGCGGCTGCAACGGCGTGACCAAGGGCACCATCTGCAAGGCCATCAAGGACAAGGGCCTGTTCACGCTCGACGAGGTGAAGAAGCACACCAAGGCCAGCGCGAGCTGCGGCTCGTGCACCGGACTGGTCGAGCAGATCCTGATGTTCACCGCCGGCGGCGACTACTCGGCCACGCCCAAGAAAAAGGCCGTGTGCGGCTGCACCGACGTGAGCCACCAGGACGTGCGCGATGCCATCCGCAAGGAGCACTTCCTCACGCACGACGAGGTGTACCGCAACCTCGGCTGGCGCACGCCCAACGGCTGCGCCACCTGCCGCCCGGCCATCAACTACTACCTGATCAGCACCTGGCCGAAAGAGGCGAAGGACGATCCGCAAAGCCGCTTCATCAACGAGCGCAGCCACGCCAACATCCAGAAGGACGGCACCTACTCGGTCATTCCGCGCATGTGGGGCGGCCACACCACGCCCGACGAGCTGCGGCGCATTGCCGATGCGGCCGACAAATACAAGATCCCGACCGTCAAGGTCACGGGCGGCCAGCGCATCGATCTCTTGGGCGTGAAGAAGGAAGACCTGGAAGGCGTGTGGAAAGACATCGGCATGCCTTCGGGCTTTGCCTATGCCAAGTCGCTGCGCACGGTGAAGACCTGCGTGGGCAGCGAGTGGTGTCGCTTCGGCACGCAAGACAGCACGCAGATGGGCAAGGACCTGGAGCGCGCGCTGTGGGCCATGTACTCGCCGCACAAGGTCAAGCTGGCCGTGTCCGGATGCCCGCGCAACTGCGCCGAGGCCGGCATCAAGGACGTGGGCGTGATCGGTGTCGACTCGGGTTGGGAGCTGTACGTGGGCGGCAACGGCGGCATCAAGACCGAGGTGGCGCAGTTTCTCGTGAAGGTCAAGACCAGCGAGGAAGTGATGGAGTTCACCGGCGCCTTTCTGCAGCTCTACCGCGAGGAAGGCTGGTACCTGGAGCGCACGGTGCACTACATCGGCCGCGTGGGCCTGGACTACGTGAAGAAAAAGATCCTCGAAGACGCCGAGGGCCGCAAGGCGCTGTGGGAGCGGCTGCAGTTCGCGCTCGACGGCGAACCCGATCCGTGGTTCGAGTCGGCGCAGGCGTCGGTGGATGTGCGGCAGTTCGAGCCGCTGTCTGTCTGAACGGCAAGCGGAGAAACGCTTGAAACGAAGACACTTCATCGCCTCCACCGCGCTGACTGCCCTGACGGGGGTCAGCGTCCGTGCGCAAGTGGCCGACCTCAACGACGCCATCAACAAGGCGGGCCGTCAGCGCATGCTGTCGCAGCGCGCGAGCAAGGCCTATCTGGCGCTCTTGCAGAAGGTGGAACCGCGCAGCGCACAGCAGGTGCTCGACAAGTCGATCGCGCTGTTCGAAAAGCAACTGGGCGAACTCAAGGCCTTCGCACCGAGCGCCACGATCCGCGGCACCTATGACGCGCTCGACGGCACCTGGAACGATTTCAAGCGCGAGCTCATCAGCGCGACGCCGAGCAGGGAAGGAGCCGCCAAGGTCGTGAAGCTCGACGCCGCGGTGCTCGCGCTCGCGAACCAGGGCACCACCCAGTACGAAGCCGCCTCGGGCAAGCCCGTGGGCCGGCTGGTCAACATCGCGGGCCGGCAACGCATGCTGTCGCAGCGCATGGCCAAGTTCTACCTGGCCGGCGCGATGCAGATCGACGCGGCCGGCAGCGCAGCGGAGATTGCCAGGTCGCGCGCCGAATTCCTGGCTGCGCTGGACATCTTGCGCAATGCGCCGGAAGCCACCGCACAGATCCGCCAGGAACTGGTGCTGGCCGACGCGCAATGGATGTTCTTCAACCGCGGGCTCGAGCGCCTCGAGGGCGCCGTTGCCTCGCCCGCCCACATGTCCGACGTGTTCGTGACCAGCGAGAACCTGCTCGCCATCATGGACCGCGTGACCGGCCTGTATTCCGACCTCAAAACCTAGAGAGCCCCACCATGAGCGAATGGAAAGCCATCTGCCGCATCGACGACATCCCTGTACTCGGCGCGCGCCGCGTGGCGCGGCCCGCGGGCGTGGACGTCGCCGTGTTCCGCAACAGCGAAGACCAGGTTTTCGCGCTGCTCGACCGCTGCCCGCACAAGGGCGGCCCGCTGAGCCAGGGCATCGTGTTCGGCACCAGCGTGGCCTGCCCGCTGCACAACTGGGCCATCGGCCTGGACGACGGCTGCGCGAAATCGCCGGACGAAGGCTGCACGCCGAAGTTCGCCGTGAAAGTGACGGACGGCGTGGTGCATCTGGACGCCGGCGAACTGGCAACGCACGCCATCGACCTGGAGCGCCCGGTCGCCGGACCGAAGCCCTTCGCCGTGCTGTCCATCCTGTCCACGGCAGAAGGCTGAGGCGCCGCATGGTGCAAGAGACCCGCTCCACCTGCCCTTATTGCGGCGTCGGTTGCGGCGTCATCATCGAATCCGACGGCACGCAGATCACCGGCGTGCGCGGCGACCCCGACCACCCGGCCAACTTCGGGCGGCTGTGCACCAAGGGCTCGACGCTGCACCTCACGGCCAGCGCCACGGTCACCCGCCAGACCCGGCTGTTGCAGCCGATGCAGCGCGTCGTGCGCGGCGAGGCACCGATGGTGGTCTCATGGGACACGGCCCTGGACAACGCCGTCGGCAAGTTCGCGCAGGTCATCCAAGACCACGGCCCCGATGCCGTCGGCTTCTACGTCTCGGGCCAGTTGCTGACCGAGGACTACTACGTCTTCAACAAGCTCGCCAAAGGCCTGATCGGCACCAACAACGTCGACACCAACTCGCGCCTGTGCATGAGCAGCGCCGTGGCCGGCTACAAGCAGACACTGGGGGCCGATGCACCACCGGCCTGCTACGACGACCTGAAGCATGCGCAGTGCCTGTTCATCGTGGGCAGCAACACCGCCTGGGCGCACCCGATCCTGTTTCGCCGCATCGAGGATGCGAAGGCCGCCAACCCGGCGCTCAAGATCATCGTCGCCGACCCGCGCCGCACCGACACGGTCGAGATTGCCGACCTGTTCCTGCCGATCCAGCCCGGCACCGACGTGATGCTGTTCAACGGCATGCTGCACCTGATGCTGTGGGAGGGCTGGATCGATGCTGCGTACATCGCCGCCCACACCGACGGCTTCGACACGCTGAAGGCCACGGTGCGCGAATGCACGCCTGACAAAGTGGCGCAGGTCTGCGGCATCCCCAAGGACGACCTGCTGGCGGCCGCGCGGCTGTTCGCCACATCGCCCGCCACGCTGAGCCTGTATTGCCAGGGCCTGAATCAGTCGTCGAGCGGCACCGCGAAAAATGCGGCGTTGATCAACCTGCACCTGGCCACCGGCCAGATCGGCAAGCCGGGCGCCGGCCCGTTCTCGCTGACCGGCCAGCCCAATGCGATGGGCGGGCGCGAAGTCGGCGGCCTGGCCAACCTGCTGAGCGCGCACCGCGACCTGTCCAACCCCGAACACCGCGCCGAAGTGGCTGCACTGTGGGGCGTGCCCTCGGTGCCCGAGAAGCCGGGCAAGACCGCGGTCGAGATGTTCCAGGCCGCCGCAGACGGCGAAATCCGCGCGCTGTGGATCGCCTGCACCAACCCCGCCCAATCGATGCCCGACCAGGCCACCGTGCGCCGCGCGCTCGAACGCGCCGAGTTCGTGGTGGTGCAGGAAGCCTTTGCCACCACCGCCACCTGCGCCTTCGCCGACCTGCTGCTGCCCGCCACCACCTGGGGCGAGAAGGATGGCAGCGTGACCAACAGCGAGCGCCGCATCTCGCGCGTGCGCCCGGCCATCGCAGCGCCGGGCGAAACGCGGCACGACTGGTCGATCGCAGTCGACTTCGCGCGCCGGCTCGAACGGCTCTTGGGCCGCACGTACTCGCTGTTCCCCTATGCAACGGCCGAATCGGTCTGGAACGAACACCGCGAAACCACCCGTGGGCGCGACCTCGACATCACCGGCATGAGCTACGCGATGCTCGACGACATCGGCCCGCAGCAGTGGCCGCTGAAAGAAGGCGAAAGCACCGGTCGCGTGCGCCTCTACGAAGACGGCGTGTTCCCCACGCCGGACGGCCGCGCGCGCTTTGTCGACACGCCCTACAAGCCCGTGGCCGAGGCCCGCGAGGCGCGCTACCCTTTCTCGCTCAACACCGGCCGCCTGCGCGACCAGTGGCACGGCATGAGCCGCACCGGCACCGTCGGCAAGCTGTTCGGCCACGTGGCCGAGCCCATGGTGCAGATGAATGCACAGGACATGGCACGCCGGCAGATCAAGGAAGGCGACCTGGTGCACCTGACCTCCAAGCGAGGCTCGATCCTGCTGCCCGCGCGCGCCAGCGCCGAGATCGGCATGAGCCAGGCCTTCGTCGCGATGCACTGGGGCGAGGAATACCTGAGCGGCTGCTCGTCGACCGGCACGCGGCTGGCCGGCATCAACGCTCTCACCACGCCGGCCTACTGCCCCACGTCGAAGCAGCCCGAGCTGAAGCACACGCCGGTGAAGATCCTCAAGGCCGAATTGCCGTGGTCGCTGCTGGCCATGGCCTGGCTGCCTTCCGATGCGGCGCTCACTGCGCACCGCGCGCTGCAACCGCTGATGGCGCTGTTTCCGTTCGCGACCTGCGTGCCGTTCTCTGGCAACACGGCGGGTGCGGAACGCAGCGGCATGCTGTTTCGCGCCGCCGGGCACGATGCGCCGGCCGATGCGCTGCTGGCGCAGATCGAGGCCCTGCTCGGCCTGCAGGGCAGCGACACCCTGCGCTATGCCGACCGCCGCCGCGGGCAACGCCGCTCGGCGCGGCTGGTGCGCCGCGCCGATGACAGCGCCGGCCTCGAAGCCTTCCTGCTCGCCGGCGACACCAGCGCCGAAGCCTGGATCGCGACGCTGCTGCGCGAGGAACTGCCGGCGCAGAGCTATGGCCGCCTGCTGCTGTCGCCCGGCGCGCGGGCGCCGCTGGCGGTGCAGTCGCGCGGCAAGCCTGTGTGCACCTGCTTCAATGTGACCGACCTGGCGATTCAGGCCGAACTGGGCCGGTGCAGCGGCAGCGCCGACGAGCGGCTCGCCGCCTTGCAGGGCGCGTTGAAGTGCGGCACGAACTGCGGATCGTGCATTCCCGAGCTGAAACGCATGGTGCGCGTGATGCCGTCCGAGGCGATGGCGGTGGCGCCATGAGCCCCTGTCTTGCTCCCTCCCCTCCCGGGGGAGGGCTGGGGTGGGGGCAAGCGGCGCCTGCGCCGAGCGCTCTGCCTGCCCCCATCCCAACCTTCCCCCAAAGGGAGAAGGGGCAAAACCAAGGCATAAGCCGACTCGCATTTCGGCATAAGCCTTGCAGGACAATCCGCACACCCATGGGAATCAGCCAATACATCAAGGAAATCGGCCGCGGCGCGCGAGGCGCCAAGCCGCTCACGCGCGAACAGGCCACCGACCTGTTCGGCCAGGTGCTGGACGGCACCGTCACCGACCTCGAAATCGGCGGCTTCTGCCTCGCCATGCGCATCAAGGGCGAGACGCCGGAAGAAATGGCCGGCTTCCTCGACGCCACGCATGCACGGCTCCATCACATCCCCGCCACCGACCGCCCGCTGATCGTGCTGCCCAGCTACAACGGCGCGCGCAAGCTGCCGGTGCTCACGCCACTGCTGGCGCTGCTGCTGGCGCGCGAGGGCCTGCCGGTGCTGGTGCACGGCAGCGCGAGCGAAACCTCGCGCGTGCTGGCGTCGAATGTGCTCGCGGCAATGGGCATGCCGCCGCTCACGGCCATCCGCCCCATCGCCGCAGGCGAAGTGGGCTTTGCGCCCACCGAGCTGCTGAACCCCACGCTGAAGCGCTTGCTCGACGTACGCCGCGTGGTCGGCCTGCGCAACCCGGGCCACAGCGTGGTCAAGCTGATGCAGCCCACCACCGGCCCCTGCGTGGTGGTCGCGAGCTACACACACCCCGAATACGCCCGCACCATGGGCGAGACCTTCGAGCTGATGGGCATGACCGCCCTGCTCTCGCGCGGCCTCGAAGGCGAAGTGGTGTCCGACCCGCGCCGCACCGCGCAGATCGACGGCTTTACGCGCGGCGTGCGCACCGAACTGCAGGCGCAGGCCAGCGGCACCGCCGCAGACGTGCCGGGCCTGCCCAAGGAAATCGACGTCGCCACCACGGCCGACTACACGCGCCGCGTGCTGGCCGGAGAGCTTCCCGTGCCCGAAGCCATCGCGACGCAAGTCAGGCACATCACGCAACTGGCATCCCACGCATGAACACCCCATCCACCTCCCTCATCACCGGCCGCTGCACGCTGGTGGGCGCCGGCCCCGGCGACCCGGAACTGCTGACCGTCAAGGCCGTCAAGGCAATCCAGGCGGCGACCGTGCTGCTGGTCGACGACCTCGTGAACGACGAAATCCTGGCCTATGCGCGGCCCGACGCGCGCATCGTGCACGTGGGCAAGCGCGGCGGCTGCAAGAGCACGCCGCAGGCGTTCATCGAGCGACTCATGATCACCGCGGTGCACGAAGGCGAAACGGTGGTGCGGCTCAAGGGCGGCGACCCGTTCATCTTCGGCCGCGGTGGCGAAGAAGTGGAGCACCTGCGTGAAGCCGGCATCGAATGCACGGTGGTCAACGGCATCACGGCCGGCCTGGCCGCCGTGACTGCGCTGGGCGTGCCGCTCACGCACCGCGACCATGCGCAGGGTGTGGTGTTCGTCACCGGCCACGCCAAGACCGGCGCCGGTGCTTCAGAAGACCCGACCGACTGGCGCGCCCTGGCCGCGACGGCGCACAACGCGCGCCTGACGTTGGTGATCTACATGGGTGTGGCGGGCGCGGGGCATATTGAACGCGAGCTGCTGCAAGGCCTGCCGGGCAACACGCCGGTGGCCGTGATCCAGCACGCGAGCCTGCCGCACCAGCGGCACATCGCGACCACCCTCGACAAGCTGCAAAGCGGCATCGCCGAGGCCGGCCTTGCGAGTCCGGCGGTGATCGTGGTGGGCGACGTGCTGCGCGGGCTGGCAGCGGCGGCGCTGCCGGCGTCTGCAACGGACCGCTTCGGCACCTGAGCGCCGCAACGGCGGCGGCAGCAGGGCTCAGCCGAAGTAGGGATGCTCGGCGGGGAACAGCGCCCGCTTGACGAATCTGCGCCACTGAGCAGGTGCGCGATCACCCAGCACGATCAGGCCGGCGCTGTAGGCCTGGGCCCGGTACTGCACCGTCAGGCCCGCGATCGCCTCCTCGGCACGGCGCGCATCTTTGGTGGTCTGAAGCACGGTCACGAATTCACGCACCTTTCGTGCGTCTTCGGGCGACATGTACTTGAGCAATTCCATCGGCTTGTCAGTGGAGCGCCCGTGCTTGATCGCGAGCCCGATGGAGGGAAGCAGCGCATCGAAGTCGCTGACCGTGATCGCCGGGTAGGACTCCAGCGCCTTGGCCACCTGTTTCTGGCTCGCACCGTCGGACGCGCCGATAAGCACCAGCAGCCGAACCGGCGGCTGCGTCCCCGAGGTGGCGAGCCCGAAGGCCTTGTCCAATTGGCCCCGCCCCATGGCGATGTAGCCGAAGGCGGAACTGTCTGGAGGAATGTCCTTGCCGCTCTCCAACATTTGCTGGATCTGCAGGAAATTCGACTTGGCCCGGAGGTCGTCGAGCGGTGCGGCCTCGCCCTGCTCGACGCGCCGGATGCGCGCGAGGTCGTCGGTCGTGATGATGCTCAGGAACGGCGCCTTGGCTCCCGCTCTCTCGTAAGCGCGTCGTGCTTCGGGCCACGCCTGCTCGCCGGCCCACGCATGCCCTGCGGCATAGGCGAACCAGGCGCTGTCGGGGTATTCGGCGGCACCCTTCTTGAACGCGGCGTCCTTGGCGACCGGGTCGCGCATGCAGCGCACGACCAGATAGCCCAGGTCGCTCACGCCCGGATTCGCCTGTGCCAGCGCGCGATGCCGCTCGCAGAGGCGCTCATGCGCTTCGGGCGAGGTTGCCAGGTTCTGCTGCTCGCGCAATGACACGACTTCGAGCGGCGCGCGCGCCACGCGCTCGGCGACGATCTGCGCATGGCTCTCGGGCGCCTGTTGCTCGGCGGCCGCCAGCCATTCGAGCAGGTAGGCCGACTGGCCCGAATCCCACTTGCCGTGCGCCTCGATCAACGCCTTGCGGTCGCTCTCGGCGTCCACCATGCTCAGGTTGTTGCTGGCAGAGCGGGTCTCGGGCCCGCTGATGACCGAGCGTGTACCGCTGCTGCCCTTGCGCGTGGTGATCTGTTGCGGGGGAGCTTCGAACAGCACATCGGCCGATTGCGTTGACCAGCGCGGCGTACCGATTTTTCTTTCAGGTGGCGCGGTGCTGGGCCCATACACCGCCGTCCACGCGACCATCGGCGCCGCGCCGGCCACGTTGTAGACATACCGTACCCCGATCAGCTCCGGGTTGGCCGAGAACGATTCGATCTCCAGCCCTTCGGCCGTGCGCGCGCTCAGCGCGATCTGCTTGTCGGCCTCCACCTCGAAGCTGCGCTTGCCGCCCGGCGGCAGTGTCGCGCTATGGCCGCCGACACGGACCTTCACCTCACGGTCGAGTCCGTTGTACGCAATCACGCTGGCGCTGCCCAGCGTGGTGCTCACGCCCATGAGGCTGGCGATCACGCCACCGGCCACGGCAAAGCGTGCGGCACCGGCCCACCAGCCGTCGGCCGTCTGGAAGCGCGACCAGGCGTCGAGCTTTTTCTGGCGCGGGCGCTCCTGCCCGCTCGTCAGCGTGGCGTAGGTGCCCGGCACCACCGGCGCGGGCGGCACCACGCCGGCCGGCGCCTGCGACAGGGCGACGTCGCCCAGCCGCGCCTCGGTGCGCAGCAACTGGTCGAGTGCCGCTCGCCGCAAGCTGCCGAGCGCGCGCACCATCGGCCGGACCCAGCTGTCCGAAGCCTTGAGCCACTCGTTGATGTTCTCTCGCGTGGGGTAGCCGAAGTTGAATTCGCCCACCATCGCCGACCAGCTCTCGCGCCCCATCAGGGCCAGCGCATCGGGGCCGGCCTCGATGCCGGGCGCGTCCTTCGCGATCTCGGCCATGCCGCTGAAGAGCGCGCTCGCGTTCGCCACCACGCGCTGGGCCTCGGCCTCGTTGGTCTTGCGCTTGGCGGTGACCATGGCCAGGGTATTGAGCATGGCCGCCTGAAGGTCGATCAGGTTGGCTTCGACGTGTTCGGCGTAGTGCAGCAGCCGCAGTTGGGCCAGCCATCCGGCCTCCCACTCGGGGCCCAGCACCACGGCCAGCGCACGCGCGGTGGAGCGGCAACGGCGGTCGTGCGCTTCGAGTTCGCGTTCGACATCGGCAATGTCGCGCGCAACCTCGGCGACAGCCCCGGCCAGTTCGCGCTTCTTGATGGCCTTGCCGCGATGCTCCAGGCGCGGCCCCTCGCTCCTGGCGATGCCGTCCTGCACCGCCACCAGCGCGGCCCGTTCGTGCAGCAGCGCGTCGAGTCGTTCGAGGGCACCCGACAAAGACTCCGGATAGAGCCCCGGCAACGCGGCGGCCGCTTCCGAAGCGCTCATGCGGTCGAAGAGCTGCTCGGCCGTGTGCTGCGAGCGTGTGACGGCCCGCCCGAGGTACACGCCGCGGTAGCGCCGCTTGTACGACTCGCGGTCGTACTCGGCATCGAGCGCCTCCCGCACGGCTTCGCGCGTGGCGGTCTCGGGCGGCGGAACGACGTGGCTGACGAGTTCGTGGCAGATGCGTTCGCGAAAGGCCTGGGCCTCGTCGAACAACTCCCAGGCGGAGCTTTCGCGGGTCTCGGCCGCAAGGTAGACCTTCTTCGCGTTGTCCTCGCGCTCGTGGCTGGCCGGGTGCGTGGCCCACATGCGCGACACCGACACCCTGTTGCGCTTGAAGATGCGATGCGCGGCCGGGCCGTCCGCCGGCACGGGCGGCGGAACGCCGTAGCCCGGGTCGTCGTAGATCACCCGCAGCTTCTGCAGGATGGTCACCTGGATGTCGTAGAGGTCCGGTGCGGCACGGCCCTTGTGCAACTGCTGGTTGGCGAATTCAAGGGTCCGGTCCCAGGCTGCGTCGGCCGCCTGCATCTTGTAGAGCGCGTCGATCAGCGCATCGCTGCCCGCCAGGCTCACCGACACGCGGTCGGCCTGGAACTCCATCTCGCGCGACAGGGCACGATCGGCCAGCACCACGACGCGGAACAGGCTGTCCACCACCGAGCGGATCGACCACACCAGCAGCGAGAACAGCCAGCCGATCCATGCAATGCGAACGTCGGTGCGCGAGAGGCCTTCGAGAAAGCGGTCGAGACCGTCGCGCTTGGCCACGATGTGCGCCGCGATCTGCTGCGCCAGATAGACCCAGCGGCCGACCGCCATGCTGCGCTGCGCGAAGTGCCCGAACTCGTGCGCCAACACCGCCTTGAACTCGGAGACGGTCAGCACGTTCACCAGCGGCAAGCCGATCTCCAGGTTCTTCTTCGACGGAAGGAAGAAGTTGAGCAGCGAGAGGTCGTAGAACACCGCCGCATTGACCCGCGACGACACATAGACCTTGGCGGGTCGCGGGGCCCGGGCTTCGTCCGCGAGCCGGTGGAGAAAGGCAAAGAGCCGGGGTTGCTCGGCCGCCGTGATTTCAGTCAGGCCGCCCATCTGTCCGCGCCGAACGAATACCAAAGCCTTCAGCATGAACACCGCGAGGAAACCGGCACCGAGGCCCACGAGCATCAGCACGAATCCGTCGCGCGACCCGTAGATCGAGGCACGGATGGAAAAGTACGCCTTCCAGGCCAGCCAGCCCGAGAACAGGAGATAGGCCGCCACGAACGCCAGCAGCGCCACCATCGCAAACCAGGCATGTCGCCGGTAGGCAGGCGATGCCTTCGCGAGTTGACTCCCTGCGCCAGCGGGGCCCGCCGGATAAAGCTGATCCACCATGTTGTTTCCCTCTTCCTCGCAAAACAAATCGTTGTTCTTCGGACCCGCAAATAACACCCGCCGGCCCATGCAACCGATAATTCCACTTCGATATGTGCGGATTCTTACATCTGCAAAAGAAACTGACAGAGGGGAAAAGTGCTCGAGAAACTCAATGAATTCACGGAAAGCCACGGCGAGTTGCGCCGCGGCCAGGGACTGGTCACAGGAACGATTGCGCTGAGCCTGGGCATCCTGTGCTTCCTGGGCGTGCTGGCCTTCCACTTTCCGCAGTACCTGACCACGCCGGAGTTGCGCAAGAGCTACAACGTCGACGTGATGCGCTTCATCCTGCTGGCGGCCATGCTGATCTCGGGCGGGCTGTCGCTGGTCAACATCATCTTCAACCGCTCGCGCTGGCTCTCGTCGGCCGCGTTCCTGCTGGTGGCGGCCTCGGCGCTGCTCGGCGGGCACAAGGTGCCGGTGCACGACTTCGCGGACAACACGCCGTACATCGGCCTGGACTGGTTCATCCTCGACCTGCTGGGTTCGTCGCTGATCTTCATCTTCATCGAAAAGCTGTTCGCGCTGCGCAAAGACCAACCGGTGTTCCGCGAAGAGTGGCAGACCGACTTTCATCACTTCGTGGTGAACCACATGATCGTGGGCTTCGTGCTGCTGGCCACCAACCTGATGGTGCACAAGTTCTTCGGCTGGGCCGCCAACGACGGCATCCGCGGCTGGGTCGGTGGCCTGCCATTCTGGGCCGGCGTGTTGCTGATCATCCTGGTGGCCGACCTCGTGCAGTACTGGACGCACCGCGCGTACCACGAGGTGCCGGTGCTGTGGCGCCTGCACGCGGTGCACCACAGCGTCAAAAGCATGGACTGGATGGCGGGCTCGCGCCAGCACATCCTCGAGCTGCTGATCACGCGCACGTTGGTGCTGGCACCGATCTATGTGCTGGGTTTCAGCAAGGAAGTGATCGACGCCTACATCGTGGTGGTCGGCTTCCAGGCAGTGTTCAACCACTGCAACGTGAGCGTGCGACTCGGCCCGCTGCGCTATCTGATCGTCACGCCCAACTTCCACCACTGGCACCACAGCCAGGACATCGAGGCGCTCGACAAGAACTATTCGGCGCACTACGCCTTCCTCGACTACCTCTTCGGCACCGCCGTCAAGAGCACCAAGCTCTGGCCCGAGAAGTACGGCGTGCTCGGCGACTACGTGCCCAATGGCTTCTTCAAGCAGTTGAAGTTTCCGTTCGTCTGGAAGGGATGATGCGCGCCGCTCTCAAGACCGCCGCGGTCGTCCTTGCCGCGGGCGCCGCCCTGCTGCTCACGGCCTGCGCCACACGCCTGGATCTGCCGACCAAGGACACCGGATTGCGCCTGCGGGTGCAAAGCTCCGTCATCGCGCCGGGCAACGGCGGCGAACTCATCGCAGCCGATGCGCTGGAGCCCGGCGACATCCTGCTGACCTCGATCGCCACGGTCAATTCCTTCGGCATCCGGCTGGGGACCTTTTCGCCGGTGAGCCATGCGGTGCTCTACCTGGGTGACGGGCAAATCGCCGAAGCCGTGGGCACGGGCGTGCGCGCGCGCCCGCTGGCCGAGGTGGTGGATGAAGAACAGATGGTCGTGGCCTTTCGCGTGCCCGGCGTCGATGCCGAGGGTGCGGCGCGCATGCGCGCCTGGGCGCTGTCGCAGGTCGGTGCGCGCTACAACACCGTCGGCGTGCTGCTCAATGCACCGTTCGTGCTGAACCGGCGCCTGTGCGAACTGCCGCTGGTGCCGGCCTCGGTCAGCAGCTTCTGCATGAGCGGCATGGCCATGGTGCAACTGGGCGCGAGCCGCAACGACCAGTTCTTCTGCTCGCAGTTCGTGCTCGAGGCCTACAAGCAGGCCGGCCTGCCGATCACCAGCGCCGACCCGCGCTGGGTGAGCCCGGCCGACCTGTTGCACATGCGCGAGGGCGACGTGCCCTCGATTGCCGCGACGCAGCCGCTGCGCTACATCGGTCACCTGAAGTACAACCCGCCGCCGGTGCTGGCGGCAGATGGTCCCTGATTTGGGCGCGCCTGCTCAATTCGACGTCGTCGTGATCGGCGCCGGCGCCGCTGGCCTGTTCTGCGCCGGGCTGGCCGGTCAGCGCGGGCTCAAGGTGCTGCTGGTCGATCACAGCGAAAAGGTCGGCGAGAAGATCCGCATCTCGGGCGGCGGCCGCGCCAATTTCACCAACCGCGATCTCGACGTGCGCGCGCCACAGCGCCACTTCATCGGCGACAACCCGAATTTCTGCCGCTCGGCCCTGTCGCGTTATGCGCCGCAGCAGTTCATCGAGCTGGTGCAGAAGCACGGCATCGCCTTCCACGAAAAGCACAAGGGACAGCTGTTCTGCGATGGCTCGTCGCAGCAGATCGTCGACATGCTGTTGGCCGAGTGCGCAGCGGGTGGTGTCGAGCGCTGGCAGCCGTGCAAGCTGGGGAAGATCGTCTTTTCTGCCCCATCCGCTGATGGAGCGGCCGTGAGAGGCTATCAAATCGATAGCGATCGAGGCCTCATCGAAACGCCGAAAATCGTGATCGCCACGGGCGGTCTGTCGATCCCGCAGATCGGCGCCAGCGACTTCGGCTACCGCATCGCCGAGCAGTTCGGCCTGCGCGTCATCACCCCCCGGCCTGCGCTGGTGCCGCTGACTTTCGGTGGCGACGCCTGGGCGCCGTACGCCGAATTGGCCGGCCTGGCGCTGCCGGTACGTATCGAGACCGGCGCAAAGAAGGAAAAGATGGCCTTCCTCGAAGACTTGCTGTTCACCCACCGCGGCCTCTCAGGCCCGGCGGTGCTGCAGATTTCGAGCTATTGGAAGCCCGGAACCCCGTTGACGCTCGATTTCGCCCCGGGAGTGGACGTGGCCGAAGCCTTGGGCGAGGCCAAGCTGCGCTCGAAGAAGCGCATTTCCAACGAACTCGCCACACTCGTGCCCTCCCGGCTGGCGGACGCCTGGGTCGGGCAAGACCCTGCCCTTCAGCGCCCCGTCAACGAGGTGGCGGACAAGGCCCTGGCGGCGCTTTCCGAGCGCATCGCACGCTGGCAGATCACGCCCAGCGGCACCGAAGGCTACAAAAAGGCCGAAGTGACCGCAGGCGGTGTCGACACCCGCGATTTGTCTTCCCAGACCATGGAATCGAAGCAGCCCGGCCTGTATTTCATCGGCGAAGTGGTCGATGTGACGGGTTGGTTGGGCGGATACAACTTCCAATGGGCGTGGGCAAGCGCCCATGCGTGTGCAACCGCGCTATAATCGCGGGCTAACTTTGGCCTTCCCTCAACGGCCGCAAAAATTTTTCAGTTGAGGAACCCCGGCTTTGGGCCTCGATCTCCCCGAGCCAACTTCAGTTCAACGAATCATCAATGACCACCATCCGCGTTAAAGAAAACGAGCCCTTCGACGTCGCTCTGCGTCGCTTCAAGCGCACCATCGAAAAGCTCGGCCTGCTGACCGACCTGCGCGCCCGCGAGTTCTACGAGAAGCCGACCGCCGAGCGCAAGCGCAAGAAGGCAGCCGCCGTCAAGCGCCACTACAAGCGCGTGCGCAGCATGCAGCTGCCCAAGAAGCTGTACTAAGCAACACCCGGGGCAGCCGGCCTTCGACGCAAGTCGCCGCCAGCGCCCCCGTTGCCTCAGCCGCGCCAGGGAAACCTGCCGCGGCTTTTGTTTTTTCTGAAAGGTTGCCGAATGACACTCAAAGAACAGATCACCGAAGACATGAAGACCGCGATGCGGGCCAAGGACTCCGAGCGCCTTGGCACCATCCGTCTGCTGCTGGCCGCACTGAAGCAAAAGGAAGTCGACGAGCGCATCGAGCTCGATGACGCCATGGTCATCGCCATCGTCGACAAGATGGTCAAGCAGCGCAAGGACTCGATCGCCGCGTTCACGACCGGCGGCCGCATCGACCTCGCCGACAAGGAAAGCGCCGAGATCAAGGTGCTCGAGGTCTACCTGCCCCAGCGCATGAGCGCCGAGGAAGTCGCCACCGAAGTGAAGGCCATCGTGGCCGAACTGGGCGCCTCAGGCCCCGGCGACATGGGCAAGGTGATGGGCGCGGTCAAGACCCGCCTGGCCGGCAAGGCCGACATGGGCCAGGTCAGCGCGGCGGTCAAGGCCGCCTTGTCGGGCGCCTGATGAGCGACAGCAGCAACCCCTCGGTCACGATCCCCAAGGCCTGCGCCTGCCTGGTCGACGCCAGGGGTCGGCTGCTGGTCTTTCGCCATCCCGAAGACGGCAACATGCAGTTGCCAAAGGGCACCATCGAGCCCGGCGAATCGCCCGAGGTCGCGGTGCGACGCGAGCTGCTCGAGGAATCGGGCATCGACTACACCGGCGAACTGCATTCGCTCGGCACGCTGGACCGCGAATGCGAGGCCGGCGTCGAGGGCAATACGCACCGCCATCCGCAGCTCTGGCACCTGTTCCTGATGCGCGCCGACCGCGCACTGCCCGAGACCTTCGAGCACATGGCCACTGGCAGCCCCGAAGAAGAGGGCCTGATGTTCTCTTTCAGCTGGCTCACCGCCAGCGATGCCATCGAGGACTTCGCCCTGCCCTACCGCCAGACCATCGAGCGCGTTCGCGCCGCGCTGCTGCTCGCCGCCTGAGCCGTTTGCCGCCCAGGCCTCAGTCCATGGCGCGACCCGCCATGTAAATGCCCAGCAGCGCCAGCCCGATCAGAAAGCAGCGCCGGAACACCACCACCGACAACCGCTGCCGCAGCCACGTCCCGAGCACCATGCCGACGATGGCCGGCACCAGCATCGCGACCGATCCCCCCACCGCCGACATCGGATAGCTCCCGTTGCCCGCCAGCCCGATGGCCAGCACCACGGTCGAGGTGGTGAACGAAATCCCCATCGCCTGGATCAGCGAGTCGCGCTGGAAACCCAGCGCCTGCAGATAAGGCACGGCCGGCACCACGAACACACCGGTCACCGCCGTCACCAGACCCGTCGCGACGCCCACCAACGGCCCCATCCAGCGCTCATGCGCCGGCGGCAGATGCAGTTGCCGCCCCATCAGTCCCCAGAGCGCATAGGCCACCAGCGCCACACCGAGCGCCACCGAGGCCCAGGCGCCGGCAGGGACGCCGAGCCACAGCGCGCCACCCAGCGTCCCGAACACGATCCCGACCTGCAGCCCCCCAATGCGGCGCAGCACCGGCATGAAGGTCGCACGCGGCCCGGTCTGCCAGATGTTCGTGACCAGCGACGGCACGATCAGCAGCGCCGCCGCGCGCACCGGCGGCATCCACAGCGCGAGCAGCGCCATCGACACCGTCGGCAGCCCCAGCCCGATCACGCCTTTGATCACGCCAGCGAGCAAAAAAACAGCAGCAGCCGCGGCCCAGTGGCTCATCCATTCGTTTGAAATCGTCATCGTCGCGAAGTCTGCCGACCGGCGCCGCGCCTGAAAATGCGGCATTCGCGCAGCCAGCCTCAGGCACAGACTGAGGCTGGCGTGCTACCTTGTGATCCATCATGCGATTCGATCTCACCGACCTGCGCCTCTTCCTCCACGTCGTCGAGGCAGGCAGTCTGACTGCCGGTGCGCAGCGTTCGCACATGACGCTGGCCTCGGCCAGCCAGCGCGTGCGGGGCATGGAAGACGCGCTCGGCACGCCATTGCTGACCCGCCACGCGCAGGGCGTGCGTCCCACCGAGGCCGGCCGCACGCTGCTGCACCATGCGCGCGTCGTGCTGCAGCAGATGGAGCGGCTGCGCGGCGAACTCGGCGAATACGGCCAGGGCCTCAAGGGACACGTGCGCTTCATGTGCGGCACCTCGGCGCTGACCGAGCATCTGCCCGAAGTGCTGAGCCGCTTTCTCGCACAACACCCGCGCATCTCGGTCGACCTTGAGGAACGCGCCAGCCCCGACACCGTGGAAGCGCTGCGCGGCGGCCTGTGCGACATCGGCATCGTCTCGAACGCCATCGACAGCGAAGGCCTCGAATGCCATCCCTTCCGCCGCGACGACCTCGTGCTCGTGATGCCGCGCGGCCACGCGCTGGCCGGACGCCGCCGCGTGCAACTTTCCGAAGTGGTCGACAGCGAATTCGTGGGCCTTCCCGCCGACAGCGCACTGCAGCAGCTCATCACGCAGCATGTCCGCGCGCTCGGCAAGCATCTGGCCTACCGTGTGCGCGTGCGCAACTTCGAGGCTGTGTGCCGCATGGTCGAGTACGGCATCGGCGTGGGCATCGTGCCGCAGACCGCCGCCGAGCGCTGCGCCCGTTCGATGAAGATCGCGCGGGCCTCCCTCGCCGATGCCTGGGCCGAACGCACGCTGATGGCCTGCGTGCGCTCGTCGGAAGACCTGCCGCTCAATGCCCGGCGCATGCTCGAGCATCTGATCGCGCCTCCGGAAGAAGCTACGAAGAAGTGACCGGCCGCCCCTGCCGCGCCCGCGCGGCCACGAAGGCATCGAAGGCCTCGCTGCTGGTCTTGCGCGGCACGTAGCCGAAGCGCTCTTTCAGCGCCGTGTTGAGCAGCACCGGCCGGTAGCGCAAGAAGTCGAGCTGCTCGGGGCCATAGCGGCTCACGCCCAGCGCCGAGCCCACTGACAGCGCCGCCTTCAGCACGCCGACCGGCCAGTCGATCGCCCGCTTGCCCAGCCGTTCCGCGATCTCGTGGATGGCCAGCGCGCCATCGCCCGCGAGGTTGTAGCAACCGGCCGGCGCTCCGCCGAGCGCATGGGCGATGGCGCCCGTCACGTCTTCGTCCCAGATGAACACGAAGGGGCTGGCACAGCCACGTATGGCGATCAGCCGCTTCTTCTCGAACAGCGCAGTGATCTGGTTGTCGACACGCTCGCCGAGGATGGTGCCGATGCGCAGCACCGTCTGCGCCAGCGCGGGATGCTGCGCGCGGCACTCGGCCAGCATCTCTTCCACCTGCCGCTTGTGGTCGGCGTAGGCGAACACCGCGTTGCCCCGCAACGGCTGCGACTCGGTGATCCATGCCGGGTTGTCCGGGTGATAGCCGTAGGCTGCGCCGCTCGACGACACCACGATGTGTCGCACACCCTGCGCCACGCAAGCATCCAGCACGTTGCGCGTGCCGCCCACGTCGACCGAATGCTCGAAAGCGCGATTCGATCCCTTGCCGGGCGTGACGATGGAAGCCAGATGCACGACCGTGTCGATGGCGTGCGCGGACAGCGTCCCGGCGATGGCGGGGTCGCGCACGTCCTGCGCTTGATAGACCACACCCGGCAGCCGCCGCTCGGCCGGCACCTCGCGCACATCGAGCGAAACAAGGGCTTCCAGCATGCCCTGTCCGGCCAGCGCTACCAGCAGGCCACGCCCAAGGAAACCATCGCCGCCCGTCACAAGCACGCGCCGGGCGAGCAGTCCTTCGCTCACTGCACCACCGGCTTGCGCCGCCACCAGCTCGCGAGCGCCAGGCCCGCAATGATGTCCCAGAAGCCCCACACGCCCGCGACCACGGCCATGCCGCCCAGCCCGCCGAAGAAGCTGAAGATCAGCACCAGCCCGAGCCCCGAGTTGCGGATGCCGACCTCTATCGACACCGCGCGCCGGTCGTAGTCGCCCAGCCCCGAGAGCCGCGCGCACAGGTAGCCCGTGCCGAAGGCCAGCGCGTCGTGGATCACCACCGCCAGCAGCACCAGCCCCACGTAGTCGAGGAAGAAGCGCCAGTTGCCCGCAATGGCGCCGACGATGAACACGATCAGCGCAACAAAGCTCACGATGCCCACCGGCTTCTTGATGCGCGCCGTAAGCCCCGGCAGCGTGTGCGCGCAGGCCACGCCCAGCACGAAGGGAATGCCGATGATCATCACGATGTGGCCCAGCATGTCGAGCGGGTCGAGCGCAATGGTCTTGAGCAGCGCCGACGCCGTCGGATGCATGCCGCCCCAGAACGCAAAGTTCAGCGGCATCACCACGATCGAGAGCGCATTCGAGATCGCCGTCATCGACACCGACAGCGCCACGTTGCCGCCCGCGCGGTGCGTGAGGATCTGCGAGATGTTCCCCGGCGGGCAGCAGGCCACGAGGATCATGCCCAGCGCGATGCTCGGGGCAGGCTTCAGGATCAGCGTGAGCGCGAAGGTCACGGCCGGCAGCACGATGAACTGCGCACCGATGCCCACCGCCATCGCGCCCGGCATGCGCGCCACGCGCTTGAAATCGGCGATGCGCGTGTCCAGCGCAATGCCGAACATCAGGAAGCCGAGCACCACGTTGAGCAGCACCAGCGACGCGGGGTTGAAGTGGAGGCGGATTTCGTCGACGGGCAGCATGGTGGTCGTGGCCTCGTTCAGGGTGAGTCGGCCAGCGCCGCAGCCGCGCTGCGGACCGCCGCGCGGTAAGTGTCCTTGTGCACGTAGTACGCCATGCGTTCGAGCTGCAGGTACTTGAAGCCGCCCGACAGGTCCGGCGGTGGCCCCAGCACCGCCGCGCGCAGCGCCACTGCCTTCGGCGAGCCCGCCGCCTTCGCGCGGAAGTAGCGCGCCACCAACTCAGCCTGCTCGTAACGTCCCTGCCAGCCGATGCCGCTCGCCTCGATCATGCCGAGCACGGCGATGTTCTCGAAGCGCGGCGCGAAGATGTTCAGGTACAGGCGCGGCGCCATGCCTTGCCAGTTGAGCAGCTCGCGGTCGATGAATGGGTAGTGCAGCGCATAGCCGGTGGCAGCCAGGATCAGGTCGTAGTCGCGCGCACTGCCGTCCTTGAAATGCACCGTGTGCCCATCGAGCCTTGCGATGTCGGCGCGCACGCCGATGTCGCCATGGCCCACGTGATGCAGCACCAGCGAATTCACGATGGGGTGCGACTCGTACATCTTGTAGTCGGGCTTCGGAAAGCCGAAGCGCACCGGGTCGCCGGTGAACCACTTGAGCACGGTCGAATCGATCTTCTGCTTGAGCCACGGCGGCAGCGGGCGCTTGCCGCCCAGCGTGTCGGCCGGCTTGCCGAACACGTACTTGGGCACGAAGTAGTAGCCGCGCCGCACCGAGATGTCGACGCTCTTGGCGTAGTGCACCGCATCGACCGCGATGTCGCAGCCCGAATTGCCGGCGCCGACGATCAGCACGCGCTTGTCCTTGAACAGTTCGGGGTGCTTGTAGTCGCTGGTGTGCAGCAGTTCACCGTCGAAGCGGCCTTCGAACTGAGGCCGCTTGGGCTCGGCGAGCGTGCCGTTGGCGATCACCACGCCCTTGTATTCGGCGGTCTCGATCTTGCCGTCGCCCGCATCGATGCTCACGCGCCAGCGCGTGTCGGGCGCATCGCTCACCGGCTCGACGCGCAGCACGCGCGTGTTGAAGCGGAAGTGCTGGCGCAATGCAAAGTGATCGGCGAAGTCGCTGAAGTATCGGCGCAGCTCGCGGTGGCTCGGGTAGTCGGCCACCGTGTCGGGCATCGGGTACTCGGCGAACTCGGTGGTGGTCTTGCTGGAGATCAGGTGCGCCGAGTGGTAGACGGTGGAGCGCGGGTTGTCGATGTCCCACAACCCTCCCACGTCGCTGTGCGCCTCGAAGCCCTGGAACGGCACGCCGTGCTTTTGCAGGTTGCGCGCGCCGGCCAGGCCGGAGGGGCCGGCGCCGATCAGCGCGATCTGTTCGTGGGTCGGTGCGGCAGCATCAGACATCAGGGAGGGGGGTTCCTTCGAAGAAAGTCCGGGAATGGCGGTGGCGCCGGCTTCACCCACGCGCGGCTTGCGCGGCTGGCCGCGCAGCACGCGGTCGTGCAACTTTTCGGGCAGCAGGTCGAGCGCCTTGGAAAGCCAGCCGATGCGGCGCGGCAGCACGATTTTTTCGCGGCCCGCGCCCACGCCCGCCAGCAACTGGTGCGCCGCGGCTTCGGCTTCGAGCAGGCCCGGCATCGCGAAGCGATTGCCGGCCGTGAGCGCGGTGCGGATATAGCCGGGACTGATGGTGTGCACGCTGAGGCCCGTCTCGCGCAGTTCGGCGCGCAGGCTTTCGAGATAACGGATCAGGCCAGCCTTGCTCGCGCAGTAGGCGCCGTTGCCCGGCATGCCGCGCCAGCCCGCGATGCTGGCCACGCCGACCAGCGCACCGCGCCGCTGCGCGCGCATGGCGCCGACAAAAGGCTGGAAGGTGGTGGCCGCGCCGAGCAGGTTGATTTCGAGCATGCGGCGGAACACGTCGAGGTCATCGGCCTCTGCCGTGTCGTAGCCGCCTGCGACGCCGGCGTTGGCAATCACGAGATCGGGCACGCAGAAGCGATTCATCCAGTCAGCGGCCATGACCCGCATCGCGCGCCCATCAGACACATCGGGCGTGTAGACAGCACAGCGTGCGGGGGCCAATGCAGCCAGCGCCGCAAGCCGCCCCGCATCGAGCCCGACCAATGCCACCTGCGCACCACCGTCGATCAGCTCACGCGCCAACGCCTGACCCAGACCACCACAGGCCCCGGTGAGGACGACGTTGCGAAACACAAGGGACATGGGCGCGATGGCTCCGGGTGGCAAAACCCGGCCACTGTAGCCGCGCATCCGCGCCGCGTCCCCCGGCATTTCCCCTTGCCCGGGGCGCCCATGCTGAAGGGACGCCGAATGAATCAGGCCGGCGAAGGCTCCGGAAACTCGATCTGGATCTTCACGTCGGTCGCTCTTCCTGCGGCCGCTTCCTCGAAAGCGCGCACGCCATCGTCGAACGCGAAGGTGCGCGAGATGAAGGGCTTCACATCGACCTGCCCCGATGCGATGAGCGCCAGCGCGCGCGGGAAGATGTTGGCGTATCGGAACACCGACTCGATGCGAACCTCCTTCGCCTGGATCGCCACGATGTCCAAAGGCACCTTGCCACCGGGCATGCCCACCAGCACGAGGCAGCCACCGGGGCACAGCAGATCGAAGATGTTGTCGAAGGCGCGTGCGCTGCCGCTGGCCTCGAAGACCACGTTGGCGCCCCAGCGGTCGGTCAGGGCCTTCACGGTCTCGGCGAGGTTGGCGTCGCGCACGTTCACCGTGGTCACGGCCGGGTTGTCGGCGAACAGCGCCAGCTTCTCCGGCACGAGGTCCGCAAGGATCACGCGCGCCGCGCCACCCGCGAGCGCGGCCAACGCGGTCATCGCGCCGATGGTGCCGGCGCCGATCACGACCGCCACATCGCCCGGCTTCAGCGCCGCCTTCTTCGCAGCCTGCAGGCCGATGGCCAGCGGCTCGACGATGGCGCCTTCGCCAAAGCTCACGTTGTCAGGCATGCGGAAGGTGAAGGCCGCCGGATGCACCACGAAGGGCGTGAGACAACCATGGATGGGCGGCGTGGCCCAGAAGCGCACGGCAGGGTCGAGGTTGTAGAGGCCTTCGAGCGTCGCTCGCGAATCCATCTGCGGAATGCCGGGCTCCATGCACACGCGGTCGCCGGCCTTCAGGTGCGTGACCTCGGCGCCCACTTCCGTCACCACGCCCGAAGCCTCGTGGCCCAGGATCATCGGCGCATCCACGATGTACGGGCCGATGCCGCCGTGCTGGTAGTAGTGAACGTCGCTGCCGCACACGCCCACGGTGTGCATGCGGATCTTCACGTCGCGCGGGCCCATGTGAAGGGGAACGTCGATGTCGCGCAGCGCAAGCTCGTGCGCCTTTTCCAGAACCAGTGCTTTCATTTCTTATCTTCCTGTAGGAACGTGTGATGTGTCAGTGCAAAGGGATGTCGATGCGCAGCAGCGAGGCTCCGGTGTCGACGTCGAACAGGTGCACCTGCGCAGGGTCGGCCACGAAGCTCACGCGCTCCCGCAGGCGCGGGCATTGCGCGGACGGCATCAGCGCGGCGATTTCGCCGTCGCCCTGGCCAAAGCTCACCAGCACTTCGTTGCCCAGGTATTCGACGAGCTGCACCTCGCCGGAGAAACCACCGCCCCTGCCCCCTTCGTTGTCGACCAGCAGGTGCGCGGGGCGCACGCCCAAGGTCACGCGCTGGCGGCCTTCGAGCGAGAAGCGGCGCGCGTCCACATGCACCGAGCCCTCGCGCCCCGTCAGCTCGAAATGGCTGCCGGCGTCGCGCACCGACATCTCGACCAGGTTCATCGGCGGCGTGCCGATGAAGCCGGCCACGAAGGCCGAGCACGGCCGCTCGTAGATTTCGCGCGGCGAGCCGACCTGCTCGATGCGCCCGTCGCGCAGCAGCACGATGCGGTCGGCCAGCGTCATTGCCTCATGCTGGTCGTGCGTCACGTACACGGTGGTGGTCTTCAGCGACTGGTGCAGCTTGGCGATCTCGATGCGCATGTGGTTGCGCAGCTTGGTGTCGAGGTTCGACAAGGGTTCGTCGAACAGAAACACCTTCGGCGTCTTGATCATGGCGCGCGCAATGGCCACGCGCTGCTGCTGGCCGCCCGACAGCTCGGTGGGCTTGCGCTGCAGGTAGCGCTCCAGGCCCAGCGTGTCCGACACCTCCTTGATGCGCAGGTCGATCTCGGGCTTGGGCACCTTCAGGCGCTTGAGCCCGAAGGCGATGTTGTCGCGCACGCTCATGTGCGGGTAGAGCGCGTAGTTCTGGAACACCATGGCAATGCCGCGCTCTTGCGGCGGCAGGTCGTTCACCCGTTGGCCTCCGATCAGCAGGTCGCCACCGGAGATGTCTTCCAGTCCCGCGAGCATGCGCAGGATGGTCGACTTGCCGCAGCCCGAGGGGCCGAGGAACACGACGAACTCGTTGTCGGCCACATCGAGGTCGAAGGGATGGACGACCTGCGTGTCGCCATAGCGCTTGATGATGTTGTGACAGCTGATTGCGGACATGTTGTTCTTTATGGGAAAAGAGGTGGTCTGGCTCATGCGGCGTCGCGCTTGCGCTTGAAGGCCGCATTGAGGAAGCCGCTGAGCACGCCGACCATCAGGAGCGGTGGCAGCGACAGCAGGATGACCGAGGCATTCAAGATGCCCCAGGGCACGTCGCGCCCGAGCTGGCTCAGCTCCGAGGCCACGATGGGCAGCGTCTTGGCGTCTGACGTCGTGAGCATCAGCGCGATGAGGAACTCGTTCCACACCAGCACGAAGCCGAATGCGATGGCACCAAGCAGCGAGCGCGCGGCAATCGGCAGCGCCACCTTGAAGAAGATCGCGTAGGGCCCGTAGCCGTCGACCCGGCCCGCTTCTTCGACTTCCTTGGGTACGGCCTTGAAGGCGGGAATGGCGAGCCAGATCACGGTCGAGAGCGTGAGCAGCGTGTAGGTGACGATCAGCGCAAAGCGCGTGTCGTACAGCTCCAGTTGCAGCCAGATGACCATGAGCGGAATCGCCACCGCCACGGGTGGCAGGAAGCGCATCGACAGCACGAAGAACTGGATGTCGTTGGCCCAGCGCAGCGGGTAGCGTGCGAGCGCATAGGCGGCGGGCAACCCGAGCAACGCGCCGATGATGACGGCCGAGCCGACCACGATGATCGAGTTGAGCAGCCCTTGTGCCACCGCCTCGCGGCTCAGCACGTAGATGTAGTTCTCCAACGTCGGCGTGAAGATGAACTTCGGCACGGCGGAGACGATGTCGACCCGGTTCTTGAACGAGTTGAGAAAGGTCCAGAGCAAGGGTATCAGCGCGGAGAGCCCGGCGCCGATGAGCACCAGCCGCGCGAGCAGCGTGCCCAGGGGGAACGGTTTCTTCTTTTGGGATGTCGTCAATTCAGTTCTCCACCTTGGCGGTGTTTGCTGCGCGGTGCTGTTTGAGGGGGTTTTGTTCGGGGCTTGTGCGAATGACACCAGGTGCTCCCCTCCGCGAATGTCCCCCGCTTCGCTCCTCCTTTATTTCGCTGCGGGGAGCACCTGGCGTCATTCGCACGGGGCACGCCGCTATTGATCCAGCGATCAACGATCGCTCCTCATAACGCTCACGTCGGCGGTGTGCTCTGCGCAGCGAAATAAAGGAGGAGGGGCGCGCAGCGCCCCGGGGGACATTCGCGGAGCAGAGCACGCCGTCGGCGTGGGCGCGCCCTGAACAGCAGCAGCCCCCCAACCGCACAACGCGACAAACAGAAAGGCGGGGATTCATCGCGTCCACTTCCAGATGTAGGTGAACGCCACAGTCGATGCGACCATCATCAGCACCGCCATGCTCGACGCATACGAGATACGACCCGATTCGATGAAGCCCTGTGAGAAGGCGTACATGTCCAGCGTCTCGGTCGAGATGCCCGGCCCTCCGCGCGTCATCACATAGATCAGGTCGAAGGCACGCAGCGACTCGACCATCTTCACGAAGGTCAGGCTGATGAGGGGGGCCTTCAGCATCGGCAGCGCGACATAGGTGTAGACCTCCCAGGTCTTCGCGTGGTCCATGCGCGCGGCCTCGAAGGGCTGCGGCGGCAATGTCTCCAGCAGCTTCAGCACGATGACCGCGAAGAACAGCCCCCACTGCCACACGTCCACGAACGCCACCGTCAGCAGCGCCGTGTGCGGGTTGGCCAACAGGTCGAGCGGCTCGCCCGTGATGGCCTTGTACGGATACGTCAGCAGGCCGAACAGCGGATGAAAGGCAAACTTCCACACGAAGGCGGCCGACACGCGCGGCAGTAGCACCGGCACGATGAACAGCATGCACAACACATTGCGCCAGCGCGCCGTGGTGCACTGGAACAGCAGCACGCCCAGCAGCACCGCCAGCACCATCGTCGCGCTCACCGTCACCACCTCCCAGGTGAGCGACACGCCCACCGAGTTGATGAAACGCCGGTCGGAAAACAACTGGATGTAGTTGGCGAACCAGACCCAGCCCGAATCGGCCTGGCCCAGCTCGCGGTCCTGCAGCGAGATGCCGATCGCGAACAGTGTCGGCACCAGCGCCAGAACCGCCAGCACCAGCAGGCCCGGCCCGATGAAGACGACCGGCAGCCTTGTCTTTTTTCTTCTCTCCCTTGCAGCCATCACTTCTTGCGCCGTGCGATCAGTTGCTTGGCGTACGCGTCGAGTTCATCGAGCCCGCCCTGGACATCGGTGCGCGAACCGGTGATCAGCTCTTCCAGAATGATCCCCCAGCGGTCGCCCAGATCGGGCCACAACGCGTCTTGCCAGAAGTTCACGGCCGTGACCTTGCCGGTGTCGGCCAGCGCCTTGCCCAGGTCGGCGCCGTAGCGCTTGGCGAACTCGGGGCTGCCCAGCACGCTGGTGCGGTTGAGCTCGCTGAACTGGCCTTCGGCCAAACGGCGCTGCTCCTGCTTCTTCGAGGTGGCCCAGGCGACGAAGAGGCCCGCGCACTGCTTCGCCTCTTCGGTCTTGTTGGCCTTGGCGCCGATCGCGAGGCCATGGCCGTAGCCGCCGCCGGTCAGCGGCGCGGGCGGCGGCAGGTAGGCGACCTTGCCGATCACGGTCGAGGTCTTTGGATCGAGCGCGTTGCCGGCAAGCGGTGTCGACTCGACCAGCATCGCGACCTTGCCCGCGAGGAAGGCACCGGTGGATTCGTCCCAGCTGCCGGTCTTGGTGCCCGGCGCCGAATACTTGAACAGCTCGAGGTAGGTCTGGGTGGCCTTCAACGCGGCGGGCGAGTTGAAGACCGGCTTGTCGCCCTCGAACCACTGGCCGCCATAGCCGCGGAAGAACGGCATCCAGCGCCACACGTTGGCGCCCGAGCCACGCTGGCCGCGCAACGCCACGCCGTAGACACCGTTGGCCGGGTCGTTGAGCTTCTTCGCAGCGGCGACGAATTCATCGAGCGTGGTCGGCGGCTTGACGCCGGCCTTCTCCAGCAGGTCCTTGCGATAGACCAGCAGGTCGCCACCGCCGGTGAGCGGCGCGAACCATACCTGCCCCGCGAAGGTCGCGACCTTCTGGCGGCCGGGGTCGAAGTCGGCGTAGTCGTAGTCGGCCGGGTAGTACTTGGCGAGCGGCACGATCCACTTGGACTGCGCGAACAGCGGCACGTTGGCCTCGTCGACGTAGTACACGTTGTACTTGCCGACGGTCGAGGCGTCGGCGCGGGTCTTGGTGCGGCGGTCGTTCTCGTTGAGGTTGTCGATGTTGAACGAGACGCCACTCAAGGTCTTGAACTCGTCCTTGTACTTCTCGAGCAGGGTCAGCCCGTCACGGGGCTGCGACAGGACGCGCACGTCCTCCTTGCAGACCTGGGCTGGCGCCTGGGCCTGAGCCTGGGCGCTCCATGCGGCCAGCATCGCCAGCAACAGCGCGCTCCCCGTGATCCGGTGCTTTGTGATTAGGTTCTTCGGCATCGCTTCGTCTCCTTTGAACCTGCTGTGGAATGCCGGCAAATCGCGGCAGAAGCAGGAGGGATGAAGCGTAGGCAGCGCGGCGCCGGCACCGCGTACGAGCGGGCTGGCGCACTGGTATTTTCATGACCAGCCGGCTCGGGGTTTTGCCGGGGGTCAGATCCGTATCAGGCCGGGCTCAGGCCGTGGCAAGCGGCGTGTGCTGCCGCGAGCGCAGGCCAAAGCGGTCCTGCGCCTGATGCCGGTAGGCCGAGGGTGTCATGCCCTTGAGCTGCAGAAAGCGCCGGTTGAAATTGGCCAGGTTCGAGAAGCCCACCTCGTAGCAGATGTCGCTCACCAGCCGGTCGGACACCTGCAACATCTCGCAGGCCTTGGCGATGCGCAGGCGCGTGACGAAGTCGGTGAAGGTGGCGCCCATGTGCTTGTGGAAGTAGCGCGAGAAGCTGCTTTCGGCCATGTTGGCCACCGCGCACACGGCCGGCAGCGAGAGTTCTTCCGTCAGGTGCTGGTCGAGGTAGTCGAGCACGCGGCGCATGCGCGTGTTGGCGCTCGGGTCCTCGCCCGCTGGCTCGGCGGAGCTGGAGATCTGGCGCCAGTCGGGCCAGTTGGCCAGCTCGTGCAACAGGCTGATGAACTCCGCGAGCCGGGCCATGCCGTCTTGTGCCTGCACGCGGCGAAAGCGCTCGCGCACCAGGTCGCCGATGCCGAAGAACTCGACGCCCAGCCGGGCCCGGTCGAGCAGCGGCACCACCGCGTCCAGTTCGGAGAACAGGCCCACGCCCTTGCGCAGCGGCTCGTCGCGAAAGTGGATGACCATGCTGCGCTCGGCAATGCCTTCGGGCGGCACGTCGTGCGAGATCCAGGTGTGCGGCAGCCGTGCGCCCACCAACGCCACGTAGCCGGGCTCGAAGCGGCCGATATGGTTGCCGACGAAGGCATCGCCGCTGCTGCGGTTGATGCACTGCAGCTCGTACTCGTCGTGGTAGTGCCAGCAATCGAAGGGCCAGGGCGCGCCGTGCTGCAGGCAGCGCACGGAGCCGCCGCCCGCCGGCTCGAAACCCAGCCTCGGGTCGCGCAGCAGCTCGTGTTCGAGCTCGGGTTTTCGTGCGGCGTGCTGTCTGCTCATCCTGAATGTCCCTGCCTTGAATGAAGCCGGGGTTCTTTCTGGTCAGCGCCGCGATGGGAGGCGCCGGCTCAGGCGCCAGCCACCTTCATGCGGTTCACCAGCACCGACCCCGTGGTCTTGGCGCCGAAAGTGTAGGCATCCGCGCCGACGGCTTCAATGCCCATCAGCATGTCCTTGAGGTTGCCGGCGATGGTGATCTCCTGCACCGGGAAGGCGATTCGGCCCTTCTCGACCCAGAAACCGCTGGCGCCGCGCGAGTAGTCGCCGGTCACGTAGTTCACGCCCTGCCCCATCAGTTCGATCACGAAAAGACCCGTGCCGAGCTTGGCAAGCATGGCGTCGAGGTCGTCGGTGTGCTTCGTCAGGCGCGAGCTGAGCGTCAGGTTGTGCGAGCCGCCGGCATTGCCGGTGGTCTTCATGCCCAGCTTGCGGGCCGAATACGTGGAGAGAAAGTAGCCTTCGAGACGGCCGGCATCGACCACCTTGCGCGCCCGGGTGATCACGCCTTCGTCGTCGAAGGGCGAGCTGCCCTTGCCGCGCATGATGTGCGGGTCTTCGGCAATGTCGAGGTGCTTGGGCAGCACGGGCTTGCCCAGCGAATCGAGCAGAAAGGTGCTCTTGCGGTAGAGCGCTCCGCCGCTCACGGCCTGCACCAGCCCGCCCAGCAGGCCCACGGCCAGCGGCGACTCGAACAGCACCGGGCATTCGGTGGTCTTGATCTTGCGCGACTTCAGGCGGCTCAGCGCCCGTTCGGCGGCGTAGCGGCCCACGGCCTGCGGGCTGGCCAGTTCGTCGGCGGCGCGCATCGAGCTGTACCAGGCGTCGCGCTGCATGCCGTCGCCCTTGCCGGCGATGGGTGCCACCGAAATCGAGTGCCGCGAACTGGCATAGCCACCGCGAAAGCCGTGCGTATGGGCGCTGAAGAAATGGCTTTGCTGGGCCGAGACGCCAGCGCCTTCGCTGTTGGTGATGCGCTTGTCGGTCGACAGGGCGGCCTCTTCGCACTCCAATGCCAGTTCGGCGGCCTGCTCGCTCGTCACGTCCCAGGGGTGGAACAAGTCGAGTTCGGGGTGCTCCTTGGCGATGTCCGCCTCGTCCGGCAGGCCGCTCACCGGGTCTTCGGCCGTGAAGCGGGCGATGTCGTAGGCCGCTGCCACGGTCTGCTTGATGGCGGCCTCGGAAAAGTCGGAGGTGCTGGCGTTGCCGCGGCGGTGGCCCACATAGACCGTGATGCCCAGCGATTTGTCGCGGTTGCGCTCGACGTTCTCGAGTTCGCCCTTGCGGACCGAGACGCTCAGGCCGCAGCCCTCGGAGGCCTCGGCCCCGGCGTCGGTCGCGCCCAGCTTCTTGGCATGCGCCAAGGCCGTGTCGACCAGGTTTTCGAAGAAGGAGCGGCTGTAGGCGAAGCCGGAATCGGCGCGCGAGGAGGATGTCGTCATGTGGTGGCTATGATACTTGCGCCCCCTATTTCTCGTTTTCCCACTGTCTGTTGCGCACATTGCAACGCCGCACGGTGCGGCCCAGAATCCAACTCCATGTCCCGCAAACCCAAAAAAGGCTATTTCGTCCGTGGCCAGTTCGTTGCCGAAGGCAGCGAGCTCGACCTTGAACTCAAGCGTGAGCTCAAGGGCACCGACGAATCCAGCCGCACCGACCTCAAGCGCGAAAGCGACGAACTGCAAAAGCTCGGCGAGGAACTGCTCGGCCTGCGCGCCGCCCTGTTCGACGCCCTCCCGCTGGGCGAAAAACTGGTCGACGCCGTCGCCGAGGCCAAGCGCATCACCAATTTCGAGGGCAAGCGCCGCCAGATGCAGTTCATCGGCAAGCTGATGCGCAAGCTCGACGAGCCCACGCTCGAGGCCGTCAAGCTCGCCCTGACCGAGCAGAACACCGTGCCGGCCGCCGAAGCCGCCGCGCTGCACGAGGCCGAACGCTGGCGCGACCGGCTGATTGCCGACGACGACGCGCTCGGCGGCTGGATCGAGACCCACCCGGCCACCGATTCCCAGCAACTGCGCGCGCTGGTGCGCCAGGCCCGCAAGGACATGAAGACCGGCCCGGCCGGTGAAGCACCGCGCCAGGGCAAGGCCTACCGCGAGATCTTCCAGCTGGTGCGTGCGCAACTGGCGGTGCATGGCGGTGCCGACCATGCGGCAGCGGCGGCGGCGCAAGATCGCGAAGAAGACGCATGACCCCCCTGTTTTTCTCCCTCCCCTCCCGGGGGAGGGCCGGGGTGGGGGCACGGCGGCCTCCGGTCATGCACGGCGCTTCATCGAAGGCCTGCCCCCATCCCAACCTTCCCCCGGAAGGGGAAGGAGCAAGACCATGAGCACTCCTGACCTTGTCCGCATCGGCATCGTCTCCATCAGCGACCGCGCATCGAGCGGCACCTACGAAGACAAGGGCCTGCCCGCGCTGAAGGAATGGCTGGGCCGGGCGCTGAAGAATCCGATCGAATTCGAGCCCCGCCTGATTCCCGACGAGGCCGCCGGCATCAGTGCCGCGCTGATCGAGCTGGTCGACGCCGGCTGCTCGCTGGTGCTCACCACCGGCGGCACCGGCCCGGCCCTGCGTGACGTGACGCCCGAAGCCACGCTGGCCGTCGCCCACAAGGAAATGCCGGGTTTCGGCGAGCAGATGCGCCAGATCAGCCTGCGCTTCGTGCCGACCGCGATCCTGTCGCGCCAAGTGGCGGTGATCCGCGGCAAGAGCCTCATCATCAACCTGCCGGGGCAGCCGAAGTCGATTGCGGAAACACTCGAAGGGCTGAAGGATGCGGATGGCACGCAGCTCGTGCCGGGCATCTTCGCGGCGGTGCCCTATTGCATCGACCTGATCGGCGGGCCGTACCTGGAGACCGACGATTCGGTCTGCAAGGCCTTCAGGCCCAAGTCGGCCATTCGCCCACGCTGAAACTGGCTTTCCCGACGAAGACGGGGCAACGCCCCCTTCCTCATTTCTTCATGGCGCTGAAGCGCTCCTGGCCTCGACATCCTTCAGGCAGGCATTGATTGCCGCGTTCGATGTCTGCTCATAGCAATGCGCGGCGGCCACCCGCACAGCCTTCTGCTGCACGCGGCGCGCTTCCGCACTGTCGATCTGGTAGTTCATGAGCCACTTCATGGCGAATGCCAGGACGATGCCCAGGCCGATGGCCGCGCCGACCAGCGTCGATCGCCAGGTTCGGGTGCGGGGAGCACGAGGCGCGGGCGCGGCATCTGCTGCATCGAACAAGGCCATCGGCGGCTGCGAAGCCGAGCCGCCATGGACCCTTCGGCGCTGTTGAGTCGGCGCCTCCGTCCTGCGCGCCCCGGTTGACGATTTGTTGTAGTTGCCCATCGATCTGTCGTTGTGAATCGGGCCGCCAGCCAGTTGCATAGCGAGGCATGCCCTCTTCAAACGCAGATTCATGCGTCTTGCGGAAGATCGCGGCCCACCGGATTCTCGCCGCAGAAGCAAGTGATGGATGCAGTCAGGCGCTCACTCAGGCCAGCGCCGGCCCGAAGCCGTGGCTGTCCACCGCCTGCTCGCAAGGCACACGCTCGACCTGCACGGTCGAATGGTGGATGTCGAACTTCTCGGCCAGCAGAGCGCGCAGTTGCAGCATGAGCTGCGCCATGTCGCCCACTTCGGGCGTGCACACCACATGCACGCTCAGGCTCACCTTGCCGCTGGACAGCGCCCACACGTGCAGGTCATGCAGGCTCGCCACGCCCGCACTGCCAGCCAATGCGCGTTCGACCTCGGGCAGGTCCACATCGTCGGGCACGCCTTCGAGCAGCACGTTCAGGCTTTCGCGCAGCAGCCGCCACGTGCGCGGCAACACCCACAGGCCGATGGCCACGGCGATCACCGAATCGACCCAGGCCCAGCCTGTGAAGCGGATCACCAGCGCGCCGACGATCACGCCGACCGAGCCCAGCATGTCGGCCCACACCTCGAGGTAGGCGCCCTTCACGTTGAGGCTCTTGTCCTTGCCGGACGCCAGCAGCCGCATGCCGATGAGGTTGACGACGAGCCCGCCGGTGGCCACCAGCAGCATCATGGTCGACTGGATTTCCGCCGGCGCCGAGATGCGCCGGTAGGCCTCGTACAGCACGTAGATCGCCACGAAAAACAGCAGCACTGCATTGAGCACGGCAGCAAGGATCTCGAAGCGGTAGTAGCCGAAGGTGCGCCGCTTGTCGGCCGGCCGCTTGCCGATCCAGATGGCCGCCAGCGAGATCGCCAGCGCCACGGTGTCGGTGAACATGTGGGCCGCGTCGGACAGCAGCGCCAGGCTGCCCGAGACCACCCCGCCGACCACCTCCGCCACGAGGTAGATCGAGGTCAGCAGCAGCGCCCAGCGCAGCGCCTTTTCATTGCCACCGACGGCGTGTGAATGCTCATGTGCCATGGGAACCTCGCAGTGAAGGATCGAGTGGCGCGCCGTGGCTCTGCTCTTGCCCTGCTTGCTCCTCCACTTCGTCTTCGTCGCGCCGGTGCGCAATGCGGTAGAGCAATGGAAGCACCAGCAGCGTCAGCGCGGTCGACGAGAGGATACCGCCGATCACCACCGTGGCCAGCGGCCGCTGCACTTCGGCGCCCGTGCCGGTGGCAATGGCCATCGGCACGAAGCCCAGCGATGCAACCAGCGCAGTCATCAGCACGGGCCGCAGGCGAGTGAGCGCGCCTTCGCGGATGGCTTCGTCGAGCGGCAGCCCGCCTTCGCGCAGGTTGCGGATGAACGAGATCATCACCAACCCGTTGAGCACGGCCACGCCCGAAAGCGCGATGAAGCCCACCGCCGCCGAGATCGACAGCGGAATGTCGCGCAGCCACAGCGCCACGATGCCGCCGGTGAGCGCGAACGGAATGCCGGTGAACACCAGGAGGCCATCCTTCAGGTTGCCGAACATCGCGAACAGCAGCGTGAACACCAGCAGCAGCGACACCGGCACCACCACCTGCAGGCGCTGCGTGGCCGAAGCCAGGTTTTCGTACTGGCCGCCCCACACGGTCCAGTAGCCGGTGGGAATGGTCACCTTGCGCATCGCCTCTTCGGCCTCGGCCACGAAGGAGCCGAGGTCGCGGCCGCGCACGTTCGCGCTCACCACGATGCGGCGCTTGCCGTTCTCGCGGCTCACCTGGTTGGGACCTGGTGCCAGCTCCAGCGTGGCGACCTCGCCCAGCGGAATGAAGCTGGTGCGCAGCCCTTCCGCGCCCGCCCCCTTGGGCAAGGCCACCGGCAGGCGCTTGATGGCCTCCAGGTCGGTGCGCAGGTTCTCGGGCAGGCGCACGATGATGTCGAAGCGCCGGTCGCCGTCGAACAGCGTGCCGGACTCGCGCCCACCGACCGCGATGGAGATGGCGTCCTGCACGTCGCCCACATTGAGGCCGTAGCGCGCGGTCTTGCTGCGGTCGATGTTCACGGTGAGCATCGGCAGCCCGGTGGTCTGCTCGACCTTCACTTCGGCCGCGCCGGCGATCTTGCCCAGCACGCCCGACACCTCGGCTGCGGTCTTGTTGAGCACGTCCATGTCGTCGCCGAAGATCTTCACGGCCACGTCGCTGCGCACGCCCGAGATCAGTTCGTTGAAGCGCAGTTGAATGGGCTGCGAGAACTCGTAGTTGTTGCCCGGCAGCTTCTCTACTTCTTCCTGCACCGCAGCCAGGATCTCGGCGCGCGTGCGGCGCGGCTTGGGCCATTCGCTCTCGGGCTTGAGCATGATGTAGCCGTCGGAGATATTCGGCGGCATCGGGTCCGACGCAATCTCTGCCGTGCCGGTGCGCGCGAACACGCGTTCGATCTCCGGAAACTTTTCTTTCAGCGTGCGTTCGAGCTGCTTTTGCATCTCGACCGACTGCGTGAGGCTGGTGCCCGGAATGCGCAGCGCCTGAATGGCGAAGTCGCCCTCGCTCAGGCTGGGCACGAACTCCGTGCCCAGGCGCGTGGCCAGCAGACCCGACAGCAGCACCGCCACCACGGCCGTGGTGATGACCAGCGGCTTGGCATTCATCACACGCGCCAGCAGCGGCTCGTAGCCACGCTTGGCCCACTGCATCAGGCGGTTTTCTTTCTCGTCGACCTTGTTGCCGATGAACAGCGCCACGGCCGCGGGAATGAAGGTGATCGACAGGATCATCGCGCCCAGCAGCGCAATCACCACGGTGAAGGCCATCGGGTGGAACAGCTTGCCCTCCACACCGGTGAGCGCAAAGATCGGCAGGTACACGATCATGATGATCAACTGGCCGAACAGCAGCGGACGCCGCGCCTCCTGCGAGGCCGCGAACACTTCATGAAAGCGCTCGCTGCGCGTGAGCGGCCTGCCGTGCTTGGCCTGCGCATGGGCCAGCCGTCGCACGCAGTTCTCCACGATCACCACCGCCCCGTCGATGATGATGCCGAAGTCCAGCGCGCCCAGGCTCATGAGGTTGGCGCTGATCTTCTGGTTCACCATGCCGGTGAAGGTGAAGAGCATCGACAGCGGAATCACCAGCGCGGTGATCAGCGCGGCGCGGATATTGCCGAGGAACAGGAACAGGATTGCGATGACCAGCACCGCGCCCTCGAACAGGTTCTTCTTCACCGTGGCGATGGCCTTGTCGACCAGCACCGTGCGGTCGTACACCGTCACGGCCTTCACGCCGGCAGGCAGCGTGCGGTTGATCTCCTGCATCTTCTTGTCGACCGCCTGCGACACGGTGCGGCTGTTCTCGCCGATCAGCATGAACACGGTGCCCAGCACCACTTCGCGGCCGTTGTCGGTGGCGGCGCCGGTGCGCAGCTCCTTGCCGATGCCGACCTCGGCCACGTCCTGCACGCGCAGCGGCACGCCGCCCGCGTTGCCCAGGATCACGTTGCCGATGTCTTCCACCGACTTGACCTGCCCCGGCGCGCGGATCAGGTACTGCTCGCCGCGCTTTTCGATGTAGCCCGCGCCCACGTTGGCGTTGTTGCGCTCCAGCGCGGTCACCAGATCGGTCATGGTGAGGCCGTGAGCCAGCAGCTTCGCGGGGTCGGGTGCGATCTGGAATTCCTTGGCATAGCCGCCGATGGAGTTGATCTCGGTCACGCCCGTCACGTTGCGCAGTTGCGGCTTGATGATCCAGTCCTGGATCTCGCGCAGGTCGGTCGAGGTGTAAGCCTTGCCGTCGGCCTTCTTCGCGCCCTCCTCGGCCTCGACGGTCCAGAGGTAGATCTCGCCCAGGCCGGTGGAGATGGGCCCGATCACCGGCGACACGCCCTTGGGCATCTTCTCGCGCGCCGACTGGATGCGCTCGTTGACGAGCTGCCGCGCGAAGTAGATGTCGGTGCCGTCCGCGAAGATCACGGTCACTTGCGACAGGCCGTAGCGCGACAGCGAACGCGTCTGCTGCAGGCCGGGCAGGCCCGCCATGACGGTTTCGATGGGATAGGTCACGCGCTGCTCCGCCTCCAGCGGCGAGTAGCCGGGCGCGGCGGTGTTGATCTGCACCTGCACGTTGGTGATGTCGGGCACGGCATCGATCGGCAGCTTCTGGTAGCTGAAGACACCGAGCGCGGCCATGCCGAGCACGGCCAGCAGGATCAGCCAGCGCTGCTCTATCGAGAAGCGGATGATTCGTTCGAACATGCGGGCGTCCTCAGTGGGTGTGCGTGGCAGAGCTCTTGCCCTGCTGCGACTTCACGACGAAGCTGCCGCTGGCTGCGTAGGCCGTGCCGGGCTTCAGGCCGCTCACGATCTCGATGCGCTTGCCATCGCTGCGACCGGTCTGCACGTGCTGCGGCAAAAAGCCACCGGGCACCTTGACGAAGACCGTGGGCTTTTCTTCCACCGTCTGCACGGCATCCGCCGTCACGGTGACGGGCGCCTGCGCTTCAGAAGCCACGAGTTCGACATTCACGAACAGGCCCGGGCGCCAGATGCCCTGCGGGTTGGTCAGCGTGACGCGCGCGGTGGCGGTGCGCGTCTGCGCGCCGATCAGCGAGCCCACGTACGACACCGTGCCGTTGGCCGTCTGGTCGAAGGCGCTGGAACGGATGCTCACCGGCTCGCCGATGCGCACCAGGTTCAGGTTGCTGGCGGCCACGCTGATCTCGGCCCACACGGTCGACAGGTCGGAGATGGTGAAAACGTTGACGGCCTCGCCCACCGATTCGCCAAGCGAGATGTGCTTTTCGACCACCATGCCGTCAAAGGGTGCACGCAGCTCGTAGCGGCCGAGAGCCGAAGAGCCGGGCGTAGCGCCCAGTGCCAGCAGCTTCTGGTTGGCATTGGCCACGGCGATCTGCGATTCCTGCATGACCTGCTGCGCCTGCAGGTAGTCCTGCTGCGGCGAGATTTTTTCTTCCCACAGCTTCTTCTCGCGTTCGTAGGTGGTGCGTGCCAGTTCCAGCCGGCGCTGCGCCGACTGCAGTGCGCTGCGTTGCTCCGACAACGCGGGGCTCGACAGCACGGCCAGCACCTGGCCGCGCTTGACCTCTTGCCCCAGGTTGGCCGACACGCTGTCGACCACACCCGCCACGCGCGGCACCACATGGGCCGTACGGTCTTCGTTGAACTTGATCTCGCCGGGCAGTTGCAGCGACGACTTGATGCGCGCGGGGCCGGCGCTCTCGATCGTCATGTCGGCCGCCTTGATCTGCGCGTCGGTGAAGGCGATCGTTTCCTCGTCTTCCTTGTGCCCGGCGGATTCCTTCGCGGCCTCTGCGGCCTTCGGTGCGTCGGCTGCTGCGCCTTTTCCGGCAGGCGCCTCTTCGTGGTGTTCCTTGTCGTCGTGGCCCTTGGCCTCGCCGTGGCTGTGGTCGTGGTCCTTGCCTTCTTCCTTGCCTTCCTTCCCGCCTTCTTCGTGATGCTCGCCGTCACCGTGTCCGGCCGCTTCCGAATGGCCTGTCGCCTCGGGCTTGGAGGGCGCGGTGCGCAGGATCAATGCGCCGACGCCGAGCCCCACGACAAGCACCGCCAGGATGGCGATCCACTGCTTCTTGCCGACGCGCCCGGCGAGCGATTTACGTTCTTCTGTGTTCATGATCTGTTGATTCCTTGTCGGTCAGCGCGCGGGTGGCGTCGCGTTCGATGTTTCGTCGCCTTCGGTGCCCAGCAGCCGGTCGAGATCGCCGGACGCGCGGTACGCGTCGGCCAGTGCGACCAGGTACTGCGCGCGCACCTGGAACAGCGTGCGTTGCGCATCCAGCGCTTCGAGAAAGCTGAACTTGCCCAGCTCGAAACCCTTGGTGGCCGCCTTGTAGGCGGTCTCGGCACCGGGCAGCGCGTCGCGCTGCAGGGTCTCGGCGGTGGCGCGGGCGGAGCGCAGGCGCTCGATGGCCTGTGCCACGTCGGCGCCCAGTTGCAGCTCGGCGGCGGCAAGGTCGTCGCGCGCCTTTTCCTCGCGGCTCAGGGCCTCGGCCAGGTTGCCCCGGTTGGTGTCGAAGATCGGCAGCGGAATCGACACGCCCACGACCACCTGGTTGCGGCGGCTGCTGCTGGCGCTGGCGCCTTCGCTTTCGGTGGAGGCCGGCACGCGCTTGACGCCCAGCGACACGGTGACGTCAGGCACGCGCTTGGCACGCTCCAGGCTCGACAGCGCCTCGCGCCGCTCGACTTCGAGCCGCGCCTGCCGCAGCACGGGCGCGGCGAAGAAGCGGCCTTCCACGTCCCGCGAACTGGCGACCACCGGCAGTTGATCGACCGTGCCGTCCACCTGCGTGAAGCGCGGATGGGGGTTGCCCCACAGCGCGGCCAGCAGTTGGCGCGACGAGCGCAGCGTGCCTTCGGCCTGCAGCAGCTCGACGCGCGTGCCGGCCTCGGCCACGCGCGCCTTGGTTTCTTCCAGCGGCGACACCTTGCCGGCCGCCACGCGGTTGGCGGCGGCGCGGGTGGCGGTTTGCGCAAGGCCCAAGGAGTCCTGCGCCAGCCGCAGGCGCTCTTGCGCCGTGAGCACTTCAAAGAAGGCGGTGACCGTCGAGGCGCGCAGCTCGGAGCGGCGCGCGACCAGCGCCGATGCGGCCTGGTCGCGTGCGCGTTCCGCCGCCGTCACTCGGGCCGCCCGCTTGCCGCCCAGCTCGATGGGCTGGCCCAACTGCACAGTGGTGGTGCGGCTGTCTCGGCGCAGGTCTTCCAGCTGGACGCCCAGCACCGGGTTGGGCCATGCGCCGGCCTGGACGATGGCGCCCTCGGTGGCTTCCTGCTCGCGCACGGCGGCCGACAGGCTGGGGTTGGACTGCAGCACCATCGAAACGGCGCTGTGCAGGTTCAGCGGGCCCGCGGGCTCCAGTGTTCTGGCGGCCGGGCGGGATGATGATGACGAGTAAGACTGGGAGCCGACAGCAGTCGGGGGCTGTGACTGTGAATAGGCCGGGGGTACCGCCATGACCAAAACGGCCAGCGGCACGAAGAGCGTGCGCATCGAATTCTCCTGGGTTGCGAAACAACGGACGGACGAATTCGGCGAGAGTCACAAGGCGTGAAGAAACCGTAGCGAGCGCTCCGAGCTTGCATCGAGGACCGCAGCCGTACTTTGTACGGTGAGGACCGCAGGTGCGAGATCGGGGCGCGCAGCAGGTTTATTCGCAGCTTGCCAGCTGATGAGGGGGACGATCAGTGGGGTTGTGTTCTCTCGCCGAATCAGGCGGCAAGAGACCAGTCGGGACGGACCGGAACGTCGGAGATGTGCGAGACGAAAGCCTGGGCGGCCGTGGCACGCGGAGCCTGCAAGAGCACCGCCAGCACAGGCAGCTCGCCTGCGGTCAGGTCCGCATGCTGGGCATGACCGAAGTGGCTGACCACGCAATGGCCGACTGCAGCGCTGGGCTGCGTGCTGGTGTTTTTCTTGGCGCCGTCGCCGATGTGGGTGCGATCGGTGCCGCGAGGCTCGTCTTCGTGGTGGCCCCAGTGCTGGGGCTGCGTGTCGCGCTCATGCTGGCAGTACGCAGCCGACGCCGCCCAGCTGAGCTGGAACGGGAGCAGGAACAGCAGAAAGATCAGAAGCCAGCGGCGCATGAGTCAAAAAGTATATCGGCCGCCTGTGACACGGCCCTTGGCAAAGGCCCTGCGATGTGAGGGCCCAGCACAATGTATGACACGCACCCGGGGCCTTGTCTGTCAATAGGATTACTAAATCGTAACCTCCATACCGAGAGCGATTCGATACCATCCGGTGATGCGAATTCTTGTCATCGAAGACGAGCCCAAACTGGGCGATTACCTGAAAAAGGGGCTCGAAGAGAACGGTTACGTGGTCGATATAGCCCGCGACGGCATCGAGGGGAGATACCTCGCCACCGAAGGCGACTACGCACTCGTTCTGCTCGATGTGATGCTTCCAGGCATCGACGGCTTTGCCGTCCTGCAGGCCATACGGCGCACGAAGAACGTGCCGGTTCTGGTTCTCACCGCTCGCGACAAGGTCGAAGACCGCGTGCAGGGGCTGCAGCAAGGCGCCGACGACTACCTCGTCAAACCCTTCTCCTTTTCCGAACTGCTGGCCCGCGTGCAGGCGCTGCTTCGGCGCGGCAAGCCGCAGGAATCCACCGTGCTGCGGCTGGCCGACCTGGAGCTGGACCTTGCCAGCCGCAAGTGCTTTCGCAACCGCGTGCGGCTGGACCTCACGGCCAAGGAATTCACGCTGCTGGTGGTGCTGTTGCGCCGGCGCGGCCAGATCCTGTCGCGTACCACGCTGGCCGAGCAGGTGTGGGACATGAACTTCGACAGCGACACCAACGTGGTCGAAGTGGCCATCCGCCGTCTGCGCAGCAAGCTCGACGACCCGTTCGAGGTCAAGCTGCTGCACACCGTGCGCGGCATGGGCTACGTGCTGGAAGACCGATCCTGGGCATGAGCCCGCGGCCGCATTCAATACAGAGCCGCCTCTCGCTCTGGTTCGCCGCGCAGACCCTGTTCGGGCTGAGCGTGATCTGCCTGGCGATCTACCTCGTCACGGCCTGGAACTTCGGCCAGAAGCAGGAAGACGAACTCGACCACAAGGCGCTGCTGGTGCAGCACCTGCTGCAAGAGGCAGAAAAAGGCGGCGACCTCGTCTTCCTGCGGCACAAGCTGAACGACTTCTTCTCGATGCAGGACGATGTGTCGCTGTCGATCTCGCATGCGGGCCGGGAGCTTTTTCAATCGACACCCGCCCCCGGTGGCCGCTGGATGCGGCGCGACCTGCAAGTGCCCTGGCACCAGGGCGACAAGACCACGCAGTTGTCAGTGCAGATCGGCGTGAACATGGCGCAAGAGGCGCGGTTGCTCGAACGCCTGGCGTGGACGCTGCTGGGCGCCGTCGTGCTGGGCACGGCGCTGGTCTCGCTCACGGGCATGTGGCTGGTGCGGCGTGGCCTGCGCCCGCTGAAGGCGCTGGCCGAACGCACTGCGGCGATGGCACCCGACAAGGCCAACCGGCCCATCGATGCGATGGCTTTTGCGGAAGAACTTCGCCCCTGGATCACGCAGTTCAACGCGCTGCTGCTGCGCGTGCAGCGTGCTTACGTGCAGCTCGAATCCTTCAACGCCGACGTGGCGCACGAGCTGCGCACGCCGCTGGCCAATCTGCTGGGCTCCACCGAACTCGCGCTCACGCGCCCGCGCAGCAACGAGGAGCTGCAGACCGTGCTGGCCTCGAACCTCGAAGAGGTCGGCCGGCTCTCGGGCATCGTCACCGACATGCTGTTCCTGTCGCAGGCCGAGCGCGGCGCACCGATGCGCACGCGGGCGGCGGCGAGCCTGGCCGTGCAGGCCAGCGACGTGATCGACTTCTACGACGCCATGCTCGAAGAAGCCGGCCTGCGCGCCGAGGTGACAGGCGATGCCATGGCCGATGTGGATGCCGCGCTGATACGGCGCGCCCTCTTCAACCTGCTGGGCAATGCGATCCGCTTTGCGACGCCGGCCTCGGCCATCCGCATCGAGATTGCCCAGGACGGCGAAGAATTCACCATCGCCGTCATCAACCGTGGCGAGCCAATCGACCCCGCTGCGCTGCCACGCCTGTTCGAGCGCTTCTACCGCGCCGCGCAGGCCCGGGACGGTTCGACCCGGCACCATGGCCTGGGGCTGTCGATCGTGGAGGCCATCGCGCGCATGCATGGCGGGCGCGTATTCGCGGCCAGCCACGACGGCGAAACGCGCATCGGGTTCACGGTGCGGCGCGGCGACTGACAGGGCCGCGCCCATCCGCCTGTTCACGGCTTGGCGGGGGTGCGGGCTTCGCCCGCGATGCCGGCGGCGGCATCGGCTGCATCGGCCATCGGCGCCTTGCGGCCGATGAACAGGTTGATCAGCGGTCCCGTCATCGCGGTGGTCACCAGCGCCATCACCAGCAGCATCGTGAACAGCTCGGGGCCGATCAGGCCGGCATCGAGCCCGATCTTCATCACGATGAGTTCCATGAGGCCGCGCGCATTCATCAGTGAGCCGGTGGCCAGGCTGTCGCGCCAGCCATAGCCCGCCATGCGGGCGCCGACCGCGCCCCCGACGATCTTGCCGACCGAGGCAACACCCACGATCAGCAGCATCGCCCCCATGCTCGCGCCCGTGAAAGCATTGGACGTGGTGCCCAGCCCCGCCAGCGCGAAGAACAACGGCATCAGCACGACGATGGAAATAGGCTCGATGCGCTCGGTCAGCGACTTCAGCAGCCGGTCGTCGCGCGGCAGGCAGGCACCGAACAGGAAGGCACCGAACACCGCATGCAGGTGCAGCCATTCGGTGACCAGCGCGCACAGCAGCAGGCCGATCATCAGCGACGCCATCACCGTGGTCGAAGGCTCGCCATCGGGCGCCTTCACGCGCAGCAGCCAGGCGAAGGCCGGCTTGAGCCCGAAGAACAGTGCGCACAGCACCACCGCCATGCCCACCGTGGTCTTGAGCAGGCCGCTGTAGCCCTCGCCCGCACCGACCAATGCGACCACGAAGGCCAGCAGGATCCAGGCGAACACGTCGACCACCGCTGCCGCGCCGAGCGACAACTGGCCGAAGGGCGTGCGCGTCATGCCGCGGTCTTTCAGGATGCGCGCCATCACCGGAAAGGCCGTGATCGACAACGCGGCCGCCATGAACAGCGCGAACGGCCAGAAACCGACGCCCTTGGGCGCGAGCGCCGGGTACAGCGCCGGCGAGATCGCGATGCCCAGCGCCAGCGGCACGACCACGCTCAGCACGCCCACATAGCCGGCGGAGCGCAACTGCTCGCGCATGCTTTTCGTGGAACGCAACTCCAGCCCGACCACGAACATGAACAGCACCAGTCCCAGCGTCGAGAGCGAGGACAGCCCCTGCAGCGATTCCTTCGAGAACAGCTGCGCATGCAGCGAGGGAAACAGCGCCCCCATGACCACCGGCCCCAGCATCAGGCCCGCCGCCATTTCACCCACCACCGAGGGCTGCCCCACATGGCGCAGGACCCAGCCGCAGACGCGCGCGGTCGTGAGAATGACGATCAGTTGAAGCAGCAGGGACGTGGCGGACATGGACTGGATCGCGGTGACAAAAGTGTGGCGGCGATGTTAGTTCGGCCCGGCTTCCTGCAGCCATCGGTTGGCCCACTGGTTCAGCGGCGTCAGGCGCTTGACCAGCTCGGCGCCAGACTCGGTGAGCTGGTAGCCCGCGTCGGCCAACGCGACGACACCTGCCGCGCGCAGTTCCTTGAGCCGGTCGTTCAGCACCGAAGGCGACATGTCGTCGGTGCTGACACGCAGCGCCCTGAAGCTCTGCGGCAGGCCGTCGCGCAGCTCCCACAGGATGCGCAGGGTGCCCTTGCGGCCCAGTTGCTCCAGCAGCCGCATGACAGGGCGCCGCGACGCCACGGGCGCGGCCTGCGGGGCGGCAATTTCTTCGTCTTCCATGACGGTCTTTCGATGAAGGTTCGTTGGTGCGCCTTGCGCTACGCATTTCGTAGCGATAGACTGCATTGATCGCTACGTAATTCGTAGCGATTTCCGACGCATTCTATGAAAGGAACAGCCTGTGATCCACACCGCCCCGAAAAGCCTGGACCCGAACCGCGCACCACGAATCCCACCGCTCGCACCGCCCTACCCCGAGCCCATCGGCGAACTGCTGACGCGCATGACGCCGCCGCAGGCGCCCGAGATCCTGGCGCTGTTCCGCGTGATGGCCGTGAACCCGGCGCTCGCCGAACGCACGCTCGACCTGGGCCGCTACCTGCTGGGCCGCAAGGCGGCCATCAACCTGCGCGAACGCGAGATCGTCATCCTGCGGGTCTGCGCCCGCTGCGGCGCGGAGTACGAATGGGGTGTGCACTGGACCGGCTTTGCCGACGCTGCCGGCTTCAACGAGACCGACCGGCGAGTGATGGCCTCGGCCGACGGCGACCTCTCGTTGCTGACGCCGCGCGACCGGCTGCTGGTGTCGATGGTCGATCAGTTGCACGACACGAGCGATGTGGACGATGCCCTGTGGGAAGCACTGAGCGGGCACTGGAGCCACGCGCAGTTGATCGAGCTGTGATGCTCGCCGGCTGGTATCACTCGGTCAGCTATGTGTGCAACGCGGCGCGCGTGCCGCTGGAGAAGTGGGCGGCGCGCTGGTGACTGCAGGGTCTCGCGTTTGACCGATCACAGGGCCGGCGCTAGCATCGATTCCATGCTCACCCGCTCTTCCTTGCTTTCCCTGCTTGCCCGCGCATGCTGTCATGGCCGGCCTGGGGGAGCCTGCGGCTAGCGCCTGCATCACATCCGCATCCCTCATGGCCACCCGTTGAAAGACCGGTGGCTTTTTCTTTGCCTCGACGCCTCATCCTCACAAGAAAGAAGCCCGCATGCCCTTGGCCCTGTACGACACCTGGTCGCGCTCCGTACGCCCCTTCGCCCCTTTGCAGCCCGAGCACGTGGGCCTGTACTGCTGCGGACCGACGGTGTACGACTACGCGCACATCGGCAACCTGCGAACCTACGTGTTCGAGGACGTGCTGCGCCGCGTGCTGATGCTCAACGGCTACCAGGTGCGGCATGTGGTCAACATCACCGACGTCGGGCACCTGGTCTCGGATGCCGACGAAGGCGAAGACAAGATGGAGAAAGGCAGCCGGCGCACCGGGCAATCCGCCTGGGCCATCGCCGCGCACTACACCGAGGCCTTTCAGGCCGACTGGCGGGCGCTGAACCTGCTGGAGCCCACAGCGTGGCCGCGTGCCACCGACCACATCCCCGAGCAGTTGGAATTCATCGCCGCCTTGCAGCGCAACGGCTACACCTACCAGACCTCCGATGGCGTGTATTTCGACACGACCCGGCAGGACGACTACGGCCATCTGGCGCGCCTCGATCGTGCGGGCCTGCGCGCCGGAACGCGTGTTGCGATGGGCGAGAAGCGCGACGCCTGCGACTTCGCGCTCTGGAAATTCAGTCCGACCGGCTCCCAGCGACAGATGGAATGGGACAGCCCCTGGGGCCGGGGCTTTCCCGGCTGGCACATCGAATGCTCGGCCATGTCGGCCAAGTACCTGGGCCCGTGGTTCGACATCCATTGCGGCGGCGAAGACCACGTCGGCGTGCATCACAGCAACGAAATTGCGCAGACGCAGGCGTGCCACGGCACACGGCTCGCGAACTTCTGGATGCACGGCCACTTCCTCACGCTGGACGACAAGAAGATGACCAAGGCGGACGGTGATTTCATGCGCCTGCAGACCCTGGTCGATCAAGGCATCGATCCGTTGGCCTACCGGTACCTGTACCTCACCGCGCACTATCGAAGCACGCTGCGCTTCACTGAAGAGGCGATCCATGCGGCGCAGTCTGCGCTGGACCGGCTGCGCAAGGCGTATGCGAGCTGGCCTGTGGGCGGTACGGCACATGAGGACTTTGCGAGTCGCTTCAACGCCGAGGTCAACCAGGACCTCAATGTGCCGCGCGCACTGGCGCTGTTGTGGGAGCTGGTCCGAAGCGATGTACCTGCAGCGACCCGACGGGCCACTGTTGACCACTTCGACACGGTACTGGGACTGCGACTGGCCGATTGGCAGGCGCAGGAACAGGAGGTGCCAGCGAACATCGCCGCCCTGCTCGCATCACGTCAAGCGGCACGGGCAGCCAGGAACTGGACGGAAGCCGATCGACTTCGGGATGCACTGCGCGATCAGGGCTGGCAAGTCGAGGACAGCGCGGACGGGCAGCGAGTGGCGCGTTGGTGAGATCAAGCGCCACATCGCCATGCTAGAAAGCCGGAACCATCGACATTCAACGTACCGCACTTCACTCTATGCACGACGCTCTCTTCGCCGATCTGGCCGCCTGGACCGATGCCGTCTTGTCCGCTCCGCTGCCAGAAGGCGTCGCCGCTTTTCACTTCAATCTCTACGACAGCTCGACGACTTACGACATCGAGCTGATAGGCGCCCCGACCTACGATGCAGAAGACCCGGACTGGGCGTGTGACGACATTTTCATGTCGCCACACCCACGCTTCGAAGTGGAGAGCGAGGCCGTCGGGCCGGGGTGGGAAGCGGGGTTGCAGTCCATCGCGCAGATGGTTCTTCGCTACCTGAACTCGGCGCACCCAGGCGCCTTGCGCCTGAAGGCCTCTCGTGCCGTTTCCCTCGGGTTCGTGGACGGCGATCTGCAGCTCGTCTGGAGCGCCAATTGATCTGCTGCGAAGCCGTTCATTCACGAGCAGGCCGCGCAACTTGCAGGCGCGCTGTCCCGGCTGCTCAGCGCTTGACTCCGGCCTCAGCGGTCTGATTGCCGGGGTGCGCGCATCAACCGCAAACCGTTCGCCACCACCAGCAGGCTCGCCCCCATGTCAGCGAACACCGCCATCCACATGGTCGCGCTGCCGAACACCGCAAGCACGAAGAACACGCCCTTGATGCCGAGTGCCAGCGTGATGTTCTGCCACAGCACCGCATGTGCGCGGCGCGACAGGCGGATCGTCTCTGGAATGCGGCGCAGGTCGTCGTTCATGATGACCACGTCGGCCGCTTCCATGGCCGTGTCGGTGCCCGCACCACCCATGGCGAAACCGATGTCGGCCTGCGCCAGCGCCGGTGCGTCGTTGATGCCGTCGCCGGTCATCGCAACGGCGCCGTAGCGCTCTTGCATGGCCTTGATGGCGCCCAGCTTTTCCTCGGGCAGCAGATTGCCGCGCACGTCGTCGATGCCGGCGTGGGCGCCGATGGTCTTGGCCGTCGCAGCGTTGTCGCCGGTGAGCATCACGGGCACGACGCCGAGGGCCCGCAACTCAGCCACCGCAGCCTGCGACGATTCCTTGATGGTGTCGGCCACGGCGAACAGCGCAAGCACGGCCTGGCCAGATGCCAGCAGCGTGACGGTGCGGCCCGCTTCTTCATGGCGCTTGAGTTCGGCTTCGAGCGCCGGCGTGCACAGGCCCCGCTCTTCGATCAGCCGGTGGTTGCCCAACACATAGGACTGGCCCGCCAGCGTGCCCTGCACGCCGCGGCCGGGCAGCGCGGTGAAATCGGCGACCTCTTCCTGCTGGCCCTTCAGCCCCTGGACGATGGCCTTCGACACCGGATGGTCCGAGCGGCCCGCAATGCTGGCGGCGATGGCGTACACCACGGCCTCGTTGCCCGAGGTGTCGATCAGCACGGACTCGACCAGCTTGGGCTTGCCTTCGGTGATGGTGCCCGTCTTGTCGAGCGCAACCGCCTTGAGCTTGCGCGCTTCTTCGAGGTAGGTGCCGCCCTTGATCAGGATGCCGCGCCGCGCGGCCGCAGCCAGTGCGCTCACCACGGTGACGGGCGTGGAGATCACCAGCGCGCAGGGGCATGCGATGACCAGCAGCACCAGCGCCTTGTAGATGGCCTGCATCCACGTCCAGTCCATGAACAGCGGCGTGAGCACAGCCACCGCCAGCGCCAGCACGAAGACGGTGGGCGTGTAGATGGCGGCGAACTTGTCGACGAAGCGTTGGGTCGGCGCGCGCGAGCCCTGGGCTTCTTCGACGGCGTGGATGATGCGTGCGAGCGTGGTGTTGGCGGCCACGGCCGTCACGCGGAATTCCAGCGCGGCGGTCTGGTTGATGGTGCCCGCGAACACCGGGTCGCCGATGGTCTTGTCGACCGGAATGCTCTCGCCGGTGACCGGCGCCTGGTCGATGGCACTGATGCCGGCGGTGACGATGCCGTCCAGCGGCACGCGTTCGCCGGGGCGGATGCGCGCGATGGCGTTCAGCTCCACCGCGTTGGCCATCACGGTCTGCCAGGTGCCGTCGGCCTGCTTCACCTCGGCCTGTTCGGGCGCGAGCGCCAGCAGGCTCTGGATGGCGTTGCGCGCACGGTCGACGGCGCGGGCCTCGATCAGCTCGGCAATCGCGTAGAGCGCCATCACCATTGCGGCTTCGGGCCACTGGCCGATGACGAAAGCGCCCGTGACGGCCACGGCCATCAGCGCATTGATGTTCAGGCGACCGCGCACGAGTGCGGCGAAGCCCTTCTTGTAGGTATCGAGGCCGGCAAGGCCGATGGCGCCCAGCGCAAGGATCACCTCGGCCGCCTTGAAGCCGAGGCCGTCGAGCGCCAGGAACGAGATCGACTCGGCCGCAATGGCCAAAACCAGCGCAGCGATCAGGCGCACGAGGCCGGCGCTCATGCCGGCAATTTGCGCGGGCGCGGGCGCGGCCTGCGAACCGGAGGCGGGGCCACCCGCTGCGTTCAGCGGCTCGGGCTTGAAGCCGGCCTTGCGGATGGCGGCGAGTGCTTCGGGCAGCACACCTTCATCGGTCGTGATGGCCATCGTGCGTTCGCCGAGCCGAAAGCGCAGCGCCTTGACACCCGCGATGGGCTCCAGCGCGCGGCGGATGTCCGACTCTTCCACGGCGCAATCCATGGTGGGAATGCGAAAGAGCAAGGCGCCCTTGGGCACATCGGCCGGCTCGGGCGACGCCAGCGGGATCGGGCCATGGCTGGCGCCGCCGCAGCAGGCATCCTCGGCATGGGCGTGCGCGTGGGCATCGGCCTTTGCGGGCGGATGCTCGTGCGCATGGTCATGACCGTGGTCATCGCCATGCGGATGGGGGTGCGAATGCGTGTGCGGCGCGGGCCGGGTCAAAGCGTTCTGGTTCGTCATGGTTTTGATTGGAAACCCTGAAGCAGGTGTAGAGTCAAACGCTGATTTCCACTTTCTTAATTTGCCGCATCATGAAAATCGGTGAACTGGCCAAGGTCGCGAGCACGCCTGTCGAAACCATCCGGTACTACGAGCGCGAGCAGTTGCTGCCCGAGCCCGCGCGCACCGATGGCAACTACCGCATCTACGACGACGAACATGCCCAGCGGCTGGGCTTCATCCGGCGCTGCCGTTCGCTGGACATGACGCTCGACGAAATCCGCAGCCTGCTGAAATTCCGCGATGCGCCGCAAGACGATTGCGGCGAGGTCAACCAGTTGCTGGACGATCACATCGGCCATGTGGCCACGCGCATCTCCGAACTCAAGACGCTGGAGAAGCAGCTCAAGGCGCTGCGCCTGCAATGCGGCGGGCCCGAGTCGGCGCACAACTGCGGCATCCTGCAAGAGCTGGACACGGCCGCGCTCGCGCCGGAGACCTTCGGCCAGCATGCGGGGCACGTGCATGGCTCGCTGCACAACACGGCTGCCAAGCGTTCTGCCTAGAGCTCGGTTCGACTTTTCGATTCTTCGCGTTGTAAGGGATTCAGCGTCGCTGTTCAGGGCGTCGCTCACGCCGACACGGTGCTCTTTTTCGCGAATGTCCCCCGCTTCGCTCCTCCTTTATTTAGCTAAAAAGAGCCCCGTATCGACGTGAGCGCTCAGAGCACTTGTTGATCGCAAGATCAATAGCAGCGTGCCCATGTGCGAATGACACCGGGTGCTCCCCGCAGCGAAATAAAGGAGGAGCGAAGCGGGGGACATTCGCGGAGGGGAGCTCCCGGTGTCATTCGCACACGCCCTGAACAGCAGCGCCAAAAACAAAGAGCGCCACGAACAAACGCCCCGTCGACCGAGGACGCCCGCTACTTGCCCACCAGTTGCGTGAGCTTGTCCGCCTCGAACGACTCGTCACGCGCTGCATCGCCCGGCACGCAATCCTTGGTGCCCGGATGCACCGACAGCTTCTCGATCGCCTGCCACAGCAGCGCGATCTGATGTTCCTGGCTCGATGCGTTGTCGATCAGCCCGCGCATGGCCTGGCTCAGCGGGTCGTCTTCCTGCGTGATGCCATAGGCAGAGAACTTCTGCGGCGAGGCCACATCGGCGCTCTCGTCCGCCTTGGACAGGATGATGCGCGCCGGAATGCCCACCGCGGTCGCCCCCGCCGGCACCGGCTTGATGACCACCGCGTTGCTGCCGATCTTGGCGCCATCGCCAACGAGAAACCCGCCCAGCACCTTGGCCCCCGCGCTCACGACCACGTTGCGCCCCAGCGTCGGATGCCGCTTGGCGCCCTTGTAGAGCGAGGTTCCGCCCAGCGTCACGCCCTGGTAGATGGTGCAGCCGTCGCCGATCTCGGCGGTTTCGCCGACCACCACGCCCATCGCGTGGTCGAAGAACACCTGCTCGCCGATCTTGGCCGCCGGGTGAATCTCGATGCCTGTCATCCAGCGCGCCCAGTGCGCGATGAAGCGGGCCGGCCACTTGAAGCCGTGGGTCCAACAGGCGTGCGCCCAGCGATGCAGCACCACGGCATGGAAGCCGGGGTAGACCGTGATCACTTCCCAGGCACTGCGGGCGGCCGGGTCGCGTTCGAGGATGCACCGGATGTCGGCGCGCAGTCGAGAGAACATCGCTGCCTTTGTTGTCGTTATATCGATAGAGGGCGGGCAGTCTAAAGCCCCATGTCATCGCGTACGGACGATGGGGTCTTACGAATCCTTGGGCGTGCGGGGCGCCCGCGTTGCGTCGGTCATGGCCTTGGCAATGCCGCGCAGGATATGGATTTCTTCCGGTGTGGGCTGGGCGCGATTGAAGAGCTGCTGCAGTCTTGGCATCAGCTTCTTGGGCGCCGCCGGGTCGAGAAAGCCGATGTCCACGAGCGAGCGCTCCCAGTGGTCGAGCATGCCGGCCACCGATTGCGCGTCGGCCGCCTGCAGCGGTGCGATGGCCTCGCGGACCTCGTAGCCGCCCAGCGCCAGACGCCATTCGTAGGCCACCACCTGGATGGCTGCACCCAGGTTGAGCGAGCCGAATTTCGGGTCGGTCGGGATGGTCAACGCCACGTTGCAGCGGTAGACGTCCTCATTCCGCATCCCGAAACGCTCGGAGCCGAACAGGAAGGCGACGTGCTGATCCCCCTGCTTGGCCAGGGGTTCCAGGTGCTCCCGGGGCGTGCGGGTGGGCGGCCCGAAGTCGCGCGAGATCATGGCGGTGGCGCACAGATGGGTCACGCCGTCGAGCGCCTCGTCGAGCGTTTCGACGATGCGGGCGTTGGTCAGCACGTCGAGGGCGCCGCTCGCGCGCTGGATGGTTTCCTCGCGCCGCAGCACGTTGGCCCAGCGGGGCGTGACCAGCACGAGGTCGTCGAAACCCATGGTTTTCATGGCGCGGGCGGCGGCGCCGACATTGCCGGCGTGGCTGGTCTGGATCAGGATGAAACGGGTGCGCATGGGGGTTGGGGAGACACAAACGGGCGGAGCCGGTAAAATGCCACGATTCTCGCCGCCCGCATCGCCGGGTCGCCTCCGGGGCCAGGCCCCACCGTTCTTCTCACAATCCAATGTCGTCCCCCAACCTGCATCCCATGCTCAACGTGGCCGTCAAGGCCGCACGCGCCGCCGGCGCGATCATCAACCGCGCCGCCCTCGACGTCGAGGCCGTGCGCATCTCGCAAAAGCAGGTCAACGACTTCGTCACCGAAGTCGATCACGCCAGCGAGAAGGTCATCATCGAAACGCTGCTTGGCGCATACCCGGGGCACGGCATCCTGGCCGAAGAATCGGGCACCGAATACGGCGCCAGAGACTCTGAATTCGTCTGGATCATCGATCCGCTCGACGGCACCACCAATTTCATTCACGGCTTTCCGGTCTACTGCGTGTCGATCGCGCTGTCGGTGCGCGGCAAGATCGAACAGGCCGTCATTTACGACCCGAGCCGCAACGACCTGTTCACCGCCACCAAGGGCCGCGGCGCCTACCTGAACGAGCGCCGCATCCGCGTGTCCAAGCGCACCAAGCTCAGCGAGTGCCTGATTTCCACGGGCTTCCCGTTCCGCACTGGCGACAACTTCAAGCAGTACCTGGCCATCATGGCGGACATGATGCCCCGCATGGCCGGCCTGCGCCGCCCCGGCGCCGCCGCCCTCGACCTGGCCTACGTGGCCGCCGGCTTCACCGACGGCTTCTTCGAAACCGGCCTGAACCCCTGGGACGTGGCCGCCGGCTCGCTGCTGGTGACCGAGGCCGGTGGCCTGATCGGCAACTTCACCGGCGAGCCCGAATTCCTCGAACAGCGCGAATGCCTGGCCGGCGCACCGCGCATCTACGGCCAACTGGTGCCGCTGCTCGCCAAGTACTCGAAATTCGCCAGCGTCGACGACAAGCTGCGTGCCAGCGACCGCGCGCGCGCCGTGTCGGCCTCGACCAAGTCGAGCCCCGAGGACGCCTCGGTCGACCTCTACGCCCGCAGCACCGTGGCCGATTTCGCGGACGAAACCGCCGAGGGCGACAAGCCCGCCGTGGCAGCGCCCGCCGCACCGCGCAAGCTCACGCGCATCCGCCGCGACGCACCCGCCGCACCCGGCACCGGCAGCGCCTCCGAGGGCGACACTTCCGCCAAGTGATGGTGCTGGGGCCCCGCGCCGCCGCCAGGGTTCGCGCGGCTCTGCGCATTGCGCTGAGCCATTACGTCGCGAGCGGGCTCACCGTCGCGCTCGGGCTCCTGTTCATCTCCGGCGGCATGCATCTGTGGCTGGGCACGCTGGCCGCCTCGGCAGCGGCCACCGGCGTGATCGTGACCGCACCGCCCGACCTGCCCGGCCCGCGCCGCGGCAAGTTCCTGCAGATGCTGCCGGCGCCGCTGATCGGCCTGCCGCTCTTCTTCGCCGTGCAGATGCTGCACACCGCGCCGATCCGCCTCGGGCTGCTGCTGGTGCCGGCCACCTTCGTGGCCTTCCTGGGCATGGCGTGGGGCAAGCGAGGCATCCCGATCGCGATCGCGGTGATGTTCTCGATGATCTTCTCCATGGCCACGCAGACCCCGCGCGACATGGCCGATGCCATCGAGCGCACCTGGCACTTCGGCCTGGGCGCGGGCCTCTACGTGATCTGGGCCACGCTCGCCAACCTCGCGCTCAACGGGCGTTTTCGCACCCAGTCGATTGCCGACGTGCTGTATTCGCTGGCCGCGCTGATGCGCACCGAGGCCAGCCAGTTCTTGCCGCAGGACGAAACCCGCGACGTGCGCGACACCCCCGCCCCGGTGCTGGGCCAGTTGCTGCGCGAGCAGGCCGCGCTGGCCGACCAGTTGCAGGCCACGCGCGACATCGTGCTCGAATCACCGCGCACGCCGCGCCGGCAACGGCTCGCCGCAATGCTGGTGATCGTGCTCGAAATGCGCGACCAATTGCTCGCCAGCGAGCTTGACCTCGACACGCTGCGCGCCCACCCCGCGCATGCCGAAGCGCTCATCGAGATGCGCTGCGTGCTCGAAGAACTCGCCGAAGAAACCATCGCGCTGGCCGATGCGCTGCTGATGCGCCGCACGCCCCCCGTCGTACCCGACCGTCGCCCGCGCCTGGCCGCCATCCATGTGTCGGCGGACGACAGCGCCAACGGCGGCGGCCACATCGGCCCGACCGCCGCGATGCTCGCGCGCGGGCTGGCCAGTCGCATCGGCCACATCAACGACGAAGTGCTGCGCCTGTCGGCCATGGCGCGCGGCGACGCCGAGCCCAACCTGGCCGTGGTGCGCGCCAACTGGCAGCTCTTCGTGAGCCCGACCGACTGGTCGTGGCGCCCCTTCCTCACGCTGTGGCGCTGGGACGCGCCGCCGCTGCGCCACGCGATTCGCGCCGCACTGGCCATCGCGGCCGGCTACGCCATTGCGGTGTCGATGCCCTGGGGCTCGCACGACTACTGGATCCTGCTGACCATCGTGGTCGTGCTGCGCGGCAGCCTCTCGCAAACGCTGGAGCGGCGCAACGCCCGGGTCGCCGGCACGCTGCTGGGCTGCGTGCTCGCGGTGGGGCTGCTCTCGGCGCACCCGTCGGCACTGATGCTGCTGGTGATCGTGACGGTGGCGCAGGCCATCGCGCACAGCTTCGCAGTGCGGCGCTACCTGATCACCGCCGTGGCGGCCACGGTGCTCGGCCTTGTGCAGGCCCACATGTTGAACGTGGGAGTGGCGCCCATCTTCGCGCTGTTCGAGCGCATCGCCGACACGTTGATCGGTGCCGCGCTGGCCTGGGGCTTCTGCTACGTGCTGCCCTCGTGGGAGCGCAGCCAGATCCCCGCGCTGGTGGCGCGCACGCTCACCGCGCAGGCGCGCCATGCGCGGCTGGCGCTCGGCCTGGGCCAGTTGCAGGCCATCGACACCAGCCCTGAACTCGAATGGCGTCTCGCACGCCGCGAGGCCTACGACAGCCTCTCGGCCCTGGTGCAGGCCACGCAGCGCTCGCTGTCCGAGCCGCGCGCGGTGCAACCGCCGCTCGAACCGCTGGAGCATCTGCAGGCGCACAGCTACCAGTTGCTCGCGCAGCTCAGCGCCGTGAAATCGATGCTCGTGCTGCGGCGCGACCGCCTCACGCCGGGCGAAGTCGAAGGCCCGATCAGCCGCACCGCACAACGAATCGAAGCCGCCATCGGAACTATGCCGACCACCGGCCCCTCTCACCCCGAGAGCGCCGGCTCCACCACCGTCGGCGGCCCGATCCCCCTGCCCGACCCGTTCGACAACGACATCAGCCCCTGGCTGCTGCGCCGACTCGATCTGGCCACGGCCCTCGCTACGCAACTGCGCGACGACGCAGCGCGCATTCTTCAACCTCCGAACGAGACAACAACGCCCGCGACCACCGCTTGATGATCAAAGAGATACTTGCCCACCCTTGGTTCGGCACATGGGTTGCCGCCCTGATCGCAGTTCCCCTCGCCCTTCTGGCCCACCGCATCGGCGGCCTTGTATTGAGGCGGATCACCCGCCCGGCGCCGGCGATCCATTCGATGGTGCTCAACTGCAACGCGGCGGCGCGGCTGGTACTTCCTTTGATCGCGCTGCTGCTGGTGTGGCAGGCGGCCCCCGACGACCTGCGCTTCATCGGCAACGTGCGGCATCTCAACGGCCTGCTGTTGATTGGCGCAAGCACTTGGCTCGCGGTGAAGGCGATCAGCGGTTTCGCCGACGGCGTGCTCGCGAAGCACCCCTCGGACGTGGCCGACAACCTGCAGGCGCGCCGCGTGCTGACGCAAACCCGCGTGCTGGCGCGCACCGCCATGACGGTGGTGCTGGTGGCCGGCGGCGCGATGATGCTCATGACTTTTCCCGGTGCGCGCCAGGTGGGCGCCAGCCTGCTGGCCTCGGCCGGTGTCATCGGCATCGTGGCGGGTCTTGCGGCCAAGCCGGTGTTCAGCAACCTCATCGCCGGCCTGCAGATTGCGCTGGCGCAGCCGATCCGCATCGACGACGTGGTGGTGGTCGAGGGCGAATGGGGCCGGGTGGAAGAGATCACCGGCACCTTTGTGGTCATCAAGATATGGGACGAGCGGCGCCTGATCCTGCCGCTGACCTACTTCATCGAAAAGCCGTTCCAGAACTGGACGCGCCATTCAGCTCAACTGCTGGGTGCGGTCTTCATCTACGCCGACTACGGCATGCCACTCGCGCCGCTGCGCGAGGAGGTCGAGCGCATCGTGAAGGCGGCGCCCGAGTGGGATGGCCGATTCTTCAACCTGCGCGTGACCGATGCAACCGAGCGCACGATGCAGGTTCGCGTGCTCTGCACCGCGGCCACCTCGGGGCTGGCTTTCGACCTTCGCTGCACGGTGCGCGAGGGGCTGATCGACTTCATGCAGCGCGAGTACCCGCAGTTCTTGCCGAAGATGCGGATCGAGAGTGAAAGCAGCATGCACGAGAAACGGCAGGAGCCGCAGCAGCAGCCGATGCTGTAGCTGTTGTCGCTGCCGTTGTTCAGGGCGTCGCACACGCCGACACGGTGCTCTTTTTCGCGAATGTCCCCCGCTTCGCTCCTCCTTTATTTAGCAAAAAAGAGCCCCGTATCGGCGTGAGCGCTCAGAGCGGTCGTTGATCGGCGATACACCAGCAGCGTGTCCAAGTGCGAATGACGCCAGGTGCTCCCCGCAGCGAAATAAAGGAGGAGCGAAGCGGGGGACATTCGCGGAGGGGAGCACCTGGTGTCATTCGCACCCGCCCCGAATGACTCCGAACCCTCCCCGAGCAACAGCGCAAAAGAACCAGCAGCGCAGCCCTACTTGGCCGAAGCCATCATGTAGTCCACAGTCAGGTTCGCCAGTGCACGCACCCCGTTGACCAACGCGGGCTCGTCCACATAGAACTCCGGCGAATGGTTCGACGCAGCCTTCGTCACGTCCACACCCTTGGGCGTCACGCCCAGGTTGAAGAACAGTCCCGGCACGCGCTCCTGGTAGAACGAAAAGTCTTCCGACGCCGTGGCCTTCGGCCCGAGCATCCAGTTGCCCTCACCCGCCACGCGCTGCAACGTAGGCGCCATCTGTGCAGTCAGCGCCGGCTGGTTGACTGTCGCGTTGTACAGCTCCACCACCTTGAACGTTGCCTCGGCCCCTGCACTCGCGGCAATCGACTCCGTCGTGCGCTTCATGCGCGCGTGGATGTCCTTCTTCATGCCTTCGTCGTAAGTACGCACCGTGCCCATCATCTCGACCTTCTCGGGCACGATGTTCATGCGGTTGCCGCCATGGATGGTGCCCACCGTGATGACCGATGGCTCCAGCATCGCATTGACCTGCCGGCTCTGAATGGTCTGCAGGCCCATCACGATCTGCGAGGCCACCACGATCGGGTCGATGCCGCCCCAGGGCCGCGCGCCGTGCGTCTGGCGGCCCTTGACGTCGATCCAGAACTGGTCGGCCGCCGCCATCGCCGGGCCGCTGCGCCAGGCCAGCTTGCCCGACTCGATGCCGCTGCTCACATGCAGGCCGAAGATCGCATCGACCTTCGGGTTGTCGAGCACACCTTCGGCCACCATCTGCTTGGCGCCCCACATGTTGCTGCCGTTGGGCTCGAAGTCGGCCGGGCTCTCTTCGGCCGGCTGAAAGATGAACTTGACCGAGCCCGGCAGTTGGACCTTCATGCCCGCCAACACCTCCGCCGTGGCCATCAGGATCGCGACGTGGGTGTCGTGGCCGCAGGCGTGCATCACGTCGACCTCTTTGCCCAGGTACTGGCCCTTGGCCTTCGATGCGAAGGGCACGTCGACACGCTCCTTCACCGGCAGCGCGTCCATGTCGGCGCGCAGTGCCACCACCGGGCCTGGCTTGCCGCCCTTGAGCAAACCGACCACACCCGTCTTTGCCACACCGGTCTTGACCTCGAAGCCGAGCTTGCGCAGGTGGTCGGCCACCAGCTTCGCCGTGCGGGTTTCGTAGTTGCCGAGTTCGGGGTGCTGGTGAATGTCGCGGCGCCAGGCGATCAGTTGGGCCTCGACCGCCTTGGCGCGCGTATCGATCTGCGCCTGCAGCGACGCCGCGTCGCTGCCCTGCGCGCTCGCCGAGGCGGCGCACAACACCAGCGCGGCGGCAAGCACGGGGCTCAGCAGGCCAGCGCGGGACAGGGATCGGGAAGTCTTTTTCATATGTTTGTCTCCAGTTGAATAGTTATTGAGAGCCAGTGCTGCACCATGCGATACACGCCAGGCCAAGGCCGGGGACTCTAGGTTGCGACACCTGCTGTGTATGTCCGCACGAATGAGGACAGGGGAACTCCGCCAGCGCGCGCCATGGCATTATTTCGCCGGAGCGCTCGCGGCCATGACACCGACAAGACAAGCGCCGGAGACAACACATATGACCAACGAATTGACGCTGCCCGTGCAGGACGCATGGCTGGGAGACGCTGTCCAGCATCTGGGCAGCTCCAGCTTTCATTCGCGCCTGCTCGAAGGCCTGAACACCGCGCTGGGCGTGGACCACGTCAGCTACCTCTGCTACGACGGGCACGGTCGCGTGCAGGCGGCGTCGGCCGCCAGCGTGCTCGACCAGAACCTGATCGAATCGACCACCGAGATCTTCGTCAAGCGCTTCTACGAGCGCGACCCCAACTACCCGCTGATGCGCAGTGACGCACACGATGGCGCCTCCGATGGAAGGCCCGAACTCCAGTTGCTCTGGATGTCGCCCGCCAGCATCGGCGACCCGGAATATCGCCGGCTCCTGTTCGACCGACCCGGCTTTTCCAGCAAGGTGTCGCTGCTGCGCCGGTGGCGCGACCAGACCTGCTACCTCAACCTGTACTTCTCGCGCACGAAGGTGCAGCGCGACCGCACGGCGCGGCTGATGCGCTCGCATGCCTCGACGCTCATGGCGCTCGCGCATCGCCACGATGAACTGGTGTCGCTGCACCGGCAGCCCGAAGCCTGCCTGTGGCCCGAGCTGTCGCAACGCGAACGCGAGACCGCGCGGCTGCTGGTCGAGGGCTGCACCGCAAAGGAAATCGCGCGGCAGCTCTCGCTGTCCCCGGCCACCGTCATCACCTACAAGGAACGTGTCTACGCGAAGCTGGGTGTGCAGAACCTGCGCGAGTTCCTGACGCTGGCCAGACATTGACCTCCCCGCTTTCCTTTCAATAACTACACGAAGACATCCATGAATCAACCTCTTCTGAAACTGCTCGGCGCCCTGCCCATGGCCGCCGCGCTCGTGCTCGGACAAGCGCAGGCCGAGCCCACCGTCGTGGCACCCGTCAAGGGCTACACCTTCGAGGGCGAGAAGCTCGTCACCTTCTCCGCCCTCGCCTTCGACAAGGGCCGCGTGCTGGGCGTGGGCGACGCCGCATCGATTGCCAAGCAGTACCCCGACGCACGCAAGGTCGACGGCCAGGGCCGCACGATGCTGCCGGGCCTGATCGATGCCCACGGCCATGTCTTTCGCATCGGCTTTCGCCAGAGCGAAGTGGTGGTGACCGAGACGCGCACGCTGGCCGAGGCCGTCGCCAAGATCAAGGCCTACGGACAGGCCAACCCCGCGCGCCAATGGATCATGGGCTCGGGCTGGAACCAGGTGATCTGGAAGCTCGATCGCTTTCCCACTGCGGCCGAACTCGACGCTGCCATCTCCGACCGCCCCGTGACCCTGCGTCGCGTCGACGCCCACGCCATCTGGGCCAACACCAAGGCGCTGCAGATGGCCGGCATCACGCGCGACACGCCCGACCCGGTGGGCGGGCGCATCGAGCGCGACGCCAAGGGCGAGCCCACCGGCATCCTCGTCGACAAGGCACAACTGCTGCTGACCAAGGTGATGCCGCCGTACACCGATGCCGAGCGCCGCATCGCGCTGGACTCGGCCATGCGCCACTTCGCCTCGCTCGGCCTCACCGGCGTGGGCGATGCGGGAACCAATGCGGACGAAGCGCGCATCTACCGCGAGTTCGCCGATGCGGGCAAGCTCACGTCGCGCGTCTACGCCATGATCAACGACGTCGGCGACGACTACAAACTGCTGTCACCCAAGGGCCCCGTCAAGGGCTATGCGGACGACCGCTTCAACCTGAGCGCCGTCAAGCTCTTCGCCGACGGCGCCCTCGGCAGCCGCGGCGCCGCCCTGCTGGAGCCTTACAGCGACGACCACAACAACAAGGGCCTGCTCTTCATGGACGACACCGTGCTGCGCAGCAAGGTCCGCACTGCGCTGAAAGCCGGCTACCAGGTCAACGTGCACGCCATCGGCGACGCGGCCAACCGGCAGATCCTCGATGCCTTCGAGGTCGCCTACAAGGAAGACCCCAGTGGCATGGCCAGGCGCAACCGCATCGAGCATGCGCAGGTGGTGTCGCTGCAGGACATCCCCCGCTTCAAGACCCTGGGCCTGATCGCGTCGATGCAACCGACCCACGCCACCAGCGACATGAACATGGCCGAAGACCGCGTGGGCAAGGAACGCATCAAGGGCGCCTATGCGTGGCAGACCTTCCTGAAGCAAGGCACCGTGATCGCAGGCGGCTCCGACTTCCCGGTGGAATCGGCCAACCCGTTCTATGGCCTGCATGCAGCCGTGACGCGCACCGACCACCAGGGCAAGCCGATCGCCGGCTGGCATCCGGAAGAAGCAATGACGCTGCCCCAGGCATTCCGCGCGTTCACGCTTGATGCGGCTTACGCCGAGCATCAGGAAAAATCGATCGGCTCACTGGAGGCGGGCAAGTGGGCCGACTTCATCGTTGTCGATCAGGACCCGTTCACGGTCGCGCCGGGGGATATCTGGAAGACGCAGGTGCTGGAGACGTGGGTGGCGGGAGAGCAGGTCTATCGGCAGAAGGCGGCGCGCTGAGCGGTTGAAGTCCTCATGACCGACGCCCCCTGGCGCCGCCACGCGCCTCGGCGGCGGAGGCCCCCTCCGGCTCCGCCACGGCACGCGCCGGAATCGGAACCGACATCACGATCGAGGTGCGCGTCTCGCCCAGGTGGTTGATGCTGCCCACGAAGGCCTCGAGATGCTCGATGTCGCGCGCGATCACCTTGAGCACGTACGAATCCTGCCCCGTCACGTGGAAGCATTCGAGCACTTCGCTCTTGCCCTTGAGCAGCTTGAGCAGCCGCGCCTTGTCCGGCTGCAGGGTGTTGATGCCGACCAACGCCGTGACCGAGTAGCCGGCCTTGCGCGGTGGCACCACTGCGCGATAGCCCTCGATCACGCCGGCCTCTTCTAGCCGCTTGACCCTCTCGGAGGTCGAGGGCACCGACAGGCCCACCTGCCGCGACAGCGAGGTCAATGAAGTGCGCGCATCTTCCTGAAGCACGTCGAGGATCTGCCAGTTCTTGCTGTCGATTTCCATGGATTTAAGGCACGGGTTGGATATGGGCTTCCGATCTCAGGCAAACAGCGCGATCTGCCTGAGCTTCGCCATTCTCTTCAACGAGGCGGCTCGGGACAATTCGATTCTGACTTGCCAACCTCGCGTACACACACACATGGAATCCGCCCTCTTCCTCAAGGCCCTTGTCATCGGGCTGTCGATTGCCGCGCCCGTGGGCCCCATCGGCCTTCTCTGCATCCAGCGCACGCTGGCGCACGGCCGCACCATCGGCTTCATGAGCGGGCTGGGTGCGGCGCTGGCCGATGCGTGCTATGGCGCCATCGGCGCGCTGGGTGTATCGGCCGTCATCGCGTCGATGGTGGCGGCGCGCGTGCCGCTCGCGCTGGGTGGTGCGGCCTTTCTGGCGTGGATGGGCGTTCAGCTTCTTCGCGCGCCGGTCGCCACACAGGCGCGGTCGGCGCAAGATGCCACCACGCCGCTGAAGGCGATGCTGTCGGTGTTTTTGCTCACGCTGGCGAACCCGATGACGATCCTGTCCTTCATCGCGGTGTTCGCGACCGTGGCGACAGGCCATGTGGGCGGCGCCAGTGCCGCGACGGCGATGGTGCTCGGCGTCTTCCTCGGCTCGGCACTGTGGTGGCTCGGACTGTCGACCATGGTGTCGATGGTCCGGCACAAGCTCAGCGCCCGGGCCATGCAGTCCATCAACCGACTGTCGGGCGTGATTCTGGTGGGCTTTGCGGTGTACCAGCTCTCGACGCTACTCGTGTCCTGAAGCCGCGTCCACGGGGGCAGACAAGTGCTTGCACAAGTGGTCGACGAAAACCCGCACCTTGGGTGACAGATGCCGGCTCGACGGCCAGAGCGCCCTGAACCGGCCACCCGCACTGAGCTGCTTTTCAAGCACCGTCACAAGCCGGCCATCTGCAAGCATCTCGCGCGCCAGAAAGTCGGGCATGCACGCGATCCCGAGCCCGCGCAATGTGGCGCCCAGCACCGCTTCCATGTTGTTGCATGCGAGCACCGTGCGAAGCCGGGTCTCGGCATCGGCGGTGGATTGCAGCATCGGCCACTCCAGCAATTTGCCGGAGTTCGGGTGGCGAAAACGGACCGTGGCGTGCCGCTCCAGATCGCTCGCAACGCGCGGTGTGCCGTGCTGCCTGAGGTAGCCCGGCGATGCGCAGAGCAGCAGCCGGAAGGGATTCAGCGGCCGCGAAACGAGTCGGGAGTCGGGCAAGTCGCCACTGCGGATTGCGACGTCGATACTCTCGTCGATCAGGTCTACCGTGCGGTCGGTGAAATTGATGTCGAGTTCAACCTCGGGATAGAGCGCGACGAAATCCGGGATCACAGGCAAGAGGAAGTGATAGCCGACGATCGGCGCGCTCACGCGCAGTCTTCCGCGCGGCACCTCCTGCACGTGCGACAGCATGGCCTGCGCGTCATCGAGGTCGTCCAGTATGCGGCGGCAACGCTCATGAAAAAGCCGGCCCTCTTCGGTCAACTGGATGCGTCGGGTGCTGCGCTGCAGGAGGCGCACGCCCACCTCCTGTTCAAGGCGGGCGACGCCCTTGCCGATGGCCGAGGCCGACAGCTCCAGCGCGCGGCCTGCCGCGACAAAGCTGCCAAGGTCGGCGGCCTTCACGAAGGCCAGAAGGCCGCTGAGTTTGTCCATGCGGGTATACCTGCGCTATTGCGGCGTTCCATTCCGTTTCAAACGGACATGGCACCTCTTCCCTGCTGATTCGCGCCAGTCTAACGTCGACCTGTGCAGGCAATGCCCGAAAGCAATCACGCGCGCAGATGAACAACCCAGCTCGAATCACTCGCCATGCCCAGGCTTTGAAATATGCATCGCTCGTTGCACTCCTTGTGCTGCCTCTGTTGCTGCAGCCGATAGGCACGCATTGGGTCCGGATTGCCGATACCTGCCTCCTGTACGTGATGCTGGCCTTGGGCGCGAACGTCGTGGTGGGCTATGCCGGTCTGCTGGACCTGGGCTACGTGGCTTTCTATGCCATCGGCGCCTACATGTTCGCGCTGCTGACCTCGCCCCACCTGGTCGAGAGCTTTGCCTGGATCGAGGCGATGTTTCCGCTGGGCCTGCATACGCCCTGGTGGATCACCATCCCGCTCGGCGCCATGCTTGCCGCGTTGTTGGGAACGCTCTTCGGCGCGCCCACGCTGAAGCTGCGCGGTGACTACCTGGCCATCGTGACGCTGGGTTTTGGCGAGATCGTCCGGCTCCTGATTGCGAACCTCAGCCATCCGGTCAACATCACCAACGGCGCCAAGGGCGTGGGCCCGAATGATTCGATCAGCTTCTTCGGCCTGGATCTGGGCAAGCCTCTTTTCCTCGGTGGCTATCAGATCGCCTCGGTCACCCTGTACTACTACCTGTTCCTGGCGCTGGTGCTGCTCACGGTGACGATCTGCCATCGCCTGCAGCACTCGCGAATCGGCCGGGCCTGGATGGCCATTCGCGATGATGAAGTTGTCGCTCAGGCGATGGGCATCAACTCCCGGAACATGAAGCTCCTGGCCTTCGGCATCGGTGCGAGCTTCGGCGGCGTTTCCGGGGCGATGTTCGGTGCTTTTCAGGGCTTCATTTCGCCCGAAGCATTCGGCCTGCAGGAGTCGGTGATCATCGTTGCGATGGTGGTCTTCGGCGGCATCGGGCACATCCCGGGCGTGATTCTCGGAGCGCTGCTGCTGACTGCCTTGCCGGAAGCGCTTCGGTACGTGGCCGGTCCATTGCAGTCCATGACCGACGGCCGACTCGACGCGGGCATCCTGCGCCCTCTGCTGATCTCGCTGGCGATGATCGTCACCATGTTGATGCGGCCGCACGGGCTGTGGCCTGCGCCGGAGCGTGGCAGGTCGCTTCATGGAAGGTGATGGGGTGTCGTTCGGGCTGCGGGCCGACCGAAGTCTTGCCGACACCACCCGGCCCGGCGAGATGAAGGATGGATGTCATCGCGTGTCGTGCCTCGGCCTGCGCCGCATCGCGGGAAGCTCCAGGTTGGTGATGGCGCGCAGCAACCATTCCACCGGCCCGTAGGCAAAGCGGCGCAGCCACCAGCGGCTCAACACCAACTGCGCCGCGAAGATCGCGAAGGCGAACACGAACGTCGCCAGCGGCCCGACCGTACCCATCAACCGCAGGCCGTACGCCAGGAAAATCCAGGCGCAGACCAGTGACTGCAGCAGATAGTTCGAGAGCGCCATGCGTCCCGCAGGCGCCAGCAGTTCCGCCAGCACCTTGCCGCGTCGGGTCTGGAACAACAGCATCAGGCCGGCCGCGTAGGCGGCAGTCATGAACGGGGCCGTCAGCAGGCCGAGCGACAGGGCATAGATCTCGCGCACCGAATCGTTCAGGCGCACCGAAGGCAATGCATAGAACACGGCGCCCGGCACGCCCACGACCAGGCCCCAGATCAACAGGCGCCTGAACAACGCGCGATGGGCCGCGACGTTCGCGAAAAGCCGTCGCCTGCCGGCGATGAAACCCATGAAGAACATCGCCAGTGCATTGGGGGCCTGCGCCAACGCGACCACCACGAACACCTGCGGCAGCTCGCGCAGGTGCTGTGCGATCACGGTGGCCGGCGTTCCACGGTACGCGGCCATGGCCGATGCGGCCTCCGTGAACGCGCCACCGGTGTCCGCCGGCACATTGGCAAACGTCAGCAGGTAGCCAAGGGCCGCCCACAGCAGCGATGTCATGAGCACGAGGCCGATGGCGCAGCGCGTCAGGAACACATCGCCCCGGCGCCGAAGCACCAGCAGCACACCGCCCAGCACCGCATAGGTGGTGAGGATGTCGCCGTGGTACAGCAGCACCGCATGCAGCAGGCCGAGCGTCCACAGCCCCAGCAGCCGCCGCAGCAGGCGCGGCACGAACGGCTTGCCGTCGCGCTCGGCCGACTGCATCTGCAAGGTGAAGCTGTAGCCGAACAGGAAGGAAAACAGCAGGTAGAACTTGGTCTCGAACAGGAAGGTGCGAACGAACAACGCGGCGCGCTGGACCACGGACTGCGCCATGGGGTCGGGCACGCCCACGCCGTAGTAGGCCGAGGCAAAGTTCGCGATGTTGACGACGAGGATGCCCATCAGCGCGAAGCCGCGCAGTGCATCGACCAGCGTCTGGCGCTCGTTCGCGGACGAGCCCTTCGGTTGCGCGGGGAGGTTGTGAAGCGACATGGTTTTCGGGGTCATATGTCAGGCCGCCGTCAAACCGCTGTCGATGACAAGCTCGCTGCCCGTCACGTAGCGCGACTCGTCGCTGGCCAGATAAAGAATGCCGTTGGCCACGTCGGCGGCCGTGCCCGCATGGCCGAGCGGCACACCCGCCCGCCCCGCGACGCCGAGGACTGCGCGGCGCCAAAGGCGCATCAGACCGGCCATGACAGTGCCGCCACCTGATGGCGCCCGCGCATTCGTGGTCCAGATCGGTGTGTCGATGACGCCCGGATGCAGCGAGTTGACCCGCACACCGTTGCGCGCGCGGGCACACTCCAGCGCCACCGACTTGGAGAACAGGCGCACGCCGCCCTTGCTGGCCGAATAGCCCGCAAGGCCCGGATCGCCGACGAGCCCCGCAATGGACGACACGTTGACAACCGATCCGCCACCGGAGCGCGACATCAGCGGCACGCCGTGCTTCACGCCCAGAAAGACCCCGTCGAGATTGACCGCGAGCTGGCGTCGCCAGTTCTCGTGGCTCATCGCGAAGGTGTCGCCGGCCAACGCAATGCCGGCGTTGTTGACCAGCACATGCAGCGCGCCATGCGCCGCGATGACGGTATCGATCACGTCGCGCCAGTCTGCCTCGCTCGCCACGTCGTGCGCAATGAACATGGCGCGACCGCCCGTGTCACGCGCAAGGCGAGCCGTTTCTTCGCCGCCCTGCGTGTCGATGTCGGTGGCAACGACGGTCGCGCCTTCGGCCGCCAGCCGCAGCACAGTCGCGCGGCCGATGCCGGAAGCCGCGCCCGTCACCAGCGCCACCTTGCCGAACACACGGCCACCGGCGCGGTCCCAGACCGGCCGCTCGGGCACTGCGCAAGCCACGGCGGTCATGCGGCGCTCCCGGGTTTCAGGAAGCGGCTCACGACGAGGCGCAGCATCGGCGCTTCGCGTTGCGGATCGAAGCTGGCATCCATGGCCAGGCGCGAGAAGACGCCGTCGATCAGCGCAGCGACCCAGGAGGCGGCCTGTTCGGGATCGAGCCCGGCATCGACCTGCCCGCGTGCCATCGCACCACGCAGCAGCTTGGCGATGGCGGCGCGCGTCTCGGCATCGCCTGCCGCCGTCCGGGCGCCGATGGCCGGGTTGCGCATGGCCTCGGCGGCGATCTCCAGCGCCAGGCGTGCATAGGCCTTGTCGGCGGCGAAGGCCATGACCACATCGAGAAAATCGAGCAACGCCTCGAAATGATCCGGCGCATCTTCGAGCGCGGCGAAGTAGGCGGCGGTGTCGCTGCGCTCCTCGTCGACGATGGCCTCGACGATCGCGCTCTTGCTGTCGAAGTAGTGGAAGAGATTGCCGGGACTCATGCCGGCTGCAGCGCAGATCTCGGCGGTGGTCGTGGCGTGAAAGCCGCGACGGGAGAAGCACTCGCCCGCGGCTTCCATGATCTGGCGGCGCTTGGCCTGCTGGCGCTCGGGGTCAACTTTTCGCACGGGACTGCTTGGGCTGGTGTGTCATGGGCCCTATTGTTAGACCAAGCACTCGATCTATTATTAACAACCCCTTAAGGCGAGGTGAAAACCTCTGCTCCCCATGGCTTCAGGAGGCTGGCTTGCTGACGGAGATCAACGGCTCCAACTCAGCCCGCAGTCGCCTCACCGCCACTTCATGGGGCAGCGTCTGCGCCCCGCGCCCATAGGTCATCGCCTTGCGGATCAACCGCAGTTGCTCGCGCTGCATCTGCGCCTTCAGCCGCCGTGCCCGCAGCCCGAAGGCCCAGCCCATTTCCCTGCGCACCTTGTACCGCTGCAGCGGCGCACCCAGCCGCACCCACTCGTCGTCGCGGATCAGCTCGCGCTCGGGCACGAAGTAGGCCGCAAGCGCATGCAGGTAAGCACCGTTCTCCAGCGCGGCAACGCGCCAGAAGAGCCCGGCCGCGATCACCACGGGGATGCCTTTGACAAGAATGAACAGCGCCATCCCCACGGGCCCATCGTCGAAGCGGTCGTCCATCAGCGGTGAGTTCCAGACGAAATGCATGGCCCACGCCAGCGCGAAGCACAGGAAGGCATAGGCCACCCGCGTCACCATCCTTCGTTCCGGGTGCAGCAGGAACCAGGCCACGCCGAAAGACGCGATCGTCGTGTAGGCCGCGTGGCTCCACAGTCCGCTCAGGAGCCCGCGCGTCAGCAGATTGAGAAACACCGGGTACACCTGGTTTTCCAGCGGAAAGTGCATGGAGGCGTTGACGGTGTAGCTCAGGTTCTCGACCACCTGAAAACCCAGCCCCGTCATGGCACCGACGATCAGCACCGAGAGGTAGGTCTGAAACTGGTTGCGCGCGACCAGCACCAGCAGGATGACGCCGGCGAGCTTCAGAAACTCCTCAGTGATCGGCCCCGCTACAGCCGGCCCCCAGACGGACACGAATTCCGGCGATACCAGCTTGGCGCACAGGCTCTGGATGGCGATGTTGGCCGGCGCAGCCAGATAGACCGCCCCCAGCCCACCCCAGGCAAAGGCCAGCACAAAGCCCTCTGGCGAATGCTGTTCGAGCAGATCCAGCGTCCGGAAGACGAGAAGAAAGGCCAGGGTGTAGACGCCCCACACCAACAGCCCCAGCAGTGCAGTGACGGGGACCACGCGGAACCCCATGGAGAACATGTTGACGGTATAGAACAGGCCGTTGACGATCAACGCCGCCAGCAACCAGAAGGCCGCGCGATGCGGCTGAAAGAACGAATCGGTGCCGACTGGCCACGCGGTGCGGTCTTGTTCGAAGTTGCTCAGGTTCACTGCGGCGCCTCCAGGTCCATGGAGTCGAGCATGCCCCGGGCGTCGTCCATCGCTTCGCTCAGGCCGTCGTTGGCACCGTAGAAGTCGATCTGCACGAGCGACTTGCGCCGCTGGTCAACCACCTGCCAGAACCGGCCGGCCAGCTTCGCGCCGTAGTAAGCGAAGGTCTTTCCCTGCAATCCCCAGGAGGTGACGAAGTCGGACACGTCGCCATCGATCTGCAGGCCCTGGCCGCGCTCCATGAGTCTTTGCTGCCGCACCAACGGCCCGTCCGGCCCACCCATCCATGGACTCGTGGTCACCAGGAACTTGTGGGCGCCCTTGAACAGCATCAGGGACCTGCCGGCCTTCGAGCGGGACACGTCCATCTCCCATCCCTCGGCGGGAACGAACCTCGCTTGCCCGACGGACACCGTCTGCCCCGCAGCCAGCGGGCGACTGCCAGGCGTGTGACGGTCCCAGAATGTCAGGCCGCCCACATAGGCGGCAATGGCAAGGAGGACGGCGAGCGCGCCGGGCCAGGTGCGATACGGTATTCGGCGTGACGGCTCAAGCATCCTTTCATCGTGCCACACGATCACGCGCGCCTTGCCGGGGTCCGGGCGAGACCTGGGCGTGGCGCCCGCGGTCCGCCTTGGGCAGCACGGCTTCTTCGACCATGCGCTCGGCGCGCGCCTGCAGGCGGTGCAGCGAATCGTCGAAGCGCTCTGCATCGGCAGCGTCCAGCGCTCCCAACAGCTCGGCATTGATCTTCGTGACCAGCGGAAAGAGTTCGTCGTACAGCGCTCTGCCCGCGTCGGTCAGGCCCAGTTGCACCTGCCGGCGGTCGCCTGCGCGAGCCACGCGGGTGACCAGTTGCTTGGCGACCATCGAACCCACCGCCTTCGAGGTGCGCGCCCGGTCGAGCTGGGCATGCTCGGCGAGCTGCGACGAACCGAGTTCGCCACGGCTGGCCAGCGTGGCAATCAGCCGCCATTCGCGCCGCGTGATGCCGAAGCGCCCCTCGCACAGCCGGATCACCATGCTGCCCGCGACCGCCAGCAGGCGCGACAGCCGGTACAGCAACAGGTCGTCCAGCGGTGGGCGTGGCGCGGCGGTCATTTCGGGCGAGGCCGGGTTAATCCGGGCAATGGTTGATTTGATCAATTGACTGTAGCGTCTACAGAATCGTCCGCAGCCGCGGCCCCGAGGCCCGGCATTGCCGCACGACTGAAACCGAGCCCCCCGGAGACATCGCCCATGCCCCTGATTCCCGACCTGAACCGCCGCCACGCCCTTGCCGCGCTGGGCGGCCTCGCGCTCGCTCCCGTCGCGTCGCTCGCTCGCACCGAGCAGGGCTTTGCATCCGGCCTGCCGATCAAGGTGCTGATCGGCGTGCCCGCAGGCGGCACGCAGGACGTGCTGACGCGCGCCATCGCGCAGCAGGTGCGTGAATCGCTGGGCCCGCTCATCATCGACAACCGCTCGGGCGCGGCAGGCCGCATCGCGGTCGAGGCCGTCAAGATGGCGCCGCCCGACGGCCACACGCTGCTGCTGGGCACGGCCAGCATGATGACCATGTTTCCGAGCGCCTACCGCAACCTCTCGTACGACCCGATCAGGGACTTCGTGCCGATCCTCAATGCAGCCCGCTTCGAGCTGGCGCTGGTCGTCAACAAGGACGTGCCGGTCAACACGCTGGCCGAGTTCGTCGCCTGGGCCAAGGCGCAGGGCGACAAGCTGAGCTTTGCCTCGTACGGCGCGGGCACGCCATCGCACTTTCTTGGCGAGATGCTCAACCGCGCGGCCGGCCTGAAGATGGTCCACGTGCCCTATCGCGGCTCCACACCCGCGCGGCAGGACGTGATGGGCGGCAGCGTGCCCGTGTACTTCGACACCATCGGCGGTGCGCAGCAGATGCTGCCTTCGGGCCGCGTGAAGGTGCTGGCCACCAGCGGCGAGAAGCGTTCGCCGCTGATGCCCAACCTGCCGACCTTCGTCGAAGGCGGCTACAAGGACGTGGTGGCGACCGCATGGTTCGCGTACTACGCACCGCTCAAGACACCGCTCGCCGCCATCGACCGGCTGCGCACCGAATTCACCCGCGCCGTCAACGCGCGCGAAGTGCGCCAGCAGTTGCTGCAGAACGGCATGTACCCCGTGGGCGACGGCAGCGAAGCGCTGCTCAAGACCATGCGCGAAGACACTGCCCGCTGGGCCGGCATCATGAAAGCCGTGAATTTTCAAGCCAACGACTGAACGAGGAGGAACCACCACATGCTGACCCAACACCCCATCACCCGCCGACTTGCCACGCTGCTTGCCGCAGCCGGCCTCATGGCATCCATTGCGATGCCTGCCCATGCCCAGGCCTTCGACAGCCCGCTGCACATCGTCGTCGGTTATGCACCCGGTGGCGCCACCGACCGCGTGGCGCGTGTCGTGGCCGACAAGCTCGGCACCAAGCTGGGCGTGGCGGTGATCGTCGACAACAAGCCCGGTGCGGGCGGCCGCCTCGCGGCGCAGCAGGTGAAGATCACGCCCGCCAACCAGAACGTGCTGATGCTTGCCAATCCGGCCGTGATGGTGGTCGCGCCGCTGGTCTTCAAGGACAACAACTACGACGCCGAGCGCGACTTCGTGCCCGTGTCTCACGTCAACGACTACGACTTCGCGCTGGCCGTGTCGCCCACCCTGCCCGTGCGCGAACTGAGCCACCTGCTCGCATGGATGCGTGCCAACCCCACGCAGGCCAACGTGGGCGTGCCGGCCACCGGCAGCCTGCCGCACTTCTTCGGCCTGATGGTGGGCGAGAAGGCCAATGTGCAGACGCAAGTGATCGGCTACCGCGGCTCCGCACCGCTGCTGAACGACCTCATCGGTGGACAGGTGCCGATTGCCGTCGACACCGAAGACGTGGTGCTGCCGCAGCACAACGCGGGCAAGCTGCGCATCCTGGCGCTGTCGGGCGCCAAGCGCTCGCCGTTCGCACCCAACATCCCGACCTTCAAGGAAGCGGGCCTGGACCTGGCGGCCACCGGCTGGAACACCTTCTTCGCGCCGACCAGCATGCCCAAGGCCAAGATCGATCGCCTGGCCACGGTCATCCGCGAAGTCATGCAGGACCCGGACACCCAGCGCAAGTTCAAGGACTCGGGCATGACCCCCGTGGTCAGCACACAGGCGCAGACCATCGCCATGCTCAAGGCCTACCGCACGCAGTGGAGCCCCGTCGTGCAGAAGTCCGGCTACCAGCCCTGAACAACCTCGCCAGAGATATGACCCGACCCAACATCATCTTCATCGTGGCCGACGACCTCGGCTATGCCGACCTGGGCTGCTATGGCGGCCGCGACGCCGTGTTCGGCCCCGTGTCGCCCGTGCTCGACGGGCTGGCCGCCAACGGCCTGAAGCTCACGCAGGGCTACGCGAATTCGCCGGTGTGCTCGCCCACGCGCTTCGCGATGATCACCGCGCGCTACCAGTACCGCCTGCGCGGCGCGGCCGAAGAGCCCATCCGCAGCAGCAGCCGTGGCAGCACCACGCTGGGCCTGCCGACCGACCACCCCACGCTGCCGTCGCTGCTCAAGGCCAGCGGCTACCAGACCGCGCTCATCGGCAAGTGGCACCTGGGCTACCCGCCCAACTTCGGCCCGCTGCGCTCGGGGTACGACGAGTTCTTCGGCCCCATGTCCGGCGGGGTCGACTACTTCACCCACTGCGACTCCACCGGCCAGCACGATCTGTGGTTCGGCGAAGAAGACAAGAAGGAAGACGGCTACCTGACCGACATTCTTTCCAGGCGCGCCGTCGACTACGTGGAGCGCATGGCCACGCAAGAGGCGCCCTTCTTCCTGAGCCTGCACTACACCGCGCCGCACTGGCCGTGGGAAACGCGCGACGACGCCGAGAAAGCGCCGGCCATCAAGGACAACCTGTTCGACCTGGCCGGCGGCAACATCCACGTGTACCGCCGCATGATCCATCACATGGACGAAGGCATCGGCTGGATCATGGCCGCGCTGCAAAAGCATGGCATGGCCGACAACACGCTCGTGGTGTTCACCAGCGACAACGGCGGCGAGCGCTTCTCGGACAACTGGCCGCTGGTCGGCGGCAAGATGGACCTGACCGAAGGCGGCATCCGCGTGCCATGGATCGCGCACTGGCCCGCGGTGATTGCCAAGGGTGGCGAGAGCAGGCAACTGTGCATGACCATGGACTGGTCCGCCACCATGCTCGACGCGGCCGGCGTGCAGGCCGATGCGGCCTACCCTCTCGACGGCGTGTCGCTGATGCCCGTGCTGAAGGATGCAACGCACAGCTTTCGCCGCCCGCTGCACTGGCGCATGAACCATCGCAGACAGCAGGCGCTGCGCGATGGCGACTGGAAGTACCTGCAGGTCGATGGCAACGAATACCTGTTCAACATTCCGGCGGATGAGCGCGAGCGGGCGAACCTTGGCAAGAAAGAGCCGCAGCGGTTGATGGCGATGCGGGCCGATTGGCTGGCCTGGAATGCGACGATGCCTGCGATTCCGGAGGATGCGACCGTGAGCCTGGGTTACTCGGTCAAGGACATGCCACAGCGCTGAAACCGGGCGGGTGGCAGACAACGCGGCAATTTGGCAGAAATCATCGTCTTGCGGCCCTAACAGCCAAACCGGTGTGGCGCGAGACTGGCGCGCATGACAAATGCAGCCACGCCGCAGAACATGATGTCTGCCACTTCCTCCGCCCTTGGCGCGATGGAACCTCGCACCGCCCGAGGCTCCATCAAGAACCTTCCCGTCAATCTGTTCGCTGCCGTGATGGGCCTCTCGGGCCTTTCAATGGGCTGGCGCTTTGCGCACACCGCATTCGGTGTCGACCGGATGGTTTCCGATGCGACCGGCCTCTTTGCCACCCTTGTGTTCATCGTGCTCGCGGTCGGGTATGCCGCCAAGCTGTTGCGCCACCCGGCAGCCGTCAGGGCCGAGTTCAATCATCCGATCGCCGGCAACTTCTTCGGCACCATCGCCATTGCCCTGCTGCTGCAATCGGCCGTGCTGGGCGACTACAACAGTGCGCTGGGCCAAGCGCTCTGGGTGATCGGCACCATCGTCACGCTGCTGCTGAGCATGGTCGTCGTCTCGCGCCTGCTGGGCGGAAGCGGCAACCCTGCACACGCCGTGCCTGCGTGGATCATCCCGGGCGTTGCTGCGCTGGACATCGTGGTCACGGGCCATCACATGCCCATGGCCTGGGCCGGTGAAGTGCTGCTGCTGTCGGTTGCCGTGGGCTCGGTACTCGCGCTGGTGATGTTCACGATGATCGTCACGCGGCTGATCCAGCACGAGCCGCTCGCGCCCGCGATGACGCCGTCATTGATGATCCTCGTCGCGCCGTTCGAGGTCGGGTTCACTGCGTACACGAACCTCACCGGCGAGGTCGATCGGTTCGCGGCGCTGCTGTTCTATTTCGGGCTGTTTCTCTTCGTCGTGCTCGCGCCGAAGGTGTTTCGGCGAAGCGTGCCGTTCGGCGCGGGCTGGTGGGCCATCAGCTTTCCGCTGGCAGCGATGGTCAACGCGGCGTTGAAGTACGCGTCTGTGCATCCGACATTGCCATTGAAGCTGCTGGCCGGCGGCTTGCTGATGGCTCTTACAGCGGCCCTGTTCGTGCTGACCGTTCGCACGCTGCGCATTCTTTTCAACGGGCGGCTGCTGGCGAGTTGACGGCGTCCCTCAACACGGTTTCTCCGGTGCGGGGGTTCGTCAAGGTGACGTTCTCGAGCGCCTTGATTCGCCACTCGCCAGCGGCCCGCGTCAGCACGGCAAGGATCAGCGTGTCGACGGCGTGCGGCCCCGCTGGATGCGCCGCGCCGGCCGTGAGGCGGCTCCAGAAGTGCACGATGGCCGCGTCGTCGCTGATCGCAACCACGCTGATCAACTCGTTCGAGAGCGTGGAATCGCTGTAGATGGTTGCGTGAATGGGTGCGTGCAGGTCGACGATTTCCTTGGTGCCACGCACGTAGTGTCCGAACCGGTTCACGAAAGTCGCATCCTCGTGGAACAGTGTTCCCAGGGAGGCCATGTCATGGTTGTTCCAGGCGGTTTGAAACGCGTGGGGCGCATCTTCGGGTCGGTTCATTGGGATCATGTGGATTCTCTCGAGTGTTTGCACGGGGCACCCAAGGTCTGCTTGGGGCACTGAGTGTCAGAGGGGGCTCATGACCCCTTGCCAGCATCTTCGACCACAGCGCGCCGGCGAGCGCTGGCGTGGAACGGGCCTCCATCATGGAACACATGCTCGGCAAACCGCAAGGCGATCCGGCGGTGCGCGGCGCCATCGGGATGGAGTTGATCGGCAAGCGGCAGCTCGGCGAAATCGCTCTGGCCATAGAGCGCGAGTCCGTCGAGAAAATGCAGGTTCGGGTCGCTGGCCTTGCGCTGCCGCGTGATGCGCTCCAGCTCCTCACGGATGGAGGTCAGCGTCAGCTTTCCCGAGCGGCGATCGGCGGGATCACCCGTTGCGCGGAACCGCACTTTGCCGGCAGCCAGGGCATCGAAGTCGAATGCGCCAGGGCCCGGCGTGTCCTCATGAATGGCGCAGTAGAGCGGAGAGACCACCAGCAGCGGCGTGGTCGGATGCCCATCGCGAAGGGTGTCCAGGAAACCGTGCACGGCCGATGTGAAGGCGCGCAAACGCATCAGGTCCGTGTTCACGAGGTTGATGCCGATCTTGACGCTGAGCAGATCGGCCGGTGTGTCCCGCATCACCCGCGCGGTGAATTGATCGAGCAGCGCGCTGCCGCCGAAGCCAAGGTTGAGCAACTCCACATCGCCGAGAGAAGCGGCCAGCGCGGGCCAGATCCGGGTGGGGCTTTCGCCATTGGAGCCATGGCTGATCGAGCTGCCGTGGTGCAGCCAGGTCTTTCGCTCGCCGCCTGGAACCGGTTCGATGCGCGCATTGGTTCGCAGCGCGACAAGCCGGGTCGTCTCGTTGTGCGGCAGCCAGACCTCCACCGTCTTGTCGCGCGCGAGAAGCCCGGTGAAACGAAGCGTGCCCGGCTGCCCAGATTGCCGAGAAGCCGAGCCGGTGCGCATGTCGATCGTCACGGTGTCTCCGCCATCCGCACTGCGTTGTTGAAGCAGCTCACCGTCGACGAGCAGGTCGTAGATGCCGTCTGGCCGGCGTGGAGCACCGGCATACACGTACCGGGTCGGCAGCACATCGACCTCGACTTCGGTCGCCTGCGTGCGAAACACCAGCCGCACGCCCGAGGGTTGCGATTCGGCCATGGCCAGTTGAGGATCGGCGCACTGCGCTCGGGCCCAGGCGGGCAGACGGTGCGGCAACACGCCTCGCTCGGTGTGTTCCAGCTCAAGAGCCCCGCGCAGGAATTCGTGGGTGATCGGCGTGGCAATCCACTGGTGCCGGGTGTTCATCATTTGGCTTTCTTCGGTCGGGGATACGGGGGCGTTGCTCTTCAGCATACGACGCCTCTTGGCAGAGCCGGCTTCTTCATGGCGAGCGCAGTCAGGCAGAAGTCAGCCCTGTTCGTGTTGCTCGCGTGGCCCTCGCCTGGTCGATGTGCTTGCTAATTCCCAGCTAAGTCTTTTGCCTTTCGACTGACACAGGGCAAACCTAGATTAGCTCGCGGTCCGCAGCACTCGCGCAACACATTTGTTGTGCCGCTGCTTACACGCCCCTCCCCACCTTTGAAAGAAGACATTGAAAGCCATTCAAACAATCAGATCCGGCTTGTTGTGCCCCACGTTGACCGTGCTCGCAGCCTCGCTGCTGGCCGCATGCGGAGGCGGTGGCGACAGCTCGGGCCCGTTCGCATTCCCACCGCCCGCCGCCTCCAACATCACCGTCAGCGGCGTGCTCGCCGCCAGCGCCTTCAAGCCCGGCAGCAGCACCGACCCGGTGATCGGTGCCGGCTACTACGCCGGCGCCACTGTCTGCGTGGACACCAACAACAATGGCCGTTGCGACAGCGACGAAACATCCGCTGTCACGGATGCCAACGGCAAGTTCAGCCTGTCGTTGTCGGGCCCCTCGGCACTCATCGCCGACATTGGCACCAAAGCGAAGAACACCGCCGCCGGCACCAACGTGACCTCGCGCGAAGTGCTGCGTGTCACGCTCGACCAAGTGAAGGAACAGGGCACGGCCGTGGTGGTCAGCCCGCTGTCATCCGAAGTGGCACGCCTGATGGAAGCCAACAGCACGACCTACGCGATCGAAAAGCAGAACCTGGCCACGCGCCTGGGCGTGCCGGTTGCCTCACTGCTCGGCGACGTCAACACCGCCAGCGGCAAGGTGCAGACAGCCTTGCTCAACGAGGCCAATGCGCTGAACAACCGCTTTGCCTACGCCACCACCAAGCTCGACCGTGGCGACAAGTTCCCCGACGCGCTGGCCAACCCCGGCGGCGATCCACGTCTGAGCGGCACGGCTGGCGTGACGGCGGCCACGGCAACCGTCGTGGACAACCGCCAGCCCATCACCTTCCTGCAGTCGCAGCAGGCCGCCTTCAACGTAGAAGGCATTCCGCGCTACGACAACATCTTCATCGTGATGCTGGAAAACAAGGCCACGATGTCGATCCTGAACTCGGCCTACGCGCCCAAGATCAACGGTTACTTGAAGGCCGGCAACCAGCTCGTGAGCTACTACGCGACGGGCAATCCGAGCGAGCCCAACTACACGGCGCTGGGTGGTGCGGATGACTGGGGCATTACCGACGACAGCCAATGGAACTGTGACGCCACCGGCGCCAACGCGGTGCAAGACCTTCCCACGCCCGACAACTTGCAGCCGGGCCTGGCCAAGTCGCCTTTCTCCGCGACCTGCACACAGGCGGCCGCCGTGAACCACAACATCGTGGGCAAGCCCAACCTCTTCAACGCGATCACGAAGGCCGGCCTGACCTGGCGCACGTACAGCGAGTCGATGAACCCCGGGCAAGACTTCCGCACCGACAGCGTGGCCGATACCGCAGTCACAGCGCAAGACAACGTGTATGCGCCCGGCACGCTGGGTGGCAACACCACCGCCGTTGGCAGTGCCGCACTCACGCTGCCGCTGCCCGCCGGCCTGTACAAGACCAAGCACCACCCCGGCATGGCCTACCAGAACGTGCGCAGCGCGCCCGAGTGGAAGTACAGCAACCGCACCATGGGCGGCGGCCAGTGGGATGCCAATCTGAAGAACGGCATCGCCACCTACACCATTCCCGCAAGCTACGACTACGACCAGCTCGGCACCGACCTGGCCAGCGGCAATGTGGGCAACCTGAACTTCCTGGTGCCCGACCAGTGCGACGACATGCACGGCATCAATGTGGTGGGCACCGACGGTGTCACCAAAGCGAGCGACTGCAGCAGCGTGGCGAACAATGTGTCGGCCACCGCCGTCTCGCCGATCATCACGCGCGGCGACAACTACGTCGACTACACGGTCAAGCGCATCCAGGCCTCGCCGCTGTGGCAGAACCCGCAAAAGCGCGTGGCCATCGTGTTGATGTTCGACGAAGGCAATGCCCAAAGCGGCATGAATTCCTGCTGCGGCTGGGTGCCGACGAACGTCGGTACCGCCAACCCGCTCAAGCAGAACGCCGATGGGACCTGGTCGGTCGATAACAGCATCACCAACTACGGCGGCGTAGGTAAAGGCAACGGTGGCAACCACGGCCACGGCGAGAGCATCTTCGGCATCCTGACCAACCAGGCCAATGCGCCCAAGGGTGTGTCGGACAGCGATGCCTACAGCCACTTCTCGTTCGTGCGCACGCTGCAGGACATGTTCCAGCTGGCCGACCCGGCCAGCGATGCTTCGTACATGAACCGCTCGAAGTACACCGAGGCCTTCGTCGCCGCGAACATCATGAATCTGCCGGAGTACACGGGCAGTGCCGACACGCACTTCGACAGCGTGCGCCCGATCAACCACGCCTTCGTGATTCCGGCGAGCTACGCGCAGAAGCAGTCGGCTGACGTGTCGACCACGGCACAGGTCGGGCCGGATGCAAACCAGCTCAATGTCTGGTCGCTGAAGCAATGAGAGAGCACCGTTCAGGCCCGAGGGGGCCGGCGGTGACGCGCTGGGGCTGGCTTGCGCTGGCCGCACTGGGCGTGGCGGGCATCGCAGGCGCGGTGCTTGTTGCGTGCGGAGGTGGCGGCGGTGGCAACGGATCGGCCGCAGTGCTGCCGAGCGCTGCGCCGGCCCCGCCGGCGGCCGCGCCTGCGTCGGCCAGCACCCTGAGTCTTTCGGCGCAGGTGGGCCAGAAGATGTTCTTCGACAAGAATCTCTCGGGCTCCGGCGCCATGTCCTGCGCCAGTTGCCACGACCCTGCGCATGCGCACGCGCCGGCCAACGACCTGTCCGTGCAGCTCGGCGGCGTGCACATGGACCAAGCCGGCCTTCGCGCGGCGCCCTCGCTGCGCTACAAGGACATCACGCCGCCCTACGCCGACCTGCTGGACAACCCGGACGGCATCAGTGTGCCGGGCCCGGGCGGCGGCTTCACTGCGGACGGCCGCGCCGACACGCTGGCCGCACAGGCGCGCATTCCGCTGCTCGATCCGATCGAGATGGCCAACGCCAGCAGCGCAGACGTGGTGAAGAAGCTGCAGGCCGCCGACTACGCGCCACTCATCGTCAAGGCCTTCGGTGCGAAGGTGTTCGACGACAGCGACGCAGCCTTCGCCAGTGCGCTGCAAGCCCTGCAGGCCTATCAGCTCGAAGACAAGAGCTTTCATCCGTACAGCAGCAAGTACGACCTCTACGCAGCCAACAAGATCGGCGGCACGCTCACGCCGGCGGAAACACGCGGCCTGAAGGTGTTCACCAATCCGAACACGGGCAACTGCGCCTCGTGCCACTACCAGGGCGCGGGCCTCAATGGCAGCTCGGCGCTGTTCACCGACTTTTCGTACGAGGCGATCAGCGTGCCGCGCAACGCGGGCATCACCGCCAACAACGACCTGAAGTACTTCGACATGGGCGTGTGCGGTCCGCTGCGCACCGACCACGTACCGGCCACGCCCAATGCAGCGAACAGCTTCTGCGGCATGTTCAAGGCACCGACCATGCGCAATGTGGCAACGCGCACTGCCTTCTTCCACAACGGGGTGATGCACTCGCTGGAACAGGTCATCCGGTTCTACAACACGCGCGACACGCAGCCCGAGCTGTGGTACCCGACCGTGGGTGGCACGCCCAAGGCGACGAACGACCCCGGGTTTCCGAGCTACGGACTGATCACCACGCAGTACACGGGTGGCAAGGTGCAGAAGTACAACGACCTGCCGGCCGCCTACGCGTCGAACATCGACACGCAACTGCCGATGGACGGCCGCGCTGCTGGCTCCGCGCCACCCATGTCCGAGCAGGACATCACCGACCTGATCTGCTTCCTGAACATCCTGAGCGACGCGGACACGAAACCTGCGACGCCCACGAAGCCGGGTGCGTGTGTCAATTGACCTCTTATCTCACTTTCATGAACAAGAAAAAAATCTCCCTGGCACTGGGTGTTGTCACCCTGGCCGCACTCGCCGGCTGCGGCCCACAGAAACCCGAAGCCAATCTGCAAAACCTGACAGTCGCGATGAACGACTACCTGGCGAAGAGAGGCGACCTGTGCCTGGGCAAGACCCAGTGGCCCATCGACGTGCCGCAACGCGAAGTCGGCACGCGGGCGCGCAACGCGGTGCAGATGCCGGTGCTGGAGCATGTCGGACTGGTGAGTGCATCCACGGCGAAGGTCCAGGATGCCAAGGAAGGCGAACAACCCACCGAGATCACTGTCATGCGCTATGCGTTGACCGATGAAGGCAAGAAGTACTTCCACACGCGCGAGCCCCAGAACGACTTCTGTGCCGCCCATCTGACGCTCGACAAGATCGTCGGCTGGGAGGCGCCCAAGGACGGCAAGGACGCATCCGCCGTCGTGGTCACTTACACCTACAAGATCGACGCCGCGCCGTGGACGAGCGATACCGACGTGCAAAAGGTTTTTCCGATGGTGGACCGTGTGGTGCGTGGGGCCGGCACCATGCAACTGAAGCAGAACTTCAAGCGCGCCGAGAGCGGCTGGGTGCCGGCGGAAATCTGAGCCGATGGATGCCGTGCTGCGCTTCTCGCCCGCGCTGAGCGACTGGGTGATGCACAACCTGCGCCAGGGTTGCACGCCCGCGCAGGTGGTCGAGGCGATGCGCGCGCAAGACATGCCAACCGAAGCGGCCAAGGCCATCGTCGATGCCTTTGTGTTCGCGCTGCGCACTGGAAGCCCCGTGCCGACCGATTCGGTCACGGTGGCACCGGCGTACCAATATGAAGCATCGCGACTGCCACCAGGCACGACGATCCGCACGTCGGACCGACTTGTGCGCGTGGCGGCACGTGCGGTGCAGCCTGCGATGGCCGTACTGAACGACGTGTTCAGCGCGCGGGAATGCGAGGAGCTGATTGCGCTTGCCAAGCCACGGCTCGCGCCCTCGACCACCGTCGATCCGCTGACGGGGCGCGATCGCGTAGGTGAGCAGCGCAGCAGCCTGGGCATGTTCTTCCAGCTGCGCGAGAACGCCTTCATTGCGCGGCTCGACCAGCGGGTGTCGGAACTGATGAACCTGCCGGTGGAAAACGGCGAAGGTCTGCAGGTGCTGCACTACCCGGCTGGCGCGCAGAGCATGCCGCATTTCGATTTCCTGGTGCCGTCGAATGCGGCCAACCAGGCCTCGCTGGAGCGCAGCGGACAGCGTGTGAGCACACTCGTGAGCTACCTCAACGAGGTGGAAGAAGGCGGCGAGACGGTGTTCCCGGAAACCGGATGGTCGGTGTCGCCGCAACGCGGCAGCGCGGTGTACTTCGAGTATTGCAACAGCCTTGGGCAGGTCGACCATGCGTCACTGCATGCGGGCGGGCCCGTGCTGCGCGGCGAGAAATGGGTGGCGACCAAGTGGATGCGGCAGCGGCGCTTCGTGGCCGCGGCAGAGGCGCCGAACCGCTGACCAGCGCGAGCGTCAGGCGCCGCCCATGCGCTCGATGTTCTCGTTGAGCCGCAGCAGCATCGCCGCCAACTGTTCGATCTCGGCCTGAGAGAAACCTGCCAGCGCCTCCTGCGTGTGCGCGTCCATCAGCGCCTTGGCTTTCGGCATGCGCTTGGTGGCCAGCGGCGTCAGCGATATCAGGCGGCTGCGCTTGTCGGCGGGGTCGTCCACGCGCTCGACCAGGCCGTCGCGCTCCATGCGGCTCAACAACTGCGCCATGCTGGCCTGCTCCACCTGCGCAATACGCGCCAACTCGGCCTGCGACAGCGCCTTGCGTATCTTGAGCGACACCAGCACCGGCAACTGGCCCACGGCAAAGCCGAACTCGCGCAGGCGGCCGTCGACGATCCGCGCGAATCCGCGGTTTGCCTGGCCGATGAGCTTCAGGGGATTGGGTGCATGGGGTTCTGTCATGCATCGCATTCTATCTACATAGGCTCCTATGCCAATATAAATAGGAGCCTATCCTTTTAATGGAGCATTCCGAATGCACACGCATCCACGCATCGCCATCGTCGGCGCGGGCCCCGGCGGACTCACGCTGGCGCGCCTCCTTCACATCGCCGACATTCCCACAACCGTGTTCGAGCGCGAAGAAGGTCCACTCGCGCGCCCGCAGGGCGGCACGCTCGACCTGCATGAAGACTCCGGGTTGCTGGCGCTGCAGCGCGCCGGGCTTTACGACGCGTTCCAGCGCATCGCACGCTACGACGACCAGGGCTCGCGGCTGCTGGACGTATCCGGCAGCCTGCTGTTCGAAGAGGCTGACAGCAGTGCCGGCAACCGTCCCGAAGTCGACCGCACCGCGCTGCGCGACATGCTGCTGGACTCGCTGCCGGCGCAGTGCGTGCAATGGGGTCGCGCACCGCGCGAAATGAAGCGGCGGGAGGACGGCTGCTGGCATCTCGCCTTCGCCGAAGGCGAAGCCGGCCCCTTCGACCTGGTCGTCGGCGCGGACGGCGCCTGGTCGTGCGTGCGGCCTCTTCTGTCGCCGTACAAGCCGCAGTACAGCGGCCTGACCTTCATCGAGTTCGGCATCGACGACGTGGACGCGCGCCACCCGGCGCTCTCGCGGCTGGTCGGCCGGGGCAAGATGGGGGTCGAGGGCGGCGGCAAGGAAATCATCGCGCAGCGCAACGGCAACGCGCACATCCGTGGCTACGCGATCTTTCGGGTGCCGATGGACTGGGCGGCCAAGCGCTTCGACCTCGCCTCCCCCGCCGCAGTGCGCAGCGCCCTGCTCGCAGAGTTTGCCGACTATGACGATTCGATCACCGATCTCTTGCGCGCCAGCAACGACCTGTTCGTGGCGCGCCCCATCCACGCGCTGCCTGTCGGCCACTGCTGGACCAACCGGCGCGGGCTGACGTTGCTGGGTGACGCCGCGCATGTGATGTCGCCCTTCGGCGGCGAAGGCGTGAACGCCGCGATGCGCGATGCCGTCGAGCTGGCCGCGCTGCTTGTCGAAGAAAGCGACTGGGCAAGCGCCGTGGCCACTTACGAGACGCAGATGTTCGAGCGCGTGATCGAAGCTGCGGAGAGTTCGGCCGAGGCGGCGGCCGTCCAGATGTCGCACGTCGGCAAGGCGCTGACGCTGGAACATCTGCGGCAGCACAGCAGCAACAGCAGCGCTGCTTAGCGCCCTCGTCGTCCCGCGTTGGGTGTCTTCGATACCTATCGGTTTGACTTTATTTTAGATATATCTAAAATAATTCCGATACACATCAAGAAGGATACCCACCATGAGACATTTCCATACCGACCATCACCACTGCCGCACCGCCCGCAGCGAGCATGAAGACGGCCTTTCCGGCGGGCGCGGACACCGTGGCGGGCGCGGCGGCGGCGGTCCTGGCGGCGGCGGACGCGTGTTCGGCCACGGCGGCCTGCGCTTCGTGCTGCTGCAGCTCATCGCCGACAAGCCGGCCCACGGCTACGAACTGATCAAGGCCATCGAAGACCGCCTCGGCGGCAGCTACGCGCCGAGCCCGGGCGTGGTCTACCCCACCCTCACGCTGCTCGAAGAACTCGGCTACCTGAGCGTGGAAACCGCCGACAACGGCGGGCGCAAGCGCTACAGCATCACGGCCAGCGGCCAGGAATTCCTGGCGGCCAATCGCGAAATGGCCGACGCGATGATGGCCCGCATGACCGGCGGCGTCGACGGTGCCGGCCCCCGTGGCGGCCGCCCGCCGCAGGTCACGCGCGCCATCGAGAACCTCAAGCTCGCGATGCGCATGCGCCTGTCCGGCACCGCGCTGACCGCGCAACAGGCCCACGACTTCGCGGCCGTGCTCGACAGCGCCGCCCAGCAGCTCGAAAAGATCTGAGCCCCCCGAATCTCAACCCGCCCTGTAACCCAGGACTTCTGCAATGACTGACTTCAGTACTTCATCTGCTTCCACCGCACCCGACCGCATGCCGCGCCGGGTGCGCCACGACCTGCGCTTTCGCAAGCTCACGGTGAAAACCGTGCAGCGCGTGACACCGCACCTGATCCGCATCACGCTGACGGGCGACGACCTTGCGGGCTTCACCAGCCCCGGCTTCGACGACCACGCCAAGATCTTCTTTCCCGATGCCGCGACCGGCCAGTTGACGCTGCCGACCGCCGGCCCCGACGGCCCCGTGTGGCCCGCGAGCGGCCGCCCGACCATGCGCGACTACACGCCGCGCCACCACGACGCCAAGGCCGGCACGCTCGACATCGACTTCGCGCTGCACGACGCAGGCCCCGCCACGCAATGGGCCGAGCAGGCCAAGCCCGGCGACATCCTGGGCGTGGGCGGCCCGCGCGGCTCGTTCATCGTGCCGACCGAATTCGACTGGCACCTGCTGATCGGCGACGACACCGCCCTGCCCGCGATCTCGCGCCGACTGGCCGAACTGCCGGCCGGTGCGCGCGTGGTCGTGCTCGCGGAAGTCGACAGCGAAGCCGACCAGATTCCGTTCGACACACAGGCAGAACTCACGCTGCACTGGGTGCACCGCCGCGGCGCCGAGCCGGGCTTGAGCCCCGTGCTGGTCGATGCGCTGAAGGCGATGAAGCTGCCGGCCGGCGACTTCCACGCATGGGTGGGTTGCGAATCGGCCATTGCCAAGGCCCTGCGCGCCCACCTCGTGGGCGAGCGCGGCGCCAATCCGAAGTGGACCCGGGCGTCGGGCTACTGGCGGCGCGGTGCAGCTGCAACGCACGACTCGCACGACGAGTGATTTGTCTTGCTCCTTCCCCCTCTGGGGGAAGGTTGGGATGGGGGCAGGCGGCGCTTGAAAAGCCGCTGACAGTGGAGACGCCGCCTGCCCCCACCCCGCCCGCCCCCAGAGGGGGAGGGAGAAACGCAAAAGTCAGTGCGGCACTTCGGCCGGCCCTGATGCCGCTGCATTGCGGCGCGGACTCTTGATCAACAGCAACAGCGGAATCGCCAGCAACGTGATCACCATCATGATCGCGAAGTCGTCCAGGTAGCCGATCAGCGCGCCCTGCCGCGTGACCTCGGCATTGAGCAACGCCAGGCCCGTCAGCGTGTCGGGCTGCATCATCGGCGGCAGGTTGATCAGCCCCTGGTTGCCAGGCGCCACAGTCGCGGCAATCTGCGCATGCGCCTTGCTCGAGCCTTCGGTCAGCAGTGCCTGCACGATCGAGATGCCCACGCTGCTGCCGATGTTGCGCAGCAGGCTGAAGATCGGCGTGCCCTGGTTACGCAGGCGCGGCGCCAGGGTGGCGAAAGTTGCGGTCGACAACGGCACGAAGGTGAAGCCGATGCCCAGCCCCTGAATGAAGCCCGACACAATGATCAGGCTGCTGTCCATCTGCAGCGTGAGCCGCGTCATCTGGTAGAGCGAAAAAGCCGTGAGGCCGAAGCCCACCGCCATGATGATGCGCACGTCCACCTTCTGCACCAGCCGCCCGACGATGATCATCGCGATCATCGTGCCGACCCCGCGCGGCGCCGTCACCTGACCGGTGTAGACCACCGGGTAGCCCATCAACCCCTGCAGGAAGTTGGGCAGCAGCGCCATCGTCGCGAACAGGATCATGCCGACGATGAAGGCGAACAGCAGGCCGGTGACGAAGTTGCGGTCTTTCAGCAGGTCGCGGTCGAAGAACGACACGCCCTGCACCGTCCATGTGTGGACCACGAAGAAGCCGAAGGCCACGAGCGCGGCGGCGGCTTCGAGCTTGATCTCCCACGAGTCGAACCAGTCGAGCTGCTCGCCGCGGTCCAGAAAGAGCTGCAGCATGCCGATGGCCAGGCTCAGCGTGACAAAGCCGAAGATATCGAGCTTCTCGCCCTGCGGCCGGCTTTCGGGCAGATAGCGCGCGATGCCCCAGAAGGCGAAGATGCCCACCGGCAGGTTGATGAAGAACACCCAGCGCCAGTCGAAATTTTCAGTGAGCCAGCCGCCCAGCAACGGCCCAAGGATCGGCCCGACCATGATGCCGGCACCCCAGATCGCCATGGCCTGGCCGACCTTCTCGCGCGGGTTGATGTCCAGCAGCACCGCCTGCGACAGCGGCACCAGCGCCGCGCCGAAGATGCCTTGCAGCAACCGCGCAGCCACGATGCCGATAAGCGAGGTCGCCATGCCACACAGCGCCGAAGCCACCGTGAAGCCGATCACCGAAATGAGGAACACGCGCCGCCGTCCCCAGTGGCCGCACAGCCAGCCGGTCAGCGGCAGCGCAATGGCCGAGGCCACGATGTACGAGGTGAGCACCCAGGTGATCTGGTCCTGCGAGGCTTGCAGGCTGCCCTGCATGTGGGGCAAGGCGACGTTGGCGATCGTGGTGTCGAGCGCCTGCATGATGGTCGCCAGCATGATCGAGACGGTGATCATGCCGCGATGCGGCACCTTGGTTCCGGGCGCGACGCTCATGCCTTTGGCTCCCCGCCCGAGGTGATTTCCATCAGGCTGCCGCGCACCTTGGTGAGCAGGCTCAGAAGTTGCGCGCGCTCGGGCTGCGACAGCACCGCCATCACGCGGGCATTGAGCCCGTCGCTGATGCTGAGCGCGCCATCAAGTGCCTTTTCAGCGCTGGGCTCCAGGTGAATCTTGTTGACGCGGCGGTCGGTGGCACTGGGCTCGCGGCGAATCCAGCCGGCTGCTGCCATGCGGTCGCACAGGCCGGCCACGGCCATCGGGGTCAGGTCCAGGCGCTGGGCCAGTTCAGCCTGCGACAGCGGCTCTTCGTCCCCATGCATGGCCAGTGCGCCAAGCAACCGGCATTGCGCGCTCGTCAGGCCGATGCGCTCGCGCGCCAGCCGATCGAATTCTTCGCCATAGAGCTTGCCCACGCTTTTGACGAGGAAGCCGAAGCGCTGCGTGAAGTCCCTTTTCATAAGGGACTAGACTATCTACATGTTTATTAGTTTGGAATGAGGATGTGCACCCTCAGAGCCAGCCGGCGCGCCTGAACCGGTAATAGAGATAGCCGCAGGTGGTGACGATCAGCCCCAGCGCCACCGCGTAGCCGTAGCGGAATTTCAGCTCCGGCATGTTCTCGAAATTCATGCCCCAGATGCCCGCGAAGGCGGTGCACACCGCGAAGATGCTGGCCCAGGCCGCCAGCCGCTTGGTGACTTCGCTTTCCTCGATGGTGACCATCGACAGGTTCACCTGGATCGCGGTGCCGATGGTGTCGCGCATGGCGTCGATCGAGCCGTTGATGCGCCCCAGGTGGTCGCCCACGTCGCGAAAGTATTCCTGCGAGCTCATGCAGATCTGCGGCACACGGCCGCCGTGCATCTTGCCAGCCGCCTCCAGCAGCGGCGCCACCGCGCGCTTGAGGATCATGCTGCGCCGCTTCAGGTCGTAGAGCTGCTTGATCTTGTCGCGCGCCGCGCCGCCCTGGCCGAAGATCTGCTGCTCGATGGATTCCAGCTCCACTTCCAGCGCGTCGATCACCGGGAAGTAGCGATCGACCACCGCGTCCATCAGCGCATACAGCACGAAGCCCGCGCCGTTGCGCAGCAACTCAGGCTCGCGCTCGCAACGCTCGCGCACGCCCAGGAAGCCCTGCTTGCTGCGGTTGCGCACCGAAAGCACGTAGTTGGCACCGACAAAAACGTCGACCTCGCCCACGTTCGTGCAGTGCTCACCCTCGGCCGAGGGCTCGACCATGTGCATGACGACGAAGAGCGAATCGCCGTATTCCTCCACCTTCGGGCGCTGATGGCCGTGGTGGGCGTCTTCGACTGCCAGCGGATGCAGGCCGAACTCGTGCTGCATCTCGGTCAGTTCCGCGTCAGAGGCATCGCTCAGCGCCACCCAGACGAAGCAGCCCGGACGGCTGATGTAGTCGCTGATGTCCTCGACCGAAATGTCGGCGAGCTTGGCGCCGTTTTCATACGCCACGCAGTTGATCAGCATCGGTACCCTTTTATGTTCAATCTCGACGTCGATCAGGTCGCCGTGCTGGAATTCGAAGTCGCCGCCAGTTGGGCGGTGGCGGCCAACGAGGCTTCGATGGTTTGCGTCTCGCTCCTGAGCAGGGCGAGCCCTTTTTCAGCCAGCGCGGAGTGGCTCGCAACATCGGCCCACAGACTGGCCGCGGCTTCGGAGCATGTCAGCGATGCGAAGCGGATGCGGCCTTTCGCGAGATCGACGAAACGCGCCTCGCGCAACGGGTCGGCCCGGTCCCAGGCGCCACCGATGAGCACGCGCTTGCCGCGCTTGATACGGGGTTCGCGTTCCGCGAAGAAAGGCAGCTTCGCCGACACCCAACCCAGGATGCCGGTGCTGGCCGCGGTGTCGAAGGCGGAGGGGGCGGTGTGCGCTCTCGCAAACTCGCGCAAGGTGCCCAGGTTGTAGAGCACTGGGTCCTTGGGCCCCGCTGCGCCGCCTTCCACGGGTCGGATGACCGACGGGCCGTTGCCCGCGCGCCCTTCGGGCCGTTTCGATTTTCGCAGCTCCGCGAGCTGGGCTGGCGTGATGCAGAGATACAGCGCGGCAAGCTCTGCGGGCAAGGTGGCGCTGTCGGGCAGCGCAGCCGCGTCCGCTTCAGGGCCTTTGAAATCATCCAGCTGGGCCATGGGCGCCTTTTTCATTCTTCACGCGGGGGTTGCGCCGAGGGATTTTAGAGCGGTGGGTGCGGGCCCGGCCGGCGCCTTGCGGGTGTCCTATACAAGATAATCCGAGCCAAGGCTCGCTCGGATACCCCGACACAGACACAAGGCGAAATCATTGAATTCGAAGGATAAATCGACGGCGTCCCCAGGCGGGGCAGAAGCAACGCTCGGGCACACGCCCATGATGGCCCAGTATTTAGGCCTGAAAGCGGACCATCCGAATACCCTGCTGTTCTACCGGATGGGCGACTTCTACGAGCTGTTCTGGGCCGACGCCGAAAAGGCCGCCCGCCTGCTCGACATCACCCTCACCCAGCGCGGCCAGTCGGCCGGCCAGCCGGTGGTGATGTGCGGCGTGCCTTTCCACGCGGTCGACACCTACCTCGCGCGGCTCATCAAGCTGGGCGAATCGGTTGCCATCTGCGAGCAGGTGGGCGAGGTCGGCGCCAGTAAGGGCCCGGTCGAGCGCAAGGTGATGCGGGTGGTCACGCCCGGCACGCTGACCGACTCCGAACTGCTCAGCGACAAGAGCGAATCATTGCTGCTCGCGGTGCATGCGGGCACGCGCAATTTCTGCGGACTGGCATGGCTCAGCGTGACGGGCGCCGAACTGCGGCTGGCCGAGTGCCCGGCCGATGCGCTCGAAACCTGGATCGCGCGCATCGCGCCGAGCGAACTGCTCTACAGCGCAGAGGTCACGCCCGCCTTCGAGCAGCGCCTGAAGGCCGCGCGCACGGCCACGCCCTTCACGCTCTCGATCCGCCCCGCGTGGCAATTCGACGGCGGCCTGGGCGAGCGCAAGCTCAGCGAGCAGATGGGCAGCAACAGCCTTGCAGCCTGGAACGCCGAATCGCTCACCAACGCGCATGCCGCGGCCGCCGCGCTGCTGGGCTATGCCGAGCACACGCAGGGTCGCGCCCTCTCGCACGTGCAGCGCCTGTCGGTCGAGCGCGACGGCGACCTGATCGAGCTGCCGCCCACCACGCGCCGCAACCTCGAGCTGGTGCAGACGCTGCGCGGCGAAGACTCGCCGACGATGTTCTCGCTGCTCGACACCTGCATGACGGGCATGGGCAGCCGCCTTGTGAAGCGCTGGCTGCTGTCGCCCCGGCGCGATCGCACCGAGGCGCAGGCCCGGCTCGAAGCCATCGGAGCGCTGCAGTCCACGGTGCTGGGCGGCACGGCCGCGCCCTGGCGCACGCTGCGCGAACAACTGAAGAACACCAGCGACGTGGAGCGCATTGCCGCCCGCATCGCGCTGCGGCAGGTGCGCCCGCGCGAGCTGCTGGCGCTGCGCCTCGCGCTGTCGAAAGCGGAGCTGCTTGCGCCCCTTCTTCCCGCATCCGCCGCGCTTCTGGCGCAGATTGCACAGCGGCTCGCGCCGCCGCCGGGCTGCGCCGACCTGCTGGAGAGCGCGATCAAGCCCGACCCATCCGCGCTGGTGCGCGACGGCGGTGTGATCGCCACCGGCCACGACGCAGAACTCGACGAGCTGCGCGCCATCAGCGACAACTGCGACGACTTCCTGCTCAAGCTCGAAGTCAGCGAGCGCGAGCGCACCGGCATCAGCAACCTGCGCGTGCAATTCAACCGCGTGCACGGCTTCTACATCGAGGTGACGCAAAGCGCTCTCTCGAAAGTGCCCGACAACTACCGCCGCCGCCAGACGCTGAAGAACGCCGAGCGCTTCATCACGCCCGAACTCAAGACCTTCGAGGACAAGGCCCTGAGCGCGCAAGACCGCGCACTGGCCCGCGAGAAGTGGCTCTACGAGCAGTTGCTCGATGCGCTGCAGCCCTCGGTGCACGCACTCACGCAACTGGCCGGCGGCATTGCCGCGCTCGACGCGCTCTGCGCGCTGGCCGAACGCTCGCACACGCTGCACTGGCGTGCGCCCAGCTTCGTGTCACACCCCTGCATCGAAATTTCGCAGGGCCGCCACCCAGTGGTCGAAGCACGGTTGGCCGAAAAATCATCGGGCGGCTTCATCGCCAACGACACGCAGCTCGGACCGCAACAGCGCATGCAGGTCATCACCGGCCCCAACATGGGCGGTAAGTCGACCTACATGCGGCAAGTGGCCATCATCGTGCTGCTGGCGTCCATCGGCTCGCACGTGCCGGCCGCAGCTTGCCGCCTCGGCCCGATCGACGCGATCCACACCCGCATCGGCGCGGCGGACGACCTGGCCAACGCGCAGTCGACCTTCATGCTGGAGATGACCGAGGCCGCGCAGATCCTGCACAGCGCCACCGCGCAGTCGCTGGTGCTGATGGACGAAATCGGCCGTGGTACCAGCACCTTCGACGGGCTCGCGCTGGCCGCGGGCATCGCGGCCCAGCTGCACGACCGCAGCAAGGCCTTCACGCTGTTCGCCACCCACTACTTCGAGCTGACCGAGTTCCCGGCCACGCACCACGGTGCGGTGAACATGCATGTGAGCGCCACAGAAGCCGGCCGCGACATCGTGTTCCTGCACGAAATGCAGCCCGGCCCGGCCAGCAAGAGCTACGGTATCCAGGTCGCGCGGCTCGCGGGCATGCCGGCGGCGGTGGTCAACCACGCGCGGCAGGCGCTGGAGGCACTTGAATCGCAGCATGCGCAAACTCGTGCACAGGTGGACCTGTTTGCGCCCCCTCCGGTGGCCGAAACGCCATTGAGCAGCGCCGTAGAATCCGCGCTGGCCGCGCTAGACCCCGACACCATGAGCCCGCGCGAGGCCCTCGACGCGCTCTATGCCCTCCAAAAACTGAACACGCGTGAACGCAGTGCCGCCTGAGCGGGCCTGATTCATGCGAGATGAACTCATGACTTATTGCGTAGGCATCAAACTCAACGCCGGCCTGGTGTTTCTCTCTGACTCGCGCACGAATGCGGGCGTGGACCACATCAGCACCTTCCGCAAGATGATCGTCTACGAGCAGCCGGGCGACCGCGTCATGGTGCTGCTGTCTTCGGGCAACCTGAGCATTTCGCAGTCGGTGCGCGAGATCCTGCAAATCGAAGAGCTGCGCGAAACGCGCGAAGACGGCACGCAGGGCGACCCCATCACCATCTGGAATGCCAAGAGCATGTTCGATGCCGCGCGCGTGCTGGGCTCGGCGGTGCGCCATGTGTACGACCGCGATGCCGAGGCGCTCAAGCATGCGGGCCTGGACTTCAACGTGTCCTTCATCTTCGGCGGGCAGGTCAAGGGCGAAGGCATGCGCCTCTTCTTGGTCTACGCGGCCGGCAACTTCATCGAAGCCACCACCGAAACGCCCTACTTCCAGGTGGGCGAGTCGAAGTACGGCAAGCCGGTGCTCGACCGCGTGCTCACGCCCGAAACCCCGCTCGACGAAGCCGCCAAGTGCGCGCTGGTGTCGATGGACTCGACCATGAAGTCGAACCTGTCGGTCGGCCTGCCGCTCGACCTGGTGGTGTACGAGGCCAACAAGCTCGAAACCGACCGGGTGATCTGCATCGACGCCGACAACCCCTACTACCGCATGATGCACAACAGCTGGGGCCAGAAGCTGCGCGAGGTGTTCGACAGCATCGAAGACCCGGTGTGGGACGACAGCGCCACCGAGCATCCGCTGAAGATGCCGGCCACGCGCCACAGCCCGCTGCGCAAGATCTCGACCCCCGACGAAAAGCTCATCTGAGCGCGGCAACGGCCATGGCCATGCCGCCCGTCGTCTTCTCGCACGGCAACAGCTTTCCCGCGAGCACCTACCGCGTCGTTCTCGACAGCCTGCGCAACCGCGGCTTCGAGGTCGATGCCATCGAGAAATTCGGGCACGACCCGAAGTACCTCGTCACCGACAACTGGCCGCACCTGGTGCAGCAGCTGGCCGACTTCGCCCGGCAGCGCGCCGACCGCGCGGGTGGCCCGGTGTTCCTCATCGGCCATTCGCTCGGCGGCTTCCTGAGCTTGATGTGCGCCGCGCTGCACCCCACGCTGGCCCGGGGCGTGGTGCTGATCGATTCGCCGATCCTCGGCGGCTGGCGCGCCAATACGCTCAACGTGGTCAAGCGCACGCCGCTCATGAAGAGCATTTCGCCCGGCGCCATCAGCCGCAAGCGCAAGAACACCTGGGTGCACCGCGAGGCGGTGTTCGAGCATTTCCGCAGCAAGAAGGCGTTTGCGAAGTGGGACGAGCAGGTGCTGCACGACTACATCGACCACGGCACCTTCGACGGCATCAACGCCGGCGAGGACAGCCGCGAGCTGAGCTTCGACCGCGACGTGGAAACCGCGATCTACAACACCCTGCCCCACAACCTGGGCGCGCTGCTGCGCAGCCATCCGCTCAAGTGCAAGGCGGCCTTCATCGGCGGGCGCCAGTCGGCCGAGATGAAGCGCGTGGGCATGGCGATGACCCAGCAGGTCACCAAGGGCCGCATTGCCATGCTCGACGGCAGCCACCTGTTTCCGATGGAAAAGCCGCTCGCCACGGCGGCCGCCGTCGAAGCGGCGCTGCGCAACCTGCTCTGAAAGCCCGCTCGCGTCACCCCTGGGTGACGTGCGTGACGTGCACACCCGGCCGCTGGCGGGGATTCCACTTGCCATCCAGCGCCCGCTCGATCTGCGCGGCCAGTTGCAGCAGCAGCCCGTCGTTGGCCTGTGCCGCCTGCGCCTGGATGCCCAGCGGCAGGCCGTTTTCCTGCGCGGCCATCGGCAGCGAGATGCCCGGCATGCCGCACAGGTTGGCCAGCGGCGTGTAGGCGAAGTTCTGCCACAGGTTCGCGAACCAGTCATGGACCGACGGGTTCTTGCTGGTCGTCAGGTATTCGCTGGTGCCGACCTTGGGCGTGGGCAGCGCAGTGATCGGCGTGAGGATGATGTCCCAGCGCTGGAAGAAGTTGCCGAAGGCGCGCGAGGTGGTGTTGAACACCGCCTGCATCTTCGAGCGCTCGGTGTACGAGGTGCCCACGCCGGCCTCCCAGATCTTGATGTTGATGGGCTCCAGCAACTCGGCCGGCGGGCGCTCCAGCCCCAGGCGCTGCAGATGGCCGTCGATGACCTGCGCGAAGTTGCTGATGTAGCAGGTGGTCTGCGCGGCAAAGGCGGTTTGAAAGTCCACCTCGGGCAACGCCCATTCGACATGGTGGCCCAGCCTTTCGAGAAATTTGCCGACGCGCTCCAGCTCGGCCACGAAGTGCGGCGTGGCGCGGAAGTCGCCCCATTCGTGCGACAGCGCAATGCGCAGGCGGCCCGGGTCCTTCTTGATGAGTTCGCTGTAGGGCTGCGCCGGCGACCAGAACGGCATGAACTCGCCCGGCGCGCCGCCCCGGCAGTTGTCGACGAAGGCCGCCGTGTCGCGCACGGTGCGGCTGTGGCAGCCCTGGATCGACACCAGGCCTGAAAGATCCGACAGCCCCGGCGCCAGCGAAAACACGCCGCGCGACACCTTCAGCCCGATGTTGCCGTTCACGCCGGCCGGAATGCGGATGGAGCCGCCGCCATCGGTGGCGTGCGACAGCGGCAGCACGCCCGCTGCCACGGCTGCTGCCGTGCCAGCCGAGGAACCGCAGGTCGTGTATTCGAGGTCCCAGGGATTGCGCGTGAGGAAGAGCGCGTTCTCGACCGAGCTGCACACGCCGAACTCGGGCGTGGTGCTGCGGCCGATGATGTTCAGCCCCGCGTTGCGGATCTTGCTGGTGAGAAAACTGTCTGCCGCCGGGCGATGGCCCTGCATCATCATCGAGCCGAACTCCTGCAGCCGGCCCTTGAGCGTCGGGCCAAGGTCTTTCATCAGGTAGGGCAGGCCCGCGAACACGCCATCGGGGTTCATGCCGTCCTTCAGCGGGTCGGCCACCACGTCGTCGAACACCTCGACCACCGCGTCCAGTTGCGGATTGGTCTTCGCGATGCCGGCTGCCGCCTGTTTCGCCAGGTCGGCCGCAGTCACATCGCCCTTGCGTACGCGCTCGGCCAGTCCTACGCCGTCGTGTGCGGTCCATTCTTCCCAGCTCATTGCCAATGTCATCTCTTGTGTTTCCTTTGTTCCTTGTTGTGTTGCGGGGCGCTGCTGTTGTTGGGGCGGGTTCGGGCTCGGGTTCATTCGGGGCGCGTGCGAATGACACCAGGAGCTCCCCTCCGCGAATGTCCCCCGCTTCGCTCCTCCTTTATTTCGCTGCGGGGAGCACCTGGCGTCATTCGCACAGGGACACGCTGCTGGTGATCGCCGATCAACAAGTGCTCTGAGCGCTCACGTCGATACGGTGCTCTTTTTAGCTAAATAAAGGAGGAGCGAAGCGGGGGACATTCGCGAAAAAGAACACCGTGTCGGCGTGAGCGACGCCCTGAACAGCCCTAAACAAACCGCCTCACACCCAGCGTACCCCCGCCAGCCGAACTCGTCCCGACAACGTACCGACACCGCACCACCGCAGTCGGCCAATGCAGCAACGCACACTCCTTTTTTGCCGGACGCGTCAGCGCGACGCATACTCGTCCAGCGTCGGATGCAACACAAGGAAGACCATGCTCTATGCCATCCTGATCTACGGTTCCGAGTCGGCGGTGGCTGCTTCGGCACCCGGTGCCGAAGAGGAAATGCTCGAGCGCCACACCGACCTGCGCGACGACCTGCAAGCGCAGGGCCGGCTCGGCACGGTGCTTCGGCTGATGCCCGACATGGCCACCACGGTGCGCCGCGCCGGCGACATGCACCCGCTGGTCACCGACGGCCCGTTCGCCGAAACCCGGGAACAGCTCATGGGCCTCTACACCGTCGAGTGTGAAACCGTCGAGGAAGCCACCCACGCAGCGCACCGGCTGGCCTTCGAGACGGGCGTGTTCGAGATCCGGCCGATCACCTGGTACGACCCGGGTGTGATCCCGGCGCGCATTCCGCAGGTCTGAGGCCAGGCCCGGGAGGGGCTCCCTAGAATCGCGCGGGTCATCCAGAACCCGCCGTACCCCGCATGCCACTGCCGCCCGAGTCCCTGTCCACGCCCGCCCTTGTCGACACGCTGATCGTCGATCCGTTCTACCTGGCGATTTCCGTCGATTTCGAGAGCGATCTGCCAGCCCGCAAGGCGGTGTTGGCTGCGTACTTTGCGTACTCGCTGGGTGAGGCCAGCAGGACCGGGCGTTGCGAAACACTGGAAGACCGCGAACTGGGAGCCGCGGCTTGGCTGTTGCCACGAAGCGGGCAGGTGGACGCGCTCGAGTCGGCCGCAAAGAACGCATTTCTGGCGCGCACCCTGGGCCCGCGCGGCCATGACAACTACCACCGCATCGTCGAATTCATGAGCCCGCACGCGAGCGCCGCCGTGCCGGCGCAGGCCTGGTATCTGTCGATCCTCGGCGTCTCGCCTGCCGCGCAGGGGCGCGGGCTGGGCGCGAGGCTGCTGGCACCCACGCTGGCCGAAGCCGACGCGGCGGGCGTTCCGTGCTATCTGGAAACCTTCACGCCGCGCAGCGTGGCCTTCTACGAGCGCTTGGGCTTCCGGCGTGAAGCGAGCCCCCTGGAGCCGGTCACGAACTCGGTGTACGAGATCATGTGCCGGCCCGCTTCGGTGGCCCGGTCGGTCACCACTTGACGCGCACGCCGGCCCTGACTTGTAAATTTCGCAATGGAAGATACAAATGGGAATACCCGGCAACAATTCCTGAAAATAAGTAAAAACGTCCTACGCGCCTCAATAGACCGATCCAAAATGCCGCCACATGTCATTTCTCCAGATCGAAGACGCTGAGCCCGTGTCACTGAGCCCCGCGCTCGTGGTCGAGGATGACCCGGCGATGCAGGAGCGCCTGCGCTATGTGCTGTCCACGCTCGGCTGCGACGAGCAGTTGATCGCGGTCACCGACAGCGTGGCCGGGGCCAAGCTGCTGCTGGAAGAACATCGCTATGGGCTGGTGCTGGTCGACATCGGCCTGCCAGACGGCAACGGCGTGGAGCTGATCAACTGGTTGCAGACCCGCCGCCCGGGTGTTCCAGCGGTGGTCATTTCAGCCTGGCGGACCGAAGAAATCATCTTTGCGGCGCTGCGCGCCGGCGCCATCGGCTACCTGCTCAAGGAACGCGACGACCTCGAACTGAGCATCGCACTGCGAAGCATCGAACAGGGCGGCGCGTCGATCGACCCCTCCATTGCGCGCCGCATCATCGCGTGGCTCGCGACCACGCAGAGCCCGGCACACGCGACCACCGAGCTGCCCGATGACAGTGGTGCCGCGCCCGTCTCGGCGCCGACCACGGCCCTGACGCCGCGCGAACGCAAAATCCTCGAACTGGTGGCGCAGGGGCTGAGCAACCGCGACATGGCCGAGGCGCTCTCGATCTCCAGGCTGACCGTCGAATGCCACACCAAGAACATCTACCGCAAGCTGGCCGTCAACTCGCGCACCGAGGCCGTCTTTCAGGGGCGAAAGCACGGTTTGCTGCGCTGATCGGCGCCTGGTTCTTCTTCCTCTTTCTTGCGGCCGGCGCGGCGCTGGCACAACCAGCGCCCGAACTCCACGCCGAAGCCGTGCGCGGCACCGGTTGGGACGACACCGCGCCGCCTGCCGAAGGCTGGGCGCCCGTCTCGCTGCCCGACAGTTGGGCCACGCGCTGGCCCGACTTCGACGGCGTGGTCTGGTACCGGCTCACCTGGGACCAGCCGGCGCCGGTCGGCGAAGCCGGCCTGCTGCTGCACTACCTCAACATGGCCGGTGAGGTGTCGCTCAACGGCGTCCCGATCTCGCGCGACGACAGCCTGGTCGAGCCGCTCACGCGCGGCTGGAACACGCCGCGCTACTGGCTGCTGGCACCGCCGCTGCTGAAGGCCGGCACCAACACGCTGCTGGTGCGCGTGTCGGGCTTGTTCGCCTACCAGGCAGGCCTGGGACCGGTCAGCCTGGGCACGCCAGCCGCGATACAGACCGAGTTCGAGCGCGAGCGCGTCGTGCGCCGCGACCTGCAGGTGTTGGGCCTCGCGGTGAGCGCAGCCGTCTCGGCCTTCTTCGCCGCGCTGTGGGTATTGCGCCGGCGCGAAGCAGCGTACGGTTGGTTCGCCCTGATGTCGGTGCTGTGGCTGCTGTTCGGCTACAACCAGATCGCGACCAGCCCGTGGCCCTTTGCCAGCAACCACAGCTGGCAGGCGATGAACACCTCGCTGCTGCTGGTGTTCGACGTGTCCTACATCATCTTCGCGCTGCGCTTTTGCCAAAGACGCATGCCGCGCCTGGAAGCCGTTGCGCTGCTGGTCGCCGCGGCCGGCGTGCTCGACCTGTGGATCGCCAGCGGCCCCGCGCTGACCGTGCACCGCGCCATCTGGACCCTGGTGGGCGGCCTGACGGTCATTGCCGTGAACGGCATCTCGATCATTCACGCCCTGCGCCATCGCGACAGCCCGATGCGCTCGCTCGCACCCTTCATGGCGGTGTCGGCCCTGACGGCCGGGCACGACCTGCTGGTGTTCACGCAGGTGATCGACAGCAACATCTACTACACGACGATGTCGTCGTACGTGCTGCTGCTGGGCATGGCCCTGACCCAGGCCGCGCGCTTCGTGCAGAGCCTCAAGCGCATCGAGAACTTCAACAACGAGCTGATCGAGGAAGTGAACGCCGCCAAGGCCGAGCTGGCCACCACGCTCGCGCAGCAGCATTCGCTGGAACTGGCCCATGCGCGCATCGGCGAGCGCGTCAACCTCGTGAGCGATCTGCATGACGGGCTCGGCGGCATGCTGATCGGCAGCATCGCGACGCTGGAGCGCCGGCCCGAAGACCTGTCGGCGCCGCAACTGCTCGCCATGCTCAAGAGCCTGCGCGACGACCTGCGGCTGATCATCGACGCCACCGGCCACAGCGACGGCGCCCTCGCCTTCGGCGAGCTGCTGGTTCCGCTGCGCCACCGCATCTCGCAGTTGCTCGATGCCAACGGCATCGACTGCCGCTGGCAGGTGTCGGGCGTCGATACGCTGGAGCTGTCGCCGTCGCACAGCCTGGAGCTGCTGCGCTTCTTGCAGGAGGCGCTGACCAATGTGCTCAAGCACAGCGCAAGCCGCCGCGTGGACGTGGCCGTGCGGCGCGCGGATGGCGAGCTTCAACTCAGCGTGCGCGACGACGGGCGCGGCTTTGCGGTCGACGCGGTGAACAAGGCCGACGGAGCGGGCCTGCGAAGCCTGCGGGCTAGGGCGCGGCGGCTGGGGGCTGAACTGCAACTCGACTCCCGGCCGGGCGACACGCATGTGGCGTTGCGGATGCCGCTTGCGACCGTCGCATGAACGCGCGGTCCTAGAGTTCCAGCACCAGCCGGCCTTCACAAGCCCGCGAGCAGCACGCCATCATCTTGGTGTTGGCATCGCGCTCCGAACGGGTCAGCACCACGTCGCGGTGATCGACCTTGCCGGACAGCACGCGCACTTCGCACGAGCCGCACAAGCCTTCCTCGCAGTCGCTCTGCACGTCGACATTCGCGGCGCGCAGCGCGGACAGCAGGGTCTGGTCGGGCGGCACGTGGATGACGAGGCCGGAGTCTTTCAGTTCCACCTCGAAGGCATGTTCCTTCGACGGGTCCAGCGTCGCGAGGGTCGACTCGAAATGCTCGACGCGCAAGGCGCCTTCAGGCCACGCGGCGCAGCAGGATTCGAGCGCTTCCAGCATCCGCAGCGGGCCGCAGGCATAGACCTGCGCGCCTGGCATCGGCTGCCCGAGCAATGCCTGCAGATCGTTGCGCCGGCCTTCATCGCTCGCATGCACATGCAGGCGATCGCCGTGCAACGCGGCCAGTTCGTCGAGCAAGGCCATGCTCGCGCGGCTGCGGCCGCTGTAGTGCAGTTCGTAGTCCATGCCCAGCGCTTTCGCGCGGCGGGCCATCGCGCTCACCGGCGTGATGCCGATGCCGCCGGCGATGAAGATGGCCTTCTTCAACGATTCGTCGAGCCTGAAGTGATTGCGCGGGCCGCGAATGCGCAGCCTGTCGCCCACCTTCACGCGGCCGTGCACCCAGGCCGAGCCGCCACGGCCTTCGGGCTCGTGCAGCACGGCGATCTCCAGCACGCCGGCTTCGTCGGGGTCGCCGCACAGCGAGTACTGGCGCGACAGTTCGGGCGTGCCGCATTCCACGTCGATGTGCGAGCCGGCGGTCCAGCGCGGCAGCGACTTGCCGTCGGGCGACACCAGCCGCAGCCTGACGATGCCATCGGCCACCGGCGTCACGCGCTCGACCACCACCGGCCGCGCGATCGCGCCCCGCGAAGGCTCGCCGATGCGAACCGGCACTTGCACATCGCGCAGGCCGGCGTTGTTTCGTTCGGGGTTGGCAGCCGGGTCCCATTCGACGAGCAGATGCTCGGGGCCACGGAACGAAGTGTTCGGCACATAGCTGAAGCGCTGTTCCGACAAGCGCATGTGCGGCAGCCGCCGCGTGAACTCTTCCAGGAAGATCTGCATCTCCATGCGTGCCAGGTTCTTGCCCATGCACTGGTGCGAGCCGTAACCGAAGGTCAGGTGGTCGCTCGCGTTGTCGCGGCGGATGTCGAACAGGTCGGCATCGGCGAAGTGCCCTTCGTCATGGTTGGCCGACGAGGTGACGATCAGCAGCCGCGAGCCGGCCGGCAGGTCGACGCCGTCGATCTGCGTGTCGGTCGTGACGAGGCGGCGCCATGCAGCCACCGAGCCGTTGTGGCGCAGGCACTCTTCGACCGCGTTGGGAATGAGCCCCGGGTCTTCGCACAGCTCCTGCCACACCTGCGGGTGCTGCAGCAGCAGCTTCATCGCATTGGCGGTGGCATTGGCCGTGGTCTCGTGCGCGGCCACGATGCCGGCCATCATCATCGAGTGCAGGTACGAGTCGGTCACCACGTCGGGTTGCAGCATCTGCTTGCGGATGCCGTACTGCATCCAGCCGGGCGCGTCGGGGTCTTGCCGCATCTTGTCGAGCACCTTGCCGGCGTACTGCCAGAAGTTGCCCACGGCATGCGCCACGGCCACCTGTTCTTCGGGCTTGGGACGGCCCCAGGTGTTGACGGTGTGCGCAATCGAATACTTGCGCAGCGTGTCCATGTCTTCCTCGGGCACGCCGAGAAAGTGCAGCGCCACCGTCAGCGGAATTTCCCACAGCATCTGGTCGACGAGGTCGGCCTTGCCGTCGTCGATGAAGCGGTCGACGTAGCTGCGGGCCAGCTCGCGCACCATCGGCTCGTGGTGCTTGAGTTCTTCAGGCGTGAACGGGTCCATCAGCGCGCGGCGGCGCGGCATGTGGGCCGGTTCGTCTTCGTTCACCAGCGTGCGGTTCAGCGCGAAGCCGTAGCTTGCGAGCACGGCGTTGGCCTCCTCGCCGGTGGGCGTGATCTTCTCCAGCGCGTTGGACGGGCTGAAGGTGATGTTGTCGCGAAACACCGCCTTGATGTCCGCATAGCGCGTGATCACCCAGTAGCCCAGCTTCGGGCTGTAGAAGATCGGCTCCTGCTCGCGCGCCCAGCGCACGTACTCGGGCGGGTCCTGCTGGTAGCCGTCCTCGAAGGGATCGAAGCCGGCGGCGCGCTGGCTCACGGGGCAGCCGGTGGGCGTGCGCTCGGCAGAGAGCGGGCCGTGCGCAACAGGGCAGCCGGAAGCGCGCGAAGGGGTGGCGGTGTCGGGCATGGCGGTCAGGTCAGTCGAGCGTGATCTTCAGGTCGCGAATCAGCTTGTGCCAGCGCGTGGTTTCGTTCTTCAGCAGCGCGGCGTACTGCGCGGGCGTGTTGCCCACGGGCTCCACGCCGAAGTCGACCATGCGCGTGCGCACCGCGGGCTCGTTGATGGCCGCGACGATCTGGCGGTTGAGCGTGTTCACCACCTCCGGCGGCGTGGCCGAGGGCACCACCACGCCGACCAGCGCGGCGGCCTCGACGTTCTTGTAGCCCAGCTCGGCGAAGGTCGGCACGTCGGGCAGTTGCGGCAGGCGCGTGGGGTTGGCCACAGCCAGCGCGCGCACCTTGTTGCCCTTGATGAAGCCGGCGCCGGCGGCCAGGTCGACCATCATGGCCGGCAGTTGGCCGCCCACCACGTCGGCCAGTGCCGGCGCCGCGCCGCGGTATGGCACGTGGACCATGAACAGGCCCGCCTCCACCTTCAGCAGTTCCATCGCCAGGTGATGCGGACTGCCCGCACCTGGCGAGGCGTAGTTGATGCCACCGGGATTGGCCTTCGCCTTGGCGATGAAATCCTTGGCCGTGGCAAAGCCGGAGTTGGTGCCGACCACCAGGATCATCGGAAACTTGCCCATCAGCGTGACGGGCGTCAGGTCTTTGGTGGGGCTGTAGCTCAGCGACTTGTAGAGCGCGGGGTTGAAGACCAGCGTGCCGTTGTCGGCCGACAGGATCGTGTAGCCGTCGGCCGGCGCGCGTGCGGTTTCCGAGGCGGCCAGGGCGGTGTTGCCGCCGGGCTTGTTGTCCACCAGAACCGGCTGCGCGACCTGCATGGCCAGCGTCTGGCCGACCGTGCGCGCCAGGAAGTCGGAGCCGCCGCCGGCTGCGTAGGGAACGATCCAGCGGATCGGTTTGGCCGGATAGGTCTGCGCGCTGGCGCTTGCCGCGACGACAAGGGAAAGGACTGCAAGGCCGCTGGCAATGTGCTTCTTCATGGGGTGTCTCCGGATTGGATATTGTGTATTGCGTAAGTATCATACGCATTGCGTAATTATGATTCGCGGATTTACCCTTCCTCCTAGGCGACCCGGCGCCACCGATCCGAGCACCTAACATGCAGGCGACATGACCCCTTCTTCTCCCCCCGAATCTCCAGCCGCACCGGCCGCAACCCGTGAACGGCGCCAGCGGGTCCAGGCCGCCGAAACCGGCATGGCCGTGCTGAAGGGACTGGCGCACCTCGGCGGCCGCAGCAGCCTGACCGCGCTCTCCACCCATGTGTCCGAAAGCCCGGCCAAGGTGCACCGCTACCTGGCGAGCCTGATGGAAGAAGGCCTGGTGCTGCAGGACGCCGCCTCGCAGCACTACTACCTGGGCACCGAAGCCATCCAGATCGGGCTGGCGGCCATGCGGCAGGCCGACCCGATCCGCGCTGCCGAGCCCTGCCTGATCCGCCTGCGCGAATCGCTGGAAGTGACCTGCTTCATCGCGGTCATGGGCAACAAGGGGCCGACCATCGTGCGTTTCGAGGAGCCCGGCCTGCCGGTCACAGTGAACGTGCGCGCCGGCTCGGTGATGTCGATGCTGTGGTCGGCCACCGGCCGCGCGTTCCTGGGGCTGCTCGACGAATCGCGCGTGCTGGCACTCGCCGAGCAGGAACTGGCGGCAGCCACACCGGACATGCGCGCCACGCTCGACGCCGCCGACCCGATCGGCCAGTTGCGCCGCGATGTGCAGAAGGCGCGCTGCGCCAGCGTGAAGGACACCTACCTGCGCGGCATCAGCGCCGTGGCAGCGCCGGTGTACGACTATGCGGGCCGCGTGTGCGCCGTGCTGACGGCGCTGGGTGCCACGGGCGGGTTCGATCCGGCCATCGACGGAGCGATCGCCACGGCCGTGCGGCGGGAGGCCCAGGCCACGAGCGCCATGCTCGGCGCCCGCTCCTGAGACCGAGAGAGCGGGATCAGTCGGCCCAGACCACCGCGCCGCTCCACGCCGTGGCCAGCACCACGATGCCGAAGGCGATGCGATACCAGGCGAACGGAATGAAGTTGTGCGTGCTGATGTACTTCAGCAGCCAGCGCACGCACAGCCAGGCGCTGATGAACGAGAACACCAGCCCCACCGCGAACAGCGGAATGTCGGCCACCGACAGCAGCGCGCGCTCTTTGTAAAGGCTGTACACGCCGGCGCCGATCAGCGTCGGAATGGCCAGGAAGAACGAGAAATCGGTCGCCGCCTGGCGCGACAGGCCCAGCAGCATGCCGCCGATGATGGTCGAGCCGCTGCGGCTGGTGCCCGGAATCATCGCGAAGCACTGCACCAGGCCGACCTTGAGCGCGTCCCACGCCGTCATGTCGTCCACGTGCTCGACGCGCACCGAGCCCGGCGGCCGCTTTTCGGCCCACAGGATGATGAAGCCGCCGATGATGAAGGTGCTCGCCACCACGGTCGGAATGAACAGGTGCGCCTTGATGACCTTGCCGAACAGCAGGCCCAGCACCACCGCCGGCAGGAAGCCGATGAAGATGTTGAGCGCCAGGCGCTGCGCCTTGGGCTGCCGGGGCAACGCGACGACGGTCGACTTGATCTTCTGCCAATAGACCAGGATCACTGCAAAGATGGCCCCGGTCTGGATGGCGATGTCGAAGACCTTGGCCTTGTCGTCATCGAAGCCCAGCAGCGAGCCCGCAAGAATCAGATGGCCGGTCGACGAGATCGGAAGAAATTCGGTCAGCCCCTCCACGATGCCCATGATGGCGGCCTTGACCAGCAAAACGATGTCCACGCGTACTCCTTGAAAGAGCGGCAATTATCGCGATGGCACAGGTCAGGTGATGTTCAGGTGCGGGCGATGAATCGACACATCCGGCCCGCAAGATACCCAGTTCAGGTGATGTTCGGGCACGGCGCATTGACACATATTTCAAAGTGACCATTCATCTGCGTCCGAAGGAGTTTTGCAATGCGAACGTTCACCCCCGGGGATGGGCATGAAGAGCATGTGTCGACCGCCGACGACCACGGCGAAGACCGCCGAAAGAACGCCCTGGAGATCGAGACCGACCAGCGCGCCTCGATGAAGCGGGTGGCAGAGGCCACCGGCGCCTCCGCCCACGAGCTGCAGCAACTGATGCAGCGCCTGCTCGACATCGACCGTTCGGGCACGAGCGCCGGCATCGTCGCGCAGGGCCACATCGCCGCCGACCGGATGGAATCAGGCATGCAGGCGCTGGACCTGGGCGACGGCAGCGTGGCCGAGCAGCGGGCCGACGCGATCCAGAGCATCGACTTCTGGCTGCTGGAGCCCCTTGACCCGGCGCACGACAAGAAGTGGTACGCCCGCTGGAAGTTCTGGAGCTTCATCCTGGGCGCGCCCGGGCCGGAAGCCTCGCTCACCCTGCAAGGCCTGGCGCTGCGGCCCAGCGAGCCGGGCGATGCGCATGCCGACCTGGTGGCCAAGGCGCGCAAGGTGCTTGAAAGCTGGCGCCGCACCTCCGAGCCGCTGTTCTGGGCGGCCGTCGAATGCTATGTGCGGCAGCATTCGTTTTCGCTCGAAACACAGGCCTATCTGCTGCACTGCATCGCGGCCGTGTTCGGCGGCGACAACATGAAGCTGTCGAATGCGCAGAGCGAAGAGCTCACCGGCATCCTTGCCGGCACCTACTGCGACGCGCTCGGCACCTCGGCCACGCTGCCTTCGTCGGACATCTACCGCCGGCTGTCGCAGGGCCTGGAAGCCACCGACCGCGAGACCGGCCTCACACGCATGCTGGGACGCAGCGATGCGGCGCAGATCGCAATGACCGCGCTGTTCTCGATCATCGAAAGCCCGAGCCCGTCAGGCGCTCGCTGAACCCTGCGTCGTGCGCCGGCGCAGCGCGCGCACGGCGCTGTCGACGGTGGTCAGCACCGGCAATCCGCTGGCCTGCGCGCAGGCATCACGCGCCCGCGCCATGCTGAATTGGGCCAGCGCGATGCGCGTGCAGCCGCGCTCGCGCAGCGCTGCGGCCTGCGCCGCAATCAACGCATCGTGCCGCTGCGTGTCGCCGGCGTTCAAGGCATCGAGCGCGCCTTCGGCCAGGGCCAATTCGAGCGCCGTGCCGGCCGGAAACTCGGGCGGCATCGACGCCAGCGTGGGCGCGAAGGTGGCGATCAGCCCGAGCCTGCCGCCCTGCCCTTGCGTTGCTTCCTCGACCATCGCCTCGTTGGGCTTGAGCACCGGAATGCCCGCATGCTGCCGCGCCACGGCCTCGATGCACGGCCCGAAAGCCGAGCAGGTGAAGAGGATGCCCTGCGCACCGGTATCGACCGCGTACTGCGCGAGTCGCGCAAAACGCGCGTGCATCGCCGCGTCCAGCCCGCGTCCGCTGCGTGCGAGGTCGGCCGAGAGGCTGTCGTCGAGCAGGTTCATGCGCTGCGCCTGTGGCCAGTCGCGCGCAAAGGCTTCGTTGATGGGCGCGACGGAATGCGAAAGCGCATGGATCAGGGCGATGCGTGTCATGAAGTCGGCGGCTCAGATGCCCTTGGACGACGGGTTGGCAAACGCGTCCTTCGTTTCGGCATTGAGCGGGTAGTTGATGTTGATGCCCTTGGGCGGAATCGGCGAGGTGAACCACTTGGCATAGAGCTTTTCCATCTCGCCCGACTTCATCATGCCCGACACCACCCGGTCGACCAGCGCCTTGAAGGCCGGATCGTCCTTGCGGAACATCAGCGACTGGTTCTCGGTGCGCAGGCTCTCGCCGGTGATGACAAAGTCCTTCGGGTTGCGCGCATTGGCGATCTGCCCCGCCAGCAGGATGTCGTCGAGCACGAAGGCCTGCGCGCGCCCGCTTTCGACCAGCAGGAACGAATCGCTGTGGTCCTTGCCGGCGAGGTTGTTCACTTCAAGGCTGCGGCCGCGGTCGGCCTCGCGCAGCAGGCGGAACGAGGTTGTGCCGCTGGTGGTGGCCACCGTCTTGCCCTGCAGGTCGGCAATGCTCTTGATGCCCGAATCGGCCTTGACCAGCATGCGCACGTTGTAGCGAAAGATGTCGGGCGAGAACGCCACCTGCTTTTGTCGCTCGACCAGGTTGGTGGTGGAGCCGCACTCGATGTCGACCGTGCCGTTCTGCACCAGCGGCATGCGGTTGGCCGAAGTCACAGCCTGGTACTTGATCTCGATGGCCGGCATCTTCAGTTCGGCCTTTGCCGCCTCGACGATGCGGTTGCAGATCTCGATGCTGTAGCCCACCGGCTTCAGGTTGCCGTCGAGGTACGAGAAGCCGAACGACGACTCGCGGTAGCCGAAGGTGACGCTGCCGCTGGCCTTGATCTTGGCGAGCGTGTCGTTGTCCTGGGCCTGCGCAGCCGTGTGCGGCAACAAAAGGGCGAAGGCCACCGCGAGAGCGGCAGCACCAAAGGGAATCGGGAGACGAAGCTTGGGCATGGAAGCGCTCCTGGGAACGGCGGTTGAAGAAAAAGGGGCTACAGAGATCGGGCGGCGCTCAGCGCGCAGCGGCACGCGTGACCGCGTCGATGGAGGCCGCCAGGCGCGCGACGATCTCCTGCAGGTCCTGCCGCGTGGCAATGAAGGGCGGCGCCAGCAGCACGTGGTCGCCCTGGCGGCCGTCGACCGTGCCGCCGAATGGGTAGCACAGCAGGCCGCGCGACATGGCGTCTTTCTTGACCGTCGCGTGGAGCTTCAGGGCGGGATCGAAAGGCGTCTTGTCCGCGCGGTCGGCCACCAGTTCGATGCCCCAGAAGAAGCCTCGGCCTCGGATGTCGCCGACATGCGGATGTGCGTCCAACGTTTCGGCCAGCATCGCGCCGAAGGCAATGCCGTCTTCGCGCACCTTGGCGACGAGGCCGTCGCGCCGGATCACCTGTTGCACCGCGAGCGCCGCAGCGCAGGCCATCGGATGACCGAGGTAGGTGTGGCCGTGCTGGAAGAAGCCGCTGCCCTTGGACATCGCCTCGACGATGCGGCCTTGCGCCAGCACCGCGCCGATCGGCTGATAGCCACCGCCCAGTCCCTTGGCGATGGCGATGAGGTCGGGCACCACGCCCTCCTGATCGCAGGCGTGCAGCGTGCCGGTGCGGCCCATGCCGCACATCACTTCGTCGAGGATCAGCAGCACGCCGTGCCTGTCGCACACCGCACGCACCGCCTTGAAGTAGCCGGGCACCGGTGTCAGAACGCCTGCGGTGGCACCGCCGACGGTCTCGGCCACGAAGGCGATCACGCGGTCGGCGCCTTGGTCGAGGATGGCCGCTTCCAGCTCGGCCGCGAGGCGCAGGCCGTATTGCTCGGCGCTTTCGTCGGTGCGCTGCTCGCGGTACGGATAGCACGGCGACACATGCGTGGCCGGCACGAGGATCGGCGCGAAGGGCTCGCGCCGCCAGGCGTTGCCGCCCACCGCCAGCGCGCCCAGCGTGTTGCCGTGGTAGCTCTGCCGCCGCGCGATGAAGTGCGTGCGCTGCGGCTGGCCGATCTCGACGAAGTACTGGCGCGCCATCTTCAGCGCGGCCTCCACCGCCTCGGAGCCGCCGCTCACCAGGTACACGTGGCTCATGCCCTCGGGCGCAGAACCGATCAGTTCGTCGGCCAGTTGCTCGGCCACCTCGCTGGTGAAGAAGCTGGTGTGCGCGTAGGCCAGCCGGTCGAGCTGGGCGTGCATGGCAGCCAGCACCTCGGGGTGCGCATGGCCGAGCGACGACACGGCGGCGCCACCTGAAGCGTCGAGGTATTCGCGGCCCTCGGCATCGCGGATGAGCATGCCGTGGGAGCCGGCGGCAACGGGCGGGGTCTGGCGAAGGTGGCGGTGAAAAACATGCGTCATGGCGGAGAAATCCCGGAACAGATCTTGGAACCAACGTTTCCATCGAATTATTGTTTGGAACATTTGTTCCGTCAACTGTTCCGTGCCGACCACTCCGGTACATTCGTTCCAACGACAGCCAGAAAAGAGACACCGCCATGGGCGCCAGAGACCAGATCCGCCAGCGTTTCAACGAACTGAGCCCCGCGCTGCAGCAGGTGGCGCGCTACGTGCTCGACCATCCGAACGAGGTGGTCACCGGCTCGATGCGCAACGTCGGCACGCGGGCGCAGAGCACGCCCGCCACGCTCGTGCGCTTTGCGCAGCACCTGGGGTTCGAGGGCTGGCCGCAGTTGAAGGAGTCTTTCGCGGCGGACATGGGCCTGGGTTCCGAGACTTATGGCGTGCGCGCCAAGCAACTGGTCGGCCGTGCCAAGGACCAGACCCTCGCGGGCGAAATGTTCGAGGTGCAGCGTCGCAACCTCGAAGCCACGCACCGGCAGAGCGAGCAGGCGTTGCAGAAGGCCTGCGCGCTGATCGAAAAAGCGCCGGCTGTGCACGCCGCGGGTTTCAGGGCCTGCTTTCCGATCGCCTTTTCATTCGTCTACGTGTATCGGCTCTTTCGCACCAGCGTGCACCTGGTCGATGGCCAGGGCGGCTCGCTCGAGATGCAGCAGCGCGCCTTTGCCAAGGGCGATGCGCTGGTGGTGGCGAGCTTCGCGCCCTACTCGCGCGAGGCGCTGCAGGTGGCGCAGGCCGCCAAGGCGGTGGGCTGCCGCATCGTCGCCATCACCGACAGCGTGACGTCGCCGCTGTCGCTGCTGGCGGACGAGACCCTGCTCTTCACGATCCACAGCCCGTCGTTCTTTCCGTCGATCGCCGCCGGCGTGGCGGTGACGGAAGCGCTGGTCGAACTGCTCGCGAGCCGCGCGGGCAAGCCGGTGATCCGGCGCATCGACCAGGCCGAGGCGCAGTTGTTCGAGTCGGGTGCCTACCTGATGGCGCCGGTGGCGCGCGGCGGCTGAGCCAGGCGGCTCACAAGGCGTGAAAAAACCGTAGCGAGCGTGCCGAGCTTGCATCGAGGACCGGAGCCGTACTCTGTACGGTGAGAACCGCAGATGCGAGATCGGGTCGCGCAGCAGGTTTCTTCACACCTTGTCAGGCGAGCGCGCGGGTGTGGCCGGCCTTCTGGCGCAGATTGCTGACCAGCAGGTCGCGATTGGCGGTGATGTGCGAGCGCATGGTGCCTTCGGCAAGGTCTGCCTCGCGCTGGCCCAGCGCCTCGACGATGCGCCGGTGCTCCTCCAGCGCGTTCTGGGCCTGTTCGCGCCGGTAGAGCAGCATCGCGGCGTCGCGGTTGTGCGGCCGCAGGTTGCTGTCGAAGATGATCGGCAACTGGCAGGCCCGGACCACCGCCTCGGTCAGCCAGCGGTTGTCCGCCAGCGCCAGCAGCTTGCGGTGGAAATCGAGGTTCAGGTCGTGCCAGAGCATGGCGTGGGCATCGGTCCACTCCTCGCCGTGCAGCAGCGCGTGCTGCTCTTGCAGCATTTCGGCCAGCCGCTCCTGCGCACGGTCATCCAGGCCGCGCTCGCCGATCAGGCGGCAGCCCATGCCTTCCAGCGTGGCGCGCAGGCTAAAGGCGTCGAACACGTCCTTGGCGTCGAACCGGCGAACCTGAAAACCCCGTTGCGGGTGATAGACCAGCAGCCCCTCGTCGGCCAGCCGCGCCATCGCACCACGCACAGGCGTGCGCGACACGCCGAACTCGTTGGCCAGCGTGATCTCCATCAGGTGGGCGCCAGGCGCAATGACGCCGTCGAAGATGCGGGCGCGCAGCATGTCGGCCACGGACAACGCGCGCGTCCGGGAAGGATCTGGGGGGTTCATCGAAGGTCGGAAACGGGGGCGGCCGGAATCAGGCCGCGCGGATGTTACGGCTCAGGATCGGTGCGTCATATCCCCGATTTCCGTAAAAAAGAGTTTTCGGACTTTTTCGAGTATTACGGAGAATTTCTTAACATTTACTAACACGTGTAAGTTAAAACACTGTAGTTCGCTTACACGGAGCGCCCCAAGGCGGTGCACGCGCAGTCAATCCGGGGGGGCGGGTCCTCCGGAACCCTGAGGGTCAGGCGCAAGTCCAACGGCTGTCGCGGCGCCTTGTCGCGACAGGAGTAATGACCATGAAGCAAGTGAAGCACTGGCAAGACCCCGTCAACGCCGTGGCTGGCGTATGGCTCGTCGTCTCGCCCTGGGTCCTGGGCTTTCAGGACCTGACGCCCGCGATGTGGACGATGGTGGCGACCGGCATCCTGCTCGGCGCCGTGGCGCTGGGCGCGACCTTCGTGCCGCGCCAATGGGAAGAGTGGACCGAGGTCGCGCTCGCCGCCTGGCTCGCGGTTTCGCCCTGGGTGCTTGGCTTCCGCTCGACGGAAGCAGCGCTGGTCAACGCGGTGCTCGTGGCCGCGGTGATCCTGGTGCTCGCGCTCTGGGTGCTGGTGACCGACAAGGACTACCTCGGTCACGTCATCGACCGCCCGGCGCACTGAGCCGGCGCGCCATGAAAGAGGGCCCTGCGCGCAGCCGGCGGCCGGGCTCCGGGGAACGGGCGCAAACATCGTCCGTCCCCTTTTCAATTTCTCAGGGCTTGGGCTCGGAGACGGACGGCTGTTGCTGCGTCGTCGCCTGCGCCTCGCCGCCCATCCACTCGGCCTGCCAGCCGCCACCCAACGCCTGAATCAGCGCGACGGCGGCCGTCTGGCGGTTCAGTTGCACCTGCACCAGCGTGCGCCGCGCGCTCAGCGCCGCCACCTGGGCCGTCACCACATCGGTGTAGGCCACCTGGGCCTCGCGGTAGCGGTTGAGCAGTTGCTGCTCGGTCTTGTCGGCCGCCCCGGAGGCTTCGCGGTACATGCCCTCCTGCTGGGCGAGCGTGGCGCCCGTGGTGAGCTGGTCTTCCACACCCTGGAAGGCAGCCAGCACCGTCTGGCGGTAGCGCGCCACGCTGGCGTCGTAGCTGGCCTTGGCGGCATCGACGCTGGCACCGATGGCGCCGGCATCGAAGACCACCTGCGCCGCCGACAGGCCGAGCGACCAGAGCGTGTTGGAGGCACTGAAAAGACTGCCCACCCGGCTGGCACTGCTGCCGACCGACGCGCTGAGGTTGAAGCTCGGGAAGTAGGCCGAGCGCGCAATGCCGATCTGCGAATTGGCGGCGGCCACCGAGCGCTCTGCCGCCGCGATGTCGGGCCGGCGCTGCAACAGCGTCGTGGGCACGCCGGTCGGGATGCCGGGCACCGTCTGCGTCCAGGGCGCGGCCGCCAGGTTGAAGTCGGCCGGCGCCGCGCCCACCAGCACGGCAATCGCATGCTCCAGCGTGGCCCGGGTACGCACCAGCGTCAGGCGGGTGGCGCGCGCGTTGGCCAGTTGGGTCTGGGCCTGAAGCACGTCGGTCTGCGCGGCAATGGCGGCGTTGTAGCGGTTGCGCGTGATCTCGAAGGCGCGTTCGTAGCCCTTGATCGTCTCGTCGAGCAGCCCGATCTCTACATCGGCTTCTCGCAGCGAAAGATAGTTGGTCGCCAGCTCGCCGATGGCCGACAGCCGCGCCGATGCCAGGTCTGCTTCGGAGGCCTGCGCATTGGCCGATGCGCTGTTCACCGACTCCCGCAACCGGCCCCACACATCGGGCGCCCAGGTGGCGCCGAGCGAAGCCGAGAAAGCGTTGGTCGGGCTGGTGTCGTCGCCGCCTGTGCGCTTGCCGGAGCCGCTGAGCGCCACCGACGGGAACAGCGCTGCGCGCTGACCCCGCACCAGCGCCTGGGCGTTGGCGTAGTTCGCGACCGCCGCCGCGATGTTCTGGTTCGACACCTGCACGCGCGCGGCAAGCTCGTCGAGCGTGGGGTCACCGAACAGCTTCCACCATTCGCCACGGTCCAGCGCGTCGGCCGGCGCGGCGGGCAGCCAGCCTTCGGCGGCCTTCTGTTCCTTCCAGTAGGTGGGCGACGCACTGGCGGGCAGTTGGTAGCGCGGCCCGACGGTGCAGCCGGCGAGCAAGGCGGCCAGAGCGAGCGCCGAAAGCGCGAGGCGGCCCGGGCTCGAACGGGAGGGGGAAAGCAGTGCGTTCATGGCGGTGTTCTCAGGCATTCGTGGCACGGCCCAGTTCGTTTTCGTGGGCGCCGCGGCGGCGCAATTTGTCGAGCAGCAGGTAGACCACCGGCGTGGTCAGCAACGTCAGCAACTGACTGGCGATGAGCCCGCCGATGATGGCCACGCCCAATGGCCGGCGCAGCTCGGCGCCCTCCCCGAAGCCGATGGCCAGCGGCAGCGCGCCCAGCGCAGCCGCCAGCGTGGTCATCAGGATCGGCCGGAAGCGCAGCAGGCAGGCCTCGCGCACGGCTTCCAGCGGCGTGAGGCCGCGCGAGCGTTCGGCCTCCAGCGCGAAGTCGATGATCAGGATGGCGTTCTTCTTCACGATGCCGATCAGCAGGAACACGCCGATGAGCGCAATGATGGAGAACTCCATGCGGAACATCAGCAGCGCCAGCACCGCACCCACGCCGGCTGACGGCAGCGTCGACAGCACGGTGATCGGGTGCACGAGACTTTCGTAGAGGATGCCCAGCACGATGTAGATCACGACCAGCGCGGCCAGGATCAGGATGGCCTGCTGGCTCTGCGACTGCTGCGCGCTCGCCGCCGTGCCCGAGAACGAACCGCGCACGTTGGTGGGCATGCCGATGTTGGCCTCGGCCTTGGCGATGGCTTCGCGCGCGTCGCCCAGGTTCGCGCCTTCCACGAGGTTGAACGAGACCGTCGTTGCCAGTTCGCCGTCTTCATGGCTGACGGACGTGGCGACCGAGTTCTCGAAGAACTTCGCCACGGCCGACAGCGGCACCAGGCTGGTGGCCGTGTTGCTCAGCACATTGCCCGAGGAGGCGTTGCGCAATCCGGGGTTGGCCGAAACGGGCACCGCGGTGCTCGCGGCGGCGGACGTGCCCGCCGCCGTCTTGCTGCCGGAGGTCGCGGAGTTGGCGGTCGTGGTGGCGGCTGCGATCTGGGTGGTCACGGCCTGCCCGGCAACGAACACCGTCTTGGTCGCGGGCACGTACACGTCGCTCAGCGCATTGGGGCTGAGCGTGTAGCGCGGCGCCCATTCCATCACCACGTGGTACTGGTTGAGTTCGGTGTAGATGGTCGCCACCTGGCGCTGGCCGAAGGCGTTGTAGAGCGCGTTGTCGATGGCCGTCGAGGTCAGGCCGAGCCGGCTCGCGCTGTCGGGGTCGACCTTCGCCATCATCTCGACGCCGTTCTCGCTCTGGTCGGTGTCGATGTCGGCCAGCAGCGGCTGCAGCTTCATCTCGTCGGCCAGCTTGGCGGCCCAGATACGCAGGTCGGCCAGGCTGTCGCTCTTGAGCGTGTACTGGTAGGTGGAGTTGCTGGAACGGCCGCCCGATCGAACGTCCTGCACCGTCCCCAGGAACACGCGCAAGCCGGCCACCTCGTTGAGCTTGGGCCGCAGCCGTGCGATCACGGCAAGGCCGCTGTCCTTGCGCTGGCTGGCCGGCTTCAGGTTGACGAACATGAAGCCGCCGCCCGCGCGGCTGCCGCCGGTGAAGCCCACCACGGTGTCGACCGCTTCGTCGGCGCGGATGATGTCGACCACCTCGCGCAGCTTCGCGGCCATGGCCTTGGACGAAATGCTCTGGTCGGCGCGCAGGCCGCCATTGAGCTGGCCGCTGTCCTGCTGCGGAAAGAAGCCCTTGGGCGCGGCGCTGAACAGGTAGACGTTCAGCCCCACCACCGCCACCAGGATCAGCATGACCAAGCCCTTGTTGTCGAGCGCCCAGTCGAGGCTGGTCTCGTAGCGCTTGAGCACCCAGTCGTAGCTGCGTGCCGCCGCGCGGCCGAAGCGGCCCTGCGGCTTGTTCTTGTCATGCTCGCCGCCGGGCTTGAGCAGCCAAGCGCACATCATGGGCGTGGTGGTCAGCGAGATCACGAGCGAGATCATCACGGCGGCCGACAGCGTGATCGCGAACTCGCGGAACAGCCGGCCCACCTGTCCGCCCATGAACAGCAGCGGAATGAACACCGCCACCAGCGACACGCTGATCGACAGCACGGTGAAACCGACTTCCTTCGCGCCCAGCAGCGCCGCCTTCATGCGCGACATGCCCGATTCGATGTGGCGGCTGGTGTTTTCCAGCACCACGATGGCGTCGTCCACCACGAAGCCGGTCGCTACGGTGAGCGCCATCAGGCTCAGGTTGTTGAGGCTGAAGCCCAGCATGTACATCACGCCGAAGGTGCCCAGCAGTGCCGCCACCGTGGCTACCGCCGGCACGATGGTCGCGCGCACGCTGCGCAGGAACAGGCTGACCACCAGCACCACCAGCAGCACCGAGATGACCAGCGTCAGCTCGACCTCGCGCAGCGAGCCGCGGATCGAGTTGGTGCTGTCCGACGCGACCTGCAGCGTCACGTCGGGCGGCAGTTGCGCCTGCAGTTCGGGCAGCAGCGCGCGCACGCTGTCCACCGTCTCGATGATGTTGGCCGAGGGCTGCCGCGTGATCAGCACGATGATCGCGGGCTCGCCGTTGAACAGGCCGAGCGTGCGCGTGTCTTCCACCCCGTCGATCACCTCGGCCACGTCCTGCAGCCGCACCGCCGCGCCGTTGCGCCAGGCCACCACCATCGAGGCGTAGTCGCTGGCGCGCAGGGCTGGCGTCTGCGTGTAGATCTGCAGCTTGCGGCCGTCGCCCTGCACCGTGCCCTTGGGCCGGTTGGCGTTGGAGGCCTGGATCGCGGCGCGCACGTCGTCGGTGCTGATGCCGTAGCGGCTGAGCGCGAACGGCAGCAGCTCGACGCGCACGGCGGGCAGCGAGCCGCCGCCGATTTCCACGTCGCCCACGCCGTCCACCTGCGACAGCCGCTGGCTCACGATGTTCGACACCGCGTCGTAGATCTGGCCCGGCGTCTTGGTCTTGGACGTGAGCGCCAGGATGATGACCGGCGACGCCGCCGGGTTCGCCTTGCGGTAGGTCGGATTGCTGCGCAGCGTGGCCGGCAGATCGACCCGGCTGGCGTTGATGGCCGCCTGCACTTCGCGCGCGGCGCCGTCGATGTTGCGGCTCAGGTCGAACTGCAGCGTGACGCGCGCGGTGCCGACGGAACTCGTCGAGGTCATTTCGTTGACGCCGGCGATGGTGCCCAGGTGGCGCTCCAGCGGGGTGGCCACGCTGGTGGCCATGGTCTCGGGGCTGGCGCCGGGGATGGCAGCGCTGACGGAGATGACTGGGTAGTCGACCTGGGGGAGCGGGGAGACTGGGAGGACGAAGAAGGCTGCTATGCCGGCCAGTGCTACGCCGATGGTCAGGAGGACTGTGCCTATGGGGCGTTTGACGAAAGGGAGCGAGAGATTCATCTCTGTGCTTCCTTTTGCTTCCCGAGGCCGGGTCTCGCCCCGGCGGGCGACCTACTTTTCTTTGCTTCGCCAAAGAAACGTAGGCAAAAGAAAGGCGACCCCACCGTCTGCGACCCCTGCGCTTCGCTACGGGGCAACCTGCGGTGCTCGCGTTTCGCGGGGTCCGCAGAACTCGCTTCGCTCAGACAGCTGCGGCCCCGATCCGCGAAACGCTCCGCTCCTCGGCGCAGCCAGAGGGGGTTGGAGACAACTCGGGCCGTCGCTTCGCTCGGCCGCCCAATTGCCACAGACGCTACGCGTCTGCGGCTCGTATTTGAATTGGCTGTTGGTATTGCCCCCGGGCCGAGCGCAGTGAAGGCCCGTGTGGTTTCCAAACACCTTCTGGCTGCGCCTGCGGTGCTCGGCGCCGGTGGGATCAGGGCCGCAGCTGTCTGAGCGAAGCGAGTTCTGCGGACCCCCACCGGCGTCGTGCACCGCAGGTCGCCCGTAGCGCAGCGAAGGGTCGCAGACAGCAGGGTCGCCTTTTCTTTGCTTACTTTCTTTTGGCGAAGCAAAAGAAAGTAAGTCGCCCGCCGGGGCGACACCCGGCCCCGGAAAACAAACATCGAGCAAGGGAAAAAACGGCTCAAACCGCCTCCTCCTCAACCACAGCACGCCGAGTACTCCCCCCACCCAGCCGATCAAAAGCCAGATAGATCACAGGCGTAGTGAACAGCGTCAGCAACTGGCTGACGATCAACCCGCCAAAGATCGCCAGCCCCAGCGGCCGGCGCAGCTCCGCGCCCTCGCCAAAACTGAGCATCAGCGGAATGGCAGCGAACAGTGCAGCCAGCGTCGTCATCAAGATCGGCCGAAAGCGCAGCAGCGCGGCCTGATGGATCGCCTCGCGCGCCGACTTGCCCTCGTTGCGCTCGGCATCGATCGCGAAGTCGATCATCATGATCGCGTTCTTCTTCACGATGCCGATCAGCAAGATGATGCCGATGATGCCGATCACCCCGAGGTCATTGCCGGTGACCATCAGCGCCAGCAGCGCACCGACGCCCGCCGAAGGCAGCGTCGACAAAATGGTGAGCGGATGCACGTAGCTCTCGTAGAGCACGCCCAGCACGATGTAAACGCAGACCACCGCCGCCAGAATCAGCCACAACTGGTTCGACAGCGACTTCTCATAAGCACCCGAGGCGCCGAGGAAGGTCATGGTCACGCTGGTGGGCAGCCCGATTTCCTTGGCCGCCGCGCGGATCGCATCGACCGACGTGCCGAGCGACACGCCCGGCGCCGTGTCGAAGTTCAGCGTGCTCGCCGGGTACTGCGCCACGTGCGTGATCTGCAACGGCGCCTGTTGCTCGCTGATGTCGGCAATGGCTGACAGCGGCGTGGCCGTGCCGGAGCCCGCGATCAGGCTCAGTTGCCCCAGCGTTTGCGGCGTGTTCACCATGCCAGGCATCGCTTCGAGGATCACGCGGTACTGGTTGGTCTCGGTGAAGATGGTCGAGACGATGCGCTGGCCGAAGGCGCTGTAGAGCGCGTCGTCCACCGTGCTCGCGGTGATCGACAGGCGCGCCGCGGTGTCGCGGTTCACGTTCACAAAAGCGGCCAGCCCCTGCGCGCCGGCGTCGCTGCTCACGTTGCGCACCTTGTCCGAGTCCTGCAGCTTCGCCACGAGCTTCTTCATCCACGAGGTGATCGCCGCGCTGTCCACGCCTTCGAGCGACACGCGGTACTCGGTCGGGCCGGTTTCGGCATCGATGGTCAGGTCCTGCGTGGGCTGCAGGTAGAGCGTGACGCCCGCCACCTCGCGCGCGCGCTCGCGCAGCCGGTCCATGATCTGCTGCTGGTTGCCGTGGCCCGACTTCAGATTGATGAGCATGCTGCCGGTGTGCAGCATGGTGTTGTTGGCGGCGTCCACGCCGACGAACGAACTGAGGTTCTCGACATCGGGGTCTTCGAGGATGGCTTTGGCCGCCGCCTGCTGCAACTGCGACATGCGGTCGAAAGACACGTCCTGCGCCGCCTGGACGCGGGCCTGCAACTGGCCGGTGTCCTGCGTGGGAAACAGCCCCTTGGGGATCGTGAGGTACAGCACCACGGTCAGCACCATGGTGAGCAGCGCCACCAGAAGCGTGAGCGGCTGATGCTCGATCACCCAGTGCAGCGAGCGGTCGTAGCGCACCATGACGCCGTCGAAGAAGCGCTGGGCGCGCGCACCGAAGCCGGTGCCACCGGGCTCCTTCTTGGGCTCGTGCTTGAGCCAGCGCGCCGACATCATCGGCACCAGCGTGAGCGACACCACCGCAGAAATCAGGATGGTGATGGCCAGCGTCACCGCGAACTCGCGGAACAGGCGGCCCACCACGTCGCCCATGAAGAGCAACGGAATCAGCACCGCGATCAGCGACACCGTCAGCGAGATGATGGTGAAGCCGATCTGCGTCGCGCCCTTGAAGGCGGCCTGCATGGGCTTTTCGCCCTTCTCGATGTAGCGCGCGATGTTCTCGATCATCACGATCGCGTCGTCCACCACGAAGCCGGTGGCGATGGTCAGCGCCATCAGGCTCAGGTTGTTCAGGCTGTAGCCCAGCAGGTACATCAGGCCGAAAGTGCCGATGAGCGAGATGGGCACCGCGATGCTGGCAATGACGGTCGCGCGCAGGCTGCCGAGGAAGGCGAAGATCACCAGCACCACCAGCACCACGGCCAGCACCAGTTCCATCTCGACGTGCTGCACCGAGGCGCGAATGCCCGCGGTGCGGTCGCTCAGCACCTCGATCTTCAGGCCGCTGGGCAACCCCGCCTGCAGCTCGGGCAGTTGGGCCTTGATGGCATTGACGGTGGCGATCACGTTGGCGCCGGGCTGGCGCTGCACGTTCAGCACGATGGCCGGCGTGAGCTGGCTGCTTCCGCTGGCCTTGCTGCCCGACCAGGCGCTGAGCTGCGTGTTCTCGGCGCTGTTGACCACCTGCGCCACGTCGACCATGCGGATCGGCGCGCCGTTCTTGTACGAGACGATCAGGTTCTTGTAGTCGTCGACCGTGACCAGCTGGTCGTTCGAGTTGATCGTGTAGGCCCGCTTGGGGCCATCGAAGTTGCCCTTGGCGCCGTTGGAGTTGGCTGCGCTGATGGCGGTGCGCAGCGTGTCAAGGCCGATGCCGTTGGCGGCCAGCGCCTGCGTGTTGGCCTGGATGCGAACGGCCGGGCGTTGCCCGCCGCTGAGCGACACCAGCCCCACGCCCGAGACCTGGCTGATCTTCTGCGCAAGCCGCGTGTTGACGAGGTTCTGCACCTCGGTGAGCGGCAGCGTGTCGGAGGTGATGGCCAGCGTGAGCACCGGCGCGTCGGCCGGGTTGACCTTGGCGTACACCGGCGGCGCCGGCAGGTCGGCCGGCAGCAGCGAGCCGCCGGCGTTGATGGCGGCCTGCACTTCCTGCTCGGCCACGTCCAGCGTCTGGCCCAGCGAGAACTGCAGCGTGATGATCGACACGCCCGCCGCGCTGGTCGAGCTCATGCGGTCCAGGCCCGACATCTGGCCGAACTGGCGCTCCAGCGGCGCGGTGACGGTGTTGCTCATCACCTCGGGGCTGCCCCCGGGGTAGAGGGTCTGCACCTGGATGGTCGGGTAGTCGACCTGCGGCAATGCCGACAGCGGCAGGAAGCGGAACGCCACCAGACCGGCCAGCACGATGGCGACCATCAGCAGCGAGGTCGCCACCGGTCGAAGAATGAACGGACGTGAGGGGCTCATCGGTGGCAGCGCTTTCGGTGAACCTCAGCGCATCGTGCCGCCGGGCGCGGCGGGCGGGGTGCCCGGCCGCACGACCGGGCCGGCCGGCGGAACGGAGGCGCCGGACGGGTTGGGTTGCACGGTGGGGGCTTCGCCGCCGCCCGTGCCCGAGCCACCGGAGCCAGCCGAAGCACCGGCAGCGCCCGCGCCGCCCGCACCGCTTTCGCGGCGACCCGTGCCGCCACTGCCGTTGCCACCGCGATGTGCGCCGCCACGTCGCGCGCCCGATGCGGCGCCGGAGGCCGGCACGGCCGGGCGCTCGACCGCGGTCTGCACGCGCGCGCCGTCCTTCAGCCGGTCGCCGCCTTCGGTCACGACCTGCTCGCCGGACTCCAGCCCGGACATGATCGCCACGTTGTCCACGCTCGCCTCGCCGCGCTTGACGGGGCGTTGCGACACGGTGCTGTCGCTGTTGATCACATAGACATAGTCGCCGTTGGGTCCGTGCCGCAGCGCCGTGACCGGCACCACCACCGCGCTGTCGACGGTGCGCAGCAACAGCCGCAGGTTGACGAACTGGTTCGGGAACAGCGAACTGTCGACATTGGAGAAACGGGCCTTGGCCTTGACGGTGCCGGTCTGCGTGTCGACCAGGTTGTCGAGCGTGGCGAACATGCCCTTGGCGAGCCGGCGCGTGCGCGTGCGGTCGAAGGCCGTGGCGTCGAGCTGGGCGCCCTGTGCAAGACGCTCCTGCACCTCGGGCACGCGGTCTTGCGGAATGGCGAACTCGACGTCGATCGGCATGATCTGGGTGATGGTGCCCACGCCGCCGGTGGCGCCCGTCGCGATGTAGTTGCCTGCGTCCACCGGCCGCAGGCCGATGCGCCCGCTCACCGGCGCGGTGATGCGGCTCCATGTCAGGTTGAGCTTCGCCGTGCCTTCGTTCGCGCGGTCGATGGCGACGGTGCCTTCGAGTTGCTTGACCAGCGCGGCCTGCGTGTCCACGTCCTGCCGCGCGATGGAGTCCTGCCCGAGCAGGGTCTGGTAGCGCTTGAGCGTGACGCGCGCCGCATCCAGCGAGGCCTCGTCGCGCAGCCGCGCGCCCGTGGACTGCGCCAGCGCATTCTGGAAAGGCTGCGGGTCGATGGTGGCCAGCACGTCGCCCTTCTTGACCATCTGTCCTTCCTGGAACAGCACGGCCGTGAGCACACCCGACACCTGCGGCTGCACGGTGACATTGGCCAGCGGGGTGACCGTGCCCAGCGCTTCGAGCTGCACCGGAATGTCGGCCCGCGTGGCCGTGGCCGCACCGACCGTGCTGGAGGCCGCGCCGCCGGCAGCACCGCCACCGCCGCGCCCACCGGGCCCGCCCGCGCCGGGACCACCCGGTCGGCCAGCACCCGGGCCACCCGCGCCGACCGCCGGCATCTTCGAGCGCTGGATCAGATACCAGGCGCCAGCCCCCAGTGCCGCGAGCAGCAGCAAGGTCAGCAGGGCCCCGACCCATCGGCGTCTGCGCACCGAAGGATGTGTGTGAGACACGTTGGCGGGCAGAGGGTCGGGAGGGTTGTTGGAATCCATGGGCGGTGCGTGCGAGAGGGGCAGAGGTGCGGCCTAGAGTACAGCGCCGAATGGTAGTCCCGCTGTTGGCTGCGCCGTAAAGCGGCGGTAAAGCTCCCGCCGCAGGGCCGCCGTTCACGCCGTCCGGCTGCAACTCGCGCCGCCACCGGGCATTCCGTCGCACGCCGATGGCGGGTGCGGGTGGGCGCCGGCACAGTCCACCCCATCGCTTTTCGACCTCCCTTTTTCAGCTTTCCTTCATCTTTCAACGGAGTGCCACCATGCTGATGCAAGTCATCCTCCATACCCCCAAGTGGGTGTTCGCCGTTCTCGTGCTGCTGGTCTGGCTGGGCGCCAAGCAGTTGCTGGCCAACAGCGTGAGCCTGAGCCGCGTCACGCTGATGCCGCTCGTCATGGGCGGGCTGTCGGTGTTCGGCGTGATCTCGGCCTTCGGCGACTCCATCGGCGCCCTGCTCGGCTGGGCCGCCGCCGCGGCCGTGATGCTGGCCGTGCTGCTGCAACGCCCCCTGCCCGCCACCACCCGCTACGACGCGGCGGCGCGCCGCTTCCACCTGGCCGGCACCCCCGTGCCGCTGATGCTGATGATGGGCATCTTCCTGACCAAGTACGTGGTGGGCGCCGCCCTGGCCATGCACCCGGAACTGAACCACCAGGCCGCCTTCGCCATCGCGGTGCCCGCGCTGTACGGCGCCTTCACCGGTGTCTTCGCGGCCCGCGCCCTGCGCCTGTGGAAGCTGGCCATCGCGACCGACTCGATGGCGGCCGGCGCCCGCGCGGCCTAAGATCTTCGCTTGGCCCCAGCTTCCAGGAACCGCCATGAACGTGCTCTTGCTGATCCTCAAGATTTCGGTCACGGTGGTGCTTGTCGCCTCGATCGCGGAGGCGCTGGTGCTTTCCTGGCGTAACGGCTGGCGCAGCTACGACTGGAAGGCGTCCGGCATCTCGGTGGTCGACTTCCTGGTGCGCGAATACCCGCTGCGCTGGCTGCTGCCATTGGCCTTCTGGACCGGCGCCATGGACTGGTTCTGGAACCACCGGCTCTTCACGCTGCCGATGAACCACTGGAGCGGCTGGGCCGCCTGCTTCATCGGCCAGGAGTTCTGCTACTACTGGTACCACCGCGCGGCGCACCGGGTGCGCTGGTTCTGGTGCACCCACGCCATTCACCATTCGCCGAACCAACTGAACCTGTCGGCCGCCTACCGCTTCGGCTGGACCGGCCGCCTCACCGGCACGCTGGCCTTCTTCATGCTGGCGCCGCTGCTGGGCATGCCGCCCCGGGTGGTGCTGCTGATGCTGACGCTGAACCTGCTGTACCAGTTCTGGATTCACGCGACCTGGATTCCGCGCCTCGGGCCGCTGGAATGGTTTCTGAACACGCCCTCGGCGCACCGGGTGCACCACGCCTCGAACCTCGAATACCTGGACGGCAACTACGGCGGCGTGCTGACCGTGTTCGACCGCCTGTTCGGCACCTACATCCCGGAGCGCACCGACCTGCCCTGCCGCTATGGGCTGGTGAACCCGATCACCTCGAACAACATCTTCGAGATCGAGTTCACGCAATGGCGCGCGTTGTTCCGCGACTTGCGCTCGGCCCGCTCGGTGCGCGCCTTTGTCGGCTACCTCGTCAAGCCGCCGGGCTGGCGGCCGGATGGCCCCGGCGAAACCACCGAGGAACTGCGGCAGCGTGCCGCGTCTTCTTCATCACCGGCACCCGCCGACACGCCACACCTGTCCGGCGAACGCATCGCGGGCAACCAGCCTTCCTGAAGACCTCGACATCATGAAACTGCGCACCGCCGCCCTCACCGTTTCGGCCGTCGTGGTCCTGCTGCTGGCAGCAACCGGCGTGGCCGTGGCCTTCGGTGGGCCAACGCGCCCGAAGCCGATGCAAAGCATCAGCGATCCGTTCAGCAGCGTCGATTTTTCCGCCGTGCCGCCGCTGCAGCGCTACCCGGCGCGCGATGGCGCGCAGCTCGCCTACCGCAGCTATGCCGCAGGTGGTGGCCAGTCCCCGCGCGGCAGCGTGGTGCTGGTGCACGGCTCGTCGGCCAACAGCCAGAGCATGCATCCGCTCGCGCAGAGCCTGGCGCAAGCCGGCTTCACGGTCTATGCGCTCGACGTGCGCGGCCACGGCGAATCGGGGCCGCGCGGCGACATCGGGCACGTCGGCCAGCTCGACGAAGACCTGCAGGATTTCGTCCACGCCTTGCAGCCCGCCAAGCCCCGGACACTGGCCGGCTTTTCGGCCGGCGGCGGCTTTGCGCTGCGCATGGCCGGCAGCTCGCGGCAGGCGCTGTTCGACAACTACCTGCTGATGGCGCCCTACACCAGCCGCCATGCGCCGAACTACCGGCCCGATGCGGGTGGCTGGGTGTCGGTCGGCATTCCGCGCGTGGTGGCGCTCACGCTGCTGAACCGTGTCGGCATCGCCGCATTCAACCATCTGCCGGTGGTCGACTTCGCGGTCAGCGACGCGCCGCGTGCCGAGCTCACGCCCTCTTATTCCTATGCGCTGGTGACGAACTTCCAGCCCAACGCCAACTACAAGGCCGACATCCAGGGCATCCGCAAACCCACCGCCGTGCTGGTGGGCGCCGACGACGAAGTGTTCATTGCCGACAAGTTCGCCCAGGTGTTCGCCGACGCCGGCCGGCCCGACATTCCGGTCACGCTGGTGCCCGGTGCGGGCCACATCACGCTCACGCTCAATCCGGCCGCGCGTGCCGCGGCAGTGGCCGCCATCGAAAAGCTCGACGCGGGCGCGGCGGCGGGTCCGTGATGCGCCGCCGCCAGTTTCCGATCCGCTTATGCTGAGGAGCACCGCCATGAACCACTCCACCTCTTCAAACGCCACGCCGTCCGACATCGAGAAGCTCGCGCGCCGCCGCGCCGGCGCCAAGATGGGCTGGTACATCCACGCCTTTGTCTACGTACTGGTCAACATCGGGCTGGTCACGCTCTCGGCCGCCAGGGGCCACACCTGGGCGATGTACCCGCTCATGGGCTGGGGGCTGGGCCTGCTGGTGCACGGCGCGGTGGTCTGGCTCATCGCGCCCGGCGGCGGCTTCTACGACCGGCTGCTGGAACGCGAGCGCCGCGCGCTGCGTGCCGGGGATCGCGGATGAGCCTGGGCCCGACGTCGTCTGCAGCCCCTCCCCGGTTCCATGTCCAAAACCTTCGGGACATGCTGCGGCATGGCCTGGTCACTGCCGTCTTCTGCTGCATCATCGCCGCTGCGCTGAGCATCACCCAGGACGGCGGCTGGGCCAACCACCTGGTCTATTCGATGGCGATCGGCACCGTGAGCTGGCTGTGCATCGACACCGGCCGACTGTTGCTGAGCGGGCGCCACGAGATCCTGTGGCCGAAAGGGCCCTGGGGCTTCGTGCTGGTCGCGATCGGCGTGACTGTCGGCTTCTTCGTGGGCAACCTCATCGGCGATGCCTGGTCCGGCGCACCCGCCTTCGACTTCCTCGACTTCCGTGGGCACAAGCTGGCCACCGCAGTCGTCATCACGATCACCGCCACCATTGGCATGTGCTTCTTCTTCTACAGCCTCGGCAGGAGCAAGCACCTGCTGGGCCAGATCGAGCTGGCGCAGCGCAATGCCACCGAGGCGCGGCTCAAGCTGCTCGAAACCCAGCTCGAGCCGCACATGCTGTTCAACACGCTGGCCAACCTGCGCGTGCTGATCACGGTCGATCCGCCGCGCGCCGTGGCCATGCTCGACCGCCTCAACAGCTACCTGCGCATGACGCTCAGCGGCTCGCGTGCGCTGTCGCATCCGCTGTCGGCCGAGTTCGACCGGCTGGGCGATTACCTCGAACTGATGTCGGTGCGCATGGGCGAGCGCCTGCGCTACACGCTCGAGCTGCCCGACGAACTGCGCAACACGCCGGTGCCGCCGCTGCTGCTGCAACCGCTGGTGGAAAACAGCATCCGCCACGGGCTGGAGCCCCAGGTGGAAGGCGGCGAGATCACCGTGCGTGCGCGCAGCGACGCGGGGCAGCTCGTGATCGAGGTGAGCGACACCGGCGTCGGCCTCGATGCGGCCCTGCCCTCCGAAGGCAGCGGCTTCGGACTCGAACAGGTGCGCGAGCGCCTGGCCACCGTGTACGGTGCGCAGGGCCGGCTGAGCCTGGCGCCCGAGCCTGCGGGTGGCACCCGGGCCACATTGAGCCTGCCCTTGCCCGCCTGAACATTCCACAACTGGAAGACGATGCACCCCACCGCACTCATCGCCGAAGACGAGCCCCTGCTCGCGCAAGCCCTCAAGGCCGAGCTGGCCGCCGCATGGCCCGAACTGCAGATCGTCGCCACCACCGGTGACGGCCGCAGCGCCGTGCGCGAGGCGCTGCGCCTGCTGCCGCAGGTGCTGTTCTTCGACATTCGCATGCCCGGCCTCGACGGCCTTGGCGCAGCCGCCGAACTGGCCGACTGCTGGCCCACCGACGAGGCGCCCATGCCGCAACTGGTGTTCGTGACCGCCTACGACGAATACGCCGCGCGCGCCTTCGAGGCTCAGGCCATCGATTACGTGCTCAAGCCCGTGCAGCCCGAACGCCTGCGCAAGACCGTCGGGCGGCTGCAGCAGGCGCTGGCCGCGCAGCAGTCCTCGGCCGCGCCAGCCGTGGCCGACGAAGCCCTCGAACGAACGCTCGCGCAATGGCGCCAGGTACTGGGCGCGGCCGGCACCGGCGCGGTCACCCCGGCGCCCGCACCGCTGCGCATGATTGCCGCCAGCGATGCCGGCGGCAGCACCGTGCGTATGGTGCCCATCGACGAAGTGCTGTATTTCGAGGCCGCCGACAAATACCTGCGCGTGCTGACCGCCACGCACGAATACCTGATTCGCACACCGCTCAAGCAGTTGCTGCCCCAGCTCGACCCCGACACCTTCTGGCAGGTGCACCGGGCGGTGGTGGTGCGCAGCGCGGCCATCGAGTCGGTGCACCGCGACGAGGCCGGCAAGATGCACCTGATGCTGCGCGGCCGGGCCGAGAAGATTCCGGTAAGCCGCCTCTACGCCCACCTGTTTCGCGCCATGTGAAAAGCCGACACACGGCGCCCATGAAAAAGCCGGCCCTTGCGGGGCCGGCTTTTTTTCATTCAGTCACGAATGCTGTGGCGAATTAGCGCCAGTGGCCATGGCCACGGTAGTAGCCGCGACCGTAGTAACGCGGGCCGTAATAAGCCGGTGGGCCGTAGTAGACCGGGGCCGGACGGTAGTAGACCGGCGGCGGGTTGTAGTAGACCGGGGCTGGCGGCGCGTAGTACACGGGCGCTGGCGGGTAATAGGCAGGTGCCGGCGGATAGTAGGCAGGACCGCCCACGCCCACCGCCACGCCTGGCACGCCGACACCGATCGACCAGCTCACGTCGCTGCGGGCGCTGGCCGAAGTGGCTGCAAACAGTGCACCGGCTGCCACGACACCTGCGGCGGCCCATTTGAAGAAAGTAGAACGTGTAAGGCTCATGATGTTGGACTCCTTGTTTCGAGAGCTGCGTTCGGGTGTGAACCGCCCATGTGTGTATTGAACGCGGCAAATGCAAAGGGGGTGCACTGGGCAATGTGAAGAGCGTTGCCAAAGGTAACACCGCAGGGGGCCCCTCTAGAATGCCCCGATGACCTCCCCGACCGACAAAAGCGGCGCCAAAACGACCGCTGCACCGAGCAATTTCCTGCGCCACGTGATCGAGAACGACCTCGCACAGGGTGCCTATTCTGGCCGCAAGTGGGGCGGTTCGCCCGGCGACGCCGCCCACCACGCCCAGGGCATGCCCGACCCGGCCAAGGTCCGCATGCGCTTCCCGCCCGAACCCAACGGCTACCTGCACATCGGCCACGCCAAGAGCATCTGGCTCAACTTCGAGCTGGCCAAGGAATACGGCGGCGTGAGCCACCTGCGCTTCGACGACACCAACCCTGAAAAAGAAGACCAGGAATACGTCGACTCCATCCGCGACGCGGTGAAGTGGCTCGGCTACGAAACCTATCTGGCCGACCGCCCCAGCGCCCCCGGCACCCTGCAGCCGCACGAGTACTTCGCCAGCAACTACTTCGACTTCATGTACGAAGCCGCCGAGTACCTGATTGGCGCCGGCCTTGCCTACGTGGACGAGCAAACGGCGGACGAAGTGCGCAAGAACCGCGGCGACTTCAACACCCCCGGCACCGACAGCCCCTTCCGCACCCGCACGCCCGCCGAAAACCTCGAGCGCTTTCGCGCCATGCGCGACGGCCAGGTCGCCGACGGCGCCGCCATCCTGCGCGCCAAGATCGACATGGCCAGCACCAATATCAACATGCGCGACCCCGCGCTGTACCGCGTGCGCCGGGCCACGCACCACAACACCGGCGACAAGTGGTGCATCTACCCGATGTACACCTACGCGCACCCGATCGAAGACGCGCTGGAGCAGATCACCCACAGCATCTGCACGCTGGAATTCGAAGACCAGCGCCCCTTCTACGACTGGCTGCTCGACCGCTTGGCTGAAGGCGGCCTTGTCGCCAGCCCGCACCCGCGCCAGTATGAATTCGCGCGCCTGAACGTCACGCACGTGATGACCAGCAAGCGCAAGCTGCGCCAACTGGTCGAAGAAAAGTACGTCGACGGCTGGGACGACCCCCGCATGCCCACCATTGCCGGCCTGCGCCGCCGCGGCTACACGCCCGAAGCGCTGCGCCTGTTCTGCGAACGCAGCGGCACCACCAAGTCGGGTGGCTGGATCGACTACGCCAGCCTCGAAGCCGCGCTGCGCGACAGCCTCGACCCCATCGCCCCGCGTGCCATGGCCGTGCTCGACCCGGTCAAGCTCGTCATCACCAACTGGGGCGAATTGATGGGCGGCGACGACGTGCTCGACGACTGCTCCGCCCCCGTGCATCCGCACCACCCCGAGATGGGCAAGCGCGAGTTCAAGCTCGGCCGCGAAGTGTGGATCGAAAGCACCGACTATGAAGAAGTGCAGCCCAAGGGCTTCTTCCGCCTGTTCCCGGGCAACAAGGTGCGGCTGAAGTACGGCCACGTCATCGAGTGCACCGGCGGCACCAAGGACGCAGACGGCAAGCTCGTGGAAGTACAGGCCACGCTGGTGCCCGACACCAAGAGCGGCACGCCCGGCGCGGACGCGATCAAGGTGAAGGGCAACATCACCTGGGTGGCTGCGGCCGATGCGGTGCAGGCCGAAGTGCGGCTGTACGAGCGGCTGTTTGCGGCGGCGAATCCGGGCAGCGGCGAGCTGCTGGACGAGCTGAATAAGGAAAGCCTGTCGACCTGCCTGGCGTTCGTGGAGCCGTCGCTGGCCAACGCCGAGCCGGGCGTCGGCATCCAGTTCGAGCGGCATGGGTACTTCGTGCGTGACACGAAGGCCGGCGCAGAAGGCCCGCGCGTGTTCAATCGCGCGGCTGGCATGCGGGACAGCTGGGGCAAGTAACCACGCCCCGCCGGGATGCCAGGGCGTCGCGCATAAAAAAACAAGCCGCCGAGCGGCGCAGGGAGGATCATGAATTTCACGTACATCACAGCTTGTGTCGCGCTGGCCATGGCGGTGGGCGGCTGCGCGACGCGCTTCGCCCCCGTCGGCCCCTTCGATGTGGCGCAACTGAGTGCGGCACGCCCCATCGAGCACAGCGTGTTGCGAGTGGGCGACGAGGTTTCTTTTGCGGTTCAGCAGGGCGGCGTCGCCGCCAACTACACAGTCGCCTGCGACAAGCCTCAGGCATGGTTGCTGTACTCACACGCCAAGACCCGCCGCTATCCCTCTGGAGCCGGGCTTTTCAGCCCTCGACAGATGGTGAATCAGGACATCGCGCTGCGACTGAAAGCCATGCCGAGCGTCGCGAGCGCATGTGGTGGAAAAACTGACTGGCGCGAGGTCCGGCGCGACAACACCGGCACAGTCGCCGCCATTGACCTCAACAGCATCGAGAAGATCGGGAGCGACCTCAGGTTCTGGGCCATGCTCGACTACGGCCGCGTGGCATTGGACCCGCCGTACCAAGCGCCGTACGGGCAGAAGTTCGAGCGCTTCCACTTGTCGTGCGCCAAGCAGCGGTTCACGAACACCGCGGGTTTCGATGTCGACGAAAAGGGACGCGTCACCGACGGCATCGTGTTCGGCACGCTCATGCCGGCCGAATCCATCGGGCCGGAGACAAACGACGACTACAAGGCGCTTTTCAAGACCGCATGCGGTGATGCCGCGCAGATGTCCCGCCTGCCCGCCTTCGTTACCCGCGACAAGCGGCGCGACGATCCGTCCACCGTGCGAGCGCCCGACCCCAAAGCCCTGGAGGCCATCGCGCAGTTGAAGCTGCCGGCGGCAAAAAAGCAGTTGACGCGGCTCGTCACGAGCGGGCCTTCGACCTTCGAGGGCAAGACCAAGCAGATCCGCGAGGAGTACGACTTTTCGCCCTACCCTGCCGCCGGCATCGCAAACGTCAAGTCCCAAGGTTTCGGGCCGACGGGCCCGAGCTACTCCGGCAAGTCCGTCAATTTCCTCGGGCTGTTCGACCTGAGTTCGCAGACGCAGTACTCCTCTCGATCGTCGGGCAATGCAATGGCGACCGACGTGGTGTTCACGGGCGAATGGGCACGCATGGAGCCGGGCGATGAACTGGTCTACGACCACACATCGAACAACATCGACACCGGCAGCAGCTGGACCCACCGGTATGTCCATCGATGCAAGGTGATCGAACGCGTCGCGGCGTCGACTCTTCATCCGGACTTGGCCGGCCAGGCCAAGCGGCTCGAATGCCGCACCGACGACGACCAGTACAAGCGCGTGGACACGCGGTACTTTCTTGAGGACTACGCGTATTTTCTGAACACGGACACAAGCAAGAACCCGTTCTACTACTCGAGCAGCAAGATCATCGAGGTCGGCCAGCGCTGACCCTCGGTCGCTATTCCGGCCGCTTGTAGACCACGCCCAGCACCGCGCTGTTTTCATCAGTGGTGCACACGGCGGAGCGCGCTTGCGAGCCGACCTTCAGGTTGATCGTGTAGACGCCGTCACGCGGCGTGGAACCGCTGTCCACCACGATGCTGGCCGGCGGCACCCGCAACTCGCGCGCGGCAGCGGCGACGCAGTTCTTGACGCTCGCCTCAGGCGCGCCACCGACGCGAACGGATGTGCTGTTGCAGGCGGCCATGAGAAAACCCGCCGACGCCACGCAGGCGAGATGGATAAAGCTTCGCATCGTCATTTCCGGGTTCTCCTTGGTGATGACCAGATTGGAGTCGCCGTGTCCGCTGAATGTTGCAGGACAGACCCGGGCTATCCTGTCGGCTCATGAACCTTCCGAGCCCTTCTTCCCGCCTGATCCGCTTCAACAAGCCCTATGGCGTCCTCAGCCAGTTCACGCCCGAGGGGCGCTGGCGTGGCCTGAAGGACTTCATCGACATCCCCGGCATCTACGTTGCCGGCCGCCTCGATGCCGACAGCGAAGGCCTGCTGCTGCTCACCGATGACGGCAAGCTCCAGGCGCGCATTGCCGATCCGCGCTTCAAGATGGAAAAAAACTACTGGGTGCAGGTGGAGGGCGTGCCCACCGAAGAGGCGCTTACCGCGCTGCGCAACGGGGTTCAGCTCAACGACGGCCCCACCCGCCCGGCCAGGGCGCGCCTGCTCGACCCGCCGCCCGAGGTGTGGGTGCGAGAGCCGCCCATCCGCGAGCGCAAGAACATTCCCACCGCCTGGCTGGAACTGGCGATCAGCGAGGGCCGCAACCGCCAGGTGCGGCGCATGACGGCCGCCGTCGGACTGCCGACGCTGCGCCTGATCCGCGTCGCCATCGGGCCCCACACGCTCGACGGGCTGGCACCGGGAACCTGGCGGGAATAGCGCGGCCCCGAGACTCATCCGTTCGCATCCACTTCATCCGAAACCTTGTTGTCCATGCACATACCTTCTCCTTTCTCCGACCTCCCCTCGACGGCCTTGAACCGGCGCGCCACCCTGCTCGGCGCCCTGGGCCTGCTGGTGTTGCCTGCCACACGCGTCGGCGCAGCCACGCCTGCAAAGCCGTCGCAACAACCGCACGCTGCCGTCTGGCAGCATCCGTCCCAGGTACCGGGCGGCGTGGCTCGCCTGTCATTGGGGCCTGCGGCAGCAAGGCCAACGGCCTTTGCCGGCGATGTGCCGCTTCTCGTGCTCGGCGACACGATCGAATGGACCGCGCTGGTCGGCATCCCGCTCGCAGCCACGCCCGGCGACACGAGCATCACGGTCCGCACCGAAGGCCGTCCCGAACGGCAGATCGCCTACACGATCGCCCCGAAGCAATACCGCGAGCAGCGCCTGACCGTGGCGCCGCGCACCGTCGATCTATCGCCGGAAGATCAATCGCGCTACGAGCGCGAACGCGATCACCAGGTTACCGTGATCGCCACGCTCACCGAGATGCGGCCAGACGCCGCGCTGCAGATGCGCGTGCCCGTGCCGGGCCGCCGCTCCAGTTCGTTCGGCCTGCGCCGTGTGTTCAACGGGCAGTCGCGCAATCCGCACAGCGGCATGGACATCGCAGCGGGCACGGGCACGCCGGTGCTGGCGCCGCTGCCGGGCAAGGTGATCGATACGGGCGACTACTTCTTCAACGGCGGCACGGTGTGGCTCGACCACGGCGGCGGCCTGCTGACGATGTACTGCCACCTGAGCCGGGTGGATGTGAAGGTGGGCGATGTGCTGAAGACCGGCGAGCGGCTGGCCGCGGTGGGTGCGACCGGGCGGGTGACGGGGCCGCATCTGCATTGGTCTGTGATGCTGAATCGGGCGATGGTGGACCCTGCGTTGTTCATTGCGGCTTGAGTACTCACCCTGAGTTGCGGAGTTCACTCGCCCCATAAACTCGCGCTACTCAAACAAGGGACGGGTTGGAGCAATGGCCAAGCAAACGAGAGCCGAGCGACGTCGCGAGCGCGCACGAGGGAAATTGGCGAGTGCGGGCGGGTCGATGACCTTTGTCGGTCTCCTTCTGCTGGTGGTTCCTGGCTTCATGCAGGGCACTATCATCGGCACGCTCGGGCCAGCGCTTCGTCCCGCTGGCTGGGCGGCCCTGGTGGTAGGTGCGGCATTGCTGGGCTTGCACTACGTGATGGCCCGCATGGCTGCGTCTCCGCAGGCTGAGCCCATTGAGCAGTCACGGCCGACTGTCAGAGCGACTCGCCCTACACCACCGCCCGCTGTTGCCACTCCGCGCGAGCCTGTCCTTGCGTCAGAGCCTTCTCAGCCAACGCCCTCTCGTTCGGAGCCCTCGCCAAAACAAGCGCAGCAATGGAGCGCCGCCGTACTCGCTGCCATCGAATGGCGACGCTTCGAGGCATTGTGCGAAGCGCTCTACGCGCAAGCCGGATTCACCACACGCAGCCAATCACACGGCGCGGATGGCGGCATCGACATCTGGCTCCACTCCAAGCACAGCGACGTGCCACGCATCGTTCAATGCAAGCATTGGCAAAGCAAAGCTGTCGGCGTGAAGGAAGTGCGCGAATTCCTCGGCGTCATGGCTTCGCATCAGTTGAAGAGCGGCACCTATGTGACGAGTTCGACCTTCTCTGCAGAAGCACTCGCATTTGCCAAGGCAAACGGCATTCACGCACAGGACGGCACAGCCCTCCTCAAACTGATCGGGCAGCGCACAACCGAGCAGCAGGCTGCATTGCTGGCAGTGGCTTATGAGGGCGAGTACTGGCGGCCCACCTGTGCGAGCTGCGGCACCAAGATGGTCGAGAGAAACTCGACCAAGAGCGAGGGTAGTTTCTGGGGATGCGCGAACTATCCCAAGTGCCGGGGCAGGACGATCCCAAAGTCGAAGGTCTCTGCCACGGTCTAGCTGCGTCCTCGACCATGGATATCCACCTGCTGATCTGCTGACGACAGTCGTCGTCCCGCTTCACGCTCGATCAATGGCGGCGTGGCGTCGGCATCGTGCTCCACGCAATCAACGCCAGCAGCGCCACCTGAACCGGCAGCCGCAACACCAGCGCCCAATACGGCACGTTCGCGAACAGCTCGGCGCGCTGCAGCATATAGACGTTTGCCGGCGTCACGGCCAGCGTCAGCAGGAACAGGCCGATGCCCGCAGCCCGTCGCGTGGGTCGCCACAACAGTCCGGCCGCGCCCAGCAGCTCGAACGCGCCGCTCACCCACACGGTCTCGCGCGGCCAGGGAATCCAGGGCGGCACGATGCGCATCTCGGCGTCGGTCGCCACGAAGTGCGCGACGCCGCCGATGGCGAACCACAGGAAGATGAAAACCAGGCCCGCCACGCGCCAGCGGTTCATGGCGGGCGTGGCGGTCATCGGCTGATCGGCCTCAGAGCGGCTTGGTGAGGTACACCGCTTCGCGCCCGACGATCGTGCGCTGCGCGGGCATGAAGATCGTGCAGTCGTCGCACGGCGCGCGGATTTCGTCGGGGCCGTTGGTGGCGATCAGCTCGCCCTTGGCAAAGGTCTCGAAGCCGATCAGCGGGCGCACGAAAGCGAAGTCTTCCGACTGGATGACGTGCGTCTGCAGCAACTGGAAGCGGCGCTGCTCGCCGGGTGCGGGCACGGCCGGGTCTTTGTCGATGAGGCCGAAGTGCGCCAGGAAATCGAGCGAGATGGCGGTCGCCAGCTCCGACGCCGAGCGCAGGAAGTGCTGGCCGCATTCGGCCACCAGCGCCACGCCCTTGCCTTCGGGCTGGCCATGGCTGCCGTGCTGGATCAGCGGCGTGCCGGAGCCCAGGCCGTCAGGCATCACGAGGTGCACCGATGGGCGGCCGATGGCCATTGCCGCTGCGGCGTTGCGCTCGAAGGCGGGGTACACCCAGAACGGAATGACGGGCTGGCTGGTGGAGTGGATGTCGAGGATGTGGTCAGCCGCGCTCACCACCGGGCGCAGTTCGCGGGCGCGGCGCAGTTCGGGGCTGTCCTCGGTGCCGTCCAGCCATTCAGGCGACCAGACGCGGTTGAGGTTGTGCACGAGCTGGCGGCTGTCGAAGGGCAGCGCCTCGTTGAAGGACTCGTAGGCCGCCACGTTGGCAAAGCTCACCGTGAGCGTGCCGATCTTGGGGCGCACGTTGGTGTCGAGCAGGTGGGTGGCGGCGGTCATGCCGCAGATTTCGTTGCCGTGCGTGAGCGCGTTGATCAGCACGTGCGGGCCGGGCTTGCCGGACTCGAAGCGGTGCACGTAGTCGATGCCGGTGTTGCCCTTGCGATAGGCAGAGAGGTCGCGGGGCAAGACTTCGAGAGCGGGGGGAGATTGGGTCATGGGGGCTTTGGGGGGGTGAAGCGGAGCGGTCGGGCGAGTTTGCTACAGATGGCAATTTTTCGCCTCGCGCGCCCTGCCTCACCCCGCCTGCCTCACCTTGCCCGCCCTGCGCGCAGGGCGCCCGCCTTACCAGTTCACCTCGCGCTCCGGCGTGGCCGAGATGTGGTGGATCGACAGGTCGGCGCCGTCGTATTCCTCTTCCTGCGACAGCCGCAGACCCATCGTCGCCTTGAGCGCGCCATACACCACCGCGCCCGCCAACGCGGCCCATGCCACGCCGATGACGGTGCCGATGAGCTGCGCCCACAGGTTCACGCCGCCGATGCCGCCCAGCATCTGCGTGCCGAAGATGCCGGCCGCAATGCCGCCCCAGGTGCCGCACAGGCCGTGCAGCGGCCACACGCCGAGCACGTCGTCGATCTTCCATTTGTTCTGCGTGAGCGTGAACATCTTGACGAAGATGGCGCCCGCCACGCCGCCTACCACCAGCGCGCCCAGCGGGTGCATCAGGTCGGAGCCGGCGCACACGGCCACCAGCCCGGCGAGCGGGCCGTTGTAGACAAAGCCCGGGTCGTTCTTGCCCATGGCCAGCGCGACCAGCGTGCCGCCGACCATTGCCATCAGCGAATTGACGGCCACGAGGCCCGAAATCTTGTCGATGCTCTGCGCGCTCATCACGTTGAAGCCAAACCAGCCCACGCACAGCACCCATGCGCCGAGCGCAAGAAATGGAATGTTCGACGGCGGATGCGCGCTGAGCGAGCCGTCGCCCCGGTAGCGGTTGCGTCGCGCGCCCAGCAGCAGCACCGCCGGCAGCGCGAGCCAGCCGCCCACGGCGTGCACCACCACCGAACCCGCGAAGTCATGAAACTCGTGGCCGGTGAGCGAGGCGATCCAGCCCTGGATGCCAAAGTGCTTGTTCCAGGCGATGCCCTCGTACAGCGGATAGACGAAGCCGACGATCACCGCCGTGGCAATCAACTGCGGCCAGAACTTGGCCCGCTCGGCGATGCCGCCCGAGATGATGGCCGGGATGGCTGCCGCGAAGGTCAGCAGAAAGAAGAACTTGACCAGCTCGTAGCCGCTTCTTGCCGACAGTTCGGTGGCGCTCACGAAGAAATGCGTGCCGTAGGCCACGCCGTAGCCGACCAGGAAGTACACGATGGTCGACACCGAGAAGTCGACCAGGATCTTCACCAGCGCATTGACCTGATTCTTCTTGCGCACGGTGCCCAGTTCCAGAAAGGCAAAACCGGCGTGCATGGCCAACACCATGATGGCGCCGAGAAGGATGAACAGCGCGTCTGCGCCCTGTTTGAGTGCGTCCATTGGAGCTTCTTGCAGTTTTTGATTTGAATTGGTGCGTCGCACCCGAATTGCTCGGGCCGCCGGCGCAAGAAAGCAAAATTGGTGCCCGGAAGCTCTTTGATGGTGCGAAACGAACCATTAACGGGACATCTCGCGTCCATTGCGCACCGGAACAGGCCGTCCGATCGGCCAGGGAGGACTCAGCCCGCGCCGGCGCGCAGTGCGTCCCGATAGCGCCGGCTGCAGGGCACGGTGGTGCCGTCATGCATGTGCAGCCGGGCTTGCGCCCGGTCGATGGTGATGCACTGCTCAACCCAACGCATAGCCGTTGGGAGAGCAGCAAAACCACTTGTTGATACTGAGACAAGCCCGCGCGCTGCGCGCGCTTCTGCGGTCTGAAAATCGCGCGCGGTTTGACGCTGCGAGAACGCGCGCAGCGCTTCCATGGAGGATGCGCGTGCGGCGTTGACTTCGTGCTGACGTGCGCCGAGGTAGCTCATCCGCCGGCCTTCGCAATGAGGTAGAGAGCGCACAACGCCCACACCGCAAGGACCGTGATCAGAAACGCTCTCATAGCATGACCTCGATCAAGTGCGAAGCCTGCGCGCGAAGGTTGGACGCCAAGACGCGCTCGTACTGCGACAGCGAGCGCTGTGCGCCGCCGTCGAGGCCTTCGAGCCAGTAGCGAAGGCGCAGGAAGTTGCGAGCGTAGGCGCTCATTTCCACGACCTCACTTCACGGCGAATGTCGATCACGAGCCACCAGACGACCGCCCCGCACACGATGACGTTGACGACCAGCCAGGGCCACGGGGAAACTTGAACTTCGGTCACAGCGATTCGCCCGAGACGGGCACGCCGTTCGCCGTGTAGCTCAGATCGATTGCGATCTGGCCCGCGTCGGCGGTCACTTCGATGGACAGACCATCGAGGCCATCAGCCTCGGCGTCGCGCATCAGCCCGAGGACAGCGCCCTCCAGTTGCGCGAGCCGAGCGGCCTGCATCGCATCACGCGATTGCATGGTGCACCCCTCAAGCCTTGGGGAGCGGAGCGAGGCGCGGAGCCACCGCGAGGTTCCCCGAGCGGTCCACGTACAGGCTTGCGGGGTGCAGCTGGTATTCCCCGACTGCGTAGACGAGCGGCTGGCCCTGCTCGTTCTTGTCGAGGATGATTTCGGTTTTCTCGGGGAACGGACTCGGCTTCCCATCCTTGCCGATGGTGTGCAGATAGACCGTTTGAAAGTCCATGTTGTAGGCCTTGCCCGAGGTCTTGCCGATGCCCGATTGATTGCGGGTGAGGACGGCCGGAATGCTGACTTTGATCATGTGGTGGCTCCTATCCGTGCGACGTTGCACGCGAAGGCCCTGCACGCAGGGCTATCGTGTGGAACGTCAGGCAGGGAGCGCGAACCGGTCAGCCAGCCAATCGGCCACCGGCAAAATGCAGCAGTTCCAAAGAGCCAGGGCAGCGAGGAACGAGGCCACGGCAAGAAACACGAACGCACCAACAAATTCAGGAGTCAGAGGAATGCAACCCACCAGCCCAGGAGCGGCACTCGGCCAGCTATTTGCACTCGTCGTCATCTGCGGATTCGGACTACTGGCATTCGCGGCCATCGTTGCGATCATCAAAGCGAAGATCACCAAGAAACGAGCGGGTATTAAGCGACCACAACCGAAGCCAAAGCCACTGCCGGAAGATCGATACGAGCTTTGGGAAAAATAACCATTGGCACATCGAAGTGGCATACAGGTGGCTCCTAGATAATTACCACATCTGATAGCACTACTATCAGACTTGATAGCATCTTGCCACAAACCACTATCAAAGGTGATAGCAATGTCATTGCATTTCTCTATCCGCATCGCGTCTGAAATAGCAGGATCGCAAAACAAACTCGCAGAACTGCTGGGTATCCCAAACGGGAATCTCGCGGCGATCAATACCGGCAAGCGGCCATGCCCGATCGGACTTAGAGCAAAGATTGCCCGCATCGCTGGCCACGACACCACGCGAGCGATGCTTGAAGGTCTAGCAACGAAGCTCGACCCCGAGGACGAGTACGAGAGTCAAGCTCTTGCTACGCTGCAAGCCCTGATCAACGCATTCCCTGAAGACGACGAGCAAGACGCTACGGAGTCTGTTGGCTCGAAACCATCCGTTTCCGCCAACGGCCCGGGCGGCAAGGCCGCTCCCTCCTCCGGCGCATCAAGCACCCGCGCCTCACCCTGCAGCCGCAGCACGAACAGCCGGTAGGCCCAGATGCCGAAGACCATCGACACGTACGCGCGCACGTCCTTCAGGTATTCGTAGCCCCACTGGCTGCTCCAGTCCGCGAAGTCGTAGTGCTCGCCGACCGCCGCATAGGCCAGCGCCCGCAGCGCGAACATCGCCATCACGTGCACCACGCTGAAGACCACGCTGGCCAACGCATGCGCCGCCAGGTAGCGCAGCAGGTGCCTGCGCGGCAACGGCGACAGCCAGCGCTCGACCGCCACGATGGCCGGCACCAGCGCCAGCAGCACGAGGTGGCTGGAACCCTCCCACACCAGGATCTCCCAGGCGGCGCGCGGTACGGTTCGCCCCCGCGCATCCACCAGCGCCACCGAGATGTTGAACGCGGCCTGCAGCGTCATCAGCACGATCCAGAAACCTACCTCCACGTAGCGGCGAATCGGCTCGTAGCGTTCGTACAGGTTCTTGCGCGGGTCTCGCATGCGGGGAATTCTCGCGAAATTAGCCCTTGGGGCCGGCCAATTTCGTCCCTGCGGGGCACCGCTCGTCACAAAGCGGGGGCGATCCATCCCCTTGCAGCCCTCGGCCAGGGCTGCGGGCCCGAGCATCGCGGCTTCTTCGCTTCGAGGAGCTTGCGATGACCGCAACCACCCACCTGCCCAACACGCGTCGCCATGACATCGACGCGCTGCGCGCCCTGGCCTTCCTGTTCGTGATCCTCTATCACGTGGGCATGTACTACGTGGCCGACTGGCCCTGGCACCTGAAAAGTCCGTACGCGGCCGAATGGCTGCAGTGGCCGATGCGGATGCTGAACCTCTGGCGCATGGACCTCGTGTTCCTTATCTCGGGCGTGTCGCTCGGCTTCCTGAGCCGCGGCCAAGGCACCTGGGGCTTGCTGCGCAGCCGTGGCGTGCGGCTGATGCTGCCGCTGGTGTTCGGCATGGCGGTGATCGTGCCGTACCAGGCCTATGCGCAGGGCGTGGCCAACGGCATGGTGGCGCCGGGCTTCGGTGCCTTCCTGCTGCGCTACCTGCCGATGGCCGAGCCGTGGCCGAAGCGCGCCTTCGACGGTGCCGAGTTCGGCGTCACCTGGAACCATCTCTGGTACTTGCCCTATCTGTTTGCCTACACGGCCGTGATCGCGCTGACGCTGTCGCTGTGGAATTCGGCCGCCGGCCAATGGATGCGACGCCGCTTCAATGGGCTGCGCGGCTGGCAGTTGCTGCTGCTGCCAGTGCTGCCGCTGCTCGCCTGGACGACGCTGCTGGCCCCGCATTTCCCGCCCACCCACAACCTGGTGCGCGACTTCTACCTGCACAGCCTCTACTTCACGATGTTTCTCTACGGCTACTGGATGGGCGTGGATACCGGCGTGTGGCAAGAACTGGAGCGGTTGCGCCGGGTGTCGCTGGCGCTGGTGCTCGCGCTGATCGCCACGTACATCGCGCTGCGCGTCGGCGCCAAGGGCCCGGCCTCCGGTCTGCTGGCAGACGCACTGCGCACGCTCTACTTGTGGCTGACAGTCGCGACCATCCTGGGCCACGGCCATCGCCACCTGAACCGCCCGTGGCCCTGGCTGCGCTGGGCCAACGAGTCGGTGTACCCGTGGTACGTGCTGCACCAGACGCTGATCATCGTCGGCGTGACGCTGCTGGCGCCGCTCGCGCTGGGCCCGGTGCTGGAACCGGCGTTGCTGGTCGCGCTGACCATCGTCGGCTGCTGGGCGCTGACCGACGGGCTGATCCGCCGCAGCAACTGGCTGCGCCCGCTGTTCGGACTGAAGCTGCGGCGCCGGGCAAAGCCTATGCAGCAGCAGGCTTCGACTGAAGCTCTTCCACCGGAACCAGGATGGCGTTCCCCGTCGCCACGAGCTTGAGCGCGTCGTCGCCCTTGCCTTCGGGCTGGGCGAACAACTCGGCCGCGACGAACACCTGCTTGCGGCCGGCCTTGATCACCCGGCCGCGCGCCACGAAAGCCTGGCCGATCGCGGGCGAGATGCAGTTCACCGAGAAATGCGAGGCCAGCACGCGGCCCGCCTGCGTGGCGGCCGCGTAGCCGCTCACGGTGTCGAGCAGCGCGGCGATCATGCCGGCGTGCAGGAAGCCGGCGTACTGGCCCATGTCTTCGGCACGCCAGTTCATGCGCAGTTCGGCCTGGCCGTCGCCGGCGTGCGTCACTTCGAAGCCGGCCCAGCGGTTGAAGGCGGCGGATTGGTTGATGGTCTTGATCGTGTCGAGCATGGAAGGTCTCCTTGGCGTGGCGATGCGGGTTGGTGATGGGTACGGGGCACTCTAAGAACCGCAGGCTCTGCACGTCGTCGCGCGGGTGACGGACAACGCTTTTGCGGTTGCATTGGCGACAGCGACAACGAACGTCGCACCCTGGCGAAAGTTTTTTGACACCGCCTTAACCCCGTTCCGCAAGCCCGGCCGTATGAGTGGAGACAAACCCACTCACTTCCTCCGAAGGCCCTTCATGAAAGCACCGTCCTCCACCCTTCTTCTGCGCGCCACCGTCGTTGCCGCCGGCTGGCTGGTCCTGAGCGCCAGCGCCCAGGTGCCGGGCACAGCAGCCGACAGCTCGCGCATCACCCAGGTCAAGGTCTACCCCGGCAGCGCCACGGTCGAGCGCGTCGCGCGCATCGCGGCGGGCAGCCGCTCGGTCACCTTCGCCTGCCTGCCCGCGGGGCTGGACGTGCAGAGCCTGCAGGTGTCGGCCGACGCCTCGGTGCGCGTGGGCGAAACCTCGGTGCTCAGCGAGGCGCGCGAACTGTCGGCACGCTGCTCGACCAGCGCGCTCGACGGCCGCATCCGCGAGCTGGAAGACCAGAAGGCCGCGCTGCAGGCCGAGACCGATGCGCTGGGCATGGTCACCGGTTATCTCAAAGGCCTGTCGGGCGGCAGCGGCGAATCGGCCCAGGGCGCACGCGCCCCACTGGATGCACGCAACCTCGCCGCGATGACCGAGGCGATGCGCCGCACCGGACAGGACTCGCTGCTCAAGCAGCACCAGATCCAGCGCAAGCAGACCGACATCGACCGCCAGCTCAACCCGCTGCTGGCCGAGCGCACGCGCTCGCAGGGCAACGGCGGCCAGGTGGTGGCCGTCACCGTGACGCTGGCCGCCAGCGCCGATGCCGACATCAAGCTCAGCTACCAGGTCAACGGCCCCGGCTGGACGCCCACCTACCGCGCGCTGCTCGACACCAACACGCGCAAGGTGCGCATCGAGCGACAGGCACTGGTGGCGCAGGCCACGGGCGAAGATTGGCGCGGCGTGAAGTTGGTGTTGTCCACCGGTCAGCCGCGCCGCGAAACCACCGGCCGCACGCCGGGCGCATGGCGCATCGGCATCGAACCGCCGCCGCGCAAGCTGGCCGCGCAGGCCGATGAGGTCTACATGGCGGCACCGGCCGCGCCTGCCATGGCACCGATCGACGCCAAGCAGGCCATCAGAGAACGCCGCGAGCCGCTGTTCGACGTGAGCGTGTTCGACAACAGCTTCGCGACTGAATTCGCGGTGCCGCAAAGCATCGACGTGCCCTCCAACGGCCAGCGCGTGACGATGGCGCTGGGCCAGCATGAAGACACCGCCAAGCTGGCGGTGCGCACCAGCCCGCGCGTGGACACCAGTGCGTTCCTGGTCGCCGAACTCCCGCAACCTGCGGGCGTGTGGCCGGCCGGCCCGATGCAGCTTTATCGCGACGGCAACTTCGTGGGCAGCGGCCGCTGGACTGCGCCGAGCGACGCAAACCTCACGCTGTCTTTCGGTCGCGACGAGCTGGTACGGGTTCAGGCCGAACCCGAGCGCGACAACCAGGGCACGGGCGGCTTTGCGGGTTCTCGTGCCGAACGCAAGGTGCAGCGCGCCTATGTGGTCGAGAACCGCCACCGCACGCCGATTGCGGTGCAGGTGCTGGAGGCCGCGCCGGTGTCGGTGGACGAGCAGGTGCGCGTGGCGTCGCAGTTCTCGCCACAGCCCGCAGAGCTGGCCTGGAACAAGCAGCCCGGGCTGACGATGTGGCGCTTCGACCTCGACGCGGGCAAGACCGCGCGCGTGACGGCCGACTACACCGTCAGCTATCCGAAGGACGCCCGGCTGCAGATGCGCTGAGGCAGCGCTCGGGGGATGGTTGTGCGGTTAGATGCGGGGTCATTCGGGGTGCGTGCGAATGACACCAGGAGCTCCCCTCCGCGAATGTCCCCCGCTTCGCTCCTCCTTTATTTCGCTGCGGGGAGCACCTGGCGTCATTCGCACAGGGGCACGCTGCTGGTGTATCGCCGATCGACCACCGCCCTGTCCAACGCTCGCGCCGATACGGGGCTCTTTTTCGCGAAATAAAGGAGGAGCGAAGCGGGGGACATTCGCGAAAAAGAGCACCGTGTCGGCGTGAGCGACGCCCTGAACAGCAGCAGCGCCCAAACCCGGAAAACCCTCAGAAGTCGAACTTGGCCGACAACTCAAAGGTCCGTCGCGGCGCCAACAGCACCTGGCTCGTCGCGCGACCCGCCCAGGTAGCGTAGAGCTTGTCCGTCAGGTTACGCACGCGGAAGGTCAGCAGTGCCTTCTGTAGCCGATAGCTCACGGCCGCGTCCATGGTGGTGTAGCCGTTGATGCGAATCTGGTTGGCGTTGTCCGTGAACATGTGGCCGGTGCGGTTCAAGGAGGCGAAGTACTCGAACCTCGAACCATCAGGCCGATAAGTCGCGAAGATATTGGCCACGCGCTCGGGCACGTTCGGCGGCGTCTTGCCCACGCGCGAAACGTTGCCCGCTTCGATCAAGCTATCGAAGCGCGCATCTAGCGCCGCGAGATTGCCCGCCAGCGTCCATTCGCGCGTTGGCCGCCACACGGTCGACAACTCGATGCCGCGCGAAGACTGGCGCCCGTTGTTCACCGTATTGGCGACATTGTTCGGATCGCGCGAGAGCACGTTGTCCAGCTCGATCTTGTAGACCGCTGCCGTCCACTCCAGGTTGGCTTCGGGAATGCTCTGCTTGAAACCTACCTCCGCTTGCTTGCCGCGTGACATCGGGAACGTCGCGTTCGACGCCGACAGCAGGAACAGCGAGTTCACCGGCAGCGTGGCGTTGGTGTACTGCGCGTAAATGCTCGACTGCGGCGTGATGTCGTACACCGCGCCGAACCGACCCGAGGTCGAGCGGTAGCTGGTGTCGAAGCGGTTGAGCGTGCCCAGGTTCAGATCGAGGATGCCGCGTTGCACCTCGGTGCGGTCGTGGCGCAGGCCGCCAACCAGCGTGAGGTTGCGGATCGGCTTGAGCGCGTCTTCCACGAAGACCGACGTGACCTTCACGTTCGAGGTGGTGTTGGTGCGATTGCCGCCGCCCACGCTCAGCGCGGGGTTTTCGTCGAACAGGCCCACGTACGGGTTGAACACCGACACCCGCAGCGCATTCGCCGTGCTGGCGCTGCTGTTCGAGAAACGGCGCTGGCTGCCGAAGCGCGTTTCGCTGTATTCGCCGCCGATCACGAAGCGGTTGTCCATGCCTGCGAGCGTGCCCTTGTGCGTGGCGTCGAAGCGGTTGAGCCAGAAGTCCTGATCGTGCGAGATCATCGTCTGGTCGCGCCCGATGTTCCCCGGCTGCTCGAAGGCCGCGAACTCCGAGTTGCGGAACATGCGGTTCGACTTGTTGGCCGAGAACTCGTTGCGCCAGGACCAGCCGCCATCGAGCTGCCCCGTCAGGCGCGCGCGCAGCCAGTAGGTTTCGGACGAGTTGTCGTCGTCCAGCACGTTGTAGTTGGCGTGCGTCATGCGCCGGTCGATCACGCGGCCGTCGGGTGTGCTGGCCACGCCGGTGGGTTGCGTGGCAAAGCTGCGCGGCACCAGCGGCGTGCCCCAGTAGGCCTGGTTGTTGTCACGCAGGTAGTCGAAGGCCAGGTCCAGTTTGACCGAGCCGCCGAAGTCGACCATCAGCCCGCTGGTGAAGTGGTCGATGCGCTCGCCGTTGCGATCGATGGTGCCCACCTTGGTGTCGTTGCGGCTGTAGTCCAGCCGGTAGGCGCTGGCATCGCCGAGGGCGCCGCCGAAGCCGAAGGCCGCGCGCGTGGAGCCGTAGCTGCCGTAAGACAGCAAGGCTTCCTTGTGCGGGTTGTCGCGGTCGGGCCGCTTGGTCACGAAGTTGACGACACCGCCAATGGCGCCTTCGCCGTCGAGCACCGAGGCCGGGCCTTTCAGCACCTCGATGCGGTCGTAGTTCCAGGTGTCCTGCACCCGGTTGACCACGCCCGCGCCGGAGGTGCGCACACCGTCGTACAGATACATGATGCTCGTGAAGCCGCGCGTGGACAGCGTGGTCGGTGACGACGGTGGCCCACCGCCCGACAGGCCGGCCATGCCGCGCAGTGCTTCGCTGAAGGTGCGCGCGCCGCGCTGCTGGATCGCGTCCTGCGACAGAATTTCGACCGAGGCCGGCGTCTCGCGCACCGACAGGCCGAGCCGCGACGCGGTGCCGCTCGATTCTTCGAGGTGCAGGCTGTTGGCATCGCGGCTGCCTTCGATGGTGACGGTGCCAAGCTCGGCATTGGCTTGCTGCGCGTAGGAAGACTGGAAGACAGTGGCGGCGGCCACTGCCATGGCCGTGCGGATGAACGGGGTCATTGGATTGCTTCTGATGGCTGAAAAGAAAAACGGAATCGAATCGGCAGCTACGCGACCGAGAAGCGGCGCAGCCGCCACGCGGCCACACCGAACAGCAGCAGGCTGGGCAACAGCAGTTGCAGCACGGCCAGTACGGCCTGGTGGCGCATGAGGCTGGCGGGTTCTTCCTGCCATGCGAAGGCGGGAATGCGGTCGAAATCTGTGGGCATCAGCGCATTGCGTGCCTCGATGCGCGGGAAGAAAAACGCCTTCCACGCCTCGTGGTACGCCACCGTCTGCGCGTCAAAGCGCGCGTGGCGCCGTGCGCCGGTGCCGGCCAGCGCGGTCATGCCTTCGTAGGCCACCGCCGCTGGCGACACCACGCCGAAGCGGCCCAGCAGCACCTGCTGATGCGCCTGCTGCGCCTCGAAGCGATCAAGCTCTGGACGAATGGCTTCGTCGACCTCGCGCTCGATGGCGTACATGGCCAACGCACGCCCGGCTATTTCGATCTTGCCGTCGCGCGGCACGAGGATCGCGCCACGGCCGACGTGCTGGTAATCGGCGCTCAACAGGTCCGCGTGCCGCTTCATCGCCTCGGCGGTGACGACGCGCTGGCGCGTGGCGAGTTCGGTGCGCGAAGGCGCGGGGCTGGCCTGCGTGACGGCGAGGTTCAGCAGCACCGGCGCCACCAGCACCAGCAGCACCCACGCGATGACCAGCACCATCGCATTGGTCGCCGACGAGGCACCGAAGGCATTGACCGCCACCACCAGCGCGAACCAGAACAGCGCATACGCACCCACCAGCAGCGCCCACCAGAACGTGGCACCGCCGACATCGCCCGACGCATCGACCCAACCCACCTGCCGCGCGATCAGCAACACCGCCACCGGCAGCAGCACGGCGGCGCGCACCGACAGCTTGCCCGCGAGCAGCGTGCGCAGGCGCAGCGGTTGCGACAGCAGCAGGCGCAGGGTGCCGTTCTCGCGCTCCGCCGACAGCAGGTTGTAGCTGAGCGCGAAGATCAGCAGCGGCAGCAAATAGACGATGACGAAGGCCAGGTCGAAGTGACCGCTCATCAGGTGCCAAGGGCTCTCGATGTCGCTCGGGTTCATGAACACCACGCGGCTCTGGTTCGTGACCTCGTACTGGCTCGGGAACAGATCGCTCTGCCCCAGCGCCACCGGCCCCAGCGGCGCGGTCGGCAAGATCGCATGATGGCCGCCGTAGCTGCTCGCCATGCGCGAGGGATCGGCCGGGTTCTGGAACGGCGTGGGCTGCGCGGTGCCCGCGAGGATGGCTTCGAGCTGCACGCGCTGTGCGGCGCGGGTGTCACGGTCAGCCTGCGCGACGGCTGCCTGCGCGCGGTCGCGGTGCGCGGTCTGCAGCAGGCCGTTGCCGAGGGCATAGGCCACCAGCAGCAGGAACAGCGCACCGACGATCCAGAGGCCGCGCTCGGCGAGCATCAGCCGGCATTCCTGGCGCATCACGGCCAGCAGGCGCCGGCCCTGGGAAGGTTGAAGAGGGATGGTCATGCTCATGCTCGCCCTCTCACAGCGCACGCTGGCGCACGGTGGCAAAGGCCGCGAAGGCAACGGCCAGCAGCAGCGCCACGCACAGCACCGCGAGGCTGCGCGCCTGGTGCAGCAGCGCCCATCCCGCTCCCGGCGGGTGGTAGTCGAAAGGCGGCACGGTGGCCCACAGTTCGTGCGGCGCCTGGTAGGCGAAGTGGCGATCGCCCAGCGGATCGGCATGCGCCACGAGGTCCTTGCTCATCAGGTCCTGGATGTCGCGGCGATGCAGTTCGGCCTCGGTCGTGAAGCTGCGGTGGTGGGCGAAATCGGTGCCGGCCATGCCCATCGAGAAACTGCGGATCGCGAGAATGGGCAGCAGCAGGCCGCTCCACTCCTGCACTGTCTGCTGTCGCTCCCAGGTGTTCCAGAGGCGGCCGTAGTGGCGGTCGTACACGGCGTAAGAAGACTGGTCGTCGAGTTGCAGCGCCAGGCCCCACTTGGAGAGCGGTACGTCGCGGCCCCAACGCTCGGTGGTGCCGAAGTTCTTCTGCCAGACCTCGTCGGACACGGCCTTGCGCTCGGCATTCAGTGCCTGATCGAACTCCAGCCGCGTGGGGCTGGGGAACCAGGCGCGCGACAGTTCCGACAGCACGCGCGGCGCCATCACCGCCTGCCCGATCCACAGCGCGAGCAGCACGGTGATCGCCATGCGCGAGGTGGACGAGGCGGCCGACACGCCCAGCACCAGGAACACGAAGATGCCGAGGTAGATGGCGTAGCCGAAGGCCCACGCGGCGAGCCGCAGCAGCGCGTCCAGTCGCTCGCCCGGACCTGCACCGACAGCCACCGCGATGGTCGCGATGATTGCGGCCGGCACCAGCAGCACTGCCAACGAAACCGCGAGTGCCAGTGCCTTGCCGCCCAGCAGGCGCAGCGGCGGAACGCCCAGGCTCAGGGTCTGGCGCAGGATGCCTTGCTCGCGTTCGCCCGCGAAGGCGTTGAAGCCCAGAACGATCACCAGCAGCGGCCCGAGCACCTGCAGGATCCAGCCGACCGACAGGTTGCCGAAGCGCTGCAGGCCGGTCGCGTCCTGCGCGGCGTTGAACTTCACTTCGCTCTGGCGATGCGCCTGCAGCCACACGGTGCTGCCGATGTAGGGATTGATGCCCGGGTCCATCATGGCGAGCGCGGCTTCAGGCTTGAAGGCATGCATGCCCTGGTGCGCGGCGTCGTGCGGATGGCGCTTGTCTTGTTGCAGCCAGTCGCGGTAGTCCATGGCTTGTGCTGCGTGCTGTTCAGCGCGCGCATCGCGCTGGTGTGCCCAGCCCACTGCGAGTGCGGTGAGGAGCAGAACGAGCACCAGTCCGCCGGCCCAGTAGAGGCGCCCGTCGCGCAGGCGTTCCAAAAATTCGCGTCGTGCGATCCAGTTCAGCGACATATCAGTGATTCATCTCGCGTTGTGTTGCGGGGTGCTTGTGTTCGGGGGCTTGGGTTTTGGAGGCTTGGGGTTCGGAGCGGGTGCATTCGGGGCGGGTGCGAATGACACCAGGTGCTCCCCTCCGCGAATGTCCCCCGCTTCGCTCCTCCTTTATTTCGCTGCGGGGAGCACCTGGCGTCATTCGCACAAGGGCACGCTGCTGGTGATCGCCGATCAACAAGTGCTCTGAGCGCTCGCGCCGATACGGGGCTCTTTTTCGCGAAATAAAGGAGGAGCGAAGCGGGGGACATTCGCGAAAAAGAGCCCCGTGTCGGCGGGAGCGTCGCCCTGAAGAACAGCGGCGACCAGCAACACAAAACAGACGAAGACGAAGAGGACGCGTCATCTACGCCCTCATGTGCTGAAGGTAGAGCGACTGCAGATCGGTACGCGCAATCTGAGCCTCGCCGTTCAGGCTCTCAACAAGCAACCCGCGCTTCATGATCCCGACGCGCGTGGCCGTCTGCTGCGCATGGAACAGGTCGTGCGTGGTGGTGAGCACGGCCACGCCGTTGTCGGCAGCGCGCCGCAGCAGGCCCGAGAACTCGCTGGCCGCTTGCGGGTCGAGCCCCGAGGTCGGCTCGTCGAGCAGCAGCGCCTTCGCCTGCTTGGCCAGCGCCACCGCGATCCACACCTTCTGGCGCATGCCCTTCGAGTAGGCAGACACGCGCTTGTCCGCCGCCGCATGGTCGAGCCCCACCTCGGTCATCAGTTCGAGCAAGCGGCTGCGTGGCAGCTCTTTGCCCAACGCCAGTCCGGCGAAGAAGCGCAGGTTCTCCAGCCCCGACAACGTGCCGTACAGCGTGACCTGCTCGGGGATGTAGGCCACGTACTGTTTGGTGGCGACCGGATGGCGCGTGACGTCGATGCCGTTGATCTCCACCGTGCCAGCGGTCGGCGCGATGAAGTTCAGGAACAGGTTGATGGTCGTCGTCTTGCCGGCGCCGTTCGCGCCCAGCAGGCAGTAGATGTCGCCGGCGCGGATGTCGAGGTCGAGACGGTCGAGCGCGGTGTGCGTCCCGTACTGTTTGGTGAGGCCGATGGCTCGGAGCATGAAGAGGTTCCGGTTTTGAAAAAGACGCGCGCAGGCCAGCCCCGGCGCGGGTGCGCCGATGCGTGAATTCAGTGGTGGTCTTGAAGCTGGCGAGGACCGCCAACGCGCGAAAACGAGAAGCAGAATTTGCCGGAAGGGGCAGCGGCGGCGTGTATCGGTGCGCCGCGCCCTTCAGGCTGCGATCAGCGCTTGTTCTTGTTTTTCGCGCCGCCCTGCCTGGCCTTGAAGCGTGGGTTGGACTTGCAGATGACGTAGGTGCGGCCGCGCCGCGTCACCACCTGGCAATCGCGGTGGCGCTTCTTTGCTTCTTTGAGGGAGGACAGGACTTGCATAGGTGGGCCGTAAGAAGGAAGACCCGCGACTATACGTTATTGCGAATTCATTCTCAATAACATTGAAAACCTGACCGCCACCCTACCCCGCCGTGCGGCCGGCGGTGGGTCAATGCGCTTTCGGTGCGCGCGCCTTCTTGTCGCCCGTGTCCGCGCAGGACGCGCACAGCCCGTGCAAGGTCACTTCATGGCTTCGCACCTGGAAGCCCTTGGGCACGAGGTCGTCCATCGGCCCCGGGCAGGCGTGCAGCAGAAAGACCTGCCCGCAGCCCGCGCAATGAAAGTAGTGATGGTGGTGATCGGCCTCTTCGCCGTCGTGGTGCGAATGGCGATGCGCGTCGGGCTTGCACGCCACTTCGTAGCGCGCCGGTTCGCCCGGCAGCTCGACCTTGGCGATCTCGCCATCCGCCAGCAGCAGCGACACCTGCCGGTACACCGTCGACAGGCTGATTTCGGGAACGATCTCGCGCGCATGCGCCAGGATCTGGGGAGCGGTCAACACGCGACCGGCGTCGCTGAAAGCGGAGAAAACTGCGTTGCGCTGGCGCGTGAGACGTTGCATGTTTCGATGATAGTGGGCAGGCCGTCTTGCTTCAGCCGATGGTGCGAACGACCTTGCCTTCGGGGCTTTTGATCGTGGTCTTCTCGATCTGCCAGCGCACGCCGTCGAGGCCTTCGAGCGTGTAGGTGCCGGCGCGCGGCTGCAGCGTGCGGGCCAGTTCGCGCACCGTGTCGTCGGTCAGTTGCAGCGTCAGTTGGCCATCGCTCTCGCTCACGCTGTTGACATCGCCGTGCTCGAACACCAACGCGCCTTCGCGGCCGGCCACGCGAAAGCCGCGGCCGAAAGGCAGGCGCAACGGCAGCAGCGTGACGAGTTCATCGACCTGCCGCGCACCCAGCACGATCTCGGTGACAGGCGCGCGCAGCAAACGCTTTTGCACTTTCCAGCCCAGCACATCGGTGAAGAGAAACCCGCTCGACGAGCCATCGCGCTGCGTGCCTTCGGCCACCCGCGCGCGCACGCTGGCGTTGTCGAGCAGCGAGGGCCGCGCAAGGTCGGTCACCCACAGCGGCATTTCGGGCAGCAGCACGTCGAGCAGCTTGCGGGTCTGCCATTGCTTGGCGGCACGCTCTTCGTCGACCGTGAGGCCCACCACCTGGATGAAGGCCATGCGCCCGTGCGGCGTATCGATGGCCGGCAGTTCGGGGTCGAACACGAAACCCATCGAGCAGATCAGCGTCTCGCGTTCCAGCGCGATCGGGCCATTGGCGGTCATCCAGTGGCCGTCGCCAAACACGTTGCCGCTCTTGAACACATAGCGCGCCAGGTTCTGCAGGAAATTGATGGCCCATGCGGGCGGCTCGTCGTCGGCGGGGTTGCAGGCCAGGCGAAAAGTCAGCTCGAAGCCGTAACCGCTGGTATCGGCATCATCGGATTCCTTGCTGTACAGCTCGGTCAGCCCGTAGCTCACGAAGTGCCAGTGCGGCACCGGGTCCATGCGCTTCCAGGCGCTGATGCCGTCGAGCGGATCGGGCCCGCCCAGCATCCACTTGATGACCGTGCCGTAGTGCTTCGGTTCCTGCCCGGGGTACAGGCGCTCCAGCGCGCCGCTGATGGCGTCCCAGCCCGGAGAAAGGTCGTGCGCCTCGTCGGTCCGGGCTTGCGTTGCATCCGTCATGTGGCTCCTCGCAATGTCGATGCCGGCGAGCCTACACCGGGCCCTCAGTCACGGGTCAGGCCGGCGTGGCATCCTCGGGGGCCGAAACGTTTTCCCTGGGAGAAAAAATCGTGAGTTGGATCCATCGACGGGGCGTCCTGGCCCTGTCGGCCGCAAGCGCCGCCTCTGCCCTGCTCGCCGCCGCCGGCTGCGGGCAGAAAAGCGCGCCCGCAACAGCCACCGCCGCCCCGCCGGAGCCGCCCGGTGCGGGCAGCCTCGAGATCACGCAGGATGACATCGACACATTCCGCCGCAGCCGGGCCGAGTGGATCAACTGCGAATCGGGCGCCCCCGCCATCGTGCCCGCCGACATGTCGCTCGAACAGTTCGGCAACTTGCTCGACGGCGGCCAGTCGCCAGCCTTCGACCGCTTCGTGAACGTGGCGTCCGCCTTCTTCCTGCATGCGAGCTTCGCGGCGGGGCACTACACCTTTTTGCCGCCGTTCGACAAGCGCACGAGCTTCGATGTGAAAGACGAGCACATCCGGCTGCTGCAGCGGGCGAACTGGCAGACCTTCCTGATCGACTGCAAGCGCCCGTATGGTGACTTCACGCATTTCGAGATCGACATGGCCGACATCCTCGGCGTGCCGGTAACGAAGGACGCCAAGGGCCTTGCGCAGATCGGCAAGGACGCCGAGAAGCGGATGGACGCGTTGCACGCCGACATGCTCTTCGCGCTGCAGGCCTACATCCGCTTTGCGCGGCTGAACCCGGGGCGTTACGTGGTGCCCGACCGGCGCTTTGCGCTGCATCTGAGCCGGCCACTGTGCCGGCCGGTATCGGCCACGCGCATCGCGATGTACCAGCGCGCGCTGAAGGCCGCGGGGCCCACGCCGGATTCGCACCGGCTGGCGGCGCTCAGCGAAGCGGCCGCAGGGCTGTTCGCGCTGGACTGAGCCGGGCTCGCCCCGGCCTACTCGACCAGGTTCTGGCCGATGCGCCGGGCTTCACTGGCCATCGCGTCGTAGTCGCCCTGCACGAACGGCCGGACGATGCCGTCCACGTCCGCGCGCTCGTGGATCTCGAAGCTGATCAACTGCGTTTCCTTCGAGAACCAGCCCTTCTTCATTTCCCTGCTGAAGCTGAACTGGTAGTAGTGCAACTGCTCGTGAAAGACGCCGCTGACGCCCAACTGCACCTTGATGTCGTCGGCGCACAAGACCAGCGCGGGCAACGGGCCAGCCTGCCGGACCAGCCAGGCGGCCATCACGTCGCTCCACGGCAAGGCGTCCAGCTCGCGCAGGAAGCCTTCGGCGTCGGTGGGCTTGCGCTCGTGTTCCTGCGCGCTCATCTGCCGCAGGTACGCCGCAACACTCACCAACCCCGGATAGTCTTCCGAGTCGGTGTCCAGGCCACCCTTGCGGAAGAAGACGCTGGGCATCAGGTGTCGTCGCTTTCCGGCGTGGGCTCAGACGCGTCCTCGGGCTTCTGCTTGCCCTTCTTGCCGCGCGCCGCTTTCTTCGCTGCGCGCTCGGCGTCGATGCGCTGCCCCTCGGCCAGCCACTGCAAGAACTCTTGCGGCGTTTCGAGCGTGACGCGCCCCAGGTTGCCGGCGCGGAACTCGTGCATCACGATTTCGGCCGACTTCTGCAGATTGACCTTGCCCTTGCCCAGCAGCGCGCCGCGCTTGCGGCCGATGGTGTCGAGCAGCGCCTCGTCCTTCATCTCGGCCATGGTGGCGTCGTCGAGTTCCACGAGCTTGAAGCGCGATGCCACGCCGGCGGCGTAGTGGGTCTTGAGGTAGTTGAGCAGCTCGAGCGCCACTTCTTCCTCGTCGAAGGCATTGCGGCCGATCGCGCCGCTGGCCGCGAGGTTGTAGCCGCTCTTGGGCACCACGATGCGCGGCCACAGCATGCCGGGCGTGTCCCACAGGTAGAAGTCGTCGGCCAGCGTGATGCGCTGTTCGAGCTTGGTGATGCCGGCCTCGTCGCCGGTCTTGGCCTTGCGCCCGCCGGTCAGGGTGTTGATGAGGGTCGACTTGCCCACATTGGGAATGCCGCAGATCAGCACGCGCATCGGCTTGGCCATGCCGCCGCGCCGGGGCGAGAGTTCGTGGCAGGCGCGCACGATCTGCTGCGCGGGCATGGTCTGGCTCGCATCGAGGCCGATGGCGCGCGTGTCGGGCAGCGCGTTGTAGTGCGCCAGCCAGAGCGTGGTGCGCGCCGGGTCGGCCAGGTCCTGCTTGTTGAGCACCTTGAGCGTGGGCCGGCCGGCCGTGAGCTCGGCCAGCATCGGGTTGGCGCTGGAGCCGGGCAGGCGCGCGTCGAGCAACTCGATGACCACGTCGATGTCCTTCACCCGCTCGGTGATGGCCTTCTGGGTCGTGTACATGTGCCCGGGGAACCACTGGATCGCCATCGGTGGGTGTTCTTTCTTTCGCGCTGTCTGGAAGGGGTTGGCCGCAGGGCCGGGTGAGGATTGTGGCCCGCGAACCTGAACGGCAGCTTGCCGCTATCTTTTCGATAGCTGGATACGGCCATTTTGCCTTCGTTGCGGGCACGATCGATCCTAGAATCCCCGCGCCGCGCCCGCGCGGCCATTCCAACAAACACCGAGGAGAAATCCATGCTCAAGCGCCTTGCCGCTGCCGCCCTGCTGGCAGCCACCGTCGTTCCCGTGACCGTCGTCCATGCCCAGCGGCCTTCGCCGTCGCCCGGCCCCATGGTCAGCGGCTACCTGTGCTGCAACATGCGCACCTACGGCGACTCGATCAGCGACATCAACTACGACGAGCAGGGCACGCGCATCGTGGCGGTGGGCACGCCGGCGCGCATCACCTCGTATGACTTCCGCTGGTTCAGCCTCGATCTCGGCGGCAAGCCCCAGCGCATCAAGAACGACTACAGCCGCAACATCACGCTGCCGGAGTTCGCACAGCGCTACGTGGTGACCACCGACCCGAAGCAGACGATGGCGGCCTTCGCGCCCGCGGTGCGCGACGCCATCCTGGCCGCGAAGGTGATGCCCGGCATGACGCGCGAGCAGGTGCTGATGGCCATCGCCTATCCGGTGACCAGTGAGAACCCCAGCCTCGACGCGCCCATCTGGCGCTACTGGCGCGACAGCTGGTCGGAGTTCCAGGTCCACTTCGACGAGAAGGGTCTTGTGAAGGCGGTGGTGGGCGACCCGGTGGCGCTCAGCCGCGTGCTGGCGGCATCGACGGCTCAGCCTTAAGTTCTCGCGCGGCGCACACGCGCAATCCCCTAGAGGTTTTGCATCGCGAGGGGCCTTTGCGCCCCTATCATTTGCTCGAGTGCGGCGCACGAGCGTCGGTGTGAATCGAAACTTTATTCATGGAGTGACCGCGATGAAACCCGTCTCCGAACTGCTCAAGCGTCATGACTCCGCGGCCTGGCGCACCTCGCCCCACACCAGCGTGTTCGATGCGCTGGCCACGCTGGCCCACTTCGAGGTAGGCGCGCTGATGGTGATGGACGGCGAGAAGCTGGTGGGCTTCCTGTCCGAACGCGACTACACCCGCAAGGTGGCGCTGCAAGGCAAGAACTCGAAGGAGATGAAGGTCTCCGAGATCATGACGCCCGACGTGATGACCGTCACCCCGCAGACCCGCACGCGCGCCTGCATGACGCTGATGAGCCAGCGCAAATTCCGCCACCTGCCGGTGGTGGACGGCGAGAAGGTGGTGGGCATGATCTCCATCCAGGACTTGATGGACGACATCATCTCGGACCACGAAGCGACCATCGAACAGTTGACCACGTACATCCAGAGCTGAGCAAGAAAGCCGCATTGCGGACCCTGCCCGGCTTGTGGGTAGGGAAAAGGCCTACGCGCACAGGGGCGCTTCAGGGCGCACAGTGGGCACTCGTTCATCCATCCAGCAGGGACATTGCATGCAGATTCAGGTCAACACGAGCAACGGTATCGAGAACAAGGACACGCTGGAACGCTGGGCCGACACGGAGATCAAGCAACACCTGAGCCGTTTCGTCGAAGACGTGACGCGCATCGAGGTCCATCTGAGCGACGAGAACCACGACAAGGCAGGCGGCGGCGACAAGCGCTGCGTGATGGAAGCCCGCCTTGCACACCACCAGCCGCTGGCCGTGACACAGCACGCCAACACGCTCGACGAGGCCTTCCGCGGCGCGGCCGACAAGCTCAAGCGCCTGCTCGACAGCACGCTGGGCCGCCTGAACAACCACCGCGACCGCGACTCGATCCGCAAGGACGCGAGCTTTACCGCCGAGTAGCGGTTTCCCGCAGAAAGCCGAGCAGCAGGCGGCTGACCTCGCCGGGCTGCTCTTGCTGCACCCAGTGGCCTGCACCTTCGACAAGATGCACGCCGCGCATCTGCGTGCAGGTCGCCGTATGCATCGCCTCGAAATCGCCCGGCTTCTGGTAGATGCCCCAATCGCTGCGACCGGCAATGAAGCATGAGGGCACGTTGATCGTGCGGCCCGCCCAACCCTGCATCTCGGTGACGAATCGGCCGCTGGTGCCACAGCGATACCACTGCAGCCCACCCTGGAAACCGGTGCGCGCGTATTCGGCGGCGTAGATGGCGAGTTCGTCGTCGGGCAGCCAGCGGCAGGCGGCGATCTGCTCGGGTGACGGGATCTCCTGCGCCACGGTCTCGGCCATGGTCTGGTCGGCGCGCATCACGTAGTAGCTCGGCAGCCGGGCCATTTCTTCCGCGCTCATCGCCGCCAGCCTGAACGGCTGGTTCTGCGGCCAGTCGACGCTCTTGTGGTGGTAGTAGGCGCGCAGGAAGGCGTGCAGGCCTTGCGGCGCATGCTGCATGTGGCCGTTGGCCTCTCGCGTCGAGTAGTACCACTGGTAGTGCTGGCGCGGCGGATGCAGCGCGGCAAGGCCGTCGAGCAACTGCCGCGTGGCCTCGGCGAGCCCGGTCGCGGCAGCGGACGGCGGACCGCCGAAAGGCGCGCTCATCAGCACGACCGAGCGAAACACATCGGGGCGCGTCAGTGCACACCATGCCGCCACAGGCGAGCCGAAGTCATGGCCCACCACCGCCTCCACCGAGTCATGGCCCAGCGCAGCCAACAGCCCGAGCGCATCGCGCACGAGGTTCAGCAAGCGGAATTCGTCGAGCCCCGCGTCGTAGCCCTGCTGCCAGCCAGTGGTGCGCCCATAGCCGCGCTGGTCGGGCGCGATCACGTGATAGCCCGCTTCGGCCAGCGGCAGCATCACCTTGCGCCAGCTATAGGCCAGCTCCGGAAAGCCGTGCAGCAGCAATACGCAGGGACGCCCCGGCGTCTCGAAACCCGCTTCGAGCAAATGCACCGACAGGCCATTGCCGTTGTCGACCTGGCGCGAACGGATGCCGGCGGGCAGCGGCAAGGGAGCGAGGGTGGTGTCGGTCATCGGGCTTTCCGTGGCTTCGGTGGCTTGAGGCTGGGCGTCTCGGCGGGAATGAGCGGCGGCCGATGGCCACTCTCCATCCATTCGTCGTAGAAGTCGATCTTGCGGTCGACCAGCGACAGCGCCCTCTTCCACTCGGCGATGGTCTCGGTCACGCGTGTGCGGTGCGCCGCGAGCAGGTCGCGCCGCTCGCGCAGCGTGACCTTGCCCTGCACCGCCAGCGCGGTGTATTGGCGCATCTCGGCGATCGACATCCCGGTGCGCCGCAGCCGCTCCATCAGGTCGAGCCAGCCCACGTGCAGTTCGCCATAGAGGCGTCGGCCGCCGTCGTCGCGCGCCACGCCGGGCACCAGGCCCTGCGTCTCATACCAGCGGATGGCGTGCACCGTGCGGCCGGTGCGCGTGGCCAGCTCGCCGATGTGGAAGGGCATGCCCTTCGCCGCCACCGGTGCGGCGACCGGCTCACTGGCCGGCATGGGCCACGGCAAGAGGCGCCTGCAGCGCCTCTTGCACCAGTGCGGTATCGAAGTACTCCGTCAGCTCTTTCACCTGGCCTCCTTCGAGTCGGTAGATGTAGCAGTAGCGGTTGTTGTAGCGCTTGCCGGCCTTGGTGGGCACATCGCCGCTGAAGAGCACCACCACGCGGTCGTCCTCGGCAATGATGCGCTCGGTCTTGCTCACGTAGGGCCCCGCGAACTGCGCGAACAACGGGTTCAGCAGCTCTTTGCGAATCGCCTTCTTGCCCGCGTAGGTGCGCGACCAGGGCGTGGTGCCTTCCAGTGTCCAACTGGCGTCGTCCGCCAGGCTGTCGACGAAGAACTGGCCGTTGCCCTTGTCCAGCTCGGCATGGATGCGCTGGACCAGGGCCTTGTTGTCGACGGTGGTGTTCATGGCGTGATTTCCTCGATGAGTGAATGAACCGGAATGCCCGGCAAATTCATTGGAAATGCTCGAGTGCACTCGAGGTCAAGCGCCATGAACGGCGTGGCGCGCTCAGCCTTTGAGAGCGCCCGCGCCTGCCTTCGCCTTGCCGACCTCGTTGCCGCCTTGTGCAGCACCGCTTTGCGGCACGGCTTCACCGTCGCGCGAAGTCACGTCGGCCAGCCGTTCGGCCAGTTGCTCGGGCACGTCGGGGCCGATGCCCAGCCACACGCCCTGCGTCAGCGTGATGTGGGCAGCCTCGAACACGCCGGCACCAGCGCACAGCACCGTGCGGTTTGGCGCGTCCTGCGAGGCCAGCACCAGCATGGCGGGCACCACGGCCTCGGGCCGGAAGGCTTCGAGCATGTCCTTGGGGAACAGGTCCTCGGTCATGCGGGTGGCGGCGGTCGGTGCCAGGCAGTTCACGCGGATGTCGTTCTTGGCGCCTTCGATGCTCAGCGTCTGCATCAGGCCCACGAGCGCCAGCTTGGCTGCGCCGTAGTTGCTCTGGCCGAAGTTGCCGTACAGGCCAGTAGATGACGTGGTCATCACGATGCGGCCGTACTTCTGCTCGTTCATGAGCGCCCAGACGGCCTTGGTGCAGTTCACGGCGCCCATCAGGTGCACGTCGACCACGAGCTGGAAGTCGGCCACTTCCATCTTGGCGAAGCTCTTGTCGCGCAGGATGCCGGCGTTGTTGATCAGGATGTCGACACGGCCCCAGGCATCCACTGCCTGCTTGACCATGGCCTGCACGGCCACGAAATCGGTGACCGAGGCGCCGTTGGCAATGGCTTCGCCGCCGGCTGCCTTGATCTCGTCGACCACCGCCTGCGCGGCGCTCACCGAACCGCCGGAGCCGTCGCGCGCGCCGCCCAGATCGTTGACCACCACCTTGGCGCCGCGTGCCGCCAGGGCCAGCGCATGCTGGCGGCCCAGGCCGCCGCCCGCGCCGGTCACGATGGCCACGCGGCCCTTGAAGTCGATGCTGTTGCTGCTCATGGTCTCTGTGTCGCTTTCCTTGGGGAGTTGCCGGTATTCGGTTGCCGCACTGCGGCAGCGTGGCGTTTTACCCCAGAAAGACACGGTGACGCAGTCACCGGTGCGCGGCCCCAGTCACCCGTGCGACGAGCGGACCAGGTCGCAATAGGCCACCAGCTGGTCCAGCTCGGCCGATTTGTCGAAGAAGGCGTCGGCGCCCAGTTGCTCCGAGCGCTGGCGCATGTCGGCGGTGGCGTAGTTGCTGAGCACCACCACCTTCTGGTGCGGCGCGCGGTTGCGGCACGCGTGAATCACGCCGAGCCCATTGCCGCGCTTGAGGAACAGGTCGACGATGGTCAGGTCCCAGTCGTTGCGGTGCATGTGCAACCAGGTGACGGCCTCATCCTCGGTGCTGGCGGAGGCCACGACCTCGGCGTCGGCCACGTCTGCGAGAAAGCCGACAAGGTTCTCGCGGATCACGGGGCTGTCCTCCACCAGGTAGGCCTTGACGGTCATAGAGATCTCACCGGGTCGGAGCTTGCGCAATGCATGGGTGCCATCCTCGCAGCCCCAGCGAAGCACGCGGTGGGCCATGCAGGCCAAACCCTGTAGGCCATCAGCCAGCGCCGCTGTCGTCTATGACGAACAGGCCCTGGCCCGAACGCTAGGCCGCAACCGCCATGCGGCCACGCGCCATGCCCAGGCGCGCAGGCGACACGTACTGCTCGCGGTAGATCTCGAAGGGCAGCGTGTCGGCCGCCTCGATGCGCTTTTGCTCCTGGATGGAGTCGGCCGTCATCTGCTCGAACCCGGCCTGCTGCGCGGCGGAGAACGGCAGGCCCAGCAACGCGGCACGGGTCTGCTCGGACTGGGCGCGCACAAAGCCGACGAAGGAGTTGCCATGCTGCTGCTCGATGGCCGCCAGCACGCGGGCCGACGGCAGGCTGTCGGGGTTCTGCAGCGCAGCCTGGGCAGCGCGCACCGCATCGGCGTGCTGCGTGCCGCCGTGGGCGGCATCGAGCGCGGCGGCGATGGGCAGGCATTGCCCGGCCAGCTCCAGGCCCCAGTCGGCCAGCGCCACTTCGCTGCCGTCGCGTGACAGGCGCAAGCCCGGCTCGCGGCCGCGCGCGGCGGTGAGGTGCTGGTTGTGGGCCAGGTCGGCAATTTCCTGCGGCGTGTCGTCGGGGCTGTCGCTCAAGAGGCAATGCAGCAGGAAGACGTCGATGAAGCGCATGGTCTGCGCGTTGATGCCGACGGTCTCGAAAGGGTCAAGGTCCATCAGGCGCACTTCGACGTATTCCACGCCGCGCTCGCGCAGCGCATGCAGGGGACGTTCGCCGGGGTTGATCACGCGCTTGGGGCGGATGGTGCCGTAGAACTCGTTCTCGATCTGCAGCAGGCTGGTGCCGAGCTGGTTGTAGTCGCCGCCGAGGTTGCGGATGCCGATGGATTCATAGGCCGGCCACGGGCGCGTGAGCGCGTCCTGCAGCGAAGCGCCGTAGCCGTCGAGGCTGTTGTAGCTCACGGCCAGCGAAGCCTGCGCGTCACTCTGGTAGCCCAGGCGCCCCATGCGCAGCGAGGTGCCGTGCGGCATGAACATGCTGCCGTCGCCCAGCGGCTGCAGCTCGTGCGGGCGTCCCGCGACAAAGCTCGAACACAAGGCCGGCGAGGCGCCGAACAAATACAGCAGCAGGAAGGCGTGGCGGCGGAAGTTGCGGATCAGCGCGAAGTACTGTTCGCTCGACACATCGGGCAGCGACCAGTTGTAGTGAATGCCCGAGATGGTCTGCATGCGGCGGCCATAGCGATGGCTCAGGCCCATGCGGTAGACGCTCTTGGCGCGGCCCACGTTCGACGAGCCATAGCGGCCGATCGGAATGGTTTCGTCGGTCGGCAGGCCGCAGGGCATGCTCGACACCCAGAGGCGTTCGTCGCCGAGCGTGTCGAGTACGCGGTAGGTGAACTGGTGCACCCGGGTCAGTTCTTCGAGCGCCGATTCGACGCCCGCATGCACGCCCGTGATGAGTTCGAGCTGCGATTCGCTGAAGTCGGTCGTGATGTGCGGATGCGTGAGCGCAGAGCCCAGCGCCAGTGGATGCGGCGTCAGCGCGAGCTTGCCGTCCGGCAGCGCGCGCAGGCTTTCCTTCTCTATCCCGCGGCGCATGCCTTTCAGTCGTGCGGCTGAAAGTGCACCCAACCTCTCCTGCAATCTGTTGCTCATATTGTTATCACCCATCAATCTTCTGAGGGGCTGGAAGGTAGCACGGGCGCGCAGGCACTGCTCGTGCAGGGAATCCCGGGGTCGGCTACCCTGCAGCGCGCTACCTTTTCAATAGCAGACACCGATGCGTACATGGTCGTTTGCCGGCTGTTTGGCGTGTGCGATTCAGGCCTTGGCGCGGCCCGCCGCCAGGTCGATCTCCTCCGACTGGTAGACGTGGATCTCCGGCGTGCCGTCGGCCATGGCTGCCAGCGCCTTGCCGAAGGCCCGCGAGGCATCGACGCGAAAGTGCGCCTGCAGCACGGCCATGTCGCTCCAGCGTTCCACGAAAGTCAGGCGCAACGGGTCTTGCACGTCGGTCGTGACTTCGTGCGAGAGGCAGCCGGGCTCGGTGCGCGAGCGCAGCACATGCTCCACGCTGATGGCCAGCATCGCCTGCAAGGTGTCGGGCTTGGCGAGGGCGTGTCCGATGACCAGGATCATTTCGTTGTCTCCTTTTCTCTCGTGGGCCTGCGCGAGGGGCATGTTCAGCCCAGCACGCGCAGCAGGAAGCGGTTCAGGTCGGCAATTTCTTCCATGCAGACCGAATGCGCCATCGTGTATTCGTGCCACTCCACGGTGTAGCCCAATGCGGCGAGCGCGTCACGCGATTGCAGGGCCCGCGCGATGGGCACCATCGGGTCTTGCCGGCCGTGCCCGAGGAACACCGGCGTGTCGTGGTTGGCCGCATGGCGCTCGGCCGCGGTGCTGGCCGCCAGCGGCAACCAGCCCGACATGCCGACGATGCCCGCCAGGCGCTCGGTGTGGCGCAGGCCGGTCAGCAGCGCCATCGCGCAGCCCTGGGAAAAACCCGCCACCACGATGCGGCCGGCGGCGACGCCACGGGCCTTTTCATTGGCGATGACAGCCTCGATGCTGGCCTGCGAGCGGCGCAGGCCGGCCGCGTCTTCCTGCACGTTGAAATCGGGGCCCGCAATGTCGAACCACGCCGGCATCTGGTAGCCGTTGTTGAGCGTGACCGGGATCACCGGCGCATTGGGGAACACGAAGCGCACCGGGCCCACGCCCGACAGGTCGAGCTCATTGGCAATCGGCACGAAGTCGTTGCCGTCGGCGCCAAGGCCGTGCATCACGATCACCGTGCCGGTGGGGTTGGGGGCGGTTTCGATTTCGATGGGAGGACGGGACATGGTCGGGCAAAGGTATTCAAAGACGCGAATGACCAGACCTTAGCGCATTCGGGCGGTTGACTGACTTGCCCACTGCCCCTTCCCACCCAAGATGGCTGGAAACAAAAGGAAAACCCCGTGAGCTCATCCCCTCCCCTGGTCGAGACCAAGCTGGCCGGCGTCGTGCTGGTCTGCGGCGACTGCGAAGAGCGCAGCGACGGCCCCACGAAGCTGCGGGCCCGGCAGGTCCGCAAGGAACTCAAGCGCGACCTGGTGCACCTGCCGGTGCGTCTGCGCGTCGTGCAGTCGAGCTGCCTCGGCCTGTGCCCCAAGAAAGCGATGGCGCTGGCGGCCGTGGCACAGGGCCACGCCCCGCTGGCCGCCGAAGTCTGCCGCGACGATGACGTCGAGGCCTTCGCCAAGGCGCTGGCCAAGTCCGTTCGGTAGTTGGCCGCGCCTTACTCGGCCTTGTTACTCGGCCTTGATGCCGACCGCCTTCACGATCTGCGCATAGCGCTCGTATTCGGCATTGACCTGCGTCTGGAACTGGCGCTGTGGATGGCCGGTGGCCTCGATGCCTTGCGCGGCGAGTTCTGCTCTGGCTGTGGGTGCCTGCACGATGCGCCCGGCTTCGGCCGCGATCGCATCGAGCACCGGCTGCGGCGTGCGCGCCGGCGCGAACAGCCCGAACCATGTGCCCGAGCGGTAGCCCGCGTAGCTTTCACCCACGGTCGGCACCTCGGGCAACAGCGCGTGGCGCTTTTCCCCGCTGGTGCCCAGCGCCACCAGCCGGCCGCTTCGGATGTGCGGCAGCGCCGGCCCCACGGCAATGAACATCACGTCGACCTGCCCCGCGATCACGTCCTGCATGCCGAGCGGGCCGCCACGGTAAGGAATGTGGGTCACGTAGATGCCCGTCTTCTGCTTGAGCAGTTCCATGCTGAGCTGCTGCGGGCTGCCGTTGCCGGCCGAGGCGTAGTTCAGGCGGCCCGGATGGGCCTTGGCCGCGTGAACGAAATCGGCCACGGTGCGAAAGCCGGTCTTCGGGTTGGCCACCAGCACGAAATCGATCTGGCCGAGCGACACCACCGGCACCAGGTCGCGCCGCGCGTCGTAGGGCAGGCCGGCCTGGATGTTGGGCAGGATGGTGATCGGCCCGTCGGCGCCTACCAGCAGCGAATAGCCATCGGGCTGCGCCTTGGCCAGCCCGTCGGCCGCCAGGATGCCCGCCGCCCCGGCGCGGTTGTCCACCACCACCGGCTGCTTCCATTGCTCCGACAGGCGCTGCGCCAGGTAGCGTGCCAGCACGTCGGGCGAGCTGCCGGGCGTGTTCGCGACCGTGATGTGAACGGGCTTCGACGGGTAGGCGGCCGGCTGCTGCTGCGCTTGCGCTCCAGCAGACAGCAAGGCACCGGCCCACAGTGCAAGGAAGGGTTTCAGCAGGGAATGGGCACGCATGGAAGGCTCTCGGTTGCGGAAGGCAAAGCGCGCGATTCTGTCGCGCGCCCGCCTCCACGCCAACGACCTATTCGTCAGATGCTTAGCTGCATCCAGGCATATGCAGGCACGTCAACCCGGCAGCGCGCGCAGCGCATCGAGTTCGCGGTAGAAGGCATCGACCTGCTGCTGCGCCGTGGCCTGCATCGCGGTGTTGCGGCGCGCGCAGCTTGCGGCGTCTTCCACGGCGCCCGCCCCGCCCACTTTCCGCGAGGCGTCCTGCACGAACCTGCACATCGGATAGCGGCGTTGGCCGAAGGCCTGCAGGGTCTGCTCGCCGATGCCATCCGCTGCCAGCATCTCGGCCAGCACCACGGCGTCTTCCACGGCCATGGCACCGCCCTGCCCCATGAACGGCGTCGAAGCGTGCGCCGCATCGCCGATCAGGAGCACGCGCCCCGCATGCCAGGGCAAGGGCGCCTGCACTTCCTCGACCGCCGTGTAAAGCACTTCCGAATCCGCCGAGAGCTGATCGAGGAACTGCCGTGCCGGGCCACCGAACTCCGCGAACCGCTCCCGCATCCGTTCGGGCCAGGTTTCCCTCGGATACCAGCGGTCCGCCGGCTCGCTCACCGTGCCGAAGATGTAAAGCCTGTCGTCGCTGATCGGCATGATGCCCAGCCGCTTGCCGACGCCCATCATCATGATCTTCGCGTCTAACATGCGCGGGCGGTCGTGCACGCTGCGCCACACGCCGAAGCCGGTGTAGCGCGGCGCCACGGGTCCGGTCACGGTTTCGCGGACCTGCGAGCGGATGCCATCCGCGCCGACGACCAGGTCGAAGCGCTGCGTCGATCCGTCGGACAGCCTGACCTGCGCGTGATCGCTCCCGGAGGGCGAATGGATCGCCGTCATCGTCGTCGCCAGCCGGATATCGACGCCCAGCGCATCGAGCCGGCCCGCAAGGATGCGGTGCATCTGCGCGCGCCGGATGCCCAGGATCGGCACCGCGCCACCGCGCGAGGCGGGATAGAAAACATCGACGATGGGCACACCATGGTGATCGAGGTAGACGTTCCTGCCGTCCGCAATGCCGAAGCCCGCGTCGAGGATCTGCGGCAGCACCCCCACCGCGCGCAATGCCTCCAGCCCGTTGCTGTAGATGAAGATGCCCGAGCTCTGGAAGCGCCACTCGGCCTGCTTCTCGATCAGCATGACGTGCATGCCCTTGTCGGCCAGCGCAATGGCGGCGGAGCAACCCGCGATGCCGGCGCCGACGATCAGCACCCTGTTTGTTGCAGTCATGAATGGGCGGCTCAGAGTTGGGTGCGAACAGACCACAGTTCGGGAAAGAACCTGTGATCGACCACGCTGCGCAGCCAGCCCACGCCGGCCGAGCCGCCCGTGCCCGGCTTGAAGCCGAGGATGCGCTCGACCGACACGAAATGCCGCCAGCGGTATTGCGAGAACACATCGGCGATGTCCATCAACGCCTCGCCGAGCCGGTAGAGATCGTTCTCGGATGTCGGGTCACCGTACACCCACAGCCATGCGGCTTCCACGCCCGGATTCACCACGTACGGCGCCGACCAGTCGCGCGACAGCGCCTCGGGCGGCATCGCGATGTCGCGGCGGTGCAGCAGCGCCAGCACGTCGTCGTACAGGCTCGGCGAATTCAGCGCCTTCTCCATGTAGGGCCACACATCGGGGTTGTTCGCATGCGCGCGCGCCAGCGGCACCGACTTGTTGCCCAGGATGAACTCCACATGCCGGTACATGTACGACTGCTGGCCCGAGGCAATGCCCAGCGTGTTGCGGAACTGGTTGAACTCGTGCGGCGTGATGGTCGAGAGCACGTCCCAGGTCTTGCCCAGAAACTCCAGCAGCGCGCGCACCCGCGGCACCAGTTGCAGCGCACCGGCCACGTCGTCGGCGCGGATGCGCGCCTGCATGTTGGCCAGTTCGTAGTGCAAGGCCTTGAAAGTCAGCTCCTTGCAGTGCGTGATGCACATGAAGACCATTTCGTCGTGGCCTTCGCTGCGCATGTGCTGGATGCTCAGCAGCAGGTCGTTGCGCTGGTGTTCCAGGTAGGGATTGCTGTTGCCCTCGAACCGCAGCAGCGGCTCGCCGTCGGTGTTCTTCACCGTGGCTTCGCGCTGCCGGTTGTCGCCGGACACGATCGCCTTCACAAGGGAATTTTCGAGCGCGGGGTTGCGGACTTCGGGAATGACTCTTTTGCGTTGGATGGCCATGCGCCGATTGTTCGGCGCCCATGCAACCGCCTCAACCTCCGGCACGCCGGATTTAGGCACCGATCGTCCGGCGCGACGAAATCAGCCGGACTCGGGCCTGCCGTGCTGGCGGGCGTAGGCGCCGGGCGTCATGCCCGTCCAGCGCTGGAAGGCGCGAGAGAACGCCTTTTCCGATGCATAGCCCACGGCTTCGGCCACCTGATGCAGGCTCAGCTGCCGGTTTTTGAGCTTCTCGGCCGCCAACGTCATGCGGTAGGAGCCCAGGTAGTGCATGGGCGTCACGCCCACCAGCGCGCGAAAGCGCTCGCTGAAGACGGTGCGCGACAGGTAGCTGGCCTGCGCCAGCGTCGCTACCGACCACGGGTGCTCGGGCCGCTCGTGCATCAGCGACATCGCACGGGCGATGCTCTCGTCATCCAGCCCGCGCAGCCGCCCGGTCTGTTGCGCCTGTTGGGTCTGGGGTTGGGCGTACAAGTGCTCGCAGAGGACGTGCACCAGCAGCAGGTCGGCCATGCGCGCCGCCGACAGTTGCCAGCCCGGCCGCTGGGCGATGGTCTCGTTCACCAACGACTCCATGGCCTGCGCCAGCGACGCGGTCGTCGGAATCTGCCCCTGGCGCAGCACGATCAGTGGCGGCAGGCTGGCCATGATGGAGCCCAGGCCCTGCGCGGGCATCCACAGGTGCAGCGAGAACAGTTCGGTCGCCGGTCCACCGCCGCCATGCGAGAACACGATCGGGTGGTCGCCGTGCCGGCCGACCGAGTGGGCCGTGATCAGGTCGCGAAAGGGTTCAGCCTCAAGCCCCGACGCGGACGACACGGTGTGGGCGCTGCCCTGCGGCAGCATCGCGATGTCGCGCGGCGCCACGGCCACCGGCTCGGCGCCGTCCACCGCAATCCAGTACGGTGCGCCGGTGCACAGGCGGATCAGCGGGCCGGCAACCCCGGTCGAATGCAGCGCCCAGGGGGCGGTCAAAGAAAAACGGGCGGTGACCGCCCGCTCGGACCTGTACGTTGCAAGCACGCGGCTGAGTACGTCGCCGCCCCGCTCTGAGTCCATGCTGTTCGTGCCGCCCGTTGATCGCGATGCGGGCGATTATCTGGCATGGCAGGCGGGCGATTTTTCCTGGTTCTGCGCAAGAGGCGCGGGGATGCAACACAATGTCGTTTCGCATGAAGACAATGAACCCGCACCCGAAGCCCCCTCTCGCCGCCGCTGTATTCGACAGCGAATCCCTGCTGCGCGACAGCGGCCTGCGCGTGACGCGCGCCGCACAAACGGTGCTCGAACTGCTCGAACACAACTCCCAGCCCCTGACGCACGAGGAAGTCGCCGCCGCCTACACCGCCGCCACCGGCGAGGCGCCCGACCGCGTGACGATCTACCGCGTGCTCGACCGGCTGGTCGAAGCCGGCCTGTGCGACCGCCGTGTGGGCCCCGACCGCGTCAACCGCTTCTCGCGCCACGTGGAAACCGAATCAGGCAATACCTTCGAGTGCGACCAGTGCCACAAAGTGCTGGCCCTGCCGTCCGACCCCGAACTGCCCAAGGTGATGGGCCGGCTGGGGAAGGCGCTGCGCAAGCAGGGCATCGATACGCGCCATACGGCGCTCACCCTGCACGGCACCTGCGGCGACTGCGCGAGGTAGCTTCCTCCCCCTTCGCGCACTGTCGCGCGCAGACCCCGGCCTAGGTATTCCAGGACGGGAAAGGGTCGGCAAAGTTCTGCCACCACGAAGCGCCGAAGCGCATCTCGTTTTCCGTGAGCAGGCAGGCATCGAGTTGCGCACGCAAGGCATCTTCGTCCATGCCGATACCGATCAGCACCAGTTCCTGCCGGGCGTCGCCCGTGGCCGGGTCCCAGTTCTTGCGGATCAACTCGAGCGAATCGTCGTCGGTCGGCCAGTGCTCGCGCGGCACCGCTGCCCACCAGAAGCCCGCCGCGCCATAGCGGCAGGCGCCACCGGCCTGCGACCATGAACCCGCCCGCGTGGCGCGGCTGGCAAGCCAGAAAAATCCCTTGGAGCGCACCACGCCTTCCCATTCGATCTGCACCAGCTTCCAGAAGCGCATCGGGTGGAACGGCAGCCGCGAGCGATAGACAAAGCTGCGAATGCCGTATTCCTCGCTCTCGGGCTGGTGCTCGCCGCGCAACTCGGCCAGCCAGCCCGGCGCCTGCTCGGCCTGCTCGAAATCGAACAGGCCGGTGTCGAGCACGCGGTCGAGCGGCACGCGGCCGAATTCCGACACCTCGATGCGCGCACGCGGATTCAGGCTGTGCAGGATCGCCATCAGCCGCTCGCGCTCTTCGAGCGTGACAAGGTCCGTCTTGTTGACCACCAGCACGTCGCAGAACTCGATCTGCTCGATCAGCAGGTCGACCACCGTGCGCGTGTCCTCGTCGCCGAGCGACTGGCCGCGCTGGCCCAGGCTGTCGGGCGAGCCGTAGTCGCGCAGAAAATTGAAGGCATCGACCACCGTCACCATGGTGTCCAGCCGCGCCACGTCGGCCAGGCTCTTGCCGTCTTCGCCGGCGAAAGTGAAGGTCTCGGCCACTGGCAAGGGTTCTGAAATGCCGGTGGACTCGATCACCAACTGGTCGAAACGCCCTTCCTTGGCGAGCCGGCCGACTTCGATCAGCAGGTCTTCGCGCAGGGTGCAGCAGATGCAGCCGTTGCTCATCTCGACCAGTTTCTCGTCGGTGCGGGACAGCTCGGCGCCGCCGTCGCGCACCAGCGCGGCGTCGATGTTGACCTCGCTCATGTCGTTGACGATCACCGCCACGCGGCGCCCCTCCCGGTTGTGGAGGATGTGATTGAGCAGCGTGGTCTTGCCGGCGCCGAGAAAGCCGGACAGCACGGTAACGGGGAGACGGGCGGTCATCGTGGCGAACTCCATATATGCAACAGTATTGCATTATATGAATCATCGCAACAATGTTGCATTTCATGCCAACCAGCCGCCCCACCTCCCCCCTTTTCAGGCTCAGGCCGCCCGCGCAACCGCCTTCACGGAAATGTCCGGCTTGCGCTTGTACCCCAGCGTCTTTTCGATCACGTACTCCACGCCGTGCCAGAAGTTGATTTCCTCCAGCAGCGGGTTGAGGAAATTGGTGATCGAGCAGTAGTGCGAGTTCTTCTGCCCCGCGTGGTGCTGCGCGTGGTGGCGCTGCGTCTGCAACAGCCTGAGTTTCTGCAGCATCGTGATCAATCGGCCGTTTTCATGCGGCGCGCGATGCGCCCATTTGTGGACCTGGTTGGCGTTGATGCTGATCACCGTGAACAGCCACACCTTCCAGGTCAGCGCCTTGAGCCACCATGCGCCCATCAGTACCAGTGCACCGGTCAGCACCAGGTCCCACGAACTGGCCCACCAGCCGCGCAGCACGAAGGCGCGGGGCCGCACGTGGTGCTCGATGTTGGCCTCGCCGATCCATCTGCCCACCACGGGTGTTTCCTTGCGGACGTAGGCGTCTTCCGCCCAATGCACGAGACCACTGATGAAGTCGGCCAGAAGAACCACGCCGACGAACTGGAACACAAGATCTCTCATACAACCGACGCGGGAGCGTCATGGACTTTCCGGAGTTGAACACGCATGCCCTGGAGCGGGTTCGCACAAGGGCGAGGGCATTGTTTACGGGCCGGAGGGTTTCGCGGCGCAGCGCTTGCGCAGTATCTTCCGGCGATGCCCGATGTGCCGTGCGGTGCTACTTCGCAACCCACGCCGGCTCACCTACCATCGAAGGACATGACCGACTTTTCCACCTTCGTCGCCCCGCCGCCATCCGACGAACCAAACGCCGACGCCGTCGAAGCCGCATCCGACTGCCTCGACCGGTTCACGGCGGCGTTCAATGCGTCGGACACCCGCGCGATGGATGCCGAGCTTCATTTTCCGCACCTGATGCTCTCCGGCGCGCAGCGGCTCGAATGGGCCGAGCCCGGACAGCATCCGCATGACTTCTTCGACAAGCTGAAAGCCTCAGGCTGGTCCCGGACGCAGTACGAGAAAAAAGACGCCGTGCTCGTGAGCAACGACAAGGTGCATTTCGTCGTCACCTACACACGGCGGAACGACGCGGGCGTGGTGCTCAGCACCCATTGCAATCTGTGGATCGCCACGCGAGTCGATGGGCACTGGGGAATCGCCCTGCGCTCGTACTAGACGCGCGCGGCGGGCGTCTGCTACAGCGCGACCTGCGCCATCTTCTGCAGATAGTGCGCCAGCGGCGGTGTCACCTTTCCCGTCACCTTCGCCAGGTCGTCATAGCGCCGCACACGCAACGATTCTTCGGCGAACGGCGCGCGCATGAAGGCCTCGGCTTCTTCCTGCGTATGGCGCCCGCCCTGCAACTCCAGGCTGTGCTTCGAAGCCGGCGACAGCGTGTCCCAGTAGCCCGCGTCCAACGTGCACAGGCAGCGCTTCGCATCCACATGCAGGCGGATCGGCGCCAGCACGCCGGGCGGAAACACCCCGTGCAGGAAAGGCAGCGCGATGTATTGGTGCAAGTCGTCCCGCGCCCGCGGCGCTTCGGTTGCTTCTTCCTGTGCGTTCGTGGGCGCGAGCAGATGGCCGAGGTCGTGCAGCAGCGCCGCCACCACGGTCTCTGTGCTCTCCCCCGCGTCTTCCGCCAGCGCCGCGCACTGCAGCGCGTGGTCGAGCTGGCTCACGGCTTCGCGGCCGTATTGCTGCTGGCCACGCCCGGCCAGCAACCGTGCGATGTCGTCCAGGGTCAATGCCATGCTGTGCGCCTAGATCAGCACCTTGCGAATGCGCGCCGACACCAGGTCGATCGCGCTCACGCTCACCACGATGATGATCATCACCGCGCAGGTCTCGGCGTACTGAAACCCACGAATGATTTCCCACAGCACCACGCCGATGCCGCCCGCGCCCACCATTCCGACCACCGACGCCGAACGGATGTTCGACTCGAAGCGGTACAGCGCATAGGAAATCCACAGCGGCATCACCTGCGGCAGTACGCCGTAGACGATCTCATGCAGCGCGCTCGCACCGGTCGAGCGAATGCCCTCGACCGGCTGTGTGTCGATGGCCTCCACCGCCTCGGCAAAAAGCTTGGCCAGCACGCCGGTCGTGTGCACCCAGAGCGCCAGCACGCCGGCAAACGGCCCCAGGCCCACGGCCACCACGAACAGCATCGCGAACACCATCTCGTTGATGGCGCGGCAGCTGTCCATCAGGCGGCGCATCGGCTGGTAGATCCACCACGGCACGATGTTGGCCGAGGCCAGCAGCGCCAGCGGCACGGCCGTCACCACCGCCAGCACCGTGCCCCACAGCGCGATCTGCAGCGTGACCACCATCTCCTGCAGGTACATGCGCCACTGCGTGAAGTTGGGCGGAAAGAACTCGGCGGCGTAGGTCGCCATGTTGCCGCTGTCGCGGATCAGGTCAAGCGGCCGCATGTCGGCCCCCTTCCACGAGGCGAGCAGCAGAACCAGCAGCACGGCCCAGGAAAGCTGCCACGCCAGGTTGCGCTTGGGAACCACCGCGGCAAGCGGCGGGCGGGTCATCGGAATCGTCGAGGCCATGGCGGTCGGTCTGTGGTGGTGCTGCAGCGGTCGGCGATCAGTTCAGCGCGGACAGCTTCTTGTCGATGTCGGCCAGGCGCGTCTTCTTTTCGGCGTCGCTCAGCACGGTGTCGGCTTCGATCTTGGTGCGCTGGCCGAACAGGTCGAGCTGGCGAATGGGCACCAGTTGCTTGTCGCTCGATTCCTTGAAGCCCGAGAGCTTGGAGATCTTCATGACGATCTCTTTCTCGCGCGGATCGGTCTTGGCGTAGTTGAAGAAGAAGTTCTTCAGCTTCGTCTTGGTGGCTTCGGGCAGGTCCTTGCGCATGACCAGCGGGTCGAGCGGAATCAGCGGCGAGGTCCAGACGATCTTGATGTCCTTGAACTTCTCGGGGAAGCGCTCCTTGACCTTCTCCAGGTTTTCGCTGTTGTTGGTCGCCACGTCGACCTGCTTGTTGGCCACGGCCAGCGAATTGGTTTCGTGGTTGGCGCTGCGCGTCACGCGGAATGCGGTCTTGGCGTCGATCTTGTTCTGCGCAAAGACGTAGAAGCCGGGCACGAGGTAGCCCGAGGTCGAGTTCGGGTCGCCGTTGCCGAAGCTCAGGTTCTTGGCGTTCTTCAGCACATCGTCGAGCGTGTTGAGCGGGCTCTCGCGGTTGACGATCAGGTGCGAGTAGTAGCCCTGGGTGCCGTCGGCATTGACCATCTGCGCAAACACTTCGCCGCTGGCGCGGTCCACGGCTTCCATGGCCGACTTATTGCCGAACCAGCCCAGCTGCACCTTGTTGAAGCGCATGGCTTCGATGATGCCGGCGTAGTCCGGTGCGAAGAAGGCCGTGACCTTCAGGCCGGTCTGGCGGCTCATGTCGTCGATCAGCGGCTGCCAGTCGCCCTTGAGGTTCTGCGTCGCCTCTGTCGAGATGATGCCGAAGTTGATGTCTTGCGCAAACGCGCCGACCATGCCCAGGCCGAGGGCCAGGGCTGCACAGAGTTTCTTGATCATGGATGACTCCAAAGTGGAACGTTGGGAAAGAAAAACGGGGCACGCCGCAGCGCGCGCGAGAGTCAGGCGACCTTGGCCGGGCGCGCAGCCCATGGCATCGCCACGGGCGGTGGCAGCACATGCACGCTGGCGCCTTCGGCGGCCGGCGCGACTGGTGCAGCGGACACCGCGGGCCGCAGCAGTTCTTCGGCCTGCACGCCATACAGCTCGTGCAGCAGCGCGGGCGTGAGCGCCGACGAAGGTCCGTCGAACACCACCTGGCCCTGGTTCAGCGCCACGACGCGCGGGCAGTACTTCATGGCAATCTCGACCTGGTGCAGCGACACGACCACGGTGCAGCCGTCTTCGCGGTTGATGCGCGCCAGGATCTCCATGACCTTGCGCGACGACTCCGGGTCCAGCGAGGCAATGGGTTCGTCGGCAAGCACCACCTTGGCACCCTGCACCAGCGTGCGTGCGATGGCAGCGCGCTGCTGCTGCCCGCCCGACAGCGTGGAGGCACGCTGCGCATGGCAGTCGGCAATGCCCACGCGCGCCAGCGCTTCAAGGGCCAATGCGCGCTCCTGCGCAGTGAACAGGCGCATCCAGCTGCGCCACCACGGCATGCGGTGCAGCGAGCCCACGAGCACGTTCACCAGCACCGGCAGCCGCGCGACAAGATTGAACTGCTGGAACACGAAGCCGACCTGCGAGCGCACCTTGCGGATGTCGCAGTGAATGCGACCGCCCTGCTGCACGCAGCGCCCGTCGATCTCCACCAGCGACCGCGTCGCGCCGTCGGCCGCCACCAGCCCGGCGATGTGCCGCAGCAGCGTCGACTTGCCGGAGCCCGAGGCGCCGATGAGCGCCACCATCTCGCCGCGTGCCACATCGAGATTGATGTCGCGCAACGCATGCTTGCCGTTGGCGAAGTGCTTGTTGAGCTGTCGGATATGCAAAAGAGTGTTCATGGCGGGCCTCAAAGTCGTCTAGACAAATGCAGTCTCGCCAACCGGTATGACGCGGCAGCGACACTTCAGCGACGAGCGCGTGTCACGCAGATTTCAGATGACGCGGCGCCCTTCGCGCCAGACGCCGCGCACCAGCGGATGCCGGGTGCCATCGGGCAAGGTGCACATGCGCACCTGCACCAGGTCCGCACGCAAACCGGCTTCGAGCGCACCGCGGTCGTGCAGCCGTGCGGCGCGTGCCGGCGCCTGCGTCACCATGGCCACGGCTTGCGGCAGCGTGACGAGTGCGTCGTCCACCAGCCGCATCGCCGCGCCCAGCAGGCTGCTGGGCACATAGTCGGAAGAAAGAATGTCGAGCAGGCCGTCACGCGCCAGATCGGCCGCGGCCACATTGCCCGAATGCGAGCCGCCGCGCATCACGTTCGGCCCGCCCATCACGTTGGCAAGGCCCAATGCACGCGCCGCGCGTGCCGCCGCCAGCGTGGTCGGAAACTCCGACATGCTCGCGCCCTCGGCATGGGCCTGCTCCACATGCGCCACCGTGGTGTCGTCGTGGCTGGCAAGCGCAATGCCATGGGTGCGGCAGTGGTCGACAAAGTGTCGACGGTGCGGTTGCGCGTACTCGGTCTGCAACCTGCCCGACTCGGCCAGACGCCGCTCGAACTTGCTGTCGCTCCAGCCCTTCTTGCCGGTGTAGTACACACGCGCCAGCTCGATGTCTTCCCACTGCCGCTGGCCCGGTGTGTGGTCCATCAATGAAATCAGCGACAGCCGCGCGTGTCCGCGAAAGGGCTCGAACAGCTCGATGGTGTTGGGCGCGGGCAGCTCGCAGCGCACATGCAGGTGATGATCGGCGCGCAGCAGGTCCTGTGCGGCGCAGGCATCGAGCATGGCCAGCGTCGCGCCCCAGGTGCTGCCGCGCAGGCTTTCCGGGTCGGCCTCGCCCACGCCGAGCGCGTCGAACACCGTGGTGATGCCGGCGGCAGCCACCTCGGCGTCGTGTGCCAGCAGCGCCGGCAGCGGGTTCCAGTGCACCTTCGGGCGCGGCATCAGGTGGCGCTCGAAGTTGTCGGTGTGGATCTCCACCAGGCCCGGCAGCAGGTAGTCGCCGTCCAGGTCGATCGAGCCTTCGGCGCTCGGGCCGCTGTGAATCGCGTCGATGCGGCCACCGGCCACCGACAGTGAACCTGACACCACTTCGTTCGGCAGCACCATGCGTGCGTTGGCGAAGACCATGCGTGCGCTCATGGCTGGCTCCTGAATTCGCCGACGTTGACGCGGCGCGTGGCCACTGCGGCACCGACTTCGGCGTCGTGAAAAATCCCGACCGTGGCGGCGCCGCGCGCCGTGGCCTCGCGGATCAACGCGATGACCGTGTCGGTGTTGGCCGCGTCCAGCGACGCGGTGGGCTCGTCCAGTAGCAGCAGCGGCTTCGGCTTGATCATGTTGCGGGCGATGTTGATGCGCTGCTGCTCACCGCCCGAGAAGGTGGCGGGCGGCAGGTGCCACAGGCGCTCGGGGATGCGCAGGCGCGTGAGCCAGCGGCGTGCTTCCTCGCGCGCGGCCTCGATGCCGGCGGGGTCATCACCGGCGTCCTCGGCCAACGGTTCGGCCACCACGTCGAGCGCGGGCACGCGCGGGATCACGCGCAGAAACTGGCTGACGTAGCCGATGGTGTCGCGGCGCAGGCGCACCAGCTCGCGCGGCGTCACCTGCGTCACGTCGACCGGGCCGTCTTCCGACTGCACGGTAATGTGGCCTTCGCTCGCACGGTAGTTGGCATAGATGAGCTTGAGCAGCGTGCTCTTGCCTAGGCCCGAGGCGCCGTCGAGCACCACGCATTCGCCGGCGGAAACGCTCAGATCGACCTGATCGAACACCGACAGTTCAAGCCGGTTCTGGTGGTGCAGCGTGAAGCGCTTGGCCACGCCCTGGATGTGAAGCAATGGAGTCGTCATGGGGTGAGCACCGAAGAAACAAGCAGTTGGGTGTAGGCGTGTTGCGGGTCGTCCAGCACCTGATCGGTGAGGCCGGACTCGACCACGCGGCCGTGTTGCATCACGACCATGCGGTGCGCGAGCAGCCGCGCCACGGCCAGGTCGTGCGTGACGACGATGGCAGCCAGCTGCATCTGCCGCGTGAGCTGGCGCAGCAGGTCGAGCAGGCGGGCCTGCACCGACACGTCGAGGCCCGAGGTCGGCTCGTCCATGAACATCAGGCGCGGCTGCGTTACCAGGTTGCGCGCGATCTGCAGGCGCTGCCGCATGCCGCCCGAGAAAGTGCGCGGCGCGTCGTCGATGCGCTGCGGATCGATCTCCACGCGCTGCAGCCATTCGGCGGCGGTGGCACGCAGGCGGCCGTAGTGGCGCTCGCCCAGGCCCATGAGGCGTTCGCCGACGTTGGCGCCGGCCGACACGTCCATGCGCAGGCCGTCGGCCGGGTTCTGGTGCACGAAACCCCAGTCGGTGCGTGCCAACAGGCGCTGCTGGGCTTCAGTCATCGCGAAGATGTCCTGCAGCCCGCCGCCGCGCACCTGGAATTCGACGCTGCCGGCATCGGGATTGTCTCGTGCCGCAATGGCGTTGAGCAGCGTCGACTTGCCGGAGCCGGACTCGCCGACCACGGCCAGCACTTCGCCGGGCCAGAGGTCGAAGGACGCGTCCTGCAGCGCCACGCGGTCGCCATAGCGCTTGCCGATGCCGCGCACGCGCAGCAAAGGAGGAAGGGAAAGTGCGGCGTTCATGCGGAGACCTGTTCTTCGGGTGCGGCCTGTTCGGTGGATGCCTGCTGGCGCGACTGGCAATAGTCGGAGTCCGAGCACACATGCATGCGCGAGCCCCGGTCGTCGGTGATGATTTCGTCGAGAAAGCTGTCGGTCGCGCCGCACAGCGCGCAGGGTTCATCCCAGCGCTGCACCTCGAACGGGTGGTCGTCGAAGCCCAGGCTTTCGACCGGCGTGTAGGGCGGCAACGCGTAGATGCGCTTTTCGCGCCCGGCGCCGAAAAGCTGCAGCGCGGGGTTCATGTGCAGCTTCGGGTTGTCGAACTTCGGAATCGGCGACGGCGACATCACGTAGCGGCCATTCACCAGCACCGGGTAGTCGTAGGTGGTGGCGATGTGGCCGTAGCGCGCGATGTCCTCGTACAGCTTCACGTGCATCAGGCCGTATTCGGCCAGCGCGTGCAGGGTGCGCGTGGTGGTCTCGCGCGGCTCCAGCCGCTGCATCGGCTCCGGCACCGGCACCTGGTAGACCAGCACCTGTCCTTCGGCGAGCGGCGCTTCGGGAATGCGGTGGCGCGTCTGGATCAGCGTCGCCTCTGCCGTGCGCGTGGTGGTCTCCACGCCCGTGGTGCGCTGGAAGAAGCGGCGGATGTTGACCGCGTTCACGGTGTCGTCCGAGCCCTGGTCGATGACCTTGAGCACGTCCTTCGGCCCGATCACCGCGGCCGTGACCTGGATGCCGCCGGTGCCCCAGCCGTAGGGCAGCGGCATCTCGCGCGAGCCGAAGGGCACCTGGTAGCCGGGAATGGCCACGGCCTTCAGGATGGCGCGGCGGATCATGCGCTTGGTGCGCTCATCGAGGTAGGCGAAGTTGTAGGTGGTGGCGGTGGTCATGGCTGTTCTCCCGTGGCGTCTTCGTTCCTGCTCGAGGAGGCGCGCATCTTTCGCACGAGTTCGAGTTCGGACTGGAAGTCGACGTAGTGCGGCAGCTTCAGGTGCTGCACGAAACCGGAGGCTTCGAGGCTGTCGCTGTGCGAGAGCACGAATTCCTGCATCTGCGCTGGGGCTTCGACCGCTTCGCCCAGTTCTTCGGCGCGCAGCGCGCGGTCGACCAGGCTCATGGCCATGGCCTTGCGCTCGCTGTGGCCGAAGGCCAGGCCGTAGCCGCGCGTGAACTGCGGCGGCTCGGTCTTGCTGCCGGCGAACTGGTTCACCATTTCGCATTCGGTGAGTTCCATGTCGCCGATGGAAATGGTGAAGGGCAGTTCTTCGGGCGCCAGTTCCAGTTCGACGCTGCCCACGCGGATCTCGCCGACGAAGGGGTGGCTGTGCGAGTAGCCGCGCTGCGTCGAATAGGCCATGGCGAGCAGGAAGCCCTCGTCGCCGCGTGCCAGGTTCTGCAGGCGCGTGGCGCGGTCGGCGGGAAAGCGCAGCGGCGTGCGCGTGAGGTCCACGGGTGCCGGATCGCCGGGTGGCACCTCGTGGGTCTCGATCAGGCCTTCGTGATTGAGCAAGTCGACCACGCGCGGCGTGACGGTGGGTGCGGCCACGCCTTCGCGCGTCTCGGCCTGTTGCGATGGCTGGGCATTGGCCAGCAGCGTGAAGTCGAGCAGGCGTTGCGTGTAGTCGTAGGTCGCGCCCAGCACCTGCCCGCCGGGCAGGTCCTTGAAGGTGGCGGAGATGCGGCGGTCCAGCTGCATGCGCGCAGTGTCGAGCGCAACGCTGGTGCCCAGGCGCGGCAAGGTGGCGCGGTAGGCGCGCAGCAGGAAGATGGCTTCGACCATGTCGCCCGCCGCCTGCTTGATGGCGAGCGCGGCCAGCTCGGGGTCATACACCGAGCCTTCGGTCATCACGCGATCGACCGCGAGCTTGAGCTGCCCGCGAATCTGCGATACCGACAGCTCAGGCGTGCCCGCATCGCCACGGCGCTGTTCGGCCAACAGCTCGTAGCTGCTGAGGATGGCGGCTTCACCGCCCTTGACGGCAACGTACATCTCAAGCCTCCAGTTCTTCGATGCGGGTGGTGCGCGGCAAGCCGACGATCTGTTGCGGCGCGGCCAGGAACAGGTCGACGCCGCGCGGGAACCCGGCGTGGTTGGCGGCCCACTGAACGGTGAAGGCAGAGGCGCCGGGGTGTGGCAGGCCGTCGACCTCGATCCGCGTGCTGTGCTGGATGCCGGGCCCGCGCAGCGTCCAGCCTTGTGCGTTTCCTGCACCGCCTTCGGTCAATGCGGCCACGTCGAGCACGCAGGTGGCCGACTGGTCGGGGTAGGCATCGCTGCCATGAGCAAAGCGATCAAGCGGCGGGCATTCGTCGCCCTGCGCGACCCATGCGAACTGCGCGTTCTCCGGCGCGTCGACCAGCACGCAGCCGGTGTGAAAACGCAGCCATGCGGCGGCATCGCTGCCCGCCAGCGAAGGCGAGAGCCAGAGGGTGCAGTCGGGGTCGAGCAGCGCCAGCAGCAGTGCGGCGGATGCGGCATGGCCGCGCGACGGCGTCTGCGCGTCGTGCGGCAGCGCGATCACGCGGCCGGGGTGCGACAGCGCCTGCAGCGCCGCGCGAAACACCGACTGGCTGCCCAGTGCCGCGTCGGAAAAGCCGGCGCCGAGATTCGAGAGATCGTGCGCGTTCATTCGTCGCCCTCCTCTTCGTCGGCGCCACCGGCTTCGCGTGCGACGGTGAAGAACTCGACCTTGCTGCTCTGCGCGCGGGCGTGGCGCCGGGCGCGTTGCAGCGCGAGGTGGCGGCGCACCGGCACCAGCAGTTGCGTGTTCAGCAAGGCCTGCTGCTCGGGGTCTTGCAGCAGCGCGTCGGCCACCGCAGCCAGTTGTGCGTGGCGGTGCGAGCGGCCCAGCACGTAGGCAACGCCGACCGCCGCGCTCACATCGCCCAGGCGCAATGCACAACGCGTCACCGTGACCTCGCCCACGTTGAATCGTTCACCCGTGCCACCGGCGCGGCCCTGCACCATCACCAGCCCGGTTTCGGGTGGACGCAGCCAATGCGGCGCGCCCTGCGCATGCGCGCCCAGAGCAGGTTCGAGCAGGTCGAGCGGGGCCCGCGCCAGTGTCGCCATCCACTGCGCCCGGTCGAGGGGGCGCTCTGCGGGTTCCGTGTCAAAAGCATGAAACATGAAAGTGATATTCTGAAAGTTGTATAGACAAATTGAACAACCGGCGCGAGCTTAGATAGCGCGCAAGACGACTTCATGACAACCACAACAAGTCCTTCCGCATCGCTTCCAGCACGCACTGAACGCCCCACTCGAGAAAGTTTCTGGACCCGCATCGCCGCCGACCTTGCCGACGCCATCGCGCGCGGCGTCTATCCGCCGGGGCAACGCTTGCCCTCCGAACATGCGCTGGCAGAGCAGTTCGGCGTCAATCGCCACACCATCCGGCGCTCGCTGGCCGACCTCATCAGCCAGGGCCTGCTGCGCGCGACGCAAGGCAGCGGCACCTATGTCGAAGAGTTCGCGGTCGACATCGCACTGGGCAAGCGCCCGCGGCACCATCAGCGCCTCGCGCAGGCGGGGTTGCGGGGTGCACTGCACGTGGTGGCATCCAGCACCGTGCGCGCCACTGCTGCGCAGGCCCGCGCGCTGGATGTCGCGGCGCGCAGCACGCTGCTGTGCCTGAACCTGATCGGCGATGCCGAGGGGCAGCCGCTGCACTTCAGCGAACGCTTCTTTCCGCTGCCGCGCTTCGCGAGGCTGGAGGCCGTGGTGCGCGAGACCGGCTCCATCACGGCCGGCTTTGCGGCCCATGGCGTGGACGACTACACGCGGCGCGAAAGCCGCATCACGGCGCAGATGCCCGAGGCTCCTGTGGCCGCACAGTTGCGCCAGCCTGTTGGCCGGCCAGTGCTCTTTGTCGAGAGCGTGAACGTGGACACGGCCAATGCGCCGATCGAATACGCGCGCACCTGGTTTGCGGGCGACCGCACCACGCTGACGGTGAAGCACGATGACTGAACACGCGTCCCGCAGGGCGCACCGCTACGCCGCCTACTTCGCACCCGCCATCGAAAGCGCCTGGTGGGAAGCCGGCAGCAACTGGCTGGGTCGTTGCGCGGCCAGCGGCGCACCAAGACCGCAGCCGGTCTTCGACGGATTGCCAGCAGAGCTGCAACGCAAGGCCACTGCCGCGCCGCGCCGCTACGGCTGGCATGCCACGCTGGCAGCGCCCTTCACGCTGTGGCCGCACATCGGGGAAGCGACCTTGCGCGATGGCCTGCAAACGCTCTGCCAGGCCTGGGAGCCGTTCGCCATGCCCGCGCTCGAAGTGGCGCTGCTCGACGATTTCCTGGCGCTCGTGCCCGTGCAGCCGAGTCCCGCGCTGCGCGCGGTGGCCGGTGCCTGCGTGACGGGCCTGCATGCCTTTGCCGAACCCCTTTCGCCCGCCGAGCTTCAGCGCCGCCGCGCGGCCGGCCTCACGCCCGAGGAAGACGCGCTGTTGGTGCGATGGGGCTACCCCTTCGTGCTGGAGCGTTTCCGCTTTCACATGTCGCTGACGGGCTCGCTGCGCGACACCGCGCCCGACATGGTGGAAGCACTGCGCGCAGCGGCACAGCGACATTTCGCGCCGCTCCTGGCATCGCCGCCTTTGCGCTTCGAGGGCATCAGCCTCTTCGCCGAACCCGCGCCCGGCGCCGACTTCATGTGCCTGGCGCAGATGGAGTTGGGCCGGTGACCGGACGGCTCGTGTACGTTGCCGGTCCCTCGGGCGCCGGCAAGGACAGCCTGCTCGCGTGGCTGAAGAACCGACTGTCGCCCGACGCGCCGGTCGCATTCGCCCGGCGCACCATCACGCGCGCCGCCACCGCCGACGGCGAGCAGCACGACAGCATCGATGTGCACGGCTTCCTGCACCTGCGCGAGGCCGGCGCCTTCGGGCTCGACTGGGAGGCCAACGGCCTTTGCTATGGCGTGCGCCATGCCGAGCTGCCACCGCTGCGCGGCAGCGCCGTCGTGATCGTCAACGGATCGCGTGCCTATCTGCCGGAGGCGGCGCGGCGCTATCCGGAGATGACAGTGGTTCACATCACGGCCAGCGTCCAGACCTTGCGGCAACGCCTCACGGCCAGAGGCCGTGAGTCCGCCGACATGGTGGAGGCGCGCGTGCAGCGTGCGCTCGATTTCCGGATGCCATCGGGCATGGCCGCCATCGAGATTCACAACGACCATGGACTGGCCGAGGCCGGTGAACGGCTGGCCCACGCGCTCCAGTTGGCGGCCGTTGCGTAGGGCGCGCCCGCCGGCCTACATCTCGAACGCTTCGACCTGTCGCCCGTCGATGTCGGTGAAGCCATATTCCCGCGCGAGGTCGGCCACGCGCAGCACTTCACCGCTCTTCTCCATCACTTTCGGATCACCCGCCAGCGCCGCGACCGCCCGACCCAGGTAGCGCGGCGATTCCGTGCGTGCCAGCGCCGGCTGTTCGTGCCAGTGCGCCTCGTCGGTCTTGTGGCCAGCCAGAACGAATTCGGTGCGCATCCAGCCCGGCGACACAGCGATGGAAGCGACGTTGTGCGGTCGCAGGTCCTGCGCCATGCCAAAGGACAGGCGAGTCATCGCGGCTTTGGCGAGGTCGTAGAAGAGATTGCCGCGCAGGTAGTGGTCGCGGTCCCAGAAGGTGGTGGTGAGCACCAGCCCCTTCTTCTGGCGCACCATCAGCGGCGCGGCACAGCGGCCAGCCACGAGATGGTTGCGCACGCCACGGTCGAACATCGCGTCCCAATTGGACAGCGGGTGCTCCCAGAAAGGCGCGTCGAACACGCCGTTGAAAGTCTCGTGGCCGCCCCAGGCGTTGTTCACGAGCAGGTCGAGCCGGCCCGCGTCTTTCTCTACGCGGGCGAAGAGCGCCACCACTTCTTCTTCGCGTGTGTGATCGCATGACACGGCAATGCCGTGCCCGCCCATGCGGGTGACTTCGTCGGCCGTGTCGTCGATGCTGCCGGGCACGGCCTGCATGTCCGACAGGGCCAGCAACTGTGCGTAGGTGGTCGCGGGTTGTTCGCGTGTGCTGCGCCCGGTGACGTACACGGTGGCTCCGGCGGCGCCCAGTTCCACGGCGATGCCGCGACCCGCGCCGCGGCTTGCGCCTGTCACGACGGCCACGCAGTTCTTCAATGGGCGGTTGGCGCTTTCGTTCTGCATGTTCGGTTGTTCCTTCGATCTGCCTGCATAAGAGCCGACGAAGATAGTGCGCCCTCAGGCAGCCGTCTTGGAAGAACCCGAAATGGCCTGGTCCATGAACTCGGTCGGCGTGACGCCGCAGAGCGCGCGGAATTCGTTCACCAGGTGCGACTGGTCGTAGAAGCCGCCATCGACCGCCATGTCCGCCCACGCAGGCGAAGGCTGCAGGCGCAATGTGCGCAGGCAGGCATGCAGCCTTGCGAGGCGGCTCCAGGCGCGCGGCGACAGCCCGACGTGCCCGTGAAAGAGTTGCTGCAGGCGCCGCTCGCCCACGCCGACAGCAGCAGCCACTTCGCGCAAGGGCCGGCGTCCACCCGATGCAGTGATGAGCTGCGCCGCGCGCATCGCCATCGCAACGGACTGGCCCATGGCATCGCCCGCAGCCAGCCGGTGCTGCAAGGCGCGGTGCAGCAACGCCACTCGCGCCGCATCGCCCGGCGCCTCGGCCATGCGTTCCAGCAACTCGGCGCCTTCGCCACGCCAAAGCGCATCGAGGTGCACGGCGCTGCCGCCGATCTCGCCAGCCGGCATTCCCAGCAGGGCGGCGGCGGCGCCAGGGCGCAGCGTGACGGAGAGCCCTTCCACGCGCCGGCGCATGCGCACCACCACCGGTGCGATCGATGCGCCGATGGCTTCCGCCGCATGCCCTTCGCCTTCATCCGCGGACGGCGCGTCGCCGAAGTTGAAGACCAGCCGCACCGCGCCATCGGGCAGCACGCGCTCGCGCACCTCATGGCCTTCCGCAATGGTTTCGCGGTACAGCAGGATGTGCGAGACATGCGCCCGCAGCGCGGCCCCCACCGGGACCGCGCGCAGCGTTCCGGCGGGCACGCTTGATTCCGGCCCGTGCAAGGGATCTTCGTCGAGGCGAAGGAAGAGGCGTTCGGCCATGGCTGCTGATTGTGATGAAAACCCCGCGCTGGCGCGAGCCGCCGGCAGTCGCTGAAAATCGGCCGCTTCCGCCCGCCCCACACGAATGTCTACCGCCGCCCTCCCCGTCCTCTATTCGTTCCGCCGCTGCCCCTATGCGATGCGGGCACGGCTCGCGCTGGTCGCAAGCGGCCAACACTGCGAGCTGCGCGAGGTGGTGCTGAAGAACAAGCCACCCGAGATGCTGGCCGCCTCGCCCAAGGGCACGGTGCCGGTGCTGCTGACGCAAGACGGCACGGTGCTCGAACAAAGCCTGGACGTGATGCGTTGGGCGCTGCAGCGCAACGACCCGCACCGCTGGCTGCAACCCGACGCCGGCACGCCCGAAGACATGCTGGCGCTGGTCGCCACATGCGACGATGAATTCAAGCCCCAGCTCGATCGCTACAAGTACCCCGGCCGGTTCGCGGATGCCGGGGATTCGGCGCGCGAGCAAGGCGCCCGGTTCCTGCGCGATCTCGAAGCCAAGCTCACAGCCTCGCCCCACCTGGCCGGCACGCACGCCACGCTGGCCGATGCCGCCGTCATGCCCTTCGTGCGCCAGTTCGCAATGGTCGAGCCCGCATGGTTCGACGCGCAACCCTGGCCGCGCCTGCACGCCTGGCTGTCCGGCTGGACCGCTTCGGATCTGTTCGCACGCGCCATGCACAAGTACGCGCCCTGGCAAGGCGGCGAACGCGGCGTCGACTTTCCCCCGGCCTAACCCGCCGTCGCAGCCACGGACGCGCGCTGCACGCATTCCACAAAGTGCTGCGCCGCCGGCGTCAGCAACTGGCCCTTGCGCTTGATGACGCACACGTTCAGCGTCGGCAGCGTTTCCTGGATGTCCACGCGGCGGATGCCGTGGCGCTTGAAGGTGAGCTTGACCAGCGGCTCGACGAACAGGCCGATCAGGTCCATGTGCCCGACCAGCCCGAGCGCCACCGTGACCGACTGCCCCTGGATCACGCGCGTGGGCGGTGGCAGGCCCAGCGGCATGAACAGCGGCGCCACCGAGTCGCTTCCCCGTTGGTCGTGATCGTCGCCCGGCAGTATCCACTCGGCCTCGTACAGGTCCATCAGCGAGCGGCTCGCGCGCAGTGGATGGCGCTCGCGCAGGCCGACCACCAGTTGCACGGGAAACAGCTCGATGGCCTCGAACTGCGGATCGAGCTTGCCCGGCACCACGTGGGCGACCGCGAAATCCAGATAGCCGTCGCGCAGCCTTGCCAGCATCCACGGCAGCACCGCTTCGCTGAACTGCACGTCGACCGCGGGCAGGCGCGTGTGGAAGTCCTTGAACGCGGCGGGCAGCACGGTCAGCGCGAACGAGGCGCTGACAGCGATCGAGATGGAGCCGGTGGCACCGTCGCGGATCTGCGTGATCTCGTCGCGCGCACGTTGCATGTCGGCCAGCAGCAGCCTGGCCCGGGGCGCGAAGGCCCGGCCGAATTCGGTGAGCCGCACGCCCTTGACGCTGCGCTCCACCAGCGGCGCGCCGACCTCGCGCTCCAGTTCGCGCACGATCTTGGTCACGGCCGGCTGTGAGATGCCTAGCACGCGCGCGGCGGCGCGAATGCTCATCTGCTCGACCACCGCCACGAAGGCGTGCAACTGGTTGGGTTTCATGAAAACTAAAAGTTATCTTTAACGCCCAATTATTGTCTTTTCATGACAGCGGCGAGTCTCTAGCATCCGGCGCGGTCGGGGTGTAGATACCTTCGACCGACATCCACGAAAAGCAAAGCACACACTGGAGAGACATGAACATTCCAAGCACGCCGTCCTCGGCGCCCGCGCGCAGGCGCCAGACCATCGTGGCGACCACCATCGGCAACGGACTGGAGTTCTTCGACTTCACGGTCTATGGCTTTCTGGCCCTGGTGATCGGCAAGCTGTTCTTTCCGACCTTCAATTCGTACGGCCAGTTGCTGCTGACGGTGGCCAGCTTCGGTGTCGGCTTCATCATGCGACCGCTGGGCGGCATCATCATCGGCGCGTACGCCGACCGCGCAGGCCGCAAGAAGGCCATGACGCTGACCATCTTTCTGATGGCCCTGGGCTGCGCAATGATCGCCTTCACGCCCACCTACGCCAGCATCGGTGTCGCGGCGCCCATCCTCATCGTGCTGGCGCGGCTGATCCAGGGCTTCTCGGCCGGCGGCGAAGTGGGCGCATCGACCACGCTGCTGGTCGAACACGCCACGCCGGCCAACCGCGGCTACATGGCAAGCTGGCAGTTCGCAAGCCAGGGCCTGGGCGTGTTGCTCGGCGCCGCAGTAGTGGGCGTGCTGACTGCCTCGCTGTCCACGGAAGCCATGCAAAGCTGGGGCTGGCGCGTGCCGTTCGTCCTCGGCATGCTGATCGCGCCGGTGGGCATGTACATCCGCCGCCACCTTGAGGAATCGCTCCACATCTCGCCGGAAGAAGCCGCCAAGCCACGTGAAAGCAGCCTGAAGATCGTCTGCACGCAGCACGGCAAGACGGTGCTGGCCGCCATTCTTGCGCTGGTCGGCGGCACCACGGCCGCCTATGTGGTGACCTTCTACATGCCGACCTACGCCGTGCGCGAACTGGGCCTCACGCCATCGGTGGCGCTGATCGGTGCGGCTCTGACCGGCCTGATCTCGTTCGCGCTCGCGCCCTTCGTCGGCAAGCTGTCGGACGTGGTGGGCCGCAAGCCGCTGATTCTGTGGAGCCGCGTCGCGCTCGCGATCCTGATCTACCCGGCCTTCCTGTGGCTCAACACCTCGCCGACGCCGACCGTGCTGTTCATCGTGCTGGGCGCACTGAGCGTCGGCCTCGTGGCGCAGACGGTGCCGGGCATCACGATGCTGCCGGAGATGTTCCCGAAGGCGGTGCGCGCCAGCGGCATGTCGCTGGTGTACAGCGTGGGCGTGGCGCTGTTCGGTGGCTTCGCGCCGTTCATCAGCACCTGGCTGGTCAATGCCACGGGCAGCAAGCTCGCACCGGCCTGGTACCTGGTGGGAATGACGGTGGTCTCGCTGCTGGGCCTGCTCTGGCTGCGCGACCACACCGGCCGCGACATCGATGCCGCCAACGCGTACGCGCGAACCTGACTGACAACACATTCGCCCCCACTTTCCGGACAGGAGCCATTCCATGCAAACACAACGCACCGCCGCCACCCGCCATTTCTCGGGCACGTATGTCGAAGCCCGCGCCAAGTTCCTTGAAGCCGCTGCGCAGCGCGGCGCGGCCATTGAATCCTTCGTGCTCGAAGCACACCGCGGCGCGCTCGGCGAAGAACTCGCCACCGACGTGGCGCTGATCGGCGCGAAAGACGCCAAGAAACTGCTGCTCGTGACCTCGGGCACGCACGGCCCCGAAGGCTTCTGCGGCTCGGGCGCGCAGGTCGCCACGCTGAACGACGCCGATCTGCTGAGCCGGCTCGAACAGGCCGGTGTGGCGCTGCTGCTGGTGCATGCGGTGAACCCGCACGGTTTTTCGCACCTGCACCGCACGAACGAAGACAACATCGACCTGAACCGCAACCACATCGACTTCAACACGCCGCTGCCGGTGAACGCCGGGTACGCCGAGGTCGAGCCGCTGGTGCTGCCCGCAAACTGGCCGCCCACACCCGCCGATGACGCGGCCGTGGCCGCCTACATCGGCAAGCACGGCATGACCGCCTTTCGCGCGGCCGTCACCAAGGGCCAGTACACCTCGCCCGACGGCCTGTTCTACGGTGGCACCGCGCCGTCGTGGAGCAACAAGACCATTCGCGCGATCCTGCGCAAGTACGCGGCATCGGCCACGCACATCGGCTGGATCGACGTGCACACCGGCCTTGGCCCCTACGGTCATGGCGAGAAGATCTACCCGGGCCGCAACACGCCCGAAGACCTCGCGCTGGCGCATGCATGGTGGGGCGCCGATGTGTTCGCGCCCTTTGCCGGCGACTCGGCTTCAGCCGACGTATCGGGGCCGGTGATTTCGACCGCCTACGACGAATGCCCGAACGCGCGCGTCGCGCCGATGGGCCTGGAGTTCGGCACGCTGCCCGACCTGGAGGTGCTGGTGCGCCTGCGCGCCGACACCTGGCTGCGCCGCCATCCCGAAGCATCGGAAGCGCAAAAGCGCGAGATTCGCGCGCAACTGCGGGACGCCTTCTACTGCGACAACGAAGAATGGAAGGGCATGGTGCTGGGCCAGACGCGCGTCGTGCTGCTGCAGACGCTGCAAGGCTTGCGCAAGGCCTGATGTCGACGAGTCCGGCAGACGCCGGACTTCTTCTTCAGCCGAAGTTCGGCGCGCGCCGCTCGCGCAGCGAGGCCACGCCCTCGCGCACGTCGGCGCCCGCGAAGCCCATGAATTCGAGCGCCAGCGAGGCGTCGAAGGTCGGGCCGGCCTGGCGCAGCCAGTTGTTCAACGCGTACTTGGTCAGGCGGATCGCGCTCTGGCTGCCGGCGGCCAGCCGGTCGGCCACTTCGTAGGCGCGCGGCAGCAGGTCAGCCTCGTCCACAGCGAGCGACACGAGGCCGATGCGCTCGGCCTCCTCGCCGCTCACCGGCTCGCACAGCAGCAGGTGGTACTTGGCCTTGGCCATGCCACACAGCAGCGGCCACACGATGGCCGCATGGTCGCCCGCCGCCACGCCGAGCCGCGTATGTCCGTCGACGATCTTCGCGTTCTTCGTGGCGATGGAAATGTCGGCCAGCAGGCCCGCCACCAGCCCCGCACCCACTGCCGGGCCATGCATGGCGCTCACGATGGGCTTGTCGCAGTTGATGATGTTGTAGACGAGGTCGCGCGCCTCCCTCCACACGCGCTGGCGCACCGCGTCGTCGGTGGTCATGTCCTGCACCATGGCGAGGTCACCGCCGCCCGAGAAGCCCTGCCCTTCGCCCCGCAGCACCGCGCAGCGCACGCTGTCGTCGGCCGACACATCGCGCCAGATTTCGGCCAGCTCGCGATGGCCGTCATGGCCCGCCGTGGGCAGCTTGCCGTTGGCCGCGCGCATCTGGATGTCGAGGACCGCCCCATGGGTGCCTCGGCGCGTGATGGCAAGGGTCTGGTAGCGGGCGTAGTCCATGGCGGGTGTCTCTTTCGTCTATTTTCTGGCCGCCACTTCGCGGCAGCGCTGCACGTTGGCATCGAAACGCGACGCCAACCCGGGTTCGCACTCTTCGGAAGGCGTGAGCTTGCACATGCCGACCACCGCGTAGTCCATGACCGCCGCCGTACACATCGGGTAGGCCGCCAGATCGGGGTTGGCCTTGACCTTGAAGCCCCAGCGCTCGGAAAACTCCACCGTGCGGACCATCGCGCCGTGGAAGAAGCTGCGGTCTTTCGCGGCAATGGCGGCCTCCATGCGGGGCAATTCCTCATTCAGGTAACCGACCGAATCCAGCGGAAAGACGGACGGGTCCTGTTGCGCGACGGCCAGCGAGGCCGCCAGCACGAGGGGCAAGGCGACAAGGGTGCGTGGCAGCGAACGGAACATGAAGCGGATGGGCGTGCGGTGGTGTTGCATGGCTTCGGATTCTGCAACGTTTGGAAGCATTTTTGAATTGGAAACGATGCGTCGGCGCTACGTCGTGATTTCGACGCCCGGTGGAGCGGTCGGCATTTACCGGCCCTTTTTCTGTTTGTCGAACTTGCGCCAATACTGGAATTCGTCCTCGTGCACTTCGAGGTCGACTTCCGAAAGCCGGGACTGCAAGCGCTCCTGCACGTCGGTCACGGCCTTGTTGTAGACGACCGGGCCAACCTCTTCGAGAAAGAAACCGAGCAGCGCACCGGCTCCAATGTTGCCGATCGGCTCTTCCATGTTCTCGCGGAAATAGCGCTCGATCGACGCGATGGCCTGCTGTCGCGCTTCCTTCGATATCTCGATGCTCACGGTTCGTCTCCCTGGGATTGGGTCAATCGATTGTGCCGGGGCCTGGCTTGGCCACGAAGCCGCGCTCCACGTCGCCGCGAAACCCGACGGATTCGTAGAGGCCATGCGCCTCCTCGCGCGCCATGCCCGACAACAGCATCACCTTGCAGCAGCCCTGCTGCCACGCCAGCGCGAGTGCATGTCCGAGCACCACGCGGGCCAGCCCGCGCCTGCGAAAGGCGGCAGCCGTGATGACGTGTTCGATGACACCGATGCGCCGGCCGCCGCTGGCAAGGTTCGGCAGGGTCGCCAGCATGCAGGTGGCACCCAGTTGGCCGTCGATCTGCGCGACGACGATGCAGGCATGCGGGTTGTCGACGATGCCGGCCCAGAGCCGCTTCGCCTCTTCCGGCGCCAGCATCGGGTCATGCGGCCGGAGTTCGGCGTACAGCGCCTGCACCGCGCCAAGGTCGGCCATCACGGCTTCGCGCACCTGGGCGCTGGCGGCGATGGGAGAAGCGTTCGTCGAGGTGTTCATGGCGGGACCGGATGGCTGCGACTTTTCGCATTCTCGCTACCATCCGCTGCCGGGCCCCGCCGCCTGCGCAACAACGACGACATAACAACACGGAGACAACACCATGAAGTTTCGCCCTGCCGCATTGGCGGCCCTCGCCCTGGCCGCACTCGCCGGCTGCAACAGCATGACCCCCACGGTGCCGCAGCGCCAACTGATGCTGGTCGCCAACGACGAAAAGCAGTCGTGGAACGACGCCGGCGGCGTGATCCTCGGGCCGATGGGGCGCGACACGGTGCAGGTGCTCGACATCGGCACCGACCCGCTGGCGCCCAAGGTCATCGGCACGCTGCAGCTCGACAACACCATCGCCGGTCCGCCGACCAACCTTGCGATCACGCCCGGTGAAACGCTGGCGCTGGTCGCCAATTCGCTCAACGTGGTTGAAGAGAACGGCGCGCGCAAGCAGGTGCCCGACAACCGCCTCTTCGTGATCGACCTGACGACCACGCCGCCCAGGCTGATCGACACGCTGCAGATCGGCAAGCAGCCCTCGGGCCTGTCGATCAACCGCGCGGGCAACCTCGCGCTAGTGGCCAACCGCGCCGACAACTCGGTCAGCGTGCTGCGCATCGCTGGCAAGAAAGTCACGCTGATCGACACCGTGGCCATGGGCGACTCGGTGGCGCATGTGCGCTTCACGCCCGATGGCAAGCGTGCGCTGGCGGCCAAGTTTCCGAGCCACAAGATCGCGCTGCTCGACGTGAACGGCGAGAAGGTCACTTACAACAAGGTCGACCTCGCGGCCGGCCTGTGGCCCTACAACGTGGACGTGACACCTGACGGCAAGCTCGCGCTGACGGCGGACAACGGCAATTCGGGCGCGTCCGATGGCCAGATCGACACCGTGAGCGTGATCGACATGGAGGCCGCACCGCCGCGCGTGGTCGACAAGGTGGTGGTCGGCGACGGCCCCGAAGGCCTGGCCGTAAGCCCGACCGGCAAGCATGCCGTGGCGGTGATCCTGCGCGGCAGCAACGCGGCCAAGAACGCCTACTTCTACAACCGCAACGGCTCGGTCGTGCTGCTGAAGATCGACGGCAAGAAGGTTACGCGTGCCAACGAAGTCGAGGTGCGCGGCCTGCCCGAAGGCGCGGTGTGGAGCGCCGATGGAAAGTACCTCTACGTGGGCAACTTCATCGACCAGGACATCACGATCCTGCGGCTCGATGGCGAGGCGCTGGTGCCCACCGGCAAGTCATTCCCGCTGCAGGGGCATCCGGCCTCGATGCGCGGGACAATGACGCACTGACCCACTCATCCCCGACGAAGAATCCATGGCGCAACCCAAACGACAACTCCGCACGCTCGAACGCGGCATCCTCTGCCTGGTGATCGGCGTCGCCGTTCTGCTGGGGCCCCGCTTCCTGCAGGGCACGCGCTGGTTCGAGATGGTGGCGGGCGCCTACCTGGTCGGCTGGTTCGCGCTGGTGCTGGGGGCTGCGCTGATCGTGGTCGAGCTGGTCAAGCGCGGCAAGTCGCGCCAGTAGCAGGTACGAACGCGCGGCGAGACAGGCTCAAGCCTTCTTGCCGCGCAGCTTGCCGAAGAGTTCCACGCCCGCCAGCACGATGGCGCCGGCCACGAGGCCCACGCCTGCGTTCACGCCCATCGAGCCGAGCGTGCCGAACACGCCGCCCGTGGCCTTGGCCCAGTCTTCGATCGCATGGCCGAACGAGGGCACGCCGTGCACCAGGATGCCGCCGCCCACGAGGAACATGGCCGCCGTGCCGGCAACCGACAGGCCCTTCATGAGCCAGGGCGCCGTGGCCAGGATGCTGCGGCCCAGGGCGCGTGCAGCCGCGCTGGCGCGCTGGCTCAGGTAGAGGCCCGCGTCGTCGAGCTTCACGATGCCGGCCACGAGGCCGTACACGCCGATGGTCATGATCAGCGCGATGCCTGCCAGCACGCTGAGCTGCGTGATGAAAGGCTGGCCCTGCACGGTGCCGAGCGTGATGGCGATGATTTCGGCCGAGAGAATGAAGTCGGTGCGCACCGCGCCCTTGATCTTTTCTTTTTCCACCGCGACCACGTCGACCGCAACATCGGCCACAGCCTTTTCGTGGCGTTCGGTGTCGGCCTCGTGTTCCTTCTTGTGCAGGAACTTGTGCGCGAGCTTTTCGGTGCCTTCGAAGCAGAGAAAAGCGCCACCCACCATCAGCAGCGGCGTCACCAGCCAGGGCAGCCAGGTGCCGATGGCCAGCGCCGCGGGCACCAGGATGAGCTTGTTGACGAACGAGCCCTTGCACACCGCCCACACCACCGGAATCTCGCGCTCGGCCCTGACGCCGGACACCTGCTGCGCATTGAGCGCCAGGTCGTCGCCCAGCACACCGGCCGTCTTCTTGGCGGCCACTTTGGTAAGGATCGACACATCGTCAAGGACGGTCGCGATGTCGTCGAGCAGCAGGAGCAGGCTGGTGGCCATGGGCAAGGAAGGGGCAGAAAAGAAGCGGCGAGCTTATCCGCAGCCGCCGGCCACCCCGGCAATAACCGTACGCCCCCGCCCCGAACGCGGGGCCGGATGCGGAATTTATTTGCGGATCAGAGCGCGCTGAGCGCGATCGCCAGCATGGCGGCCAGCGAGGCGCCGAACAGCGCCAGCCCCACGCGGCGGCGGTGCGTGAGCATCCACAGCGCCACGCCCGAGAGCGACAGGAAGATCAGGCTGCCGGCCAGCGTGTCGACCAGCAAAATCCACGGCAGCGGCATGCCGCCGCCCTTGTGCATGTTGGTGAGCGTGGCGACAAAGCCGTTGTGCGTGGTGTTCACACCGACCGAGCGATTGCCCTGCCAGTACTCGGCCTGCACCACTTCGTTCGGGCCGCCGAAATTGAACAGCCAGTGCGCCGGCTGCGTGAGCGCCGGGGCACTCTTGTCGCTCTTGTCGGCCCAGGCCACCGGCTTGGCCGGCTCGATGCGCGTGGAATTGGGCGGCCCGCTCATGCGCAGCGCGCCCTGCAGCCATTGGCTCATGGCCTCGGGCGTTTCGGGCACCGGGTCGGGCAGCGCCAGTTGGGCGCGGGTGCGCTCCTGGGCCTGCGGCAGCTTCAACACATTGCGGTGGTTGAGCCAGATGCCGCTGAAACCGAACAGCAACCCGAGCACCGCGCCCCACAGCCCGAACCAGCCGTGGGTGCGGCGAATCCATTGCACGATGGTCGTGCGGCGCTGGTGGGCCCGCACGCGTGCGGTGTGGCCGAGGCTGCTGTCGCGGTCCATCAGGCGACGGTGCGCTTGAGGCGGATTTCTTCCACGCGCACGGTGCCCAGTGCGGTGGTCTTGGCGGTCTTCATCTCGCGCTTGAAGCCGGCGAGTTCATGGAAGCGCATGGCGCGGTCGTTGCGGATGGGCACCCAGATGGTGACCGTGCTGCAGCCTTCTTCTTCCAGGCCTTCGCGCGCGGCGTCCCACAGGGCCACGCCGACGCCCTTGCCCCAGTGTTCGGGCTTGACGTAGATGGCCCAGATTTCACCCGTGGTGGGCGGCGTCTTGGGGTCGCGCGAGCGGTCGAAACCGACAAAGCCGACGATTTCGCTGCCCAGCACGGCCACGCGCACCTGCGGCTCGCTGTATTCGATGGCTTCGCGCCACTTGGCTTCGCGCGAGGCGGGAGCGATGACGCGCAGGTCTTCTTCGGAGAGGATGCCTTCGTAGGCGGCCTTGGCGGCCAGGGCATGGACTTCGGCGACGGCCTTGGCGTCGCGCAGGGTGGCGGGGCGAACTTCGTAATCTGACATGGATGCGGGGGAATCAATGGAACCTCGTATTGTCGCCGCACCGCTAAACTGCCCGGTGTATCCGTCGTATCAACAGGAGAAATACATGGCCAAGAGTCAGCAACGCAGCACCAAGGAAGCGAAGAAACCGAAGAAGGACACCTCGCCACCGAAGCCCGTGGGCACGGGCGGCATCGAGCCGGTCCGCACGATCACCACCGCGGTGATTCCGCGCGGCAAGCTCAAGAACAAGTGACCGACGAGACGCCAGCGCCAGGCAAGCCGATCCAGCCCCGGAACCCGTTGCACGGGCTCACGCTGGAGGCCATCGTGACGGCGCTGGCCGACTACTACGGATGGGAGCACCTGGGCGAGCTGGTGCCCATCCGCTGCTTTGCGATCGACCCGAGCGTGGGCTCCAGCCTGAAGTTCCTGCGCAAGACACCCTGGGCGCGCGAGAAGGTCGAGAGCCTCTATCTCTTCATGCTGCGCGAGCAACGCCGCGAACAGCAGCAGCAACAACCCCCGCAAGACCCGCAGCAACCGTGACGATGAGGGTCCGACTCGAACCATCCGGGCTGGACTTCGAGACCGAAGCCGGCACCACGCTCCTGAAGGCCGCCGAAGCGGCCGGCATCGAGCTGCCGAGTTCGTGCCGCAACGGCACCTGCCGCACCTGCATCTGCCAGCGGCTGTCCGGCGAAACGCGCCACATCATCGAATGGCCCGGCCTGAGCGCCGATGAAAAGGACGAGGGCTGGATTCTTCCCTGCGTGGCCGAGGCGCTGAGCGACCTCGTGCTCGACGTGCCGAAGGCGTTCTCGGTTTTCTAGGCCGTTCCGGGCGATTTGACGGCGGCGGCGGGCATTGCCACCACCATCCGGTCCCGCTGCGCCAGCGACGGGAACAGCCGGAACCAGGTCAGCGCCACCAGCACAGTTCCCACACCACCCACGACCACCGAGCCGACCGGCCCAAGCAATGCGGCCGTGGCGCCTGACTCGAATTCGCCAAGCTGGTTGCTGGCACCGATGAAGATCGAATTGACCGCGCTCACCCGCCCGCGCATGGCGTCGGGCGTTTCGAGCTGCACCAGCGTCTGGCGGATCACCACGTTGACCATGTCGGCCCCACCGGACACCGCCAGCGCAATCAGGGAGACGACAAAGCTCTTCGACAGGCCGAACACCACCATGCACAGGCCGAACAGCGCAATCGCCATCAGCAACGTGCGTCCGATGTGGCGCTCGACTGGCCGCCGCGTGAGCGCGATCGACATCACCAGCGCGCCGACCGCGGGCGCGCCGCGCAGCAGGCCCAACCCCCACGGCCCCGTGTGCAGGATGTCCTTGGCATAGATCGGCAGCAGCGCCACGGCACCACCGAGCAGCACCGCGAACAGGTCCAGCGAGACGGCACCCAGCACGGGCTTGCGTTTCCAGATGAAGTCGACGCCCGCGAACACGGTGGCCAGCGTGACCGGCTCGCGTGCGGCCGGCGTGTAGGCATAGCGCAGCCGCAGCACCAGCGCGCAGGCCACGGCGAAGAAGGCCACGCTGGCGCCGTAAACCACCGCCATGCCCGCCACGAACAGCAGCCCGCCGAGCGCGGGCCCGCCGATGATCGCGCCCTGCATGCCGGCCGAGCTGAAGGCCATCGCGCGCGCCAGCATGGTCGGCGGCACCAGCAGTGGGGTCAGCGCCTGCTGCGCGGGCATCTGGAAGGCGCGCACCGCCCCCAGCACCAGCGACAGGCCCAGCAGCAGGCCGCGTGTGTCGTGCTTCTCCTGCACCGCCAGCAGCAGCACCAGCGCCACCAGCCCCTGTACCGCGAAACAGGCGGCCACGATGCGACCGCGATGGTGGCGATCGACGATGTGGCCGGCCAGCAGCGCCAGCAGCAGCGCGGGCACGAACTGGTAAAGGCCCACGAGGCCCAAATCCCAGGCGCTGCCGGTGAGTTCGTACATGTGCCAGCCGATGGCCACCAGCAGCATCTGCGAAGCAGCCGTGCCAAAGAGCCGCGCCGTCCACATCTGCATGAACGGGCGCTCGCGCGTCAGGTCGGAAAAGCTCGGCGAAGGGAGATTGCCGGGCGCAATGGCGGCGGCGTCTGGAGAGGGGGAAGAGGCTGGGGCAGGGCCGGACATTCGTTCGAGGATAGCCGAGGCTCCATGAGCAGGGCATGAGCGGGCATGAGCGCCCCGCCCTGCCCCTGGGAACGCGGCTCTCTAAACTCGGCGGCATCCATGACCGTGCCACCGCTTCTGCAACCGATCCACGAAGACCCGTTCCTGCTGGTGCTCGACAAGCCCGCCGGCCTGCTCTGCGTGCCCGGCCGCGGCGACGACAAGCAGGACTGCCTGAGCGCACGCGCCTTGCGGCAATGGCCCGATGCGCTGATCGTGCATCGCCTCGACATGGGCACCAGCGGCCTTGTGGTGATGGCGCGCGGCGTCGAGATGCAGCGCGCACTGAGCGCAGCCTTCGCCGAGCGCCGGGTGCACAAGCGCTACGAAGCGATCGTCGACGGACGCATGTCGCTGCGCGAGGACTGGTCGCTGATCGACGCGCCGCTGATGGCCGACTGGCCGCGCCGTCCGCTGCAAAAAACCGATCCGGACGGAAAACCCAGCATCACGCGCTGGCGTGCGCTGGCTTCAACGACGCCGCTCGATGAACCCGAAGCCACGCATGTGTTGCTGGAGCCGCTGACCGGCCGTACCCATCAATTGCGCGTGCATCTCTTGTCGATCGGGCATCCGATCCTCGGCGATGCGCTGTACGGCGATGCCGCAGTGCAGGCGCGTGCTCCGCGCCTGCTGTTGCATGCGAGCGAACTGGGTTTCGTGCACCCGGTGACGCAGCAAGACCTTCGATGGAAGAGCCCGCCCGGCTTTTCTCTTGCGCTGCTCAGCCCTTGACGACCAGCACCGGCATGTTCGCGTCCTGCAGCACGCGCTGCGTCACGCTGCCGAGCAGCAGTTTCTCGATGCCGCTGCGGCCATGCGACCCCATCACGATCAGGTCGGCTGCAATGGCGATGGCGGTGTCGACGATGCCTTCGTGCACCACGTGGCCGTCGATCACACGCTGGTCGCTGTGCAGGCCCTCGGCCGCCAGCGCCGCGACGCCGCGTGCCAGGGCTGCATTGGCGCTCGCCGTGGCGGCAGCCAGGTATTCGTTCTGGCCGAGCGCGTAGTCCGCGCCCACGCCGATGAAGGGGTAGTTGTCGATCACGTGAATCAACGTGATGCGGCTTCCAAAGGCCAACGCCAGGCCACTGGCCTTGCTGACCGCGAGCATGGAAGTTTCGGAGCCGTCGATGGGTACCAGGATGTGATTGAACATGGCGGACCTCGCTTTCGTTCGCAGACAGACACGGCTCGATCTCGAGCCGGGCCCCGAATTTAACCTCTGTTCCCAAGGGTGGCTGTAGGACTCCAGCCAGCGACGGCGCACGGCTTGCGTGCGCATGCCGCGCAGAGGGTTTATTCCCCCTGGAAACCCTTGGCGCGGCAGGTGACCACGAGCGTGTCGCGCCATCCGTCGCCGCCCTCTTCCATCGGCTGGATCGGCGTCGATTCGTGAATCACACGTGCGTCGTCGAGCACCAGCAGCGTCCACGGCTCGGTCATGGTGAAGCGTTCGCCGCGGCGGCCGTTGGCCTCGAACACGCGCGTTTCGCCGCCCTTGATGCCCTGGCGCCCGACCAGCGCCACCGCGACCAGATCGACGCCATCGCGATGCGCACCTTCCGGCGTCGGGCGGCCGATGCCGCCGGCGGTGTCGATGCGGAACTGGTGCGCCTCGACGTACCAGCGCTGCGGTGCACCGCGCATGTCGCTGCTGGCCTTGCCGAGCTGCTGCAGCAGCCGCTGCCACACCGGCTGTGCCACCGTGGCGTCCAGCATCGGCGCAAACCAGCGCTGCATGCCGCCGTGCAGCGCGTTGTACTCCACCGGCTGCCAGTGCGCGCGATGCGGCACTTGCTGCAGCGTGGCGTGGTCGTCGGCCTCGACGGTGAAGCAGGCATGGCGCCGCGTGCGATAGCGGCCGCCGTCCTTCAGGTAGTCGTCGGGCGGCAGATCGTTCCAGTCCGCATGCAGTGCGTTGAGTTGCGCGAGCGGCACGCCGAGCCAGTCGGACACGCCTTGCGGGCTCAGCACAGCATAACCCTGCTCGCGCAATGCGGCGGGCAGTTCGGCGGGGTTGATGAAGGGCGGGGTGAATGCGGCCGTTGTCACGCGGCGACCTTCACGTCCTTCCAGAACGCGACGCGGTCGCGAATTTCCTCGGCTTCGGGCTTCGGGTCGGCGTAGTACCAGGCGGCGTCGGTGTTGAGCTCGCCATTGACCAGCAGCGAGTAATAGCTCGCGGTGCCCTTCCAGGGGCAGGTGGTCTTGTGGTTGCTGAAGGTGACGTGATCGCGATTGAGCGAACTCATCGGGAAATAGTGGTTGCCTTCGACGAGCACGGTGTCGTCGCTATCGGCGATGGTGACGCCGTTCCAGGTTGCTTTCATGGTCTTGGTCTCCAGAGGGAGGGAGTGCTGCGCGTCAGCGCAGGTGGCGGGGGCGCTGGCCGTTGCGCTGCCGCACGGGGCTGGGGGGTATTGTGCCGTTGCTTGTGGTGGTCATTTTTTTCAGGGCGATATGGGCACTATTGCTTTGTTTGTTTTCTGAAGCTGGGAGTTTGTTTTTCCGGTCGAAGGTTTGCTTCCCGAGGCCGGGTCTCGCCCCGGCGGGCGACCTACTTTTCTTTGCTTCGCCAAAGAAACGTAGGCAAAAGAAAGGCGACCCCGCTGTCTGCGACCCCTGCGCTTCGCTACGGGGCAACCTGCGGTGCTCACGTTTCGCGGGGTCCGCAGAACTCGCTTCGCTCAAACAACTGCGGCCCTGATCCGCGAAACGCTCCGCTCCTCGGCGCAGCCAGAGGGGGTTGGAGACAACTCGGGCCGTCGCTTCGCTCGGCCCGGGAACCGCCCGCAGGCAGCAGCCATCAGCACCAGCCACCGTCGAACTCGATGCGCCATCCCAAGGCACCGCGGCGCGCAGCGCAGGAGTGCCTTGGTGGCCGAGCGAAGCAAAGGCCCGTACGGTTTCCAAACCCCTTCTGGCTGCGCCTGCGGTGCTCGGCGCCGGTGGGATCAGGGCCGCAGCTGTCTGAGCGAAGCGAGTTCTGCGGACCCCCACCGGCGTCGTGCACCGCAGGTCGCCCGTAGCGCAGCGAAGGGTCGCAGACAGCAGGGTCGCCTTTCTTTTGCCTACTTTTCTTTGGCGAAGCAAAGAAAAGTAGGTCGGCCGCCGGGCCGAGACCCGGCCTCGGAACCCAAACTAGGCAAGCAACCAGTGAACGCTGAAGAGCTTTTCAGGATCGGTCCAAACAGCCCCAGGCCGAAACCCCGCCCGCACAGCCAAAGCACGCAACCCATCCACAGTGAACTTGTGCGAGTACTCCGTATGAATCGTCTCCCCCTCCTCAAACCCGAACTGTTCCCCCTTCAAGGAAACGGTCTGGGCCCGCCGACTCACAAGGTGCATCTCGATCCGTTGCCGCGGCGCGTTGTAGAACGCCGCGTGCGCAAACCCATCCAGATCGAAGTCCGCATCCAGTTCCGAATTCGCCCGGCGCAGCAGGTTGAGATTGAACTCACCCGTCACCCCTTGCGCATCGTTGTAAGCCGCATGCAGACGCCCCGGATCTTTCACCAGGTCGACCCCGATCAGCAGCCCACCCCCACGCAGCATCCGCGCAGCCAACTGCAGGAAGGCCAGGGCCTCTTCAGGCTCGAAATTACCGATCGTCGACCCCGGAAAGAACCCCACGCGCCGCCCGGCCCCGGCCATCGGCGCAGGCAGCACCAGCGGCATCGTGTAGTCCGCAGCAATGGGCTGCACCACGAGCTTCGGATAGTCCGCCTTCAACCGCTCGGCCGCAGCTTCGAGATGCTCACCTGAAATGTCGATGGGCAGATAACGCTTGGGCGTCTCCAGCGCATCGAGCAGCAGGCGCACCTTGGTCAGCGACCCCGCGCCGAACTCGACGATCTCGGCATTCGGCCCGATCTGCCCGGCGATCTCTCCCGCGCACTCGCCAAGAATCCGCAGCTCGGTGCGCGTGGGGTAGTACTCGGGCAACTCGCAGATGCGATCGAACAGTTGCGACCCCGCCGCGTCGTAGAAGAACTTGGGCGAAATGCTGCGCGGCGTGCGCGCAAGGCCTGCCTGCATCTCTCGCCCGAATTCGGACAGCGGCTCGCCCGCCGATGGCGCGCGTTGCGATGACTGCTGCTGCGGCTTCGCGGACACGAACGACAGCGAAGAAGGCGAGGTGTTTGGATTGCGCATGATCAAAGGTCTTTCGCGAGCCGCAGCCCCGAGAACTGCCAGCGCGCCGCCGGCGGAAAGAAGTTGCGATAGCTGGGCCGCGTGTGCCCGGCCGGCGTGGCCACGCTGCCACCGCGCAACACAAGTTGCCCCACCATGAACTTGCCGTTGTATTCGGCCGCGATGCCGGGCATCGGGCGGAAACCCGGATACGGATCGTAGGACGAGCGCGTCCACTGCCAGACATGGCCCGTCATCTGCACGATGCCGGGAGCGTCGCATGCGGCTTCCCACTCGAACTCGGTCGGCAGTCGCGCACCGGCCCATTCGGCATACGCGGCAGCTTCGTAAAAACTCAGTTGTGCCACCGGCGCATCGGCCTCCATCGGGCGCACACCATGAAGACCGAACACATGCCAGCCCGCAGCAGCGCCTTGCGGCGACGGCTGTTGCTGTTGCGGCTGCAAACCGACTGCAAGACGCGGGTCGTCCGGCGCAAGCCAGTACGCCGGATGACGCCAGCCATTCGCCTGCACCGCAGCCCAGCCATCGGACAGCCAGAGTTCGGCCCGCTGGTAGCCACCATCGGCAATGAACTGCGCGTAGTCGCCACAGTTCACCAGGCGGTCGGCCATGGCATAGGGCAGCACCAACGCCTGATGGCGTGGCGTTTCGTTGTCGAAAGAAAAATCGGGGCCTGCATGCCCCACCTCGACCACACCACCGGGCCGCGACAGCCAGCGCACCGCGGGCGGCACGGCAGCCAATCGCACAGCCGGCCCGCTCGCAGGCTTGTACGCCGGCAGCAGCGGATTGCACGACAGCGCATGCAGGATGTCGGTGAGCAACAGCTCCTGGTGCTGCTGCTCGTGGTTGAGCCCGAGCGTGACGATGGGCTCGATCGCAGCCCAATCGAGCCCGCCCTCTTCGAGCAGCGCCACCACTGCTTCGTCCACATGCCGGCGGTACGCATGCACCTCGTCCACCGAAGGCCGTGTCAGCAGCCCGCGATGCGGCCGTGGATGGCGCGGCCCCAGCGCTTCGTAGTACGAGTTGAAGAGGTAATGAAAACGCGGATCGAAAGGCTGATAGTCCGCGGCATGCGGCTGCAGCAGCACGGTCTCGAAGAACCAGGTGGTGTGCGCCAGATGCCACTTGGTCGGGCTCGCATCGGGCATCGACTGGATGCACTGGTCTTCGGACGAGAGCGGCGCGGCAAGCGCCAGGCTCATGGCGCGCACCTCACGAAACTTGTCGCGCAGTGCGCCCGCCGCCTGTGTGATCGGCCGGGAAAGCGTCATGGGGTCTCCAGTGGGGTCAGCCGCAAGTTTTAGCCCATTCAGGTTGCGGCCGTGCGTAGGACAGAACGCCGCGGGCCCGCCGCCAAAAATTCGGCGGGCAGCCACTGTGGCACAAGATTCGAGGGCGTGCAAAACGCCTGCGTATCATCCGTCGGATGCAAACGACCAACCCTTCGGACAGGCCACGTGTCGTCATCGTCGGCTGCGGATTTGGCGGACTCGAAGCGGCGCGCAAGCTGCAGGGCGCCGACGTCGATGTCACGGTGATCGACAAGACCAACCACCATCTGTTTCAGCCCCTGCTCTACCAGGTGGCGACCGCCGGGCTTGCCGCCCCGTCGATCGCGGCGCCGGTGCGTTCGCTGTTCCGCAAGCAGCCGCGCATCACCACGCTGCTGGGCGAAGTGAGCGCCATCGACCCGGCCACGCGCTCGGTGCAACTGGCCCACGGCGACCACGTGCCCTACGACCACCTGATCGTGGCTGCCGGCGCCACGCACAGCTACTTCGGGCACGACGAATGGGCGCCCGTTGCGCCGGGCCTGAAGACGCTGGCCGATGCCTTCGAGATCCGCCGCCGCGTGCTGCTGTCCTTCGAGGCGGCCGAAATCACCGCCGACCTGGAACATCGCCGCGCCCTGCTCACCTTCGTGGTGATCGGCGCCGGCCCCACAGGCGTCGAAATGGCCGGCACGCTGGCCGAGATCGCCAAGCACACGCTCTCGGGCGAATTCCGCCACATCGATCCGTCGAGTGCGCAGGTGCTGCTGGTCGAAGGCGGCCCGCGCGTGCTGCAGGCCATGCCCGAATCGCTGAGCCAGAAGGCGCTGGAGCAACTGGAAAAACTGGGCGTCGAAGTGCGGCTGAATGCGCGCGTCACCGCCATCGACGCCACCGGGCTCGAAGTGCAGACCGGCGGTGGCGCCGATGGCGCGGCCATCGCGAGCTACCGAATCGATAGCAGTTGCGTGGTCTGGGCGGCCGGCGTCGCGGCCTCTCCGCTGGGGCGCATGCTCGGCAGCGCAACCGGCGTCGAATGCGACCGCGCAGGCCGCATCAAGGTCGAGCCCGACCTGAGCCTGGCGGGCCACCCTGAAATCAGCGTGGTGGGCGACCTCGCCGCCGCCATGAGCCACGCGCCCGGCAAGCCGCCGAAGCCGGTGCCCGGCGTGTCACCCGGCGCCAAGCAGATGGGGCGCGCCGCAGCCGCGAACATCCTGCGCCGCATCGCGGGCCAGCCCACGGTGCCGTTCCGCTACGCGGACTACGGCAACCTGGCCACCATCGGCCGCAACTCGGCGGTGGTGGACCTGGGCACGCCCTTCGGCCCGCTGCGCTTCAGCGGCCGGCTCGCGTGGCTGTTCTGGCTGTTCGCGCACGCGTACTTCCTGATCGGTTTTCGCAATCGCATCGTCGTGATGATGGACTGGGCCGGCGCCTACTGGAGCTTCCAGCGCAATGCGCGCGTGGTGGCGGACGTGCAGGGCAAGAGCGAGTCGTAGCCCGTCATGTCGTCGTTCTGGTGGACCGTCTCCTGAGAACGTCCTGGGCCTGCGGGACGGCATGCGCTCGCCGACGACCTCCTCATGCAGGTTGTGTCCGATCCTTCTGAATTCCGAAGAGGCACATCAGGCTTCCCGCCAGCAGCAGCGCAACCGATATACCGAGCGACCAATGCATGCCGCGCATGAACGGCTCTGGCGCAGTGTCGCGGACCAGATAGCCAAACACGGCCACGCCCAACATGCCTCCGATCTGGCGCGCCGAGTTGAGGACACCCGAGGCGATACCGGCACGCGAGGCGTCAACCGATGACAGCGTGGCGTTGGTCATCGTAGGCACGGTCAGGGCGACACCGCTGGCCGCCAAGAGCATCGGAACGACCAGCATCCAATAGGAGCCGTCGATGCTGACCGGCAGCAGCATCAGATAGCCGCAAGCCGCAAGTGCCAGCCCCAGAACCATCAGGCGCCTGGCGCCCATGCGCGTGATCAAACGTCCGGCGATGACGTTCACCGCCATCAGCACGATCGTCATGGGCAGGAACGCCAGGCCTGCCTGCTGAGGCGAAAGCTGCTGCTCAATCTGGAAGAACAGGCTGAAGACAAAGATCAGCCCGTAATAGGCAAAGTTCACGACAACGCCGGCCAGTGAAGCCACGGTGAAAGTAGGGATGCGAAAGAGCCCGAGGGGCAGCATCGGCGCCTGGCTGCGCAACTCGATGCGCACGAAGCTGATGGCCGCGACCAGTGCCAGCAGGAGGCCACCCTGGACCCACGGATGCTGCCAGCCCAGGCGACCGGCCTCGGTCAGAGCCACCGTGAGAGCAGCCAGTGCCGAGATGATCGCCACCTGACCGGGAAGATCGAGGTTGCGGCGATGACCAGCGCTCCCCGGCGCGGTATGACGCAAGGCAAGGAACAGTCCGATCAAACCCACAGGCAGATTGATCAGGAAAATGCTGCGCCAGCCGGTGTGCGTGATCAGCAACCCGCCCAACACCGGCCCCGCAGCCAAGGAAATACCGCCGATGGCGCCCCACCAACCGACCGCGCGGCTGCGCTGCTCCCGATCAGGGAAAGCCTGCTGCAACATGGAAAGGGAATTGGGCACCAGCAGCGCCGCGCCCAGACCCTGGATCACTCGTGCAGCCACCAGTGCCGACAGGTTTGGGGCCAGACCGCAGGCTCCCGATGCCAGCGTGAACAGGACAAAGCCGAATATGAAAACCCGCCGAGCGCCAAAGCGGTCGCCCAGTGCACCACTGGTTAGGAGCAACGCTGCGAAAACCAGCGTGTAGGCGTTGAGCACCCACTGCAGTCCTGACACGTCAGCACCGAACTCCTGGCGGAGGGCCTCAAGGGCAACGTTGACAACACTGACATCCAACAGGACGACGACGAATCCGAGTGCGGCAGCGACCAGCGTGGCACGAGGATGGCGAACAGAAATTGAGGGCTTCAAAATGATCCAAAAAAGCTGATTCACTTCGATGCTAGGTCGACAGGCTGTCCGCGTAAATTCTGTATAAGCTCCAGTCATACTGGAGAAAATGCACAGATGTTCGACTGGGAAAATCTTCGCCATTTCCTGGCAGTGGCCCGTGCCGGAACCTTATCCGGCGCCGCCCGTGCACTGCAGGTAGACCATGCAACGGTCAGTCGGCGGCTGGCCGCATTTGAAAGCGAGTTGCAGGCCTCATTGGTCCAGCGCTTGCCGCGCGCCTGCCAGTTGACCCCGATGGGCCAACAAGTCTTTGAACAAGCGCTGGCCATGGAGGAAGGCGCTTATGCCATCGAGCGACGAACCCAGGCGAGCCGGCATCCCCTGAATGGCAAAGTGACGCTCAGTGCGCCGCCGATCCTGGCAACGCACCTGTTGGCCGGCAAGCTGGCCGACTTCCGTGTCGCCCATCCTGGTATCCAGCTTTCCATATCGGCACAGGCCCATCAGGTTTCGCTGAGCCACAGGGAAGCCGATATCGCACTGCGGTTGGTACGCCCCAAGGAAGCAGGCAGTGTCGTGCGCAAGCTGGGGTGCATGCCCTTTGCGCTGTATGCAAGTCGCGACTATGCGCCGCTGCGCCGCCCGCAGGACTGGACGTTCATTGCCTATGACGCACAGTTCGCCGACATGCCGCAGCAACACTGGCTTCTGGGAATCGCTGGCCACCGGCCAGTGAGTTGCGAACTCAGCGACATCAGCGGCCACCTGGCCGCCGCACGCGCGGGGGCCGGCGTCGCAGGGCTGCCGTGCTTCCTCGCCGATACCGATCCCGTGCTGCTGCGCCTGAAGCACGAAGGCGAGAGCTTTTCACGCGACATCTGGTTGGTGGTGCATCGCGACCTGCGACGTGCGGCTCCAATGCGCGCGGTAATGGATTTTCTGATCGAGGTCGTCGCCTCGCAAAAGGCTCTCGCCTTGGACAAGACAAGGTAGGCCGGGACGGCGTGCGCCCAGCCGCTCAGAAGAACCCGCCCCAATGCGGCTGCTCGCGCTGGCGCTTGCGCCAGTCCCAGGGCGGTGTCGGCTTCGCGTCGGCCCACAGGCCCAGGCGCTTGGCCCGCGCGCTGTCCTGCAGCTTGAACAGCCCGCCACCGCGCTTGGTGGCCAGCCGGTTGTAGTCGTAGACCCAGGCCCAGCCTTGGGACACCATGCGGCTGCCGGCGTCCTCGCCGTTGCAGCTCACGTCGGCCACCGTGCGGCCGTAGCGGTCGGTGTCGATCTCGGTGATGCGCGCGTTCTCGCGAAAGCACATGTCGCTCAGTGCCTGCTTGCTGCGCTGGCCGTAAGGCTGTGCTTTTTCGGGCGCATCGATGGCGGCAATGCGCACCTTGACGCGCTCGTAGGCGCCGATGCGGCCGCACCGCGCGGTGAGCGTGTCGCCGTCGCTGATGCCGACGACGAGGCAGGTTCGGGGAGCCGCTTGGGCCAGGAAGGAAGAAAAGACAAGAAGGCTGAAAAGCAGCGGCGCGCGCAAGAGCATGAAGAAGAAACGGGAGGTAGGCAGAATGGCTGGGCCGATCGAGGCTAAGTGATCCACGCGCCTGAACGGATCGGTACACAGACTTTTTCTTTTGAGCAGCGCGTCGAAGGAGAGCAAGCACCATGCAAGAACCCACTCAGGACGACTGGTTCCTCGAAGCGAACAACGCATGGGATGCGGGCGCGCACAAGAAGGCGCTGTCACTCTTCCTCAAGGCCGCGGCAGCAGGCGAGACCCACGCGCTGAACAGCGTCGGCTATTTCCTCGACCACGGCATCGGCGTGAAGAAAAACGCCGCGGCTGCGCGCGACTGGTATCGCAAGGCCGCCAAGGCGGGCGACGTTGCGGGCTGCGCCAACCTGGCCATCTGCTACCGGGACGAAGGCAACTTTCGCTGGGCCCGGTTCTGGTTCGAGCGCGCTTTCGCCCAGGGCGATGGCGACGCGGCGCTGGAACTGGGGCGGCTCTTTCTCTGGGAAGGCCCGAACCGGAACGACCACAAGGTCGTTCACTACCTGACCCAGGCAGTGGCCTCGCCCGGCGTCAGCGCGGACGGAAAGAAAGAAGCCGGGAGGCTGCTGAAGTCGCTGGGACGAAAGTGAATTTTCCCGGCGATCTTCCGCGGCCTACTTCTTCGCCCCGTTCTCGTCTTCCTGCAGTAGCCGCCACATCACCTTGCCGCTGCCGCTCTTGGGCAACGCATCGACAAACTGCACCTTGCGCGGGATCTTGTAGACCGCCATGTTCTCGCGGCACCAGTCGATGATCTGCTGCTCAGTGGTGTCCTTGTGCGTGGCGCGCAGCACCACCACGGCCTTGACCGATTCGCCGCGGTAGTCGTCCTTGGTCGAGATGACGCAGGCCTCCTGGATCGCGGGGTGGCGGAACATCAGCAGCTCGACCTCGGCCGGCCACACCTTGAAGCCGCTCGCGTTGATCATCCGCTTGAGGCGGTCGGTGATGAAGAAGTAGCCGTCCTCGTCCATGCGGCCCATGTCGCCCGAGCGGAAGAAGCGCTTGCCCTCGAACTCGACGAAGGCGGCGGCGGTCGCGTCGGGGCGCTTCCAGTAGCCCTGGAACACCTCGGGGCCGTGGATGATGATTTCGCCCGATTCACCGACCGGGAGTTCCTTCAACGTATCGGGGTCGACCACGCGCGCGTCGGTGCTCATGAACGGAATGCCCAGGCACTGCTGCTTGGGGTTGTCCGAAGGGTTGGTGTGCGAAGGCGCGGCGGTCTCGGTGAGGCCGTAGCCCTCCTGGTACTTCAGGCCGTACTGCTCGAACAGGCGCTGTGCCACGGCCTGCGGCATGGCCGCACCGCCACCGCCGATGTGGGTCATGCTCGACAGGTCGTAGCTCGCAAAATTGGGGCTGGCCATGAGGTCGATCACCATGGTCGGAATATTGGTCCAGCTCGTGACCTTCCAGCGCGAGATCAGCCGGCCCGCCACGTCGCGGTCCCAGCGCGGCATGATGACCAGCGTGGCCGCCGCAAGGATCGAGGTGTGCATCATGCTCACCACGCCCGTGATGTGGAACATGGGCACCACGGCCAGCACCACCGCCTCCGATGTCGCCTGGCCCCAGAGCTGGCCGGCCACGGCGTTGTGCATCAGGCTCGAATGGTGGTGCACGCAGCCCTTGGGCAGACCGGTGGTGCCGCTGGTGTAGGGCAGCAGCGCCATGTCGTTGGTGCCCACCACGTGCTCGGGCGGCGCATGGCCGGCGGCCAGCGCGTCGGTCCAGGCGATCACCTGGCCGTCGGCCAGGGCCGGCAGCGGATGGCGCTTGGTGAGCCAGTCGTTCCACGCGGGTGCCGGCGCGTCGTCGCCGGTCACGCCGGCGTCGAAGGCGTCGGTGAACTGGGTCACGATCATGTGCGTGAGCTGCTGGCTGGCCGGCAAGGCGTCGCTGGCCTTGGCGAGTTCGCCGGCCAGGTCGCCGGTGGTCAGGGCCACCCGGGCGTCGGGGTCGGTGATGTAGTGCTTCAGCTCCTCGGCCCGATTCATCGGGTTGACCGGCACCACCACGGCATTGGCCCGCAGGATCGCGAAATGCGCGATCACCAGTTGCGGGCAGTTCTGCATGTTCAGGATCACGCGGTCGCCGCGCTTCACGCCCAGCGCCTGCAGCGTGCCGGCCAGGCGCTCGGCCTGGGCAGCGAAATCGCGGTAGCTGACCACGCGGCCAAAGAACACCAGCGCGGCCTTGTCCGGGTAGCGCGCGGCCGATGTAGCCAGGTTGTGCCACATCGAGGTGGCAGGCACGGTGATCGAATGCGGCAGGCGTTTGGGCCAGAACTTGTAATGCGGGCGTTGTTGCATGGTGAGAACAGGCGGGGGAAAAGAGAAAAATTGGCGGCGCACCAGCGTAAGCCGCCCGGGGCCCCGCTCCCATCGGGGAAGCCCCCGGGGCGTCACCTTGGCGACGCCCATTTTTCGTACGCCAGGCATCGGCTATCGTGCAGACCCCGGGCCGCGCGCCCGCAGCCTGGTCCTGTTTGTCATGCTCGAGCCCATCCGAAAAGCACTCCGACGACGATTCATCCTCTTCGGTGCCGCGCTGGCCGCGTCGGGCTGCGCGCTGGCCTCCCGGTTCGGACCGCAGGACCCGCCGGCGGACTCGCAGCCCAAGGAGCCGCCGACGTGGTTCATGGCCGACTGCTCGCTCGGCACCGAAGACGTGGTCCCGCCCCACGCCGGCAAAGGCGGCGGCTCGATGTTCGGAACACTGACGCTGGCCACCGGCCGCTTCACGTGGCGCGTGAACTACGCGCGCCTGAGCGGGCCGGCCACGCTCGCGGGCGTTTATGGCCCTGCCGCCAAGGGCAGCAACGGTCCGCTGGTGGTCCGGTTGCCGCCGCACAGCGAAGGCGTGCAACACAACACGGGCCCCGACGCCGGCTACGAGCTGACCGGGACGAGCACGTTGACGCAGGCCCAGATGGACGACCTCATGGCCGGCCTCTGGTACGTCAGCGTATCGACCCGCGATTGGCCGGCAGGCGAAGTCCGGGGACAGATGAAGCGCAGCACTGCCGGCGTGCACGGCGGCTGACATCGGCCAGGGGCGCGGCGCTGGCGGCACCGCCGCGCGCGATGCGCCCTGCGACTACAGACAGGCGCGATTTTCGGAGCGATACCTGCGGTTTTTCAAAAAGGAAACTCCATGGCCGCAGACAAGCACGCAAGCGTTCACTGGGAAGGTGCCGGCAAGACCGGCAAAGGCCAGGTCAGCACCGAGACCGGCGCCCTCAAGGACTACCCCTACGGCTTCGCGAGCCGTTTCGAGGACGACAAGCGCGGCACCAACCCCGAGGAAATCGTCGGCGCGGCCCATGCGGCCTGCTTCACGATGGCCTTTGCATTCGCGCTCGAAAAAGAAGGCCTGGCCGCCACGAAGATCGACACCCGGGCGGCCGTGCGGCTGGCCAGGGATGGTGACGGCTTCAAGATCGACCGCATCGCGCTGGAGCTTGATGCGAGCGTGCCGAACCTCGACGAGGCGAAGTTCCAGCAGATCGCAGCCGCCGCCAAGGCCGGTTGCCCGCTGTCGAAAGCGCTGGCGAGCGTGCCCGAGATCACGCTGAAGGCCACGCTGGCCGGCTGATCGCCCGCACTGGCTGCTCGCGGTCGAGCAGCCCGGGTGCATGGCATCGGGGGTTTGTCCGGGGTGGCGATTGCCAACAACGGACAGTCTTGCTGCAAGGGGGTGCCGATAGTACGCAGGCAACCCGGGTCGACGCATTCGCGGCGACCCGATGTCCCCTGTCACATGGAGCACCCCCGATGAAAGAACAGACCGAACTTCAAGCCCGCCGCGAGCGCCTCGTCCTCGACCATTTCGCCGACGAGACCCGGCAGGATTTCGACGCCGTGCTCGGCACCTTCCCGCATCCGCACTACGAGTTGATTCCGAGCGGCGAGGTGCACGACGGCATCGCCGATGTGCGCCAGTACTACACCGACACGCGCCGCGCCTTCCCCGACCAGCGGCACGAGATCATCCAGCTTCGGCATGCCGACGATTCGGTGATCGTCGAGTTCTGGCTGCTCGGCACGCACCGTGGTCCGCTCAAGGGACTGCCACCGACGGGCAACAGCTTCCGCTGCCGCATGAACGCCTTCTTCATCTTCGAGGGCGACAGGCTGGTTTGCGAACGGGTGTATTTCGACACGCTGACGATGCTGCGGCAACTGCTGGTGGGCGTGCCGGCAGAGGCAGTGGGCCCACTGGTCGCCGGGCTGCTCAGCCAGCCGGCGGCGGCGCCCAAGCCAGAGACCGCTGCTGCATGACCACGATCGCACACGGCCGGCCCCTCGAAGGCCGCCATGCGATCGTGACTGGCGGTGCACGCGGCATCGGCCTGGCCATCGCGCGGCGGTATCTCGCGGCCGGCGCGAGCGTCGCGCTGTGGGACGTGGAAGCCGCAGCGCTGGCCGATGCGGTGCAACAGCTTGCACCGCTCGGCACGGCAATCTCGGCGCTGGTCGATGTGCGCGACGAAGACCAGGTTGCCCGCGGGGCCTCGCAGGCACAGGAGAACTTCGGCCGCATCGACATCCTCGTCAACAACGCGGGCGTGCTCGGGCCGACGGTGACCGCCTGGGAGCACACGCCCGCGCAATGGCGCCAGGTGCTCGACATCAACCTCACGGGCGCGTGGCTGTGCTGCCGCGCGGTCGTGCCGGTGATGCTGGCGCAGCAGCAACGCGGGCGCATCGTCAACATCGCCTCGGTCGCGGGCAAGGAAGGCAATGGCTTCAACGCCGCGTACTCGGCCTCCAAGGCGGGGTTGATCGCGCTGACCAAATCGCTGGGCAAGGAGCTGGCCGCGTCCGGCGTGCTTGTGAACTGCATCACGCCATCGGCGGCTGACACCGCAGTGTTCGCAGGCGTTCCTGCCGAGCACCGCGAGCAACTGCGCAGCGCCCTGCTTGCGCGTGTGCCGATGGGGCGCTTTGTCGAGGTCGACGAAGTGGCTGCGATGGCAGCCTGGCTGGCGTCGGACGACTGCTCTTTCAGTACTGGGGCGGTGTTCGATATTTCTGGTGGGCGTTCGATGTATTGAGTTTTTCTCTGTACTGGTACGGGTTCATTCGGGGCGGGTGCGAATGACGCCAGGTGCTCCCCTCCGCGAATGTCCCCCGCTTCGCTCCTCCTTTATTTCGCTGCGGGGAGCACCTGGCGTCATTCGCACATGGGCAGGCTGCTGGTGATCGTCGATCAACGACCGCTCTGAGCGCTCACGTCGATACGGGGCTCTTTTTCGCGAAATAAAGGAGGAGCGAAGCGGGGGACATTCGCGAAAAAGAGCACCGTGTCGGCGTGAGCGTCGCCCTGAACAGCAGCAGCAGCGCTCAACCCACACAAACACGACGAATCGAAAAGCAAGTTTTCATCTCCAGGAGACGCACATGACCCGAGACCCCGAACCGACCGGCTTCGCACAGCTCACACAATTCGACGGCGCACGCAACGCCGCCATGCCGCAAGACCGCCTGCGCGCCATCCGCCACGGCGCCGAAGCCCTGCGCGAACAACTGCTCGCCGGGCCGCCCGTGCGCTTTGCACGCAGCTTCAACCTGCTGCGCATTCCGTATCCCGCATGGTTCGCCTTCACCGGCGTGTACTCGCAGCAGTTGCTCAAGCCGCACATGGTCCACCTGCTCGCACGCACCACGCTGGTCCAGTACGACGACTTCGAAGGCCGGCTGCGCACCCTGCTCTTCACGCCTGCCGATTTCGAGGCGGGCAACGCAACGCCCTACTTCAAGCGCCTGAGCGACCAGACGCCGAAGTTCCTGCACAAGGCCATCGCACCGGTCTACCAGACCGTGCTGCAGGCGCTGCAAAGCTGCGGCGTGTCGCCCGCGCAGATCGACTACATCACCTACGACCACCTGCACACACAGGACGTGCGCCGCTGGCTCGGCAGCGCGGATGCGCCGGGGCTGCTGCCGAACGCCAGGCTGCTGGTGCATCGCCAGGAACTCGCGAACGTGCACGGCCTGCTGCCGGTGCAGGCCGAGTGGTATTGCCCGCATGGGCTGGACGACATACCCGCCACGCGCATCGTCGCCTTCGACGGCAGCATCCAGCTGGGCCACGGCCTCGCACTGGTTCACACACCAGGCCATACCGAAGGCAACCATTCGCTGGTCTACCGCACCGACGACGGCCTGCGCGTGAGCAGCGAGAACGGCGTGGCGGCCGACAGTTGGGCACCGCTGCAGTCGCGCCACAACGGCATCCGCCGCTATGCACAGGCCACGGGCGCGGAGGTGATTCTCAACGGCAACACGCAAGAGAGCAGCAACGACCAGTACCTGTCGATGGTGCTGGAGAAAACGCTGGCCGGTACTTCGTCCCTGCACGGCTTCAGCAACGTCGTGCCGTCGGCCGAATGCTCGCCGCACTGGCTGTTTCCGGGCGCGCCGGCCAGCTACCTTTGGGGCGAAACGAGCTTCGGCACCCCGGTGCGCGCCTGACGCACCGTCGAAAAAAACAAAGAGAGACATACGATGAACACCGCCACCCTCGATGCCGCCGATGCGCGCACGCCCGCGTCTGCCGATGCCAGCGCGCGCGACGACGCTGCCCTGTTCCGCAAGATCACCTGGCGCCTGATGCCGCTGCTGTGCGCCTGCTACGTGCTGAACTATCTGGACCGCACCAACGTCGGCTATGCGCAGTTGCAGATGAAAGACCAGCTGGGCTTCAGCGATGCGGTGTTCGGACTGGGCGCGGGCATCTTCTTCATCGGCTATGCGGTGTTCGAGATTCCGAGCAACCTGATGCTCGCGAAGATCGGCGTGCGCGCCACCTTGCTGCGCATCATGGGCCTGTGGGGGCTGGCGTCGGCGGCGATGGTGTTCGCCACCACGCCCACGCAGTTCTATGTGCTGCGCTTCCTGATCGGCGTGTTCGAGGCAGGCTTCGCGCCCGGCGTGCTGTTCTACCTGACGCTCTGGTTCCCGTCGCACCGCCGGGCGCAGGCCACCGCGCTGTTCTTCATGGCCTTCGGCGCGGCGCCCATCGTGGCGGGGCCGATCGCCGGGCTCACCATGACCTACCTCGATGGCGTGCTGGCGCTGCGGGGTTGGCAGTGGCTGTTCTTGCTCGAAGGCCTGCCGAGCGTGTTGCTGGGCATCGCGGCCTTCCGCTACCTGTCGAACAACCCGGCGCAGGCACCGTGGCTTTCCGCGCCCGAGAAAGAGCGCGTGGCGCATCTGCTGGCCGAAGACCAGGCCGTGCACGGCGCTGCCGAGCGCCACACCTTTGGAGCGGCGATGCGCGATGGGCGCGTGTGGCTCATCGGCTTCATGTCTTTCCTGATCATCCTGGGCATCTACGCGCTGTCTTTCTGGCAGCCCACGATCCTGAAATCGATGGGGCTGAGCGTGCTGCAGATCGGTTTCTATTCGGTCATTCCCGCGGTTGCGGGCATCGCGGCCAACATCGTCGTCGGGCGGCATTCCGACCGGCACAAGGAACGGCGCTGGCACTTCGCGCTGGGTGCGCTCGTGGGCGCGGCCGGCCTGGCGCTGACCACGATGTTCATGCACAACCCCTTCGCCGCCGTGCTGTGCCTGGCGTTGGCGGCAATGGGAATTTCGAGCGCGTTCACTGTGCTCTGGTCGATTCCCGGCAGCTTCATGTCCAGGCGCGCAGCGGCCGCGGGCATCGCGCTCATCAGCACCATCGGCGGCAGCGCGGGGCTGGTGGCGCCGATGATGGTCGGCGCCCTCAAGACCGCGACGGGCGGGTTCACGGCGAGCCTGTACATCCTGAGCGGTGCGCTGGTGCTGTCGGCGCTGCTCATGCTGCTGGCGCTACCGCGCAGCGCGCTCGGCAAGCGGTAGCGCGCACCAGCCGCGCCCCGGAACGGCGGGTGCGGGCACCGGCCGAGGCCCATTTCGGTGCACACGCCTTGCATACCAGTTGGCACAGAAGCTGCTGATATGCAGGCCTATGGCCATTTCCGCATCCGAAATCAGTGCACGCATCGTCGAAGCGGTGATGGCGCAGAAGCTCGCACCCGGTTCGCGCCTGGGCGAGCAGCAGCTGGCCATGCTGTTCGACTGCAGCCGCACCATCGTGCGCGAAGCCCTCACCCGGCTGGCGGCGCGCGGCATCGTCACGGTGAGCGCACGGCGTGGCTGGTTCGTCATCGAGCCTTCGCAGGACGAGGCGCGCGAAGCCTTCGAGGCGCGTCGCGTGATCGAGCTGGGCCTGATCCGCAGCACCGGCCGCATCGACAAGGCCGCGCTGCGCCAACTGAAGGCGCACCTGCAGCGTGAAAAAGCTGCACTGAAAGAAAGCGACGTCGGTAACCGCAGCTTTCTGCTGGGCGATTTCCACGTGTGCCTGGCCGAATGCCTGGGCAACACGCTGCTGGCCGACACGCTGCGCGACTTCACGGCGCGCACCACGCTGATCGCCATGCTCTACCAATCCACGCACGACGCCGTGCAGTCGTGCGAAGACCACGTGCAGATCGTTGCGGCGCTGGAGCGTGGCGACCACGCCGTCGCCGAGGCGCTGATGGCCGAGCACATCGGCACGGTGCAATCGGCGCTGCGCGTGCAGGCGCCCAGCGATCCGCTCGCGCAACTGCGCGACGCGCTGGCACCGCTTCACAACACCAACGCCGTCGCCCCTGCCAAACCCAGGCGTCGCAAGGCCGCCGCGCCCTCCCCCGACGACACCACAGATTCTTCGACTTACCTAGGAGCCCTGCTATGAACTTCTCTTCCTCCAAACGCCACCTCTCGCTCGCGCTGGTGTCCGTCGCCATGCTGGCGGCCGCCGGTGCCGCCCAGGCCCAGAACGCCCTGGACAACGTGCTCAAGGCCAAGACCATCAAGATCGCGGTGCCGACCGACTACCCGCCGTACGGTTCGGTCGACAAGAACATGAAGCCCCAGGGCCTGGACGTCGAGATGGCCGAGCTGATCGCCGCCAAGCTCGGCGTGAAGATCGAGCTGGTGCCCGTGACCAGCGCCAACCGCATCCCGTACCTCCAGACGCGCAAGGCCGACCTCGTGATCTCCACGCTCGGCAAGAACCCCGAGCGCGAGAAGGTGATCGACTTCTCTTCGGCCTACGCGCCCTTCTTCCAGGCCGTGTTCGCGGCCAAGAGCCTGAGCATCAAGACCTTCGCCGACATGGGCGGCAAGAGCGTGGCCGTGACGCGCGGCGCGATGGAAGACCAGGAACTCGCCAAGGTCGCGCCCACCAGCGTGGACTTCAAACGCTTCGAGGACAACAACGCCACCATTGCCGCCTTCGTCTCGGGCCAGACGCAGACGCTGGCCGCCAGCGCCGCCGTGGCGGGCGACATGATGGTGAAGAACCCGCAGCTCAATGCCGAATACAAGCTGCTGCTGAAAGACAGCCCCTGCTTCGTCGGCATCGCCAAGGGCGAAGACAAGCTCAAGGCCAAGGTCAACGAGATCATCGCCGCCGCGCGCAAGGACGGCACGATCGATGCCATGTCCAAGAAGTGGCTCGGCCGTCCGGCCGGCGACCTGCCCGTTTAAACGACCGACGCGGCCATGAACATCGAGTTCGATTTCGGAGCGGTGCTCGCCGAATGGCCGCTGCTGCTGCGCGGCGTGGCGTGGACCATCGGCCTCACGGCCGTGGGCACGGTGCTGGGCATGATCGTGGGCACTTTCTGCGCGTGGGCCCGCTCGGGCGGGCCGCGCTGGCTGCGGCTCATCGTGGGCACGTACGTGGAGCTGATCCGCAACACGCCCTTCATCGTGCAGTTGTTCTTCATCTTCTTCGGCCTGCCGGCGGCGGGCGTGAAGCTCTCGCCCGAAGTGGCGTCGGTGATCGCGATGGTGATGAACCTGGGCGCCTACTCCACCGAAATCATCCGCGCCGGCATCGAGGCCACGCCCAAGGGGCAGATCGAGGCGGCTGTGAGCCTGGCGCTCAGCAAGGCCCAGGTCTTTTTGCGCGTGGTGCTGCCCCCAGCGCTCAAGAAGGTATGGCCCGCGATGGTGAGCCAGATCATCATCGTGATGCTGGGCTCGGCGGTGTGCGGCCAGATATCGACCGAAGAGCTGAGCTACGCCGCCAACCTGATCCAGAGCCGCAACTTCCGCGCCTTCGAGGCCTTCATCGTCGCCACGCTGATCTACCTGGCGCTGTCGGTGGCGCTGCGGCGGCTGCTCGACTGGGCGGGGCCGAAATTCTTCTTCGGCCGCTGAACGCAGGAGCCCGTCGTCATGACCGATTTTTCTCTCTGGGACATCCTGCGCAACCTGCTGATGGCGCTGCGCTGGACCGTCGTGCTCTCGCTCATCGCCTTTGTCGGCGGTGGCATCGTGGGGGCGCTGCTGCTGTTCTTGCGCATGCGCGGCGGCAAGATCGCGAACAAGGCCGTCGGCCTCTACGTGCAGCTCTTCCAGGGCACACCGTTGCTGATGCAGCTCTTTCTTGCCTACTTCGGCATTGCGCTGTTCGGCATCGACGTGTCGGCGTGGACGGCCGCCAGCGTGGCGCTCACGCTCTACACCAGCGCCTTTCTCACCGAAATCTGGCGCGGCTGCGTCGCCTCGATTCCGAAGGGCCAGTGGGAAGCCTCTGGCAGCCTGGCCCTGAGCTTCGGCGAGCAGATGCGCCATGTGATCCTGCCGCAGGCCGTGAAGATCGCGATCGCGCCCACGGTCGGTTTTCTGGTGCAGGTCATCAAGGGCACGGCGCTGGCTTCGGTGATCGGGTTCGTCGAACTCACCAAGGCCGGCAGCATGATTTCGAACGCCACCTTCAAGCCCTTCGTGGTGTTCAGTTGCGTGGCCCTGCTTTACTTCGTGCTGTGCTTCCCCGTGAGCCTGTACGCCAAGAACCTCGAGAGGAAGACCCATGGCCGCCGTGCTTGAAAAACAACCGGAACCCGCTACCTTCGCCGCGCCCATCGTGCGCATCACGGCGCTGCGCAAGTCCTACGGCACCAACGAAGTGCTCAAGGGCATCGACCTGGACGTGAAGCGCGGCGAGGTCATCGCCATCATCGGCAAGAGCGGCTCGGGCAAGAGCACGCTGCTGCGCTGCATCAACGGACTGGAAGTGTTCCAGGAAGGCTCGCTCACCGTCGACAGCAAGCCGCTGCTGCACGAGAGCGCCATGGCCATGCGCGAGCTGCGCCAGCGCGTGGGCATGATCTTCCAGAGCTTCAACCTGTTCCCGCATCTCACGGTCGGCAAGAACGTGATGCTCGCGCCCACGCTGGTGAAGAAGCGCTCGTCGATGGAAGCCGCCTCGCAGGCGCGCAAACTGCTCCAGCGCGTGGGGCTGGCGGAGAAGTTCGACGCCATGCCCGAGCAACTGTCCGGCGGCCAGCAGCAGCGCGTGGCGATTGCGCGTGCGCTGGCGATGGAGCCCGCGGTGCTGCTGTGCGACGAGATCACCTCGGCGCTCGACCCCGAACTGGTGGGCGAAGTGCTGCGCGTGGTGGAGTCGCTGGCCGACGAGGGCATGACGCTGCTGATGGTCACACACGAGATGAGCTTCGCGCGCAAGGTCAGCGACCGCGTGATCTTCATGCACCAGGGCCGCGTGCACGAGATGGGGCCGCCGGCGGAGATGTTCGGCAACCCGCAGACAGCAGAGCTGAAGCAGTTCCTGTCGTCGCTGCATGACTGAGGGCGGCGACCTGCGCTATCCTCGGCCCATGGCCTGCCTCCAGATCGCGTCGATTATTCGCACCATCGCAAAGATGGTGGGTTAGCGCGCGATCCGAAGAAGTTCACGCCACACGACCCGCCCCATGAGGCGGGTTTTTTGTCTCCTGGGGTCTTGTTCCGAAGTCACAGGAGAAATGAAATTGACCCCATCAACGTCCGCCACGCTGCACATGGTCTGCGGCAAGATCGGCGCCGGCAAATCGACGCTCACCCGGCGCCTCGCGCTGGAGCCCGCCACCGTGCTCATCAGCGAAGACACCTGGCTCGATGCGCTGTATCCGGGCGAGATCCGCGAGCTGCCCGACTACGTGCGTGCCTCGGGGCGGCTGAAACAGGCGATGGCGGGTCACGTCTCGTCGCTGCTGGCCGCGGGTGTTTCGGTGGTGTTCGACTTTCCGGCCAACACGGTGAGCAACAGGGCCTGGGCGCGCAGCATCTTCGAGGCGGCAGGCGCAGCACACCAGCTTCACTTTCTGGATGTGCCCGACGAGGTCTGCAAGCAGCGCCTGCGCGCGCGCAACGCGAGCGGAGAACACCCGTTCGAGACGACAGATGCACAGTTCGACCTGATCACGAGCCACTTCGCGGCGCCGTCGGAAAACGAAGGGTTTCACGTGGTCCGCCACGCGTAGGTCAAACCGATGCGCGGCGCATGCTTATGCTTGCGCCCCATGCAGATCGAACAAGCCCTCCCCACTGAAGCACTCACCGTTGCGGCCGTCCTGACCGAAGCCGCCCAATGGCTGGCCACTGAAGGCCGGCCGTTGTGGTCGGCTGCGGACACCAGTCTTGAACGCGTGCAGCGCGACACCGACGCAGGGCGCTACTTCATCGCCCGGAAAAACGGAGAGACGGCGGGCGTGATGCGATTCGACCTGGAAGACCCTTACTTCTGGCCCGAGATCGAGAGCGGCAGTTCGGCGTTCGTCCACAAGCTGGCGGTTGGCCGGCGCTGGGCCGGGCACGGCGTGTCGACTGCATTGCTGACTTTCGCGCGTGAGCGTGCGTCGAGCCTGGGCCTTCAGCATCTGCGGCTCGACTGCGTGGCGGACCGCGCACCGCTGCGCACGCTCTACGAGCGCTTCGGGTTTTCGCTGCACAGCGAGATCAGCAAAGGGGCCACGTCCTTTGCGCGCTACGAACTTCCGCTGGAACGCCATCAATAACCCGAACGGAGCGTCTGCCCATGACTGCCACGCAAGACATCGCCTACCTCACGCCGTACGAAGCCGGCAACCACAACCAGACCACCACCTGGGCCGAGTGCATCGTCTTCTACGAACGGCTGGCCGAGCACTTTCCCTCGGTGCTGCGATGGATGCAGATCGGCATGTCAGACAACGGCATTCCGCTCCATGCCGGCGTGGTGACGGCCGATGCGCAGTTCGATCGCGAGACGCTGCAACACCAGCGCCGGCCCGTGTTCTTCAACAACAACGGCATCCACCCCGGCGAGCCCGAGGGGATCGATGCCTGCATGGCGCTGGTGCGCGATTTCTGCATTCAACCGGATCGCCTCACGGCGCTGGGCGACACGGTCTTCCTGTTCATCCCGGTCTACAACGTGGACGGCTGCCTCAACCGCCAGAGCACCTCCCGCGTGAACCAGCAGGGGCCGGAGTCCTTCGGCTTTCGCGGCAACGGGCGGCACCTGGACCTGAATCGCGACTTCATCAAGTGCGACAGCCTCGCCGCGCAGGTGTTCAACCAGTTCTTCACCGCGTGGGACCCGGACGTGATGGTCGACACCCACACCTCCAACGGCGCCGACTACGCCTGCACCATGACGCTGATTCCGACCCAGCCCGACAAGCTGGGCGCAGGGCTCGGGCAGTTCCTGCGCGAGCGCATGCTGCCGGCGATCTACAGCGGCATGGACCAGCGCGGATGGCCTACCTGCCCCTACGTGAACTGCGTGGCCGAGACGCCGGACGATGGTATTGCCGACTTTCTCGACCTGCCGCGCTTTTCCACCGGCTACGCGACCCTGCACCACACCATCGGCTTCATGCCCGAGACCCACATGCTCAAGCCCTACGCCGATCGCGTGGTGGCCATGCGCGCGCTGGTCGAGGTGGTGCTGGGGTTCAGCGTCGCGCATGCGGCGCAGATTCAGGGCCTGCGGCGCGAGGCCAAGGCCAGCGCCGCGCAGCAAGCGCACTGGCCGCTCTTGTGGCGATCCGACCGCAGCCGGCCGGCCAACCTGCGCTTCAAGGGGTATCGGGCGGTGCACACGCCCAGCAGCCTTGGCACTTACCAGCGCCTGTCCTATGACCGCAGCCAGCCGTGGGAAAAAGACATCCCCTACTTCAATCGCTATGTAGAAGACGCCGCGACCACTGCGCCCAAGGCCTACCTCATTCCCCAGGCCTGGCGCGAGGTGATCGAGCGCCTGCAATGGAATGGCGTGACGATGCAGCGTCTGGCGCAAGACCAGGTTTTTCCCTCCGCCCGGGTGTATGGCATCGAGCGCGTGGTCTCGCGGGCGGGTCCGTACGAAGGCCACATGTTCCACGACGAAGTGGTGCTCGTTGCCCGGACCGAAACCGTGCACGCCCGCGCCGGCGACGTGCGGATTCCGCTAGACCAGGCCCAGGCCCGCTATGTCGTCGAGACACTGGAGCCTGAAGCCCACGACAGCTTCTTTCGCTGGGGTTTCTTCAACAGCGTGCTGGAGAAGAAGGAGACCTTCTCGGACTATGTCTTCGAGGACACGGCTCGCCAGATGCTGGAAGACGAACCGCTGCTGAAGGCCGGCTTCGAGCAATGGAAGCAGGACAACCCCGACAAGCTCCCCGACCCGCAAGCCGTTCTGGGCTACATCTTTGCGCACGGCCGGCGCCATGCGGAAGCCGGGTGGCGACGCTACCCGGTAGCCGGCCTGAACTAGCGCAACCAGCCAACCACGCCACACCATGCAATTCAAGTGGATGGAAGACTTCATCGCGCTGGCACAGACGCGCAGCTTCACGCGCGCGGCCGAGCTTCGGCACGTCACGCATCCGGCCTTCGGGCGGCGCATCCGCGCGCTCGAATCGTGGGCAGGCACGACGCTGATCGTGCGCGGCAGCTCGCCGGTCGTGTTGACGGCGGCGGGCGAGAGCTTCCTGGACAACGCCAGCCAGATGGTGCGCAGCGTCGAGGGTTCGCGCGAAGAGGTGCACAACGTGGCCGGCCGGCAGGCCCGCACGGTCACGGTGGTCACCGGCCGCACGCTGGCACGCACGGTGATGGCCGACTGGCTGGTACGGCTGCAGCCCGTGCTGGGCCAGGGCGAGGTGCGCGTGCTGACGGGCGCGCTGGCAGAAACGGTGCGGATGCTGGAACACAACGAGGTCGACTTCTCGCTGATCTTTCACCACGCCGCGCTCACCTTCAGGCTCGACGGGCGGCAGTTCGCCCATGTGACGGTGGCTTCCGACAAGCTCGTACCGGTGTCGCGCGCCGACGCGCAGGGCCGCGCGGTGCACAGCTTCGACGGCGCGGATGAAGTGCCCTTCCTGTCGTATGTCCGCACGCTCGCCATGGGTCGCATGGTGGAAGACCTGCTCGCCAACAACCCGCAAGCGCCGGGCCTGAAGCGTCGCATCGAATGCGATTCGGCCGATGCGCTCTATGAATACGTGCTCAGGGGGCTGGGCGTGGCGTGGCTGCCCTGGTCGATGGTGCAGGGCGATTGCAAATCGGGCCGGCTGGTGCAAGTGGGCGGGCGGCGCATGGAAGTGCGCTTCGAAGTCAGGCTGTATCGGCCGAAGCGCCGCCTGAGCCCGCTGGCCGAGGATGTGTGGCGTGCCATGACGCCACGCTGAGCCCAATCAGCACGACTTCGTGCCAGCACGGCACCGCGCAAGAGGGGCCGGCTCCGCAGAATCCTCGGAATTACTACAACCCCGAGGCAACGATGCGTCTTTCCCGTACTTTCTCTTCCTGTCTCGCCGTGACCCTCTGCGCCCTTGCCTGGGCCGCAGCCGGCCCGGCCAACGCGCAGGCTTATCCGAACAAACCCATCACGCTGGTGGTGGCCTATCCGCCGGGTGGCTCGACCGACCTCACCGCGCGCGCGCTCGGCGTCGAGCTGTCGCATCGCCTGGGCGTGCCGGTGATCATCGACAACCTGGGCGGTGCCGGCGGCGCCATCGGCGCGCAGAAGGTCGCCAATGCGGCACCCGACGGCTACACGCTGCTTGCCGGTGCCAGCAACGAAATCGCCATCAACAAGCTGGTCAACAGCAACGTGAAGTACGAGGCGAAGGACTTCACGCCCATCGGCCTGATCGCCTCCCAGCCGCTGGTGCTGGTGGCGGCGCCGGGCGTCGGCGTGAAGAACACCGGCGAATTCCTCGCGCTGCTGAAGAAGAACCCCGGCAAGTACAGCTACGGCAGCTCCGGCGTCGGCACCTCGCTGCACCTGGCCGGAGAAATGGTCAAGCAGCAGGGCGGCGTCTTCATGACGCACGTGCCCTACCGCGGCGTGGCACCGCTCACCAACGACCTGCTGGGCGGCAACATCGACTTCGGCGTGTTCGTTCTCTCCAGCGCCCTGCCCTACATCCGCAGCGGCAAGATGGTGGCGCTCGGCACCACCGAGGCCAAGCGCTCGGCCATCACGCCCGACCTGCCCGCGCTCAGCGAAAGCCCGAGCCTCAAGAGCCTGGACATCGGCGTGTGGTTCGCGCTGATGGGGCCGGCGAAGTTGCCGGAGCCGGTATTGAGCCGGCTGAAGAAGGCACTGAGCGAGACGCTGCAGTCGCCCGACTTCCGCAAGAAGATGGAGGCCACCAGCTCGGTCGTCCCGACGACGAACGTGGACATCGACAAGTTCATCGTCACCGAAACCGCCAAGTACAAGACCATCGTCCAATTCGCCAACATCAAGGAATGAGCTTGTCCACGTTGTTTCAACTCCCCGCCCCCGACCTTTCTGCCTGGCGCGCCGGCAACACCGGCGTCGAAGGCGTCTGGCATTTCGAGGCCGAAGCGCCCGGCCGGCACGTGATGATCAGCGCGCTCGTGCACGGCAACGAAGTGTGCGGCGCCTGGGCGCTCAAGGGCCTGCTGGAAGCCGGCGTGCGACCACAAAGCGGCCGGCTCACGCTGGCGTTCTGCAACCTGGAAGCCTTCGACACCTTCGATGCGGCCGATCACGATGCCTCGCGCTTCGTCGACGAAGACCTCAACCGCCAGTGGTTGCCCGAGCGCATCGAGGCCGGTGGCACGCGGGAGCGGCGCCGCGCCGCCGCGCTGCAGCCCTATGTGACGCAGGCCGACTGGCTGCTCGACCTGCATTCGATGCACGAGCCCTCGGCGCCGCTGACGCTCACCGGCATCCAGCCGCGCAACCTGGTGCTGGCGCAGGCGATGCGCAGCCCGGAGCACGTGGTCATCGACGCAGGCCACAAGGACGGCGTGCGCATGCGCGACTTCGGCCGCTTCGGGGCGCCCGATGCCGACGCGCAGAGCGATGCACTGGCGCTGCTGGTCGAATGCGGTTTCCACGGCGATCCGGCCAGCCGCACCGTGGCGCAGGACCAGTGCGCGCGCTTCCTGCGCGCCGCCGGCACGCTGGACGACGACGCCATCGCGCAGCAACTGCCCGGCTGGCTGCAGCCCGACGCGCCGCGCCAGTGGGCGCTGGACGTGACCGGCCCGGTGGTCGCGCGCGGCGAAGACTTCCGCTTTGCGCAGCCCTTCACCGGCCTGGAAGTGATCGAGCGCGCGGGCACCGTGATCGGCTGGAACGAGGGCGAGCCCGTGGTCACGCCTTATGACGACTGCGTGCTCGTGATGCCCTCGACGCGCCAGGCCAAGCCCGGCGTGACTGTCGTGCGCTACGCCCGCCGCCGGCTGCTCTGAAACAACGTCGGGACGGCTGGCGGGAACCTTTGCGGCTGTGGCAAGCTCGGGACGGTATGAACCTCCGCACCCCGTCCCCCACCACCTCCCGCCGTCGGTTGCTGCGCGCGCTGCTGGGCGCCGCGGCCCTTCAGGCGCCGTTCGCGGCGCTGGCCGGCTTCAATTTCTTCACCAACGAGTACACCGCGACCCGCGACGAGCTGCAGACGCAGATCGCCAAGCGCTTTCCGGTGGCCGAGCGCTATGCCGAGATCTTCATGGTCGGGCTGCGCGATCCGCAACTGGCGCTCGATGCGCAAACCAACCGCGCGACCATCACTGCCACGCTGACCATTGCGAGCCCCCTGCTGGCGGCCTCGCCAGTCCAGGGGGTCGTGTCGGTCAGCAGCGCGCTCAGGTACGACGCCGCCACCCGTGCGCTGCGGCTCGATCACCCCAAGGCGGAAAAGCTCGAGCTGCAGGGCGTGGAAGGCCGCGATGCGCAGCGGCTGCAGAAGGTCGGCGGCGTGGTCGCTCAGGAACTGCTGCAAGGCCAGGTGCTGCGCAGCTTCACGGCCGATGAACTCACGGTCGGCCGCAAGACCTACGAGATCGGCGACATCACCGTGTTAGACAGTGGGATCAAAGTCCAACTCAAATGAAACACGCCCTTCTTGCCGTCGCCCTGACGCTCTCCGGCTGCACAGCCGTCATGCCCACGGCCAAGCAGCACTTCGACCTCGAAGCGCACCGTGGCGGACGCGGCCTTGCCCCTGAAAACACGCTGGCCGCCTTCTCGAATGCCATCGACCTCGGCGTGACCACGCTCGAACTCGACATCGGGCTCACGGCCGACGGCGTGGTCGTGATCTCGCACGACACCTCGCTCAACCCCGACCACACGCGCGACGCAAACGGTGCCTGGCTTGCGCCGAAGAGCGGCGCGGCGATCCGCTCGCTCACGCTGGCGCAACTGCAGACCTACGACGTGGGTCGCCTCAACCCCGCGAGCGACTACGGCAAGCAGTTCGCGCTGCAGCAGCCGCGCGATGGCGAGCGCATTCCGACGCTGGCCGCGCTGTTCGCACAAGTGCAAGCGCGCGGCGCCAATGCAGCGACGGTGCGCTTCAACATCGAGACCAAGATCGATCCGAACAAGCCGAATGAAACCGCCGCACCGGAGCCCATGGTGCGCGCGCTGCTGGCCGAGATCGACAAGGCCAAGATGGCCGACCGCGTGACCATCCAGAGCTTCAACTGGCGCACGCTGGCGCTGGTCGGCCAGCTCGCGCCGCAGTTGCCGCGCGCCTACCTCAGCACGGCCCGCACGCTCAAGGACAGCCGTTGGACGGCCGGCCTCGACGCCGCCGGCTTTGCCTCGGTGCCGAAGATGGTGAAGGCGGCGGCGGGCACGACGCCCGGCGCGGTGATCTGGTCGCCCGCCTACGCCGACCTGACACCCGCAGTCATCAAGGAAGCGCAGCGCCTGGGCATGAAGGTGCTGCCCTGGACCGTGAACCAACGCGCCGACATGCTGCGCCTGATGGACTGGGGCGCGGATGGCCTCATCACCGACTACCCCGACGTGCTGCGCGACCTGATACGCGAGCGCGGCCTGTCGCTGCCACCACCCGGAAAGGCCACGTCATGAGCGGCAACGCCAACCAGCAACTCGACGCCATCGCCGCGCGCCTGGGCGCATTGCGCAATGGCGGCGGCGGCTCGGTCACCACGCTGTCGACCGACGCCCGCACCAGCACCGAACTGCTCGCCGCCCTGCCCCCGCGTTACGGCGAGGTGCTGCTGAACCTGCTGGACCGGCTCGAATCGAGCGCGCTCTTCAGCGAAGAGAGCTGTTCCTTCAGCCAGAAAGACCTGCTCGACAACCTGCAGGTGTGGGCCGACAAGGCCCGCGGCCAACTGGTGTCTTAGGGCACCGGTTTATCATCGCGCCCCATGCGCACCCTGCTGCTCGCCTTGATGATCGTCCTGCTGCCCATTCGCGGCTGGCTCGGCGACGCCATGGCGGTCGAGATGGTGCGGCACTCGCTGCCCACGGCAGCAGTGGCCGTGTCGATGGCTTCTTCGGCCGCCATGGCCTCTGAAGCGCATTGCCATGAAGCCATGGAGGCCGGCAACGGCGCCATGGACATGGCCGACCACACCGGCTCCCACGACAACAGCAGCGACAACGGCGCAGACCATCAAGGCTGCAACACCTGCACCGCCTGCCAGGTCTGCCACACGGTGGCGCTCGGCGGCATGCCCCTCATCGACATCGTGCACGGTGCGCCCCAGGCGCCGCCCGCTGCACACGCGAGCCGCTTCGTCAGCGCAGAGCCCGCCCTGGGCTTCAAGCCGCCCATTTCCTGATCTCCCTGCCCGTAGTCCGTCCGCAGTGAGCCTTTGCAGGCTCGCAGCGTCCGTCGAATTGCTCATGGAGATCGAGCGTGAACCCCTTTGTTCGCTGGCAAGCTGCCGGCATCCCCAGCCATGTGACAACACCACATGGCGATCTGCGCCCGCCCAGCGGACGCATGGCCTCTCATTCATTCATCCGAAGTGCCGTTGCCCTGGCCGGCGTGTTGACGCTGGCCGGCTGCGCCAGCCTCTCGTCCGACGGCGGCATCGCCGACGTGCAGGCGCTGGTCAGCGGCAACCCGCTGATGGCGGGCACCACGGCCCAGCGCACGCCTGACGAGGCTTCGCAAAAGAGCGTCGATACGCTGCTCGCCAAGCCACTGGACGCCGAAGCCGCCGTGCGCATCGCGCTCGTCAACGGCCCGCGCGTGCAGGACGCCTTTGCCACGCTGCAACTGAGCGACGCCGACCGCGTGCAGGCCGCGAGCCTGCCGAACCCGGTGCTCTCTTTCAGCCGTCTGGCGCAGGGCAGCGAACGCGAGTTCGAGCGAATGCTCAGCTTCAACGTGGTGGGCCTGATCACGCTGCCGTGGCAGGCCCGCTGGGCCGGCCAGCGGCACGAGGCTGCCAAGTTGCAGGCCGCGCAGAGCGTGCTGATATTGGCCGCCGACACCCGCCGCGCCTGGGTGCGCGCGGTGGCGGCGCAACAAAGCGTGGTCTACCTGCGTGATGCGAAGGAGGCCACCGAAGCCGGCGCTGAACTCGCACACCGCATGGCCAAAGCCGGCAACTGGAGCGCCCTGCAACGCACGCGCGAACAACTGCTGCTGGCCGACGCGGCCGCGCAGCTTGCGCGGGCCGAGCAGGCCGCCGTCGCGAGCCGCGAACAGCTCACGCGCCTGATGGGCCTGAGCGGCACACGCATCAGCTACACCTTGCCCGACCGCCTGCCGCCGCTGCCGCAAGCCGCGCCCGAGCTGGGCGACGTGCAGGCGCTGGCGCTGCGCGACCGGCTCGATGTGCGCTCGGCGCAGTCGCACAACACGGCGGTCGCCGGTTCGCTCGGCCTCACGCACGCCACCAGCGTGATCAACGCAATGGAACTGGGCGTGGTGCGCAACACCACGTTCGACAACGACGCCGACCGCACGAAAAAGACCAAGCGCGGCTTCGAGCTCGATCTGCCCATTCCGATCTTCGACTGGGGCCAGGCGCGCAACGGCCGCGCCGAGGCGCAGTACCTGCAGTCGGCCGCACGCGTGCGCGACGTGGGTGTGCTGGCCGCGAGCGAGGCACGCGAGGCCTGGCAGGGCTGGAACACCGCCTACGCCATCGCCCGCCGCTACCGCGACGAGGTGTTGCCGCTGCGCAAGCAGGTGAACGAAGAGATGGTGCTGCGCTACAACGGCATGCTCGCGAGTGTGTGGGAGCTGCTGGGCGAAACGCGCGCGAGCATGCTGGTGGTGAACGCCGGCATCGAGGCGCAGCGCGACTTCTGGCTGGCGGACACCGATCTGCAGCTGGTGCTCACGGGCAGCTCGCCCGGTGGCATGACGGCACTGCAGACGGCTGCGACCGGTGAACCTGCGGCGGGGGGGCACTGAGATGACAGCTTGCTCTTCTGTTCGTCGCGTTGTTGTGTTTGGCGTGCGTTGTTCTGAGCGCTGCCGTTCAGGGCGTCGCTCACGCCGACACGGTGCTCTTTTTCGCGAATGTCCCCCGCTTCGCTCCTCCTTTATTTCGCGAAAAAGAGCCCCGTATCGGCGCGAGCGTTGGACAGAGCGGTCGTTGATCGCAGGATCAATCAGAGCGTGCCCATGTGCGAATGACGCCGGGAGCTCCCCGCAGCGAAATAAAGGAGGAGCGAAGCGGGGGACATTCGCGGAGGGGAGCACCTGGTGTCATTCGCACTCGCCCCGAATGAACCCGCACCCACACCCGAGCCACAGCAACATCTCCGCCAAGGACAACTGAAATGAACCGACGCAACTTCTTCGCGGGCGCTGCAACGGCCGTCGCCGCATCAACAGTCAGCCGCGTGTCGATGGCCGCACTGCCCGAACCGGTGACCCAAAGCTCCACCGCCACCGCACCACCGCTCGTGCCGCCGAATGGCCGGCCCTACAACCCCGTCGTCACCCTCAACGGCTGGACCTTGCCCTGGCGCATGAACGCCGGCGTCAAGGAATTTCACCTCGTCGCTGAACCCGTGGTGCGCGAAATGGCGCCCGGCTTCAAGGTCAACATGTGGGGCTACAACGGCCAGTCGCCCGGTCCGACCATCGAAGTGGTCGAGGGTGACCGCGTGCGCATCTACGTCACCAACAAGCTCCCTGAACACACGACCGTGCACTGGCACGGCCAGCGCCTGCCCAACGGCATGGACGGCGTGGGCGGCATCACGCAGCCGCACATTCCGCCCGGCAAGACCTTCGTCTACGAGTTCACCGCACGCCGCCCCGGCACCTTCATGTACCACCCGCATGCCGACGAGATGGTGCAGATGGCGATGGGAATGATGGGCTTCTGGGTCACCCATCCGAAGGCAGACCATCCGCTGATCGAGCCCGTGCAGCGCGACTTCTGCTTTCTGCTCGGCAGCTTCGACATCGAGCCCGGCAGCGCCACGCCCAAGGTCAACACCATGACCGACTTCAACATCTGGAGCTTCAACAGCCGCGTGTTCCCGGCCATCGACACGCTGAACGTGCGCAAGGGCGACCGCGTGCGCATCCGCGCGGGCAACCTCACGATGACCAACCACCCGATCCACATCCACGGCCACGAGTTCGAGGTGACCGGCACCGATGGCGGCCCCGTGCCGCGCACCGCACGCTGGCCCGAGGTGTCGGTCGACGTGGCGGTGGGCCAGATGCGGCAGATGGAGTTCATCGCCGACGAGGAAGGCGACTGGGCGCTGCACTGCCACAAGGCGCATCACACGATGGGGCCGATGGGCCACGACGTGCCGACCATGATCGGCGTCGACCAGAAAGGCGTGGTCGACAAGATCCGCAAGCTGGTGCCCGACTACATGGTGATGGGCGACAAGGGCATGGCGGACATGGGCGAGATGGAAATGCCCATCCCCGACAACACGATGCCGATGATGACCGGCACCGGCCCCTTCGGATCGGCCGAGATGGGCGGCATGTTCACGCTGCTCAAGGTGCGACGCGACCAGAAACCGGGCGACTACCGCAACCCCGGCTGGTTCAAGCACCCGGCCGGGACCGTCGCGCGCGAAGTGCCCGGCGCGGCCGTACCGCCGGCCACGCGCAGCACCTCTTCTGCCAAGGACGGCGACGGCAAGACCGACGCCACTGTGCGCAAGCCCTCGGGCCAGGGCGCTCACAACCACTGATCATTTTTCTGGAAGTCATTTCATGAACAAGACACTCGCATCCATCGCCGCCTGCCTCGCACTCGCTGGCGCCGCCACCATGGCGCAGGCCCACGAGAACCACGGCGCCAAGCCCCACGGCACCACCACGGCCGCGCCCGAACAGAAGCCCTGGGGCATCGCCGGCCAGGCGCGCTCGGTGAAACGCACCATCGACATCGCGATGGCCGACGACATGACCTTCACCCCCTCGGTGATCGAAGTGCGCGAGGGCGACACCATCCGCCTGCGACTGAAGAACCGCGGCAAGGAGCTGCATGAACTCGTGCTGGGAACCACGGCCGAGATCGAAGCCCATGCGGCCATGATGAAGAAATTCCCGGACATGGAGCACGACGACCCGTGGATGGTGCACGTGCCCGCCGGCAAGACCGGCGACATGGTCTGGACCTTCAACCGCGCCGGCGATTTCGACTTCGCCTGTCTGGTGAAGGACCACTACGAACTCGGCATGGCCGGCCGCATCCGCGTGCTGGCCGCCGCCGCGCCCAAGCCATGACGACAAGGAAAGAACCATGCAACGACGAACACTGCTGAAACGCGCCGCCCCGCTGCTGGCGCTCGCCTCCGCCGCCACATTGCCGCTCGCGGCCCTGGCCGCGGCGCCGATGGTCGAGATCTGGAAAGACCCGAACTGCGGCTGCTGCCAGGACTGGGTCAAGCACCTCAACAAGAACGGTCTGGCCACCCGCGTGCACGACGAAGGCAACAGCGCCGCGCGCGAACGGCTGGGCGTGCCCGCCAAGCTGGGCTCGTGCCACACCGGGCGGGTCGGTGGCTATGCCATCGAAGGCCATGTGCCCGCGCGCGAAGTGCATCGCCTGCTGAAGGAAAAGCCCAAGGCCATCGGCCTTGCCGTGCCCGGGATGCCGGTCGGCTCGCCGGGCATGGACGGCCCGGCGTATGGCGATCAGCGCGATCCCTACGACGTGCTGCTGATCCTCGCCGACGGCAGCACGCACATCTACCAAAGCTACCGCTGAACTCTTTGACAACCCTCGAAATGAAATTCACCATGAAAAAACTCGTTACCGCGCTCTCGGCCGCCCTGCTTGCCGCCGCTGCATTCGCCCAGGCCACGCTGCCGTCCGTCGACGGCGAAGTGCGCAAGATCGACACCGATGCGAAGAAGATCACCCTCAAGCACGGCGACATCCAGAACCTCGACATGATGGGCATGACGATGGTCTTCCGCGTGAAAGACCCGGCCCTGCTCACCAAGGTCAAGGCCGGCGACAAGGTGCGCTTCACGGCCGACAAGGTCGACGGCGCGCTGACGGTCATGTCGATCGAGCCGGCCAACTGAGTCCGGGGAGCCCCGTCGCCGCATCCCTAGAATGCGGCGACGAACACGCCGGACACAGGAACAGAACTTGGCCAAACGAAGCTATCTCGACTTCGAGCACCCCATTGCGGAACTCGAATCCCGGATCGACGCCTTGCGCTCGATGCAGGAAGGGTCCGCAGTAGACATTTCGCAGGAAATCGACCAGCTCGACAAGAAGGGCCAGCAACTCACCAAGGACATCTACGGTGAACTCACGCCGTGGCAGGTCTTCAAGATCGCACGGCACCCGGAGCGCCCGCTCACGCTCGACTACATCCAGGCCATCTTCACGGACTTCGTCGAACTGCACGGCGACCGCCACTACGCCGACGACATGGCGCTGGTCGGTGGCCTGGCCCGCTTCAATGGCACGCCCTGCATGGTGCTCGGCCACCAGCGCGGCGCCGACACCCGCGAGCGCGTGCTGCGCAACTACGGCATGTGCAAGCCCGAGGGCTATCGCAAGGCGCTGCGCCTGATGAAGACGGCCGAAAAATTCGGCCTGCCGGTGTTCACCTTCGTCGACACCATGGGCGCCTACCCCGGCATCGACGCCGAGGAGCGCGGCCAGTCCGAGGCCATCGGCCGCAACATCCTGGAAATGGCGCAGCTCGAAGTGCCGATCGTCACCACGGTGATCGGTGAAGGCGGCTCCGGCGGTGCGCTCGGCATCGCGGTGGCCGACCAGATGCTGATGCTGCAGTACGCGGTGTATTCGGTGATCAGCCCCGAAGGCTGCGCATCGATTCTCTGGAAGACCAGCGAACGGGCGCAGGACGCGGCCGAGGCGCTGGGCATCACCGCGCCGCGCCTGAAGGCGCTCGGCCTGATCGACAAGATCGTGAGCGAGCCGGTCGGCGGCGCCCACCGCGATCCGAAGCAGGCTGCGGCGTCGCTCAAGCGCGCGCTCGGCGACGCGCTGCGGCAACTGACCGACCTGAAGCCCCAGGCGCTGGTCGACCAGCGCTACGCGAAGCTGCAGAGCTACGGGCGCTTCGTGGACATCAAGGCGAGTGCAGGCGGGCGCTGAAAACCCGCCCAGGACTCAGCCGAAGCGCTTCGGATCGAACGGCGCCAGCGACGTTTCGGGCGTGATGCCCGCAAGCAATTGCGCCGCAAGCCGCCCCGTGCGCGCCGAGCCGCACAAGCCCACATGGCCGTGCCCGAAGGCCAGCACGATGTCGGCGCTGGCCGCCGACGGACCGATGCAGGGCAAGCCATCGGGCAAGCTGGGACGATGGCCGAGCCACTGCTTCACGGTCGTGGTGCCAGCCGTGTCTGCAAGCGCGGGAAACATCGATTGCAGATGGCGATGCAGGATCTGGGCGCGGCGCCAGTCTGGCGCGGCTTCGAGCCCGCCGATCTCGACCTGGCCTGCGGCGCGCAGGCCACCGTTCATCCAGTGGGCGATGAGCTTGCCGTCCGCCACCATCACCGGCGTGCGCGGCCCCACCGCGGCGCCTTCGACGACGACGTGGTAGCCGCGCTCGGACTCGAGCGGCACGGCGGAGCCTGCCGCTGCCGCCAGCGCGCCGGAGCGCGCACCGGCGCAGATGGCGGCCGCATCGCAGGAGATCTCGCCGGCTTCGGTCAGCACCGCGCGCAACCGGCCACCCTCGATGCGAAAACCTGTAGCACGCGTGGCAAGGCGATCGGCACCGCCCGCCTGCGCATGCCGCGCCAAGGCCGCCACATAGCTGCCCGGATCACGGCAATGGCCGGCTTCGGGCACGAAGATGCCGAGCGTGTAGCGCGCGTCGAGGTCCGGCTCTTGGCGACGCAGTTCATCGGCCGACCATTCCTCCCAATGGACACCCGTGCGCTGGCGCACGCGCCACGCCAGCGCATCGCCGTCGAATTCGTCGCGCGAGCGATAGGCATGCAGCAGGCCCCGCTGTTCGATGAGCTGCGGCACGCCCGCCTCGGCCGCGAGCCCCGCATGCAAGGCCGGCGCATCCACCAGCAAGGTCCGCAGCGCGTCGGCGGTGCGCTGCACGCGAGCCTCGGTCCAGCCCGATGCCAGATAGCGCAGCAGCCACGGCGTGGCGCGCGGCAGGTAACGCCAGCGCAACGCGAGCGGCCCCAGCGGGTCGGCCAGCCAACCGGGCACCTTGCGCCAGGCGCCGGGCAGCGCGGGCGGCACCACCGAATGCGACGACAGCCAGCCGGCGTTGCCGTAACTCGCGGCCTGCGGGCCGCCGGGCTCGCCGGGCTCGACCACCGTCACGCGCAAGCCGGCGCGCAGCGCCTCGATGGCGGTGGCGCTGCCCACGGCGCCCGCGCCGATCACCACGACGTGACGCCGCGTATCACCATCCTTGGAGAAACTACTTCTTGCAACTGTCATGGCGCCTATCGTAGAGGCGCGGTCTCATAATCGGCCGCCATGTCAGCCCCCTCTTCCACCCTTTCTCATTCCGCCGGCTCCATCACCGACGTCGCCGGCATCGAAGTCGGTCATTTCTCCGACACCCGCCGTCCCACAGGCTGCACCGTGATCATGGCGCGCGAAGGCGCGGTGGGCGGCGTGGACGTGCGTGGCGCGGCCCCCGGCACGCGCGAGACCGACCTGCTGGCACCCGGCAACCTCGTGCAGCACGTGCACGCCGTGATGCTCGCGGGCGGCAGCGCCTGGGGCCTGGCCGCCGCCGAGGGCGCCATGCGCTGGATGGAAGAGCGCGACATCGGCATGGACGTGCGCTTCGGCACCCTGCCCATCGTGCCCGCCGCGGTGCTGTTCGACCTGCCGATGGGCGATGCGCGCATCCGCCCTGATGCGGCGGCCGGCTACGCAGCCTGCGAAGCAGCGAGCACCGCCGCCCCCGCCGAAGGCAACGTGGGCGCAGGCACCGGCGCACTGGTGGGCAAGCTCTTCGGCGTGAACCGCGCGATGAAGGGCGGCATCGGCACCGCGTCGGTCACGGTCGGTGGCGTCACTGTGGGCGCACTGATCGCGGTCAATTCGCTGGGCGACGTGATCGACCACAACACCGGCCAGCCGGTGGCCGGTGCGCGCACCGAGGACGGCAAGGCCCTGCTCGACACCCGCCGGGCCCTGCTGCGCGGCGACCTGCCCAAGCCGCTGCTGGCGGGCACCAACACAACCATCGGCGTGATCGCCACCGATGCCGTGCTGACCAAGGTGCAGGCCAACCGGCTGGCCAACGTGTCCCACGACGGGCTGGCGCGCGCCATCAACCCGGTGCACACCATGAGCGACGGCGACACGCTGTTCGCGCTGGCCACCGGTCGCGTGCCGCTCGAGGGCAATGCGCCGGGCATGACCGTGCTCAGCACCATGGCGGCCGAGGTGGTGGCCATTGCCACATTGCGCGCGGTGCATGCGGCACGCGCCGTCACGGTGGGCGAGCTTCACATTCCCTGCGCCGCGGACCTGGCCGCAACACGCGGCTGAAAAAAAGAAAGGACCACCATGGCGTTCCCCAGAACACTGAAGCTGATCCTGCTGTCGATCCGCGACCTGATGGCTTCGGCGGGGCCCATCGTGTTCCTCGTCATCGGCCTGCTGATCGCCGCCTACTGGTGGCTGCAGCCGCAGCCACCGAAGCACGTGACGCTGGCCACCGGCCCGACCGGCAGCGCCTACGCCCAGTTCGGCAAGCGCTATGCGGAAGCCCTGAAGCACAGCGGCATCGAGGTGGAACTGAAAGCCACCTCGGGCTCGACCGAAAACCTGCAGCTGCTGCGCACCGGTGGGGCCGACGTGGGCTTCGTGCGCGGCGGCAGTGCCGACCCGGTGGCCGACGAACAGGCCGGCCTCAGCTCGCTGGGCAGCCTGTTCTTCGAGCCGATCTGGCTGTTCTATCGCGCCGACTCGGCGCAGAAGATCGACCGCAAGACCAGCACGCTGACCTCGCTCGCGCAATTGCACGGCCTGCGCGTGAACGTCGACATGCCAGGCAGCGGCCTGCCGGAGATCATGGAGCGTCTGCTCAAGGCCAACAGGCTCGGACCCGACGACGTGCTGCTGTCGAACCTCGAACAGGCCGCCGCGGCCGGGGCGCTGGAAGCCGGGCTGCTCGATGCCATCGTGCTGTCTTCGGCGCCGCAGTCGCCACAGGTGCAGCACCTGCTGCGGGCGGACGGCATCAAGCTGATGGACTTCGGCCAGGCCGACGCCTACTCGCGACGCTTTCCTTTCCTGTCGACCGTGACGCTGCCGCGCGGCGTGGTCGACCTGTCGAAAGACCTGCCATCGCACGACGTGTCGCTGCTCGCGGCCACCACCTCGTTGCTGTCGCGCGAAGAAACCCACCCGGCCCTGCGCCAGTTGTTCGCACAGGCGGCGCAGACGGTGCACAGCGGCGCCGGCTGGTTCAACCGTGCGCGCGATTTTCCGAACACGCGCACCAGCGAACTGCCGGTGAGCCCCGAGGGCGACCGCGCCATCAACGGCACGCCACCGGTCTGGCAGCGCTACCTGCCCTTCTGGGCCAGCAACCTTGTCGAACGCATGTGGCTGGTGCTCGGCGGCCTGCTGGTGCTGATGCTGCCGCTGAGCCGCGTGATTCCGCCGCTCTACCAGTTCCGTGTGCGCCGCCGCGTGTTCCGTTGGTACGCGCGGTTGCGCGACATCGAGGCGAAGGTGGACGCCAAGCGCGGCGAACGCGACACGCTGCTCAAGGAGCTGGACGAGCTGGATCGCGTGGTCAACAAGGTGGCCGTGCCGCTGTCGTATGCCGACGAGCTTTATGCGCTGCGCAACAACATCTATGCGGTGCGCAAGCGGGTGCTGGCGGGTTCGCCGCCCAAGGACGACGTGGCGTCCGGCGAACCGGATGAGGCTGAGACTGCCTGACGCGCATTTCGTGCAGACGCTGATCGATTTCGCCGAGCCGCGAAGCGACGGAAAGACGCGGCTGCGCGCGGCTTTCGGAGCGCCTTCGCGCATGCTCGTGGCGCGCACGCCGGACGAGGTGCGGTCGGTGCTGGAAGCGGTCGAGGCGTTGTCGCGCGAAGGGCGCTGGTGCGTGGGCTACCTGCGCTACGAAGCGGCGGCCGCCTTCGATCCTGCATTCGCGGTGCATGCGAGCGAAGGGCCACTGGCGTGGTTCGGGGTGCATGACGCCACGCTGCCGTGGCCTCTGGAAGATGCATCCGATGGGTTCGTGCCGGCGATCGAATGGCAGTCCGCGCTGTCGCGTGCGGCATTCGACAGGAACATGCAGGCCATCCACAGCGCCATCAGCAATGGCGAGCTGTATCAGCTCAACTACACGGCGCCGTTGAGCGCCAAGTTCCGTGGCGATCCGCAGGCCTTGTTCATGGCCCTGCAACGGGCGCAGCCGAATGGCTACGCCGCCTTCATCGACACCGACGAGGAGCAGGTGCTGTCGGTGTCGCCCGAGTTGTTCTTCGACTGGCAGGGCGAGCGCATCCTTGCCCGGCCCATGAAAGGCACAGCCCCGCGCGGCGCGACACCCGCCGAAGACGAGGCACTGGCGCTGCAACTGCGCACCGTGCCCAAGGAGCGCGCCGAGAACGTGATGATCGTGGACCTGATCCGCAACGACCTCTCACGCGTGGCGCAGCCTTTCTCGGTGCGCGTGCCCCGGCTCTTCCACACCGAGGCGCTGCCGACCGTGTGGCAGATGACCTCCGATGTCGAGGCGACGGTGCGCGAAGGCGTCTCGCTGGTGGATGTGTTCGCGGCGCTGTTCCCCTGCGGCTCCATCACCGGCGCGCCGAAGGTCAGCGCGATGCGGATGATCCACGCACTGGAACCCGAGGCGCGTGGCGTGTATTGCGGCGCGGTGGGCGTGGTGCGGCCGGGTGGCCATGCGACCTTCAACGTGCCGATCCGCACCGTGACCCTGCGCGGCACCGACGCACGATGCGGTATCGGCAGCGGCATCACGGCCGATGCGCGCGCGGATGCGGAATGGGACGAGTGGCGGCACAAGCGGGCTTTTCTCGGCAAGGGTGGCACGCCTGCACCAGTGGCTGCCGAACCACCTTTCGATCTGCTCGAAACACTTGCGCTGGTGAACGGCCATCTGCGCGATGCGCCGGCGCATCTGGCGCGCATGCGGAACGCAGCTGCGCACTTCGGCTTTCCCTGGGACGAAGCGCTTGTGGCGCAATGCCTGCATCGCCTGAGCGGCGCGCATCCGACGGGCGCACGGCGTGTGCGCCTGCTGCTCGATGCACAAGGACAACCGCGTGCGGAAGCCTTCGCGATGGATGCGGCACCGGCGCGTGTCCGATTGCAGCTCGCCACACGCGCCTTCGACGAAGCCGACAGCGACTTCTCGCGCTTCAAGACCACGCGCCGCGCGCACTACGAGGCCTTCGCGCCCACCGAGCCCGGCGTGTTCGACACCCTGCTCTGGAACCGCCACGGCGAGATCACCGAATGCACGCGCGGCAACATCGCGCTGCTGCTCGACGGCCGCTGGGTCACGCCGCCGCTGCGCTGCGGGCTGCTGGACGGCATCGGCCGCGCGCGCCGCATCCGCGAAGGACAGCTTGCCGAAGCCGTCGTGCGGGTGGACGATCTGCCCCGGGTGCAGGCCTTCGCCTTCGTGAACAGCCTGCGCGGCCGGCTCGACGCGGATCTGTACCCTTCGCAAAAATAGTTCGGCAAAGCGCTTGACTTAGAGCGCGCTCCAACTTTGAGAATCAACGCCATGGAAACCAGTCTGACCATTGCGCAAGTCGCACAGCGCACCGGCCTTACGGCCCACACGCTGCGCTACTACGAGCGCATCGGGCTGATTGCCGCGGTGTCCCGTGCACCGGGCGGTCAGCGGCGCTATGCGAGCGCCGACATGGACTGGCTGGCTTTCCTGTTGCGCCTGCGCGAGACCGGCATGCCGATTCAGGGCATGCAGGCCTTCGCCGGGCTTCGAAGCCAGGGGGACGCCAGCGTGAGCGAACGGCGCGAGATGCTCGAACAGCATCTCGCCGAGGTTCAGGCCAGGGTGCAGGCGCTGCAGCAATCGATGCAGGCGCTTTCGCTCAAGATCGAACACTACCGCGCGATCGAAAAGCGTCCCTCTCGTACTCCGCCAAAGGGCACAGCCCCGGAAAGAAAGACGAGCGATGACGAACACACAAGCAAGCCAGAACAACAGCAGCGGCAACGACAACCTGCGCTACGCGCGCGGCCTGGCCAAGCTCCAGGAAATCGACGGTGAAGGCGGCGTCAAGGTGGTCGAGAGCCTGGCCGACATCGCGCCGGACTTCGCCCGCCTGCTGATCGAGTTTCCGTTCGGCGACGTCTACTCGCGCCCCGGCCTCGACCTGCGTGCCCGCGAGATCGCGGTGGTGGCCGCGCTCACGGCCATGGGCAATGCCGCGCCGCAGCTCAAGGTGCACATCCAGGGCGCATTGAATGTCGGCGTGACGCGCACCGAGGTGATCGAGATCATCATGCAGATGGCGGTGTACGCGGGCTTTCCGGCGGCGCTCAACGGCCTGACCGCGGCGCGCGAGGTGTTTGCGGCCGACGATGAAAAAAGCGCGCGGCCCCTTGCGGAACCGCGCGCTCTTGTCGAAGCAGCTTGAGGCTTGTTTGGGGGCCGTCGTGCCCCCACCCCAACCCTCCCCCGGGAGGGGAGGGAGAAAGACCAGGCCTTACTTGAGGGCCTTGTAGCGCATGCGCTTGGGCTTGGCGCCTTCTTCACCAAGGCGCTTCTTCTTGTCGGCTTCGTACTCCTGGTAGTTGCCGTCGAAGAAGGTCCACTGGCTGTCGCCTTCGGCCGCGAGGATGTGCGTGGCGATACGGTCGAGGAACCAGCGGTCATGGCTGATCACCATGACCGTGCCGGCGAATTCGAGCAGCGCATCTTCGAGCGCGCGCAAGGTTTCGACGTCCAGGTCGTTCGACGGTTCATCGAGCATCAGCACGTTGCCGCCGGCGATCAGGGTCTTGGCGAGGTGCAAACGACCGCGCTCACCGCCCGACAGCGTGCCGACCTTCTTCTGCTGGTCCGCCCCATTGAAGTTGAAGCGGCCTGCATACGCACGGCTGGCCATCTGGAACTTGCCGACGTTGATGATGTCCAGGCCGTTCGAGATGTCCTCCCACACGGTCTTCTGATTGGCGAGTTCGTCGCGGTGCTGGTCGACGAAAGCCGCCTTGACGGTCGAGCCGATGACCACACTGCCGGCGTCCGGCTGTTCCTTGCCCGCGAGCAGCTTGAAGAGCGTCGACTTGCCGGCGCCATTCGGGCCGATGATGCCGACGATCGCGCCCGGCGGCACGGTGAAGCTCAGGTTGTCGATCAGCATGCGGTCGCCGAAGGACTTGCTGACGCCGTGGAACTCGAACACCTGCTGACCCAGCCGCTCCGCCACCGGAATGAAGATTTCCTGGGTCTCGTTGCGCTTCTGGTATTCCATGTCGCTCAGCTCTTCGAAGCGGGCCAGGCGGGATTTGCTCTTGGCCTGGCGTGCCTTCGGGTTCTGGCGCGACCATTCCAGTTCCTTCTTCAGCGCCTTGGCGTGGGCTTCTTCGCTCTTCTGCTCCTGCGCCAGGCGTTCGCCCTTCTGCTCGAGCCAGGTGCTGTAGTTGCCCTTCCAGGGAATGCCGCGACCGCGGTCCATTTCCAGGATCCACTCGGCCGCGTTGTCCAGGAAGTAGCGATCGTGGGTGATGGCCACCACGGTGCCCGTGAAGCGCTGCAGGAACACTTCGAGCCACTCCACCGATTCGGCGTCCAAGTGGTTGGTCGGCTCATCGAGCAGCAGCATGTCGGGCTTGGACAGCAAGAGACGGCACAGCGCCACGCGCCGCTTTTCGCCGCCTGACAGCAGGCCGATCTTCGCGTCCCACGGCGGAAGGCGCAGGGCATCGGCGGCGATTTCCAGTTGATGTTCGGAATCGGTGCCGGCGGTGGCGATGATGGCTTCGAGCTCGGCCTGCTCGGCGGCCAGCGCGTCGAAATCGGCGTCCTCGGCACCATAGGCGATGTACACCTCTTCGAGGCGCGCCTTGGCCGCGAACACCGCGCCCATGGACTCTTCGACCGATTCGCGCACCGTGTGCTCGGCGTTGAGCTTGGGTTCCTGCTCCAGATAGCCGATCGTCATCCCCGGCATGGGCAGCGCCTCGCCCTCGAACTCCTTGTCCACACCCGCCATGATCTTGAGCAGCGTGGACTTGCCCGAGCCGTTCAGGCCAAGCACGCCGATCTTGGCGCCGGGGAAGAAAGAGAGCGAAATGTCTTTCAAGAGCTGCCGCTTGGGCGGCACGGTCTTGCTGACGCGGTTCATCGAATAGACGTATTGAGCCATCTGGGAGTAGTTACCTTGGGTACAAAGATTCGGGGAAAAGCGCGGTCGCCAGAAAGAAGCCCTTGGGAGGCATTCGGGCGCGGCAAACCACCGATTATCGACTCATGCGACAATACACACCGTTGCCGGGTCCAGTTGCCCGCAACACCGGCTCTCTGCCGGGGACGAAGAAAGCCCTTTATCACGACGGGTTTTTCGGCTCCCACCCCTGACCTTCATCTGCCTTGACTGGCTCGGCGTCAACAAGACGCCAAGCGGGCCGATGCCACTGCGCCGTGTATGGCGCTTATTGTTTCCAATGAATTTTGATGAACTGAAGCTGGCTCCTGCCATCTTGAAGGCTGTGCACGAGCACGGTTACGACACCCCGACCCCCATCCAGGCGCAAGCCATCCCCGCCGTGCTCGACGGCCACGACCTGCTCGGCGGCGCCCAGACCGGCACCGGCAAGACGGCCGCCTTCACGCTGCCGATGCTGCACAAGCTCACCATGAGCCGCAGCGCCACCAACAAGTTCGGCGGCGTCGGCATCCGCGCCCTCGTGCTGACCCCCACCCGCGAACTCGCGGCCCAGGTCGAAGAGTCGGTGCGCACCTATGGCAAGTACCTGCAGCTCGAATCGACCGTGATCTTTGGCGGTGTCGGCATGAACCCCCAGATCAGCAAGCTCAAGAAGGGCGTCGACATCCTCGTCGCCACGCCCGGCCGCCTGCTCGACCTGCAACAGCAAGGCATGCTCGACCTGAGCCAAGTCCAGATGCTGATCCTGGACGAAGCCGACCGCATGCTCGACATGGGCTTCATCCACGACGTGAAGAAGATCCTCGCGCTGGTGCCCAAGGAAAAGCAGAGCCTGCTGTTCTCGGCCACCTTCAGCGACGAAATCCGCGACCTGGCCGCCACGCTGCTCAAGAACCCGCAAAGCATCCAGGTCACGCCGCGCAACACCACCGTGCAGCGCATCACCCAGGTGATCCACCCCGTGGGCCGCGGCAAGAAGAAGGCGCTGCTCGCGCACATCATCAACGAGAACAAGTGGAGCCAGGTGCTCGTGTTCACGCGCACCAAGTTCGGCGCCAACAGCGTGGCCGAGTTCCTGACCAAGAACGGCATCGAGGCGATGGCGCTGCACGGCAACAAGAGCCAGAGCGCACGCACGCAGGCGCTGGCCGGCTTCAAGAGCGGCGACATCCGCGCGCTGGTGGCCACCGACATCGCGGCCCGCGGCATCGACATCGACGAGCTGCCGCACGTCGTGAACTACGAAATCCCGAACGTCAGCGAAGACTACGTTCACCGCATCGGCCGCACCGGCCGTGCCGGTTCGAGCGGCGAAGCCGTGAGCTTCGTGTGCCTGGACGAAGAAGGCTTCATGCAGGAAATCGAACGCTTCACCAAGCAGACGATTCCAGTGCAGATCGTCGAGGGCTTCGGTCCTGAAGACGGCGAACGCGCCGAGCCGATCGCCATGGGTCGCCAGACGATCTGGGGCGGCGCCGGTCGTCCGCCGAGCCGCGACGTGATGCAGGCAGCTGCCAAGGCTGCGCGCACCGAGATGCTCTCGCGCATCCGCGAGAACAAGGCCGGCCAAGGTGGCGGCGAACGCGCTGGTGGTGGTGGTGGCGGCGGTCAACGCCGTGGTGGCCAGGGCGGTGGCGGCGGTGGCGGTCAAGGCCGCAACCCCAATGGCGGCGGCCAGGGCCAGGGTCAAGGCCCGCGTGGCCAGGGTGCACGCGCACCGCAAGGCCGCGGCCCGCAAGGTCCGGCACGCGCGCCGCACCATGCGCCCCAGCATCAACAACAGAATCATCTGCCGCATGACGAGCGCCAACCGCGCCATCACGGCAACAGCCACAGCCCGACGCAAGCCAACCAAGTCGCGCACCTGCGTGCCGAAGCGGTCTCGGGTGGCGAGGGTCAGCCGGATCCGTTGCGCACGAGCGTCGACCACATGGGTGCAGGCCGTGGACGCGGTCGCCCGAGTGGCGGCGGTGGTGGTGGCTACGGCGGCAACCGTTCGGGCGGCGGTGGCCGTTCGGGTGGCGGCGGTGGTGGCTACGGCGGCGGCGGTGGCGGCCGTTCCGGTGGTGGCGGCGGCGGTGGCCGTTCTTTCGGCCGCTAAGAGCACACACATCCGGGTAGCGCGCCTGCCCGGAACCTGAGCAAGGGCACTTCGGTGCCCTTTTTCTTTGGTGGCGCGGCGGTGCCATGACCGGGCCACAATCGTGTCGCCATGCAATACATCCCACCCAACTACGCCACCCTCTTCGTAGCCACCTGCAACCTCCTGAACCTCGCGAACCCGAATCGCGTGTACTACGAAAACCAGGACGCCTACACCGAGCGTGAGTACGAGCGAAAGATCGAATGGACCGGCGAGCGTTTCCACGCGCTCAATGCCGATGTGCTCGCGGTACAGGAGGTGTGGGACGAAGCCGCGCTGAAAGCCGCCATCGCGCGCAGCGGCTTGCGCTATGACTTCGTCTCGGTGCCGGGTGCCGAGAACACGCCGCCGCCCGGCAGCCCTGCTGGCACGCCTGCAAGGCCAGGCGCGCAGGGCACGCCGCGCGTGGGCATTGCAACGCGACTGCAGGTGGACCACATCCAATCTTTCTTCGATTTCCCTCCGGGCTTCAGCGTCGAGGTGCCCGGTATCGGCCCGCACACGCGCTTCGAGCGCCCGCCCCTGCTGGCCACGCTGCGCATGAAGCACGGCCAGCAAGTGCATGTGCTGACGGTGCACCTGAAGTCCAAGCGGCCGAAGTTCCTGCAGGACGCGCAGGGCAACCATCTCGAAGACCGAGACGACCGCAAGGTGGGCGTGATGGCCTCGTTGCGCTCGCTGCTGATGCGCGGCGCGGAGGCCGCCGCCCTGCGCTGCATCGTCATCGACCTGCTGCAGGGCACGGACACGCCGCTGGTGGTGATGGGCGACTTCAACGACAACCCGCACAGCGTGACCACGCAACTGGTGGCCGCGACGTCCGAGGTGGCCTACGACAAGTCCGCGCGCGACGTGGCGCTGTTCAACGCCTACGAAATGCAGGGCGAGTCGGCGCTCAAGAAAGACGTGGCCTATTCCCACATCCACCAGGGCTTTCCGGACGTGCTCGACCAGATCCTGGTGAGCGAGGAATTCATCGCGAACAGCCGCCACAGCCTGGGCGATGTGCGGCGGGTCGACTACTTCAACGACCACCTGCACGAAGGGCGCGACCGCTCGCGCTCGGACCACGGCTTCGTGCGCGCGCTGCTGCGGCTGCGCACGGCCTGAACCCCGCGCCTGGGCGAGGTCAGCCCATGCGCTTGCCGGTCTGCCGGTCGAACAGGTGCACGCTCTCGGCATCGATCGCGAGCCGCACGATCTCGTCGGGCCTGGCATCGACACGGCCATGCACCGCCAGCACCAGCTTGGCCTCGCCGACCTGCACCAGCAACTCGGTCTCGGCGCCCGTGGGCTCAACCACGATCACCTTCGCCTCCACGCCGTGCGAGCCGCCACCCAGCGTGATGTCGCCCGGCCGGATGCCGTAGTGCACCGGCTGGCCATCGGGCGCCGAAGCACCCGCGGCCACAGGCCAGCGCGCGCCCTGTGCCTCGACATGGCATTCGCCGCCCGAGCGCCGCACCGTGCCTTCGATGACGTTCATCGACGGTGAGCCAATGAACTGCGCGACGAACAGGTTGTCGGGCCGGTCGTACAGATCGAGCGGCGTGCCGATCTGCTCGACGATGCCGTCGTGCATGACCACGATGCGGTCGGCCATGGTCATGGCCTCGATCTGGTCATGCGTCACGTACACGGTGGTGGTCTTCAGGCGCTGGTGCAGCGACTTGATCTCGGCACGCATTGCCACGCGCAGCTTGGCGTCGAGGTTCGACAGCGGCTCGTCGAACAGGAACACCTTCGGATCGCGCACGATGGCACGGCCCATGGCCACGCGCTGGCGTTGCCCGCCAGACAGCTCGCGCGGGTAGCGTCCGAGCAGTGCATCGAGGTTGAGGATCTTCGCGGCCCGCATCACGCGTTCGTCGGTCACCGACTTTTCGGCGTTGCGCAGGCGCAGGCTGAAGCCCATGTTCTCGCCCACCGTCATGTGCGGATAGAGCGCGTAGCTCTGGAACACCATGGCGATGTCGCGGTCCTTCGACTCGAGGTCGTTGACCACGCGGCCGTCGATCATGATCTCGCCGCCGCTGATGTCTTCCAGGCCGGCGAGCATGCGCAGCAGCGTCGACTTGCCGCAGCCCGAAGGCCCGACCAGCACCACGAACTCGCCATCGGTGATGTCGAAGCCCAGGCCCTTGATGATCTGGACCTTGCCGAAGGATTTCTGGATATTGCGAAAGGATACGGATGCCATGTGTTGTCCCTGAAATCGTTCAGCTCTTGACGGCGCCAGCCGTCAGGCCGCCGACCATGTAGCGCTTGAATGCGTAGTAAATGGCCGCGGGCGGCAGTGCGTAGATCAGGCCGGTGGCCATCAGCAGCTCCCACGGCGAATCGTCGGCCGACAGGAAGTTGCCGAGCGCCACGGCCAGCGTCACGCTCTTGTCGTTCGACAGCAGCAGGAAGGCGTAGAGGTATTCGTTCCACGCCAGCAGCAGCGAGTACGTGCCCACGGCCACCAGCGACGGCACCATCAGCGGCAGGTACACCAGCCGGAACAGTTGCAGCGGCGAGGCACCGTCCATGCGCGCGGCTTCGTCCAGCTCGTAAGGCAGCTTGTCCGACGCCTGCTTCAGCACCCAGATGCAGTACGGCGAGGCGATCGTCACCATCGCCAGGATCAGCGCCCACTGGCTGTTGAGCAGCCCGTAGTTGCCCATCGTCTTGTACATGGGCACGGCCAGAAAAGCCGCGGGAATGAAGTAGGTGAACAGCGCCAGGTTCATCACCGTGCGCCCGCCCCGCACACGCAACCGGCTGATGGCAAACGCAGCCGTGGTGGCGACGAACAGCGTGATCGCCCCCACCGACACCGCGATCAGCAACGAGTTCCACAGTTGCAGCCAGAAGTGGTCGAGGTAGAAGTGCTTCTGCTGGAACACGATGCGGAAGTTGTCCAGCGTCGGGTTCTTCGGCCACAGGTGGCCCGAGGTCGCCGAGTCTTTGGACGAGATCGCGAACAGCACCATGTGGTAGACCGGGATCAGCGTCCACAGCAGCACCGGAATGCCGATCAACAGCAGCTTGGCCTCGGTGGCCACGGCCTTGGGGGTCCACTGCTTCATTTCGAGAGCCTCTTCATCATGAAGTACACGAGCGGCAAGATGAGCGGCAGCGCCACCACGATGGATGCCATCGACAGGTCGACCTGATCGAGCCGCAGGTAGCGAATGCCCAGCGTCGCCAGCACATGTGTCAGGTCAGCAGGGCCGCCGCCGGTCAGCAGGTACACGCTGTTGAAGTCGCCCAGCGTCCAGATCATCGAGAGGATGAGCGAGGTGATGTAGAGCGTCTTGAGCGCCGGCCAGCTCACGAAGCGGAACTTCTGCCACGACGAGGCGCCGTCCACCGACGCGGCCTCGTACTGCTCCGTGGGAATGGCAAGCCGCCCCGCCACCAGGATCAGCGTCCAGAACGGCAGCGACTTCCAGATATGAACCAGCATCGCGAAGCCCAGCGCGAGCGTCGGGTCGTTGAGCCAGTTGGGGCCATCGGCACCCGTCAGGCGAAAGATGGTGGTATTGATCACGCCCCACTCGGGGTTGAGCATGAAACGGAACGACAGGATGGTCGGAATCGACGGCATCGCCCACGGCAGGATGAAGATCGCCGAGACGATCTTGATCCACCAGCGCGAAGTGACGAAGAAGCCCGAGAGCACGAGTGCCACGAGCATCTTCAGGTTGATCGCCACGACCAGGAAGATGGCCGTGTTGATCACCGCACGGAAGAAGATCGGGTCTTCGACCAGCTTCACGTAGCTTTGCGGATGGCGCGCGAGCCACAGCCCGTACCCCACCGGGTAGAGCACGAACACCACGAACACCAGCAGGTAGGGCACGACCATCACCGCGCCCCAGAACTGCCAGCGCGCGTGCCGTGCTCCAAGATTGACAACAGGCGCCGGGGACGGCGCGGCGGTGGCAGTAGAACTCATGCGAATCAGCCGCTGGTGTGGGTGGTGATGCCGTGCGGCCGGCTTACTGCGCCGCCACCGTCTTGATGCGCGCGATCATCTCGTCGACCGCCTTGTCCACCGGCACCTTGTCGGTGACGATGCGGCTCATGGCCTTGGCCCACACGTTCTCGTTGTTCAGCACGGTGAACTTGTAGTTCTTGGTGAATTCAAAGGTCACGGTGCCGGCGGCGTACTGGTTGAACACCGACAGGCGATGCCGGTCGGCCTTCCAGAACTCGCTCGCCTGTCCAACCTTGGTGACCGGGAACCAGCGGCCCAGCGAGCCCTCGACGTACGGCGTGAGGTTTTCCTCTTGCAGCAGGAAGGAGACGAACTCCTTGGCACGGGCCTTGTTCTTGGCGTCCTTGAACACCACGCCGGTCTTCACCGCAGTGCGATAGACCATCTTGCTGCCGTCGGGCTTGTTCGGAAAACCGGCGGTGTGGATGCGCTCGGTGTAGTTCTTGCGGGCTTCCTCGCGCTGCTCGGGCGTGAGGGAGGCATTGTTGGAATCGTCGAGCCACTTGGCTGCGATCGAGATGGTCGCGTTGTGCGTCATCACGGTCGTCTTGTTGTGGAACGCGACATTGTTGTCCGGGTCCTTCCAGCTCGTGGACGAAGGCGGCGTGCAGCCCGTGAGGTAGGGCTTGGTGTAGTCAGTCATCGCGCTGATGAGGCCGGCGCGCACCTTCGGATCGTCGACCAGCAACTTGCCGTTGTCGTCCACCAGCTTGACGTTGTAGGCGTCCATGAAGGTCAGGAACGAATAGAAGGAATCGCTCGAATCCACGCCCATCGGCTGGCCGATGGCAAAGGTGCGCTTGCCGCTGGCCTTGCGGCTGGCGGGCTGGACCTTCTCGCACCAGAACGACCAGTAGTCCTTCCAGGTGGTGGGGATGTCGGACTCCTTGAAGCCGGCCTCCGTCAGCATGTCGTTCCAGTACTCGATATGCATCGTCTGCTGCTTGATCGGGAACGCGTAGTACGCCTTCTTCTTCGTCTGCTCGTTGTAGAGGAACGTCGTCTCGAGCGTGTTGGGCGCAAAGCGGTCCTTCATGGGTGCGAGCACGCTGCCAATGTCCTCGAGCTTGCCGTCGTAAGCCCATTTGCCGGTGACCTGGAAGTCGTACACGTCGGCATAGGCCACGTCGGGCGGGCTGCCCGAGTCGAGTGCGGACACGGTCTTGGGGATCATGTCCTGGATCGGGTACTGCGACAGCTCGATCTTCACGTTCTTGTTCTTCTCCTCGAACTTCTTGATGGCGGCGAACAGCGCGTCGTCCTCCGCCTTGTAGAAGCCCTTCACCCACCAGACGGTGAGTTTTTCCTGCGCGGCGGCATTGCCCGCTGCGATCAGGCCCAGCGCGACCAGCGTCGGCGCAATGAGCGACTTGACGAGTTTCATGGTTTGTCTCCTTCTTCTTCGGTGGAAATTGCTCGGGGCGCGAGCGTAGGGTGAAAGAACCTGATGCGAACTTCGGACAAACGCTAAGGCAGCGCCGATGCGGCTAGCTGGCCTTGAGCCTTGGCGGTGGCCGACTCAAGCGCGGCAATCGCCGGCGCGAGCCGAGCACTTCCTCGATGTCCTGGCGCGCGCCGTCGATGAGCCGGATCACCGCGCGCTCGGCCTTCGCCGGGTCGTGCGCGATCACCGCGTCAAGCACCGCGCGGTGCATTGGCAACGACATGGCGGGGCCATCGGGCTTGGTCGTCGATATCTCGAAACTGGTGCGCAACAGCGCGTTGAGTGCCTTGCTCATCTGCGCCAGCATGCGGTTGCGTGCGGCGCTCAGCAGGCCGTTGTGAAAGCGCAGGTCGAAGGTGACGTAGTCGCCGCCGTTTTCCACGGCGTCCTTCATGCCCGCGTAGGCCTTTTCTATTTCCTCGATTTCTTCGGGGCCCGCGCGCTCGGCCGCAAGGCGCACCGCTGCGGGCTCCACCACGCGGCGCAAGTCCTGCAGGTCGCGCAGGAACTCGGGCGTAAGTCCGGCGCGCGCCTGCCAGGTGATGACGTCGGGGTCGAACCAGTTCCACTTGTCCTTGGGCAACACGCGTGTGCCGACCTTCGGCCCCGTGATGATCAGGCCCTTGGCCACGAGCGACTTGATGGCCTCGCGCACCACGGTGCGACTCACGCCGAGTTCTTCGCCCAGGATCGGCTCCGCGGGTATGGACGCACCGATCGCATAGCGCCCCGCCACCACGGCTTCACCGAGCAGCTCTAGCGTGCGGCCGTGGATGTTCTTGATCATGTGCGATGTGAATTTCGGTATCCCGCCGTTCCAAAAAAGCAGGGCTCTGGCAGGCTGTCCGCGCTTATCATATGATGATTGAAAATGCATTTCGGCAGGACAAACCCTGAGGTTTGTCGCCGCGAATTCGGCAATCGGAGACAAACCCCATGAGCACAATCCCCAAGAAAAAATCCAGCGAGCTGCGCAGCCAGCAATGGTTCGGCCGCAACGATCGCGACGGCTTCATCTACCGAAGCTGGATGAAAGGCAAGGGCGTGCCGCACGATCAGTTCGACGGTCGTCCGGTCATCGGCATCTGCAACACCTTCAGCGAACTCACGCCCTGCAACTCGCACTTCCGCACGCTGGCCGAGCAGGTCAAGATCGGCGTGTATGAAGCAGGCGGCTTCCCGCTCGAATTCCCAGTGATGTCGCTCGGCGAAACGCTGTTGCGCCCCACCGCCATGCTGTATCGCAACCTCGCGAGCATGGACGTGGAAGAAAGCATCCGCGGCAATCCGCTCGACGGCGTGGTGCTGCTCATGGGCTGCGACAAGACCACGCCCGCGCTCATGATGGGCGCAGCCAGCGTCGACCTGCCGACCATCGGCGTCTCGGGCGGCCCGATGCTCTCGGGCAAGTGGCGCGGGCAAGAACTGGGCTCGGGCACCGGCGTGTGGCAGATGAGCGAGCAGGTGCGTGCCGGCACGCTCAAGCTGCAAGACTTCTTCGAGGCCGAGAGTTGCATGCACCGCAGCCACGGCCATTGCATGACGATGGGCACGGCGAGCACCATGGCCAGCATGGTCGAGTCGCTCGGCATGGGCCTTCCGGGCAACGCGGCCTACCCCGCCGTCGACGGCCGACGCAATGTGCTTGCGCGCCAGGCGGGCCGTCGCATCGTCGACATGGTGCATGAAGACATGAACATGTCGAAGATCCTCACGCGCCAGGCAATCGAGAACGCGATCAAGGTCAACGCGGCCATCGGCGGTTCGACCAACTTCGTGATTCACCTGCTGGCCATCGCGGGCCGCATCGGTGTCGACCTCACGCTCGACGACTTCGACCGTCTTGCCGCCGAGCTGCCTTGCCTTGTGAACCTGCAGCCATCGGGCCAGTTCCTGATGGAAGACTTCTGCTATGCCGGCGGCCTGCCGGTGGTGATCAAGGAAATCGCCGAGCACCTGCACAAGGACATCCTCACGGTCACCGGCCAGAGCGTGTGGGAGAACGTGAAGGACGCCGAGAACTACAACCCGCAGGTCATCCGCACGATGGCGGAGCCCTTCAAGGAGAAGGCCGGCATCTGCGTGCTGCGCGGCAACCTCGCACCCAACGGCGCCATCATCAAGCCGAGCGCAGCCACGCCCGAGCTGCTGGTGCACAAGGGCCGTGCGGTGGTGTTCGAGAGCGCGGAAGACCTGCACAAGCGCATCGACGACGAGAACCTGGACATCGACGAGCACTGCATCATGGTGCTGAAGAACTGCGGCCCCAAGGGCTACCCCGGCATGGCAGAAGCGGGCAACATGCCGCTGCCGCCGAAGGTGCTGCGCAAGGGCATCACCGACATGGTCCGCATCAGCGATGCGCGCATGAGCGGCACGGCCTATGGCACGGTGGTGTTGCACACGGCGCCTGAAGCTGCGGCCGGCGGACCGCTGGCATTGGTGCAGGACGGCGACATCATCGAGCTGGACGTGCCCAACCGCAAGCTGCATCTGCATGTGAGTGACGAAGAGCTGGCGCGTCGGCGCGAGAAATGGGTTGCGCCGAAGGCTCCGCTCGACTCCGGGTACTGGAAGCTTTATGTCGACACGGTTTTGCAGGCCGACCAGGGGGCTGATCTGAACTTCCTGCGTGGTCGTCGTGGGGCTTTTGTGCCGCGCGACAATCACTAGGCTGCTGTTCAGGGCGGCACTCACGCCGACACGGTGCTCTTTTTCGCGAATGTCCCCCGCTTCGCTCCTCCTTTATTTCGCGAAAAAGAGCACCGTATCGACGTGAGCGTTGGACAGAGCAGTTGTTGATCGCCGGATCACCAGCAGCGTGCCCCTGTGCGAATGACGCCAGGTGCTCCCCGCAGCGAAATAAAGGAGGAGCGAAGCGGGGGACATTCGCGGAGGGGAGCACCTGGCGTCATTCGCACCCGCCCTGAATGAACCCGAACCCGCTTCAAACAGCAGCGCCAAGAACAACAGCCACGAAACACCACACGCCAAGCCACTGAAATGACAAGACTGGTAGCAATCGACTGGGGCACAAGCTCACTGCGCGGCGCACTGCTCGACGCCGATGGCAAGGTGCTCGAAGAACGCAGCGACGCACGCGGCATCCTCACCGTGCCCGAAGGCGGCTTCCCCGCAGTCTTCGAAGCGCTCTTCGGTGACTGGATGCGCATCGAAGGCGCGCGCTGCCTGATCTCCGGCATGGCCGGCAGCAAGCAAGGCTGGGTCGAAGCGCCGTATTGCGCCTGCCCCGCCGGCCGCGCCGAAGTGGGCCGCAAGATCATCGACATCGATGCCATTCCCGGCGCGCGCATCGCGATCGTGCCGGGCCTGAGCGACGAACACGACGGCGTGCCCGACGTGATGCGCGGCGAAGAAGTCCAGATCTTCGGCGCCATGACGCTCACCGGCCTGAACGATGGCATCTTCGTGCTGCCGGGCACCCACAACAAATGGGTCACGGTGAGGCAAGGTCGCGTGGCGGGCTTTCGCACCTACATGACGGGCGAGTTCTATGCGTTGCTGAGCCAGCACTCGATCCTTGCCCGCACGCTCGATGCGGCAGCACCGCTCGACGAAGCCGCATTCCTGCAAGGCGTGACGCTCTCCGAGAACGGCCACGGCCTGCTGCACAACGCCTTCGGCGCACGCACGCTCGCGCTGTTCGAGCGCATGCCCAAGCAGGAGCTTTCCAGCTATCTCTCGGGCCTGCTGATCGGCGAAGAACTGCGCACGCAATCGCTGCGTGCGGCCGGCGAGGTCGTGCTGATCGGCTCGCCTACCCTCACCCAGCGCTACACGCTGGCCTTGCATGCCACCGGCGTCGCCACGCGCATGCTCGGGGCCGAAGCCACCTGGGCCGGACTGCATGCGCTGTCCGGCTTTCTGGCAACCGACAAAATCCAACCATGACAACCCCTCTCGAAAAATTCAGCGCGGCCATGCGCGAGCTGCCACTGGTGGCCATCCTGCGCGGGCTTTCGCCCGCCGAAGCCGCGGACGTGGGCGATGCCATCGTCGAGCCCGGCTTCCGGCTGCTCGAAGTGCCGCTCAATTCGCCGCAGCCCTTCGACAGCATCGCGCTGATGCGCGCGCGCTTTCCGCAAGCGCTGGTCGGCGCGGGCACCGTGCTTTCTGCGCAGCAAGTGCGCGACGTTCATGCCGCCGGTGGCGAACTGATCGTGTCGCCCAACTTCAACGCCGAAGTGATTGCCGAAGCCGTGCGGCTCGGCATGGTCTGCCTGCCGGGTGTGATGACGCCGACCGAGGCTTTTGGCGCACTCGCGGCCGGTGCCACCGGGCTCAAGTTGTTCCCGGCCGAGCTGGCCTCGCCGGCCGTGGTGAAGGCGCTGCTGGCCGTATTGCCATCCGGCACGCCGGTGATGCCCGTGGGCGGCATCACGCCCGCGAACATGGCGGTGTGGCGCGCGGCAGGTGCGGCAGGCTTCGGCATCGGCTCCGCGCTCTACAAGCCCGGCAAGCAAGCCCCGGCAGTGCGTGACGACGCAAAGCAGTTCGTCGCGGCCTGGACGGGCGTGACGCGCACCTGATCCACGACCCCGCCCCAAGAAAAAGAAGGAGACCCCGATGACCGCCGATGCCACCTACGCCAGCCCCGCCGTGCGCAAGCTGCGCGAAGACCTTGCCCTTGCCTTGCGCGCTGCGGCCCATCATGGGCTGTCCGAAGGGGTCTGCAACCATTTCAGCGTGATGCTGCCGGGCGCGCAAGACCGCTACCTGATCAACCCGCGCGGGCTGCACTGGAGCGAGATCGGCGCCGACGACATCGTGCTGATCGACGTGCACGGCGAGGTGCTCGCTGGCCGCCATCGCGTGGAGCCGACCGCCCTCTTCATCCATGGCGCGGTGCATCGGCTCACGGGCCATGCGGTGGTGCTGCACTGCCACATGCCCTATGCGACCGCGCTCACGATCACGGTCGACCGCGCGCTCGATCCGACCGCGAGCCAGAACGCGATGCGCTACATGAACCGCATCGCGATCGACGCCGAATACAACGGCCTGGCGCTCGACGATGCGGAAGGCGAGCGCATCGCCCGCGCGATGTCGGGCAAGGAGGTGGCCTTTCTTGCGAACCACGGCGTGATCGTGGCCGGCGCCACCATCGCGCATGCCTACGACGATCTGTATTACCTCGAACGCGCATGCCTGCACCAGGTGATCGCGCAATCGACCGGGCGCCCGCTGGTGCCGGTGAATGCGAAGCTGGCGGCGCATGTGGCGGCGCAGATCCAGGGTGAACGCGAGCAGTCGGACCTGTTCTTCGAGGCCTTGCGCCGAATGCTGCCGCCGCCGCACCACTGAACGACCGGCCTATGGCCGATGGAAGACGCCCGGCGGTGTTTTTCCGGCGGCAAAGCCCCTAGGATGGCTGCGTAGCAGGCATGCGTCCTACGCGCATGGGCTTACAGCTCTTCATCCGATTTCGCTCCAGCCTTACAGCAACTTCACACAAGGGGGCGAGGATGAAGCTTCCAAATCACACCACTGGGGGATCAGTGAAAAAGCTTACCTTCGCAATTGGCGCCGCGGCCCTTCTGTCGCTCGCCTCGCTCAGCATTCCGGCCCAGGCCCAGACGGGCGGCCGCTTCATCCAGGCGCAGGTCTACGTGGTGCCCGCACCGCCGCCTCCGCGCCGCTACTACGCGCCGCCACCGCCGCGCCACCATTACGGCCCGCGCTACTACCGCGGGCACGACCGTTACGACCACGGCCGCCGCTGGGATGACCGCCGCCACTACAGCGGTCGCCGGGACAACGACGGAGACGGCGTGCCCAACCGCTACGACCGCCGGCCCAACAATCCCTACCGCAACTGATCTGCGACTCGGACAGATCGAAAAACCCGGGCCGAGCGCCCGGGTTTTTCTTTGTGCAGGCGCGCTCTATGCCGCAGCGCGCGCGGGTGACGCCGCATAGGGCGGCGTCTCGCTCGACAGGCCCTGCTTCAACTGACGGGTGACCGCGTCGGCCAACACCTCGGGCTTGCCCGCTTCCACACCGTCCAGCGCCTGGCGCGCCACGTCGTCCGGCGACGCCTTGGCACCCGGCACGTGTGCAGCCATGTCGGTGTCCATGAAGGCCACATGCAGGCTCGTGATCTGAGTGCCCTGCCCCGCCAGTTCATTGCGCAAGCCATTGCTCAGCGACCATGCCGCGGACTTCGTCGCGCTGTAGGTCGCCACGCTCGGAAAGGTGGTCCAGCTCAAGGCCGACAGCACGTTGACGACGGCACCGCCGCCGTTGACGGCGAGCACGGGCGCGAAGGCTTGCGTCAGCGCCCAGGGGCCGAAGAAGTTGGTTTCGAATTCGGCGCGCGCGGCATCGACCGCACCGGCGCCGAGAAAGCTCGATCCGCGAGAGATGCCGGCGTTGTTCACGAGCAGCGTGACATCGCCGCAGGCGCGCACGGCGGCTTCGATCTGCGCGGCTTGCGTCACGTCGAGCGCCACCGGCGTCACACCGGCCAGCGTGATGCTCTTCGGATCGCGCGCGGCGCCATAGACCTTGCGTGCACCGGCCGCCAGCGCGGCCTTGGCGAAAGCCAGTCCCAGCCCACGGTTCGCACCGGTGATGAAGACGACGGAGTCCTTGATTTTCATGGCAAGCCTTTCGGTGAGAAATTGATTCAGGCCTGCGCCACGCGGCGCAGCAATCCGGTGGTGCTGCGGGGCCATCCCACGCGGCCGAACCATGCGCCGCCCGCAATGGCCGATGCGATCACGATGCCGTACACCACGAGCGCCACGCCCTGCGCAGCGAACACGCCGGTGAGGCCGCCGCCCCAGCGCAGCGCCAGCCAGCCGCCCGTGCCCGCCACGGCCAGCCGCGCGATGTTGCCGAGCACCGGCCACAGCAGCCGGCCCGCGCCCTGCGACGCGAAGTACAGCACCAGCCCGACGCCGAAGAAGCCGTAGAGCGGCCCGACCACACGCAGGTAGTGCGTGCCGGTTTCGAGCATCGCCGGGTCGTTGCCGAACAGCAGCAGCCAGGGGCGCGGGAAGAATGCGGCCGCGAGCCCGATGGTTTCGGTCAGCGCGAAGGCGAGCCCCGCGCCGGCCCATGTGGCGCGCAGCGCGCGCTCGCGCTGCCCTGCGCCCATGCAGGTGCCGACCATCGCGACCAGCGGCGCACCGAGGCCGAACACCAGCGGCACCAGCAGGTATTCGAGCCGCGATGCCGTGCCGTAGCCGGCCAGTGCGCCCGAACCGAAGTGCCCGGTCAGCGCGGTGGCAATGCCGATCGACAGGTTGGTCGCCACGGTCGACACCGCGCCCACCAGCCCGATGCGCAGGATGTCGCGGAACAGCGGCCAGCGCAGCTTCAGCGCCGCCAGCGTGGGCCGCAGCAGGCTGCGTGGCGAGCGCAGGTAGACGATGAGCGCGATCGAGCCCAGCAGGTAGTACAGCAGCAGCGCCATCGCACCGCCCGCGATGCCCATGCCAGGGATCGGCCCCCAGCCGAAGATCAGCAGCGGCGACGCCGGAATCAGGAACACCACGCCCACCACCGTCACATTGGCCGGCACCGACATGTTGCCGGTGCCGCGGATGATGGCGGAGAGCGAGTTGAACAGCCACACCAGCACCGCGCCCGCGAAGACCCAGTTGGAGTACGTGAGCGCCGCATCGAGCGCAGGGCCCGTGCCGCCCATGATCCCGTAGAGCCAGCGCCCGCCGAAGAGCAATGCCAGCGTGAAGCACAGGCCAAAGCCCAGCGCGATGACGATGGCATGCCACACCAGCGCATCGGCATCGGCGCGGCGGCGTGCACCGAGCGCGCGGGCAATCGACGAAGCGATGCCGCCGCCCATCGCGCCGCTGGAAGTCATCTGCATCAGCATGACGATGGGGAACACCAGCGCCATGCCGGCGAGCGCGTCGGTGCCGAGCTTGCCGACGAAGTAGGTTTCGATCAGGCCGACGGAGGCCTGCGCCACCATCACGAGCACGTTGGGCGCCGCAAGGCGCAGCAGCGTGGGCACGATGGGCGCTTCAAGCAGGCGGCGCGTGCGGGGGTCGAGGTCGGCCGACGAGGCGATGGAAGAAGTTGCGGTGGACATGGCTGGCGTGCGCGTTCGGTTGCGTGTCAGGCGCGTGCCGTCGATGTCGAGGCCTTCGACGCCGTCGAAGCCGGCGCGCCGGTCTTGGCGGCCGGGCGGCGAATCATCATCACGAGCAGCGCCGCCACCAGGCAGGCTGCGCCGGCCGCGTAGAGCGCGGGGGTGTAGGTCAGCAGCAGCGTGCGCGCAAAGCCGGCGCCATAGGCGGCGGTGGCGGCGCCCAGTTGGTGCGCGGCGAAGATCCAGCCGAACACCAGGCCGACCTTGGCCGGGCCGAAGGCAGCGCCGGCAAGCTTGACGGTGGGCGGCACGGTGGCGATCCAGTCGAGGCCGTAGAACATCGCGAAGATGCCCAGGCCGTAGATCGTGAATTCCGAATGCGGCAGCCAGAACAGCGACAGTCCGCGCAGGCCGTAGTACCAGAAGAGCAGCTTGCGGTTGTCGTAGCGGTCCGAGAGCCAGCCCGAAAGAATGGTGCCCACGAAGTCGAAGGCGCCCATCATGGCCAGCACCGAGGCGGCCGGCACTGCCCCCATGCCGTTGTCGCCGCACAGCGAGATGAAGTGCGTCTGCACCAGGCCGTTGGTGCTGAGGCCGCAGATGAAGAAGGTGCCGGCCAAAATCCAGAAGGTGCGGTTGGTCGAGACTTCCTTCAGCACGCGGAACGGCGTGGCGAAGTTCATCATCGGTGCCGCCGCAACCGGTGCGGCCGGCTGCGTGCCGGGCACTTCACCGTAAGGCAGCAGGCCGATGTCCGAAGGCCGGTTGCGCATGAAGCACAGCGCAAGCACGCCGATCAGGATGCTGCCGATGACGATCGGCACGATGGCCGAGCGCCAGCCCCAGTGCTCGATCATCCAGGCTGCGAATGGCAAAAAGGCCAGTTGCCCCGTGGCCGAGCTGGCCGTGAGCATGCCGATGACAAGGCCGCGACGCGCCACGAACCAGCGGTTGGCCACCACTGCGCCGAGCACCAGCGCGGTCATGCCGGTGCCCAGGCCCAGCATCAGGCTCCACAGGAAGAAGAGCTGCCAGAGCTGCGACGCCATGGTGACCAGCGCCATGCCCAGGCCGACGAGCGCCAGGCCGGTGCAGACCACGGCGCGCAGGCCGTAGCGCTCCATCAGCACAGCAGCAAACGGGCCCATGAGGCCGAACAACGCGAAGCGCAGTGCGAGCGCCGACGAGATCTGCTCGGTGCTCCAGCCGAACTCCTTGCCCAGCGGCTGCAGCATGGCGCCCGGCAGGCCCAGTGCGGCCGACATGGTCAGCATGGTCAGGAAGGTGATGGCGGCGACGATCCATCCGTAGTGGATGCCGCGGCGCTGGAGCCATGCGGAAACGGGGGTGGCGAACATGGGACCTCGGCTGTTGGAATGAGATGTGGAGGAGGAGAAAAGAAAGCAGTGCCCCGCGCAGCGACGCGCGTGAAACGAAAGGGGTGTTGCGCGGTGCCCGGGTTCAGTCGGCGCAGTCGGGCGCGTCTTCGGTGCCAAGCAGTTCGAGCGACTCGTCGATAAGCAGATGCAGCGCCAGCACGCGCTCCACGCCCAGCAGTGCGTTGAGCTTCTGCTGAGCGGTCTTCCAGTGGTGCTGCGCCTCGCGCCACTTGTCTTCGCCTTCGGGCGTGAGTGCAACCAGCCGGCTGCGCGCATCGGCGCCGGCGGTTTGCGCCACCCAACCCGCGGCGATCAGCGGCTGCAGGTTGCGGCTCAGCGTGGAGGCGGTCATCTTGAGTTCGGCCGCGAAGTCGACCGGGCGCGTGGCGCCCAGGCGCTTGAGGTGCGACAGCAGCGAGTACTGTGTGGTCTTCAGGCCGCTTTGCGACACCTCGGCGTCGTAGTGCTGCGAGAGGCGTCGCATCAGTTGCCGCACCTTGAAACTGGTGCAGCCGCGGGGTTTGGTCTGGATGTCCATGAGGTATTATTGTATGTGCAACTATTGCATATGCAACTTACCCGACCCGCCAAAGCCCCCAGAAGGAACACAGGCATGACGACGAACCCACTCAATCTGCTCGACGCATGGATCGCCGAAGAGCGACAGATCACCGACCGCCTCGACGGCGGCCCGGGCCCCGGACTGGCCCGACCCGAGCAGCTCGCCGGCAAGACCGGCCTCGAAATCATGCAGGCCATGCTGAACGGCGACATCCCCTATGCCGCGATTGCCAAGACGCTCGACTTCACCATCCTGTCAGTCAGCAAGGGTCATGCCGTGTTCCAGGGCACGCCGCTGCCGCAACACCTGAACCCGCTGGGCACCATCCACGGTGGCTGGGTCGCCACCCTGCTCGACTCGGCTCTGGGCTGCTCGATCCACACGATGATGCCGCCCGGCCGCGCCTACACGACCGCCGAACTCGGCGTGAACTACGTGAAGGGCCTCACGCCCAAGGTGCAGCGCGTGCGTGCCGAAGGCAAGGTGATCCATTGCGGCAAGCAACTCGCCACCGCCGAGGCGCGCCTGTTCGGCCCCGATGGCACGCTGTACGCGCACGCGACGACGACCTGCCTGGTGTTCGAGATTCCGCCGGCACGCTGAGGCAAGTAGGCCTTCGACCCGTAAGTCCAAAGGCAGCGCCCTACCTCCTCCCAGTGATAATTATTCTCATCGGCGCCGCAGACCCGCTTTGCCGCCGATGCATTCCAGAACACGTCACTGCTCCCGGAGGATCCTTCATGACCGAACGCTCCCGCGTCCAAGGCCGCCGCGCTGCGCGCGCACTTCTCGGCGTCAGCGCCACCTGGCTGGCCGTCACCGCCCTGCCCGCACAGGCCGCCGCTGCCGACGAACTCACGCTCTACACGACGCGCGAGCCCGCGCTGATCCAGCCGCTGATCTCGGCCTTCAGCGCGCAGAGCAAGATCAAGGTCAACACCGTGTTCGTGAAAGACGGCCTGCTGGAGCGCGTCAAGGCCGAAGGCGCACGCTCGCCGGCCGACGTGCTGATGACGGTGGACATCGGCAACCTGATGGACCTGGTCGACGGCGGCGTGACACAGCCGGTGAAGTCGGCTGCGCTCGAATCGGCCATTCCGGCCAACCTGCGCGGTGCCGACGGCCAGTGGTTCTCGCTGTCGCTGCGCGCCCGTGTGCTGTATGCAGACAAGAGCCAGCCGCTGACCAGCTTCCGCTACGAAGACCTGGCCAACCCGAAGTACAAGGGCAAGGTCTGCATCCGCGCGGGCCAGCATCCCTACAACACCGCGCTCGTGGCCGCGCTGATCGCGCATGACGGCGAGGCCAAGGCCGAGCAGTGGCTGCGCGGCGTGAAGGCCAACCTGGCACGCAAGGCGACCGGCGGCGACCGCGACGTGGCGCGCGACATCCTCGGCGGCATCTGCGACGTGGGCCTGGCCAACTCGTACTACGTGGGCCAGATGAAGAGCGCCAAGGAAGGCACCGACGCGCGCAAATGGGGCGACGCCATCAAGGTCATTCGCCCGACGTTCTCCAATGCAAAGAGCGGCGGCACGCACGTCAACATCAGTGGTGCGTCCGTGGCGAAGAATGCACCGCAACGCGCCAACGCTGTCAAGCTGCTCGAATTCCTGGTGTCGGAGCCGGCCCAATCGCTCTATGCGCAGGCCAACTACGAATACCCGGTGCGCAAGGGCGTCGCGCTCGACCCGATCATCAGCCAGACCATCGGCGAGCTGAAGGTCGACCCGCTGCCGCTGACCGAGATTGCCAAGTACCGCAAGCAGGCCAGCGCGCTGGTCGACAAGGTCGGCTTCGACCAGTGACGGACCTGGCCGGGCACGCCTTGAAAGTGCCTGAAGAATGTTGTTGATAGCGCGGCGCCAGCCGCCGGGCCTGCAGGCTGCGGGTCCGGTCTGGCGCTGGACTTCGTTCGCCATCGCCATCGGCGTGCTTGCGCCAGTGCTCACGCTGGCGTGGCTCGCCTTCGGTTCCGGCGTGGGACATTGGGGCCCGCTGTTCGCGCACGTGCTGCCGCAGGCGACGCTCAACACCGCCGTGCTGCTCGCGGGCGTCGGCACGCTGGTGCTGGTGATCGGCACCGGTTGCGCGTGGCTGGTCACGGCCCATGACTTTCCCGGACGCAACGTGCTGCACTGGGCGCTGCTGCTGCCGCTGGCGATGCCGACCTACATCGTCGCCTTCGCGTACCTCGACCTGCTGCACCCCATCGGCCCCGTGCAGGGCGCGATCCGCTGGATGCTGGGCTTCGACAGCCCGCGCCAGTTCCGCCTGCCCGATCTGCGCTCGATGCCGGGTGCGATCTTCGTGCTGGGCTTCGTGCTCTACCCCTACGTCTACATGACGGCGCGCGCGATGTTCATGACACAGCCGGCGCACCTGATGGAAGCGGCGCGCACGCTGGGCGAGAGCCGGCGCGGCGCCTTCTTTCGCGTGGCGCTGCCGCTCGCGCGGCCGGCGCTGGCCGTGGGCCTGAGCCTGGCGCTGCTCGAAACGCTCAACGACATCGGTGCCTCCGAATTCCTGGGCGTGAACACGCTGACGGTGGCGGTCTACACCACCTGGATCACGCGCTCCGATCTGGCCGGCGCGGCGCAGATCGCCTGCGCCATGTTGTTCATGGTCGTAGCGTTGGTCTGGCTTGAACGCAATGGCCGCCGGCACCAGCGCTTCGGCTCGGCGCAACGCATGCGTGCCGTGCAGCCGAAACGACTGCATGGCGGCGCGGCATGGGCGGCGACCGCCACGGCCGCACTGCCGGTGCTGATCGGCTTCGTGGCCCCCGCGCTGTACCTCGTCTGGGAAAGTGCCAAACGGCTGCATCAGGGCGGAGGCATTTCGCAGGGGCTGATCGCAAGCCTCGGCAACACCTTGGCACTGGCAGCAGGCGTCACGGTGGTGGCGGTGGCTGCGGGCCTGGTGGTCGCATGGGTTTCGCGCAGCCAGGGCTCCGGCCGCAATCGCGCGCGCTGGCAGGCCCGTGTTGCCACACTGGGCTATGCGGTGCCGGGCACGGTGCTCGCCATCGGCCTGCTCACGCCGGCGCTGGCCTTCGATGCCGCACTGGCCTCCGCGCTCGGCCTGCAGGGCCTGCCGCTCATGGGGGCCGGCGTGGTGCTGGTGGTGGCCTGTGCGATCCGCTTCCTGGCGATGCCGGTCGGCGGCATCGAAGCCGGTCTTGCACGCATTCCACCGGCCATCGAACAAGCCTCGCGGCTGCTCGGCGAAACCACCGGCGGCACGCTGCGCCGCGTGCACCTGCCGCTGCTGCGGCCCGCGATGGCGGCCAGTGCGCTGCTGGTGTTCGTCGACGCCATGAAGGAACTGCCGGCCACGCTGCTGCTGCGCCCCGCCAATTTCGACACCCTCGCCACCTGGCTCTACGCCGAGGCCGCGCGCGGCACCTACGAAGAAGGCGCGATTGCCGCGCTGGCCATCGTGCTGGCCGGCCTGCTGCCGGTGGTGCTGCTGGCGCGCAACCAGCTGGGTGCATCCTCGGTGACGTCCGATACGACAAAGACATGAGTTCCCCCCTGCATCTCGATTCGGTCCAGCTCGCGTACGAAACGCCGCGTGGCCTGCACACCGTCGTCGATGGCTTCTCGCTCTCGATGGCCGCGGGCGACATCGCCTGCCTGTTCGGCCCCTCGGGCTGCGGCAAGACCACGGTGCTGCGCGCCATCGCGGGTTTCGAGCCGGTGCGCGCCGGCACGGTCCGCCTGGGCGATGTGCTGTTGTCTTCGGCGCAACAGCACCTGCCGCCCGAGCAGCGCCGCGTGGGGATGATGTTCCAGGAATACGCCCTGTTCCCGCACCTGTCGGCCGCGAAAAACGTGGCCTTCGGACTGCGCCGCCTGGATCGCGCGGCGCAGCAGGCCCGCGTCGCCGAGATGCTGGCGCTGGTCGGTCTGGCCGAGGCGGGCGAACGCTATCCGCACGAGCTTTCAGGCGGCCAGCAGCAGCGCATTGCACTGGCCCGCGCGCTCGCACCCTCGCCGGCCTTGCTGCTGCTCGACGAACCCTTCTCCAACCTCGACGGAGGCACCCGCGAGCGCCTGACCGCAGAGGTGCGCGGCATCCTCAAGCAGGCCGGCCAGACGGCGATCCTGGTCACGCACAACGAGGCCGAGGCTCGTGCCATGGCCGACCGCATCGGCGTGATGCATGGCGGCCGCATCACGCACTGGCTGAACACGGCGCCATAGCACAGGGGCGTTTTTCCCCGAATGGGCTTTCCGGGAAAAGGTTGTCCGAGATCGCAAGAATCGCGGCGATCCGCAACACCCTCTTCGAGAACGGAAGCCCCATGTCGCAGCCCCTTACCCTCGTCAGCCATCTGCTGTGCCCCTACGTCCAGCGCGCCGCGATTGCGCTGAATGAAAAAGGCGTGCCCTTCGAGCGCGTCGTGATCGATCTCGCGAACAAGCCCCAGTGGTTTCTCGACATCTCGCCGCTGGGCAAGGTGCCGCTGCTGAAGGTCCGGCGCCCCGACGGCAGCGAGGCCGTGCTGTTCGAGAGCAATGTGATCTGCGAGTACCTCGAAGAGACGCAGCCCGGCGCCCGCCTGCATCCCGAAGACTCGCTCACCCGCGCCGAGCATCGTGCATGGATGGAGTTCGGCTCGGCCATCCTAGGCGACCTCTGGGGCTACGAGACCACGCAGGACGCGGCTGTGTTCGAGCAGAAGCGGCTCGCGCTCGTCGCCAAGTTCGAGCGCGTCGAAGCGGCGCTGGGCACAGGCCCCTACTTCGCGGGCACGGGCTTCAGCCTGGTCGATGCGGTCTTTGCGCCAGTGTTCCGCTACTTCGAGGTGTTCGACGCCCTGCACGACTCGCACATCTTCGACGCACTGCCCAAGGTGAGCGCCTGGCGCCAGGCCTTGGCCGCTCGCCCGAGCGTGCGCAGCGCGGTGGTGCCCGAGTACCCGCAGCACCTGATGGCCTTCCTGCAACGCCATCAGGCCCACCTGTTGACGCTGGCGGCTTGATCGCCACGCCTGGAAGCCGACAATAGCGGCCTCCTAACCCCACAACTACACGGCACCACGAGATGCGACTTCTTCACACCATGCTGCGCGTTGGCAACCTCCAGCGCTCCATCGACTTCTACACCAAGGTGCTCGGCATGAACCTGCTGCGTACGTCGGAAAACCCCGAGTACAAGTACAGCCTTGCCTTCATCGGCTACGGCAAGGGCAACCCCGACCAGGCAGAGATCGAGCTGACCTACAACTGGGGCACCGAAAGCTATGAGCTGGGCTCCGCCTATGGCCACATCGCGCTCGGCGTGCCCGACGCTTACGCAGCCTGCGAAAAGATCAAGGCCGCGGGCGGCAACGTCACGCGCGAAGCCGGCCCGGTCAAGGGCGGCACGACCGTCATCGCCTTCGTGACGGACCCCGATGGGTACAAGATCGAATTAATACAAGACAAATCAAAGACTTACGATGATGCCCACCAATCGACCGCCAATACGGGCGACGCATTGCGCAACGGCTGACCCGCTCGACCCGCCCGGTGCGGTCAAAAAAACCCGCTTCGTGCGGGCTTTTTTCGTTTGGGCGACCCTCAATCGGCAACCAACTAGTTGAGCGCCATCCCTTCCTGACGGGGCTACTCGGGCCATCGATCTTTCGGAAGATTTTCGGACGGTGATGAACGGAGGCCAAGTGTGGAAACCGGGCCTTCTCAACGAATCAGTCGTCGTATCCCTCAGGCTTCGCTTCAGGGCACTTTTCGTAGAGTGGATTGAGCACGTCAAGCACAAGCGCGCCCATCACGGGTGCAACCGTCGACTTGTACCAATTGAATTCCTCGTCGGTGCACGAGTCCCTCACGAGTTGAAGGGTCGCACCAAAGCGATTGAGCATCTCATCGACCTCTTGGCCAATCTGTTGAGCAAGTTCTTTTTTCATAGAGTCCTTCTTCACGGGACTGCTCGGATCATCGATTGTTCGGAAGCTGTTCGGACGGTGATGAACAAAACACTCGTGAGCCGTCAACGATGACGCTGATCTTCCAACCGCTCTGCTAGCTCAGCAACAAGGCCTATCCAATCAACCATAGTTCCCAGTCCCTCCTTGTCCACATAGAGCACGCCTTCGCGGCTTTGTGCCGCTTCTATGCTCTCGATTGGACTCCGAAGGTATGTTTCCGCTTGCTGAAAGCACCATCTTTCCGATGGCGCCCTATCTTGCGTTCTCACCCCGAGAAATACGTAGGCTTCAATGAATGGCAGCCGCATCTCCCTATCGTGGTAGCCAAGCAGGAACACTGGCTGTCCTGGCGTTAACGAATCAGAGCGAGATTCAAGCGAATTAGACATAGTTTTCACCTCTATATCAGGATGTAGCGCATACCAAAACGAAAGTAAAAATCAGCAAACCGGTTGCCGTATCAGTGATGGTTTTCAAGACACGCTGGCAATTTCCGCTGCAAAAATTTTGCTGCTGCGCTTCTGAATCTTTGCAACTACAGCTGAGGCCACCGCCTGAAGGCGTGCCCGTCCAGTCCTTCCCTTTCATCCAGCGCACGGCACAGCTTTCGTACTCCTTACCCTGGCTGGTGCACGACGCCTTGCATTGTGATACTTGGTCGCCATTGCAGGGACGCCACCATTGGTCAGGTTTACCAGCTCCAGCCAATCCCAGCGGATCTACGTCGCCAAGCGGATTTCCATCTACATAGCCGAATCGGTTCCATCCACCGCCAAGTCCGATGGGGTCCGGCTGGCTATACCTCCCCGTCCTCGCGTCATAGCTGCGGAAGTAGTTGTAAAACAACCCTGACTCCTCATCCGCATACTGCCCCGGATACCTCAGGTTGAGCTTCACATCAGAGACGCTTGTTGTGCCTGGGTTCGGTGTGATGTCGAGGTTGGCGAAACGGTTCTTTGCCGTCGTGGGCTTGTCCTCCCCGAACGCGCTGTAGCTCCATTGCCAGGCTGCTTGCCCGTTCACATCGGTCAGCTTGCGCGGCGTGTTCAGGTGGTCGCTGTGCACTGCGTAGGTGTTGCCATTGATCACCGCCGCAATCGGCATAGGCCCATTGGCCGTGGGCAGGTAGATGTACTGCGCTTGCCCCCCGCTGTACGTACCGCCGCTGCCTACTTCCGAAATCAACGTGCCCTGCTCATCGTAGACGTACGCATAGCCCAACTGCTCGGCTTGGTTTGCCGTGGGATTCCATAGCTCGGTGAAGAAAGCGATCAGACTCTGCATGCCCCCCGGATCGGCCGCATTGCCCTGGCTCGGCGGATACAGCGGCTCGGTCTTAAACGCCCGCTGCCCCAATGCGTTGTGCGCGTAGCGCGTGGTAGGGCTGGTATCGGTAGCGCCGGTGGTCGATGCACCGAGGCGCCCTTCAGCGTCATAGGTGTAGCTGCGCAGGCCATCGCTCACCATGTCGCCATTGGCGTTGTAGCCATAGGTGACGCTGGTGTTGCTCGCGCCGTTGATGCTCTGGGTGAAGCCTGTCAGTTGGTTGCTCGCAGCGCCCACCGTGTAGGTACGGCTGGTGGTCTGACCGTTGATGATGCGAGTACTGCTTGTTCGATTTCCGTTGGCATCGTAGGAGTACCGCGAATCAACGGCGGCAGTTCCGCTCAAGTAGAAACGCGACACCCGATTGAGGCTGTCGTAATCTATGACCCAAACCGAGTTTCCATTCGTCAGCGTGCTATTCGCAGGATTGGTATCTCCTGGTTTGTAGAGATTTTGGGTGATCTTTGTGAGACGCCCCGACGAGTCATACAAATAGCTACCAAACTCGGTGTTGATCAGCCGGCCTGCTGTGTCGTAGGCGCGGCTGGTGGCCAGTTGAGGACTACCGGCGGTGAAAGCCCAGGTCCATGCCGTGGGCTGGCCCAGCGGGTTCCAGGCGATGCCGGTGACCAGCGGGTTGCCGTTCCAGTTCAGGCCCACAAGGCGGCCGGTGGCGTCGTACAGGTAGGAGAGCGTGACGCCGTTGGGGTAGCCGATGCTCGCCAGCGTGCCGTTGGCGTTGTAGCCGTAGCTGACCTGCTGCACGCTACCGTTGATCAGGGTCTGCTTCTTGAGGGTGACGCGCCCGAAGGCATCACGGGTGTACTCGGTGGTGCCGCTGCGGTCCACAATCTCGGACAAATAGCCCTTGCTGTTGGCCGTGAGGTCATAGCGCAGGGTGGTGGTCTTGCCGTCCGCGAAGACCAGGCTTGTGGGGCGGCCCAGCGCATCGCGGTTGATGGTCGTTGCCTGGCCCAGGGCGTCGGTGGTTTGGCTGGGCCTGCCCAGGTTGTCGTACTGGGTGCTGGCCCCACCCGTATCAGCACTGCTCTCGCTGGTGGCGTTGCCTTGCGCATCCCGGCCGTAGGCGGTAACGACGCCCTTGAAGTCTTTGGCCTCGGTGATGGCATCAAGGGCGTTGTACTTCAACGTCGCGGTGGTACTGGCCCTGCTAATGGACGTCGCACGGCCCAACCCGTCCAATATGGAAGTTGTTGCAATCCCTCCGAACGTCTCTGACCTTACTTCGCCATTTGCGTTGTATTCAATGCTTCGAGCCGTATTCTCACCCAAGGTTTCGCCGCTCACCAAATTGACGCTGTTTACAGACCTTGCCAACTGCCAAGCAACTACACCAGCGGCATCCTTAATTTGCGCCTTCTTCTGGTTGCCCATGCCATCCAAGGTATAGATGCCAGACTCCCCGCGATTGTTGCTCCAACCGATCAATCGATGTGCATCGTCATATGTATAGGCGATGCTCAAGCCGCTGGACAAGGATGCCGACTCCAGAAGCCCGGTAGGTTTGTATGTAAAGGTTGTGGTCTGAGAAGCATTGAGACCTGTCCCAACAGTTTGGGTCAACACGCGATCACGCAGGTCATAGGTCAGCGTCGTTACCAAACCATTCGGAGCGGTGACGCTTTTTACCCGGTTTGACGTGTCATAGGTATAGCTTGTGACATGTCCCAATGAATTGGTTGCTGTGGTGATATTTCCTTGAATGTCATACTGATACTGGGTAGATGCGTTGGAGGGATTAACAGCCGCCTCAACGAGCCCTTGGCCGTTGTACGTATATTGCCAAGTTTGGGCCTTGTTCGTTGCCGTATCAGTAATGGTCTTAACTAGAACATTTCCGGAAATGTCATAGGTGTAGGCGGTGGTTCGTCCCGATTCAGTTACCAGTGCTGGCATGCTGAAGGCGGGGTGCCACTGCACGGTGGTTGTTTGCGATTCTGGAAGACCGCTTGCTCTTGTTGCGGATGTTCTCAAGCGGCGTACAGGATCCCAGGAAAATAGCGTTTTATTGCCTACAAAGTCAGTTTCCTGAGTCACAAAACCATTGGCGTCTTGGACCCTGCTCTCCGAGTTCCCAATTGGCAGTGAACTGCCAACCACTGCGAGCTTCCCAAACTTGTTGGCATATCGATAACTTCTCCAAGATCCCAAGGGGTCTTGAACAGAAGCGTAAGTTTGGTCGCCGTTGGTGCTGTAGGTAAAGGAATATCGCCCAACCCCACCTGCATGTTCTGTGCTGATAGCCCAGCCCGTACTGTCGTATTGGAACGTGGCATATCTCACTCCGCTTTCATCCACGATGCCAGTCAAAGCATCCGGAAAAGTAGTGTTCTCATACACATACGTTCGCACAGTTTGATCATTCTGCGTAACACTATTGAGGCGTCCTACTGCGTCATAGGCATATCTCACTGTTTTTCCGTCTACTGCCGTCAGGGTCACAAGGTGGCCCTCGGTGTCGTAAGTCAGCGCCGCGATGCTGCCAAAGGGGCCTGAGATTGAGGCTAATCTGCTATCGGCATCATAGGCGTAGGTGGTTTTCCAGCCGTTTCGCGAAGTACGCGATATGGGTTTCCCAGTCGCATTGAACAGAAAAATCTCGTCTGAGGGAGATTGAATAAAAGTCCATCCGCCGGGGGTTTCAATGAGTTGATCAGCGTTGTTTGTCGGCGTCCAGGCCGCAGCATTTGGCGGCTTATTGAAGGCATGCAACCCCCCATCTCCGTCGCTGATTTTTACAAGCGTTCCGACCCTCACAAGCGTGAAATCGTGGTTATGTGTCCAAGCTTTTCCCAGAGAGGTCGCTGCCCGGGTTGTATCAGTCGCTCTAGAGCTTCTGTATATTCTCTTAAAGCTCAAACCTTGCGAGCGAGAATCGGTCCAATCAGTTTCCGACTGATACTTTTCTCCTGATGCAGGAAGTATTGGGTTTCCAATGGAGACGCCAGTTGGACCAATCGGGCGAGGGCAGGAGTTTTCCTCCGGCACTTCTGGTTCGGGTGGCTCGCAGGCAGACCCGATCTGCTGGTAGGAAACCTTGCACACGCAGTTGTACCCGTTTAGATATGCCCCGCGTGGACAAAGCATTTGCTTTGGCACATAGGGCTTCAAGAAGTAACCCCAGGGCACGCTAGTTCCACGACCGTACTGAATGTAGTAGCACTGGCCCCATTGATAACCGGGATAGTTGTCAGACTGCAGCACAAAGTATGACTGCGGATTGTCCAGCACAGCCTTCATAGCTGCACACGCTTCCGGTCTTGTGGGCTTATAGATTGGTGGGGACCATTCGACTGCCCACTCATTGACTGTTGGCTCGAAATCCGCACGAGCGGGCTGTGGAAAGCACATCATTGCTCCAAGAAGCATGACGCCACTTTGCAGCCCCCGCACAGAAATTGACGCTAGCAGGCGTGCTATTACGAGTTTCAAATTTCCCCCTCTTTTTTCACTTAGTCCTCGACAGACCAGTGCGTGCACGCTATCCATTGAATTTGTTCTGGGCTCGCCGCACTTCGGGCGAATGCCTACTGCGTTGCACGTGCCATACAACTTGTTTCAGGCTATCCGAAAGGCCACACGCAGACAACGGCAAATCGATGACGCTGCGAGTGTCAGAAACGGACTGGAAATGAAAGTACGCAATTCTTCAGGGTCGCTGTTGTCGGTGAACGACTGTTGAGTGGCACGCGGTCCGACAAGCCGGCCCATAGCTGCCTGCGCGCGCGCCTCATCCTCATGACCCGCATGGTGCCGGCCAATCAACGTGGCCAGCAACTGCCGCTATGGCGCCACCAGCGCCCTGTCATTCTTGATTGTGTGCAGCAGCAGCCCTACTTCAGCGTCTCGCTGTTCAACAACAAGTCGGCCTTGTGAAAGTAGCTCTCGACCTTCCGCAGCCAGGGTTGCGAGGACTGCGGATCGATCCGCGATGCGGATGCAGGCAGCGGGGTCGGTTGTGGCTTGATCCCGATCACGGGCGGCGTAGGCGGCGTATTGCTGGCGCACCCGCTCAGCATCGCCAGCAGCAGCGCGGCGCCGGCCGTCGAGTGCAGCGAGATTCTTTTCGTAGGCATCGAAATTTTCCTGTTGAGCTTTGGCGTGGGCGGCTTGCAATGCGAGCACGCGCCGTAAGTCTTCGAGTGCGGCGAGCGCACGGCGGGTGTTCTCGGCCTGTCGGTCGAGCTTTTCATCGGACAGCGCTTTCTTCGCCGTAGAAACATCGACTCTCGCTTTGAGCGCCTGAGTGCGTTCCGCCGCAGCAGCGGCCAACGCCCCCAGCAGCAGCACACCGAGCAACCAAAGCAGTGGCGTCCTGAGGTCAGGCATTACCGCGCCCCCCAGTCCAGGCAGAGTTCGGCCTCGGCGCCACGTCGGTCCACCAGACCGTTCAGCGTCACCAACTCGCCGCGAACGCGGCTTTTGACCCAGCGCGACAACTCGCGGCAACCGTCGTCGATGTCGCCGCGCGCGAACTTCGCCACCAGCGTCGATTGCGTGGTGGCGGGCGTAGCGCCCAGGTTGTAGAACCAGTCAATCAGTGCCGCCTGCTGCCACTTGTTGAGTTGGTCGTAGCCGGCGATGTGCCGGCGCGCGGCGGCCTCGGCGATCTTGAGGTGCTTGGTTTCGAGCGCCTTGCACTCGGCCTCGGTGTACAGGCGCGACGGGTCAACGTCCTTGGCGCCAGTCACACCACGGCAGACCGTCCAGATACCGCCGCTGTCGGGATAGGGCTTGTAGAGAACGGCACCACTCGGCTGCTTGACGGTCGGGCCGGTGCCCTCGTACCAGTCGCCAAGCGTGGCGGCGATGGCGAGCGCGCTGGCGCCGGCAACCGCCAGCAGCCGGGAGCGAAGCGCGCCGTTCACGACGGCTCTCCATCGTCAGCAGGATCAAACGGGGAATGCACCCCCAGGCGGCGGTCTTCCTGGCGCTCGCGGTCGCGACGCGCATCACGGCGCCACTTCCATATGAGATACCCGGCTTGCAGCAGGACGAACGCGATGGAACAGACCACGAGCATGTCGCTCAGGGGCAACTGTGCAACATGCGCCCCTCCTGCGGCAGCGCCACCGGGCACGGCATGGACCGTGGCGGTGACTACATCATGCTTCTGCTCCGCGCTCAAACTGCCGTGGATGCCCAGGGCGGTGAGGATGGCGGTGATGAGGGTTTTCATGGTCCCGGATCATTCCGAGATACCCCCATCAACGCGAACCCTAGAGGGGGTCCGGCCTCACGGCACAGGCCTGTGAAGGCTCTCCCTCATCTGAGCGCGCATCGCCTTGGGCGCGGTATCCGCGATACGCTGATCCTTTGGCTTGCGCATTTCCTTCACCTTGTGCATGACCGATGGCACCGTAATCAGCATGGGCTGATCCGGGTTCTTCTGGTTCCATGCAGCGATGGCGTCGCGCGCCGCCTGTACCTCGGCCGGGTCGTCCTCGAAGATGCCGCGCGCCCACATCGAGCGGATCTCCTGCGCCTTGAGGTTGTAGAAGTTCTTCGCGGCCTGGTTGATACCATTCGCCTCCTGCACATTCGCCACGGTTGCCGGCTGGAACCCGATGGCCTTCAATGCCGCTTCAACGTGCGTCGTCTCCAGCACCTTGTAGCCCTTGCTGTCGCGGTACATGCCCGTGGCCGCCATGTCGGCCCCCTTGGCAGCATTGCGCACAGCGGCGGGCATCATTTCCAACACGCCGGCTCCGACGTTGCCGCCCAACACGTTGCGCCCGCCCGACAGGATGCGGCTCGCAAAGTCGCCCATGGGGCCGACGATTTCGAGCACGTCGCGGGTATGACTGCTTTTCTCCTGCAGCAGACCAGTGCCGGGAATCAGGTTGCCCATGCCCAGGCGGCCCGACACGTCCACCGGCATACCCGGCAGGCCCGTGACGCCCTTGTCGATGAAGTCAGCCAGCGCTTTGCCGAACACGTCTTCCAGGAACTCTTGCTTGGCCTGCTTGGCGTTGAGGTTGTAGCCCATCAACTGCGCCAGCCCGGTCGCCACGTCTTCGGCATCCTCCATGAACGGCAGGCCACCTGCGCCGCCCATCAGCATCAGCGTGGCGAGCGCCAGCGCAGCAGCCTTCTTGCCCTCGGGGCCGCCTTGCGTCCACATGCGCCCCAGCAGCTCGATGTAGGCCACGCTGTAGGTCTTGAACGTCATCAGCGTGCCGCCGATGGCGCCGCGCCCCCATTGCATCTTGTTGGCCTTGGAGTAGAGGAACTGGGTTTCCCGCACCGCCGTCTTTGCGAACTGCAACGGGCTCGGCATGTTGCGCTCGCGGGCGATCCGGTAAGCGGCGATGAACGTCACGCGGCGGTTCACCTGCTCGGCCGCACCGAACACCTTGCCCCAGGCCATCGAAAGCGCGGTCATTGCGTTGCCGGCCTCGGCGCGCACGCTACCCATGCGCGTGCCGTCACCCGAGCGCAGCGAGCCCGAGCCGCGCGCCTGCGCCATGAGCTGGTGCACTTCCTGCGGGCTCACAGTGCCATCGTCCTCGGCTGCTTTGAGCGCCGCTGCAAGGTCGGCTTCGTACTTGAATCCCTTGGTCGCCATGTCCTTGGCGGCCCTGGCCAGTGCCGATGCCGATTTGGCCGCGCCGCCAAACTGGCTCAACCAAGGGAAGGTGACTGCTACCGGCTGGGTCATGTTCACGAACGCCGAAGCAATCGAGCCGCCCAGGTACTGCGCGAACAGCAGGCCGCGCACGGCCTGTGCTTCTTCCTGCGGGTTCTTCACGTACTCGGCCAGTCGCACGGCCGCATCTTTCAGCTCGCCCTGCGCCTTTGGAATCTCGTTCACCGCTTCGCCCAGGTCGCCCATGTGCAGACCCGCCGCTGTCTGCCGCGAGTTGCTGTAGATGAAGCTCGCCAGCACGCGGCCCACGTCCTCGCTGTAACCGGCGATGCCCTTGCGGTGAATCAGCCGGCGCATGGCGCTGCGGTTGGTCTTGGTCAGCTTGAGATATTCCTGAAACGCCTGATCCTGCGCATTGCTGCCATCGGTATCGAGGCCCAGCATGTTGCCGAACAGTTCCAGGCTCTCGGGCGTGATGCCGGCAAACATCTTGAATGCCTCATCCGACAGCGTGCCCTGCGTCACGTTCGCCTCGCCGTACTCCTGCGCCATCTTCTCGGCCATCGCATTGGCCTCGCGTGCCGTCTCGAACAGGCCGAAGTATTGGCGTTCCTCGCCCTCCATCACGTCAACGGTGTATTTGCCGAAGCGCGACAGCGGCGCATAGCCCTTGTCCTGCAATTCCTTCACCTTGTCGGCTCGCTTCACGATGCCGTTCATGGTGTCGGCGATCTGCGAGGCACGGTCGGGCTGCTCGCGTTGCAGCTCTTGCAGGTACTGCGAAATCAGCGTGGTCGCGGCCTGCACGTCGGCCGCATCCATCACCGCCTGTTGCATTGGCTTCAAGTCATCCCCGGCGTAGCGCAGCATGTCAGCGCGCGCCATCGTGTCCAGGCTGCGATCCGTCGCCGCGCGGAACTCGCGGTACAGCGCGATCTGCTCGACATTGAGGCCAAACGTGCCATTCAGTTCTGCGTCCGTCCACACGACGCCCGGCGCCAGGATGCGCGACTGGTAGCGCGAATGCACCGCGCGCTCGTAGGAGTCGAGCGGCATACCCTGCCAAGCGGCCAGCATGCCCGGATCGATCTCGTTTCGGCGCAGCAGGCGACGTGCCTTTTCTTCCACCGTCATCGTGGCGGCCTGCGCTTCCAGATCGGCCAGCTTCACCGGCTTGCCTTCGTCGTCGCGCGCCCACGACAGCGTGCCCTCGAATACCGGCTTTGCCACGGCCGTGTTGTCGGCCGCAGATACCGGGCGCTTCTTGATGTCGCGCCATTCATCCAGCTTTGGCAACAGCTTGGGGGCCAGCTCGGAGGCGTCAGTGGCATAGAAACTCACATCGTCCACGAACCCCTGCGCCGCCTCGAATACCGGCTTGAAAGCAGGCGAGCGCTCGGCGAGGTTGTTCATGGTCCCGATGGTCTTGTGCCACCACGACAGCCGGCCCGGCGCATTCAGGGTCTTGTTCAGCTCGGCCGTCGCCTTGCTGGTGTACTCGGCGATCTTCGAGCGGCTGAACATGGGCGTTCCGCCCGATTCGCCGTCGTCGGCACCTACGTTGTGGCGTTCAATCTGTTCCGCTAGACTACGTACTTCCCCTGCGGAGCGGATTGAAGTCGGGTCGAGGCCATCGTCTCGTACTGTCGCGTCAACCCACTGAGCCGCAGGGGATTTTTCGTTTACGTCTACCGATTCCACCGTGTAGATGCGGTTGCCCTGCTCTGCCGCCACGAACTCCTTGACCGTCAGCTTCACGAGACGCACGCCGTCTTCCGTCTGCATTGGCGCGAACAAGCGATGTACCTGCTTGATATTGGTGTTGCCGCCGTCGTCGGGCTTGCTCCAGCCATAGGTGGCGTCACGAAACAACTGATCGAGGTTGGCAACGGCCAGCGCCTGGTCTGCGGCCGACGATGACTTGTCCACCGCCTTCCGACTGAGCATCTTGTCCAGGCTGTTGCGCGTCATGGTTGCCACCATGCCGGTGGCGTCATTCGTCAGCGGCTTCCCCTGAAACTGCGAGGCCGCGACACGCGCTTGAAGGAAATTGGCGGCGGGCCGCAGTGCCTGGGCGCCGCGACTGAACAAGGCGTCACCGCGCAGCCCACCGCCTCCGGGGTCGCCGCGCTCCACAAACCGGCGCGCCGGTAGGATGTAGCTGCGGATGATTTCATCGTTGGTCACCGCCATGTTGCGGAAACCCGGCACGTTGTGGCGCAACCAAGTGCGAATCGCGGCCACGGCCCGGCGCACGAAACTGATATCGGGCGTGGTCTGCGCCATCTCGGCCAAGACTTCTTCAGCCGCGGCGCGCCGGTCGAGCCGGTTCACACCGCGCAGCCCGTATTCCTTGATCTTCGCGTCGACCTCTGCGCGGCGCATCGTGCCGATCTGGTTCAGGATGCCGTCGAGCTGCCCGCCGAACGCGCCACGCAGACCATGGTGCCCCAGTGCCTCGTGGAACAGCACGCGCGCCGCATCGGCGGGTGTGTTCAGGCGCGAGGCCATCAGGTAGACCTTGCCACGGTGATAGAAGCCCTCGGGCGCACCACGCGCGCCACCGCTGCGCTGCTTCAGATCGGCGCGACGCGCGCTTTCGGGTACCACTGGATCGTTCATGTCGAATGCCACGATCACGCCGGGCGCGTTCGCCCATCCAGCCTTCACCGCATCGGCGGTGCGCTCAACGGCGGCAATCGACTGGGCACGCGCAGCGGGGCTGAACTCCACTTTCGACCGCGCGAAGCTCACTTCGTCATCGCCGACAGTGGTTTCGGCAAGCGCGGCTTTCTCGGCAGGCTTGGCCGTGTCCTTGGCCGTCTTCTCGTGAACTTCGGGCGCCACGAACTCGCGCGGCTCGTAGACCGGCATGCCCTGTGCGTCGGTCGCCTCCCTGTAGGGGATGGCGGTGTCGCCAACGGAATCCTGCGCCAGCACAAACCAGCCGTCCTTCGTCCAACGATGGCCCGTGACGACGAACTCGTGGCCGTCGCGGAACACGGGAGCATCGACAGGCGCCCCAGCGCGCAGCCATGCAGGAGGGGGCACCGGGTTGACTTCGATGTCCTTCACCAGTGCCTCAAACTGCGTGCGCGCGCGTTCCAGGTCTGCGGCTCGAGCGAATGGTGCCTTGGAGACTTCCTCCATGCGTTCGATGCTGGCCTCTTTGGTCGAGATTTCCTCGCGCACCCGCTCGATGCGCGCCGGCAGTCCGCGCAACTGCGATTCAAGACCGCGCAGCGTACCGCTCGTGAATTGCTGGTTGCCTATCGTCATGCTCAGATCGGGCGTGCTGACCATCGACGGCCACGACGCCGTGACGGCATGGCCGGCGTAGTTGCCCACAGGCACGCCCTTCTGCTCCATCCGCATGGTTTCGCGCAGGTGCTTGTCCATTGCGACTTCCGCGTCTTTGCGGCTGTCGTAGACCGTCCCGTCCACCGTCGCGCGGTAGTTGTCCGTTTGGCTTTGCAGCAGGTCACGCACGGTCGCCGGCAGGTTGTTGGCCGTCAGCTCGCTCAGGCGCTTCTTCGCCCATTCGATGCTGTCGCTCACGCGGCGAACGCCCTGCTTGGCGTCGGCGATACCGTTGGTGTGCATGCGTTCGGCACGCTTCAGGGCTTCCACGTTCTTCGCCAGCTTGGCGCGAATCAAGATGCGCGGGTCGCCAGCGGCTTCGCTGAACGACTGCACGATGTCGCTCTCGGTGTCGCTGGCCGCATCGCCCTCGATCACACGACTTTCGCTGTTGGATTTCAGGAACGCTGTGATGAACCGCTGCTTGACCGCCAGAATCTGCCAGCGCCGGCCGTCGAGGCGGTCGGTCATGTAGCGGAATTCCATGACGGTGTTCCACTGATTGCCCTGGCGCAGTCCGCGCCCGTTGCGCTGCTCCAGCTCGCCCGGCATGTAGGGCGCATCCATGTGGTGCATCGCGCGCAGGTTGCGCTGCATGTTCACGCCAACGCCCAGCGTGTCGGTCGAGCCGATCACCACCCGGATGCGCAATGTGTTCATGCCATCGGCGATTTCCTTGCGCTTCTCCTTCGATGTGCCGCCGTCCACGATGGCAATCTGATCGGCAGGGATGCCCTGAGCCACCAGCCGCGCCACGATGTCGCGCATGGTCGAGAAGGTCTTGACCGTGCGGTACAGCTTCTTGCCTTCTGGATCGCGGCCAATGCTGCGTTTCTGCGAGGTCGAGTAGCCCTGTTCCGCAAAGATGACCTGTGCGGCGCGCTTGTCGCTGCGGTAGACCTCCAGGACGTTCGCAACCACCTTCGACGCCTTGCTGCCCGGATCGTCGGCCGCGATTCCTTCCTGGCCCGCATACAGCGCGTCGTGCATCAGGCGCACGTCGAAGCTGGCCTTGTTCGCCATGCCCTCGGTGATGATTGGCGATTCGGGGGAGCCCGCCGCCATCGCCTCCTTGCGCGCCTTCCCGCCCATGTTCCGCCACGCACGGGCATAGCCCTGCAACTGGCGGAAGATGTTTTGCTGCTCGCCCGTCAGGTCGGACGTGACATTCACAATCTTCTTGTATGGGCGGTCCTTGGCGCCCTCGGTGCGGCCGTTCAACAGCTCTGCGCGCTCGCGCTCGGTCAAGTCCTTGGCCGCCATCGTCTTGCCGCTGGCCGTCTTGCGCGGCTGCATCTCAGGCATGTCGTCGGCGAAAACGACATCCATGTACTGACCGATCATTCGGCGCAGCTCCGGGACATTGATGAAGCCCGCCAGCCGCGTGACCGCCTCGTACTCGCCAGCGGCTGACAGTTCCACGTCCTGCACTTCCTTGGCGAACGAGCCGAACCAGCCGTCCCAGGTCTCCACCCCTGCGGCCTTCATTTCGTCTTCCATCACGTAGCGCATCTGGTGATAAATCTCCGTCAGCGTGTTGGTGATGGGTGTGCCAGTGAACGTGTGAACGTTCCCGCCGCCGTTGTTGGCGCGGATGTAGCGAGTGATGAACTGAAGCGCAATCGATCGGTTCGAGGTCTGCGTGTTCAGCCCCTTCATGCTCATGCGGGTGCTGATCGGCGGCTTCTTGAACTCGTGCGCTTCATCGACCATCAGCATGTCGATGCCCAGTTCCTCGAAAGGAATCGCGCCCTCCTTGCTGGAGCGCATCGCTTGATCCTTGATCGTCTCGATGATGCGATTGCGCGCCTTGACCAGTTCCTTTGCCGTGACTGAACGCAGCTTCTTCAGCTCGTCCTCGTTGTCCATGATTTCTTCGGTCAACGTCACGCCGTCTTCATTGGCTGCGGCGTAGGCTTCTTCTTCGAGAGAAACAATGTCTTCCTGTGCCATCGCCATCAGCGTTTCCTCGCGGAACGAAAGGCGATCAATCAGCGAATGCGGCAGCACAACCACATCCCAGTCGTCATTCGCGATCTGACGCATCTTGACCGCGATGGTTTCCGGGCTCAGGTTGTCGATGTACAGCACCTTGGCGCCGGGGTACATCTGCTGAATCTCGGCCGCCACGGTCGCGCTGTTGGCGTTGTGTGCGAACAGCATCGGCTTCTTGGCGAGGCCATAGCGGCGGCTCTCGACGGCAATGCCGCCAATCGTGAAGGTCTTGCCGGTGCCCACTTCGTGGGCGTTCAGACTGCGGCGGTTGACCAGCGCACGCCAGATCGCATTTGCCTGATGGCTGCGCAGATCGAAGGGGCCATTTCCAAGGCTCAGGGCCATGCCCTCGAACTTGAGGAACGAGCCGTCGTACTTCGGCGTCGCGTAGGCGTTGCGAACCTCGTTGTACTCGCGCTCCTGAGCGACGCGGCGTTCAGGGTCAGACCACAGCCATTCGCCGAACTTGGCGCGGATGTCGCTGATCTTGCCGTTGGCCTCGTCGGTTGCCTCGGTGTCCAGGTACTCGCGGCCCTCGCTGTCGCGCTTGCGAATCTTGACGGTCTGGTTGCTGAAAGCCGCGTTCACCAACCGCGAGAACGGGTAGTGCCCGGTGCCGAAACCTGTTTTGGCTTCGGCCCGCATGTTCGCGCCATCAGGAATCTTGACCTTCCAACGCCCATTGGTGGCACTGCCCGGCACAGGGGCGCGTGCGGCCTTGCGCTGCAAGGTGAGGCCGTCAAGGGTCGCGCCCTCAAGAAACGCCACATGGTCAACCTGCCCGACCCAGATGCCGCCGTCCACAGGCAACACGAACGTGATGCGCTGCGGCATCTGAACGAACCCGTGCCGTTCGTCGTGCAGGTGGTAGGCCAGCGGCTCGGAGAAGCGCAGCACGTTCGCGCGCGCGGTCAGCAGTCGGCCGCGCCAGTATTTGAGGAATTTTCCGGTCGGCATCGGGCTCTTGTGCAGGAACTGCGGCGGCGCCCCGAGGCGTGGCAGCAGCGGCACGGTCACGCTGGCCGTGCTGATCGGGTATTCCTCGCCTCGTGCCAGCTCGCCACCATCCGGGTGCGTGAAGTACAGGCGCGCGTGCGTCACGCTCGCGTCCATGCAGAGCGGCAATGTGATTTCGAGACCGGCACCGACAGGCACCGCCAGATGCGTGATGCCCGAGGGGGCCGACTCGGTGGCGCCGCGCAGCCATGCCACGGCCACGCCGTAGCTACCGGGTACGAGGGCACCATCAGTGGCGGCCACCATCGGCGGCGGTGGCGTGTCGATAGTCAATCGCCGCGCCACCGCACCGTCGAAGACGTAGATGCCGGCAGGGCCAGCCGCGAGCACCTGGTTGTTTAGAACCTCGAACGACAGATCGCCCTCGCCCACCGTCGCCAGCCCCTTGGTGTCCCAGGTCGTCGGGTCCACCCGCACCCATTGATCGCCCAGCGCACCGAAGGTGTCGCCATGCAGCGGGCTCGCCCACAGGTGCGTGATGGGCTTGTCCGACACCTTGCGCACGGCGGGCCGAATCTCAGCCTTGCCGGCTGGCGTCAGGTCTACGTTGACCGCATCGCGCACGAACAGGCGCGGTGCATCGCAGCGGTGGCGCTCTACGGCGAAGTCCTGCGCGATGGTTGAGGTTTTCAAAGTCATCCTTGACTGCCTTTGTTGTCGTTTTGATTGGTCAGACGCATCAACTTCGAGACCTCCAGCGCTTTGCGCACAGGGAAGGTGATAGCGGTCTTGCCGGTGTTGCTACCGTTGAGGTAGACCTGTTGCGCCACGTCCGCATTGCCCACCAGCACGGGCCGCGGCGGCGTTAATCCGACGCGGAGGTATTCGCCGTCCGTATCGGTCGATTCGCCCGACAGCCGGCGCGGATAGTCGAAGCCCGGCGCGCGCGTGTAGGCGCGGTGGCTCTCGCAGAACCGGTGTTGCAGATAGCCCAGGTCTTTGGTTTCGGTGCGGCACACCTTCGGCCAGCCGCCCAGGTCTTCCACCACGGCATGAATCGCTGGGTCATCGAACACCACGTCCTGATGCCCGCCCACGCTAGTCATGGCCGCGAGGGTCTTGCCCCACGCGATCACCGCGCGGTCAGTCGCGGTGCCCGCCAAGATGCGAACCATGTCCGCAACCTTGGGTGGAAACTGGCCGTGTTCCGCGTCCTTGATGTGCCGGTTCACGGCCGTCACGATCTGCTCGTAGTCGAACGACTGGCAGGCGTCCCACCACACATCCAGCAGGAACTTGCTTGTGTCCTTGCCGTAGTACGCCATCACGTCTTTCACGAGCTGGCCGAAGTCCTTGCGTTCATGCGCCTGCATTGCCCGCCCCTTCCGCCCAGTCATCCACGACCTGTTGGCCGCGTTGCTCCAGCGCTTCCTGGCGGTTGGCCGATGGCCGCTCGCCCTTCAGGCGCTGGCACGTCGCCTTGAGGTATTCGCGTGCATCAGCCGGCTGCGCGGTGACGGCGGCAGCGACCGCTTGCTGCACAACCGGGAACGTGTAGTCAACGACCAGCTTGCCCATGAACGTGCGGCACTGCGAAACAGGGCAACCGCCGTTCTCCAGCACCGACACCGCAGCGCGCCACAGTTCAGACTTCGCCATTTCTTCGGGGGTCTTGACCTTCGCAGGCAACGGCGGCGGTGCAAGCGGCTTTCCGCCCGTACCTTTAGGTACGGAATTAAGGTCTCCCTGTCCCTCTCCCTCTCCCTGTCCCTTGGAAGCTGTTTCGCCGGGGACTCGCGGGGGGTGTCCTGATGCGCCAGCGGGCGTGTCCCCTGCCGGACGCGCGCCATGTCCCTCGGGACGCGGCGCAGGATCGTTGGGGACGTACAGGGGCTGTCCCACCGGGCGGCCCGACGCGATCCATTGCTCGAACGTCGGGCGCGGCACGTTCGCACCGGGATGTCGGTCGTTGTGCTTCTTGATGCGGCCGCACTCGGTGCGCCATCGCTGCGCCAACTTGGCCGCCCACGCATCCCGCGCCTTCTCGGCCACCACCGGGTGATACAGGCGCCCGTCGCTGCACAGCAGCCAGTGCCGCATGGCACCTTCACGCACGCCTGCCCAGTCTTCGGAAATCTTGCCTCGCTGTGCATAGCCGGCTTGCTTGGCAATCCAGTTGTCATTGCTCGGCATGGATGCGGCGGGCACTTGATGCCAAGAGGCCGCCCACAGCAGCACGGCCGCCCAGCATGCCTCGGGAGACTCATCCGACGCCAAGTCGCTATCACGCAGACGTGCAACGTCGAGCGGCATAAACGGGAAGTCCTGCAAATCGCAGTCTTCCGGTGTCAGTGGCGCGGGTGCCTCGCTCACGCGGCCTCCAGCTCCGTGGCCGTTGCTTCGACGTATGCGGCCTGGAAGGCGCGCCACAACGGCGAACCCTTTTCGTAGTGGCAGGCCTCCTCGAAGGGAACATGCTGGCGCGCAGCCTCTTGAGCGGAAGCGCGAAGAATCTCAGGGGTGAGGGCTTTGATAGTCGTTGCCATATCAAGCCCTCTCCGTACCTCGCAGATAACCCCAGTCGGACTTGGGGCACATCTGCTCGCAGCGAACACGACCGCTGTTCATCCGCTCCAGTGCGGGCGCGTGCTCGGCGGGGAACTTGCGCTTGCCATCGCGCCAGAAGCACACGGCTTGCACGGAGACATCGACCTCCTGCGCTACCTTTGCTGGTCCTCCAGCACCTTGGATTGCCGCTCGGATGGCATCAAGGACCGGATCAGCCGCGAGCGGTGGATTACCGTCAACTTCGGGGTTGGCATCAAGTGTTGAATTCATGCCGAAGATTCTACATGTGTAGAAGTCTGGATTCAACAATTGTGTTTTCAATCAACTCTACATATGTTTAACTCGGGGCATGTCACTCGGCGCACGCATCCGTCACTACCGCAGCAAAGCGGGACTCACGCTTGAAGATCTCTCGGACCTCTCAGGCGTCGAGGTCGGGACTATCAACGCGCTGGAAAACCGAGGTAGCTCCCGCTCAAAGTTCTCCACCAAGCTGGCTGCTGCGATGGGCATGACGCTGGAGATGCTTGAAGACGCCGAACATGACTACGACGTGCGCGCCCTCATGGCAGGAACTGCCGTGCCGAGCAACGTGACCCCCGTCCCTGCAGGCACACGGCGCATCCCTCTCGTTAGCTACATTCAAGCGGGCATGTGGGCCGAAATCATTGATCGCTTCCAGCCAGGGGACGCAGACGACTGGCTCACGACGGACCAGGATGTCTCCCCTCATACGTTCGCCCTGCAGATCAAGGGCGACTCCATGCTTCCCGAGTTCAAAGAGGGTGATCGGGTCATCATCGACCCGGACGTGGCCCCGCAGCCGGGCGACTTCGTTGCGGCGAAGAATGGAGAGGAAGAAGCAACGTTCAAGAAGTACCGCCCTCGCAGCATGGACGCGAATGGCGCGCTGATTTTTGAGCTGATCCCGCTCAATGACGACTACCCCTCCATGCGCTCGGATGTCGTCCCGATCTACATCGTTGGCACGATGGTGGAGCACAGGAAGTACCGCAAACCGCGATAAGCGAAGTCGTTTCGCTGCGCCCTCCTCCAGCGCGCACCAGTTTCAACAAAGCCACCTTCGGGTGGCTTTTTTTCGTTTTGGCACTTTTTTGTTGAAATAATTTCTACACATGTTGACGGATGTATTTCTACATTCGTAGAATTCGCTCACGCCAACGACTGGCGTCAGGCGAATCGGATCGGCGACCACCTGTAGCCCTTTAAAAATTTGAGCGAGAGGCAGGCGGCGGCCAAACAGGCCGCCACACGCGTCTCTCGCATTGATGGATATCCCAGGCGCCCCAACGCGAGGCGCCCTGCACCCCCGCCTGAGCAGAACGAGAAAGAGGCGAAGCCTGGCGCTCCCTTGCCGAGCGCGTCACCCAATCGCGGGTGCCGCGTGTTGACGCTACAGGGCCAGTCCGAAAGGCGCCTACCTGCTTTGGCGCGGTAACAGCAGGAGCGGCCTGCGCAAGCGGGCCACAACCTGAGCCATCTGCAATCAGTCGGCTCAGGTTTTCAGCAAGCACCCCCGTTTAGGAAAGATCGATGTCCACCACGCAACATGCAACCTGCGACCAACTGTTCTTGGCATACGAACAGGCGAAGCTCGACCTTCTGATCGCAGACGCCAAGGCGCCCGTCAAGTCGCGACGGCGCGTGCCTCCGGTGCTGCTTCCGACGTAGCCCACATGCGTTGCGCCAAGTCCGCCCCCCGGAAACTCGCGTAGCGCTGGGCCATGGTCGAATTTGAAGACCACCCCATGATCCGGTTTACTTCCTCAAGCCTGAACATCCAATTCCCAGTAGCGTCACGCAGCTCAAGCCATCGGCACGTGGCCTCATGCCGCAAGTCGTGCTCATGCAGCCCCTCGCAACCCGCATAGGTGAACGCAATGAGGTATCTTGAGGAAAGGCGCGCCGTAACCGTCGTCAGAGTCAGCCCCTCGTCCTCATCCATGAATGGAAACAGATTCGCTGCAGGTAATAGCCGGCGCGTCGACAGATAGCTCTGCAATGCGCGGTGCACTTCTGGGCGCATGGGGACATCGCGAAAGACGACTTTTCCGCGCCACTGCTTGGAACTGCGAACGCGAATGACCTTTGCGTCAAAATCAATTTGCCCGCGCGTCAACGTGTACGCCTCGCGCAATCGCAGGCCAGAATAGACGATCAACAGGAACATCGTCAGTAGCGCGTTCCCGCCAAGTAGCATCAGGCCGCGCTCACGGTCTTCGCGCTGAAAGCCGGACAGCGCTGCCACGATCTTTTCCTGTTCACCAGGGAAGAGGCGGCGGTCACGAGACACATCCTCCTTAACCTTCTTGCCCGCCGCCTCGGTCAGCTTCTGATCCAAGGCGCTGTAGGTGCTGTAGCCCTTCGGCAGCAGTCGAACAGGGTTCACAAACACAACCTCAGGGTTGTTTCTCAGGTGTTCATCAATTGAACGGCCCAGCGCCTGTATCCGATGGCGGATCGAGTTGGGTGCCAAGTTGTTCTTGACCTTGAGTCGCTGGACGTACTGTGCTATCCAGGCATAAGTCACGTCTGCTAGCGGAACACTCCCAACCTCTGCAATCAGCGAGCCCAGCACCGAGTGCTGCGATGGCGCCGCCAAGCCACTATTTGCCCACTGCCTCACGATGAAGCCCAGGTTCTTGCTGTTCGCCGGAGACGCTGGTTTCAGCAGTTCGTCGGGCGGCGCCACGCCCGCCAACTTCATCAGCTTCCACTGCTCGCCGTAGCTGATAGCCTCAGCCTCTGTGTCGAAAGAGAAGTATTTACGCCCTCCTGGCAACGACGGGTGTCGAAGGCCAATTTCCCACTTTCCTGATTCTCTTTGTCGTGGTCTCGCCATGTCATTTCCTCTGGTTGACCAGACGATTATCCTATCGGTCTGGTGGAGTTTCGGCCGCCATTTAGTGGCGTCTGGAGCTGACTTTAGCGGTATTTGAGCGGATATCAACAGCCGTTCACTCGCGTAAGTTATTGATTTAATTGGATTCTCATGCAGAAAGAAACCCAGTCAAACGGCTACAAGATAGAACTGATCCAGCGCGACGAAAGCGGCGCCGGCGGCGGCCTTCGCTGAACCACAGCCGGCAGTAGCGTCCATGGCGAGCCCCAAAAAGCAGACGGCCACGCGCCATGTCGCGCTGCTGCGCGGCGTGAACGTCAACGGCATCACGATCAAGAGTGCCGATCTGAAGGCGCTCTTTGTCGAGCTCGGCTTCGGCGCGGTACGCACGGTGCTCGCCAGCGGCAACGTGCTGTTCGATACAGACGAAGGCGATGCCGCCGCGCTGCGCACGCGCATCGAGCAGGCGCTGCGCAAGCGCTTCGGCTACGACGCGTGGATCGTGCTGCTCACGCAAAAGACCGTGGCTGGCATGGCTGCGGCCTATCCCTTCGAGCGCATCGACGAAGAACGGCATCCCTACCTCGTGTTCGGCTCCGACGCCGCGATGCTCGATGAAATCATCGAGAAGGCCGGCGCGGTCGACGCCAAGGTCGAGCGCCTGAAACACGGCAAGGGCGTTCTCTATTGGGAATGTCCGCGCGGTGAAAGCACCGACACACCGGTCGCCAAGCTGCTGGCGAAAGCCCGCTACAAATCAAGCACGACCACGCGCAACCTGCGCACGGTCGAGAAGCTGCTCACGGACTGAGGATCAGCAGCCGAGCAGATCGGCCAACTCGTTGATGTCGCGCGCGTGCAGGTTGTTGTCCGGCTGCGGCGACACGTCCTTCGGCTTGGCCCGCCCGAACTCATGGGGCCGCTCGATGTAGCCGGTCTTCAGGCCGCAGCCGCGTGCGGCGGCCAGGTCGTCGTGGTGCGCGGCGGCCAGCATCACCTGGCCGGGCGTGGCGTCGAACACGCCCGCCACGCCCAGGTAGGTGCGCGGATCGGGCTTGTAGGCCTTGAACACCTCGGCCGACAGCACGCAGTCCCAGGGCAGGCTGGCGCGCTTGGCCATTTCGGTGAGCAGGCCGATGTTGCCGTTGGAGAGCGTGCAGATCGTGAACTTCTTCTTGAGCCGCGTGAGCCCCGCGACCGAATCCGGCCATGCCGGCAGGCGATGCCAGGCGCGGCTCAGGTCGCGCCGGGCGGCGGTGTCGAGGCGATCGCTCAGGTCGAAATCGCGCAGCACCTGTTCGAGCATGCTCAGGTGCAGTTCGTCGAGCAGCGTGAAGCCGCCCTCGCCCGCTGCGATGCGTTCCATCACGGCCTTCATTGCGGGCTGGTAGCCCGCGCGCCAGGCCAGCGCGAAGGCGGCGCCATCGACACCCGGCAAGGCGATTTCGGCTTCGGCGGCAATGCCGCTGTGCCAGTCGACCACCGTGCCGAAGACGTCGAAGGCAATGACCTTCAGGTCGCTCGCGTCGAAGTCGGCGCGCATGGCGGTCATCAGCGCGGCAGCTGGCTCGCGGCGCGCGCCAGTTGCTCGATCAGCGCCCAGTTGCCTTCGCGGATGGCATCGGCCGGCACGATCCACGAGCCACCCACGCAGGCTACGTTCGACAGCGCGAGGAACTCGGCCGCATTGCCCGCATGGATGCCGCCCGTGGGGCAGAAGGTGACGTCGCCAAACGGGCCCTGCCATGCCTTGAGCATCGGCAGGCCGCCGGCCTGCAGCGCGGGGAAGAACTTGAGCTGGGTGTAGCCGTCTTCCTGCGCCGTCATGATTTCGCTGCCGGTGGCCACGCCGGGCAACAGCGGCAGGCCGAGGTCGTGGCAGGCCTTGCCCACCGAGCGCGTGTAGCCCGGGCTCACGCCGAACTTGGCACCGGCCAGCGCCGAGGCCTGTGCATCGGCCGCGCTGCGGATGGTGCCGGCACCGGCCACGGCGTCGGGCACCTCCTTGGCGATGGCCTCGATGCATTGCAGCGCCTGCGGCGTGCGCAGCGTGACTTCAAGCATGCGGATGCCGCCGGCCACCAGCGCGCGGGCCAGCGGAATGGCGTCTTTGACGTCGTTCAGCACGATGACCGGAATGACGGGGGCGTCGCGCATCACTTCGAGCGCGGTGAGTTTTTGGGGGTTCATAGCCATGAACAGGCTCCTTCTTCAGCAGTCAATGCATTGCGGCGCATGCCGGCGAACAACTCGCGGCCGAGGCCGTGTCCGTCGGCGATGCGCTGCGCTTCGGGCAGCGTCGCGGTTTCGCGCGCGGCCCATTCGTCTTCGGGCAGCAGCACCGCGAGCGTACCCGCGACGGCATCGAGGCGGATCAGGTCGCCGTCGCGCACCTTGGCAAGCGGGCCACCGGCCGCCGCCTCGGGCGAGACGTGGATCGCGGCCGGTATCTTGCCCGACGCGCCGCTCATGCGACCGTCGGTGACCAGCGCCACGCGGAATCCCTTGCCCTGCAGCACCGACAGCGGTGGCGTGAGCTTGTGCAGCTCGGGCATGCCGTTGGCCTGCGGGCCCTGCCAGCGCACCACGCAGACCACGTCGCGATCCAGCTCGCCGGCCGTGAAGGCCTTGTGCAGCGCGGCCTGCGAATCGAACACCCGTGCAGGCGCTTCGATGACGTGCCGGTCGTCGGGCACCGAAGACACCTTGATCACGCTGCGGCCCAGGTTGCCGCTGAGCAGCTTGAGGCCGCCGGTGGCGCTGAACGGCTGCGCGACGGTGCGCGCGACGGCGTCGTTCTTCGAGGGCGCGGCGGAGTGCCATGCCAGGCGTTGCTCGCCGCCTTCGACCAGCGTGGGGATGTTGGCGAATTCGCGAATGCCGCCGGCGCGCACCGTGAGCACGTCGCCGTGCATCAGGCCCGCATCGACCAGTTCGCCGATGACGAAGCCGGGGCCGCCCGCAGCCTGGAACTCGTTCACGTCGGCGCTGCCGTTGGGGTACACGCGGGTCAGCAGCGGAATGATGTCGGAGAGCTTCGAGAAGTCGTCCCAGTCGATCACGATGCCGGCCGCGCGGGCCACGGCCACCCAGTGGATCAGGTGGTTGGTGGAGCCGCCCGTGGCCAGCAGCGCGACCATGGCGTTGACGATGCAGCGCTCGTCGACCATCTCGCCGATGGGCGGGCAACTGAACGCGACGTCGCTCGCTTTGCCGAGCACCGTGCGCACCGCTTCGCGCGTGAGCGTCTCGCGCATCGCGTCGCCGGGCTGGATGAAGGCCGTGCCGGGCACATGCAGGCCCATGGCTTCAAGCAGCATCTGGTTGCTGTTGGCAGTGCCGTAGAAGGTGCAGGTGCCCACCGTGTGATAGGCCGCCATCTCGGCATCGAGCAGGCCCTGCCGGCCCACGAGGCCCTGCGCGGCCTGCTCGCGCACCTTCGACTTGGCGCCATTCGACAGGCCCGAAGGCATCGGGCCGGCCGGCACGAACACGGTCGGCAGGTGGCCAAAGTGCAGCGCGCCGATCAGCAGGCCCGGCACGATCTTGTCGCACACGCCCAGCAGCAGCGCACCGTCGAACATGTCGTGCGTGAGCGCGATGGCGGTGCTCATCGCGATCACGTCGCGGCTGAACAGGCTCAGCTCCATGCCGGGCGTGCCCTGCGTCACGCCGTCGCACATGGCCGGCACGCCGCCCGCCACCTGCGCGGTGGCGCCGAGGCGGCGGGCCTCCTGCTTGATGATGTCCGGATAGCCTTGGTACGGCGCGTGGGCCGAGAGCATGTCGTTGTAGGCGGTGACGATGCCGATGTTGGGCGCGCGCTCGGTCACCACCCTGAATTTGTCGTTGGCCGGAATGCCCGCGACCGCGTGCGCCACGTTGGCGCAGCCCATGCGGTCGGAGCCGCGGTCGCGGCCGCGGATGTCGGCCAGCCTGGAGAGGTACGCGCTGCGCTGCGCATGGCTGCGCTCGCGGATGCGATCGGTGACGTCGCGAACGGTGGGGTGTGTGCTGCTCATGGGGGTCTGTGGCTCTTGCTGCGTGTCGCCGGTGCGACTGTGGGCCTGGAGGCCCATCGTACCAAGTTGACGGCAAAGGGCTGATGAAATCCGGGCGCCGAACAATACGAATTTACTCAGGCATGGCCGGCGCGGCGGCGGGCACAAAAAAGCCCGGCATCACCGGGCTTGTTCTGCGGGCAGGCCGTGGCGCTCAGTCCACCAGCTTGACTTCGACGCGGCGCGCCTCGGCGTTGTTGCCCGTGCCGGCGGTCACGGCCGGCTTCTGCAGGTCGATCTTGTCGGCCGGCACACCCAGGCCGGTGAGCACGTCGCGCACCATCTGGGCGCGCTTCTTGGCGAGTTCTTCGTTGATGGCGGCGTCGCCGGTGGCGTCATGGAAGCCCGAAACCACAGCCTTGTGGCCGCTTTCAACGCCCTTGATGACCGCTGCCAGTGCTTCGGCAGCACCCGGTGCGAGGTCGGCACTGCCGGTCGCGAAGTAGAAGCTCACCACGCCGTTGACCACACGGATGCTCGCACCGTCGGGGATCGTGACCGTCACCGTTTCGGTCACTTCGGCCAGCTTGACCTCCTGGCCGGGAGCCGGCGACGAGATCACCACTGCGGGCTTGGCCGGAACGGCCGCCACGCTGTGACCCTTGTGCCAGAGCACGATGCCGATCACGAAAAAGATCACCAGAGCGATCAAGGCCATCAGGAATCCGAGGATGAAATTTTGCTGGCTGTCGTCGTCGCTCATTGCGGGTCTTGCTCCGTAGGGAAGGGGTAGGTAAATAATGGTGCGGTGAACCATGATCGCGAAATTGTAGGCGCCGCTCCTGACACCCCCGTGTCGGACCCCGCGCCGGATCCCGGTCCGCCGGGACTGGACCCGATGCCCAAGCCCCTGCGCGACCCGCAGCCGATGCTGGAGCGTGCCATCGCCGACTGGGGTGGGCACGAGGATCTCTGGCTGTTCGGCTACGGCTCGCTGATCTGGCGGCCGGACTTCGGCTTTGTCGAATGGCGCCCGGCCTGGGTGCACGGCTGGCATCGGGCGCTGAAGATGTGGAGCCGCGTCAACCGCGGCAGCGTCCAGACGCCGGGCCTCGTGTTCGGGCTGCTCTCGGGCGGCAGTTGCCGCGGCATGGTGTTCCGTGTGCCGAAGGCCGAAGGACTGGAAACGCTGAAACGGCTCTGGCTGCGCGAGATGCCGACCGGCGTGTACGACCCCAAGTGGCTGCGCTGCGGCACGGCCGAAGGCAACGTGAGCGCGCTGGCCTTCACGCTGTCGCGCCGCAGCCCCAACTTCACGGGTGAGCTGAGCGAAGAGCGCTACCGCCACATCTTCACCCACGCGGTCGGCCGCTACGGCAGCTCGCTCGACTACGCGCAGCAGACGCTGCTGGAGCTGCAGCGGCATTCGATCCACGACGCCGCGCTGGCCCGGCTGGTGGCTCTCGCACCCGCGCCAGCGCAGCCGACGACGCAGCCGTCCAAGGCCGCCGCCGATTGCGATGCGCCGCCGGCTCCGGTATATGTTCCGGGGTCTACCGACATTTCTTCCCAACCTTCCGGACCGTCCAAGGAAAACACATGAACCATCGTCGTCTCATCGCCACGGGCACCGCCCTCCTCGCCACCGCCGTCCTGGCCGCCTGCGGCAGCATGGGTGGCAAGGCGAGCACAGCCGTCGAGCTGGTGCCGACCGCCGCGATCACGCCCAACCCGACGCGCGGCACGGTGACCTTCACCGCGCTTGAGCACGGCGTGCGCGTGTCGGGCGAAGTGCGCGGCCTCGTGCCGGGCAGCGAGCACGGTTTCCACATCCACGAAAAGGGCGACTGCGGCGACAACGGCAATGCCTCGGGCGGCCACTTCAACCCGAGCGGCGGCACGCACGGCAAGTTCGCCGCGCCGGGCAGCCATGCCGGCGAACTGCCGAGCCTCGTGGCCGACGCCGGTGGCGTGGCACGTTTCAGCGTGGAAGACCACTCGATCTCGCTGACCGATGGCGCTGCCAACAGCGTGGTGGGCCGCGCGCTGGTGGTGCACCGCGACCGCGACGACTTCACGACGCAGCCGGCCGGCAACTCGGGCCCGCGCATCGCCTGCGCGGTGATCCCGAAGGCCTGATGGATTGACTTGCTGGCTAGCGGCCCGCGCGCGCCAGCCAGAGCGCCTCGGCGCGCGCCAGGGCCTCGGGCGTGTCGATGTCGGTCACGACACCGACATCGTCCACCACCAGGTCCGCTACCGAATCGATAGCGCGCATCGACCGCAGGATGGACGATGCGCCCAGATTCCCCTCCAGCGTTGCAAGCTGCGCACGGCAACCGGCCGCAAAGCCGACCGGATGCCCGCGTTCGCCCAGGTACTGAGGCTGCACGGCGTTCACCCGCCCGCTGAGTGCGGCGGCCACCGCCTGCAGCGTCTCGGGCCGCACGAGCGGCAGGTCGCCCGGCAGGATCAGCCAGCCCACGGCATCGGGCGTGGCCCGCACGGCGGCGGCGATGGAGTCGCCCATGCCGGGATGGCCGGCGTCTTCCAGGTGCCACGGCAGCCCGCTGGCGCGCACCGCGTCGAGCGTGCGCTCCAGCACCGGCTTGCCCGCGAGCATCGCCTTCAGCTTGGAGCCTGTGCCGCCGGCCGCAATGAAGCGCTCGCCCCGGCCCGAAGCCAGCACGATCACCACCGGGGAATTCGCCTTGGTCGTCATGGGCCGAGTATGTGCGCAACAATTCGGTCATGACTTCCTCTCCCCCCAACGAAACGCTGGCCGCGCTGCGCAAGAGCTACGAGCGCGCCGAGCTCGGCGAGGCCCACAGCGCCGGCGATCCGCTCAAGCAGTTCGAGCGCTGGCTCACCGAGGCCATCGATTCGCAAGTGCCGGAGCCCAACGCCATGACGCTGTGCACCGTGGGCAGCGACCTGCGGCCGTCGAGCCGCATCGTGCTGATCAAGGGCTACGACGCGCGCGGCATCGTCTGGTACACGAATTACGAAAGCCGCAAGGGCCAGGAACTGTCGGGCAACCCGTATGCCGCGCTGCAGTTCCACTGGGTCGAGCTTGAACGCGTGGTGCGCATCGAGGGCCGCGTCGAGAAAGCCGGCGCCGACGAAAGCGACGCCTACTTCGCCAGCCGACCGCTCGATTCGCGCATCGGCGCCTGGGCCAGCCCGCAGAGCGAGGTCATCAGCGGACGCGATGTGCTGGTGAAGAACGCAGCCGTGGCCGCCGCCAGGCACCTGCTGTCGCCGCCGCGCCCGCCGCACTGGGGCGGTTACCGGCTGGTGCCCGACCGCTGGGAGTTCTGGCAGGGCCGCAAGAGCCGGCTGCACGACCGGCTGCGCTACCGGCTCGAAGGCGCCGACTGGGTGCGCGAGCGGCTCGCGCCCTGAACCTCGGCGTCAGGCCTCGCAGCCAATCACCTTGAACTCGACGCGCCTGTCCAGCGCGTCGCTCGCGTCGTCGGCCCCGGTGCCGACAATGTTCTCGCGATAGCCCTTGCCGGACTCGCGCAGCTTCTTCGACAACGGCGGCGCCTCGGTCACCAGCCGCGACTTGACGCTGACCGCGCGCTGCAGCGACAGCCGCTCGTTGGCCGCCTCCGAGCCAGTGCGGCTGGTATGCCCCGTCACCACCACGCATGAATCGATCTGCGCCGCCTGCCGCGCGATCTGGCGCAGCCACATCGGGTAGGCCGCGCTGATCTTCGGGTCCGAAAGAAAGTCCGTCGAGCCCGGCTTGAACAGGAACTTGACGCTCAGGTTGTTGGTTTCGAGCCCCAGCCGCGCGATGGTGCCGAAGGTCTTCTCCGCATCGGCCGTGCGCCCCAGTTGCGACTGCGCAAGGTACAGGCCGCTGTAGATGCGCAACTGCTGCCCGTCGGGCCGCTTCGATGCCGCCTCGTAGCGGCTCAGCGCCTCGCTCATGCGGCCGGCTTCGTAGGCGGCGGTGGCTTCCTGCAGCACGGTCGAGGTCGGCAGGCGTTCGAGATACAGCGCGTCGGCCGCCTGGCCCGGTTGGGTTTCCGCGGTGCGGATATAGCCCTCGACACCACGGTCCTTGCCGTTCACCGGGCTGTCGCGAAAGAAGGCGGTGGGCCGCGTGTCCAGCGATGCGTCGCTGATGCGCGCCACCGACTGCGCGATCACCACGCCGCTCTTGATCTCGGTCAGCGCAAGGTTCAGGCGGTACGGGCCGCCAGAGGCGTCCTTGTCCCGCACCAGCGTGCCGTTCAGCACGTACTGCGCGTTGCCGATCTCGGTGGCGTTGAACGGCGTCACCGTGAACTGCTTGAACTGGGCCTGCATGCGCTGGACGATGTGCTGCTCGGCCACACGGGTTACCTCGGTCTGCTGGCCGCTCGCGCCTTCGAGCAGCGGATCGATCACGATTCGGCTCTGCTTGAGCGACGACTCCACTTTGGCCAGGAAGGTCGGCAGTTTCTGCGTCTGCACCATCAGGTCGTCGACCGCCTGGTTGACGGCCTGGTCGAAAGGCATGGCGTTGCCGGGCACGGGGCGGTGCGCGCAAGCGGTGGCGAGCACGACAGTGGCGCACAGCGCCAGCACGCGCAGCGACGCGCGGATGCGGTGGAGGGAGTTCGTCATCAACATTGGTTCCTCAATGTCTTCATGTCCTGGTCCGACAGCGGCTCGCCGACGGCGGCGCGCATGTTGATCTCGCTGCAGCGCTTCGAGGGCGCGGGCCTTCTCGTGATGGGCTCCCTCTGCGCGTCCTGCGATGCCGTTGCGGCCTGTGCCGTGGTTTGCGGCCGGGGCTTCACGGCCGGCCGAGCCACGGCCGCAGGCGCCGGCGCGGGCTTCAACTCCGGTGCTTTCTCGACCGGCTTGTCCGCCGGCTCGCGAGGCACGTTGACGGCCAGGCACGGCGTCCTGCAGGGCTTCGCATCGGCGGCGGCCCGCGCGGGCATGCATTGCAGCGCGATCACCATCGCGACCAACGCCATCACAGGAAGGGCCGAAGAGCGCGCCGGGTAAATCATCAGCCGGCAAATGTAGGGCCGCGAGCGCCGCGCGCCATCTCACCAAACGGCCACCCTGCCGAACGGCATAGGGCGCGCGAAGGACCGCGCTAGCGCGAAAGTTCGCGATGCGCTACGAAGAGAGAACCGAAGGGCTCAGGGCAGCCACTGCACCCAGACCATGACCAGTGTGAGCGTGCCCAGCGCCAGCACGGTCGACACCGCGACGCTGGCCGTCACCAGGTCTTCGGCGGTGCGGTAGCGCTGCGAGAACAGGAACACGTTGGCGCCGATGGGCAGGGCAGCCGCCACCACCATCACGGTGAGCGGTATGCCGCGCACGCCGAGCAGCCAGCCGATGCCGGCCACCAGCAGTGGATGCAGCAGGTTCTTGACCAATGCCTGCACCAGCGCGCCACGCCAGTGCCGCCCGATGGGCGTGAGTGCCAGCGTGATGCCCACCATCACCAGCGCCACCGGTCCGAAGGCCTGGCCGAGCAACTGGATCGGCTTGTCGATGACTTCAGGCATCGTGAGTCCGGTCTGGGCGAACAGCAGGCCCGCGATGATCGGCAGCGGCACGGGATGGATGATGGCGTTGCGCAAGGCGCGCAGCACGGTGCGGGCCATCGAGCGTTTTTCCTCGCCGCTGACCACCACGTGCTCGCGTGCAACGGCCAGCTCGAGCACGACGGTGGCGCTGGTCAGCAGGACCAGCGAGTGCAGCGAGATCAATGTGAGCAGCACCACCATGCCTTCTTCGCCGTAGGCCAGGCCGATGAGTGCAATGCCGATCATCACGGTGTTGCTGTAGGTGTTGGCCAGCGCGATCACGGCCGCCGTGCGGTTGAAGCCGCGCAACGCGAGCGTGCCCGCGAACAGCAGGCCCGAGGCGATGAAGTACGCCGCAACCGGCTTGAGGCTGAGTTGCTCGACGTGCACCGTGCTCATGGCACGGAACAGCAGCGCGGGCGCGAGCAGCAGGAAGATGAGGTTCGACAGGTCCTTGACCGCATTGCCACCGATCCAGCGGCGCCTTCCGGCCAGGTAGCCCGCGGCGATGAGAAGAACGACGGGCAGGAGCGAGGAGATGACGAAGGAATTCACCCGACGAGGATAGTCGAGGGCTTGTTGCGCATTGCTCCTTCCCCCTCTGGGGGAAGGTCGGGATGGGGGCACCCGCGGCCTTCGAGGCTGCGCGGCATTGAATGCCGCTTGCCCCCACCCCTGCCCTCCCCCAAAGGGGGAGGGAGCAAGGCGGGGTCAGAACGTCACACGCAACCCCACCTTCAGCGAACGCCCCGGCAACGGCGCATTCGGATACACCGTCGTCGTCAGGATCGACGTCGGGCTGTAGGCCAGCTTGTTCGTGATGTTGTCCATGCGCGCGTACCAGGTGAGGTTCGCGCGCTGCACCTTCATGCGGTAGGTGATCGCCGCATTCCACAACGTGTACGCATCCGTCTCGCGTGCGCCGACAGACGGCACGCGATGCTGCGCCGCGTTGTAGTCAAAGCCAAAGCGCGCGCCCCACGGGCCGTTGCCGTAAACCAGCGTCGCGCCCACGCGCAGCGGTGCGATGCGCGGCAGCGGTTCGCCGGTGTCAAGGTTCTTCGCGCGCACGATGTCGCCGCGCCATTCGAGGTCGAGCGTGGAAGCATCGACCATCCGCGCGAAACCTTCGGTACCCAGCAGGCGCAGATTGCCGCTGGCCTCGATACCGGTGAAGCGCGCACGCACGCCGCGGTAGAGGTACTCGGCCAGCGTGTCGGTCACTTCGGGATCGGTCACCACCTGGCCTTCCTTGTCGAGCGTGCGGCCCGAAGCCGTCAGACCGATGTAGTTGCCGAAGCGCGTAACGTACGCGTTGACACGGGCCGTGTTGGCGCCCGATTTCCACTGCGCCCCGAGGTCGAAGCCGGTGGACTTTTCCTTCTTCAGGTTCGGGTCGCCCACCTCCCAGGCGGCCGTGGCCACGTGCGGGCCGTTGGCGAGCAGTTCGTAGTCCTTGGGCGCGCGCTCGGTGTAGGCGAGGTTCGAGGTCAGTTGCCACTGCGGCGCAAGGTTGACCAACGCACCGAAGGCAGCACTGTGCGGATTGAAAGTGCGCTCGCCAATGGCGAAGCGTGTGACAGTCGGATCGTCGGGGTAGCCCAGCGAGCGGATGCGGACCTTCTCGGTGCGCGCGCCGAAGCTCAGCCGGCCCCACGAGGTGCCGTACTCCTCATACAGGAACAGCGCGTTCGAGCGCGTGCGGCTGTGCGGCGCAAAGGCTTCCTCGCCATCGGCGGCGAAGCGGTTGGTCTCGCTGCTGAAGCCGATCAGGCCTTCAAAGTTGCCAATCTTCTGGTGACGGGCCTCGATGCGCAGGTCGTTGCTCATGTTCGAGAACTTCGTGCCGGCTTCGCTGCCCTCGAACTCGGTGTGGCGGTAGTTGGTGTGGCTGAGCTTGGCGTGAACGCTGCTGATGATGCCGCCCGGGCGCCACTCGCCTTCCAGCGTATAGCGGTCGGACTTCATGCCGATGGTCACGTCGTCTTCGGCCACCGTGCCGTAGGTGCTGCGGTAGGTGCTGACCGACGCGCCGATGTAGCCCTGGTCAAAAAACAGCGTGCCGCCGACCGCGCCGCCGTGCGCCTCGTTGGCCGAGTTGCAGATCTTGCGCGCGCGCCACGGCGAGCCGGGCTTGCTGCAGTTCAGGTCGATGGGCACCGAGGCGTCTTTCGAGTCGCGCTTGAAGGCGTCGACGTGCACCGCGAAGCGGTCGTTGCCGCCTTCGAGCACAACGCCGCCGTTCTTTTCCTTGTTGCCGGTGGCGTAACCCAGGTCGGCGCGGCCACCGAAGCCGTTGATCGGCTCGGTCGGAATACGGTTGTCGATCACGTTGACCACGCCGCCGACCGCGCTGCCGCCGTATTGCAGCGCCGAGGGGCCGCGCAGCACTTCGATGCGTTCGGTGACCAGCGCGTCGACCGGCACGGCATGGTCGTAGCTCAGTGCCGAGGCGTCGGGCGCACCGCCGCCGTTCTGAAGGATGCGGATGCGGTCGCCGTCCTGTCCGCGAATGATCGGGCGGCTCGCGTTCGGGCCGAAGTAGCTGCTGCTCACACCGGGCACGTTGTTGAGCGTTTCGCCGAGCGTCGATTCGGAACGCAGCAGGAGCTTGTCGCCCGACAGCGTGGTGGTCGGCGCGATCAGCTCGCTGGCGCCGAGCGGGTTGCCGGTGATGGTGACTTCACGCAGGCTCGAAGCGTCAGCAGGCTGGGCCTGGGCAGCGCCCTGGGCCTGCGCATGGGAAGCGCTCGCGAAAGCAGCGAGCGAAAGAACGGCAACGCCGATGGCGTTGCGACGGAAATTGGGAATCATGAATGGACACTCGTTGAATCGATGGGCGATCCACCGCCCCCGCGCAAGGCGGGTTCGGCAGTCGGAACACAAAGGAAATTCAGCGAGCGACAGGCGGACCGCGTGCGTCGAACAGCACGATCCAGCGAGAAACGGCTTCGCCCTGCAGGTAGGCGAAGGTGGCCGACGGCAGCAGCATCGGCAACACCACCAGCGGCACGCCCGGCGCGCTGAAGCCGTGCGCCAACTGGTCGTACAGCCGGCATTCGGCATCGGTCTTGTCGACGAACAGCGCATACAACCCGTCGTGCCGCTGCAGCGGGGCCGTGGCCTTCGCGGCCACGGCCGTGCGCTCGGCCGCTGCGGCCCAGCCACGGTCGCCCGGCACATGCAGCGTGGCATGCACGAGGCCGAGCGTCGACGCCAGCCACACCGCGACGAGCAGTGCGAAAGCGACGGTGCGCGACAGCCTCGGGTTCATCGTCATGCGGCGGTTCAGAAGTGCGTGGTCATGCTCACGTAGAGGCTGCGCCGCGTGCCGTACTGCGGCGCGCCCACGCCGACGCCCGTGCCGTCGCGCAGCAGGTAGCTCTTGTCGAACAGGTTGAGGACGGCGATGCGCCCGACGATGTCACCGCCCGACGATTCCTTCCAGGTGTGCGAGTAGGCGGCATTGACCACCGCGTAGTGCGGCAGCGCGGCGCTGTTGGGCGCGCCGCCATCGGGCGTGCGGCGCAGGCCGCTGCCGAAGATCAGGTCGCCGCTGACCTGGTTGTCGCCGAAGCGGTAGCTGGCGCCGCCCGACAGCGTGTAGGTCTGGTCGTGGTCCAGGTACACGTAGTGGTTGGCGATGTAGGCCAGCTCGTCGGTGCCGAACAGCGACTGGCTCGACACGATGTTCTTGCCCATCGCCTTCTGGTAGGCGAAGTTCGCGTAGGCCGACCAGTGGTCGTCGTTGTAGCGCGCCGACAGCTCCAGCCCGCGCGCGAAGCCCTTGTCGTAGTTGAAGGGCGACAGGATCAGCGCCTGGCCGAACTGGCCTTCGTCGAGCAGGTTGGTGATGTTCTTGTAATAGACATCGGCCGACAGCGACAGGTTGGCATTCACCTTGTGGTCCACGCCCAGGTCGAAGTAATGGGTGCGCTCCGCCTTCACCGGATCGGACGTGGGCACCGCGGGCTGGTTGGTGGTGCCCGCGTACAGGTTGATGCTCTGCTGAGACGCCAGCTCCTGCGGCGGCGGCGTGAAGTAGCGCGCATAGCCCGCGTGCAGCGCTGTGTCGTCCGACAGCTTGTACGCGAGGTTCAGGCGCGGGCTCCACTGGTGCTCTTTGGTGAACGCGTCGACGCTGTCGTAGCGCAGGCCATAGTTGAAGGTCAGCTTCGGATCGATGCGCCATTCGTCCTGCACGTACAGGCTGGCGAGCTGGCCGACCTTGCTGGAGTTGTCGTTGATCAGCACCGGCGTGTTGCCGACCTGCGCGCCGCTGTCGTCGACCGGGAACACGTTCACCGCATTGATGCTGCGCGTCGTCTGTCGCGTGTAGGCGCCGCCGAAGCGCAGCGTGTGGGTGTCGCTGGCCTTGTACGACGCATCGGCCTGCAGGCCGTTCGACGAGTTGGAGCGCAGGGTGTCGGAGGCCGCGCCGTTGTAGATCAGGTCGCCCGCCGGGTCGGGCAGGTAGTGCAGGTTCGAGTACTGGTGGAAGGCCGAGACCTGGTAGTCCAGCGCACCCACCGTCTTCTGGAACGACAGCGCCACGAAGCGGGTGGCTTCGGTCTGGCGCTCGCGCACGTTGGACGAAGGCAGCGCATTGAAGCCCGTGCCCAGGTCGCTGTAGCCGGCCAGCGAGAAAGCCGGCGCCTGATTCGGGTTCGTCGGGATCTGGAACTTGCCGTTATAGGTGCCGAACATCAGGCCCACGCGCGTGTCCGCGTCGAGGTAGTAGGACAGGTTGCCGAAGGTCTTGCCCTGCCGCGTGCGGTCGTTCTGCGCGTTCAGCGTCGGTTGCGGGTTCTCGATGCCGTTGGTGTTGGAGACCAGGCTGCCCGACAGGTAGTAGCTGAGGTTGCCCTTGGTGCCGTAGATCGATCCGTTTTCTTCCAGCGTGTTGTGGCTGCCGAAGGTGAAGCCGAGCGAGCCGCCGGGTTTGCCGAAGCCCTGCTTGGTCTGGATGTCGACCACGCCCGCGGTGCGCAGCCCGTACTGCGCGGGCAAGGCGCCGGTGAGGAAATCGACCGAGTCGATATAGCGCGTGTCCAGCGACTGGCCGAAGCCCGAGATGCCCTCGGGCAACTGCACGCCGTTGACGCGGTACTGCACATTGCCATGGTCGTCGCGCACGTGCAGCGAGCCGGAGGCCTTCGAGTCCTTGGCGACGCCCGGCAGCGTGAGCAGCACGTCGTCGAGCGGGGTGGCGTCACCCTTGCCGAGCGCGTCGATGGCCGCGCGATCGATGCGGTAGACCGTGGCGCCGACCTCGGGCGAAAGCTCCATGCGCGCCTTCTTCAGGCGCTCGGACTGGATCTCCACCGTCGACAGCGTGCCGGGAGCGGTGGTCGGCTCGACCGTGGTGGTGGTTTCGGCAGTGGGCGCAGGTATCGGGGGGCTTGCGTCCTGGGCGAAGGCCGGCCAGGACAGCAGGGAAAGAACGGCAATGCCAACGGCATTGCGACGGAAATTGGGAATCATGATGGGCACTCGTTGAATCGATGAACGACCTGCCTCCACCCGCGCAAAGCGGACGTGGCAGCCGGAACACGGAGGGATTCAGCGAGTGGAAGGCGGACCGCGCGCGTCGAACAGCGCGATCCAGCGGGCGATGGCTTCGCCCTGCAGATAGGCGAAGGTGGCCGACGGCAGCAGGATCGGCAGCACCACCAGCGGCACGCCGGGTGCGGTGGAGCCGTGCTCCAACTGGTCGTACAGGCGGCATTCGGCGTCGGTGTGTTCGCCGAACAGGCTGCCCAGGCCGTGGTCCGCATGCTTGTGCAGGCCGCCCTGGCTTGTCGCCTGCACGGTCGCCGCGGCCTTGGCAAGGCCGGGAACGTGCAGCGAACGGTGCATCACCCCCAGCGTGCCCGCGATCCACAACGCGAACGCCAGCGCGACGATGAACGCGCGCGACGAACGGGTGGAGGCTGGGCGGGCGATGTGCACGGGATGCAGGAGCGGAGGCTCAGGTCTTCTTGACGCGCGAGGCGAAGGTCTTCTGGAACTTCTCGACCTTGGGGCCCACGACGAACGCGCAGTAGCCCTGGTTCGGGTTGTTCAGAAAGTAGTCCTGGTGGTAGGCCTCGGCGGTGGAGTAGTTGGCGAGCGGTGCCACTTCGGTCACCACGGGCGAGGCGTAGGTCTTGCTGGCCTCGATCTCGCGGATGACCTCGTCGGCCACCTGCTTTTGCGCATCGCTCGTGTAGTAGATGCCGCTGCGGTATTGCGTGCCGGCGTCGTTGCCCTGGCGATTGAGCGTTGTCGGGTCGTGCACGACGAAGAAGATTTCGAGAATCTCGCGCAGGCTGATCTGCGCCGGGTCGAACTCGAGCTTCACCACCTCGGCATGGCCGGTGCGGCCGGTGCAGACCTGCTCGTAGGTCGGGTTGACGACCTGGCCGTTGCAATAGCCCGACTCCACGTCGACCACGCCCTGTACCCGGTCGAACACCGCTTCGGTGCACCAGAAGCAGCCGCCACCGATCACGATGGTTTCGTTGGGCGACGATGAGGGGGTCATGGCACGGCTCCGGGAGGTTGGAAAAAAGCGAACCCGATATTGTCGCGGCTTGACGTGCCGGATGCCGGTCACTACATTACTAACCCGCCAGTCATTAAAAACATGCCCACGCCCCGCTCCTTCGTCGACAAGATCTGCCCGGTCCGCGCCAAGCGCGAGCGCCGGAAAGAGGCACGCCCCGGTGAATTGCTCGCGGCCGCGCTCGACCTGTTCGTGGAAAAAGGCTTTGCCGCCACCCGTTCCGAGGAAGTCGCGGCCCGTGCCGGCGTGTCCAAGGGCACCCTCTTTCTGTACTTTCCGAGCAAGGAAGAGCTGTTCAAGGCCGTGGTGATGGAAAACCTCGGCGGCCGTTTCACCGAGTGGAACGCCGAATTCGAGGCCTTCGAGGGCACGTCGGCCGAGATGCTGCGCTACTGCATGAATGTCTGGTGGGAGCGCGTCGGCATGACCAAGGCCTCGGGCCTGACCAAGCTGATGGTGTGCGAGGGCGCCAATTTCCCCGAGCTGGCGGAGTTCTACCGGCAGCAGGTGGTGCGTCCCGGACACGTGCTGCTGCGGCGCATCCTGCAGCGCGGCATCGACCGCGGCGAGTTCGCACCGGTCGACGTCGACCACGCCATCTATTCGGTGGTGGCGCCCATGGTCTTCCTGATGCTCTGGAAGCACTCGGCCATGGTCTGCGTCGACGGCGTCAGCGCCCTCGACCCCGAAAAGTACCTCGCCACGCAAGCGGAAACGGTGCTTTACGGGCTCAGCGTGCGCGCCGGGGACAAGGCATGAAAGGCCATGGATGGCCGACTGGGCGGCGGGTGTCATCGGCGCAACCTAAAATTAAAGGTTTGTCCTGAGCCCACAAGGAAAGCCACGCCATGAACCCCACCCCTACCCTCGAGCGCTTGCGCTTCAACATGATCGAACAGCAGATCCGCCCCTGGGATGTGCTGGAGACGGACATCCTCGAACTGCTGGCCGAAATCCACCGCGAAGACTACGTGCCGGAAGAACACCGCACGCTGTCGTTCTTCGACATGGAACTGCCCCTGCTCGACGGCTCCGTGCCCGGCGAGTTCATGCTCTCGCCCAAGGTCGAGGCCCGCACGCTGCAAGACCTGCACATCCAGAAGCACGAGTCGGTGCTTGAAATCGGCACCGGTTCCGGCTTCATGGCCGCCCTGCTCGGCGCCCGCGCCGCCCAGGTGCTGTCGCTTGAAATCAACCCCGTGCTGGCCGCCCGCGCCGCGCAGACGCTGCGCCAGAACGGCGTGACCAACGTCGAAGTGCGCCACGCCGACGGCGCCGTGCCGCTGGCCAGCGGCCCCAGCTTCGACGTGATCGTGCTCAGCGGCTCGGTCGCCCGCATTCCGCAGAACCTGCTGGGTTCGCTCAAGGTCGGTGGCCGCCTGTCGGCCATCGTGGGCGAAGAGCCGATGATGCGCGCCCATTTCGTCACCCGCGTGAGCGAAAGCAAGTGGGAAACCATCCAGCCCTGGGACATCGTGGCACCGCGCCTGCTGAACTTCCCCGAGCCCTCGCGCTTCTCGTTCTGAGCGGGCGGTCCACCGAATGATCGACCAAGTCCGCCCCGCCGACCTTGCCGCCTGGTTCGCACAGGACGCCGACGCCGCCCCCGTGCTGCTCGACGTGCGCGAGCCCTGGGAACTGCAGACGGCGAGCGTCGCGCCCCAGGGTTTCACGCTGGTGGCGATCCCGATGAACGAGATTCCCGGGCGGCTGGCCGAGCTGGGCGAAGGCCAACGCATCGCCTGCTTGTGCCACCACGGCGCGCGCAGCCAGCGCGTGGCCGCTTTTCTGAACCAGAACGGCTTTGACCAGCTCGCCAATGTGGCGGGCGGCATCGACGCCTGGTCTTCGCAGCACGACCCTTCCGTGCCGCGCTACTAGCTTCTCTCTTCAAGGACGTTCAATGCCTCCAAGGCCCCGGCTTCTGCCCCTTTCCGCAGCACTTGCAAGCGTCATTGCGTCACTGCTCGCATTGCCGGCCCAGGGCCAGACACTGAACGGACTTTATGAAGCCGCCCGCGGCTACGACGCCACCTACCAGGGCGCACGGGCCCAGTACGAAGCGAACGTGGCGCGCGCCGCGCAGGCCAAGGCCGGCATCCTGCCCGCCGTGGGACTCACCGCCGGCGTGACGCGCACCGACCTGGAAATCGACACCCTCACGGGCAACAGCCGGGGCACCACGCCGCGTGACTTCAACACGCAGAACGTGGGCATCAACGCCACGCAACCGCTGTACCGCCCCGCCAACTGGGCCACCTACGAACAGGGCAAGCGGCAGGCCGACATTGCGCAGGCCGTGCTCACCCTTGCCGAGCAGGACCTGATCGTGCGCGTGAGCCAGGCCTACTTCGACGTGCTCGCGAGCCAGGACAGCCTGGCGCTCGTGCGCGCACAGAAAGTCGCCGTGGCCGAGCAGCTTGCATCGGCCAAGCGCAACTTCGAGGTCGGCACATCGACCATCACCGATTCGCGCGAGGCCCAGGCCCGCTACGACCTCGTGATCGCCCAGGAGATCGCGGCAGAGAACGACCTGCAGGTCAAGAAGATCGTGCTCGACCAACTGGTCGGCGTGCCCGGCAGCGTGCCAGTGCCGCTGGCGGTGCCGGTCGTGTTGCCCACCGCGATGCCGGCGGACATCAACGCCTGGGTCGCGCAAGCCAACGATGTGCATCCCGCGATCCGGCAGGCCCGCCTCGGCCTCGACGTGGCCGGACTCGAAGTCCAGAAAGCCCAGGCCGGCCACAAGCCCACGCTCGACGCGAACCTCGGCTACAACGTCACGCGCAACCCCACGGGCACCAGCACCAGTGCGGTCGGCACGCGGGTCAATGCCACCACCGTCGGCGTGACCTTCAACCTGCCGCTGTTCGCCGGCTTCGCCACCGAGAACCGCATCAAGGAAACCCTGGCGCTCGAAGACCAGTCGCGCAGCGTGCTCGACGGCACACAGCGCAGCGTGGCGCAGGCCACGCGCGCGGCCTACCTCGGGCTGGTGTCGGGCGCAGGGCAGGTCAAGGCGCTGGAAGCGGCCGAGGCTTCGAGCCAGAGCGCGCTCGATGCCAACAAGCTCGGCTACCAGGTGGGCGTGCGCATCAACATCGACGTGCTGAATTCGCAGAGCCAGCTGTTCCAGACCAAGCGCGACCTTGCACAGGCGCGCTACAACGTGCTGCTGGGCAACCTGAAGCTGCGCCAGGCCAACGGCACGCTGACGACCGACGACATGAATGCGATCAACGCGACGCTGGCAAGCAATGGCAACGTGCCGGCCGTGCCGGCGGCAATCACGTCGACGCCAGACCGCGCCGTGCCGTATGTGCCGGTCACGCCGCCGAGCATTCCAGTGATTCCGCCGGTGCCGGTGCAGCCGTTCAATCCGCCTGCGCCGACGATGCCGACGGCGCCTGTGCCGCCGGTGATTTTGAATCCGCCAGTGCGCTGAGACTCCGCTTTCTCCCTCCCCTTCCGGGGGAGGGCCGGGGTGGGTATCAGCGACGTCTCTAGCGCCGTCGAGCCCCCATCCCAACCTTTCCCCAGAGGGGGAAGGAGCAAAGACAAAGACCGATCAGTCCAGTGTGGGTTCCGCCCTCGGCGGCTCGTCTTCCAGCGGCGCGTTGGCGGTTGCCACCGGTTCCGCAGCCTGCGCAATCGCCAGCACCGCGGCGGCCGTGCGTTCGGCTGCACCCCGGTTCGACGACGAAAACGCCAGCGCGGCCTGCGCCATGATGGCGCGCCGCTCGGGGTTCTCGACCAGCTTCAGCGCCGCCGTCACGGCCTGCTCCATGCCCTCGACGCGCAGCGATGCGCCCGCCGCGAGCGACAGTTGCGCCGCCTCCGCGAAGTTGAAGGTCGACGGTCCCATGATCACCGGGCAGCCGCAGGCGGCCGGCTCGATCAGGTTCTGTCCGCCCAGCGGCTCGAAGCTGCCGCCCAGCAGCGCCACGTCGGCCAGGCCGTAGTACAGCGCCATTTCGCCCAGCGAGTCGCCCAGCCAGATCTCGGCGTCGGTCGGCTGACCCGCCGCGCTACGCCGCGCGACCGCGAAGCCTTCCGCCTCGATCAGCGCCGCTACTTCGTCGAAGCGTTGCGGATGGCGCGGCACGATCATCCATTGCACGTCGTGCACGCGCTTGGCGATCGAGCGGATCGCGCCTTGTTCAGGTGGCACGGGCGAAGTCGCACCGAAGCGCTTGAGCACTTCGAGCAGCAGCCGCTCTTCACCGTCGCGCGAGCTTGCAAGAACGACCATCGGCCTGGGCAGATGCTCGCGCAGCGACGCGGCCGTGGCCAGTTGCCGCGTGTCGGGCGTGGCGTCGAACTTGAGATTGCCGTAGACGCCGGCCACCTTGGCGCCGAGCGACACCAGCCGGTGCGCGTCGGCCTCGGTCTGTGCCCACACGGCGGTGAGCGCCGAATACGCGGGCCGCGCCAGCCAGGCAAGCCGTTCGGCCGCAGCCAGTGATTTTTCGTTGAGCCGCGCGTTGGCCAGCACCAGCGGAATGCGGCGCTCGGCGCAGGCCGCTGCCATTTCGGGCCAGACCTCGGTTTCCATCAGCACGCCGATCTGCGGCTGGAACTTGTCCAGAAAACGCGCCACGGCGCCGGGCGTGTCCCAAGGCTGCCAGACCTGCGTGTCGCCGGGTTCGAGCAGCTTGGCGCCCTCTTCCCGGCCGGTCGCGGTGCCATGCGTGAGCAGGATCGGCACGCCCGGGTATTGCCGCCGCAGCTCGGCGATCAGGATGGCGGCGGCGCGCGTTTCGCCGAGCGAGACGGCGTGCACCCAGCATTGGGCATTGCCCGTGATGGTCTCGTCGTAATGGCCGAAGCGCTCTTCGACGGCGACGCCATAGCCGGGCTCGGCCTGCGCCCTGCGCCGCAACTTGCGGCGCACCAGGGGTTGCACAACGGTGGTGAAGGCGCCGTACAGGCGCAGCAAGATAGAACGCACGGGTTTAACGCTCCATCACGCGATGGCGAAGCTCGCAACGCGTGAAACCGGAGCAACCCTCTGTGCCAGGGATACCGTGGAACCGGCTTTGCCGGGCCACTGGTATCGCCCCCTGAAAGGGGGTTGGCGTAGCGACACGAAGTGCGCGAAGACTGGGGGTCATCCTGTTCAGTGTGAAGCTTCGGCCAGCTTGGCGTCGGGCTTGACGGTCCGCAGCAGCGCAAGCATCTCTGTTTCGATGCGCTTGAGCGCCGCGTCAGTCTGGCCTTCGAAGCGCAGCACCAGCACGGGTGTGGTGTTGGAAGCGCGGATCAGGCCGAAACCATCGGGCCAGTCCACGCGCAGGCCATCGATGGTCGAGACCTTGGCGGGGGCCGCGAAGCTCGCGCCCTTGACGAGCTTGTCGACAACCGCGTGTGCTTCGCCTTCGGCGCAGGGCACGTTGAGTTCGGGCGTCGAGAAGCTGGTGGGCAGCGCGTTCAGCACATCGCTCGCATCCGGGCTCTTGCTCAAAATCTCGAGCAGGCGGCAGCCCGCGTAGGTACCGTCGTCGAAGCCGAACCAGCGCTCCTTGAAAAAGATGTGGCCGCTCATCTCGCCACCGAGCGGCGAATCGATTTCCTTCATCTTCGCCTTGATGAGCGAATGGCCTGTCTTGAAGATCATCGGCACGCCGCCCGCGGCCTCGATGGCCGGCGCCAGGCGCTGCGAGCACTTCACGTCGTAGACGATGGTGCCGCCCGGCACGCGCGACAGCACGTCCTGTGCAAAAAGTTGCATCTGGCGGTCCGGAAAGATGTTCTGGCCGTCCTTGGTGACGATGCCCAGGCGGTCGCCGTCGCCGTCGAAGGCCAGGCCCAGTTCGGCATCGCCCGATGCCAGCGCGGCCATCAGGTCCTTGAGGTTCTCGGGCTTGCTCGGATCGGGGTGGTGATTGGGGAAGTCGCCGTCGACCTCGCTGAACAGCTCGGTCACCTCGCAGCCGATGGCGCGGAAGATGGCCGGAGCCGTCGCACCCGCGATGCCGTTGCCGGAATCCACCACGATCTTCATGGGGCGGGCCAGCTTGATGTCGCCGGCGATGCGCTTGACGTAGGCATCGGTCACGTCGACCTTGCGCACGCTGCCACCGGGTGCGAGCTTGGCGCTGCCCTCTTCCATGGTCTTGCGCAGGCCCTGGATCTCGTCGCCATAGATCGCGCGGCCGGCCAGCACCATCTTGAAGCCGTTGTAGTCCTTGGGGTTGTGGCTGCCCGTGACCTGGATGCCGCTGGAGGCCAGCGTGTGGGCTGCGAAGTACAGCAGCGGGGTGGTGACGGCGCCCACGTCGATCACTTCGATGCCGGTGGCCACGAGGCCCTTGATGAGTGCTTCGACCAGCGCGGGGCCCGACAGGCGGCCATCGCGCCCCACGGCCACGGACTTTTCACCGGCGGCGCGGGCAGCGCTGCCAAAGGCCCGGCCGAGCGCTTCGGCAACCTCGGCATCGAGGGTGACGGGCACGACGCCACGGATGTCATAGGCCTTGAAGATCGACGCGCTGAGCTGCATGAAGGGCGTTTCCCTGTTGTATTTGGAACGGGGCATTGTAGGCAACGCACCACGGGCCCACATGTCCGAAAACGGCCAGTTGAAACGAGTCGAAACCGTATCATTTGCCCATGCCTACCACCCACGCCCCCACCGAAGCGCTCGAGAGCGACGCCTGCTACCTGGCGATGAAGACGCACGATGCGCGCTTCGACGGGTCGTTCTTCACCGCCGTGACCTCCACCGGCATCTATTGCCGGCCGGTCTGCCGCGTGAAGCTGCCGCGGCGCGAGAACTGCCGGTTCTTCCGCCATGCGGCCCAGGCCGAGGCGGCGGGCTTTCGCCCCTGCCTGCGCTGCCGGCCCGAACTGGCCCCGCGTGCGGCGAGCTGGTCGACCGAGGACGCCTCGCGCATCCTGGCGCTGCAGGCCGCCCGGCTGATCGACGAGCCCGATGCGTGGTCCGAAGACGGCCCCGGTGCGGCGCAAATTGCGGCGCGCCTGGGCGTGAGCGACCGCCACCTGCGGCGCATCTTCGAGGCGCAGTTCGGCGTGTCCCCCTTGCAGTACCTGCAGACGCGCCGCCTGCTGGCCGCCAAGCAGTTGATCGCCGACACCCGGCTGCCCATGACGCAAGTGGCGCTGGCCAGCGGCTTCGCCAGCGTGCGCCGTTTCAATGCAGCCTTTGTCGAGCACTACGGCCTCAACCCGAGCGCACTGCGGCGTGCCGGCGGCACCACCGTCGAGGGCGGCGGGGGCAAGGCGATCGAAGTGCGGCTGGGCTTTCGTCCGCCCTACGACACCCACGCCATGCTCGCCTTCTTCGCGCGCCGGGCGCTGCGCGGCGTCGAGATCGCCTCGACAGCAGACGGCAAGGAACCCGTCAAGGGCAGCACGCCCACCTACGTGAAGCTCGCCCGCACATTGCGCGTGCAGCAAGGCGGGCAGACCCACGCCGGCTGGCTGCAACTGCGCTTCGACATCGAGCGCGAGCAGATGCTACTGTCGGTCAGCGATTCGCTCGCCGCGGTGCTGCCCATCGTGATCAGCCGCGCACGCGCCATGTTCGACCTCGACGCCGAGCCGATGGCCATCAACGCCGCGCTGCATGCGGCCTTTCCGCACGGCGACGGGTTGCGCGTGCCGGGCACCGTCGACGGCTTCGAGCTGGCGGTGCGCGCGGTGCTGGGCCAGCAGATCACGGTGGCCGCGGCGCGCACGCTGGGCTCGCGGCTGGTCGAGGCCTTCGGCGAGGCGATCGTCACGCCCGTCGAAGGGTTGAACCGGTTGTTTCCCACACCGGCAGCCATTGCGGCCGCAAGCGGCGACGCACTGGGCCAGCTCGGCATCGTGCGCCAGCGGCAGACCGCCCTGCAGGCCATCGCCCGCGAAGTCGCGTCCGGCAAGCTGGCCCTGCATGCGGGTGCCGACGTGCCATCGACCATCGCGGCGCTGCAGGAGCTTCCCGGCATCGGCGCATGGACCGCGCAGTACATCGCGATGCGGGCCCTGCGCTGGCCCGACGCCTTTCCGGCCGGCGATGTCGCGCTGCAGAAGGCGCTGGGCGTCACCACCTCCCGCGCGGCCAGCGAAGCCTCGCAGGCCTGGCGGCCCTGGCGCAGCTACGCGGTGCTGCGCGCCTGGCATGCGCCCTCGCCTTCGACGGTTGCCGCCGACCCGGTTGCCACCGAATCTCCCATCATCACCACGGCAGGCCTCACCGCCTGAAATGTCATGAAGTTCAAGAGCAAAGTCATCTACACCTCGCACATCGACACGCCGCTGGGCGGCATCACGATGGCCGCCACCGACCTGGGCCTGGCCGGTGTCTGGTTCGACCAGCAACGCCACTGGCCCGACACCACCGGCTGGCAGACCAAGGACGACCATCCCGCGCTGGTCGAGGCCGCCGCGCAACTGCACGACTACTTCGCCGGCAAGCGCGACAACTTCGACATGAAGCTCGACCTGTCGCACGGCACCGCCTTCCAGCAAAGCGTGTGGCAGCAGTTGCTGGCCATTCCGGCCGGCGCGACCACGAGCTACGGTGCACTGAGCGTCAACGTCGGCAACCCGGCTGCTGTGCGCGCGGTGGGCGCGGCCGTGGGGCGCAACCCGATCAGCGTGATCGTGCCCTGCCACCGCGTGCTCGGCGCCGACGGTTCCCTGACCGGTTACGCTGGCGGGCTCGATCGCAAGACAGCGCTGCTGGAGCTAGAGGGCGCGCTGTAGCACCACCCCGAAGAAGACAGAAAGACGCATGACCACAACGAACAACAACACCGTCGTCGCAGCACCACCGGCCGCGTCTACCGCCTGGCTTATCGATCTGGTGCTCCTGGCCGCGCTCTGGGGCGCGTCTTTCCTCTTCATGCGCATCGGCGCCGCCGAGTTCGGCGCGCTGCCGACGGCCGCCGTGCGGGTGGCAATTGCCTCGCTGTTCCTGCTGCCGATCGCGCTGCTGCGCGGCCAGGGTCCGTCCCTCGCGAAGCACTGGAAGGCCAGCCTCGCGGTCGGCGTCTTCAATTCGGGCATGCCGTTCGCGCTCTTCTGCTTCGCGCTGCTGACCATCAACACCGGCCTTGCCGCCGTGCTCAATGCCACGACCCCGATGTTCGGCGCGCTGGTGGCATGGGCGTGGTTCCGCGAGCGCCCCAACGGTTCGCGCCTCATCGGCCTGGTGATCGGCTTTGCCGGCGTGGCGATGCTCGCCAGCCGCAGCGCCGGCCTGCATGCGGGCGCCAGCGGCCATGCGGCACTGTGGGCCGTGCTCGCCTGCCTGGGCGCCTGCCTGTGCTACGGCATTTCGGCCAGCGCCACGCGGCGCCACCTGGGCGGCGTGCCCGCGCTGACCACAGCCACCGGCAGCCAGATCGGCGCCACGCTGTTCCTCGCGCTGCCCGCCATCTGGCTCTGGCCTGCGCAGATGCCCAGCCTGCGCGCCTGGCTCGCGCTGCTGGCCCTGGGCATTGCCTGCACCGGCGTGGCGTACATCCTGTTCTTTCGCCTGATCGAACGCGCCGGCCCCGCCCGCGCGCTGACTGTGACTTTCCTTGTGCCCGTTTTCGCGCTCTTCTATGGCGCGGTCTTCCTGGGCGAGAGCATCACGCAGTGGATGCTGATCTGCGCGGTGGTGATCGTCTGCGGCGTGGCCCTGTCGACCGGCATCGTGAAGCTCGGCCCCACGCGCAAGGCCACAGTCTGACGGTCTTTCGGGTGGCCGGGCCTATACGGCGCCGGCCACCACGTTGACCGACAACGCCAGCACCAGCATGTTGAAAGCGAACGACAGCATGCTGTGAATGAGCGTGATGCGGCGCATCTCGCGCGAGGTCGCCTGGACGTCCGACACCTGCGAGGTCATGCCGATCACGTACGAGTAGTAGAGAAAGTCGAAGTAGTCCGGATCGTCCTTGCCCGGAAAGTCCAGGCCCCCATCGGGTGAGCCGCCCTTCTGGTCGATGTAGTAGCGGTGCGCGTAGTGGAACGCGTAGATCGAATGCATCATCAGCCAGGAGCCCACCAGCGCCACCAGACCGAGCGCGATGTGGACGGCGCGCACGATGCCGTCCATCTGCTTGACCTCCTGCAGCATCATCGCGATGGCCACCACGCTCACGCCGACCGCCACCAGCATCGAGACCAGGATCACGATGTTGGGCTGGTCCAGCAACTGCGCGCGCTCGCGCGTGCGCTTCGCATCGAAGGTGTCGGCCAGCCACCACGTCAGCACCTGGAACACCAGCACGCCCGCGCACCAGCCGGCCAGGCCGCGCGCCGTGAAGCCGATGGGCCAGGGCATCAGCGCGACGGCAATGCCGACCACGCCGCCATACAGAAGACGCTGGGGGCCGGTAGTGGTGGAGAGGTGTTGGCGCATGCGGCACTGTAGCGCCGCGCGGCCCGCCTTCGCGGAGGACTCTGTGTAGCCACTCTTCGCAAGACGGGAGCTTGCAGCCAGCCTTAGGCTGCGCCCCAACGAACGAAGAACGGAGACACAGAGCATGCCCACCGCCATTTCGAGCCCCCGCCCCGACGCACCGCCTCTCGCGTTCGCCCAGCGCATTGCACGCGTTGCATTGGGTGACGTGATCCATCGCTCCGCGCGCCGCTTCCAGCAGCGCACCGCGCTGATCGAGGGCGAGCACCGCATGTCCTATAGCGAACTCGACGCCGCGTCGAACCGCTTCGCACACCACCTGCTGGGCCTTGGCCTGGCCAGCGGCGAGCGCGTGGGCATGCTGTGCAACAACTCGATCCAGATGGTGGTCGCCATGCTCGGCATCCAGAAGGCGGGGCTGGTGTGGGTGCCGATCAACACCGCGCTCGCGGTGGATGCCATCGGCTACATCCTCGCGCATGCCGAAGTGCGCCACCTCGTGATCGACACAGCGCTGCACGCCAGGCCCGAGCTGCGGCAACTGCTCGACGGCGCCGGCATCGCGCCCCTGCTGTGCGTGCTCGATGGCGACACGCCGGCAGCCGGGCTGTCGACCGTGCCGCAAGCCATTGCGCAAGGCCCGGCGACGCCGCCCGAAGTGAACATCGAGAGCAGCCAGCTCGCGCTCATCATGTACACGAGCGGCACCACCGGCCGCCAGAAAGGCGTGATGCATTCGCATGCCTCGGTGCACTCGGTGCTGATGAGCAACATGGTCGAATGGGGCAGCAGCCCCGACCGCGGCGACGTGTGGAGCAGCGTGCTGCCGCTCTTTCATTGCGGCCAGCACACGGTGCTGATGTCGGCGCTGACGGTGGGCGGCGCGCTCGTCATCTTGCGCGGCTTCGATCCCGGCGCGGTGCTCGGCGCCATCGAGCGCCACAAGATCACGGTGATGGTCGGCCTGCCGATGATGTACGGCGCATTGCTGGCGCACCCGCAGCGCCCCACGCGCGATCTGTCGAGCCTGCGCCTGTGCGTTTACGCGATGGCCCCCATGTCACGCACGCTGCTGCTGCGGCTGCTCGACGAGTTCTGCCCCAACTTCGCGCTGGTCTCCGGCCAGACCGAGATGTACCCCGGCGCCACCATCTTCGAGGCGCATGAGCAGCGCAAGCGCTTCGGTTCGTACTGGGGCGTGGCCACACTGGTCAACGAGGTCGCGGTGATGGGCGACGACGGCGATCTGCTCGGCCCCGATCAGGTCGGCGAGATCGTCTTTCGCGGGCCCAACGTGATGCTCGGCTACTACAAGGACCCGGAAGCCACGGCCCAGGTGCAGCGCTTTGGCTGGCACCACTCGGGCGACCTGGGCAAGCTCGACGAGGACGGGCAACTGATCTTCCTTGACCGCCTCAAGGACATGGTGAAGTCGGGCGGCGAGAACGTGCCGTCGATCAAGGTCGAAGAGGTGCTGCTGCGCCACCCCGCCGTGCTCAACGCGGCCGTGGTGGGCCTGCCGCACGACCATTGGGGCGAGGCCATCACGGCCTTCGTGACGCGCCGGCCCGATGCGCCGGCAGACTTCGATGAAGCGGCGCTGACGGCGCACTGCAAGGCGAACCTCGGCGGCTTCGAGGTGCCGAAGGAAATCATCTTTCTTGCGGCACTGCCGATGACGTCGACCGGCAAGATCCAGAAGTTCGAGCTGCGCCGCGCGCACCAGTCGCACTATCAGCCCGGCTGAGGCGGCAACAGCGCGGCGCGCACTTCCTTCTTCAGCACCTTGCCCACCTTGGAGCGCGGCAGGTCGACCCAGACCTCGACCTGCTTGGGCGCCTTCACGCTGCCGATGCGCGCCTTGACGAAGGCCTTGATGTCTTCCGCATCCACCTGCCGCCCGGCATGCAGTTGCAGCACCGCCACCACGCGCTCGCCCCACTTCTCGTCGGGCAGGCCGATGACGGCGCTGTCCTGCACGTCGGGGTGCTGCATCAGCACCTGCTCCACCTCGGCGGAGTAGACGTTGAAGCCGCCCGAGATGATCATGTCCTTGGCGCGGTCGACGATGTAGAGAAAGCCGTCGGCATCGAGGTAGCCGATGTCGCCCGTGTGATGCCAGCCGTGGCGCGAAGCCTCCTGCGTGGCCTTCGGGTCCTTGTAGTAGCCGAGCATCACGAGCGAGCCGCGCACCACGATCTCGCCGGTTTCACCGGTGGGCAGCAGCGCGCCGTCGCTGTTCATCACGCCGACCTGCACCAGCGGGCCGGGTCGCCCCGCCGAAGCCAGGCGATGCCGCGCCACCGTGCCGTCGACATTGAAGTGCTCGCGCGGCGACATCATCGAGATCATCATCGGCGCCTCGGTCTGGCCGAACAGTTGCGCCATGACCGGGCCGATCTTCTGCAGCGCCTCTTCCAGCCGCGCAGCCGACATGGGCGCCGCGCCATACCAGAAGCATTGCAGCGAATCGAGTTGGGTCGTCGCGAGCTGCGGATGCTGCAGCAGCATGTAGATCAGCGTGGGCGGCAGGAATGTGTGGGTGACGCGGTGCCGCTCGATCAATTCAAGGAACTCACCCAGGTCGGGCTTGGGCATGATCACGACCTGCCCGCCCAGCGCCATCACCGGCAGGCACAGCACGCCGGCCGCATGGGTGAGCGGCGCGAGCGCGAGATAAGCGGGTCGGCCCTCGAAGGGGTAGCCCATCAGCGTGAGCGCCGACATGGCTTCGAGATTGCGGCCCGAGAGCATCACGCCCTTGGGCTGGCCGGTGGTGCCGCCTGTGCCGGCAATCATGGCGACGTCATCGACCACCGTTATGTCGATGGGCGCATCGCTCACATCTGCGAGCCATTGGTCCAGCGAGGGAGCGAAGGGCATCGGCTTGTCGATGCACACCAACGTCGTCACCTTGGGCAACTCGCCGCGCATCTGCTCGACCAGCGGCGCGTAGTTGCTGTGGAAGATCAGGCAACTGCAGTCGAAGGCGTCGAGCACGAAGCGATTTTCAGCCGCCTCGTTGCGAGGATTGATCGGGCACCACACGGCGGCGGCACGCGACAGCCCGAACACGCAGGCGAAGGCAACCGGGTCATTGCTCGACAGCACTGCCACCTTGCTGCCCGGCACGACGCCACTGCGCTGCAGCGCGCGGGCCACGCGGTGGCTGAGCCGCTGCACGTCACCGTACGACAGCAGCACGTCGCCCATGCGCAGGCAAGGTGCGTCGGTGCCGAGCGAAGCACCCTTGTCCAGGTAGTCGACGAGGCGCATCGGGTCAGCCCATCCGGGTGAGCATGGGTTCCTGCACAAGCCCGAAGCTGCGCAGCGCGCCCAGCAACTCGCGATGCCCGAAGGCCTGACAACCCGAGGCGAAGCCGGCGCGCCGTGGCGCCTGCTGTAGCAGCGAGGCGGCCGCATAGGCCTGCAGCAAACCAGTCTGCTTGTAGTTGCAGTTGCCGAAGATCACGCAGTGCACACGGCCCAACGGACCGGACGCATGCACCGAATCGACGGACTTGTTGATGCGCGGGTTCTCGCGCGGGGGCATGGTGTTCATGACGCCTGCCGCCGTCTGGGCCAGGGCGGCATAGCGATCCTCATCGTTCATGCCTTCGGTGGCCTTGAGCGCGGCGGCCACGATCAGCGGCACGCCCTGCATCAGCGCCTTGTTGAAGACGCCGCCGAGCACCTTCACATTGGCCACGCGCGGATCGCGCTTGAACCACACCGGGTGCGAGGTGCCGCCCCAGGGCAGCGCCAGTGCGGCCTCGTGCTGCCCGGGAATTGACAGGTGGTACAGGCCCGCGTCGGGTTGCCACTCCACGTACTCGTTCTGCTCCAGGTAGAAGGCCTTGGACGTGGCCGCATTGACCAGGATGGTCTGGGTGGATGCGATCGTCGGGCTGCCGCCCCAGAACACGGCGATGTCCAGCGTGTCGAGCCCGGGCGTCTCCAGGCACAACTGGGCCGCGATCTCGCCGGTGGTGTACATCTGCGCCAGGCCGGGCGAAAGCAGCAGGCCCGCGGCGGCGAACTTGGCGCCGTACTCACGCTCGAGCGTGATGAGCCAGTCCTGCTCGCCCGTGGTGTCGGTGTAGTGGCAGCCGGCAGCCAGGCATGCCTGGACCACCTCGGGGCCGAACTTGGCGAAAGGCCCCACCGTGTTGAGCACCACCGAGGCGCCGGTGAAGAGTTCGGTGAGCGCCGCCACCGAATGCGCCACCTCCACGACCTCGTAGTTCGCGGTCTCGATGCCGGGCACGTTGGACTTCATCGCCGCTTCCAGCTTCTGCGCGCTGCGGCCCGCTGCAATGAAGGGAATGTTGTATTCGCGCAGGTATTCGCACACCAGCCGGCCGGTGTAGCCGGAGGCGCCGTAGACGACGACGGGTTTCTTCTTGTTGCTGCTGCTGCTGCTCATGTTGTGTCTCCTTGATGTTGTGTGCTCACATGCCCATGCCGCCGTCCACCGCGAGGCCGGCACCGGTGATGAACCGTGCTGCATCGGAGCAGAGGAAGACCACCACGTCGGCCATGTCGCCGACTTCGCCCAGACGGCCGAGCGGTGTCTGGCCGATGACGTCGCCCACGGCCGCTTCGACGCTCGGTGCGAGCCCGGCGGCCACGATGTCGTTGGCGAGCTTCATGCCCATGTCGGTCGGTACCAGCCCGGGGTAGATGCAGTTCACGCGCACGCCATAGCCCAGCTTGCCGGACTCCATGGCCGCGACGCGCGTGGCGCGATCGACTGCAGACTTGGTGGCCGAGTAGCCTGCAATCGCAGGGAACGCGATGGTTGCCGCGACCGACGCGATGTTGACCACGGCACCACCACCGCCCGCGCTGCCACCAGGGCGCATCGCGCGAAACGCGTGCTTCATGCCGAGCAGCGTACCGGCCACGTTCACGTCGAGCATGCGGCGCAGGTCGTCGCCGTCAACGTCGATCACCAACGAGGTGATCTCGATGCCGGCGTTGTTGACCAGAATGTCGAAACCACCCAGTTCCTTGACGGTGGTTTCCGTGGCCGAAGCCCAATCACCGTCCTTCGTGACGTCGAGCGGAACAAAGCCCACCTTCGCGCCTGAAGAAGAAAGCCGGGTGGCAGTCTCCCGGCCCAGATCGGCGAGCACGTCGCCAATCATCACGGACGCACCAGCTGCCGCCAGCGCTTCGGCAATGCTCGCGCCAATGCCGCGCGCACCACCCGTCACCAGGGCCTTGCGCCCTTTCAAGTCGAACTTGGCCATCGCTTGTCTCCTGTAGATATGTTGTGAGATGGAGCGGTCATCCTAGAAATCGACTTGACAAGTGTCAAGTTTTTATTTGACGCACGTCAAAACTTCTAAAATGACATGCGTAGCACGCCGGATGCGGGTTCTCCCGCTTGCATGCTATGGTTTGCAATCACCAGGAAACAGGGCGGCCGGCAGCATGCGGCCCCGCTTGAAATGACGACACATCAACGTGCAAAGAAACACGCCGAACGGGTGCCCAAGGCACGGATCGACAAATTCTCGGAGCGGCGCGCCGAACTCGGCGAAGCCGCACTGACAACGCTGGCCGCGCTGGGCTACGCACGCACCAGCCTGCGCGAGATTGCGCAGAACTCCGAGTTCTCGCATGGCGTGCTGCACTACTACTTCAGCGACAAGGTCGACCTGATCATCTGCAGCGTCAAGCAATACAAGGCGCGCTGCGTCAAGCGCTACGACCATGCGGTGGAAAGCGCCACCACCTTCGACGAGCTGATGGAAGGCTTCCTGCAGAGCCTGGCCGACACGCTGCGCGACGAAGGCCATGTGCATCGCCTCTGGTACGACCTGCGTTCGCAGGCGCTGTTCGAGGAAGCCTTTCGCACCGACGTGGTCCAGATCGACAAGAGCCTGGAAGACATGATCTGGCGCATCATGAGCCGCTTCGCCGATCTCTCCGGCGAGCCGCCCGGCATCCCGCCTTCGGCTACCTACGCACTGTTCGATGGGCTGTTCCAGCAGGCGCTGCTCAAGCACCTGTCGGGTGATGCGAAAGCGATTGGCGACATGCAGGCGGATGTGCGGCAGTCGATCACGCGGCTGTTCGCCGCACCGGTCCCGAAGAAGGCTTCTGTCGCCGCACGCAAGCGAGCCGCCTGAGTCGTTTCAGTTTCTGTCGTGCGTGGCGCCTGCGGTTGATTGAGGTGCTCTTTTTTGGCGCCGTTGTTCGGGGCGCGTGCGAATGACACCGGGTACTCCCCTCCGCGAATGTCCCCCGCTTCGCTCCTCCTTTATTTCGCTGCGGGGAGCACCCGGCGTCATTCGCACTGGGGCACACTGCTATTGATCCTGCGATCAACGACTGCTCTGACCGCTCATGTCGACACGGGGCTCTTTTTCGCGAAATAAAGGAGGAGCGAAGCGGGGGACATTCGCGAAAAAGAGCACCGTGTCGGCATGAGCGACGCCCTGAACGACAGCGCAAAAACCGCAAACGCCCTATCGCATCGCACGCCCCCTGATATCCATCAGCGACTGAAACCCGGTCCATCCCCAGTAAACACGATGGTGCACGATGAGCCCATCGACAACATCCATCACCTCGACCAGATCGATCTGGTTGCCCTGCGGCGTAGCGCGAGGGTATTCCCAAGTCAGTTGCCGCCCGTTGGAGAAGAACGTGCCGGTGCGATACCAGCGCCCCAGTTCACCCGGCAGCTTGCGCAAGCCCGCATCGAAGAACGCGTGGATCGCAGCCTTGCCTTCCAGCATGCCCACCGTGCTAGAAGGCAAGGCCGCAAGAATCAGCGGGGTTTCAAGAACGGCGTCTTCGGCATAGAGCGCCATCAAACCGTCGATGTCGCGCGCCACCACTGTGTGGTGCCATTGTTCGTAGATGCGGCGAATGTCCGCTTCGGTGTTGTCGTTGTGCATGCCTGTCTTTGTGGGCTTGTTGATGAAGGCCGAGTCTGGAGGGCGTTCATGCAGAACGCTTCGCCCCACAACGAAACGTGGCACGCGAACGATGCGATCATCTTCCGCAAGAAACGCCTCACGGATTCCCAGCAGCAACCCATGACAGAGTTCAACCGCGCCTACCGGCAGACACTCCTTGCCGGCCGTCTCACACTGGGCCTGATGACACCCGCCGCACGCGCCAACGGCGCCATGGCCGACCTCGAGCTTGAACGCCGCATCGCACAGCGCGCCGACCAGCTCGACTTCGCGGCCCTGTGGACACGCGACGTGCCCGTCATGGTGCCGCAAGGCGAAGAAATCTCCGTGCTCGACGAACCCTTCATCTGGCTCGCCACGCTGGCCGCATCGACGCAGCAGATTGCACTCGGCACGGCCGCTGCTGTGCTGCCGCTGCGCCACCCCTTGCACGTGGCCAAGGCCGCGCTGTCGTTGAACCGCCTGTCGCAAGACCGCTTCATCCTGGGCCTCGGCTCGGGCGACCGTGAAGCGGAGTTCGCGATCTTCAAGGAAGACATTGCGCTGCGTGCCGAGACCTTTCGCGAACGGTGGCACATCGTGCGCTCCGCGCTGTCGCCGGAACCGGCCGGACGTGCCGTGCTGCACGAAGCCACGGGCGGCTACGACCTGATGACCCCGCCCGTCACGCGCATCGGCATGCTGGTGGTGGGCTCGGCACGCCAGTCGCTGCAATGGACCGCCACGCATGCCGACGGCTGGGCCACCTACCACCGCGACGAAGCGCGCCAACAGGGCCGCATCGGCCTGTGGCAATCGGCCTTGCGCGAGCGCGCGGGCAGCGAGCCCAAGCCCTTCGTGCAGTCGCTGCAACTCGATCTGCTGGAACGGGCCGATGCACCGCCCGAGCCCATCGAACTGGGCCTGCGCGCGGGTCGCGATGCGCTCATCGGCTACCTCGATCGCATGGAAGACGCGGGCGTGAGCCACGTGCTGCTGAACCTGGTGCGCGGGCCGCGGCCGGCGCTGGACGTGGTCGAGGAACTCGGGCGTGACGTACTGCCGCGCCTGCAAGGCCATGCACGCACGCTGGCCGCCTGACGCGGGCAGAATCCGGCGCTCGTGTCGCCATCTTTCTCAAGGAACCTACCCATGACCGATCTCTCGAGCTTCCCCATCACGAAAAAATGGCCCGCGCAGCACCCCGACCGCCTGCAGCTCTATTCGCTGGCCACGCCCAATGGCGTGAAGGTGTCGATCATGCTGGAGGAAACCGGCCTGCCCTACGAGCCGCACTTCGTGAGCTTCGAGACCAATGACCAGATGTCGCCGGAGTTTTTGTCGCTCAACCCGAACAACAAGATCCCCGCGATCGTTGACCCCAACGGCCCGGGCGGCAAGCCGCTGGCGCTGTTCGAGTCTGGCGCGATCCTTCTGTACCTTGCCGAAAAGACGGGCAAGCTCATTCCGCAAGACGCCGCCGGCCGCTACGAGACCATCCAGTGGGTGATGTTCCAGATGGGCGGCATCGGGCCGATGTTCGGCCAGCTCGGTTTCTTCAACAAGTTCGCGGGCAAGGAGTACGAAGACAAGCGACCGCGCGACCGCTACGTTGCCGAATCGAAGCGCCTGTTGGGCGTGCTCGACAAGCGCCTGGCCGATCGCGCATGGATCATGGGCGACAGCTACACCATTGCCGACATTGCGTCGTTCCCTTGGATCCGCAACCTGATCGGTTTCTACGAAGCGGGCGACCTGGTGGGCTTCAAGGACTTCAAGAACGTCGCGCGCGCGCTCGAAGCCTTCGTGGCGCGGCCGGCTGTGGTGGCCGGCCTCACCATCCCCAAGCGCGGCTGATCAAGCCGGCCCTGCTTTGCGAACTGTGCGATCAGTTCGCGGACAGATCCATCAGCATGCGCGACAGGAGGTAGAGACGCGGCACCACGCTCTCGACCTCCGCGTATTCCTCCGGCGTGTGGATGCCGCCACCCACGATGCCAAAGCCATCGAGCACCGGCACGCCGACACCCGCCACCAGGCTGGCATCGGCCGCGCCGCCGCTGCTCTCGATGGTGAGCTTCTTGCCGATCTCCGCGTAGATGCCCTCGGCCATCGTCACCAGCTTGTCCGACGAAGGCAGGCGCGGCATGGGCGGCAGGCCCCGGCTCAGACGCACGCGCACTTCGGACTCGGGAATGAGCTTGTTCTGCGCGATGCGCAGCATGTCCTTCTCGACGCGGTCGAACTCCTCGGGCGTGGCCGCGCGCACGTCGGCCTTGGCGCTTGCGATGGCGGGAATCACGTTGGTCGGGCCGTTGGCCGTGAGCACCGTGAAGTTGACCGTGGTCTTCTTCACCGGGTCCGCCGTCTTCGACAGTTGCAGCACCTGGTGCGCCACTTCCATCGCCGCATTGCGGCCAGCCTCGGGCGCCACGCCCGCGTGCGCGGCCACCCCCTTCACCTCCAGCAACGCCGTCGCCGAACCCTTGCGCTCGACCACCAGACCATCGGCCGGGCGTCCCGGCTCCAGGTTGAGCGCCACATCGTTCTGCTTGGCAATGCGTTCGATGAGCGCGCTGGTGCCGACGGAGCCGACTTCCTCGTTGGTGTCGAGCAAAAAGGTGATCTGCCCATAGTCCTTGAAGCCGATCTGCTGCAGGATCTTCAGCGCATAGAGGCCGGCCACCACGCCGCCCTTGTCGTCCATCACGCCGGGGCCATAGGCGCGGCCGTCCTTGATGTAGAAGGGCTTGGCCGTCGCCGTTCCTTCCTTGAACACGGTGTCCATGTGGGCCAGGATCAGGATCTTCTTCTTGCCCTGCCCGGTCAGCGTCGCGACCACGTTGGTGCCGGGGTGCGGGTCCGCCGGAAAGGTCTCGATGCGCGCGCCGAGCTTGCGCAGTTCCTCGACCGCGATCTCGCGCACCTTGCCGAGCCCTTCGGTGCTGGCCGAGCCCGAGTCGATGTTGACCATGCGCTCCAGCATCTTGAGTGCTTCGTCCTTGCTTTGCGTGGCCGCATCGAGCACGCCCTGGTGCGGCTTCTGGGCCATGGCAGTGCCGGCCAGCAGTGTGCATGCGAGCAGCACGCCGTGGCATGCGGTGCGTTTCCATTGAGGCGCGCGTGCGCGGGTGAAGGATGTCGAACGCTTGTGAGTCTGCATGTTGTCCGTTCTGTTCTGTGAAGGCCGAGGGGAAGAGGCGCGGCAGGCTATCACCCGCCTTGCGGACGGGTCAAGCGACAGCCACGGCAGGCCAACTCAGGGACGAACGATCACCCGCTGGAGCAGAGGATCGCGCGCGATGTCTTCCTCGCGGAACGGAAAGCGCAGCCAGTCTTTCCTTGCGTAGCGCGCGACGGCGGCAAGGCCCGGGCCGTTCGTCACGGCGGTTTCGCGCTCGCCATGTGCGAGCAGCGTGCGTGCCTGGACGCCGCGCTTGTCGAAGTACACGACCTGCAGGTAGGTGTTGCTGTTGGACAGCTCGCCCATGGTGTAGTCGCCTTCGGTGACGCAGGCCGAGGTGAAATAGCCCTCCGCGTCGCAGCCACCGAACAGCGACACTTCGCGGCCTTCGCTGCGGGCGAAGCGGTGTTGCCCGAGCGGCGTGTCCAGTGCCCAGCCCCTGCGCGCCATGTCTTCGACCGCTCCGGCAAGGGCGCGCGCCACGCGCGGGTCTGCGGCATGGATGCCGGCCGGCGTCTGCAGCGGCGCATCGGCCGAGAACGCCTGCGTGTAGAGCGCCCGCTCCGGAATCTTGCGCAGCCTTTCCCAGAAGGCATCCCACAGCAACGCGCCCCGGTCCTGCACATCGGCGCGGTTCGACCACTTGCGCAGCACCTGGCAGGCCTGGCGCACATCGACCATCCGCGCCGGCGCCGGCGCCGGTGCCTCCGCCTTCGCGCCGCCGGACTGGCCGGGTGTCGCATCGTCGGATGTCAGCGCCACATCGCCAGAGGCACAGGCGCCATCGAGCAAAGGCTGCTTGAACTGGTCTGCGGTGTAAGAGCGCGCTTCCAGCGTCTTTTGCATCAGCCGCTGCGCGAGCCCTCTGGCAGAGGTTTCACCCGTTCGGGCGAGTTCGCCCGCGATGCGATGCCCTTCCCTTCCGCGCATCGACAGCGCATGGCCTTCTCCGCCGAGGATCGACGCGAAACCCGTCAACGGCTGCGCCGGGTTCGTGAGCCAGTAGCTGTCGTTCATGTTGGCGACGTAGTCCTCGCGCAGCAGGCTGGGCAGGCGGTCGGCGGCCATGGTGCCGGGCTGCACCGAGGTCTTCGCGGACTGCCACTCGCAAGCCGAGCGGCTGCCATCGAGCATGGGCGTGCCCGGATCGATGGCCGCAAAGGCCTTCGACAGCGGCGTCGCGCAGGCCGCGCGCAGTTCGTCGGAAACACCCGGCACCGCACCGATGTCGGCGTACCAGACCCGGCCGTCGCCACGGCCAATGGCGGCGGTGTTGACCCAGGGCATCGCGGTCTCCTGCCGCTGGATGGCGATGAACTCGTCGAGCGAGCGCGCCTGGTCCCAGCGAAAGAAGTTGCGGAAGATGCGCGGGTTGTCGGCATTGATGTCGCGAATTGCGATGGCCTTGCGGCTGCCCCAGCCGAGCGCAGCGTTGCGCGCGCCCAGGTCGACCACGGGCCCGAAGCGCGTGCGGTAGAGCGTGCGGCGAACCAGATCCACCGTGCCGTCAGGCCGGCGCACCGCCACGTTCAGCGGCTGGGCCCGCATGGGCTCGGAAGCCCCATCGACCAGATAGCGCGTGGGGTCGGCGGGGTCCAGCGTCAGCTCGAACAGCCCGAAGCGCCGCGCGGCGGAGACAGTGTGGCTCCAGGCCACATCGTTGTTGAAGCCGAGCATGACCATCGGGATGCCGAGGAAGGACACGCCCGCCACGTCCATCTTTCCTGGCAGCGTGAGGTGCACCTGGTAGAAGCGGTCCGGCCCACCCCAGTACCAGTGCGGGTTGCCGAGCAGCACGCTGCTGCCGCGCTCGCCGGTGGCCGCCTGCCCGAAGGCCAGCACGTTGCTGCCGATGCCGTGCGCATCGCCCACGGAAATGTTCAGCCTTGAAGACAGCGAAAGCTTGTCCGCAGGCGCGGGCGACGCGGCCGCCCCGGGCCTGGCGTTCACGATCTCGGGAACGAAGTGCGTGTACCCGCCCGCCAGGGCGCCGGCGATCATCCGCCGATAGATGTCCTCAGGTCCGATGGTTCGTACCCACGGCGCATTCGCGCAGGCGTGCCGCGCAGCGACATCGTGCGACTGCTGGAGTGCCCGCACCTGGCGGTTGTAGCCTTCCGCGTAGCCGGTGATGAGTTCGTCCAGATCGGCCGGCTGCTCCCGCCTGAGCGCCTCGACCGCCTCCGGACCGGCGAAGGCCTTGAAGAAGAAGTCGAGCTCCAGGTTTGTGGCGTTGCCGAAGGTCGAGCGCGTGTGTGGTTTCCGCTCGGCGCCGAAGTACAGGGAGCGCTGCCCGCTGTAGGTGACGAAGGCGTCGGCCAGCGTGCACAAGGTGTCCTCGGCCTGCGCCTGGCCGAAGCCGATGCCCAGCCCGCGCCAGGTGGTGGCCCGGACATGCGGGATGCCGTCGGCAGTGCGGCGTATTTCAATGGTCGCCATTGGCGATTCGCGCTGGGCCCATGCAGGCGCGGCGCCGATGAAGGCGCCGGCCAACGCGATGGCGGCAATGCAGCGGCTCAGCGCGCGGCGATGGGGTCTTGGAAAAGTTTTCACGGAAGTCCTCGGGCAGCTCGGCGCGCAGAGCGCCGGCTTCAGTGGCTATTGCAGATCGGGGCCGCGGCGGCGCGCCTCTTCGATCACCGGCTTGACGAGGGCGACGCCGGCAAGCGCCCACAGTGTGAGTGCTTCATCGAGCGCGCGCACATGGCGGGGGTCCTGGCCGAGCCAATGGATGAGCCGGTCGGCATGGTCGCGCGAAGGCGCATCGTGCAACTGGCAGAAAAGCGCCCAGGCCGTATCGAAGGCAGTCTCTGCGGAAACATGGGTTCTGGTGGCCATCGTCGACTGCCTTTGATGCAAGCGAAAGTTCTCGTGTTCACTGCATAGACGCAGCGCCTTTGCACATGTTCATTTCGATCGGAGCGGAAGGCGCAGGCGTGCCATGTCGCGCCGCGCCTTCGATGCGGCAGCGCCTCGCGAGATCTCTAGATCTGGACGGCAGGCGCCTCTTCCCGCACGACGCTGCGCGCGCGCGGCTGGGCGGCGAACAACGCGTTGCCGATCTCCCCTGTGCGCACGGAGGTCACGGAGAGCAGCGTGTCGCTCAGCCCGTGGCTGTCTTCGCAAGCGCCCTGCAGGAAGATGCCCGGGTGGAAATCGGGCGTGCTGTGAAGGCGGTAGTAGCGGTCGACCGAGAAATCGCCGAGATACGGGGCAATCGGCTTCAGCAGGTCCTTGTGTTGCTCGCGCGCATAGCCCGTGGCCAGCACCACGGCGTCGTAGCGCACCGTGCTCTCGCGCTCCGCGTCCTGGTCCCGAAGCGTGAGGTGAATGCCGTCGGACGCCGCGCGCACCGCGCGCACGTCGTGCTGGCGCAGCATGCGCAGGCGGTTCCCGCGCGCGACTTTCTGCTGGTAGAAAACCTTGAATATCTGCTGGATCAGTTCGAGGTCGGCCACCGCGTAGTTGGTCTGCGAGAACTCGTCGAGCAGCGCTGCGCGCTCGTCGCTTGCGCGGCTGTACATGTAGTCGGTGAAGTCGACGTTGAAGACTTCGTTCACGAACGGGCTGTCGTCCGAAGGGCGGATGGAGCGCGCGCGCATCACGAGGTCGACCTGCGGCTGGTTCGGACGTCCCTGCAGGTCCATGAAGATTTCGGCCGCGCTCTGGCCGGCACCGATGACCGCGATCCGGCGCGCGTCGGGATGGCGTGCAATGTCCTTGAGATAGCTGCTCGAATGAAACACGCGCCCATCGCCGCGCAACGCGCGAAAGCCCTCGGGCACGTTGGGCGTGCCGCCGATGCTCACGACGAGATTGCGCGCCAGCCGATCCTGCACGCGGCCATCGGCCCCGCGCGAGCGCACGCGCAGCAACGAGACTTCATTGCCCTGCTTTTCCGGCAGCACCTCGAACACCTCTTCGCCATAGGCGCAGTTGTCGCGAAACTGGCTCGCGGCCCAACCCAGGTAGTCGTTGAACTCATGGCGACTCGGAAAGAAGCTCTTGAGATTGATGAAGTCCGGCAGCCGGCCCTGCTCGTGCAGGTAATTGATGAAGGTAAAGCGGCTGGTGGGATTGCGCAGCGTCGCCAGGTCCTTCAGGAAGGAAATCTGCATGTGCGCCTGGTCCAGCAGCATGTGCGGATGCCAGGCGAAGCTGGGCTGCCGTTCGATGAACAGGGCGTCCAGCGGCTTGCCTGCGTGACGCTTCTCTTCGAGCGCAATGGCCAGTGCGACATTCGAGGGACCGAATCCGACGCCGATCAGGTCATGGATGTGTTGCATGGGATCTCAACTCCTCTGTGTGTTGATGCGGGCGAAAAAAATGCGGGCCTTCATGCGGCAAGGCTCGCGGGGGCACGGGCCCGGTCTTCCGCGATGCGTCCGGCCTTCATGGTGATGACGCGGTCGGCCAGGTGGAAGTAGCGGTCGTCGTGCGAGATGACCACCAGCAGGTGACCCTTGGCACGCAGCTCGGGCAGCAGCTCGGTGTAGAAAAGATGGCGGAAGGCCGGGTCCTGGTCCGCAGCCCACTCGTCGAACACCAGCACCGGGCGGCCTTCGAGGTAGGCATGCACCAGCGCAAGCCGCTTGCGCTGGCCGGTCGACAGGTCGACGGTGCTGAACGAGCCGTCCTTGATGCTCACCTTGTGGGCAATCTCCAGGCGCTGCAGATAGGGCAAGGCCGCCTGCGGCAGCGCCTGCGTACCCGCCTCGCCCTTCTCGCTCGCAACCAGGTCCTCGAAGAGGTAGAAGTCGGAGAACACGGTGGTGAAGAGCTGGCGATAGTCGTCACGCGTCTCGGGCGTGACGGCGTTGCCGTCGAGCAGCACGTCACCCGACTGCGGCGCGTAGAGGCCCAGCAGCAGCTTGATCAGCGTGGTCTTGCCGGAGCCGTTGTCGCCCACCACGAACACCATTTCACCGCGGCGAAGCTGGATGTCGATGGGTCCGAGCACAAAGGGCTCGCTGCCTTCGGGCGCGTCGAAGACGTAGCGCACATCGCGCATGCCGATGCCCTCGTCCATCTTCGCGCCGCCAGCGGGCCGCTCCAGATGCAGGTGAGGCTCGGGCGTGGCAAAACGCGCCGAAAGGTCGGCGATGCGCTGGAACGCGACCTTGGCGCGGCCCACATTGGGCAGCGCGCCCGCGATCATGTCGATCGGCCCCTTCAGGAACAGCAGCACCAGCACGAAGCCGCTGAGTACCACGGGCTCGGTGCTGCGAAACGATGCCCAGCCCAGGATCAATGCGATCAGCAGAAAGAACAGGGCCGAGCCGAAGGCCGTGGCCATCACGTAGGTGTTGATCGCGCGGCTGTTGACGGTGCGGATGTTGTCGACGATGCGCTCGACCTGGTCGCCGAACATGCGCGTGCGGCGATCGCGGTGCATGCGAAGCTCCTTCGCGCCCTCGCTGATGGCGCGGTAGGCCTTGTGCAACTGGTCTTCGTGCGCCCGCGCTTTCCAGAAGCCGGCACTGCCGCGGGCCTGCGCCATGATCTGGATCGTTGCGCCGATCACGAGCGCGACCACCAGCAGGCAAAAGAGCGGCAACGACAACCAGGCCAGGTAGCCCAGGCAACCCAGCGCGACAGCCACGGCGATCAGCGTCGATGAAAGCACGAAGGCGACGTCGCTGATCATGTCCACGTCCTGCGACAGCACGGGCATCAGGCGATGGGTGCGGTAGCGCTCCAGGGCGTCGATGGGGGCCGAGAGAATCTTTTGCGCAAGGCTCTTGCGCACCTGGGCCACCAGGCGCTGCCCGACAAAATTGGTCGAGACGTCCGAAGCCATGCGGCCGAACAGCGCGACGAGACACAGCCCGATGAAGGTCAGCAGCAGCCCACCGGCCATGCCGCCCTGCTGGTTCAGCACCAGGTTGATGGTGCGCAGCAAGGCGACCGTGGCAGCACCCGCGCACACGCCGGTGACCAGGGACAGAACGATCCACGGAAGGAAGGGTTTGAGCAGTTGCGCGATTTCCGCGCCGTTGCCACTGCCACTGGTCGATGTCATGCAAGCACTCTTTCCGCCCGCAGGGGCGACGGTGGCCCCGCGGCGGGACCCGAAACAGCTGAGAGCGATCCTGCCCGGCGGACAGGACGCGGCGGCACGAGGCCTCCTTCTGCATAGACGGCCGGGCCCGGCCGATGTTCATCGGCGCTCGCCGCGATGAACATGCAAGGCGGAGAAACGTCTTGCAAGAATGAACCCCGAGCATTGCCGCGCCCGTCCGTGATTGCCTTGCTGGAGCCCATCTTCCGGGGCGAGTTGGCGCCGCTCGGTGAACGGCTGGTGTGCACGCGGGACCTTCCGCCCGATGCCTTGCGCGTGGCGGACCTGGCGTCTTCGACCGAAATGCTTGCCGGGGTGCTGCACCGGCACGCGAAGTTCAGGCGCGTCGAAGACAACGACCTGCGGGCCGTCGCCTCTGCATGGAGCCTGGCCTATCTTTCGGTGCTGTTGCCGCCCGTGGTGGCAGCTGCCAGCGTGCTGCAACACGGCTTTCCGGTCGCGGCCTCACAGATGTGGGTGCAATTCGATGGCCGTGGCGCACCCTCGCACTTTCACATTCGAGAGTTGGGCGCACCGTTACACGGCACCGACACCGCGCAACGCTATGCACCGCTGCTGTGGCATCACCTGGCGCCCTTGTTCGAGGCGGTCGCCGGCCTGACGCGGCTCGCGCCGAAGATTCTGTGGGGCAATGTCGCGCGGGTGCTCGAGCCGATCCTGGATCAGGCGGTGGCTCTGACCGGTGGCGCGGCACCGATCACGCAGGACCGCGCGCATCTGCTGCAAAGCGCCGCCTGGCCACAGGCAGCGACCAACCCGCTGCACGGCCGCCAGCGCGAAGTCGTTCAATGGCGCGGCGGCCGCCAGGTGCCGACGAAGCTGCACCGCCAGTGCTGCCTCAATCACCTGCTGCCCGACGAGGCCGCCTGCAGCGCCTGCCCGCTGGCACTGCCCCGATGAACAGATCGCGTCGCGCTTCGTCTCCTCAAGAGGCGACGCGGGAAAGCGCGCGCCCGCGCGGCACCGACCCGCCCGCTTCAACCTCACCCACACACACAGCACCACCATGCCCAAGGCCAAGCTCGTCTACATCATGTCCTTGAGAAACGCCGCCGCCGACAAGGCCGGCCAGGACATCGACTACCAGGGGGCGCCGCGCTACATGAAGTCGCCGCTCGAATACCTGGCGCAGGCGCTCGACACCACACCACTCGGCGATGTGTACTCGCTCGAAGGCATCGTCTACGACGACGACGCGCAATCGCCGCGCGACCAGGCAGCCCTGCAGGCCTACGGTTTCGCCTGGCATCCCGACCGCAAATGGATTTTTCCGGCAGAGCTGCGCGCGCAGGGCAAGCTGCTGCGGGACATGCTGCATCCGGTGCCCTCGGCCTACCGCCGCATGCCGATGGACGCGCCCGGACGCGCCGCGGGCAAGAGCGCATTCGAGCGTTCGCTGCTCGACAAGCTGCTGACGCTGGGCGCCGATGTCGTGCTGCTCGACGGGCTGCTCGTCATCCTCGACGAGCTCGTGCGGCCCGGGAGCCGCTACTACCGCAAGATCGTCAACATCCACCCCGGCATCACCCGCCTGGAGTCGCCCTATCAGCGCCGGGGTGCCTACGCCACGCTCGATGCGCTGCACGGCGCACAGGGCAACAAGGTCGTGGACTGGACGACGATGACCAAGCTGCGGGTGCCCGTGGTCGACAAGACCGGCGCATCGCTGCACTACGTGGACAACGGGATCGATTCGGGCGAAGTCATCTTCGACGTGCTCGACACCCCCATCGACCCGGAAGACACCATCCTCGAACTGCGCTGGAACAACTTCAACCGCAGCCTCTTTCCGGCCATGCACAAAGGCATGGCGTTGCTGGCGCCCCACGTCCTGGGCCCGCAAACCCGGTAGCGGCGGGTTTGCCTGGCATTTTGACTTTGAAATGCGAGCAATTCTCATTAAGATCCGCCCGCTTCTAATACTTTCAAAGTCCTTCCATGCACACTCCCCCCCTTCCTCGCCAACGCTTGCTGCATGCATCGCTCGTGGCGGCCTTCGGAACTACAGCCGTCCTCTGGAGCCTGGGCAGCTACGCGCAAACGTCGGGCACGACGACGACAACCGCCACAGGCCAGCCAACGGGCACCACGCTGCCCGCGGTGACGGTGAATGCCGATGCGGAGGAAAGCGGTACCGGTCACGTGACCGGTTATGTGGCCAAGCGCAGCGCGACAGGCACCAAGACAGACACGCCGATCATCGAGACGCCGCAGTCGATCTCGGTCATCACCTCCGATCGCATGCAGACCACCGGAGCGGTCACACTCAAGGACGCCCTGAGCTACACGCCCGGCGTGGCAATCACGACCTTCGGCGCCGACTCGCGCTATGACTGGCTCACGCTGCGCGGCTTCGACGCCTATGCGCCGGGCTTCTACCTGGACGGCCTGCCGCTGCGCAACAACGGCAACTGGGGCGTCTGGCGCACCGAGAACTACGGTGCCGAGCGCATCGAACTGCTGCGCGGCCCCGCCTCGGTGCTGTATGGCCAGGCCGGCCCGGGCGGCGTGGTCAACGTCGTGAGCAAGCGCCCCACGGCCGAACCGCTGCATGAACTCCAGATGCAGATCGGCGACCACAACCGCAAGCAGATCGCGGGCGATTTCTCGGGCCCGCTCGACGCCGACGGCAAGGTGCTCTACCGCGTGGTCGGCCTGCTGCGCGACGGCGACCTGCCCACCGGCAAGATGCCCGATCGCCGCCTCTTTCTCGCGCCTTCGCTGACCTGGCGCATGTCCGGAGACACCAAGCTGACGGTGTATGCGCAAATCGACCGCACGCGTGCCGGCGTCTACAACCGCATCCAGCCCCAGGTCGGTTCCGTGATCCCGACCCTGTTCGGCACCCGCATTCCGGCCACGCTGGGGACCGGCGACCCCACCTACGACCACTTCAACAACGACCAGTGGATGGTGGGCTACGAACTCGAGCATCGCCTCAACGACACCATCACGCTGCGCCAGAACGCCCGCTACGGCGAGCTGAAGGTCGACTACGCCGGTGTCTGGCCGCTGCGCCGCCTCACCACGGTGGACAGCAAGAATCCGCTGAACCCACTCAACTTCATGTTCCTGGGCCGCTACCCCACCGGCAGTCGCGAACGGGTCTCGACCTTCAGCATCGACAACCAGGTTCAGGCCGACCTGCGCGCCGGCGACTGGCAACACAAGCTGCTGATCGGCCTGGACTACCAGCGCAACCGCATCGACCAGTACAGCTTCTCCACCGGCACCGCGCCCACGATCAACATCTACGCGCCGGTGTACGGCGGCCCGATCGTGGAAGGCGCGCCCTGGATGAACTCCAACACACGCCTGACCCAGACCGGCCTGTACGTGCAGGACCAGATCAAATGGGGCGACCGCTGGTCGCTGACCCTGGGCGGTCGCTACGACAGTGCCGACAGCGACGTGTTCGACCGGCTGACGGGCAAGAGCACGGGCATCTCCCAGAACAAATTCACCAAGCGTGCGGGCCTTGTCTACCTGGCCCCGAACGGCCTGGCCCCTTACCTCAGCTATTCCGAGTCGTTCGCGCCGACCGGCCAGGTCGATCCGGTCTCGCGCGTGCCGTTCAAGCCCGAGACGGGCAAGCAGTACGAGGCCGGTATCCGCTACCAGCCGCCGGGAACCAAGCAGAGCTACAGCGCGGCCATCTTCGACCTGCGCCGCCAGAACTACATCTCGAACGACGCGAACTTCATGCCCAAGCAGACCGGCGAGATCCAAGTCCGCGGGCTGGAGCTGGAAGCCACGGCCGAGATCCTTCCGCGCCTGAACATCACGGCCGCCTACGGCTACACACCACGCGCCATCGTCACGGCCAGCGCCAATCCGGCGGAAATCGGCAAACAGGCCAATGCGGTGCCAAGGAACCGGCTGTCGGTCTGGGCGGACTACCGCTTCAGCAATGGCGTGAAGGTCGGCCTGGGCGCCCGCTACACCGGCTCGAACTACGGCGACGGAGAAAAGCTCGCGCCGAACAAGGTGCCTGCCTCCACGGTGTACGACGCCATGGTCGGCTACGACTTCGAGCGCTGGAGCATCGCGCTCAACCTGCGCAACCTGACCAACAAGAACTTCATCGCCAATTGCGACCAGTACGGCAAGTGCTACTACGGCGCTCCGCGCTCGATCATCGCGACAGGAACCTACCGCTGGTAAAGAACCGGGGCGCCAAGGCGCCTCGGGTTCGACGTGTCGAATCACTGAAACGAAAGGCCCGGCGCATACATTGCGCCGGGCCTTTTCCTTTATTTCTTCAGCGGATCAGGCCCTGTCAGCATCGCGCGGCAAGCGCCTCCAGCGTGCCGGCCTGCATCACGTCCGCAAGGCTCAACCGGCGGCTGCCCGGCAGTTGTTCCCGCAGGCTGAGCATCATCTTGAGGCTCAGCAACGAGTCGCCCCCGAGCTGGAAGAAGTTGTCGTGGCGGCCGATGCGTCGCAGGCCCAGCAACTGCGCCCAGATGGCGGCCAGCGTCCGTTCCGCGTCGTCTTTCGGCGCCTCATGGGTCTTGTGCGCAACCGGCGGCAGTGCCGCGGCTGACCGCACCTGCAGTCCGGCCATCACATCGATCTCACGCGCCGGTTGCCCGGGCCGATTGACCAAGGCGTCGACCACTTCGGCGACGGCCGCCTGCATGTACTCGCAGACGCGCGCGGCACCCACGGACTTGCTGACCTGCGCCGTCAACGCAAAGCCATCGCCCAGATCGCTCACCGACAGGCCGAGCGGGTAGTTGCTGCGCTCCTGCCCTGCAAGAAACTCGATGCCCTCCCAGTCGGAATCCCCCATGGATGCGCGTTTGGGGCTGTGGCGATAGTTCAGCAGCGAGGAGAACAACGGTGCTCCCTTCGGCAGACCGCTGCAGCGCTGGGCCAGCGACAGGCTCGCGTGTTCGTGGTGCATGAGCTGCGTCAGCGCCGCATGCGTTTCCCGCACGCACTGCTCGACGCTGAGCGCCCCCAGACGAATGCGCAACGGCAGCATGTTCATGCACAGGCCCATCGCACGTTCGGCGCCCTCGCCGCCCTGCATGCGTCCGAACAGGACCGTGCCGAACACAAGATCGTCCTTTCCCGTGGCCCTGGCCAGCACCAGTGCCCACGCAAGATGGAACAGCGTCGCAGGGCTCACCCCATGGCGCTGCGCCTGGCGCCGAAGATGCGATGCCAACGTCGCGTCGAGCGCGAGCCTGGCATCGTCGACATCGGAGCCATCGCGCCGCACGTCGGTCAGGCCGAAGGGCGTGGTGGGCTCCGTCACATCGCCCAGCATCTGCTTGAAAAAATCCTCGTGCTCGGCCGGGCTCAGACCCAGCCTCGCGCGGGCCACGAAGTCACGGAACGGCACGGGCGGCGGCAGCTCGATCTGCGGCTTCTGCTGGATCGACGTGATCTCGTCCATCAGCAGCTCCAGCGTCGTGTGGTCCGAGATCAGGTGATGGCAGGGCAACTGCAAGAGCCAGCGCTTCTGTGCGGCGTCGTGCGCTGCCACCGCCTCGACCATCGGCGCGCGTCGCACGTCGATGCGGTAGCCGATGGGGTCGACACGGGCATTCAGCCGCTCGGCCACGTCCATCCCCGCCGATGTTGCGTCTTCTTCGAGCCATTGCAGTTGCAGCCGGGCCTCCCGCCACACCACCTGCACCGGCTCGCTGAGTCCTTCCCACGCGATCGCGGTGCGCAGAATGTCGTGCCGTGCGATCACCTGGTTGAAGCTCTCGATGAAGTGCGCCAGACGCTCTCGGCTGTCGAAACTCATCAACAGCGGGTAGACATACACGTCGCCTCGCGTCTGCAAGAGGTGATGGAACAGGATGCCCTCCTGCAGCGGCGCCAGCGGATAGATGTCCTGGATGTTCGCAGCCCCACCCGGCACCGCCGCCTCGATGCGCCCGATCTCCCGCTCATCGAGCGAGACCAGCGTCACCATCTCCGCACGGATCGCCTCGCACCCCGCAGGAATGCCATTGGGCGGCACCTGCACCTGCGGGCGCCCCGTGTCCTGCTCCTGCACCAGCGCCTTCGCAAAGGCCGCAAACCCCGGGTGCTGGAACAGCGTGCGCACCTGCGCCTGCAAACCTCTGGCACGCATGCGCTCCAGCAAGCGAAGCGCCAGCAGCGAGTGCCCGCCCAGCTCGAAGAAGTTGTCGTTGCGCCCCACCCGCTGCAGCCCCAGCACCTCGGCCCAGATGACAGCCAGGGTTTCTTCCAACTCGCCTTGCAGTGCCTCGTAGCCCTGGCCCTGCGCAAGCTCCGGCTCGGGCAGCGCCTTGCGCTCCACCTTGCCGTTGGCATTCAGCGGCAGCGCCGGCAGCACCATGACTGCGCGCGGCACCATGTAGTCGGGCAGCACCTGGCCCAGGCGCTCGCGCAGCACATCAGAGTCGATGGCCTGCCCTGCGTGGGCGGCCACGTAGCCGATCAAGGCTGTCGCGCCCGCGATCTCCCGGGCCACGACAACCGCTTCCCTGACCTCGGGTTGCGCCAGCAGTTGGGCTTCGATCTCTCCCAGCTCGATGCGCAGGCCCCGGATCTTCACCTGGTGGTCGATGCGCCCCAGGTACTCGATCTGCCCTTCGGCGTTCCAGCGCACGAGGTCGCCGGTGCGGTAGAGCCGGTCGCCCTGCCCGAAGGGATCGGCCACGAAGCGCTCGGCGCTCAGGCCCGGCTTGTTGAGATAGCCCCGTGCCAGGCTCACGCCGCCCAGGTACAGCTCACCCGCCACGCCGCGCGGCACCAGGTTCAGCTCGGCATCGAGGATGTAGGTCTGCGTGTCGCTGATGGGCCGTCCGATGGGCACCAGGCTCTGGCCGTCGTCCCTGCAGGTCCAGCGCGTGACATGGATGGTGGTCTCGGTGGGGCCGTACAGGTTCTGCAGCGTCGCGCCACTCAGGCGCCGCAGGGCTTCCTTCTGCGTCTCTGCGGGCATGGCCTCGCCGCCCACGATGATGTGCTTCAGGCGCGTGCTGGCCTCGATGCCCGGATGCGCCAGGAAGGCCTGCAGCATGGAGGGCACGAAGTTCAGCGTGGTGATCTGGTGGCGCTGGATCAGTTGCACCAGTCGCTCGGGGTCGCGGTGGTCGCCGGGGTTGGCCACGACCAGCCTGGCGCCGGTGGTCAGGGGCCAGAACATCTCCCAGACCGACACGTCGAAGCCGAAGGGGGCCTTGTGCAGCACGGTGTCGTTGCCGCCCAGGCCGTAGGTGCGCTGCATCCAGGCCATGCAGCTGTGCAGCGCCTCGTGGCGCACGGCAGCGCCCTTGGGCTTGCCGGTGGAGCCGGAGGTGTAGATGACGTAGGCGAGGTTCTCGCCGTGCAGTGCAACCTGCGGGTCGGTGTCGGGCTCGCCCGAGAGGTCCAGGCTGTCGGCTTCGAGTCGCATGAGCCCGACGCGTTCGGCAATGAGATCGCGCGTGGCCCTGTGTGTCAGCAGCAGCGCGATGCCGCTGTCTTGCACCATGTAGGCCAGGCGCTGCGCCGGGTACTCGGGGTCCAGCGGCAGGTAGGCGCCACCGGCCTTCAGGATGCCCAGGATGCCCACCATCATCTCGATGGAGCGCTCCATCACGATGCCCACGCGCATGTCGGGCTGCACGCCCAGGGCGATCAGGCGATGCGCGAGGCGGTTGGCCCGGCGGTTGAGCTCGCCGTAGCTCAACGACACTTCGTCGAACAGCAGCGCTGTCGCCTCGGGCTGCAGCCGCGCGTGGCGCGCGATGCTGTGGTGCACGGGCTGCGCATCCGGCTCACGTTGCGTGTTCACGCTCCATTGCGTGAGCCAACGCCGCTCCTCGTCCGACAGCAAGTCCAGCTCGCGCACCGACTGCTGCGATTGCGTGACCAGTGCATCCACGATCGCGCGAACAGCCACATGCATGAAGCCACACACGCGCCGGGCATCGACCGATTCATGCACCTGCGCGGTCATATCGAAACCTTCGCCCAGATCGTCCACCGACATGTCGAACGGGTAGTTGCTGTGCTCCTGTCCGCCCAGGAACTCGATGCCCTGCCAGGCGGCCGAATCCTTCTTCTCGATCGCAGCGCTGTAGCGATAGTTCAGCAGCGCCGAAAACAGCGGCGTGCTGCCCGGCAGCGCGCTGCAGCGCTGCGCCAGCGACAGGCTCGCGTGTTCGTGGTGCAGCAGTTGCGTCAGTGCTGCATGCGTTTCCCGCACGCACTGCTCGACGCTGAGCGCCCCGAGCCGGATGCGCAGCGGCAGCGTGTTGATGAACAGGCCCAATGCCCGATCCGCGCCAGCGCCGCCCTGCATGCGACCGAAGAGCACCGTGCCGAACACCACGTCGTCCTTGCCCGTGGCCCTGGCCAGCACCAGCGCCCAGGCCAGATGGAACAGCGAGGCGGCGCTCACGCCATGCCGACGGGCTTCGTGCCGCAACGAGGCAGCGAGGTCCGCGTCCACGGACAGCACTGCTTTCTCGGCGCGGGCGCCGTCGCTTCGCACGTCCAGCAAATTGAAGGGCGTCGTGGGTTCGTCCACGTCGCCCAGCATCCGGGTGAAGAAGGCTTCGTGTTCAGCCTGGCTCACTCCCAGCCGGGTCTGCGCCACGAAGCGCCGAAACGGCACGGGCGCGGGCAGCGCCTCATGGCGATTGTTCGCCAGCAAGGCGATTTCTTCGACGATCAACTCGAGCGTGGCGTGGTCGAGCACCAGATGGTGGCTCGGCAGTTGCAACAGCCAGCGCTGGTGGCCGGCATCTTCGGCCGCGATGGCGCGGATCATCGGGGCATGGCGCACGTCGATGCGACGGCGGCTCGCGTCGGCATTCAGGCTTGCAAGCACGTCGTCGCCGGCCGCCACGTCCAGCCATTCGAGCTGCAGCCGCGCCTCTCGCCACACCACCTGCACCGGTTCCGACAATGCTTCCCACAGCACGGCCGTGCGCAGGATGTCATGCCGCGCGATCACCTGGTTCAGGTTGTGGATGAACGCTTCCAGCCGCGCCTTCGATTCGAAGGCAAGGAGTTGCGGCGTCACGTAGACGTCCCCATCGGCCTGCATCAGGTGATGGAACAGGATGCCCTCCTGCAGCGGCGCCAGCGGATAGATGTCCTGGATGTTCGCAGCCCCACCCGGCACCGCCGCCTCGATGCGCCCGATCTCCCGCTCATCGAGCGAGACCAGCGTCACCATCTCCGCACGGATCGCCTCGCACCCCGCAGGAATGCCATTGGGCGGCACCTGCACCTGCGGGCGCCCCGTGTCCTGCTCCTGCACCAGCGCCTTCGCAAAGGCCGCAAACCCCGGGTGCTGGAACAGCGTGCGCACCTGCGCCTGCAAACCTCTGGCACGCATGCGCTCCAGCAAGCGAAGCGCCAGCAGCGAGTGCCCGCCCAGCTCGAAGAAGTTGTCGTTGCGCCCCACCCGCTGCAGCCCCAGCACCTCGGCCCAGATGACAGCCAGGGTTTCTTCCAACTCGCCTTGCAGTGCCTCGTAGCCCTGGCCCTGCGCAAGCTCCGGCTCGGGCAGCGCCTTGCGCTCCACCTTGCCGTTGGCATTCAGCGGCAGCGCCGGCAGCACCATGACTGCGCGCGGCACCATGTAGTCGGGCAGCACCTGGCCCAGGCGCTCGCGCAGCACATCAGAGTCGATGGCCTGCCCTGCGTGGGCGGCCACGTAGCCGATCAAGGCTGTCGCGCCCGCGATCTCCCGGGCCACGACAACCGCTTCCCTGACCTCGGGTTGCGCCAGCAGTTGGGCTTCGATCTCTCCCAGCTCGATGCGCAGGCCCCGGATCTTCACCTGGTGGTCGATGCGCCCCAGGTACTCGATCTGCCCTTCGGCGTTCCAGCGCACGAGGTCGCCGGTGCGGTAGAGCCGGTCGCCCTGCCCGAAGGGATCGGCCACGAAGCGCTCGGCGCTCAGGCCCGGCTTGTTGAGATAGCCCCGTGCCAGGCTCACGCCGCCCAGGTACAGCTCACCCGCCACGCCGCGCGGCACCAGGTTCAGCTCGGCATCGAGGATGTAGGTCTGCGTGTCGCTGATGGGCCGTCCGATGGGCACCAGGCTCTGGCCGTCGTCCCTGCAGGTCCAGCGCGTGACATGGATGGTGGTCTCGGTGGGGCCGTACAGGTTCTGCAGCGTCGCGCCACTCAGGCGCCGCAGGGCTTCCTTCTGCGTCTCTGCGGGCATGGCCTCGCCGCCCACGATGATGTGCTTCAGGCGCGTGCTGGCCTCGATGCCCGGATGCGCCAGGAAGGCCTGCAGCATGGAGGGCACGAAGTTCAGCGTGGTGATCTGGTGGCGCTGGATCAGTTGCACCAGTCGCTCGGGGTCGCGGTGGTCGCCGGGGTTGGCCACGACCAGCCTGGCGCCGGTGGTCAGGGGCCAGAACATCTCCCAGACCGACACGTCGAAGCCGAAGGGGGCCTTGTGCAGCACGGTGTCGTTGCCGCCCAGGCCGTAGGTGCGCTGCATCCAGGCCATGCAGCTGTGCAGCGCCTCGTGGCGCACGGCAGCGCCCTTGGGCTTGCCGGTGGAGCCGGAGGTGTAGATGACGTAGGCGAGGTTCTCGCCGTGCAGTGCAACCTGCGGGTCGGTGTCGGGCTCGCCCGAGAGGTCCAGGCTGTCGGCTTCGAGTCGCATGAGCCCGACGCGTTCGGCAATGAGATCGCGCGTGGCCCTGTGTGTCAGCAGCAGCGCGATGCCGCTGTCTTGCACCATGTAGGCCAGGCGCTGCGCCGGGTACTCGGGGTCCAGCGGCAGGTAGGCGCCACCGGCCTTCAGGATGCCCAGGATGCCCACCATCATCTCGATGGAGCGCTCCATCACGATGCCCACGCGCATGTCGGGCTGCACGCCCAGGGCGATCAGGCGATGCGCGAGGCGGTTGGCCCGGCGGTTGAGCTCGCCGTAGCTCAACGACACTTCGTCGAACAGCAGCGCTGTCGCCTCGGGCTGCAGCCGCGCGTGGCGCGCGATGCTGTGGTGCACGGGCTGCGCATCCGGCTCACGTTGCGTGTTCACGCTCCATTGCGTGAGCTGCGCCTTCTCGGGCGCCCCCAGCAGATCGATCTCCGCTATCGAACGACTGGCATCGCCAGCCAGCGCATCGAGGATCACCACGTAGTGACCCGCCATCCGCTCGATGGTCTGCGGCTCGAACAGTTCGCGCGCGTAGTGAAAGTTCAACTGCACCTGCCCGCGTCCGTCTTCGACCACGCCGAGTGTCAGCTCGAACTGGGCCGTCTGCTCGCCGAACTCCCAGGTCTGCAACGCAAGGCCGGGCAGGTTGTCCAGCGCGCTGTGGTCCTGCTGCAGATGGTTGAACATCACCTGGAACAGAGGGGCAGTGCTCAGGCTGCGCTCCGGCTGCAGGGCCTCCACCAGTTGCTCGAACGGCAAATCCTGATGCGCCTGCGCACCCAGCGCCGCCTCGCGGGTCGCGGCCAGCGCTTCGTGCAGATGGGTTCGGCTGTCGAGCAGGTTGCGCATCACCTGCGTGTTGACAAAAAATCCGACGACACGCTCCGACTCCACGCGGTGGCGGTTGGCAATCGGCACGCCGACCCGCACGTCCTGCTGCGCGGTGTAACGGTTCAGCAGCACCTGGAAGCCGGTGAGCAGCATCATGAACAGCGTCGCACCCTGCGCCTGTGCGCGCCGGCGCAGCGACTCGACCAGCGACGGCGGCAACGCCGTGCCATGACGGGCCGCGCGGTACTTGCCGTCGGCGCGGCGCATGTGATCCACCGGCAGTTGCAGCACCGGATGCTCGGTGCCCAGTTGCGCCTTCCAGTAGTCGAGCTGCCGCTCCTTCTCGCCGGCCTCCAGCCAGTGCCGCTGCCAGATCGCGTAGTCGGCGTACTGGACCGGCAGCGCATCGCGCACCGGCGCACGGCCCTGCACCCGCGCCTGATACCCGGCCACCAACTCGTCCACGACGATGCGCATCGACCACCCATCGGACACGATGTGGTGCATCACGACCGCCAGCATGTGTGCTTCGGCACCCAGGCGGATGAGCACGACGCGAAGCAGCGGGCCGACCGTCAGGTCAAAGGGTGCATCGCCGACGCGTTGTGCCTCTTCGCGCGCACGTGCCTCGCGCCCGCTGTCAGCCAGGTGCGTCAGGTCGATGACCGGAATGTCCAGTGCCACATGCGCCTGTACGCGCTGCTCGACTTCTCCTTCGGCGTTCACGCTGAACACGGTGCGCAGCGATTCGTGGCGCGCAACCAGCGCTTCGAAACTGTCCTTCAGCGCATCGACATCGAGCCGCCCTTCAAGCCGAAGCCCACCCGAGATGTGATACGCCGAGCTGCCCGGTTCCAGCTGCCACAGAAACCACTGCCGCATCTGTGCATAGGAAGGCGGGCACGCGGTGCGCGCAGCCTCGTCGCGTGCAACGATCGGAAACTGACCGATCGTGAGGCCCTCGGCGCGGATCTTCTGGTAGACCGCGCGGCGCTGTGCCGGGGTCAGGCGCAAAAAGCGCCGGCCGATATGGTCGTGGGTGGCCGTGATTTCCATCAGGTGGTCTCGAGGCTGTCAATGAAAGAGTCGATATCGGACAGGGCTTCCGCTTGCGGCTTGCGCTCGCTCGCCTGCGAGATCAACCGGGCCATGTCCATCAGAACGGGGTGTTGAAAGATGTCCTTGACCGCGAGGTCGGCATGCATGGCGCCCTGCACGCGAGCCATCACCTGCATCGACATCAGCGAGTGGCCGCCGAGCTCGAAGAAATGGTCGTTGCGGCCGATGCGCTCCACGCCCAGCACTTCGGACCAGATGAGCGCCAACGCGCGCTCGGTGTCACCCTCCGGTGCCGCGTAGGCGCGTTCGCTGTCGAAGCCGGGCATGGGCAAGGCCTTTCGGTCGACCTTGCCGTTCGCATTCAGCGGCAGCGCCTCCAGCACCACGATGGCGCCGGGCACCATGTACTCCGGCAGCGCGCGGCCCAGCCGCGAGCGCACCTGCGCCGTGTCGATCGCCTGCCCCGCATGCGCGGACAGATAGGCCACGAGCATCGTCGCGCCGGCGTGCTCCCTGGCCATGACGGTGGCCTCGCGGATCTCGGACTGCGCCAGCAACTGCGCCTCGATTTCTCCGAGTTCGATGCGGAAGCCCCGCACCTTCACCTGATGGTCGATGCGCCCCAAATATTCAAGCTGGCCCTGTGCATTCCAGCGCACCAGGTCACCGGTGCGGTAGAGGCGGCCGCCGTCATCCGTCGCGATGAAGCGCTCGGCCGTGAGGGCGGCGCGGTTCAGGTAGCCGCGCGCCAGGCCGGCGCCTGACACATGCAGTTCGCCGGCCACGCCGGGCGGCACAGGATTCAACTGCGCATCGAGCACCTGCAGGCCCAAGTCGGGAATGGCGATGCCGACCGGGCTGCGCTGCTGCCCGAGGTCCGCCGCGGTGATCCGGCGGTAGGTCACGTGAACCGTGGTTTCGGTGATGCCGTACATGTTGATCAACTGGGGTTGCTGGTCGCCGTGGTGTTCGATCCACGTGCGCAACCGTTGCGGCTCCAGCGCTTCGCCGCCGAAGATCACGGCGCGAAGCGACAGGCCTTTTTCATGGACCTGCGGCAACGCGATCAACTGGCCGAATGCCGATGGCGTCTGGTTGAGCACCGTCACCCGCTGTTCGCGCAGCAGTTGAAGAAAGTCTGCCGGCGAACGGCTCACCCAGAAGGGCACCACGACCAGCTTGCCGCCGGTGCACAACGCACCGAAGATTTCCCAGACCGAGAAATCGAAGGCGTAGGAATGGAACAGGGTCCATACGTCCTGCGGCCCGAACTGGAACCACGGTGCCGTGGCGCCGAGCAACCGGGTCACATTGCGATGGCACAGCTGCGCGCCCTTGGGCTTGCCGGTGGAGCCCGAGGTGTAGATCACGTAGGCGAGGTTGTCGCCGTTCAGTGGAACGTCAGGGTTCGTCGTCGGGTACTCGCCCGAATCCGCCGCATCGACGGCCAGCGCAGGGATGCCGGCGGGCAACTGCATGCGGTCTCGCAAATGGGCCTGCGTGAGCACCAGCGCAAGCCGGCTGTCTTGCACCATGTAGGCGATGCGGTCGGCCGGGTATTCGGGGTCCAGCGGCACATAGGCACCGCCGGCCTTCATGACCGCGAGAAGTGCAACCACCAGGTCGATGCCGCGCTCCAGCGCCACGCCGACCTTGGTTTCGGGTCGCACGCCGCTTTCGATCAGGCGGTGCGCCAGCCGGTTGGCCCGCTGGTTGAGTTCGCGATAGCGGAGTGCTTCTTTCTCGAAAACCACCGCGATGGCATCGGGGTGCACCGCAGCCTGCAACTCGATCAGGCCATGCACGGTGGCGGTTGCGCTCTGGTCTTGCGCACAAGCGCCCCATCGCGCGAGCTGTGCGTGCTCCGTTTCGTCGAGCAACTGCAGATCGCGCAACGTGCATGCCGGCTCGGACACGAGGGCTTCGAGCACGCACCGGTAGTGGCTCGCCAGCCGCTCGATCGTTCCCGGCTCGAACAGTTCTGCCGCGTAGCGGAACGCGGCCCGGATGCTGCCGTCTTCGCACTCGATGGTTTCGAGGATCAGCTCGAACGGCGCAGCGCGCTCCCCGAGATCGATGCGGCGCACCTGCAAGCCGGGCCATCCGCGCAACGGCCGGTCGCCTTCGCCCAGGTGGTTGAACATGACCTGGAACAGCGGCGAGCCGGCGTGTGCGCGGTCCGGGCGCAGCGCCTGTACAAGCCGCTCGAACGGCAGATCCTGATGCGCCTGTGCTTCGAGCGAGGTGTCGCGCACCTGTGCCACCAACTCGGACAGGCGCATGCGCGCCTCCATGCGCGCGTCCATCATCACGGTGTTGATGAAGGCGCCCACCACGCCCGCCGTCTCGGGCCGGTTGCGGCCTGCAACGGGCACACCGACACGGACTTCGTCCTGCCCGCTGTAGCGAAAGAGCAAGGCATGGAACGCCGCAAGCAACACCGGGAAAAGGGTGCCGCCCTGCTCGCGCGCGTGCTGCTTCAGTTCGCGTGCCAGTTGCGCCGGCACTTCGAGTGTGTGCTGCGCCGCGCTGTACTTCGCATCGGCCGAACGCGGCCGATCGGTTGTGAGTTCGAGCACAGGCTGGCTGCCGCCGAGCCGGCGCTGCCAGTAGGCCAGTTGGCGCTCGCCCTCGGCGCCTTCGAGCCACTTGCGCTGCCACAGTGCGAAGTCGATGTAGCGGACCTCTGGCTCGGGCATGCCAGCGGTGGGTGCAGCACCCACCCGTTGCGCGTAAAGGCGCGCCAGCTCGTCGAGGATAAGCTCGACCGACCAAGCATCGGAGCCGATGTGATGCATCGTCAGCAGCAGTTGATGGTCTCCATCGGCCATCTTCAACAACCTGCCGCGCAGCAACGGCCCGGTCGTCAGGTCGAAGGGCGTGCGGCAGACCTCGCGCACGATCTCGCCGAAGCGAGATTCACGGGCCTGCGCATCCAGCGCGCTCAGATCGACAAAGGGAATCGTGATGCTGCTCGTGGGCTCGACACGTTGCTCGGGCAGGCCATGAGGGCCCGAGCTGAAGACAGTGCGCAGCGTGTCGTGGCGCATCGCGAGCGCATGCACCGCGTCCTGCAATGCGGCAACGTCCAGCGGCCCGGAGAAGCCCAGGCCGCCGCCGACGTGATAGGCGGTGTTGCCCGCATCGAGTTGCCACAGGAACCACTGCCCTTGTTGGGCGAAGGAAACCGGCACGGCAGCGCCGTCGTCGGCGCCACGCACGATGGCATCGCGCGACGGGCGCGCGGGCGTGGCAGCGGCATCGCCGTCGCGCCGCAGCCGGCGCTGCAGCATGCTCAATTGCGCGGGGGACAGTTTTGCCCGGCGCTCGGACAGATCCTTGCTTTCGCTCATGATGAAAAACTCGCAGTGGAACGGGTCGCGTCGGCGGCTTCGGGATCGCTCTCGATCTCTTCGATCAGCCGCAGTTCGACCAGCGCAGCCAGCTCGGCGATGGTCGGGGCCTTGAAAAAAGCGGCGGGATGCAGCTCGACGCCATAGGCCTTGCGCACCCTGGACAGCAACCGGATTGCCAGCAGCGAATCGCCGCCCAGCTCGAACAGGTTGTCGTTCGCGCCCAGCGGCGCAATGCCCAACGCTTCGGTCCAGAACTCGGCAAGCCCCTCCTCCAGATCACCTTCCGGAGCGACGAACGCGGTCTGGAGCACCGGGCGCGGATGACCCGAACGGGCCTGCGCCACGGGCTCGTCGTCCAGCGCGTCGAACAGGCCATCGAGCGGACGCAGGCGCGGCGCAAAAGGCGAGATGGAGACCACGGTCTGCGGCAGATCGGAGCCGTTGGCGATGCGCTCGAAGGCAAGCACGCCGGTGTGCTCGTCCAGGCCCACGCCTTCGGGCATGTCCATATCGACCGCCACGCCCACATCGCGCCAGGCATCCCAGTTGACCGAAAACACCGGCAGCGAGGAACTGCGCCGGTGCGCGTTCGCCAGCGCATCGAGGTACGCATTGGCGGCCGCATAGTCACTGCGACCCAGGCCGCCGATGAGGCTCGCGACCGAGGAGCACAGCAGCACGAAGTCGAGCGGCTCGGCACGCAACGCATCGAGCAGCGCGAGGGTGCCCGCGATCTTGGGTGCGAACGCCGCCGCCACCAGCGCCTGCGTTCGCTGGGCGATCATGCCGCGATCAGGCTGGACGACCGCGTGGACCACACCGTTCACCGCGCCGAAACGCTCGTGCACGGCAGCCAGTGCGCTGCGCAACTGCGCGGGATCGGTGACGTCGGCCGACACCGCCATGATCTGCGCGCCACTCGCTTCAAGCTCGATCAGTTGCTGCAGCCTGCGACGCAGCGACGCGGGCTGGTCAACCGATGCGGCAAGGCGTGCCCACTCCGAGCGTTCGGGCAGCGGCGTGCGACCGAGCAGCACCAGCCTGGCCTGCCATGTCTTGCTGAGATAGCGCGCCAACGCGAGGCCGACGCCGCCCAGGCCGCCGGTGATGAGGTACACGCCCCCTTGGCGCAGACGCTGCACGCCCGGGGTCTGCACCGGCAGCGGCTCGTAGGTCTTGATCCAGCGATGCGGCCCGCGGTAGGCCACGACGAATTCGTCCTGCGGGGCAGCCGCCTCCTCGACGACCCTGCGTGCCAGTTCGGTTTCGGCAGCGCTTTCAGGCGCCGGCAGCACCACGTCCACGACGCGACAGGCGATGGACGGCGATTCCTGGCCAAGCACCTTCGCGATGCCCAGCACGGTCGCCTTCTCGGGCGCGAGTGCCTCGGTGCCGGCAACATCCTCCACGCGGTCGGTGACCACCGTGAACGCAAGTGGCGGCCGGACCGAGCCGTCGACGCTGTCGAGCGCCTGCGCCAACGCAAGCAGGCTGAAGTAGCCAGCCTCGAAGGCCGCGTCATGCGAGGCCACGGGCTTGTCGCCATCAAGGCTCCACAGATGGAAGAGGCGCGTGACGGGGCCGGCTTCGGCCTCGACTTCACGCAGCAACGCTTCATGATCGGCGCGCTCGGCCGCACGCACGGTGTATTGCCCTTCGGCGGTGCGCGCGAACTTCTTTCCGCGCAAGGCCAGGATCACGCGCTCGCCCCGTTCGCGCAAGGTGCGTGCAAGACGGTCGGTGAAACTGTTCGCATCGCCAAGCACCAGCGTGCAGCCCGACGCCACGGCTGTCGCCTGGCCCGGTGGCAGCACGGCACGCTTCCAGCCCGGCGCATAGAAGAGACCCGGCGCGGTGCTGTCCACCGGGCGCACGGTTTCACCCGGTTCCACCCAGAAGCGGCGGCGCTGGAAGGCGTAGGTGGGCAGCGGCACACGACGCGGCTCGGGGCCGGTGCGGCACGCGGCCCAGTCGATGTCCACACCCACGGTCCACAGGCCTGCAACCGCATTCGCCAATTGCTGGGCATTGCGCGCGAGCTGTTGCGGATGCGCCTGGCTGGCCCAGATGCCTGCGGCCGATTGGCTGTCGGGATGCTGGCGCGCCAGGCCGGCGAGCGTTTCTCCGGGGCCCACTTCGAGCAACACGCGACCGGGCCTGGAAAATATCTCGCGCAGGCCGTCGGCGAAGCGCACCGTGCCGCGCAGGTGCCGGCCCCAATAGGCGGGACTCGTTGCCTCTTCAGCGGTGATCGGCTTGCCGGTCACGTTCGAGATGAAGGGAATGCGCGGTGCGTGTCTAGGCACCGATGCGATCAGGCGTTCAAGCGCGGCAACCATGGGCTCGACCAGCCGCGAGTGCGAGGCCATGGACACATGCAGGCGACGCGGCTGGTGCTGGCGCGCGAGCAGTGCTTCTTCAGCGCGCGCAATGGCATCGGCCGGACCTGCCAGCACGCAAAGCTGCTCGCCATTCACCACGGCCAGGTCGCAGCCTGTGGCAAGGAAAGGCGCGAGTTCCGCTTCGGACAGCGGCACCGCGGTCATGGCGCCGGGTGCCAGCGTCTGCATCAGGCGGCCACGCGCGGCGACGATGCGCAGCGCGTCTCCCAGAGAGAACACGCCTGACAGGCAGGCGGCGACGTACTCGCCCAGGCTGTGTCCCAACAACAAGGCTGGCTGGACGCCGCAGCTCATCCACCAGCGTGCCATCGCGTACTCGACGGCGAACAGCGCCGGTTGCGCAAACTCGATGCGGAACAGGCGCTCGTTCGCCGCCTGTTCTTCGCCGACGGCGGGGAACAGCAATGCGAGCAGGTCGATGCCGCTGTCGGCCTTGAGCACGACGGCGCAGCGGTCGAGTTCGTCGCGGTAGACGGCGCTGTCGCGGTAGAGGGCTTCGCCCATCAGCGCATGCTGCGTGCCGCCACCCGGAAACAGAAACGCGACTTCGGGCGCAGTCGCCGCGGTCTGGGTCGCTGCGACCGCAGGCGAAGCAAGCATGTCCGCAGCCAGTGCGGGCTGGTTCGCGACCACCGCGCTGCGCCATGCAAAGGCACGTCGGCCGCTCTGCAGCGTGTGAGCCACGTCTTCGAGCATCTGCCCTTCGTTCGACCGCAGATGCGCCGCGAGTTGCGTGCGCCCTTGGCCGAGGGCCGTTTCGTCTTTCGCCGAGAGCGGCAAGACCTGCCATTGCGAGGTCTTCGCCGCCGCGTGCACCTGCGGCGCCTCTTCGAGCACCACATGCACATTGGTCCCGCCGATGCCGAACGAACTCACACCCGCGCGGCGCGGTGTGCTGCCTTCGGGCCAGGGCTTGCCTTGCGCGCTCACATAGAACGGGCTGCCCGCAAAGTCGATCTGCGGATTCGACTGCTCGAAATGCAGGCTCGGCGGCAGCGTGCGGTGCTTGAGCGCCATCGCCGCCTTGATCAGCCCCGCCACGCCGGCCGCCGCATCGAGGTGGCCGACATTGGTCTTCACCGAGCCCACGGCGCAGAAGCCGCGCCGCTCGGTGTCGGAACGGAAGGCCTGCGTGAGCGCCGCAATCTCGATGGGGTCGCCCAGCGTGGTGCCGGTGCCGTGCGCTTCGACGTAGCCGATGGTGTCGGCCGAGACACCCGCAATCAGTTGCGCCGCGCGGATCACTTCCGCCTGCCCATCGACGCTGGGCGCGGTGAAGCCGACCTTGGCCGAGCCGTCGTTGTTGGCCGCCGTGCCCTTGATGACCGCGTGAATGGTGTCGCCGTCGCGCAGCGCTTCGTCCAGGCGCTTGAGCACGACCACGCCGGCGCCGCTGCCGATCACCGTGCCATCGGCGTCGGCATCGAAGGCGCGGCAATGACCATCGCGCGAGAGGATCGCGCCGGCCTGGTAGCGGTAGCCGCCTTCTTGCAACAGGTTGAGCCACACGCCACCGGCCAGGGCCATGTCGCAGTCGTGGCTCAGCAGGGCCTGGCAGGCGGTGTGCACCGCGGTGAGCGATGTCGAGCAGGCGGTCTGCACGGTCACCGCGGGGCCGCGCAGGTTGAGCTTGTAGGCGACACGCGTGCACAGCGAGCCGCCGGAGTTGCCGCTCATCAGCCCCAGCAGGTCGGCAATGCCGGTGTGCGCGCCGAGGCCGAAGGACGGCAGCAGGTTGCGGATCAGGTAGACATTCGCGCCCTCGCCCGCATAGACCCCCACCTTGCCGGGCCAGCGTTCAGGGTCACAGCCAGCATGCTCCAGCGAGGCCCACGCGCATTCCAGAAAAACGCGCTGCTGCGGATCGAGGTTCTCGGCCTCGCGCGGCGTGTAGCCGAAGAAGCCGGCGTCGAACTGGTCGAAGCCCTCGAACAGCACGCCGGCCTTCACGTAGTCGGGGTCGTCCAGCAGGGCTTGCGGCACGCCGCGTTCGCGCAACTGCTCGTCGGTGAAGGTCGACACGGATTCCACGCCGTCGCGGATGTTGCGCCAGAAGGCGTCCACATCGTCGGCGCCGGGAAAGCGCCCGGCCATGCCGACGATGGCGATCTCCAGGCCTGTCGGCTCGGCGGGTTCGTTGAAGGTGGACATCAGTTGACTCTCTCTGCCGCTTTGCGGCGTTGAAGCATTGCGGCGCGCTGGCGCAGCGCGCGTTCGTCGCCGGCCGCGGCAGAAGCTGCAGCGGCATGGCCTGCGCCCTGCTCGATCCAGCGGGCCAGCGATTCGACGGTGGGGTACTTGAAGAGATTGACCAGCGGGAAGGCGGTCTTCAGCCGGTCTTCCAGCAGGCGGTGCGCGCGGATCAGCAGCAGCGAATGGCCGCCGAGGTCGAAGAAGTTGTCGTGCAGGCCGACCTGTTCGACCTGCAGCACCTCGGACCAGATGGCGGCGAGCGTGCGGGCCACGTGGCCTTGCGGCGCTTCGTAGGTGCTCGCTCGACCCAGGCCCTCGGGCTCAGGCAGCGCCTTGCGATCGACCTTGCCGTTGGCATTGAGCGGCAGTGCGGGCAGCGTCACGATGGCGCGCGGCACCATGTAGTCGGGCAGTGTCTGGCCCAGGCGCTCGCGCAGCGCGGCGGCATCGATGGCCTGGTCCGCATGCGTCGCGACGTAGGCCACCAGCGACGCACCGGCCGCGCCCTCGCGGGCCACCACGACGGCCTCGCGCACGGCGGGCTGCGCAAGGATCTGCGCCTCGATCTCGCCGAGTTCGATGCGAAAGCCGCGGATCTTCACCTGGTGGTCGATGCGGCCGAGGTATTCGATCTGGCCCTCGGTGTTCCAGCACACGAGGTCGCCGGTGCGATACAGCCGATCGCCTTGGCCGAAAGGATTGGCCACGAAGCGCTCGGCACTGAGCGCGGGCTTGTTGAGGTAGCCCCGGGCGAGGCTCACGCCACCCAGGTACAGCTCGCCCGCAACGCCGCGCGGCACCGGGTTCAGTTCGGCGTCGAGCACGTGGGTTTGCGTGTCGCTGATCGGCTGGCCGATGGGCACTAGGCTGCGGCCATCGTCGCGGCAGCTCCAGCGCGTGACGTGGATGGTGGTTTCCGTCGGGCCGTACAGGTTCTGCAGCGTGGCGCCGCTCAGCCGTTGCAGCGTTTCCTTCTGCGTTTCGGCGGGCATGGCCTCGCCGCCGACGATGATGTGCTTCAGCCGCGTGCTGGCCTCGATGTCCTTGTGCCCCAGGAAGGCCTGCAGCATCGAAGGCACGAAGTTGAGCGTGGTGATCTGGTGCCGCTGGATCAGTTGCACCAGCCGGGCCGGATCGCGGTGATCGCCGGGGTTGGCAACGACCAGCCGCGCACCCGCGGTCATCGGCCAGAACATCTCCCACACCGACACGTCGAAACCGAAGGGTGCCTTGTGCAGCACGGTGTCGGCGCGGGTCAACTGGTAGGTCTGCTGCATCCAGGCCATGCAACTGTGCAGCGCTTCGTGGCGCACGGCCGCACCCTTGGGCTTGCCGGTGGAGCCGGAGGTGTAGATGACGTAGGCGAGGTTCTCGCCGTGCAGTGCAACCTGCGGGTCGGTGTCGGGTTCGGCCGAAACATCGGTGGTGTCGACATCGAGCGTTGCCAGGTCGACGCGCTCGGCGATGTGGCCGCGCGTGGCCCTGTGTGTCAGCAGCAGTTCGATGCCGCTGTCTTCCACCATATAGGCCAGCCGTTGCATCGGGTACTCAGGGTCCAGCGGCAGGTAGGCGCCGCCGGCCTTCAGGATGCCAAGGATGCCCACGACCATCTCGACCGAGCGTTCCATGACGATGCCCACGCGCGAGTCGGGCCTGACGCCCAGGGCGATCAGCCGATGCGCAAGGCGATTGGCGCGGCGGTTCAGTTCGATGAAGCTCAACGCTTCGTCGCCGAACAGCAGTGCGATGGCATCGGGCTGCAGCGCGGCATGTTGCGCGATGGTCTGGTGCACGGGTTGTGGCTGCGGCTCGCGTCGCGCGTTCACGCTCCATTGCGCGAGCTGCGATTTCTCGGAGGCATCCAGCAGGTCGACGTCGCCGACCGCGCGACTCGCATCGGCGGACAACGCAGCAAGCACGGCCACGTAGTGCTGCGCCATGCGTGCGATGGTCTCGGGCTCGAACAGGTCGGCCGCGTAGATCACATCGAGCTTCAGGCGTCCGTCCGGCCGCTCGCGTGCTTCCAGCACCCAGTCGAACTGCGTCTGCAGGTCGGGCAGCGCATGGTCGTGCACTTCGATGTCGCCCAGCCGTTGCAGCGCCCGGTGGTCTTCGTACAGGTGGTTGAACATCACCTGGAACAGCGGACTGTGGCTCATGCTGCGCTCGGGCTGCAGCCGCTGCACCAGTTGCTCGAAGGGCAGGTCCTGGTGCGCCTGCGCGCCCAGCACCGCGTCCCTGGCCTGCGCCAGCACGCGCGACAGGCGGGTGCGGCCGTCGATGGGGTTGCGCAACACCAGGGTGTTGACGAACAGCCCGATGACGTTCTCGAACTCCACGCGGTTGCGGTTCGCGATCGCGGCACCGACGCGAATCTCTTCCTGCCCGGTGTAGCGATGCAGCAGGGCCTGGAGGCCGGCCAGCAGCACCATGAACAACGTTGCGCCATCCGCCTGCGCCAGCCCGCGCAGTTGGCCAAGCAAAGGCACCGGCAACTCGAAGGCATGCCGCGCCGCGCGATAGCTGGCCTGCGGCTTGCGCGGATGGTCGGTGCGCAATTCGAGCACCGGGTGCTCGTCACCGAGTTGCGCGCGCCACCAGGCGAGCTGCCGCTCCGCCTCGCCGGCTGCCAGCCACTCGCGCTGCCACACCGCGTAGTCGGCGTATTGCACGCGCGGGACGGGAAGCGCCGCCGCCCTGCCCTGCAGGCGCGCCGCATAGCCTGCGGCGAGTTCGTCGATCAGCACCTGCATCGAGGCGCCATCGGAGACGATGTGGTGCATCACCACGGCGAGCACCTGCGTGTCGTCCGACAGGCGAAGCAGCGCCGCGCGCAGCAGGTCGCCCTGGCCAAGATCGAAGGGAGCGGCCTTGATGCGCCGGGCCTCACTCTCCAACCGGTCGTCGCGTTCGTCGGCAGGCACGGCGCGCAGGTCGATCACTTCCAGCGCCAGCGTGCCAGACGGTTTGATCCATTGCGCGGCGACGCCGTCGCTGCCGGCGCGGAATACCGTGCGCAACGACTCGTGGCGCGCGACGAGATCGCCGAGCGCCGCGCGCAATGCATCGATCTGCAATGCACCAGCGAGGCGAAGCGCACCGCTCATGTGGTACGCCGCGCTGTTCGGATCGAGCTGCCACAGGAACCACTGGCGCTCCTGGGCATGGGACAGCGGCAGCGCATGCAGCCTGCGTTCGACAGGCAGTACCGCGGTGGGTGCGGGCCGTGCGCGCACGCCCTCTGCCAGTCGCTGCCGCACGGCGGCCGCGCATTCGCGCAATCGCGGCTGCTCGAACATGAGGCGCACCGGGTAGTCGATCTCCCAGTGCGCCGAGATGCGTGCCGCGACCTGCGTGGCGGTGAGCGAGCTGCCGCCGCGCGTGAAGAAGTGGGCTTCGCGCGCAAAGGGTTTCGCATCGGCCGGCCTGAGAACTTCGCGCCAGATCGCATCGATGGCGCGTTCTGTCTCGTCCAGCGCGGGTTCTTCGGCCTGCGTTTCGACAGGGCCGCCCTTGATGAAAGCGCCGCTTTCGTAGATGGCGTACGCGTCGGCGCTGCGGTCCAGCCAGCTCGCGCGGCAGGCGCTGCGCTGCAGCTTGCCGCTCGTGGTCTTGGGCATGCCGCCCGGGTTGAGCAGCAGCACGGCCGACAGCGGCTCGCCGAACACTTCGCTGACGGCAGCGCTGAGCGCTTCGACCAGCACTTGTGGCGGCACCAGCTTCTGCATGCTGCGCGACACCTCGGCCGCCGCACCGATGCCTTCGCCATCGGGTCCACTGGCCGTGAACACAGCGACACGCCCCTTGCGCACGGCATCCACCTCGGCCTCGATGACGCGCTCGATGTCCTGCGGATAGATGTTGTGGCCGCGAACGATGATCAGGTCCTTGATGCGGCCTGTGACGTAGAGCTCGCCGTCGCAGACGAAGCCGAGGTCACCGGTGCGCAGCCAGCGTCGGCCGGCCCGCTCGACGAAGGTTTCACGCGACTCGCGCTCCTTGCCCCAGTAGCCGGCGCCGATGCTCGGCCCGTGGACCCAGATCTCGCCGATGCGTCCGGGCGCCTGGGCCGACAGCGTGGCGGGGTCGACGATTTCGACTTCGTGATGGATCGCCACCGCACCGCAACCGACCAGCAAGGCACCGTCTTCACTCGGCGTGCCGCTGCCGCCGGCCAGACCGTCGGCACTGAAGCCACGCGCCACCATGCCGCCGCCGCGCCGGCCGCCCGTCACGAACAGGGTCGCCTCGGCGAGCCCGTAGCAGGCGTAGACCGCGCCCGGGTCGAAACCTGCGGGAGCGAAGCGTTCGATGAAATCGAGTTCGGTGTCGGCGCGCACGGGCTCGGCACCGGTGTAGGCCACGCGCCAGCTCGACAGATCGAGCTGTGCAAGCTGTGCGTCCTTCACGCGGTCGAGGCACAGGCGAAAAGAAAAATCGGGACCGCCACTGAGCGTGCCGCGATGGCGCGAGATCAGTTCCAGCCAGCGCACCGGGCGCTCGAGGAAGTAGCGCGGCGAAGTCAGCACCAGCGGGATGCCGCTGTAGAGCGGCTGCATCAGGCCGCCGATGAGGCCCATGTCGTGATAGAGCGGCGCCCACGAGACGAACTTGTCGTCCGGGCCGATGCCCATGCCGACCTGGATGGCGTGTTCGTTGGCCATCAGGTTGCCGTGCGTGACGATGACGCCCTTGGGTGCGGAGGTCGAGCCCGAGGTGTATTGCAGGAAGGCGATGTCTTCGTCGCCCGGCTCGAAGGGTTGCCACGCGTCGACGAGCGCCGGGTCGATCGCATCGACGGCGACGATGGTCACGTTGCCGAACTGGTTGCCTGCAGCGGCCATCGAGGCACTGAAGGCGGCCGACGTGAGCACGCAGCGCGCCTGCGAATCGGTCGCCACGCCCGTGAGTCGTGCCAGGTGTTGAGGCCGGGTGGACTCCGGCGGAAACACCGGCACGGCAATCACGCCGCAATAGAAGCAGGCCAGCATGCTCACCGCATAGTGGTCGCCGTTGTCGAGCATGACGAGCGCGCGGTCACCCTTGGCGAACTGCTGTTGCAGCCGCGCCGCGAGCGCCCTCACGCGCCGCTCGAAGACGGCGTAGGTGATGGGCAATTCGCTGTACACGCCGTCAACCTCATCGACCACTGTGAGCCAGACGTCGTCCGCACGTCGATCGGCCAATGCGCGCAGGTGCGCCACGAAGTTGCGCGGCCGCAGATCAGCGGGCTGCGTCGCGAGCATTTCAATCTTCATATCTACCCTTTGCCAGGCGACGCCGAAGGCATCGCAGCTTCAAGATGTGTGCGTCCGCCGGCAACGACTCAGGCGAAGGCACGGGGCGCAAGGCCGACTCCCGAGACGACCTGGCCCAGCCGCCGTGCCAGCGCCGCGAGAAACGTGGCCTCGTGCTGCCGGATGAAAAAATGACCACCCTCGAACCAGTCCAGGGTGAAGAAGCCGCCGGACTCTTCCGACCAAGCGGCCATCTCTTGCGCGTCGATGTCGTCCTCGCGCCCAGCGAAGGCATGCACGGGCAGCGGCAGCTGAGGCTGGTTCGCCACATCGCCGTGGTCGTAGCTGCGGCAGACGCGATAGTCGGCACACATCACATCCAGCGTGATGCGCATGAGCTCTGCGTTGGCGAATACCTCCTCGGGCGTGCCGCCCTGCTTGCGCAGCTCGGCAATCAGGGAGGCGTCGTCTTCCTTGCCGTCGAAACGCTCAGGATTGCGCCGCGAAGGTGCAGCGCAGCCAGACACCAGCAGCGCGCGCGGCAAAGGCCGTTGCAATGCCTGGAGCTTGCGGGCAACCCCATACACCAGCAGCGCGCCCATGCTGTGCCCGAAGATTGCGAAGTTGCCGTGCATCGCAGTGGCCTGCTCGGCGCACAGACGGGTGACCAAAGCATCGAAGTCTTCGACGAAGGCTTCGCCCATGCGGGCGCCGCGCCCCGGCAACTCCACCGGCACGAGATGGACCCAGGCCGGCAGGAAACGGCGCCAACGCAGGTACATCGTGGCGCTCGCGCCGGCGCACGGCAGGCACAACAGTGTGAGAGGCGCCCGTGAGGTCATCAGCCGGCCACGTTCCCCGCGACTGGTGCGCCTGCCTGCAGCTCTTGCTGCTGCATCCAGTCGCGCAGCGACCTGGGCCGCATGTCGGTCCAGTGGCCTTCGACGTAGGCGAGGACGGTTTTCTTGTCGCCCTTGACCCCCTCGACGGCCGCCCATCCGGCGGGAACGGCCTTCCAGTGGGGCCAGATCGAGTGCTGGTCTTCGCGATTGACCAGAACGATGAAGGTCTCGTCTTCGCGGTCAAAGCAACTGGTCGACATCGGTGCATCCTTGTGTGATTGAACAGAAGGAGCGCCCGGTGGCCGGTCGTGGACCGCATCGAATCGCGGCGCCCCTGCCAACAGGACGCTTCGCGGGCCAATCTGTTCATTTCACGATGCGCCCGCGGGCACGATCGCATTCGCCGGGCTTTGACGGCGAGGCAGGAGCAGGAACGCGCGGCGCGGCGCGCGTTCGCATGGCGTCTGGCGTTAGTTGTTGGCCTGAGGCGCGGCGTCGGGCGATTCGTCGCCATCACCGAAGTCATTGGCCGGCGGCACGAAGCCCGCGAGCAGCCAGAGCTGCGCGGCCTTGTCGTAGGCGCGGCGATGCGAAGGCTCGGCGAGGAGCCAGGCCGTCATTTCGGTGCGTGCCGCATCGTCGAAGCGCTCGCGATCGTGTTCGCGCTGCACCCAATCCCATGCGGTGTTCCAGATGGGATCGTCTTTTTCCTGAGTCATTCTTGAAGCCGCTCGCGTTGTCCGTGCAGGCCGGGTCTGGAACGCTCCCTGCCAATGCACGCGTTCGCGCATTCTCGCGGGAAACGGGCCTGTCCCCTTCCGCGCCCGATGGCTGGCCTCTAACGCCCGTCGCTTTCGAGCAGCAGATGGCCGCAGGACTTGATGGCCGTCGCGGCCTCGGCGATCAGGCCGTTCACGAGGCCCAGCGCGCAACCCAGACGCGCGGCGATTTCGCGCTGTGTCAGGCCTTCGAGGCGGTAGAGCTCGAACACCAGCCGCGTTCTCGGGGCGAGCCCGCAGAGGACCTTGTCGATTGCGGTAATGACCTGGCGCTCGCACATCATGCGGTCAGGCGTGGCGGCGCCCGGCACGTCGAGCAGTTCCACGTCCACGTCGAAGGTGCGATAGCTGGCTTCGACGCGGTGACGGCGACAGTAGTCCAGCGCCATGTTGCGCACCACCTGGCAGCAATAGCCGATGGGACGGTCGGCATGCCGGACGCAGGGGCCATCGACGATCTTCAGGTAGGCGTCTTGCACGACATCGTCGGCCAGGTCCGCCGTGTTGACGATCTTCCGGGCCACGCGCCAGAGCTGGGGCCGGTTGGCGATGAATACCTCCCCGAGCGAAGGCTCGGACGAATGCACTGGCATGTTCAACACCTCTTCCTCCTGTGAGCGAGCCGAAACGGGCCGCAAGTCCGACGTACTACTTTCGATGCACAAATCTAAATAAGAATCATTTCTATATATATGCGGATTTCGAGTCATCTTGATGACCCTTTGGGATCAACTTTTAAACAAGTGTTGTGAGGCCCCCGGGAGCATTCGGCAACGCGAATCACGTGGCCCGGAGATCCGCTGGAAACGCGGAGCCCGGCATCGCATATGCGGGGGATCGCGATGATAGTCCACTTCGCACCGTGTCATCATCCACAAAATTTGCGATCGCGGCCAATGCGCTGCAGCCCCTTCATGCCAAGCGCCGCCTCTCTGCTTCCCTTGCCCGCGGGCGACATTCACCTCTGGTTCTGCTTTCACGGCAAGTCCGGCAGCCCTGCGTTGAACGAGGCCTGTCGCGCGTTGTTGACGCCCGACGAGCTGTCGAAGCAAGACCGTTTCCACTTCGCGAGCGACCGTTATCGCTACCTGCTGACGCGAGCATTGGTGCGCTCGGTGCTGTCGCGCTATGCGCCGGTGCACGCACAAGCCTGGCGTTTCGCCCTCGGCCCTTTCGGACGTCCTCGCGTCGAGACGCCCATCGTCGAAGAAGGCCACGGCCTGGACTTCAACCTGAGCCACGCCGACGGCCTCATCGTGCTGGCGCTCGCGCGACATATCGACCTGGGCGTCGATGCCGAAAACGTCGGACGCAAGGCGGCGCTCGATGTTGCCGATCACTTCTTCTCGCCCGTCGAAGCAAAAGCATTGGGCGCACTGCCACCCGCTCTCCAGTCCGAACGCTTCTTCGAGCTGTGGACATTGAAAGAGAGCTACATCAAGGCACGCGGCATGGGCTTGCAGATCCCGCTCGACAGCTTCAGCTTCGCGCTGGACGAGAACGACTGCACCATCGAATTCGCGCTCGCAGATTCGAGCGATGACGCGGCGCAACGCTGGCATTTCTGGCAATTCCAGCCGACCCCCGAGCACTTGGTGGCCCTGTGCGCTGCGCCGGAAAAATCGACCACCACACGCATCGTGTGCCGTGAGGTCGCACCGCTGCAATGGGAGAGGCCATTGGAGGTTCGCGCGACCCGCGAAAGCGCGCCCATCTAAAATCCTGCCCCTCTCCCCGATCCCCTCCCCATGAACATCGTCGTCAACGAAGAACTCAAAGCCTATATCGATCCACTGACTCCGGAGGAACACGAAGCACTCGAACGGAGCATCCTCACAGAAGGCTGCCGCGACGCACTGGTGCTGTGGGGCGACGTGCTGGTAGACGGCCACAACCGCTACGGCATCTGCCAGAAACACGACCTGCCCTTTCAGACGGTACAGAACACGCGCTTCAAGAGCATCGATGACGTGCACCTCTGGATGATCGACCAGCACCTGGGCCGGCGCAGCATCTCGGACTTCCTGCGCGGCGTTCTGGCGCTGAGAAAAAAGGACATCGTCGACGAGCAGCGCGCCCGCGCATCATCGGCCGAGCAACCCTCCTCTTCCGATGCGCCGTTCGATGTCGACACGCCAACAGGCGAAGCATCCGCCGACGCCCCGGCGATGCCCCCTCAGGCGCCCATGAACAGCCGTGAAGCCATCGCCAAGGCCGCGCGGCTGAGCAGCAGCCAAGTCGGCATGATCGAAAAGATTCAGAAGCAGGCGGCGCCTGAACTGGTGGCGGCCGTGAAGTCGGGCGTCATCTCCATCAACACCGCTGCAGCCGTCGCAACCCTGCCGGCCGAAGAACAAGTCTTCGCCGCGAACGCAGGCAAGGACGAACTCAAGCAGGCCGCCAAGCGCGTGCGTGAATCGAAGAAGAAGCCGCGCGAAGAGTCGCCCGAAGCGGAAGCGGACGAATCGCAGGCCAAGCCCGACGCCACCCAGTTGCTGGAGCAGCGCGTGGCCGAACTCACGGCCGAAAACGAAGACCTGCGCAGGCAAGTGGCCGAGCTGCGGGCACAACTCGGCCAGTAAAGGCCTCACTCTGCCTGCGCCGGCAGGCTGCTTAGAGCTGGATCTCGCTGATCTTCGCGCCCGACAGCGAGACGCCGGCTTCCAGACCCACGTTGGTCATCACGAAGCCCACCACCGGTTGGCGGATCGTGTTGGTGTCGACATTGCCATTGGCACCGATGGTCGCGACAGCCACTGTCGCATCCGCGCCGGCCGTCCAGCCCTTGCTGTTGCGGAACTTGTCCAGCGCCGCCTGCGTGGTGAACAGGTAGATCACCGCCTTCGATTGCGCGCCGGCCTGGAAGCCGATCGAGCCTGCGGTGGTGCTGTAGTACGACTGCGTGCGGCCGTTCACGCGCAACGCGCCGCGACCATATTCGGCGCCCACACCCATGCTAGCCCCGACGACGGCGGGAAACACCAGCACGCCGCTCGACTTGGCGACCAGCTCGCGCGATCCGCGCACCGAGTCATACAGCTTGGACAAAGACGCGTCGACCTGCGCGTCGATGGATGTGCGCGAAGACGTGCTGCTCGCCTGATCCTGCGGCCGCGTGGTGGTGCAGCCGACAAAAGCAATGCTGCCGATCACAACGGCGGACGAGAGCGCAAGCGTGCGGAGGTTCATGGTGTTCATGACGAAATCCTTTGCAAAGAACATGGATCGACGAAGAAATCACTGCCATCTGCGGCAGCTGCGACCCATGCTAATTCCGGGAAACCGTGGCAAATCCGACTTGGGGAGTCGGCCTACGTGAAGTCACGCCGTCGGCGAACGCGCACCCGATGCGCATTGGAAATCGAGCAAAACCTTCCATCCGTAATCTAGTGTTTTTATTTGCAACAAGTGTTATATTTTCGACGTCACACATATTGATAAAACTTTAGCTCTCATTTCGACCCACGCCATGCGCGTTTCATCTTCGAAATTCCCCATAGAGAGCCTTAAGTTGCAATCAAACCGGCCTACTCGCCCCAAATTGGTGCTTTTGGTTCCAGGCGAATCTTTCGCCCGCCTGCACCGCTCTGCCCCCATTCGCTGCACGCGCCGGTCATGACCACAGCAGCCAATCCCGCGACCAAAGGCCAACGCGCCTTGCTGAGCTTCAGCGTCGAGGGGTTGCCGCCCCGGGAAGAACTGCTGTTCAGGTCCCTGGTGCGATTGCTCGACCACCGGACCCATCAACACTGGGCGTGGAAGGCCGAATCGGCCGATCTGCGGGTCGTCGGCGAGCCACTGGCGACAGAAGAAATCCCGGCCAAGGCGGTGCCGGTATTGGCCGTCGGCCATGTCGATCCGCAGCGCGGCGGCCATTTCCTTGCGTTGCCGCTCCATGCCGACGTGCTGGAGCACACGCTCAACAGCCTGGGCGCCATGGTCGTCCATGCCCGCGGACTGGGCCTGGCATCGTCGGCCGGGCACATCGCGCAAGACGACGAGTTTCGGCTGCTGCGCTGGCCGCCCGCTGCCATGCTCGAGGCGCCCCTTCGCATCCGGCTTGCCACGTTGATGACCGGCCGGCCGACCAGCCTTCTTCTGCTGCAGCAGCGTTCAGGATTCGCGCAGCAGGACTGCCTGGACTTCCTGCTCGACCTGCTGCGTGCCGACCTGCTCGAAAGCACCCGCCAGGGCCCGGCCTCCGCCCCGGCACCTGAAGCGCTACCCGTCGAAAGCCGCCCCGCAGCCTTGCCACGCGACCCGGTGCAACCCGGCCTGCTGGCCCGTATCCGCAGCCGCCTCGGCCTTTTGCCGACAGGGCACAAATGACAGTCGAACACAAGATCCTCTTCACCGGCACCATGGGCGCCGGCAAGACCACCGCCATCGCGGCCGTGAGCGAGATACCACCGGTCAGCACCGACGTGCGCAACAACGACGCTTCCGTCGCCAAGGCCACCACCACCGTCGGACTCGACTACGGCGAACTCACGCTCGACAACGGCGAGAAGCTGCGCCTGTACGGCACGCCCGGCCAGATGCGCTTCGACTTCATGTGGCGCATCCTGGGTCGCGGCGCGCTCGGCGTGGTGATCCTGATCGACAACAGCCGGCCGGACCCGCTGGCCGATCTCGACATCTACCTCGACGGCTTTGCCGACCTGATTGCACAGACCTCCTGCGTGGTGGCGGTGGGCCGCATGGAAGCGCATCCGAAACCGGGCATCGATGCCTACGCCCGGCACCTGGAGATCAAGGGCGTGCTGTGCCCGGTGCTGCCGGCCAACGTCACCGACCCGCCACAAGTCGTCCAGTTGCTGGAGCTGCTGCTGCTCCAACTCGAAACCTGAACTCTCCCCTCATTCCAAAGCAGCCATGAACATAACTCCAAAAATCAAGCTCGCCGCCGAATCCGCCATCGACACGCTGATGCGTGAGATCAAGGGCGTGAAGGCCGTGGTCATTTCAACGGAAGACGGCCTCGAACTGGCCGCTCGCGTGGAGAACACCGCGCAGGTGGCGCGCCTGTCCGCCATCGCCAGTTCGCTGGCGGCACTGGGTGCCGTCGCGGGCGAAGAGAGCCATCTGGGTGACTGCGACAACGTGACCATCGAGGCCACCCACGGCCACATCCTGATGCTGCAGGCCCGCCATCCCGAGGTCACGCTGATCGTGAGCGTGGTCGCGGGCCGCGACGCGATCATCGGCCAGGTCCTTTACTTCGCGAAGCAGGCGACGCTGTCGCTGCAGAACGCCTGAGCGCGCCGCGCACTCGACACACCGTTTCGACTCCGGCTGCCGCCCATCTCTTCGCCCGGGTGGTTGCCGACTTTCAGGGGCGAGGGACTAGGAAACATCTCGATGGCAAATATCAAGCAATCCATGGACGACCTGATGACTTGCGACGGCGCCCTGTGCGCGGCGCTGGTCGATTCGAGCAGCGGCATGATCCTGGGCCAGATCGGCTCGGGCGTGGATCTCGAAGTGGCGGCAGCCGGCAACACCGAAGTGGTTCGCGCCAAGCTCAAGACCATGCGCGACCTCGGCTTGAACGATGTCATCGAAGACATCCTCATCACGCTCGGCAAGCAGTACCACATCATTCGTCCGATGCAGAAGAAGGAAGGCCTGTTCGTGTACCTCGTGCTTGAAAAGAGCAAGTCGAACCTTGCCCTGGCCCGCCGCAAGACACTGGACGTGGAGCAGGGCCTGACGCTCTGAGAGATCGACAGCCGCAGCCGACCGGACCGTTCCGGGACGGCTGCGCAAGCGAAGGCCGATGGCAGGAACCCGGCAAGGTGCCCGCTTGCAGAAGTTCTTCAGTCCACGGCCATCTTGGACGGCGTCATGACCGCCCGCCACTCACCGGTTGGCTCTTGCGCGCAATCACCTGCATTTCCACCCACGCTTCGGGCACGGCGATGCCGGCCAGCATGGCCGTGCCGGTCGGCTTGCAGGGCAGCACCTCGGACAGCGTCGTCACCACCGCGCCCAGATGCTCGGTCCCCGCGACGATCAGCGTGTAGTTGACGATCTGCTCCAGCTGTCCGCCGCAGGCCTGCAGGTACTTGGCGATGTTGCGCACCATCAGGCGGGTCTGGTCTTCGGCGCTGACCGCGAGCTTCTGCGTGTCGTAGTCCATGCCGATGGTGCCCGAGACGAAGATCCATTCGTCGTCGAACATCGCGCGGCTGTAGGGCGCATTGACAAAGGGCAACGGAAAATCGGCGATCTGCATGGGAGTGGTCTCTCTTTCTTTCTCTGTGAATGGAAATTCCGGCTCAGGACCGGGTCATCTCGCGCGCGATGGCGCGGGCGTGGATGTCGGTGGAATCGAAGATGGGTGCGGAGCACGCAATCCAGGGCCACATGGCGCTCAGTTCGGTACAGCCCAGCACGATGCCTTCGGCGCCCCGTGCCACGAGCGCGTTGCACAGCGCCGAGACCACGGCGGCATCGGCGCGGTCGACTTCGCCCCGTGCCAGCGACCCGAAGATCGCCGCATCGAGCGCGCGCCGCTGTGCCGCATCGGGCAGCACCAGCTCGAAGCCCGCGCCCTCCCTCAGCATCTGGCCGAAGAACGGCGCGTCGAGCGCAAAGCTCGTCGCCAGCAGGCCGAGGCGGCGCATCGACGGATGCAGGGCGGCCACGGCATCGCCGGTTTCGCGCGCCACGTGCACCAGCGGCACACCCGCTGCGGCCCGCACCGCATCGGCGGCGAAGTGGCCGGTGTTCGCAAGAATCGCGATGAGCTCCGCGCCCGCGGCGCGCGCCTGCCGTGCGGCGGTTTCCATCTGCGCGCGTGCATCGTCGGGGCGCCCCGCTGCCATGGCGGCATGGATGCCAGCGAAGTCCAGGCTCACGATCACGCAGCGGGCCGAATGCAGGCCGCCAAGTTCGCGCTGGATGTGTTCGTTCAACAAACGGTAGTAGCTGAGCGTGGATGGCCACGCGACGCCTCCGATCAGGCCCGCGACTTTCATGCGGCGTCTCCTTCAGTCGAGCTTGAAACCGAGCCTGCGGATCACCGGGCCGTAGCGGGTCAGGTCGCTGTCGATGCGAGCCTTGAGTGCGACTGCGCTGGTCTGCCCGGCCGGCTCGAAACCGAAGACCAGAAGTTTTTCGACCACATCGGGCTCGCGAATGGCCCGGTCGACGCCTTCGCCCACGCGCTTGGCTATCTCCGGCGGCAGACCCGCCGGCCCGACGACGCCGAACCACACCGAGAAATCGACGCCCTTGTAGCCCAGTTCGTCGAGCGTGGGCACATCGGGCAGGCCCGAGAAGCGACGGGCCGAAGTCACGGCAAGAATCTTCGCGCGCCCTGCCTTCACGAACTGCACATAGGGCGCCATGCCGTCGAAGGCGGCGTCGATGTCGCCCGCGATGGTGGCCTGCGCCACCTCGGCGCTGCCCTTGTAGGGCACGCGCGTGGTCTCGATGCCGGCACTGCGGTTGAACTCCTCCAGCGCCATCTGCGACAGGATCGCAGCCGCGCCGATGTTGATCTTCCCGGGGTCGGCCTTGGCGCGCTTCACCAGTTCATGCACATCGCCCACGCTGCCCGGATGGGCGCGCGCAATGACGGCCGTGGGTGAAGTGATCGCCAGTGCCACCGGCGTGAAGTCTTTCCTCGGGTCGTACGGCAGCCGGTTGTAGAGCGAGGGGTTGAGCACGAAGGTCTGGTCGATGGACCACAGCAGCGTGTAGCCGTCGGGCTGTGCCTTCATGACTTCTTGCGCGCCGATCAGCGTGTTGCCGCCCGGCTTGTTGTCGACCACCACCTGCTGGCCCAGTTGCGTCTGCAGCTTGGCGGCAATCAGCCGCGCCGCCACGTCGGCACCGCCGCCCGCCACGAAGGGCACCACCAGGCGGATCGGCCGCGTGGGCCATGCCGAAGAGGTGCCCTGCGCACCGGAAAGCACCGGAACGAGCCCTGCGAACAAGGCCACCAGCAGCCCCAGAAACCGACAGACACGTCGAGCATTCATCCATAAACTCCGTTCAAACCAAAGTGTTGCAACGCTAACGCCGCAGGGCAGGGTTTTCTATGCCGATCCAACCGCTGACTGTGCCGATCCAGCCCTCCCCGTTCGTCGCCGCGCTGCGCGAAGACGACTTCAATGCCGCACTGATCCGACTGCCCGCCGATCGCCCGCTTGCGCTGCCGGCCCTGCACGACGGCGCCAGCCGCGAGGTGCGCTGGCCTCGCGACGGCGGCCGCATCCTGCGGCTGCGCACTGCGCCGTGGGAAGGCGCCAGCGCGCTGTACTTCGACTTTCGCCTCAACGACGACCTGCATGTGCAGCTCCCGCCGGGCGACGAACTGCTGCTGACCTTCTTTCTCTCGGGCCATGTCACGGGCGAGATCGGCAGCGCGCAGGGCCGGCCGCTGGACTTTCGCGTCGACCGTGCCTTGCTGCGCACGCCGAACCGCGACGGCGGCTACCTCATTCATATTCCCGGCGCCTGCCGCAACAATTTCGTGCAGTTCCGCCTGCGGCGTGAACTGCTGCCGCGCTGGTTGCATGCACTGGGCGTGCGGCTGCCCGCACGGCAGATGAGCGAACTGGTCGACCGCGACGACGGCCGCGTGCTGTGCAACGCGGCGCTCACACCGCGCGTGCGCGACTGCCTGGCGCGCATCAGCGACGAACCCACCAACCGCCCTGCTTTCGTGCCGCTGTTCCATGCGCGCGCCACCGAACTGCTGACCTGCGTATTGCTCGACCTCAACCAGTTGCTGCGTCCCGCGCGCTCGAGCAACGGCGATGGCAGCGCCGCGGCCGCCAGCACGGTGCGCAGGCTGCGCGCGCTGCTCGGCGATGCTCCTGCGCGCACATGGACCGTCGATGAACTTGCACATCGGCTCGGCCTGCGCGCCGTCAGGCTGCAGGCGCATGTGCGAGAGGCCGAAGGCACGACCGTCTACGGCCTTCTGATGGCCGAGCGGATGGCGCTGGCAGCGCGCCTGCTGCGCGACACGCAACTCAGCGTGCAGGCCATTGCGGCCGAGGCGGGATGGGCCTGCCACAGTCGCTTTACCGCTGCATTCCGCCGGCACCACAGCGTGACACCGCGTGAGTACCGGCTGCGGCAAGCGCCGGCGGTCAACGCCGGAGCCTGAAAAACCAAGGCTCTGCTCGGCCTTCGGCAAAGCTCTCGCAGGGCTCGCAACGCCCACAACAAGAATCGCAATGCTCATGCAATGCCGATTCGTAGCATCGCGGGAATGGCGTGGTCGGTTTCGCTCGGCAATTCGCGACCGTGCGCCCACCCTCACCACGCGACCCCATGACACCCAACCCCACACGCCTGCCGCGCTATTCGACCGCCGGCGGCTCGTTGACCCGTTCCGGCGCCGAGCCCACCCGCGCACTCACATCGCCAGCAACCGGCGTTCGCCGCCTTGAGCTGCTCGATGCGCTGCGCGGCTTCGCGCTGTTCGGCGTGCTGATGGCCAACCTGCGCAGCTTCTCGCTCTTCGAATTTCTTACCCCCGCGGATCGGAGCGGCCTGCCCACCGCTGCATGGGACCGCGCCATCGAGATGGCCATGGAGCTGCTGGTCGATGCACGTTCGATCACGCTGTTCTCCCTGCTGTTCGGTGTCGGCTTCGCGATGCAGATGCGCCGGTCGACGGACACGGCGGATGGAACGCGTCGATACGTCCGGCGCATGCTGATCCTGCTGGCCATTGGCCTCGTGCATGCGTGGTTGTTCTGGTGGGGCGACATCCTGCGCTACTACGCGGTGTTCGGGCTGGTGCTGCTCGCATTCACAAGACTGTCACCGCGCATGCTGGCCGCGCTCGGCGTGTTCGTGGCTGTCGCAATGCCGGTGCTGCTGCAGCCGGTGCTGCCGGGCCTCCTGCCGACGCAGATCAGTCCTGCCCAATCGGCAGCGGGCGCGTTGACCGCCTTTGGCAGCGACCAGTGGTCCACGATGCTCGACGGCAACCTGACGCGCGACATGCGCATGCGCATCGCCGTGTGGTGGCTGCCGCTGTTCGTCTTCGGGCGGCTGCTGATCGGGGCGGCCATCGGCCGTGCGGGCGTGCTGCAGGAGTCGATCGCGCACCGGCGCTTCTGGGTGCGCCTGCTGGCCGCGAGCCTCGCAGTGAGTGTCGTCGCGACAGTGCTGCTGCTCCTGCGGGACCACGGCACCACGGGCATGGCGGCCGGATGGCTGCGAAGCGATGTGGGCAATGTCGTGACGCGCCTGCTGCGCCACCTGGCGCCGCTGGCGCAGGGCCTGTTCTACATGGCCGCCTTCGTGCTTCTGTTCCAGCGGGCCGCATGGCGGCACTGGCTGCGCAAGCTCGCGCCGACGGGACGCATGGCGCTGACCAACTACCTCGCGCAGACGCTGTTCGGCCTGGGCCTGTTCTATGGCATTGGCCTGGGCGCCGGGCCGCGCTTCGGACTCGTGGGCGTGGTGGCCTGCAGCGTCGTCATCTTCGGGTTGCAGGCCGCGTTCAGTTGCTGGTGGCTGACCCGTTTCAGGTTCGGACCGGCTGAATGGCTGTGGCGCAGCCTCGTCTACGGAAAGCCCCAATCCATGCGGCTGCCCGCCACGACCTGAGCGCTCGGCGGCATGACCGCCCGCGCGCAACAGCGCGAATGGCCAGCAGACCTACACACATTCCCGCAGCCCGATGACCCGAAGTCTGTGCTGACGCGCTAAGCTGGTGTGCCCGCCCCCACACCCTGAGGAAAGAACCCATGCCAGCGAACGCGAAAGTCACCGGAAATGTTGAGTACCGCGCCGGAGACGGCCCTTTGATCCTCATTCCCCAAGGACCCATCGAGATCGAGCTTGCGCCGGACAGCGCCGTGCTGAGCTGGGGTGACGCCGGCAGCACGCAGACCACGGCGATCCCCATCGCGGAGTACCAGCGCTACCTGGATGAAGGCGTCATCCAGCCCGACTGAGGCCTCTTGTGCCACGCCCATAAAAAACGGCCCCGAGGGGCCGTTTCCTTTTTCTGCACATGCGGCACAGGGCCGCAATGCATTACTTCTTCTTTGCGACCACGGCCTTCTTGGCGGCGGGTGCTGCAGCCTTCTTCGCTGCTGCTGCTGGCTTGGCTGCCGGCTTGGCTGCGGGCTTTGCAGCAGCCTTGGCAGTCGGCTTGGCTGCTGGCTTGGCTGCTGGCTTGGCCGTCACGACCTTGTCGGCCTTGCGCTTGGCGGCCTTCGGGTCCACGGCGGCCTTGAAGGCAGCGCCCGGCACGAACTTCGGCACCTTTTGTGCGGCGATCTTGATCTTGGTGCCGGCGCTGGGGTTGAAGCCCGAGCGTGCGGCACGCGCCACTTGCTTGAAGGTGCCGAAGCCGACGATCTGGACGGGGTCACCCTTCTTCACTGCGGCGACGATGGAGCCGGTCACGGTCTCCAGGATGCGCGCGGCTTCTGCCTTGCTGACGTTGTGGGCGGTGACGATTTTTTCGACGAGTTCGATACGGTTCAACTGAGTTCCTAATAGGTTTAATTCGCCATGTTGCCTATGGCGGCGCAGCAACGAATGCAAGCTGCAAGCGGGGCGGAGTTTATTCGACTGCGCGACCGTCCATGTAAAGGACACGATTCAAAGGCCCTTCAAACCATCGGTCGGGCATCGTTTCAAAGCGCCAAATAAGTGACCGTCACCCAACGGAAGGCCTGCAGGAGCCTATCGGATCGAACAAGCGTCCTCGAACGCGAGCCGCGGAAGCCTTGGGGAAATCTTGCTCGCATCACCGTAACCAGGTTGCAGAGAAAGTTGGCCTGCATGTCGCCATCCCCCAAAAGCAGTCGATTGACAGCCGCCTCGTCGAAGCTGGAATGCGCCCGCAGTCGAGCCCGAGTGCGCGTGCCGCGATCATCGAATGGGCTGCCTGAAGGCATCCGTTGCGGAATGCGGTGATCTCGGCCAGTGCGGCATTGGCAGCGAATCCGTCGAAGATCGCCGGCCGGTGCGAAAACTACTGGGCCGCGCGACGAACGAAACGGGTGTCGTGCGCCAGCACTGCGGTCACCGAGGCCGACATCGTCTTCTCGATATTGCCGGGGCTCAACGCGGGCAGCAGCGTCGTCTTGGCTTGCTGCGAGCTTGTACAGCGCCACCAGCGTTGCATCATCGACTGGCTTGTCCAGAATTCGCTCTGGCTGCGTGCCTCCGGGGGACAGGGGCTTCAGTGCGCGTTCGTCCAGCATGCTCGGCCTCTCGCTCCGTCGAATTCACCGATGGCGACTGCCGCAGCCAAGCCAAGTCACGGGCTTGCTCTTGATAACCATGTCCAGGTGCGGCAATCCACGAACGATGACCGTGGTTCGCATCGGCCAGTTGAAGAATCTCCGCGACATTGCGAATGCCTCTGCGGGCCTGCACGCCCACATCGCGTAGAGCCGCGCGGCCCTCGTTGACGCACCGGCCGATCGAGCCGTCCGGCAGACGGGCACTCACGCCAGAGAGGTAGATGAAGTCACCGGTGCAGCGCAGCAGCAACGACCGCAAGAAGAACCCGAACGACTATCGCAAGCTGACCATCGGCTATGGCCACAACACGATCGTTTTCGTGCGTCCCGAGGTGGACAGCATTCAGATACTTAGCGGTGCATTCGCGACTGCGCACATCAATGCAGACGACACCCTAACGATCACCGAACACGACTTTGAAGCAAATGCCGCCCTCGCTGCTGCCATGAAGCGGAGAGCGGCGCAGATCGATCACAACACGTACAACAAGAAGCTGCCACTCGGAGGTAACTGACCGAACTCGTGGGCAGGCCAACACCATCAACCCAAAAAGAAAAAGCCGCCGTGATTGCCCAGGGCGGCTTGGAAATGGCGGTCAAGTGCTATGCGTAGATCGACATCGCGATCAAGCAGCCAACGATGACAAGACCGGCAGCGATGATGCCAACCCGGAATCCTTGGTCGTCGCTTTTCAGCAGCCTGTACTCGAAGACGGCTCCAGCAATTCGCAACAACCAGAAGGAAAGAAACTCGCCCATACGCAGCAGGTTAGCGGACTTCGGATCTCACTCTTGAGGTGGATTGCAAAGTTTGAAATCCAAGCAAGACGGCCGTCATGAGTTTGGGCACGCCAGAAAGTGAAAAACCCTTGCAACTCATTGAGCTGCAAGGGTTTCTGACTGGCGGAGTGGACGGGACTCGAACCCGCGACCCCCGGCGTGACAGGCCGGTATTCTAACCAACTGAACTACCACTCCTGGTAGACAACGTTCACTCCTTGCGGAGCCAAGTGCTGACGACTTGTGCCGGCTTCACTTGCGTGAAACTGGCGACCCTACGGGGATTCGAACCCCGGTAGCCACCGTGAAAGGGTGGTGTCCTAGGCCTCTAGACGATAGGGTCAAAACCTTAGGAACTGTGCTGCGATCAGCACTTCTTCTCTTCTCGACACTTTGATGGTGGAGGTAAACGGGATCGAACCGATGACCTCTTGCATGCCATGCAAGCGCTCTCCCAGCTGAGCTATACCCCCGTGCCGGTGTCGAGCCTCAAATTATAGCCCGAAATTTCAGGCCTTTTTCAATCGTTCGATAACTTTTTCGCGGAAAAAAATTTCGAGGACTGAATCGAGGGACGGTGTCTGCGATGTTCCCATCACAAGCACTCGTACTGGCATCGCTAACACTGGCATTTTCAGCGTGTGTGTCGCGAGCACTTCCTTGATGATAACTGCGATTGAGGGCCTGTCCCAGGTCACCGTCATCAATTTTTCTGCGAGCGTTGCGATCGCGGGCTTCACTGCATCGGTGATGTGCTGCGCGCGATCGGCATCGCTCACTTCGATGTCCGCATAGAACGCTGCAGCCCAGTCGGCGAGTGCTACCGTGGTCTCGCAACGGTCCTTGAACAACGCGCAAATCGCGGGCAATCTTTCGTCGGCCACGACGCCGCGCTTTTGCAACTGTGCTGCAACAAGAGGCGCGAGTTCGTCGCCGGTCTTCGCCTTGATGTACTGCGCGTTGACCCATGCCAGCTTCGCTGCGTCCCACTGTGCAGGGCTCTTCGACAGGTGCGAACCGTCGAACCAGCTCACCATCTGTTCGCGCGTGAACAGCTCGTCATCGCCGTGGCTCCAGCCGAGGCGCGCGAGATAGTTCAGCATCGCTTCGGGCAGATAGCCGTTCTCTTCGTACGCAGTGACGCTCACGGCGCCGCGGCGCTTGGAAAGCTTCTGTCCATCGTCGCCAAGGATCACGGGCACATGACCGAACGCAGGCAGCGGTGCACCCAGCGCGCGGAAGATGTTGATCTGCCACGGCGTGTTGTTGATGTGCTCGTCACCACGGAACACATGCGTGATGTTCATGTCCCAGTCGTCGACCACCACCGCGAAGTTGTAGGTGGGCACACCGTCGGGCCGCAGGATGATGAGGTCGTCGATCTCGCGGTTGTTGATGGTGATCTCGCCCTTGACGAGGTCATTCCACGTCACGTCGCCTTCGGGCGGATTGCAAAAGCGCACCACCGGCGGCACGCCTTCGGGCACGGGCGGCAGCACCTTGCCCGGTGCCGGACGCCAGCGGCGGTCGTACAGCGTTTTCTCGTTGCGCGCGCGTTGCGCTTCACGCATCTCTTCAAGCTCGGCCGGCGTGCAGTAGCAGTGATAGGCCGTGCCGGCCGCGAGCATCTGCGCAATGACTTCGCGGTAGCGCTCCAGGCGCTGCATCTGGTAGATCGGGCCCTCGTCGTAGTCGAGGCCGAGCCAGTGCATCGAGGCGAGGATCTGATCGGTCGAGTCCTGCGTGGAGCGGGCCACGTCGGTGTCTTCGATGCGCAGAACGAACTCACCACCATGGTGACGTGCATAGGCCCACGAATAGAGCGCCGTGCGGGCCGTGCCCAGGTGAAGGAAGCCGGTGGGAGACGGTGCGATGCGGGTGCGAACTTTGCCGGTCATGAAAATCGATTCAGGAATTCAGTGTGCTCAGGCCGCGCTGCAGGTCGGCCGTGATGTCGTCGATGTACTCGAGGCCGACCGCCAGGCGGATCAGGCCCTGGCCGATGCCGGCGGCTTGGCGCTGTACTTCGGTCAGGCGCCCATGCGATGTCGTGCCGGGGTGCGTGATGATGGTCTTGGTGTCGCCCAGGTTGGTGGCGATGCTCACCACGCGCGTGCGGTTGATCACGTGGAAGGCATTGGCGCGCGCCGTCTCGGGATCGTCACCGACCACATCGAAGGACACGACCGCCCCGCCCTGCCCCGACTGTTGGCGCATGGCCAGCTCATGCTGCGGATGCGACGCCAGGCCCGGGTAGTACACCCGCGCGATGCCGGGCTGTGCTTCGAGCCAGCGCGCGACAGCCAGCGCATTGGCGCTCTGTGCCTGCATGCGGATGCCCAGCGTTTCCATGCCCTTGAGCACGACCCACGCATTGAACGGCGACAGCGCCATGCCGGCGGTGCGAACCACCGGACCGAACACGTCGACGATGAGCTTCGACGGGCCGCAGATCGCGCCGGCCATCACGCGGCCCTGGCCGTCGAGGTACTTGGTGCCGGAATGAATGACGAGGTCGGCACCGAGTTCGGTCGGACGCTGCAGCGCGGGCGTGCAGAAGCAGTTGTCGACCGCCAGCAGTGCGCCAGCGCCATGTGCCAGCTCGGCCAGCGCCTGGATGTCGCACACGTCGGTCAGCGGATTGGTCGGCGTTTCCGCGAACAGCAGCTTGGTGTTTGGCTTGAGGGCCGCACGCCATTCCGCCACGTCGGTCTGCGAGACGAAAGTGGTCTCGACACCGAACTTGGCGAACTCCTTGCCGAACAGGTTCAGCGTGGAACCGAACACCGAGCGCGAGCAGATCACATGGTCACCGGCCTTGAGCAGGCCCATGCACATCATGAGGATTGCACCCATGCCGGTGGAGGCGCCGATGGCCGCTTCCGTGCCTTCGAGCGCCGCAAGGCGCTGCTCGAAGCTGGCCACCGTGGGGTTGGAGGTGCGCGAGTAGGTAAAGCCCGCTTCGGTGCCGGCAAAGCGGCGCGCTGCGGTCTCGGCATCGGGCTGCACGAAGCCGCTCGTGAGGAAGAGCGCTTCGGAGTGTTCGCCGTGCTGGCTCGGTGCGAGACCCGTGCGCAGCGCGAGCGTGTCGCGGTGCAGTCCGGGCGGCAGGGTTCGTTCGTCGGTCAATTCAGCCCTCACTCGCTGGGGTTGGGGAGCGCAAGGCGCGAGGAATCTTCTTCGGTCTCTTCGACGCGGGGACGGTTGCCGTTCATGCGCGTGATGGCATCGGTATCGATGTCACCGGTCACGTAGACACCATCGAAGCAGGAGGCATCGAAGCCGTTGAGCTTCGGGTTAAGCGAGCCGATGGCGCGCTTCATCGCATCGACGTCCTGGTAGATCAGCGCATCGCAGCCGATCAGTTCACGGATTTCCTCGATGGTGCGGTCGTGCGCCACCAGTTCGTCCTTGGTCGGCATGTCGATGCCGTAGACGTTGGGGTAGCGCACCGGCGGCGCAGCGCTGGCCAGGTAGACCTTGCGGGCGCCAGCATCGCGCGCCATCTGCACGATCTCGCGGCTGGTGGTGCCACGCACGATGGAGTCGTCGACCAGCAGCACATTGCGGCCCTTGAACTCGCTGGCAATCACGTTGAGCTTCTGGCGCACCGACTTCTTGCGAACGCCCTGCCCCGGCATGATGAAGGTGCGGCCGACGTAGCGGTTCTTCACGAAGCCTTCGCGGTACGGCACGCCCAGCAGGTGCGCGAGTTGCGTGGCGCTCGGACGGCTCGATTCGGGGATCGGGATGATCACGTCGATCTGGTTCGGCGGCACCGTGGAGACCACGCGCTTGGCCAGCGTTTCACCGAGGTTCAGGCGCGCCTGGTAGACCGAGATGCCGTCGAGCACCGAGTCGGGCCGCGCCAGGTAGACGAACTCGAAGATGCAGGGGTTGAGCGTTGGCGACTCGGCGCATTGCATCGAGTGGACCTTGCCTTCCAGGTCGACAAACACCGCCTCGCCCGGATCGATGTTGCGTTCGAACACATGGCCCGAGCCTTCGAGCGCGACCGATTCGCTGGCCACCATCACCGTGCCATCTGCGCTGCGGCCCATCGACAACGGGCGAATGCCGTAGGGGTCGCGGAAAGCAAGCAGGCCATGGCCGGCAATCAGCGCGACCACGGCGTACGAGCCGCGCAGGCGCTTGTGCATGTTCTTGACCGCGGCGAACACTTCGGCCGGGTGCAGCGGCACACCGCGCGACGAGCGTTCCAGTTCGTGCGCCAGCACGTTGAGCAGCACTTCGGAGTCGCTCTCGGTGTTGGTGTGGCGGTGATCGGTCGAGAACAGTTCCGCGCGCAGTGCATGCGCGTTGGTCAGGTTGCCGTTGTGCACGAGCACGATGCCGAAAGGCGCGTTCACGTAGAAGGGCTGCGCCTCTTCTTCGCTGTACGCATTGCCCGCGGTCGGGTAGCGCACCTGGCCCAGGCCCACATTGCCCGGCAGCGCGCGCATGTTGCGGGTGCGGAACACGTCGCGCACCATGCCCTTGGCCTTGTGCATGAAGAACTTGCGTTCGAGCAAGGTCACGATGCCGGCCGCATCCTGGCCGCGATGCTGCAGGAGCAGCAGTGCGTCATAGAGCAACTGGTTGACGGGTGCGCTGCTGACAACGCCGACGATTCCACACATGAAACGATTCCTCTCAGGGCAGGTAGCTTGCCAACTTTTCGGGCAATGCGGGTTTCAGGCCCCGCAATGCCGCATCGAGAACAATGGCGCTGCGCGATTCATGCCACCAGGCACTGTCGCTCAACACCAGCAAATGAACAACGACCGCCAGCACGAGCAGGGCCACCGCACCCCGCGCTGCACCGAACGCTGCTCCCAAAATACGGTCTACGGGCCTCAGCCCCACCACGGTGATCAGCTTGCGCGTGAGCGAGGCCACCAGGCCCACGCCGAACGCCACCGCCACGAACACCAGCACGAAAGCCAATGGATAGCGCCATGTGGCGTCATGCTCGCCGAATGGCAGCCACGCCGCCACACCGGAAGCCAGCCACTGGGCAGCGATGAATGCGGCCACCCAGCCGATCAGGGAAATCACCTCGAACACCAGTCCGCGCACCAGGCCGAACAGCATCGACATCCCGATGAGCGCGACGGCGATCCAGTCGAGCAAGGCCACGGCTACAGGCAGTGGCGATTACAAGGTGAGGATCGCGGCCGACAAAGACAAGCCCTTGACGCGCTCGGCGGCCTTGTCCGCCTCGGCGCGTGAACCGAACGGACCGACACGCACACGCGTGCGCTCGCCATCGGCCGTTTTTGCCACGTTCACATAGGTCTTCAGGCCGGCCTTCTCGAGCTTCTGGCGCACTTCGCGCGCCTTGTCGGCATCGGCGAACGCGCCGACCTGGACCACGAAGCGACCGGCGCTTTCGTCGGCAGCAGCAGCCGGCTTGGGCGTCGCGGCGGTGACCGGCTTGCCTTCGAGCAATGCGCGGGCGCGGGCGCCATCGTCCACTGCGGCCGGCTTGGGCGTTGCGGGCTTGGGTTCCGGCTTGGGCTTGGGCTCGGGTTTGGGTTCCGGCTTGTGTTCGGGCTTCGGCTCCGGTTTGGGCTCGGGCTTCGGCTCAGGCTTGGGGTCGGGTTTGCGCTCGACGGGCGCTGCCGGCGAGGTGCTGGCCACCGGCTTGCCCGGATCGATCACGGTGCCGTCGGCGGTCTCGGTGATCATGCCGCCGGCCGAGGATGCGGCCGCGACGCGCGATCCGTTGTCGGGCGCGGCAGGTGCAGTGCTGACGGCAGGCGCCGGCGTGGCGGGCACGGGCAGCGGCTTGACCTTGTTGCGGTCGGGAATTTCTATTGGAATGTCGACCGACACCGGACGCGGCTGTGTATCGAACAGCAGCGGAAAACCGATCACGCCCAGCAGCACCAGCACCGCTGCGCCGAGCAGCCGGTGGCGCGCACGACGACGCATGGTTTCGACACTTTCCGCGGGAACTGCGGCCGGGGCGCCACGTCCTTCGTTGCCTTGCGGGCCGCGCGTGCGGAACTTGAAAAACGCCATGAAGTTCGATCCCTGAAGGAGTGCAGCGAGGTGACGCCAGAGGTGTGGACAGCCCGGCGATCAACCGCCTGGCAGCAGGTGTTTGGCTTGCAGCCGGGGGGTGCCGTTTTCGAGCACGCCACCCACGGTGAAGAACGATCCGAAGACGACGATTCTATCAGCGGGGTCTGCCTGCTCGATGGCTGCGCGCAACGCTTCCATCGGGCTTGCGTGCACGCTGCCCGAGGCATCGGTGCGCGTGTTCTGCGCCTGCCAGGCGGCCAGCAGATCGGCCGCCTTGGCCGCGCGCGGCGTGGGCAGGTCGGTGAAGTACCAGCGGTCGATCAGCGGTCCGATGCGGGCCAGGATCGGCGCGAGGTCCTTGTCGGCCATGACGCCGAACACGCCATGCGTCGTGGGAGAGAAGCCCATCGCATCGAGGTTCTCGGCCAGCGCCGCGACGGCATGGGCGTTGTGTGCCACGTCGAGCACCAGCGTGGGCTCGCCCGGCACGATCTGGAAGCGGCCCGGCAGCTCGACCATGGCCAGGCCGTTGCGCACGGCCTGCGCCGTGATCGGCAACTGCGGCCGCAGGGCTTCGAGCGCCGCGAGCACGCCCGCCGCATTGATGAGCTGGTTGGCACCGCGCAGCGCTGGATAGGCCAGCCCGCTGTAGCGCCGGCCGCGGCCCGACCAGCCCCACTGCTGCTTGTCGCCCGACACGTTGAAGTCGGTGCCAAAGCGCCACAGGTCGGCGCCGATGGCGTTCGCGTGGTCGATCACGCTTTGCGGCGGCATCGGGTCGCTCACGATGGCCGGCTTGCCGGCGCGCAGGATGCCGGCCTTTTCAAAGCCGATGCTCTCGCGGTCGGGCCCGAGGTATTCCATGTGGTCGAGGTCGATGCTGGTGATGACCGCACAGTCGGCGTCGATGATGTTGACCGCGTCGAGCCGGCCGCCGAGGCCGACTTCGAGGATCGCCACATCGGGCTTTTCCTCGATCATGCAATGCAGGATGCCGAGCGTCGTGAACTCGAAGTAGGTCAGGGGCATGTCGCCACGCGCCTTCTCCACCGCTTCGAAGCTTGCTATCAGTTTGGAAGCATCGACCGCCTCGCCTTTGAGCCGCAGCCGCTCCTCGAAGCGCACCAGGTGCGGCGAGGTGAAGACGGCCGTGCGGTAGCCCGCGTGCGTCAGGATCGACTCGAGCATGGCGCAGGTCGAGCCCTTGCCATTCGTGCCCGCCACCGTGATGACGGGGCAGTCGAAGCGCAGGCCGAGGCGTTGCGCCATCTCTTTGGCACGTTCGAGCCCGAGTTCGATGTTCTTGGGATGGAGTTGCTCGGCGCGCGCGAGCCAGTCGTTAAGGGTTTCCATGGAGGCCGGCATTGTCGCCGACCCGCCGCCCGGGGCATCATGGCGGGCATGACAACCCTATACGGCATCCCGAACTGCGACACCGTCAAGCGCGCCCGCGCCTGGCTCGATGAACATGGTGTGGCCTACACCTTCCACGATTTCAAGAAACAAGGCGTGCCCGAAGCCGAGCTCGACCAATGGCTGAAGAAGCCCGGTTGGGAGGCCCTGGTCAACCGCAAGGGCACCACCTGGCGAAAGCTGGACGACGCCACCCGCAACGCGGTGGTCGACGCGGCTTCCGCCCGCCCCGTACTGCTGGCCAACCCCAGCCTGATCAAGCGGCCGGTGGTCAATTGGGGCGCCAAAACCGGCGTGACAACCGGATTCGACGCCGACGCCTGGGCTGTCAACGCCGTGTAAACCCCGGAACCCGCCTCTTCGCCGGACCTCCAACCGCTCTCTGCAGGAGAGATACACCATGAACAAACACCTTTTTCGCACCCTTGCCGGCCTTTCCGTGGCCGGCGCGCTCGCGGGCGGAGCCGGCCTCGTGCATGCCCAGCAGGCGCAGTATGTCCAGGCCCGGGTGATTTCGGCCACGCCGATCCGCGAATCGACCGGCAGCGACGTCAACTACAACGTCACCTACGAATACAACGGCCGCCAATACACCACCCGCACCGCCACTCGCCCGGGCTCGACCATCGCGGTCCAGGCCAGCGCGTATGGCGTGACCACCTCGCCGGTCGCACCGCAATCGCAAATGCAGGGTTACCCGGTCGAAGCCGGCAACGGCCAGCAGTACCAGCAGTCGGGCGGCTCGCCCTGGGACAACGTCGTGCCCGAACCGGGCGTGGTGGTTGGCGCGGGCGGCCCTCCTCCCGTGTATGTGCAGCCAGCCCCTGTCTATGCGGCGCCGGTCTACGTCGATCCTGGCTATGCCTACGGTTACGGCTATCCCTATGCCTATCCGCCGGTCGGCATTTCGCTGAACCTGGGCTATTCGCGCGGCTGGGGTGGCGGCTATTACCGTGGCGGTGGCTACGGCTATCGCGGCTACGGCGGTTTCCGCGGCGGCTGGCACCGCTGAGCGGGCGGGGGTTCGTCAACCCCCTAAAATCGAGGACTTTTCCAACCCTTGACGGGTGCGCCGCCGGTGCGGTGCGTCCTCGATCAGCCGTCCGCCCAGGCGCCGGCGCCACCCAATGACGACGATTACCGACACAATCAACAGCGCCGCAGTGGCCACCAAGGCCAATGTGTACTTCGACGGCAAGTGCGTGAGCCACAACCTCACGCTCGCGGACGGCACGAAAAAATCGGTCGGCGTGATCCTTGCGTCCACCCTCACCTTCAACACCGGCGCCCCTGAAATCATGGAAGGCGCTGGCGGCAGTTGCGAATACCTGCTCGCAGGCACCACCGAATGGGTCGCCTCCGGCCCCGGCCAGAAGTTCAACGTGCCTGGCAATTCGAGCTTCCAGATCCGGGTGACCGGCGAGCCCTACAGCTACATCTGCCATTTCGGCTGAACCGGGACCTGACATGTCGACCATTCTCCAAAACGTTCCCGCCGGCCAGAAGGTCGGCATTGCCTTTTCCGGCGGCCTGGACACCAGCGCGGCGCTCCACTGGATGCGCAACAAGGGCGCCATTCCCTACGCCTACACCGCCAACCTCGGCCAGCCCGACGAGCCCGACTACGACGAGATCCCGCGCAAGGCGATGCTCTACGGCGCGGAGAACGCCCGCCTGATCGACTGCCGCGTGCAGCTCGCCAACGAAGGCATCGCCGCCCTGCAGGCCGGTGCCTTTCACGTCACCACTGCCGGCGTCACCTACTTCAACACCACGCCGCTGGGCCGCGCGGTGACCGGCACGATGCTCGTGTCGGCCATGAAGGAAGACGACGTCAACATCTGGGGCGATGGCAGCACCTACAAGGGCAACGACATCGAGCGCTTCTACCGCTACGGTCTGCTCACCAACCCTGCACTGAAGATCTACAAGCCCTGGCTCGACCAGGTCTTCATCGACGAACTCGGCGGCCGCACCGAAATGTCCGAATTCATGCAGAAGGCCGGCTTCGCCTACAAGATGTCGTCCGAGAAAGCCTACTCGACCGACTCGAACATGCTGGGCGCCACGCACGAAGCCAAAGACCTGGAGCACCTGAACAGCGGCATGCAGATCGTGCAGCCCATCATGGGCGTCGCGTTCTGGAAGGACGAAGTCGAGGTCAAGCGCGAAACGGTGTCGGTGCGCTTCGAGGAAGGCGTGCCGGTCGCGCTGAACGGCAAGAGCTTCCCGAGCCTGGTCGAACTGATCCTCGAAGCCAACCGCATCGGCGGCCGCCACGGCCTGGGCATGAGCGACCAGATCGAGAACCGCATCATCGAAGCCAAGAGCCGCGGCATCTACGAAGCCCCGGGCCTGGCGTTGCTGTTCATTGCCTACGAGCGCCTCGTCACCGGCATCCACAACGAGGACACGATCGAGCAGTACCGCGACAGCGGCCGCCGCCTCGGCCGCCTGCTGTACCAGGGTCGCTGGTTCGACCCGCAAGCCATCATGCTGCGCGAGACGGCGCAACGCTGGGTGGCGCGCGCCATCACCGGCGAAGTGACAGTCGAGCTGCGCCGCGGCAACGACTACTCGATCATGAACACCGAGTCGCCCAACCTCACGTACAAGCCCGAGCGCCTGAGCATGGAAAAGGTCGAAGGCGCATTCACGCCGCTGGATCGCATCGGCCAGCTCACGATGCGCAACCTCGACATCATCGACACGCGCGAAAAGCTGGCGATCTACACCCGCACCGGCCTGCTGACGGCAAGCGAAGGCGCCTCGCTCCCGAAGCTGACCAACGACGGCGACGCAAGCTGACCGGCTGAATGCCATGCTGCCCTTCGGGGCAGAAACAACGACGGGCCCCTCGGGGCCCGTTTTTCGTCGGTGGTTGGTTGGATGACCGATGACGTCAATCCCCGCCACCACCTCCGCCGCAGCCGCCCCCACACCCGCTGCCGCTGTCGCCGGACGAGCCACCGCCATCGCTGGAGCCGCCGTCGCCGCTGCTGCTCGATTCGCTGCCGCCGAAGCCGCTGGCATCTCCCGAGCTGCCGCCGTCCGACGATGACGATTCCCCGAAGCTGGTACCGCATTGCGCGTCCGAACCGATATGCCGCTCGACCGCCCGGCAATCGGGCACGTAGCTGAAGCCGCCGGCAATCGCGAACTTGATGTCCAGCGCAAACAGCAGCGGCAGCCGCGCCGGATTGCGCGGATCGATGCTCTCTTCCTTGCAGGCCCAGTACCAGGTGCGGCGCAGGCCGTCGTTGCGCTTGGGGTCGCGTCCCAGCACCTCGGCAGGGCTGTGGTGCAACATGCCGCCGAAGGCCGCACTGCACCAGTTCTGATAGCCCTGCGTGTGCAGGATGAACTCATGCCACGCCGTGTCGACCACCTTCGAGGGCATGGCAACGAACTTGCGATCGCTGCGCAGATGGGACATGAAGAACTGGCGCAGCCCGCGCAGCACCAGTTCGGCGTCACGCCGGCTGAGCTGCGGGTGCGCCTCGCGCAGCTTGCCGATGAGGAACGGGGGCAATCGCGCCTCACGGATGAACTGGCGTCGCAGGCTGGTTTCGAGGAACTTGAGCACCGCCGAGAACAGCACTGCCACCACGATCAGAGCCACCACCACGCCCCAGCGGTGCGAGCCCAGGAACACGGCCACCAGCGCAACAAACGGCACCGCTCGCCGGGCCCACACCAGGGCCGCGATGCGGCGCCGGAAATTCAGGGGCAGAAAGTCGAGATCCATGCGCCGGTGGGTCAGCGGGTCAGACGACCACCGGCTCCGGCTCCAGCCGGATGCCGAAGCGCTCGTACACGCTGGTCTGGATGGCCTTGGCCAAGGTCATCACCTCGCCGCCCGTCACCGGGTTGGCAGAGCCGCCGCGATTGACCAACACCAGCGCCTGCCGCTCGTAGACACCGGCGTTGCCCACCGACTTGCCCTTCCAGCCGCAGGCGTCGATGAGCCAGCCGGCCGCGAGCTTGATGCTGCCGTCGTCCATCGGGTAGTGAACGATCTTCGGGTCGCGCGCGATGATGTCCGCGCACTGCTCCGGCGTGACCGTCGGGTTCTTGAAGAAGCTGCCGGCATTGCCCAGCACGCGCCAGTCGGGCAGCTTGGCGCGGCGAATGGCGCAGATCCAGTCGAAGATGTCTTGCGCATCCGGCGTGAAGTTGCCGGCCTCTTCCATCTTGCGCTCCAGGTCGAGGTAGCCGACCACGGCCTTCCACGGCTTGGGCAGCCGAAAGCGTACGCGGGTGATCACCGCCCGGCCCGACAGGCCAAAGTCGTTCGGCCCGCTGCGCACGTGCTTGAACACCGAATCACGGTAACCAAAGGCGCACTGCGCGGCGTCGAGCGTGAAGCTGCGCCCCGTTTCCAGGTCGAAGGCGTCGAGCGACTCGAAGCGGTCCTGCAGTTCGACACCATAGGCGCCGATGTTCTGCACCGGCGCTCCGCCCACCGTGCCGGGAATGAGGGCCAGGTTTTCCAGCCCCGGATAGCCGCTGCGCACCATCCATTCGACCGTGTCGTGCCAGATTTCACCGGCACCGGCCTCCACGATCCAGGCGCGCGGGGTTTCTTCCACCAGCCGCAGGCCCTTGATTTCGATTTTCAGCACCAGCGGCTTGACGTCGCCAGTGAGCACGATGTTGCTGCCGCCGCCCAGCACGAAGCGGGGGGCGTCGCGCCATTGCGGATCGGCACGCAGCGCGACCAGGTCGGCCTCGTCGGTGATGCGCGCAAGATGCTGCGCGCGCGCGACGATGCCGAAGCTGTTGTACGGCTGCAGAGGGACGTTGGACTCCACGATCATGGGAGAATTGTCGCATTCAGCCCAGTGCATCCAGGAGAGCCCATGCCGTCATTCGATACCGTCTGCGAGCCCAATCTGCCCGAAGTGAAGAATGCGGTCGAAAACACCGCCAAGGAAATCGCGACGCGCTTCGACTTCAAGGGCACCGCCGCTGCCGTCGATCTCAAGGACAAAGAGATCACCATGATCGGCGACGCCGAGTTCCAGCTCGTGCAGGTCGAAGACATTCTTCGCGCCAAACTCACCAAACGCAGCGTCGACGTGCGCTTTCTCGACAAGGGCGACGTCCAGAAGATCGGCGGCGACAAGGTCAAGCAGGTCATCAAGGTCAAGAGCGGCATCGAGAGCGAGCAGGCCAAGAAGATCACCCGCATCATCAAGGACAGCAAGCTCAAGGTGCAGGCCGCGATCCAGGGCGACGCGGTGCGCATCACGGGCGCCAAGCGCGACGACCTGCAGGCCGCGATGGCGTTGATCAAGAAGGACGTGCCCGACATGCCCCTCTCGTTCAACAACTTCCGCGACTGATTTTCATGAAATCCCTCGTCATCGCAGCGCATCTTCTGACCGCCGTTGCGATGGCGAATGCCGCCGGCTCGGTCACGCTGACCGGCACCATCGGCAGCCGCGCGATCCTGATCGTGAACGGCGCGCCGCCCAAGACCGTGGCGGTCGGCGAGAGTTTCCAGGGCGTGAAGCTGGTGTCGCTGCAATCGGAGCAGGCGGTGGTCGAGCTGGAAGGCAAGCGCACCACGCTGCGCATGGACACGCCGGTCAGCATCGGCGGCAATGGCGGCGGCTCCAGCGGTGGCAGCCGCATCGTGCTGTCGGCCGACAGCCGCGGCCACTTCATGACGCCGGGCACCATCAATGGCCGCACAGTCACGTTCATGCTCGACACCGGCGCCACTTCGATCGCGCTGTCGGCGGCCGATGCGCAGCGCATCGGGCTCGACTACAGCAAGGGACGGCCGGTGCAGATAGGCACCGCCAACGGCACGGCCCAGGGCTACAGGCTGCGGCTGCAGTCCGTGCGCGTGGGCGACGTCGAGGTCTACGACATCGACGCCGTCGTCTCGCAGGAATCAATGCCCTTCGTGCTGCTGGGCAACAGCTTCATCAACCGCTTCTCGATGCGCCGGGATGCGGACCAGATGGTCCTCGAAAAGCGGTACTGAGCTGCGCGCCGAGCCTCAGACCGCAGCAGCGGTCACCACGATCTCGATCTTGTAGGCCGCATTGGCCATCTTGGCCTGCACCGTCGCGCGCGGCGGCGTGTTGCCGGCCGGAATCCAGGCGTCCCACACCTCATTCATCGCCGTGATGTCGGTGATATCGGCCAGGAAGATCTGCGTCATGAGAATGCGCGACTTGTCGCTGCCGGCCTCGGCCAGCAGGCGGTCGACCATGCCCAGCACCTGCGCGGTCTGGCCGCGGATGTCCTGCGTGGTGTCGTCGGGCACTTGCCCGGCGAGGTAGATGGTGCCGTTGTGCACTGCCGTCTCGGACAGACGCGGGCCAACGTGAAAGCGGGTGATGGATGCCATGGTGTTCTTCAAGCCTTTTTCTTCGAGCCGAGTTTCGACTCCGTGCCGGCCGCGAGCCGGCGGATGTTTTCGCGGTGCCGCCAGATCAGCAGCAAGCTCATGATGATGAGCGCAATCAGCACCGTGCGGTCGAGCGGCCACGCAATGTTTCCGCCGAGCAGGTAGTAGGCCGGGGCAAAAAAGGCCGCGACCAGCGACGACAGCGACGAATAGCGAAAGAACACCGCGATGATCAGCCAGGTGACGCCGGTCGCCAGCCCCAGCCAGGGCGCGATGCCCACCAGCACGCCGGCCGCCGTGGCCACGCCCTTGCCGCCCTGGAATCCGAAGAACACCGGGTAGAGATGGCCCAGGAAGGCCGCGAGGCCCGCCAGCGCGGCCACGCCTTCGCCCAGGCCCCACTGCGCGCCGAAATGATGAATGAGGAACACGGGCAGCCAGCCCTTGAGTGCATCGAGCAGCAAGGTGGCCAGCGCCGCGCCCTTGTTGCCCGAGCGCAGCACATTGGTGGCACCGGGGTTGCCGCTGCCGTAGCTGCGCGGGTCGGCCATGCCGAGCGACTTGCTCACGATGACCGCAAAAGACAGCGAGCCGATCAGGTACGACGCCACGATGGCAATGAGGGATGGCAAATGAAAGCTCAAGACGGCGCTCCGCGGGGATGGTTGTTTTTCTTCGGTGACGACGGTGTGCCGTCGTCAGGTCTCGGGCGGCGATTGGATCACAACGTACTGCTTGCGAAACTCCAGCCCGCGATCGGGCCACTGCCGCACGTAGGCGCGCAGGGCATCTGCGCCGGCCGGCCAGTCTTCGCCGTTGACGCGGCAGTCGGCCTGCACTTCACCCTGGGCGTTGCGCGCCGCGTAGAGCCGCAGGCCGAACACACCGTTCGATTCGATCAGTGGCTGGAAGGCTTCCCAGGTGTTGGTGAACAGGCAACAAGGGCAAAACGGATGCTCTTCGTCTTCCGCGGCCTCGTGCATCGCACGGCTCGCCACCGGGCCGAACAGCACACGCCGCTCGCGCCCGCTCTGCGCGCCCTCTTGCGCCGCCCAGTTCATGCCCATCGACGTGCAATGGGAGAGTTCAGTGCGCAAGGCGTCCTGGAACACGACCAGGTCCACCTGGGCCCACAGGTCGAATCCGCTGGAGAGCGTCCCGGCCGCCGTGTCGCCGTTGGAATGCTGGAACTCGAAAGTGCCCTTCGGCAGCAGCCGCTCGTGCGCCACCTCGATGGTGGTGGAACTGCTCGCGTGGCCGTCTGGGGGGATCGACAGGCTCAGTATCTGCGGCAGCAGCCAGAGCCCGTCGGGCAGCACGATCCAGCCCTCGCGCTCCCGCTTGCCGACGTGGCCGCGCGCAGCGAGCGCTTCAAGCAGCAGCGCCGTCAGGTCGATGGTTTCGGTCCACGCGCGCTCGTCGTTGCGAAACGAGATCTCGAACGAGGCGCCCTGGCCCGGGTTGCCAGCAATGCGCGAAGGAAAGAAATCAGAGGGCGATGGATTCATGGCGCCGGCTATTCTGCCAGCGCACATTGCACCGCCTGGGCCCCTAGCAGCGCCACGCACACCTGCGGATCGATGCCGATGAGGTAGCCGCGCCGGCCGCCGTTGATCACGATGCCCGGCAGCTCGAGGATGGTCGATTCGATGTACACCGGCATCTTGCGCCGCGTGCCGAACGGCGAGGTGCCCCCGACCATGTAGCCACTGTGGCGCTGTGCCACGTCGGGCTTGCAGGGCTCGACCGACTTCGCGCCGATCTGCCGGGCGAGGTTCTTGGTCGACACCGTGCGGTTGCCGTGCATCAGCACGATCAGCGGCTTGGCGTCCTGGTCCTGCATCACCAGCGTCTTGATGACGGTGAACGGGTCGAGCCCCAGCATCTCGGCGCCGCGCTGGGCGCCGCCGTGCTCCAGGTACTCGTAAGGATGCTCGGTGAACGCGACCTTGTGCGCCCGCAACAGCTGGGTTGCGGGGGTTTCGGAAACGTGGGCCTTCTTGCTCACGCCGCCGGATCGCGAATTTCCCAACGGATCTTGTCGATCTCGGCCAGGATCTCCGGCGACAGCGTGGTGCCGTACACGTCGAGGTCTTCTTCCAGTTGCGCCACCGACGTCACGCCGATGATCGTGCTCGCCACCTGCCACTTCGTGTAGCAGAACGCCAGCGCAAGCTGCGTCGGCGTCAGGCCGTTGTCGCGTGCCAGCTGGTTGTAGCGCCTGGCCGCGCGCAGCGAATCGGGGCGGCCCCAGCGCTGCTTGCGCACCGACTCGTAGCTCGAAATGCGCGCGCCCTTCGGCGCCTCCGGGCCCTCGATGCCGCTCTGGTCGTACTTGCCGGTCAGCAGGCCGAAAGCCAGCGGGGAATAAGCCAGCAGCGACACACCCAAACGGTCCATGGTCTCGTCGAGCCCGTTTTCGTGTCCGCGGGCGATGAGGCTGTACACGTTCTGCACCGACGCCACGCGCGGCAGCCCGTGCTGCTCGGCCAGTCGCACGAACTCGTGCACGCCGTATGGCGTTTCGTTCGACAGGCCGATCGTGCGCACCTTGCCGGCCTTCACCAGCTTGCCCAGCGCTTCAAGCTGTTCGTGGATCGGCGTCTTCGACGTTTCCTTGGCCGGGTCGTAGTACATGTTGCCGAACAGCGGCACATGGCGTTCGGGCCAGTGGATCTGGTACAGGTCGATGACGTCGGTCTTCAGCCGCTTCAGGCTGGCATTGCACGAAGCCTCGATGTCGTCGGGCGTCATGCCGCTGCCTTCGCGCACCCAGGGCATGCCGCGCGACGGGCCAGCCACCTTGGTGGCGAGCACAAGCTTCTGGCGCGCACCGGGGTTGGCGGCAAACCAGTTGCCGATGATGGTTTCGGTGACGCTGTAGGTTTCCTTGCGCGTGGGCACCGAGTACATCTCGGCGGTGTCGATGAAGTCGATGCCGCGTTCGAGCGAACGGCTCAGGATGGCATGGGAGGTGGGCTCGTCGACCTGTTCGCCGAAGGTCATCGTGCCCAGGCAGATCGGGGTGACGTGCAGGTCGCTTTGACCGAGTTGGATCTTTTTCATGCGCGGGATGCTACCGCCCTCCTCCGCAATCTGCTGGCAGCACCGCCAAAGCCCGAGCGCCACGGCATACGGCCGCTGTCGTGTGCCGGACTGCGCGCGGCCGATGCCCTCCGTATCATCGACGCCCATGTACCAAGCCCTCCGTCCCTCCCGCAGCGAATTCGTGCCCGTGCGCAACCTCAGCTACCACGTGCGCCTCTGGGGCCTGCCCTCGGATGTGCGTCCTCCGCTGGTGCTCGTGCATGGCTGGATGGACGTGGCCGCCTCCTGGCAGTTCGTGGTCGATGCCATGGCGCAAGACCGCTTCATCATCGCGCCCGACTGGCGCGGCTTCGGCCTGACCGATGGCGGCGGCGTCGACAACTACTGGCTGGCGGACTACCTCGCCGACCTCGAATGGCTGCTCGACCACTACGTGGGCGAAGTCCGCGAAGGCGAAAGCCCCCGGCAGATCGACCTTGTCGGCCACAGCATGGGCGGCAACGTCGTCATGCACTACGCGGGTGTGCGACCGGAACGCATCCGCCGCCTCGTCAACCTCGAAGGCTTCGGCATGCCCGCGCGCAAGCCCGATGAAGCGCCCGCGCGCTACGGCCAGTGGATCGACGAACTCAAGCGACTGCACCGCGGCGAGATGGCGCTGGCCGGCTATTCGGCGGTGGACGGCGTGGCGCGCCGGCTCATGAAGACCAACCCGCGCCTGTCGCAGGACAAGGCCGACTGGCTGGCCAGCCATTGGTCGGCCGGCCACGCGCAGCCCGACGGCAGCATGCGCTGGCAGATCCTTGGCGAAGCGGCGCACAAGATCGTCAACGCGCACATCTTCCGCGTCGACGAAACATTGGCGCTCTATGCGCGCATCACGGCGCCGCTGCTGATGGTCGAAGCCTCCGACGACAGCCTGCAAGGCTGGTGGAAGAACCGCTACACGCTCGATGAATTCCACGAGCGCCTGAAGTCCGTGCCCTCGGTGCACACCGAACGGCTGGACGACGCGGGCCACATGCTGCACCACGACCAGCCGCAGCAGGTGGCGCGGATGATCGAGGACTTCCTGGCGACCTGAACGCCGCTGCGGGCGCGCGGACTCAGCCGCAGGGCGCCGTTGCGATCATCCTTGCCGCACGCAGGAAGTCGCCCGGCACCACCGTGCTCGGATTCCAGTTGCCTGCCACCGGCACCTGGCGCTTGTGCGCAATCACCATGTTCCGCTTCGGGATCACCAGGATGTATTGGCCGTGCACGCCCCACGCCATGTACGCCCCGCTCAACACAGAGTCCGCCGGCTCTTCCAGAAGCCACCACAGGTAGCCATAACCGAAACCGCGCCGCGCCACATGGGGCGGGTGCATCTGCGCGGAGGTGGTCACTGGCTGCGTGATCTGCGCGACCCACGCGGTGGGCACCAGTTGTTGCCCGCGCCAGTTGCCTTGGCGAAGCATCAGGTAGCCCAGGCGCGCCATGTCCCGCGTCGACAGGAAGAAGGGATACGCCAGGTGCTCGGACTTCGCGCTGTCGCCGCTGCGCTTGTGGCGGGCCACATTGAAATCCTCCAGCATCAGCGGCGCCGCAAGATCATCAGCAAAGGCCCGGTAGATGCTGCGGCCGGTCAACTTCTCGAAGGCGGTGCCAGCGGCGTTGAAGTCCCAGTTGTTGTAAAGAAAGTAGCTCCCGGGCGCTTGCGATCCGCGCGCGGGCGCAAACGCAAGATCGTCCCCGCCATTGGCCGCTGCGTGATAAACGCCCGACCGCGCCGTCAGCAAATCGCGCAAGCGCGCCGCGCGCTCGCTTGCAAGCAGGCCGCCGAGGTCATCGATGCCCAGATCGGCCAGCGTCCGGTCGAGGTCGACAGTGCCGTCTGCCACGTATTTGCCATACATCATCGACAGCAGGCTCTTGCGCACGGAGAACACGATGCTGACGGCGTCCAGCGGGCCTTCGCTGAACAGCACGCGCCCGCCCTGCACCGCCATCACGGCGGTGGTGTCCAGTGTCTTCAGGTACTCACGGGCCGCATCGAGCTGCCTATTGCATGCGGTACTGAGCTGCGCAGGGGGAACAAACTCCCACGACGAAAGCGGGAAGACAGCGGCGCCGGCATTGCCAGCAAGAGGCGCCGTGCACGCGCCGGCGAGCAGCAGGCACACCGTCGCCAGGCAAAACGCGAGGACGCGCACCGGCTTAGCCGCCACCGGTCGCCCGGCGCAGCGCCGCCCGCGCCAGCAGGCGCGTGGAGTCCAGCGTCGGCAGCGGCGAATTGGCGTCGCTCATGATCAGCGGGATCTCGGTGCAGCCGAGCACGACCGCGTCGCAGCCGTCTTCGTCCTTCATGCGCTGCATCACGCGCTGGAAGGTCGCGATCGCCTCGGGCTTGAAGATGCCGCAGACCAGCTCGTCCATGATGATCCGGGCGATCTCGTCGCGCTCCTCGATGGTGGGGCGAACGTATTCGAGCCCGCGCGCCGAGAGCTTTTCGGGATAGACCTCGCTGTCGACCAGCCAGCGCGTGCCGGTGAGGCCGATGCGCCGAAAGCCGCGCTGCGCCGCTTCATCGGCCACACAGCCCGCGATGTGCAGCCAAGGCAGCGGCGAGCGCGCTTCGATGAAAGGCAAGGCCTGATGGATCGTGTTGTCGGGGCAGACGAGAAAGTCCGCGCCGATCTTCGCGAGCTTGTGGGCAGAGGCGAGCATCACCTCGCCCACGCCCTGCCAGTCATTGCGGTAGATGTGCACCATGTAATCCGACAGCGACGGCGTGTGCATCGAGACTTCAGGGTGGGCATGCGGGCCGAGCAGCTTCGCGCCCTCCACGCAGATGGTTTGATAGCAAAGCGCTGCGCCTTCGGCGGAGCAGCCGACGATTCCGATGTGCTGGGTCATGGCGGCATCCTACAAAAAAGAACGCGCCATGCCCGTCACGCCGGGCTCAGGCGTGGCCCGCTTCGCTGTCCAGGTGCGCCATCTGCGCCGCTGCATAGCGGTCGCCGGCCGCCGCGCCCCTGGGCACCGCCCGCTCGATGGCGGCAAGATCGTCCGCCGACAGCGCCACGCCCAGCGAACCCAGCGCTTCTTCGAGCCGCGTGCGCTGCCGCGCACCGACCAGCGGCACGATGTCGTCACCCTGCGCCGCCACCCAGGCAATCGCGATCTGCGCGACCGTCACGCCCTTGGCGTCGGCGATCTTGCGCAGTGCCTCGACCAGCGCGAGGTTGCGGTCGGCGTTCTCGCCCTGGAAGCGGGGGCTGTGCGTACGGAAATCCTTCGCACCCGCGCCGCCCTTCTGCCAATGCCCGCTGATGAGGCCGCGCGAGAGCACGCCGTAGGCCGTGATGCCAATGCCGAGTTCGCGACAGGTGGCCAAAATGTCGTCCTCGATGCCGCGCGAGATCAGCGAGTACTCGATCTGCAGATCCGCGATCGGATGCACAGCCGCCGCCTTGCGGATCGTGTGCGAGCCCACTTCCGACAGCCCGATGTGCCGCACGTAGCCCGCCTTCACCATGTCGGCGATGGCGCCCACGGTGTCTTCGATGGGCACGCTCGCATCGAGCCGCGCCGGCCGGTAGATGTCGATGTGGTCCAGGCCGAGCCGCTGCAGCGAATAGACCAGGAAGTTCTTCACCGCCGCGGGGCGTGCGTCATAGCCGACCCAGTTGCCCGCGGGGTCGCGCATGGCGCCGAACTTCACGCTGACAAGGGCTGCGTCTCGCTGCGAACCCTTGAGGCCCTTGAGCGCTTCGCCGATCAGCATCTCGTTGTGGCCGCTGCCATAGAAGTCGCCGGTGTCAAGCAGCGTGATGCCCGCATCCATTGCGGCGTGGATGGTGGCGATGCTTTCCGCGCGGTCCGACGGGCCGTACATGCCCGACATGCCCATGCAGCCGAGGCCGATGGCGGAAACCTGCGGGCCGGTGGCGCCGAGTTGGCGTGTGTTCATTGGATGCATCCTTTCAGAGGGCTCCGCAAGCGATTGCGAGCGGCATGCCGGTAGTTTGGAAGGAAACAGCCCGTTCGATAATCCGTCCAGCACCGCACGGTCTGTGCGTAAAACCGCACAATCGCGCCATGACCGACCCCGATCTCTCCGACCTTGGCGCCTTCGTGGCCGTCACGCGGGCACGTGGTTTTCGCGGTGCCGCAGCCTTGCGCGGCGTGTCGCCCTCCTCGCTCAGCGAGGCCATGCGCCGGCTCGAAGCACAGCTTGGCGTGCGGCTGCTGAACCGCACCACCCGCAGCGTCACGCCCACCGAGGCCGGCCAGCGCCTGCTGGACCGCATCTCCCCGGCACTGGACGACATAGCCGGCGCGCTCGACACGCTCAACAGCTTTCGCGACAGCCCCACCGGCACGCTGCGGCTCAACGTGCCGATGATCGTCGCGCAGCGCGTGCTGCCGCCGCTGACCAGCCGCTTCCTGAAGGCGCACCCGGGCATCACGCTGGAGGTGACGACCAACGACACCTTCATCGACGTGCTCGCGGCCGGCTTCGACGCCGGCATCCGCTATGACGAGAGCATTGCGCGCGACATGATCGCCGTGCCGCTGGGCCCGCGCGTGCAGCACTTCGTGGCCGCGGCCTCGCCCGCCTACCTGGCCGCGCACGGCACGCCGAAGCACCCGACCGACCTGCTGCAGCACGCCTGCATCGGGCATCGTTTTCCGAGCGGCGTGCTGGCGACATGGGCTTTCGCGCGCAAGGGCAAAACCATCAAGATCACGCCGACCGGGCCGCTGATCGCCTCGATGCTCGACCTCGAAGTGCACGCGGCCGAATCGGGCCTGGGCCTGATCTACACCTTCGACGAATACCTGCGCCCTTCGCTGGACAGCGGCGCGCTGGTGCCGGTGCTCGAAGACTGGTGGCAGAGCTTCTCGGGCCCGTTCCTCTACTACCCGAGCCGAACGCACATGCCGGCGCCGCTGCGCGCCTTCGTCGACTTCCTGAAGGCCGAAGCGACACACTGATATCCGGCCAGCGGATAACCAAGCGCGCAAATCTTCGTTCGTCGGGCGAGCACCGCAACCTAGAGTGCGCAGTTCCCTTTGCTGCCCCTCCGGAGTTGCCCTTGATGCGTTTTTCTTCGCGCGCGCCCTCGCTGGCGCGCTGGTCCGTGGTGCCGCTGCTCGGCGGTCTTGCACTGAGCCTGCTCCTTCACGTTTCCGCCCACGCCGCCGACCTGCGCGTCGGCTTCATGCCCGGCCCCTACCGCGATGCCTTCACGAACGGCATCGAGCCCCAACTCAAGAAGCTCGGCTACACCGTCAAGTACGTCGAGTTCAGCCAGGGCGTGCAGCCCAACGACGCGGTCGAGCGCGGACAGATCGACGCCAACATCTTCCAGCACTCGCTGTACCTCAACGCCACCAACAAGCAGCAGAACTTCGACCTCGTGCCGGTGGTGCATGTGCCCACGCCGCCGATGGGCCTGTACTCGCAGCGCCACAAATCGCTCGACACGGTGCCCGATGGCGCCACGGTCACGCTGCCGGCCGATCCGGTGAACGCGGCGCGCGCGCTCAACATCCTCGCGGCCATCGGCTGGGTGACGCTCAAGCCGGGCGTGAGCCCGCTGAGCGTTTCCGAGCGCGACATCGCAAGCAACCCCAAGCGCCTGAAGCTGGTGCCGCTCGATGCCGCACAGGCGCCGCGCTCGCTGGCCGACGCCGACCTCGCCGCCGTGCAGGGCAACTTCGCGGTGGCCTCAGGCCTGAAGCTCACCGAAGCGCTGAAGCTCGAAGACATGACGTTGCCCTACGTGAACGTGGTGGCAGTCAAGCGCAGCAATGAGAACGCGAAGTTCGCGAAAGACATCGTGGCGGCCTACCAGTCGGCCGAGTTCCAGCAGTTCTTCAAGGCCAACCCGGTGTGGGCGGGCTACCGACTGCCCGACTACTTCGCCAAGTAAATGAGCAGCAGCACAACCGCACCGCGCAGGCAACTGCACCTGAACGTCAACATCCTGCACTCGGGCTTCGTGCCCTCGGCCTGGCGCCTGCCCGAGAGCGATCCGTGGGCTTTTGCCGACATCCAGCACTACATCCACACGGCGCAGATTGCCGAGGCGGCCAAGCTGGACGCGATCTTCCTGGCCGACAACGCGGCCATCGTCGACCAGATCCACTTCCGGCCGATCACTGCGCTGGAACCCACCATCCTGCTGGCCTGCGTGGCCGCCGCCACCACGCACATCGGCCTGATCGCCACCGCATCCACCAGCTACAACGAGCCCTACAACATCGCGCGCCGCTTCGCCACGCTCGACCATGTGAGCGGCGGCCGCGCGGGCTGGAACGTGGTGACCACGGCCGACCTGCCCTCGGCCCGCAACTTCGGCCACGACGCCACGCCCGACCATGCGAAGCGCTACGCCCGCGCCTCGGAGTTCACCGACATCGTGAAGGCGCTGTGGGACAGCTGGGAGGACGACGCTTTCATCGGCGACAAGGCCACGGGCCGCTTCATCGACCCGGACAAGGTGCATGCAATTGCGCACCGTGGCGAGCACTTCGCGGTGCAGGGGCCGCTGAACCTGCCCAGGCCGCCGCAAGGCCATCCGGTGCTGGTGCAAGCCGGTGCTTCGGCGGATGGACGCGAGCTGGCGTCACGCCATGCGGAGGCTGTGTTCTCTGCATCGCAATCCTTCGAGGAGTCGCAGGCCTATGCGCGCGCCCTCAAGACCCGCGCGGCCGAGTTGGGCCGTGGCCCCGATGCTGTGAAGGTGCTGGCTGGGCTGACCACCATCGTCGGCGACACGGAAGCCGAAGCGCGCCGTCGCCGCGATGAACTGGTCGACCTCATTCCGTGGGACTACAGCCTCACGCGGCTGGCCGGCACGCTGGGCATCACGCCCGACCGGCTGAAGCTCGACGAACGCCTGCCCGACAACCTGCCGCTGCCCGGCAATGGCAACGGCAACGGCAACCACACCTTCTTCAACGCGGTGGTGGCGGCAGGTCGCACGCACGGCTACACGGTGCGTCAGTTGATCCGCGAATTGGCGGGCGGCGGCGGGCATCGCGTGATCGTCGGCACGCCCGAGCAGATCGCCGACGACATCGAGCACTGGTTCAAGGGTGGCGCGGCCGATGGCTTCAACCTGATGCCCGATGCATTGCCACATGGGCTGCAGGATTTCGTGACGGGTGTGGTGCCGATCCTGCAGAAGCGAGGCCTCTTTCGCACCGAGTACGAGGGGCGCACGCTGCGTGACCATCTGGGGTTGGCACGGCCCGGCGGACGGGCGGCGCAACGGCTGGCTGCCTGACTGTCGGGGGTGTTGTAGCGCTGCTGCTGTTCAGGGCGACGCTCACGCCGACACGGTGCTCTTTTTCGCGAATGTCCCCCGCTTCGCTCCTCCTTTATTTCGCGAAAAAGAGCCCCGTATCGACGTGAGCGTTGGACAGAGCGGTGGTTGATCGCCGGATCACCAGCAGCGTGCCCCGTGCGAATGACGCCGGGTGCTCCCCGCAGCGAAATAAAGGAGGAGCGAAGCGGGGGACATTCGCGGAGGGAAGCTCCTGGTGTCATTCGCACCCGCCCCGAATGAACCCGCATCACACCCGTGCAGCAAACCCAACAGGCATCGGAGAGGCCCCGGCACAGCCCCCAGGAGCCGCGCTACATCACTCTTCGTCGGCGTCGTTACCCGTAAGCGACAACACTTCCTCGACGAAGGCCTCGAACAACGGCAACACGGCGGGCAAGCCTTCAAGAGACTCCGCCTCGCCCGCATCGAAAAAATGCGGTTTGCCAGCCGGCATGGCTGCCCACTCGCCGGCCTCCAGCAACAACCCCAGATAACCGTCAGCGGTCGGCACATAGAACAGCCCCGCACTGTCCAGCGCGCGCTGCCCCTTGGCCTTGCCGCGCCCCCAGCTCACGCCCTGCTGCGCCAGGTGCTCGGTGATCCAGCCGTCGCACACATGCGTGTCGCGCCAGCTTCCTTGGGCATCGAATACGGCGAGCACGGGCATGGGTGCGTCCTTGATGGGTGTGTTTACTGCAGGAAGCTGGGCTTGGCGTAGCCCTGGAACTTGCTGTCGACCACCGCCTTGAATTCCTTCGAGCGGTAGGCGTCGGCGATGTCCTTGGCCCACTGGGTGTTCTTGTCGGCGGTCTTCACGGCCACGACATTCAAGTAGTAGTCAGGCGTCTTCTCGAGCACCACGGCATCGGTGAGCTTCAGGCCCGACGAGATCGCGAAGTTGCCGTTGACGATGGCGTACTCGGTGTCGCCCAGCGAACGCGGCAGTTGCGCGGCTTCGAGCGGAATGAACTTCAGCTTCTTCGGGTTCTCGGCCACGTCTTTTTCAGACGCGCGCAGCGGGTCGATGCCGGTCTTGATGGTGATGAGCTTGTTCTGCTCCAGCAGCACCAACGCGCGCGCCAGGTTGCTCGGATCGTTCGGCAGCGTCACGCGGTCGCCTTCCTTCACGTCGGCCAGCGTCTTGCGCTTGGTCGAGTACACGCCCATCGGCGCGATCGGGCCTTGCACCAGTTCGGCAAGGTCGAGCTTCTGGTCGGCCGCGAACTTCTTCAGGTAGACCTGATGCTGGAAAAAGTTGGCGTCGAGCGAGCCCTGGGCCAGCGCGAGGTTGGGCTGCACGTAGTCGTTGAACTCGACCAGCTTGACCTTGTAGCCCTTCTTTTCAAGGATCGGGATGATGCCGACCTTGAGCTGGTCGGCATTGGAGCCGGCGGTGCCGCCGATCACGAGGTTCTTCTTGGCTTCCTGGGCCTGTGCCAGCGAGAGGCCGCCGAACGACAGCGCAACGAGGGACAGGGCGAGAACGGAACGGCGCAGCAGTGCGGTTTTCATGAAATGAGCAGAGAGAAGAAGAAGATAAAGGGGAAAGAAGGAATCAACGCTTGTCGAGCCTGCGCGCCGTGGTGTTGCCCACGAACTGCAGGATCTGCACCAGCACCACGAGCAGCGCCACGGTGAGCACCATCACGTCGGTCTGGAAGCGGTAGTAGCCGTAGCGGATCGCCAGGTCACCGATGCCGCCGCCGCCCACCACGCCGGCCACCGCCGAGTACGAGAGAAAGCTCACGGCCAGCACGGTCAGCGCCAGCACCAGGCCCGAGCGGGCCTCGACCAGCAGCACGCGCCAGACGATCTGCATTTCTGAAGCACCCATGGCATGCGCCGCCTCGATCACGCCGCGCGGCACTTCGCGCAGGCACTGGTCGACCAGTCGCGCCAGATAAGGAATTGCCGCGAACGACAGCGGCACCGCGGCCGCCAGCGGCCCGATGGAAGTGCCCGCGATCACCCGCGTGAACGGCACCAGCGCCACCAGCAGGATGATGAAGGGGAAGGAACGGACCGTGTTCACGATCCAGTTCAGCACCAGGAACGCCGGCTTGTTTTCCAGCGACTGGCCGGGGCCCAGCAGGAACAGCAGGATGCCCAGCGGTCCGCCGATCAGCACCGCGGCCGACAGGCCGATGGCCAGCATCATGAAAGTCTGGCCCGTGGCGACCCACAGCTCGGGAAGGATGGGAGCGATGTTTTCAAACATAGGCCGGCTCCTGGGCATTGAGGTTCAGCGAGGCACCGGGGGCGGCGGATTCGCGGGCTTCGCGCACATCCCGTTCGCGGCGGCGCACCAGCTCGTCGATTTCGCGGCCCAGCGCAGTCTTGCGCTCGGGTCCCGGCGCATCGACGGCGAATTGTTCGATCAGCCGGCCTTTTTCAAGGATGGCCACGTTGCGGCACAGCACCTCGACCACCGACAGCTCATGCGTGACGATCACGATGGTCACGCCGATCTTCTGGTTGATGTCGCGCAGCGTTTCGAGCAGCGAACGGGTGGTTTCCGTGTCGAGCGCCGAGGTCGGCTCGTCGCACAGCAGCACCTGCGGGCGCGGCGCCAGCGCGCGGGCAATGGCCACGCGCTGCTTCTGGCCGCCCGACAGTTGTGCCGGGTAGGTGTCGATCTTCTCGGCCAGGCCGACGAGGTCAAGGCATTCGCGCACCCGCGTGTTGATTTCGGCCTTGGAGTGGCGGCCGTGGATCTTCAGCGGGAAGGCCACGTTGTCGAACACCGTGGCGTTCTGCAGCAGGTTGAACTGCTGGAAGATCATGCCGATGTTCTGGCGCGTGTCGCGCAACTCGCTGCGCGAGAGCGTGGTGAGATCGCGCCCGCCAACAAAGACCTTGCCCGCATCGGGCCGCTCCAGCAGGTTGATGAGGCGCAGCAACGTGGACTTGCCGGCGCCGCTCTTGCCGATCAGGCCGAACACGTCGCCCTGGTGGATGTCGAGCGAGAGCGACTGCACGGCGTCGAACACCTCGCCACTGGGCAGGGCAAAAGACTTCTGCACCGATTGAAGACGGATGACCGGTGCCGCGTTGTCGCGGCCCGCATCGGACGAAAGATGGCTCATTGGGAAGAAGCGCGGCCAGCAAGAAAGCCGGACACGAAGGTTCGCGAAAAAGGTGCCGAGTATGAAAACAAAAGCGGCAAAAGGGAACGAAGAAAAAGGATGGTGTTTATATACGTAAATGCATAAGAAAACCCGAACGCAAGCCATACACGCCATATCGATATGCCTATTCGTTCGTTCCCAATCTCGTGCTGCGGTGCCACATTCGCGCCTTCATTTTTTGATTTCGCGTCACCATGCACACCACATTCCGCCGCCGCACCCTCGCCCTTGCCACGCTGGCAGCCGCCCTGTTCGCAGGCAGCCCCGCCTTCGCGCAGGACAAGAACACCCTGAAGGTCGGCGTTTCCGTCGGCAGTTCCGAGCAGGTGTTCGAGGTGGTCAAGAAGGTCGCCGCCAAGGACGGCCTGAACATCCAGCTCGTGGTGTTCAACGACTACCAGTTGCCCAACGCTGCGCTGGCCTCGGGCGACCTCGACGCCAATGCCTTCCAGCATCAGCCCTTCCTCGACAACCAGAACAAGGCGCGTGGCTTCGACATCGTGCCCGTGGGCCTGACCATCACCGCGCCGCTGGGCTTCTACTCGCGCAAGATCAAGTCGATCGATCAGTTGCCTGACGGCGCGTCGGTTGGTATCCAGAACGATCCGTCGAATGGCAACCGCGCCCTGCTGCTGCTGCAGACGGCTGGCCTCATCACGCTGAAGCCCGACGCGGTGAAGAACAACACGGCCACGCCGCTCGACGTGGTGAGCAACCCCAAGAAGCTGAAGCTGATCGCGCTCGACGCCGCCCAACTGCCGCGCTCGCTCGACGACCTGAGCATTGCCGCCATCAACAACGACTACGCCGAGAAGGCCGGCCTGTCGCTCAACAAGGACGCCGTGATCAAGGAGGCCGCGAAAAGCCCCTACGCCAACCTGATCGCCGTGCGCCGCGCCGACAAGGACAAGCCCTGGGCCAAGCGCCTCGTGGCGGCGTACCAGTCGCCGGAGGTGAAGAGCTTCATCGCAACCCAGTTCAAGGGCTCGCTGGTCCCCGCGTTCTGATGACTTTCTCCCTCCCCTTCCGGGGGAGGGCTGGGGTGGGGGCACGCGGCGCCAACCCAAGCGCCGCACTGAATGCGGGAGCCGCCCCCATCCCAACCTTCCCCCAGAGGGGGAAGGAGCAATACGGGGGCGCTCCCTGGCCGGTCACCGGAGCATGAGAAAATGTCCGGTTTCCCCGAACACAGTCAGGACACCCCATGGACGCAGAACAAATCAACCAAATCGGCGCAATGCTCGCGGACCTGAGCGTCCGTACGGTCGATTTACGGAGGTATCTTTGACTACGATGCCAAAGCTGAACGACTGAGGACAGTCAACGCATCGCTCGAAGACCCGAACGTCTGGAACGACCCGAAGAAGGCCCAGGAACTGGGCAAAGAGAAGAAGTCGCTCGACGACGTGGTCGTCACGCTCGACAAGCTCACCAACGGGCTGTCGGACAACACCGAACTCTTCGAAATGTCGAAGGCCGACGGCGACATGGACGGCCTGCAGGCCATTGCCGATGACGCCGCCACGCTCGAAGCCGACATCAAGCAGCTCGAATTCCGCCGGATGTTCAACAACCCGGCCGATCCGCTGAACGCCTTCGTCGACATCCAGGCCGGCGCCGGTGGCACCGAGGCTTGCGACTGGGCCAGCATGCTGCTGCGCCAGTACCTGAAGTACGCCGAGCGCAAGGGCTTCAAGACGCAGATCGAAGACGAAACGCCCGGCGACACCGCCGGCATCAAGGGCGCGACCATCAAGGTCGAGGGCGACTACGCCTTCGGCCTGCTGCGCACCGAGACCGGCGTGCACCGCCTCGTGCGCAAATCGCCGTTCGACTCGTCGGGCGGCCGCCACACGAGCTTTGCCAGCATCTTCGTGTACCCGGAAATCGACGATTCGATCGAGATCGACATCAACCCGTCGGACGTGCGCACCGACACCTTCCGTGCCAGTGGCGCGGGCGGCCAGCACATCAACAAGACCGACTCGGCCGTGCGCCTGACGCACATCCCGACCGGCATTGTGGTGCAGTGCCAGGACGGCCGAAGCCAGCACAGCAACCGTGACGTGGCGTGGAAACGCCTGCGCTCGCGGCTGTACGACTTCGAGATGCGCAAGCGCCAGGAAGAGCAGCAGAAGCTGGAAGACAGCAAGACCGACGTGGGCTGGGGCCACCAGATCCGCAGCTACGTGCTGGACAACAGCCGCATCAAGGACCTGCGCACCAACGTCGAAGTCTCTGCCACGCAGAAGGTGCTGGACGGTGACCTCGATGTGTTCATCGAAGCCTCTTTGAAGCAAGGCGTGTAAATCCAATGAGCCTGAACAACGGCAAGGTCGAAGCCTTCATCTTCGATATGGACGGCACCATGATCGACTCCATGCCCTGGCATGCGCGCTCGTGGGTGGAGTTTGCGCAGCGCCACGGCGTGAAGCTCGATGTGAGCGAGATCCTCGCGCGCACCACCGGTCGCACCGGCACCGAGAGCATGCGCGAGCTGTTCGAGCGAGAACTGTCCGATGCCGAATGCCAGGCCATGGTGCACGAGAAGGAAGAAATCTACCGAGAGCTCTTCCACGACAAGTTCGCCGAGGTGGCCGGCTTCACCGCCTTCGCCAAGGCGGCCGTGGCACGCGGGCTGAAGATTGCGGTCGGCACGGCCGGCGACAAACACAACATCGAGTTCGCGATGTCGCGCCTGAAGATGGACCCGCTGCCGCTTGCCATCGTCGGTGGCGACGAAGGCTTCAGCGGCAAGCCCACGCCCGCCATTTTTCTCGAAGCCGCGCGCCGCATCGGCATTGCGCCCGAGCGCTGCATCGTTTTTGAAGACGCGCCCTTCGGCATCGAGGCCGCCCGCCGTGGCGGCATGCGTGCCGTGGCCGTGTGCAGCACCCATACCGCCGCCGAGCTTGCCGGCCCCCATGTGATTGCCGCGGTTCGTGACTACAACGAACTCGCCCATTCGAATTTTCTGGAGACACTCGATGATGCTGCGTGACGCTCAAGGGCAACCGATTGCCATTCGCCGCGAAGACTATGCCGCCCCGGCGTACTGGATCGACACCGTCGACCTCACCTTCGACCTCGACCCCGCCAAGACCCGCGTGCTCAACCGCATGCAGATGCGCCGCAACCCCGAAGTGCCCGTGGAGCCGCTGCGCCTGCATGGCGACGAGCTGAACCTGGCGCGCGTGCTGGTCAACGGCCAGGGCGCCTCGTTCCGCATGGAAGGCGACCAGCTCGTCATCGACGGGCTGCCCGACGCCTTCGAGCTTGAGCTCTTCACCACCTGCTGCCCCATCAAGAACACCAAGCTGATGGGCCTGTTCGTGAGCGAAGACACCTTCTTCACGCAGTGCGAGGCCGAGGGCTTCCGCCGCATCACCTACTTCCTCGACCGTCCGGACGTGATGGCGATGTACACCGTCACGCTGCGCGCCGCCAAGGCCGCCTACCCGGTGCTGCTGTCGAACGGCAACCTCGTCGAGCAGGGCGAGCTGCCCGAAGGCCGCCACTTCGCCAAGTGGGTCGACCCCTTCAAGAAACCCAGCTACCTGTTCGCCCTGGTGGCGGGCAAGCTGGTGGCGCGCGAGCAGCGCATCAAGGCACGCAACGGCAAGGAGCACTTGCTGCAGGTGTACGTGCGCGCCGGCGACCTCGACAAGACCGAGCACGCGATGAACTCGCTCATCAACTCCGTGCTGTGGGACGAAGCCCGCTTCGGCCTGCCGCTGGACCTGGACCGCTTCATGATCGTCGCCACCAGCGACTTCAACATGGGCGCGATGGAGAACAAGGGCCTGAACATCTTCAACACGAAGTACGTTCTGGCCAACCAGGCCACCGCCACCGATGCGGACTACAGCAACATCGAAAGCGTGGTCGGCCACGAGTACTTCCACAACTGGAGCGGCGACCGCGTGACCTGCCGCGACTGGTTCCAGCTGTCGCTGAAGGAAGGCCTCACCGTCTTCCGCGACCAGGAATTCAGCCAGGACTTGTGCGCCGACGCCTCGGCGCGCGCCGTGAAACGCATCGAAGACGTTCGCGTGCTGCGCACCGCCCAGTTCCCCGAAGATGCGGGCCCCATGGCCCACCCGGTGCGGCCCGACAGCTACATCGAGATCAGCAACTTCTACACCGTCACCATCTATGAAAAGGGCGCCGAAGTCGTCCGCATGATGCAGACGCTGGTCGGCCGCAAGGGCTTCGAGAAGGGCATCACCCTTTACTTCGAACGCTTCGACGGCCAGGCCGTGACCTGCGACGACTTCGCACAGGCCATTGCCGACGCCAACCCCGATTCGGAACTGGCCCGCCTGCTGCCCCAGTTCAAGCGCTGGTACAGCCAGGCCGGCACGCCCCGCCTGGCCGCGCACGGCGTGTACGACGCGCAGAACCGCAGCTACACCCTGAGCGTGGTGCAAAGCTGCCCGCCCACCCCGGGCCAGCAAACCAAGGAACCCTTCGTCATTCCGCTGAACATCGGCCTGCTCGATGCCAACGGCCGCGAACTGCCGTTGCAGCTCGAAGGCGAAAGCGAAGTGACGCGCGGCACCCGCACGCTGGTGCTGTCGCGCGCCGGCGAACAGCTCACCTTCGTGGGCCTCGACGCCGAGCCCGTGCCTTCGATCTTGCGCGGCTTCAGCGCGCCGGTGATCCTCGACTTCGAGTACACCGACGCCCAGTTGCTCACCCTGCTGGCCAACGACCCCGACCCGTTCAACCGCTGGGAAGCCGGTCAGCGCCTGGGCCTGCGCGCCGCGCTGCAAGGCATTGCCGCACTGGCGACCGACAGCACCCCAGTGCTGAACGACGCCTACATCGACGCCATGCGCAGCGTGCTGCGCAACCCGCAGCTCGACGCCGCCTTCAAGGAACTGGTGCTCACGCTGCCGTCGGAAACCTACATTGCCGAGCAGCTCGACGTGGTCGACCCGCAGCGCGTGCATCTGGTGCGCGACACCATGCGCGCCCAGCTGGCCACCGCCCTTTTTGCCGACTGGCAACAGGCCTACGAAGAAAACCACGACACCGGCGCCTACAGCCCCGACCCGACCTCGTCGGGCCGCCGCGCGCTGGCGGGCATGGCGCTCAACTTCCTGTGCCTGGCGGCGCGCGCCTCGGGCGACACCGTGTGGCCCGGCAAGACGCTGCAGCGCTTCAAGGACGCGGGCAACATGACCGACCGCTTCAACGCGCTCAACGCGCTGGTGTCGTCGGGCCACACGCTCGCGGCGCAGGCGCTGGCGCGCTTCCATGCCATCTTCAAGGACGAGGCGCTGGTCATCGACAAGTGGTTCTCGCTGCAAGCCGGCGCCGGCGACCGTGGCGGCGACATCCTGCCGCTGGTCAAGCAGTTGATGAAGCACCCGGACTTCTCGCTCAAGAACCCGAACCGCGCGCGCAGCGTGATCTTTGCCTACTGCAGCGCCAACCCCGGCGCCTTCCACCGCTCCGACGCGGCCGGCTACGTGTTCTGGAGCGACCGCGTGATCGAACTCGACGCCATCAACCCCCAGGTGGCTGCACGCCTTGCGCGCTCGCTCGACCGCTGGAGCAAGCTGGCCGAGCCGTATCGCAGCGCCGCACGCGAAGCCATCGCCCGCGTGGCCGCCAAGCCCGATCTGAGCAAGGACACGCACGAAGTCGTGACCCGCGCCCTGGCCGGAAACTAAGCCGGCAACCAAGCAGCAAGAGACACACAGAAAGCATATGGCTCAACAACAAAAGATTTCCCTCACCCGCTACCTCGTCGAACAACAGCGCGCCGACGGCCTCATTCCCGGTCAATTGCGCCTGCTGCTCGAAGTGGTGGCCCGCGCCTGCAAGAGCATCAGCCAGGCCGTCAACAAGGGCGCGCTGGGCGGCGTGCTCGGCACCGCCGAGAGCGAGAACGTGCAGGGCGAGATTCAGAAGAAGCTGGACATCATCGCCAACGAAGTGCTGATCGAGGCCAACGAATGGGGCGGCCACCTCGCGGCCATGGCCAGCGAGGAGATGGAAACCATCCACGTGGTGCCCAACCGCTACCCGCAGGGCGAATACCTGTTGATGTTCGACCCGCTCGACGGCAGCAGCAACATCGACGTGAACGTGAGCATCGGCACCATCTTCAGCGTGCTGAAGAAGCCCGACGACCACCCCGGCGTGCAGGAAGGCGACTTCCTCCAACCCGGCACGCAACAGGTGGCCGCCGGCTACTGCATCTACGGCCCGCAGACCACCCTGGTGCTGACCGTGGGCAACGGCGTGGCCATGTTCACGCTCGACCGCGAGCAAGGCAGCTTCGTGCTGACGCAGGAAGACATCCAGATTCCGGTGGACACGAAGGAATTTGCGATCAACATGAGCAACATGCGCCACTGGGACGAGCCCATGAAGCGCTACATCGACGAATGCCTGGCCGGCAAGGAAGGCCCGCGCGGCAAGGACTTCAACATGCGCTGGATTGCCAGCATGGTGGCCGACGTGCACCGCATCCTGATGCGCGGCGGCGTGTTCATGTACCCGTGGGACAAGCGCGAGCCCGAAAAGGCCGGCAAGCTGCGCCTGATGTACGAGGCCAACCCCATGAGCTGGCTGGTCGAGCAGGCCGGCGGCGCGGCCACGAACGGCAAGCAGCGCATCCTGGACCTGAAGCCCACCAAGCTGCACGAGCGCGTGAGCGTGATGTTGGGTTCGCGTAACGAAGTTGAGCGTTTGACCCAGTACCACGCCGAAAAGGCCTGAAGACGTGGCTATAATCTGAGGCTTCGCCGGTGTAGCTCAGTCGGTAGAGCAGCTCATTCGTAATGAGAAGGTCGGGTGTTCGATTCATCTCTCCGGCACCAAGAATTTTATGATTCGGATCAAGGACTTACAGGACCCTCGGGGCTTGTAGGTCCTTTTTCTTTGGGGCCGAAAAACTGGTCGGTGTAACGGCGGGTGTAAGAGCCATTTCGCGGTCGCCCAAGTCAGGCACCACTTGCACCGAGACGAAAACAGGCGTGCTCGGCCGTCATGAAGCTCTCGTTCAGCGCCCTGGTCGCGGTGGTGCGCGTGGCGTCTGCCACCGCTCAGCCAAACACAGCGAGCACACCGCACCCGAGCAGCGCGCCGAGCCCGCTGGTGGATGAGCTGAGCGTGCCCAGAACCAGGTGGACGGTGCCGTCGTCGGCGTCGAAGAAGTCTTTGACGGGACTCTGGCAGTCGGGAGGCATTTCCGATCGGGCATTGTCTTGACCGGTAAGCGACCGGCCATGTCATCTTGACGCGGATACCGCGTCAAACGCCATTGATCTCGTCGATGGCTTCTCCATCGTCGTAGAACTGGGCGATGGCTTTATCAAGCCGCTCGAGTAACGCGTCTAGCGTTTCGCCTTCACGACGAACAAGCATGGCCACGCTGTTGTGGCCGTCGGCGGCAGTGGCTGTGCACTCGATCGGGTAGATCGCGCCGATCGTGATCTCGCCGCCGTCTGCAATCAGTGCTTCGATATTCTTCATGCCTGAGCATTCTGGCCGGCGCTGACGGGAGCCCAACGATGCGGCAGAAGCTCACCCACGAGCCGGACCTTCTGCGTGGGCAAGCGCTGCAGAACATCCCTGAGGTACTGGTACGGATCGAGCCCGTTGAGCTTGGCCGATTGGATCAAGCTCATCACCGCAGCCGCGCGCTGGCCCGCACGCAGCGAACCCGCGAACAACCAGTTCGAACGCCCCAGCGCAATCGGACGGATCTGGTTCTCCACCCAGTTGTTGTCGATCGGCAATTGCCCATCGTCGATGTAGCGTATGAGCGCAGTCCATCGCTTCAGGCTGTAGTCCAGCGCCCTTGCCAGCGCAGTGCCGTCGGTTGCCCGCAGTCGGTGCGCGATCATCCAGGCGTGCAACGCATCAGCGATGGGTCGCGCCTTCTGCCGGCGAATCTCCAGCCGCTGCTGCGCGCCCAGATCCCGCGCCTCGCGCTCGATCTCGTAGAGTTCCCCGAAGAACTTCAGCGCCTGCTCGGCCACCGCGCTCTTGTTGCTCGTGTGCAGCTCGAAGAACTTGCGCCGCGCATGGGCCGCGCAGCCGACCTCGGTGATGCCTTGGGTGAAGCTGGCCTTGACCCCGCATAGTCATCGCAGACCAGCTTGCCCTTCCATGGCTCATTGCCCCGTTGCAGGAACGCTCGAGCATGCTCGCCGGCACGGCTGTCCGCGAAGTCGTAGACCACGGCCTTCAGCCCCTCGAAGACGCCAGGGCAGTACGCCCACAGATAGGCCTTGTGCGTCTTCTTCTTGCCTGGCGCGAGCATTGCCATCGGCGTCTCGTCGGCATGCAGCACGCCGTGGCTCAGGATCTCGTCCTTGAGAGCATCCACCAGCGGCTGCAGCTGTACGCCGCACACACCCACCCATTCGGCCAGCGTAGAGCGTGCCAGCGGCATGCCAGCGCGCGCGAAGATGCTTTCCTGGCGGTACAACGGCATGTGGTCGGCGTACTTGGCCACCAGCATCTGGGCCAGCAGGCCGGCCGTCGGGATGCCCTTGTCGATGATCTGCGCAGGCACGGGTGCTTGGATCAGGGTCTCGCACTTCGCGCAGGCCCACTTGCCCCGGATGTGGCGCTCCACCGTGAACACACCTGGCGTGTAGTCGAGCTTCTGGCTCACGTCCTCGCCGATGCGCTGGAGCACGCAGCCGCATTTGCAGGTCCTGGATTCAGGTTCGTGGTGGAACGATGTGCGCGGCAGGTGCGCAGGCAGCGGGTGACGCCGGGGCTGCAGTGGATCCGAGGGCCGCGGCCTGGAGCGCAGCAAGTCGAGCTCCAGTTCGACGGCGGTGATGTCGGCGTCGACGCTCTCGTCCAGCAGGCTCTTCTGCGCGGCGTCGAGCTGCTCGCTGCGGGCACTGAACTTCCAACGCTTGAGGACCGCGATCTCATGAGTGAGCTGGTCGATACGCGCCTCGCTCCAGACGAGCTTGCGATCCTTCATCAGGATCTCGCCGTCGGAGTGCGACAGTCGCGCCAACAAGTCCTGCGCCAGCGCGCGCAACTCGGCCTCGCCGAGTCCCTGGAGTTGTTCGCTGGTGAACATGCCCGCCAGTGTGCCGATCTTCGCAGCACGGGCCTATTCGCAAACGCCCCAATTGCTGCGGGGCCGCCTGCCGCTCACGCCATGGTGATGGCGCCTGCATCGCCCAGGCGCTGCCAGGGCAGCCCGAGCACGAGCGCATCGAGCTGTTCACGAGACAGGGCCATCTGCGCTCCCAGGGCGGTGTTGGCCCAGAGGAATCGGCCTTGATGCAGCCGGCGCGCACACAGCCAGATCCCGATGCCGTCGTGCACCAGCACCTTCATGCGGTTGGCGCGTCGATTGGCGAAGAGGTAGGCGTGGTACGGCTTGGCCGACCCGAAGACCTGGACGACGCGCGACAGCGCGGTGTCGGTGCCCGCGCGCATATCCAACGGCTCGGCTGCCAGCCACACTGCATCGATACGGATCACCGCAGCAGCTCGCGCATCCAGGCCGCGCACTCGGACGCAGCGGCCACGGGCCAGGAGACCTTGACCGTGAGCGCGCCGCGGCGCAGTTCGATGACGAGTTCTTGCGCCGGTGTGGGCTGCGAGGCCGTGAGCGGCAGCGCGATGAAGGAGTGTGCGGGAGTCAATCTCTCAGTGGCTTGGCGCGCCGACGGTACCTCGGCCATCCGGCGCCATTTGTGCACCGGGTTCGCGTTCAGGCCATAGGCCAGCGCGATACTGGCCACTGAAGCTTCGGGCTTGGCGCATTCGGCCAGCACCTGCCTCTTGAGGGCTGCGTCATGCCGCCGCCGGGGGAGTCGTTTGGAGTCTTGAATGGTGTCCACCTGTGAGTCTGGTGGACACCATGCTGGTCGGGCCTCCCGGCGGATTCAAGATGGGTTGGCCGGACGCATACCTTGACCGTGCACAGGCAGCGGTCCTTGGGCCTGAGCAGGCATCTATGAATGCGTCAAAGCCTGTAGGTGCCCAAAGGCCACAGGGCATTGGAGGGGCGTACCAATGCCGGACCGCTGCATGCAGCTAGCAACGGTCGTTGCTACGCGACGAGCTGCTCAACGGTCAGGGGACGACCCAGTCGGCAAGCCGGCGCCAGCCGGGGTCGTCGGATTGAACCTCGACGCACTTGAGAGTTCCGCGGCGCTCACCTTCCTCGATCAATGCGTGGACCGGGCCGCCGCGCCGCGGGCTCAACGCCTGCCGATGTCCCAGCACAATCACTGCCTCGCGGGCCCGCGACAACGCGACGTTCAACCGGTGACGGTCGAGCAGGAATTGCACCCCGCCATGGCTGCGAGTCATCATCAAGATCACGGCGTCAGCTTCGCCTCCCTGCACGGCGTCGACAGTGGTAACTTCCACGCTGAAGGTTTGCCGGGTCCCCTGCAGCGCGTGCTGCACTGCCTGGCGCTGGGCTTCGTAGGGACAGATGACCAGGGCGCGGCGAACCTGCATTCGGTTGCGCATGCTCAGGCGATAGAGCAGGGCCAGCAGGGCCTCGCGCTCGGTGACGTTTTCCTGCGAGCTTGACCCCTCGGGTTGAACGTGACGGTAGTCCCGGACACAGGAGAAATCGAGGAACATGAGGCGACGACGTGTCAGGCGCCAGCGGCCGCCGTGCCGCGACGAAGTGAGGCGGCCTTCGTAGAACAGGTGGCCAACGAGGTCACCAATGTCGGCATGCATGCGGTGCTGCTGCGTCAGCATGCCCTTCTTGTGGGCGGGCAGCTGTTCGAAGATGTCCTGGAAGCTGTTGCGCGCCAGCAGGTCCTTCACTTCGTCGAAAGGCAGGCGGTAGCCGATCCGGGGATCCAGCGCTTCGCTGGTCACGGTGGGCGGCAGCTGGTTGTGGTCCCCCACCATCACCACGCGGCGTGCCACAGAACACGGAATCATCAGCTCCGCACCAAAGGCCTTCCCGGTTTCGTCGATGATGGCGATGTCGAACGAGCGGTCCCACAGCGCGTGGTCGCGCCGGGCTATTCCGACACAGGTGACCGCATGCACATAACGCGAGCCCAGCAGCCAGCGCGAAGCGGCTTGCCGGCCTTCCGGCGTGCGTAGCACCGTAATCCACCGTGCACCCGCGCCCTCGTCGGTAACCAGCCCACGCGTGCCTGGATCGAGCGCATTGATCAGGGCTTGGTGCCAGATGGCTTCGAGCCCTGAACCCTGGATGCGCTCCACCCCCGCGTAACGCACGCTCCCCGCCTCCAGCCAAGGCGCCTTTTCCAGCAGGTCGCCGAGCAGCTTGGTGACGGCCACATGCGTGGGGGCAGTCATCAGGATGGTCGGCCACGCGGACTCGTCGCCTTCCGGGAAGATGGACAGCAGCCACTTGACAAGAGTAGTTGTCTTGCCCGTGCCCGGCGGTCCCCAGATGGCCACCACGTCAGTGTCCGTCGTAAGCAGCTGCGCGACAGCCTCGCTTCCGAGTATTTCGTTGGGAACCGTCTCGCCGGGCAACCCGATCAGCGTGGTGTGGACACCAGTCGATACGAAACGCCCCTGGATCGTGCGCTCCAGTGCACGCGATAGCGTCTGCTGCTGCGACCCCTCATTGGCGAGCTCCAGTCGGTGAATCTCGAACGGTGCGACTTCGCGCAACAAGGCCTGTGGCGGCACAGCCAGTTCCAGCGTCAGCAGCCCATACTTGGGGTCGATCCATTGGGCCGACACCACGTCCCAGGCGGCGTGCGAGTGGCAGGCCCTCAGGCGGGAGCCGGCCGGGGCTTGCAGCGAAGCAGACAACCATGAGGGCGTCTTTCCACCTACCAAAAGCACCGTCAGAAGCCGGCCTTGGCGCTTCTGCTCGGTCACCACCACGCCGATGGAGCGGCTGGTACGCATGTGTTCTTCTTGGTCCTGGTAGATCATAGACAGCTTGCGCAGTCGCAGCGCGGTGTGCTGCTGCAACGTGCGCGCTTGCAGGCTGCCGAGTTCGTCGTGGATGGCTTCGAGGAACGGCACGAACTGCGAGCCACTTAGTTCGGCGTCGTCGTCCGTGCCGGAGACGAAGGCACACAGTTCCGCGTGAACGCGCATCGACAGCGGCGGGGCAGGTTCGGCGTGCAAGTGGACGGCCTTCAACTCGAACGCCATAGATGCAAGGCTGGGTTCGGTCTCCAGCGTCACATCGCCGATCGAAAACGCGAGCCGTCCCGAATCCAGCTCGTGCAGGCGCCAGGGCGGATCGGTCTCGGGAAACGCCGCGAGGCGCTCGGCGGCCGCGGTCAGCTGCGCGAGTTGTGCTTGTTGGAAGGCCAAGCGGATCGCCGACCAACGGCCTCGGTTGCCATGGACGCTCGGGTTCAGCCGGACGTGAAGCGGGCGTGCGCTGTCGAGCTCGCACAACTCGCCAAGGGTCCACACCTCCGGATAGACCTCGACCTCTTGCTCTGGCAGCAACGCCATCGCAGCGCCATCCCGCCCGGCATGCAGCAGCAGCGGAACGCCGTGGGCATGCAGATGGATGCCGTCGGCATCGCGACGTTGAACCACCGCCCTCAACGGCTCTCGTCCATCCGACTGATTGGCTTCCAGCAGCGGGCGGCGGGACGTCGACAGCGTGACAGTGCGAGCGACGTGGTCCACGGCGACCACCACACCGCGGCTTGGGTCTCCGCCTTCGCCGTCCAGCGTCCGGACCGCGTAGCCGTGCAGCGAACGAGGCAGCGTGCCGCCGTCGACCCCATCGATGCAGGCACCCCATCGTGGGAAGTTGCCGGGGAGTTGCAAGCTACCGGTATCCGGGAGTGTCGTGGCATCAGCGTCGACCGCAAGCGAGCGTTCCAATGCCTCTAGGTGCACCCGCTCTGCGGACACACGGCCCAACGCAAGCTCCAGTTCCAGTGTGGCCCGCTGTAAGGACACGCCTTCACGTGCACCGAAGCGTCGCTGCCGAACCGCACGGGACTTTTCTAGGCATCTCGTCAGGTCGGCTTCGACGGCTTTGCGCACGGCCAGCTCCCCGGCGACCAAACGTGCGAACGAGTCGATGTAGCCCGCGAGTAACTGACGACGTGCCGCCGCATCGGCTAGCTGCAGTTGCGCATGCTGACCGTTCAGCCGAGTGATCTCCGCGTCTACGTCGGCGGTGCGACCGTTGTTCCACCAAGACATGGCGGTGGCCGTCAGCGTGATGCCGGCGGACACCAAGAGCCAGATCATTCGCCGCTCACTTGCTCAGCTTGACAAGCTGTTCCGATAATTTCAACAGCTCTTGGCGGGTGTCCCGCCGCACCTGTTCGCTGACCTGATCCGAAGTCAGTTCGGCCATCAGCTGATCGAAGAAGCCAAGCAGCTTCTCCTGTGTCCGGTTGATCGACTGCAGCGACGCGAGGTGCTGGACCGTCGTTTGCAGTTCCTTCTCCAAGTCGAGTTCGGCCTTGGCCAGCTCCGACCGGGCCACGTCGACGCGTCCGACCCACTCCGCCCGTTTGCCCTGCAGTTCTTGGTACGACTTGATCACGCCGAAGATCGAGTTCACGACGCCGATGGCTTCCTTGATGATGTCCAGCCGGCCCTTGTCGCGGGCGGTGTCCGCCTTGATCTGCTCGAGGAAGATCTTGGGGTCGCCATCGTGGCTTGATGCAGAGGTCCCGTTTGCGGGCAGGTTGATCTTTAAAGAGGCCATGGGTGCTTTTCGGTTCAGTGGGTGGTCTGATGGTGGTGTTCCAACGCGGTCTGGAACTGGCGCCAGGCGTCATCGAGATCAGCGGTCATCGCATCGATGCGGTTGAGGTCGGGCAGGTCGTCGTCCCGCAGGCGGCTCAATTCGTCCCATGCCATTCGCACAGCACCGACGCAGGCCTTTACCAGTTGCACGAGACGGTCACGCACCTGCTCGCGTTGATTCATGTCTGCACGGACCCGTTCGATCTGCAGTGCCAGTTGCGCACGCTCTGCCGCCAAGCGCCCGGCTTCGCTCGGGATCATGTCGCGCAGCCCATCGCGGTGGGCCGCGGCGGTGCGGTACTGCAGGAAAGAGTCAACGACCCCGACGATGGCGGATGCGGCCTCGAGCACCATGACTACCGGGTTGGCCTTCGCCGCGGCGGCGCCCAACCCTTTGCGAAGACCCAGCTTCTGGGCTTCCTGCGCGATGCCGGCCATGAACCGCAGTGCGTGTTTCGGAGCCGGTGCAGTCATGACTTGATCTCCAGGACGACCCAAGTGCTGGCCGTGACTTGGCTACCCAGCACGACTGGGTCGGGCAGAGGTGGGAAGTGGGTCTCGTCGCGTTCAAATTCGCGTATACGGCCGTCCCGCCGCTTCGTCCAGCAGGTGCGGGTCCAGGGTTCTAGATACACCGTCTGCTCGGTCTGCGTGTGCGGCGCTGCGACTGTCAGCTTCACCAGTAGCAGTTGGCGGGCATGGTCAGCCACGTCGGCGGGACAGAAGGGCGTGGGGCCGAGTGGCTCGAAGGCGGAATGCAGGCTTGCCAGTATCCAGTGATCTGGCACGTCAAGCCACACCGTTCGTGAAGGCTTCCTGCCGTCGCGCTGCGCAAGCACCATGAGGCCGTGGTCGTCCAACAGCGACGTGAACTGCGACTGCGCTGGGGCGTCGATCACTGCACGCAGAGACGCCACTGGTAGGGCGTCACCGAAGAACTGGAGGAAACTTTCCTCGGACCTGCGTGCACGTGGCGGGCTGGGCCAAGACCGCGGGTAGTCCGCATCCGCTGTCGACGTGGCAGGCGGCAGGAACTGCTTCTGCCCAGGTGCGGCGCTGGCGAACAGGCCGCGCAGCGGCTTCCTGTTGTGCGAGCTTGCTCGGGCCAGCGACGCCGCGAGCGCACGCCCCTGCCCGGTCAGAAGGACGCCGCTGACTAAGCCTTCCCCTTCCAATACAGAGAGCATGCGTGCCAATGCGTTGGCGGGCAGGCCGGTCGTATCGCGGATCGTGGCCATGAGTGTGCCCCGATCGAGTTCGTCCAACAGGTACAACATGACTGAATCGCAAGTACGCGGCTTGCGGGGTTCGGCCCACAGCCGGAAGGGCATCGCGCTGAACGGCATCCGAATGAGAGGCGACTCGGGGCAGGGTTGACAGTCTCGCAGGCTGGCGATGACATGGGCTTTGCGGGCGTGCTTATTGATCAGCCACAGGTCCGGCAGGCGCACGTCGAGCACCCGCACCCGGTAAGAACGGTGCAGGTCCATCACGTCGCCTGGCCCGCGGACGCGGCCCCAAGACATCTCCGCGAGCGGCACATGGGCTTTGAAGCCTTCGCACGCGAGCACCGCATGCCGGGCTTCGAGGGCGATCACCGTGCCGTCCAGTTCGTCGCCCGGCTTCAGGTGCGCCATGGACTCGCGGGCACTGGCCTCCTCCACAGCGGACAGGCTGGCAATCCAGCCACCGCGGTCGCTCGGCGCGACCAGCACGAACTCGACGGCGTCTCCAATCGAAACGACTTCGGCGGCATCCTGGACGAAGTGACGCGCCATCTCGGTCCGGAACACCACTGCTTGGAACCCGTTGGAATCGATGTTTGCGTGTTTCGCTCCGACGTACCGAACAGTGCCTTTGTGGACGTCGCCGGGCGTCAGTTTCCGAGGCGCGTGCGTTGTCGGTCGCGACGACGCTCTGGAGGGCCCCGAGGTGGAGGCGGGCGCCAACAACGACTGAAACAGCGAACCCAAATCGTCCAGTATCCCCACCGATTTGTTCTCCCTTGACGCGGCCTAAAGCAGCCCCGCGTGAAACATTTGGCATCAGATTGTGCCGTGAACTGGCTGAACCCGCGATGGCATAGGAGTCCAACGTGCGGGCATGCAGGCGCAGCGGCGGCGCACCGGCTGAACAGCGCTGGCCCGGCTCTAGATGAGCCCGGACAGGGCATCCCAGCGGTTTACACAGCGTCGCCCACACCCACGGCCTTGAGTGCGTCGGCCGCGGCGATGGAGATTAATGGACTGCTGCGCAGCGGTTGCTGCCCCTCACTTACGCCTTTCCAACGACAGCTCAACAACGCTTCGCTGTCACTGACATGCCCAAGGATACGGACAGCGGCTTTCATGACCGGGCCAATGCGCACATTTGTCTTTAAAAGCTTCGGCCAGCAAAGTCCCAAATACGTAACTGATTGTGTCACAATCGATGGCGTCATTGGTTGTCGCGATGCGACATGTTTTGCCGCCTCGAAGCCGAGACTGCCTCTTCACCGTCCAGCCATTGATCTTGAGTTTGAGTACATCGCATGACTGCTGAACCGCGACAAGGAGTCTGAGCGTGGGTCGCCTGGGATGGGTCGATTTTTCGTCCGATGACCGAGATCGGGTCCGTGAGGTGCTGGCTTTGCTCAAGGAGGCCGGCACGCTGGATGAATTGGGCATTGGCCAGGTCCGCGACGCGTTCTCGGACGCTATGTTTCCGGGCCTGTCCACCATTCAAACCTGCGCGAGGTACTTCCTGGCGGTCCCCAAGCTGCTGCTTGACTGGGCCGAACTCCCGGATGCGAAGAGGCGCAAGAAGCCATTGGCCGAGTACCTGGCGCGCGCCGAGAATGATCTTGCCCGCGTCCTTAAGGCAAATCATGAGCGCTTGGGTATTTCGCCGACCGACATCATTGGTCACACGGCGGTCGCCACCGGCGGCGTCGAGCGGCGTCCGTCGTCGACGTACTGGAACGGACTTCGAGTCTTCGGAATCGTGGATACCAAGCAATCGCTGGCGGAGTTTTGCCGCGAGTGGCGACGTGATCACCATGCCCACGGTCTGGTCGAGGCGGACGATGGCACCGACGACCCAGACCACCGGTTCGAAACCAAGGTCCGCCGCCCGCCAAGCTCGCATGGGCCGCTGCGCGACACCCTGACGCTCGACCTAAACAAGAAGGAAGCGGCGTTCCTCGAGACGCGCATCCGCGACGCTAAGGGCCTCGCGCACAGCGTTATGGCGCAGCTGCTGTCGTCCGGACTTGCCGCAGGTGCCCTGTCCGGCGAGACGACCCGGTTTGGCGCTTTTGCGCAGTGGGCCCATGGCCAAAAAACGCTGAGTGCGCAAAGCCGCGAGACGATCGCCGCCGCAGACCAGTTCAGCCGCGCGGTCGAGGGCGCCCACATCGTGTTCAACAGACTGATGGCGCGCCGCTTCGAGATCACGCGGCTCGCCGATGAAACCCGCACGCGCTTTCGGGACTGGCGCGCGGATGCGCGAGCCACCGAGCTCTTCCACGCCGAAGCGCCCGATGTCTGGCTTAGCGCGGCAGTACACGGTCAGCTGAAGGTGCGCGGTCAGACCCGGGATTTTCTGGTTGCCTGGAACGATGCGATGCGTGCCGACAAGCCTATGAGGTTCCTTGAAGACCTGGTGGAGGCGCAGGCCAAGGGCAACAAGAAGGAACGCTCGCTGTTGCTGCGTGGGCCGCAGCAGGCGTCGTCTTGGTTCGGCATGGAAGCGCTGGACTACCGCTGGCAGACCGCGCGCAGGATGCTCAAGGACATCGCGGAACCCGCGGCATGCTGAGCATCAAGGACGACCGCCTCGACTACGGCCAAGAGCTCCAGCCACCCGAGGGGTTCCAGCTGGACATCGCCCTCGCGACGACCTATTCCCTCGATCTGGGCGCCCTGGTGGCGGCCTCCCTGGCCCTTCACATGGACCAGACGCTCGAGGGAGACATCTCGAGCGAGCGCCTGGCGCTGTTGGAGTGCTTGGACCAGCTGCAGGGACGTTTGCTGGTCTTTCACCAAAGCGGCTGCATTCACGTACCCGGCGAGTTCAATCGACTTTTTTCCCTGCTGGAACCGCTGCTCGTGCCTTGCATGGCGATGGATGGCGCGGACGGCGCGTACGCATCGTTCCATCCCAAGGTCTGGCTCATGCGCTTTTGCTCGATCGCGGATCCAAACGAGCGGGTGTTCCGGCTCGTGGTTCTGTCGCGCAACCTCACCTTCGACCGCAGCTGGGATGTGGCCGTCGCGCTGGACGGCACCCCCTCGGGCAGACGGCGCCGGGAGCAACCCGATGCGCTGCAGGATTTCCTTCGCACGCTCCCCGCATCGACGCAACACGCCAGCCTGCTCGACAACATGCGCGAGTCGCTTAGCGATGTCGTTTGGGATGCCCCGCCGTTCTTCGATCGCGTGGCCATGCTGCCCGGCCACGGCGCCAAGGAAGGACGCAGCCACCGGACGCCGTTCGCCTCGGACCTCATGACGGGACGATTCGACGAACTGCTGGTCGTTTCCCCGTTTCTGGACGTTGATCCGGACAGCATGCTGCAGCACCTCGCTCTCCGGACCACGGGCAGCAAGACCCTCATCAGCCGCGCCGATACCTTGGACGCCGTCCGCGCGGGCAGCCTGGACGGTTGGCAGGTGCAGCGACTTCGGGACGCCGTCGTGGATGGCGAGGAACGCCTGGGCCAGTCACGGGCTGCGCCCCAGAACCTGCACGCAAAGCTTGTCGTGGTCCGGGTGGGCAAGAACGCGTACTGGCACATCGGGTCCGCCAACATGACGAACGCGGCCTTTGGCAAACCCGGCAAAAGCGCTCCTCGCAACCAGGAATTCATGCTTCGGTTGGACGGCGCGAACAACCGTGCGGGGCCCGCGGCGCTCATGAAGGAGTGGTCCAAGCACGACGTGTTCACCGCGCACGTCTTCGCGGAACCCACGGGCGCGACCGCGGAGGAGCGCCAGCGACTCAGACGCCTCACCCATCAGTTGGTGTCCTGCCAATGGCGCCTTCAGGCGCAACCGTCCGGCGAAAACCATTGGCGGGTCGAGTTGTCGCTCGACCCCGAACCCGTGGTCCCGCCCGATTTCGCGGTGTCCGTGGGGCTGCTGTGCCGCGACGCGTGGAAACCACTGGCCTCGCGAACCGCTTGGGACACGCTGCGCTTGACGGAGATCAGCGCCTTCGTGCCAGTGGAAATCAGCGGACAGGGCGGCACTGTCCTGGCCCGGTTTTCCGTGCAGGCACGCGTGTCGGCCGAACTCTCGGACGCGCGCCGTCGTGCCGTCTTCAAGGAGACGGTCGGCTCGAGGGAGAAGCTGCTGAGCTACCTTCACATGCTGTTGGATTCGGAAGGCTTCAAGGGCGTGAAGGAAAAAAGCAAGGGCGGCGCGGGTGACATGTTCGGCATCGACGGCAGTGGCGGCCTGTACGAACGCCTGCTGCGCGCCGCCGCCCGAGCGCCCGAGCGCATCGCCAGGGCCCTGCATGTCTGGCAGCGTGCGCGCGACGAAGGCGTCGAACTGCCGGAAGAGCTCGCCGAGCTGTTCACGGGTTTTGAGCCATTCTGCAAAAGGCATCCCGAATGACGCACCCCGCGCTTGCCGCCGTCGACAAGGCATTGGCTTCCCTCACCGACTTTCAGCGGGCTTCCGTCGAAGCCGCCTGCGAACGCCTCGATGGTGGGCAGAGTTTGGGGCGAAGGCTGCTCGTGGCGGACGAGGTGGGTCTGGGCAAGACGCTCGTTGCACGGGGCGTCATCGCCTCGTTGCTCAAGCAGCGGCTGAAGGCAGGCGAGGTCCGTCGCCCATTGCGCGTGGCCTACATCTGCTCCAACCAGGCGCTCGCGAGGGAGAACGAGCGCAAGCTCGCGATCTTTCACGACAAGGACGCCGAGCGGTGGGTGAGCGCGCCCAATTTCAGCCGCCTGGCTGAGCTCGGCCTTCGGCGGCCGGCAGCTCCGTCCGGTGCGCTCATCGAGCTTTGCACGCTCACCCCCGCGACCTCGTTCACCTTGACGCAAGGGGGCGGCAATGCACGTGAGCGCTTCATCCTTTGGCGTGCCGTGGTGAGCGCGGGTGTCGACGACACGCCGCAACTCGAGCGCTTCTTCAGCCGGGACTATGTCGGAGCATGGAGCGATGCCGGCAAGTTCTTCCAGGAAAGCAAAGGGTTGGAGCCCCGATCGCTCAAGGAATTCCGCCGGATGCTCGGCACCAAGCCGAGCTTGGACGACAAGACGACACAGGCGGCGATCGACGCCGGTCTGAGCCTTCGCAGTTGGCGCGCGTTGGCCAGCGCGATCGGTCGACGCTCGGGCAAAGCGCACGTTTTCTCCGACCTGAGCGCCGTCGTGCGTGCCGGCCTTCGCCATGTCTTCGTCCAGTGCTGCGCGGGGAACTTGGGGGCCGACCTATTCATCCTGGACGAGTTCCAGCGCTTTGACGACCTGGTGCGGATCGAACCCCAGTCCGGCCACGGCACGCAAGACACCGTGCAGCAGTCCGAACGCCAATTGATTGCCCGCCGGGTGCTGCACGAGGGCGACGGCTATGCGACGCTGCTCTTGTCGGCGACCCCTTTCAAGGCCTTGTCGCACCTGGGCGACGAGGACGACCAGAAGGCCCATTCGCAGCAGATCACGCAGCTGTTGGCCTACCTGGCCGAGCGCGACCCAGACACCCGGCAGCGGTACGAGATCGCCCGCCAGGCCCTGCTTCAAAGCCTGCTGTGCCTGCCTCCCAGCCCACTGGTGCCAGGCAGCCTGCCGCGGGAGCCGAAACACGATGCCGAATCGGCGCTGCGCCACTACATCTGCCGCACGGAGCGTGCGGGCATCGAACGGGGCATCGACGAGGTGTTCGTGGACAGGCGGATGCGCGCGTCGACGCCAAGCAACGCGGAAGTGGCGTCGTTCATCGCACTGGACCGCCTCGCCGAGGCGCTCAAGACATCGTCCATCAGCCCCGGCGTCGCGGACGTCATGTCCTTCCACAAGGCGGCCCCCTGGAGTCTCTCGTTCCTGTCTGGCTACCAATTTAGAGACACCCTTCGCTCGCACTGCGGCGTGCCCATGGTCAAGGAGGCACTCAAGAAGGCCGGCGCCGCCTGGATTCCCGCCGCGGCGTTGAACAACTTCCAGATCGATCTGGGCCAAGACGCGCCCAGTGACAGGTTCAAGCAGGTGCTCGAAGTGGCCGCGCCCTGCGGGGCGGAGCAACTCCTCTGGTTGGCTCCCAGCCTGCCGAACTACGCGGCGGACGGGCCCTTCCGAGACAAGGAAGGGTTCAGCAAAACGCTGCTGTTCTCATCACTCATGGCTGCGCCTCGCGCACTGAGCAGCCTGGTGTCCTATGAGTGCGAACGCAGGCTCCAACCGAAACGCGGCAAACGCCCGTCCTATTTCGATGCCAGGGAATCATCCAGCCGCGCATTTCGCAGCGACGAGAACGCTGTATCCGCGGCATGGGCCCTGGTCTACCCGTCCGCGGTGCTGGGCGCCGTGCGACTGTCGCCAAACGGTGGCGAACTCTGCGCGCTGCGTGCCTCAATACGGAATCGCATCCAGACCGATTTCGATGCGCTGGTCGCCAAGCACGGTGGCGGCACGCGCCGCCACGAGACTCGCTGGTATGCCATGGCACCCATGCTCCTCGATCGACTGAAGGGGAAGACGGACCACTTCGACACGTGGGCACGCTCGATCGCCAGATCCAAGGTCGCCGTCGCCCGGAAGACCCAGGTCGCGAGGATGGTGGAAGCCGCCAAAGGGACCGAGGGGGCAGACTTGCAACTCGGAGCGCCACCGGCCGATCTGCTCGCGTTCCTGGTCGACCTGGCCATCGCCGGGCCCGGCGTGTGCCTCAAGAGGGCATTCGATGTCACCTGGCCGCCGGGATCGAACGACTCGCTGGAAACCCGGCTCATGCGCGTCTCGGACGCCGCGCTCGCCTTCGTCGACAAGATGAATCGCGTCGAGTCGCAACTCGTGATCCGTGCCGTCCTGCCGCGCGCCAGGCCCTGGGTCGCGGTCGTGCAATACGCGGCCATGGGCAATCTTCAGGCCGTGCTGGACGAGTACATGCACCTGCTCAAGCCCGCCAACAACACGATGAAGGAGTCGGTGGAGGCCTTCGAGGTCGCCGTTGGCACCAGCGCCGTCTCGGTCACCGCCCAAAGCAACTTGCCCGGCTCGGAGCGTCGCAACCACGACGTGCGCTTCCACTGCCACTATGCCGTTCCCCTGGGCAACCAGCGCGGCACCGAGGAAGCGGGCCTGAACCGCATCGCCCACATCCGTGCGTCCTTCAACTCGCCCTTCTGGCCGTTTATGTTGAACTCCACTTCGATCGGACAGGAGGGCCTGGACTTCCACTGGTACTGCCGTCGCGTCGTCCATTGGAGCCTGCCTTCCAACCCCATCGACCTGGAGCAACGCGAAGGAAGGGTCAACCGATTCAAGTCGCTCGTGGTGCGCCAGCGGGTGGCTCAGGTGCACGGACCGCATCTCGGGAATGCCGCCGATCCTTGGTCGGAGCTATTCCGGCTCGCCAGTGCCGCGGCCCAGAAGACGGACATGGTTCCGTTCTGGTACGTCCCAGGCGGCACAGCACGGATCGAGCGCGTGGTCCCGTCCATGCCCTTCAGTGCCGAGGTCTCACGCCTCGACGAAATTCTTCGGATCCTGTCGCTCTACCGCTTGTCCTTCGGCCAACCGCGCCAGCAGGAGCTCATCGAGAACCTCCTGCGCAGAAACTACGACGCGCAGGATCTGGATGAGATCCGCCGAGCGCTGCTCATCGACCTGGCGCCGATCAACTACAGACCCACCTCCCCGGCCTAGCCCGATGCCCAGCAAGAAGGAATCCATCGACCATCGGTTTGCGCTGGTGGACCAGGAGGACCAGCTCCGGTTTCCCTACCGCAAGGTGCAGATCGGCACCCAGCAAGAAGGTTTTGTGATCGGCCCCGACCGGCACGGACAAGGCGTCTATGTCGATCGCCTGGAAGAGGTGATACACGCCGTGGTCTTCGAAGGCGCGTCGGCGCGCGTGACGGACGATCCGCCCTCCGCCGGCAAAGGAAGCAACAGCCTCAAGCTCCATGCACGGCGGAATGTGAAGGGCTACGTGATCGCCGCGGAACTGCGGCACCTCGTGCGGGGCGCGAAGCTCGCGCCCCTGGGGACGCCGGAGGACTACCTGCAAGGCCGGCGCACGACAGGCCACGAACCCGACGTGGTGTGGACCTCGATCGAGTCGTCGCCCCAGTCGTTACACGACTTGGGCAACGGCGGTCTGGGTCTGCATCTGCGGGGTCAGAACTGGAGCACCATCAAAACGCTCCTGCACGACAGGTCTGCGGGCCTCGCCCCGCTGACGGTGCTGATCGCTCTAAGCGACACGGACGCGAGCACCTCGTTGGCGGGCGATGTCGTCGAAGTACAGACTCAGGTCGGGCCGAGCGCATGGGTCGAACTGGAGAATGTCGGCCCACTCGATTCGCCGATTCGCCGCGGCGATCTGAGGAACCTGCACACGGGTCGGGCTCTTGAAGACGGCCCGCTTCAGTTCGCTCCGTGCACCCTGGCACCCGCATCGATGGCGGTGTTGCGCCAGCGCCTGCCGGCCCCGTCGCCCGAGGATCGGATGCTGGGTGTCGAGGCGCGCGGTGCCGAAGCCGAGCTGGCGGACGACCCCCTGGCAATGGGCCTGCCGGAAACGACGCGCAGGGCACTGGCGAACGCGCGCGTCGGCCAGGGTGGCTATCGGGCGCGAATGCTGAGGCTGTGGGGCGCCAAGTGCGCCGCGACGGGCTGCGCCGTCGAGCGCGTGCTCGTCGCCTCCCACGCGCAGCCGTGGGCCACCTGCTCCAATCATGCGAGGCTGGACGAGTACAACGGACTGCTTCTCGCGGCGTCCGTCGACCGCCTCTTCGATGCGGGGCTCATCGCCTTTCGCGACGACGGCCGGTTGCTGGTGTCGGATGCGTTGGATGACGGCGCACTTGCCTGCGTCGGACTTGCGAGAGACGCCCGCGTTCTCCTGAAGCCTCGGCATCTGCCTTACATCCGGCAGCATCGCGAGACGCACGGATTTGGTTGACCGTGCGGGACCGAGGGTGCGCGACTGCGCCTGCAGGCGCTGCCACACGGTCTTGACAGTTCAGCCTGTCCGGGACGCCCTAAATCGTCTGAGCCTGGTCGACCCTCGAGACTTCCTTGCCATGCGACGCAAACCCGGCCTTGCACGAAGGCGACGCGAGCCTGAACTGGCGCGCCGGACCGCCCGTTCCACTGACGCCAGTCAGACCATCAGTCGGGCCAGCGCCTGCTCGAACAGGGGCAGGTCTCACTGGCCATGACTGTATATGGTGACCCTCTGCTTACGAAAGCGCGGCCAACATAGGGCATGCCCGCCATTCGCGCTGTTCGCTCAACAAGCCTCGGCTGCGGGCCGTCAATGGAACGCCGGCTCAGTCCTTCTTGTATGTCGATCCCCTTTCAATTACTTTGGCGAAAGTCTTGTCGTCCATCAAGGAGGAGAGGGGGCACTTGATGTGACTGGAACCCCACTGGTTGATTGCATCTACGTATTCCGGGCGCTGGAGGTCGGCCAAAATCGCGTCTACAAAATCACGTCGAGAGAGACAATCCCTGCTGAGAATGCCCTCAATTACCGCAGAAAGAATCGAGCCGACGAGTTGATTTACTTCTCGCGGCTCTTTGCCGAGACTGCTGAAGGTCTCGCCGCCGTGAACCAGCCGATTTCGGAGGCTGTACAAGAGTTCATATTGCGGCCGAAGATCTGTGAAGCGCTCAGGGCTTCCGTTAGCTGCCGCTGCGCAGACCCAGGCTCGTTGGTGATCGCCGCGTAGGTCACCTACTTCGCATAGCGCGTCGATTGCGTAGACCAAGCTCAAGAAAGTGGCCTCAGGTTCGACCAGGTAATACGCTTGCCCTATTGATCGCAGTGCGGATCTAATTTCCTTAGACAACGCATTGTTGCTGTCGCCGTCGAAGATGCTTGCCAGGGCTGAGATGACTCCACCATCTGGAGATATATCGACCTCCAATCCGAGCCAGTTGTTCTCCACCCGGAGAACCTGAGGTTTGGCACCGAGCAGACCCTCTCTTAGTCCAAAATCAGGAACAACGTAGGCGTAGCAGAATTCGCCCACCCATCCAGCCTTGCCGGGAAGGTACTCAAGTCGTTTGTGCGAGCAAAATTGCCATCTCAACAAGTCGAGAGAGCGATCCGCATCCTGGGCTACATAGTCAATTAGTCGCTCTTGGCCGGAAACCGAAACTTTCGCCGCGTACAGGATTTTGGCGGGAATTTCGATGCGCCGTTCAATGAGGGGGTAGCTCAATAGCGTCGCCAAGCTGCTGAATGATTTCTTTCTGAGGGGGGCCCAGTTGGGATCGACATCTGCGCCTGGTACGTCACAAAGTGCTGTGCCCCACGAGTGCAATTGCAGCGGGATATCTTCACCGTTGACCGGCGCATGAATCGTCGTCCTACCGAGCTTCAGGGTTTCATATAGAAGGAGACTATCGACGGGGACAAGGTAGGTTGTCGTAATGGTGGCATCCAGTGCGAGTGCTCCTAAGACGTCATACGCGTGAGCGCCTTTTGTCTCTTCAATCGTCATGAAGGTGAACGCCTCCCGTAGATGCGTCAACCCCAAGGAGGGCTCATAGCCTTCCTTGTTGAACGTGACACCGTCGCGTTCTGGAAATGGACTGGCCCAGTACCCTAGTGAGCGCATGTAATCGACGCCGGAACGAATGCGTTCCAAGTCCGCGTCTGACGGAGGCAGTGGCCAAAGGAGATTGCCACTGGCTCCGCTCGTGGGGTGAACCAGGAGAGCATTCATAGTGATGAAATCGAGAGTGGATTTTTTCCCGGTCGGAAGAATGCTTTGGATGCCATGGCTTTGCATTGGAGTGATTTTTTGATCCGACGAAGTTGTACCACTGAAGTCGGTGCCCAAAGGTGGTCGATGGTCAGCACCTGGCGCCTGCTCCATCGCGTGAAGCAATCACACGCCGCCGAACTCTTCAACGTCAACCAATCGACCATCTCGCGCTGGGAGTCCGGCACGCAAGCCATGGAGCCCGCCGAGCGCGCCCGTGCTGAAAAGCTGTTGTCAGCCCGGCTCGATGCAGCCGCCGACCATGCGCTCGCCAGGCTCGTCGACGAGAGCCCGCGGCCGGTGCATCTGGTGTGCGACATCACGCATCGACTGCTGGCCTGTTCCGCGCGCAGGGCCACCGAGTTCGGCGCGCCGCTCTCCACGTTGCTGGGCCGCTCGCTCTGGCGCTATGCCACGCCGGAGATCGCGGGCAAGGAAGCGATGCTCGACGACATCGGCTGGCGCGATGCGCTCGCGCCGCCCTCGCTGGAGTTCGTCACGGGCACCAACGATTCGCAGTTGGTGCCCATCGCGCAGAGCCTGTGCCGGTGGACGCGGCTCACGCTGTCCGATGGCACATCGGCGCGGCTGGTCGAAACGCTCTGCTAACGCGGGCCGGCGGCCCCGTCAGGACTTGAACTCTTCCGCCGCAATACCAAGCTTGCGCAGCTTGTCATGCAAGGTCTGCCGCGCAATCGCCAGCGCGGTGGCTGTCGCGGGCTGGTCGCCCCGGTGCTTGCGCAGCGCTTCAACGATCACCGCCCGCTCGAAAGACGCGACCTGCTGCGGCAGCCCGTTCGGCAAAGCGGGCACGCCTTCGGCAGCAGCACTGTTGCCACCCACGCCGCGCGTCTGGGTCAGGCGCTCGCCGAGCAGACCCAGCACGAAGCGGTCGGCCACGTTGCGCAGCTCGCGCACGTTGCCGGGCCAGGCGTAGGCCATCAGGTCGGCCAGTTGCGCGCTGCTCAGCAGCGGCGCGGCGCGCTCGTAGCGGCTGGCGGCCAGCAGGGTGAAGTGCTCGAACAGCAGCGGGATGTCTTCGCGCCGCTCGCGCAGCGGCGGCAGCTCGATGAAGGCGACGCCCAGGCGGTAGTACAGGTCGGCCCTGAACTTCTGCTGGTCGCTCATGGCCTTCAGGTCTTCTTTGCTCGCGGCGACCACGCGGCAGTCGAAGGGAATGGTCTTGTTGGCGCCGATGCGCTCGATGCTGCGCTCCTGCAGCGCGCGCAGCAGCTTGATCTGCACGGCCATGGGCATGCTCTCGACCTCGTCGAGGAACAGGGTGCCGCCGCTGGCGTATTCGAACTTGCCGATGCGCACGCGGTTGGCGCCGGTAAAGGCGCCGGCCTCGTGGCCGAACAGCTCGCTCTCGGCCAGCGCTTCGGGCAGGCCACCGCAATTGAGCGGCACGAAGTGCTGGCGGCGGCGTGCGCTGTGATCGTGCAGGCAGCGCGCCACAAGCTCCTTGCCGGTGCCGGTCTCGCCGTAGACGAGCACGTCGGCCGAGGTTTCGGCCAAGGTCTTGACGGTCTGGCGCACCTGCTGCATTTGCGCCGAGCGGCCGATCAGCACCGACTGGATGCCCTGCCAGTTTTCCAGCGCGTCGCGCAGCGCGCGCACCTGCAGCGTGAGCTGCCGGCGCTCGATGGCGTGGCGCACGATGGCCACCAGCCGCTCGGCGCTGAAGGGTTTTTCAATGAAGTCGTAGGCGCCCTCGCGCATGGCCTGCACGGCCATCGCGATGTGGCCGTGGCCGGTGACGAGGATCACGGGCAGCTCGGCATCGGTGTTGCGCAGCTCGAGCAGCCACTCGGTGCCGCTGATGCCCGGCAGGCGCACGTCGCAGACCACGATGGCGGGAACGCCGAAGCCGATGTGCGGGCGCGCGCGCTCGGCGCTCGCGAAGGATTCGACCTCGAAACCGGCCAGGGTCAGCAACTGGGTCGTGCTGATGCGGACGTCTTCGTCGTCTTCGACGAGCAACACCCGGATGGCAGGGGCTTCGCTCACTGGGGGGTCACTCCTGTTGTGCAATGGAAAGGAAGGGAATGAGGGCGTTGCGGGTTTCGGCAACGGCGGCGGGCAGGTCGATCACGAAACACGCACCGCCGTCTTTCAGGTTGGCCGCGCGCAGTGTGCCATCCATGGCCCGCACCAATTGTGCCGAGATGACGAGCCCCAGGCCCAGCCCGGCCCCGGCGGGCTTGCCGGTCACGAAGGGTTCGAACAGGCGCGGCAGCACGTCAGGGTGGATGCCGGGGCCGGTGTCGCTCACGCTCAAGGTCACGCGGCCGTCTTTCGGGCGGGCCTCCAGGCGCAGGGTGCGCAATGGGGCGTCCTGCATGGCGTCGATGGCGTTGCGCATGAGGTTGACGAGCACGCTGCCCAGTGCGGCCTCTTCGGCCATCACGCCCAGCGTGGCGGGCTGCACGTCGATCTCGAAGGTGATGCGCTGCTTTTTCGAGGCTTCGGCCACGATCACCTGCGCATCGGCAATGGCCTGCGACAGCAGCAGCGGCTCCAGCGGCAGTTCGCTCTTGTGCGCGAAAGTCTTGAGCTGCGTGGTCAGACGTGCGAGCCGATCGACCATGCGGCGGATGCGTTCGAGGTTGCCCCGCACGTCGTCCAGGCGGTTTCTGTCGAGCAGGATGCCGGCGCTTTCCGACAGCGTGCGCATGGCCGTGAGGGGCTGGTTGAGTTCGTGCACCACGCCGGCCGACATCTGGCCCAGCGCGGCCATCTTGCCCGCATGCACCAGCTCGCCCTGCGCGGCGCGCAGTTGGGCGGTGCGGGCCACCACGGTCGATTCGAGCGTGTCGTGCGCCGCCTGCAGCGCGGCCTGGTTGGCGAGCCGCTGGCGCACCGCGCGGCGGCGCTGCCACAGCGCGACGGCGAGCAGCAACAGCACGGCCATCGCGAGGCTGGCGGTGATGGCCGCGTTGCGCGCGGCCACGCGCACCAGCGCCAGGTCGTCGAGCACCACGAGCTGCCACGGGGCGCCGCGCAGGGTCCGGGCGGTGGCGAGCTGGTCTCGGCCGTCGAGCGCGATCACCTGCACGTCGCGGTCGAGCGCCTCTTTCTGCGTCCATTGCAGCGGTTGCAGCTTGGCGTCGCCGTAGGGGCGCGAGCGCAGCACTTCGGCGCGCTGCAGCGCATCGAGCGGCAGCAGCGGCCGGAACTTCAGGTCGTCGCGCGTGGACAGGATCACCACGCCGCGCTGGTCGATCAGCACCACGTCGCCCGGCAGCTTGCGCCAGGCGTGCTCGGCCTCCGCGAGGTTGATCTTCACGGCCACCACGCCGCGCGAGGGCTGGCCGCGCCGCAACGCATACGACAGGTAGTAGCCCGGCCGGTTGCTGGTGACGCCCACGCCGTAGAAGCGGCCCCGGCCCTGTGCCAGCGCGTCGATCACATAGGGCCGGAACGACAGGTCCTGGCCCAGCGTGGTGCCGGGCTTGTCCCAGTCGGATGCGGCCAGCGAAGTGCCGGAGCCATCCATCACGTAGAGCATCTCGGCGCCCGCCGTGGCATTGACGCCGTCGAGGTAGCGATTGACGGCATCGCGCAGATGCAGATCGGAGGGCGTGCCGAGCAGCGCCGGCACGATGGGCGTCATTTCCAGCAGCGCGGGCAGGTAGTCGAAGCGGGCCAGGTCGGCATCGAGCCCGGTCGCGAGCATATCGAGGCGGTGGTCGGCCGCCTCGCGCAGGCGCGCCAGACCGGCCTGCATGGCGAGCTGGTGGCCGGCAAAGGCGGCCACGGCCACCAGGGCCACTGCGCCGCACCAGCGCGGCAGGCCGCGCCATCCCCTTGTACTGCTGTCGGAAGGCATGTCGAAACGCCGGACCGGCTCCCTTGAAATCATGGGAGCGTTATTGCACAAGGCCGGGCCGCCCGCATCGGTGGCAGCCCGATGGCCCCTTGCGGGGCCAGGCACGCAAGCCCGGCTCAGGCCTGACGGGAGGCTGCGGCTGCCGGGCCGGCGGGCATGTGCGCGTCGGTGGCATCGAGCACGCGCTCGGGCTCGTTGGCTTCCAGCGTGCTTTCCTGGTTCAGGTGCTGGTGCATGCGCACGGTGTCGAGGTCACCGGTCCACTTGGCGACCACGATGGTGGCCACGCCGTTGCCGATCAGGTTGGTCAGCGCACGGGCTTCGGACATGAAGCGGTCGATGCCCAGGATGAGCGCCAGCCCCGCCACCGGCACATGGCCCACCGCCGAGAGCGTGGCCGCCAGCACGATGAAGCCGCTGCCCGTGACGCCCGCAGCCCCCTTCGACGTGAGCAGCAGCACGGCCAGCAGCGTGAGCTGCTGCGTGAGGGTCATGTCGGTGTTGGTCGCTTGGGCGATGAACACTGCGGCCATCGTCAGGTAGATGGACGTGCCGTCGAGGTTGAACGAGTAGCCCGTGGGCACCACCAGCCCGACCACCGACTTCTTCGCGCCCAGGTTCTCCAGCTTGGCCATCAGGCGCGGCAGCACCGATTCGCTAGACGACGTGCCCAGCACGATCAGCAGCTCTTCCTTGATGTACTTGATGAACTTCCAGATGCTGAAGCCATGGGCCCTGGCAATGCCCCCCAGCACCACGAAGATGAACAGCAGGCAGGTGGCGTAGAAGGTGGCCATGAGCTGGCCCAGTTGCAGCAGCGAGCTGACGCCGTACTTGCCGATGGTGAAGGCCATGGCGCCGAAGGCACCGATGGGCGCCAGCTTCATGATGTAGCCCACGATCACGAAGAGCACGTGCGAGCCCTTCTCGATCACGTCGAACACCAGGGTGCCGCGGCCGCCGAAGCGGTGCAGTGCAAAGCCGAACATCACGGCGATCAGCAGCACCTGCAGGATCTCGCCTTTGGCGAAGGCATCGACCAGCGTGTTGGGGATGATGTTGAGCACGAAGTCGGTGGTGCTTTGCATCTTGCCCGGGCCGGTGTAGGCCGCGATGCCCTTGGTGTCGAGCTGGCTCACGTCGACGTTCATGCCCGCGCCGGGGCGCACGATGTTGATGATGACGAGGCCCACGATCAGCGCCACGCTGCTCACGATCTCGAAGTACAGCAGCGCCAGGCCACCGGTCTTGCCGACCTTCTTCATGTCTTCCATGCCGGCGATGCCGACCACCACCGTGCAGAAGATGATCGGGGCAATGATCATCTTGATCAGCTTGATGAAGCCATCGCCCAACGGCTTCATCGAAGCGCCGGTGTCAGGGTAGAAATGCCCCAGCAGCACCCCGAGCACGATGGCGGTGATGACCTGCAGGTACAGAGACTTGTAGAAAGGTTGGCGTACGGGTGAGTGGTCCACGAATGTCTCCTGGAAAATTTCAGGCGCTGGCGGCATGTACCTGCCGGTCGGCGTGAGGGGTGCGGCTGCAGGCATCGGCTGTGGGCCGGCATGCCGACGCCCGCATCGAACCGATGGGGCGACCCTGTCACTGAGCAATCGATATGCCACGCGCCAGGAGGTGGCGTACAACGCGCCAAGTCGTTGATTTCATGAGGATCGGGGCCGGGCCAAGGGGCATGCCTCTGCCGACGATCCGGCCGCGGCGTGAGCAGCCCGTCCGGCCCTCCGGACCCTGGGTCTAGGGCAAACCCTAGGCCATTCACCAACGGCGCCGCTGCGCCCCACACACGCATATCTCATGCGTGGACAGTGGCGCGCCCCCTCCCTACGATCCTTCGCGATGAATATCGAGAAACTCAAGGGCAAGCTCGCCTTCCTGCGCGAGGCGGAAAAACTCAAGGACGTGCTGCGCAGCAGCCACACCTCCTCGGGCCGCGCGGAGAGCACGGCCGAGCACAGCTGGCGGCTGTGCCTGATGGCGATGGCGTTCGAAGAAGAACTGGCCGGGCTCGACGTGCTGAAGGTGCTCAAGCTGTGCGTGGTGCACGACCTGGGCGAGGCCATTCATGGCGACATTCCGGCGGTGAGCCAGGGTGCCCATTTGGACAAGAGCGAGCGCGAGCGCGCGGACCTGCTCACGCTGATGGCGCCGCTCGACGAGAAGCTGCGGGGCGAGCTGCTGGCGCTGTGGGACGAGTATGAAAACGCCGCCTCCCCCGAAGCCAAGGCGGTGAAGGCGCTCGACAAGCTCGAAACCATCCTGCAGCACAACCAGGGCGCCAACCCCGAGGACTTCGACTACGCCTTCAACCTCGGCTACGGCAGGAAGCACACGGGCACCACGCCCTTGTTCAGCGCCCTGCGCGCGCTGGTCGACGACGACACGCGGCGCCGCATCGTGCCGCCGTTTGATTCGTGACGAGCGGCCGCCTGGCGATGCGGCCGCCATCGAGCAGCTCACCACGGCTGCATCAGCGACTGACTTTTCCCACCCACGGGTGACGGCCCAGTGACCACAGCAGCCCGCACCGGGCGCTCGCCCAGTTGTTTCTTTTGTGTAAATAATGAGGCATTTATGTGTTTAAATCACATAAATCTTACATTTTTGATACACAAAAGCGCGAACAGATGGGTGCCGCAACCTCGCTCTTTTCTCGCGTTCTTCTCTCTGCCGTGGCGCTGTTCTGCGGTGCTTTCATGGCACCCGACGCAGCCCGGGCCGAACTGAACAGTGTTGGCAATGCGCCACGCAGCGTGCACCGCTTGAAGTTCTTCGTCGACCCGGCGCTGGCCGATGAAATTGGTGCCGCGGAAGCGGGCCGGCGCCTCGCGCAGTACGTGGCCGACGTCAACACGGTGTTCACCCGCGAGACCGTGCGCAGCTTCGTGTTCAACCCGGCGAGCGACCTGCAATTGATCGCGCCTGCCTCTGCGCCGCCATGCAGCCACAGCGGGCTGGTCGACGGGGAGATTGCGGTCTGCGTCTCCAAATCGACGAAGGGCTACAGCCACGGCGGCCTTGCCGCGAGCTGGACCTTTCCGCAAAAGGGCGTGACCTGGAACCTGAACTGGATTGCCATTCACGACCCGCTGCGCCTGTCGCGCGCCATCACCGCCGCCGCGCCCGAGTCCACCGAGAAGGACTACCTGGGCCGCCAGCTCAAGACGCTGCTGCACGAGCTGGAACACGTGTTCGGCGCCGGTGCAGGCGAGTACTACAACGCCGCGATGGTGAAGGACACCACCGGCACCGCGCCGCAGGCCGACCTGGCATTGATGAGCGACACCGACCGCTACTGGTGGACGCGCCAGAGCTGGCGGCTCGACCCGCTGCTGGGCACCGTGTTCGAGCAGCGGCGCGATCCGGCCACCAACCGCATCATCACGCTGGACATGATCCGCTTCACGGCAGGCACCAAGGCCAACATCAACACCGACTGGAGCGACTGGCCGAAGTTCGGCACCTCGAAGTACATGGCGGGCACCACGGCCACGCAGGTGCGCATCACCGACCGCGAAACAGGCGCGGCGCTGCCCGGCGCGCAGGTGTCGGTGTGGCGCAATGCCGGCACGTCGACACAGCAGCCGATGGTCTTGCTGGTGCAGGGCAACGCCGACGCCGCGGGCCACTTCGCATTCGACTGGGACTGCGGCTTCACCTGCTTCAACAGCGCGAAGTCGACGCTGCTGGTCAAGGCCTCGACGCCGGGCCGGGCGCCGATGGCGAGCTGGTTCACGATCTTCGACGCCTTCGAGCAGAAGGCCGTGAAGGGCCAGTCGACCTTCACGATCGACGTGGCGCTGGGCGTGGTCGACACCACGCCGCCAACAGTGTCGCTGTCGGCACCGGCCATGGCCACGGTGGGCCAGCCCATGACCATCGCGCCGGCGGTGGTGGACAACGTGGGCGTGTGGGGCGTGAAGGTGGCCGGCACGGACGGCATTCCGATCTGCACCTTCGACGCCCCGCCCTACACCTGCACATGGACGCCGCTGGCACCCGGCATGCAGACGATCCGCGTGATCGGCGTGGACGCTGCGGGCAACTCGGCCATGGCGACGGCGAATGTGATGGTCAATCCGCCGGCGGACACCACACCGCCCACGGTGTCGGTGGCCGCGCCCACCTTCACCAGCGTCAGCACGTCGACGACGCTTTCCGCCACGGCGCAGGCCAACGTCGGCATTGCCCAGATCCAGTTCATCGTCGATGGCAAGACGTTGTGCACCGTGAAGGCCGCGCCCTACACCTGCAACTGGACCCCTGCTGCATCGGGCTACGCCAGCGTCGAGGCGCGGGCCATCGATGCGGCCGGAAATGCCGCCAGCGTGTCGGCCCAGATGCAGGTGAATGCTCATGTGGTGCCCTACCGGGCGCTTGCACTGAAGAGCGAGGAGACCAACGCCCCGGGCAATGCACAAGCGCATGCCGCACCGCCGGTGGCTGCGAAGATCCGCACGGCCGCCGCGTCCCGCGACCCCAGGAGCTGACGCGGCGTTAGCCTCTTCGCGCCACAGGCCCTACCGGTCGACGGAGATGTTGGCGGTCTTGATGATGCGGGCCCACTTCTCGCGCTCGGCATGCATGAAGTCGCCGAAGCGCTGTGCGCTCCCGCCGCCGTCCTCTGCGCCGAACTGGTCCAGCCGCGCAATCACATCGGGCATGGCCAGCGCGGTGTTCACGTCCTTGTTCATGCGGGCGACCATTGCCTGCGGCATCTTCGCCGGCCCGACCAGCCCGAACCAGATGCTTGCCTCGTAGCCTTCGAAGCCCGATTCCGCAAGCGTCGGTACGGCGGGGAAACTCTTGGATCGCCTGGCGCGCGTCTGCGAAATGGCGGTCATCTTTCCGCTGCCCAGGTACTGCGTGGCGGTGGTCATGCCTTCAAAGCTGTACTGCACATGCCCGCCGAGCATGTCGCTGACGAGCGGCGCGGAGCCTTTGTACGGCACGTGCAGCACATCGATGTTGGCGCGCGCCTTGAAAAGCTCCAGCGCCAGGTGCTGGGCCGATCCGTTGCCGGCCGAGCCGAAGACGATCTCTCCGGGACGGCTGCGGCACAGCTCGACCAGCCCCTTGAGCGTTTTCACCGGCTGGTTGCTCGCGCAGATGAGCATCTGCGGCGTGGCGCCGACCAGTGCAATCGGCGCGAAGTCGCGTTCCGCGGAATAGCCCAGGCCCGGCTGCAGCCCCGGCGCGATGCCGTGGCTGTTGATGTGCGCCATCAGCAAGGTGCTGCCATCGGGCTCTGCCCTTGCCACCTGCTCGGCCGCGATGATCCCGGCCGCGCCCGCCCTGTTCTCGACGACGACCGGAATGCCCCACATCACGCCCAGCTTCTGCGCCATCAGCCTCGCCAGCACGTCGGTGCCGCCACCGGGCGGAAACCCGACGACGAGCCGCGTCACGCTCTTGGGCATCGTTTGGGCGAACACGCCCGTTGCGGCCAGGGTGGCCGCAACGGCACCGCCGGTAAATAACCTGCGCTTCATTGTTTTTGTCTCCTGATTTTTCTTGGGTGTCAGACGGCAAGTGCCGACGCATTCGGCATGCGAAAGCCGCAGGCATCGAGGCCGGCCGCCAACGTCGTCCGCTGCGAGGATTCGATTTCCACGAGCGGCGGACGCACGGCCGCCCAGCCGGCATCGCCAGTCTGGCGTGCAATGGTCGCTTTCATCGCAGCGATCATCGGCAGCTTCTGGAAGACGGCGCGCGTTTCGTTGAGGGCCTTCTGCTTGTCGTCGGCATCCGCTTCAGTCCAGTGTTCGTAGAGATTGACGATTGCCGCGGGGTTCACGTTGCCGGTCGCGGTGATGCAGCCCGCACCACCGCCGCGCAGCGTCGGCAAGAGAACCGTCTCCGTGCCGGCGAATACGTCGAAACCCTCGGGCTGGAATTCGCGCAGCATCGCCGCCGTGTTGTCCCAGTCGCCCGAGCTGTCCTTGATGCCGGCCACCGCATGTGGGTAGGCCTTGAGCAGGCGCTCGATCAACGCCAGGCTGATGCCGACCTGCGAGACCGGGGGGATGTGATACAGGTAGATGCGCAGGCGCTCGTCACCGACTGCATCGATCACCCGCGCGAAGCTGCGAAAAAGCCCTTCGTCCGACACCCCCTTGTAGAAAAACGGCGGCAGCATGAGCACGCCGGCACAACCCGCAGCCACGGCATGCCGCGTGAGTTCGATGGTGTCGCTGAGCGCGCAAGTTCCGGTGCCCGGCATCAAGCGGCCGGGGGAGATGCCGGCTTCGAGCAACGCATCCAGCAACGCGCGCTTCTCTTGAACGGTCAGCGAATTCGCCTCCGAGTTCGTGCCGAAGACCGACAGGCCCACACCTTGATCGAGCAGCCAGCGGCAATGCCTGACGAATCGCGGCACCGACGGAGAGAGATCGGCATCGAACGGTGTGAGCACTGGCGACAGCACGCCGCGCAGCTTCGGTGCGCTCATCGCACCACGCCCCATTGGCCGTACTTCTGCACCGCCTTCTCTTCGAATCCGAAGCCCAGCCCCGGGGTCTGATGCAGGATGACGCGACCGTTCTTGTGATCGAGCTGACGATCGATCAGGCGGCGGAAGTTCAGCACCTGGTCATCCCAGAAAAACTCCACGTAGCGCGCATTCGGCGTGGCGGCAACGAGCGGGGCGTGCACATCATGGAACCAGTGCGGGCACATCACCACGCCGTAGCTCGCTGCTGTTGCGGCAATGCGCTTCCACTCCGTGATGCCACCGCACACCAGCGCGTCGGTCTGCAGGATCGAAGTCGCGCCCTTGTCCAGCAGTTCCTTGTGATACCAGCGGCCGTACCCGATCTCCGCGGTCGCCACCGGAATGCGCGTCAGCCTCGCCAGCTTCGCGTGGCTCTCGATGTCGTCGGGGCCGAAGGGCTCTTCGATGAAGTACGGGTCGTAGGCCTCGAAGCGGCGGATGTACTGCATCGCCTGCGTGGTGTCGACCCAGCCGTTGTTGCAGTCCATCATCAGTTCAACGTCGGGCCCGACGGCATCGCGTGCCGCTTTCAATCGCGCTTCTTCTTCCTTGGGCGAGAGGCGGCCAGTCTTCATTTTCACGGCCTTGAAGCCCTTGTCGACATAGCTGGCCATCTCGTGGCCCAGCATCGCGGGCGTCTTGCCTTCGAGGTAGTAGCCGCCGCTGGCATAGGCCGGCACCGATTCAAGCTCGACCGCGCCCAGGTACTTGTGCAACGGAAGCTCGTGCGTCCTGGCGTTCAGGTCCCACAGCGCCGTGTCGAGCGCACTGATGGCGCGCATGACCGTGCCAGAGCGCCCTTGCAGCAGCGACTCCTGGTACATGGCGGACCACAGCCCTTCGACGGCGTAGGAGTCTTTGCCGATCAGCACAGGCGCGAGCAACTGCTCGACTGCGGCGGCAAACAGCGCACCGCCGGCGCTGCCCACATAGCAGAAGCCAATACCTTCCACGCCATCGTCGGAACGGACCTTGACGAGCCCGTAGTGGCGAACGCTGACAGTGCGGTTGGAGAACGACGTCACGCGGTCGAGCGGAATGGCGGCGGCGCAGAAATGGACGGATTGAATCTTCGGCAATGAGGTCTCCTGGTTGTGTCGAAGGAGATTCTGGGATTCCTCAAAGCAAAGAAAAATGGTTGTTCCATATCTTCTGAAGAAGTAAATTGTTTCTTCTGATGCGGGCACAGTCGGCCCGCACGCTTTGCACTTGGGGCATCAAACACCATGGATTCACGTTTTCTCCAGAGCTTCGTGTCGGTCGTCGAACTCGGGTCGATCGCCGAGGCGGCCCGCCATCTGGACATGACGCCCGCGACGATTGCGCAGCGCGTGCGCGCGCTGGAGGCGGACATCGGCAGCCAGCTCATCGTTCGCTCGGGGCGAACCGTCAGGCCCACGGTGTCGGGCGCACGCATCCTCGCGCGAGCGCGCAGCGTGCTGCGGGAGTTGCGGGACCTGCAGTCGGCAGCATCGGACACGGAGCTTCCCGCGGGGCCTCTGCGGCTCGGCGCCATTCCCACGGGGCTCATGGGCATCATCCCGCTGATCCTGAAGGACTGGGTGCGGCGCCATCCGCACATCGGTATCTACATCGAGCTGGGTTCGAGCACGGCGCTGTATGGCCGCGTGATGGCAGGCGAGCTGGATGCAGCGATCCTCGTGCACCCGACCTTCGAGCTGCCCAAGACCATCAACTGGCACTGCCTGCGTCACGAACCGCTGGTGCTGCTGACGCCTGCGCGCATGAAGGTCACGTCTGCGCTCGCCACGATCGCGCGCGAGCCGTTCATCCGCTACGACCGCCAGGTTGTCGGCGGCAAGATGGCCGACGACTACCTGCGCCAGCTCGGCATTCGCCCCAATGTTCGCGTCGAACTTGACGGCATCGAGTACATCGCGAAGCTGGTGGCCGAAGGGCTGGGCGTTTCGGTGCTGCCCGACTGGGCCGTCATCGGCGCGCCCAACCGCGAACTCAAGAAATGGCCGCTGCCCCCGCCCTGCCCCGTGAGGACCGTGGGCGTTCTCTGGCAACGCTCGACCGTGCGGGCGCCGTTGGTCGATGCACTGGTGGACATTGCGCGAGCGCACTTTCCACCACAAGCCGCAACGCGCTGAATACCTGGCTCCCCGAACACGGATCGAACGTGTGACCGGCGCGCTAACAGTGCGCTGCGTTCAACGCAACGAATCGAGCGTGAGCCGGCTCCGAATGCGGACCTCGAAAGCGCACCCACGCCCCGTCGGGTTCTGCGTCAGTTCGATCGTGCCGCCCATGCGCTGGCATGCCTGCCGCGCAATCGAAAGGCCCAGCCCCGTGCCTTGTGCCGACGTGCCCGATACGCGATGAAAGCGATCGAACACAAGCGCGTGTTCTTCCTGCGGAATGCCCGGCCCGCTGTCGACCACGGACAGCATTAGCACGCCGCCCTCGAGCCGCAGCGTCACCACCACATGCCCGCCCTCATCGACGTACTTCACCGCGTTGTCGAGCAGGTTGCGCAGCACCGATTCGTACAGCGGCACCGGCAGGCTGAAGCGCACGCTGTCGGGCGATTCGAGGATCAGCTCCAGCTGCCGGTTGGCCGCATCTTTCGCGGCCTGCGCCAGATACCGCCGCGTCAGCTCGGCCACATCGACGCGCTGCATCTCGGGGCGCGTCGAGCCGTCCATGGTCGCCAGCTCCAGCAGTTGCTGGATCAGGTGCGAGCCGCGTGCAATGGCGTGTTCGAGGTGCTGCGCCGCCTCCTGCCGTTCGGCCGGGTCGATGGAGCGCGACAGTACGTGGGCCTGCGCACCGATCACAGCCAGCGGCGTTCGCAGCTCGTGCGCCGCGTCGTTCACGAACGATCTCTCGCGATCGACCTTGCCTCGCAGCTGCGCCAGCAAATCTTCGAGCGCCTTCACGAGCGGTTTCAGCTCGGCGTACTTCGCATCGAAGCCCAGTGGTGAGAGGTCTTCCGCGCTGCGCAGGTGAATGCGCTCGCCAAGCATCCTCAACGGCTTGATGCCCTGTGCTGCGGCAATCCAGACGGGCGCAAGCACGAACGGAAACGCGATCAGAAAAGGCACGATGAGCGAGCTGCCGATGAAACCGAGCAGCCACGGGATGCCCGAGTGCGGCTCGCCCACCCACACCTGCCAGCGCGGGTTGCTCCCCTCGTAGAGCCAGTAACGCTGTTCGCCCAACTTGACGTCGACCATCTTTTCGGGGTCGCCCCGCACGGCCAGCCCCTCGATCTCCGGCGACACGTAGACCAGCTTTCCGTCGGTGTCCTTCAGCAGGAAGACCACCTTCCCAGGAAGATTGCCTTCCCCACGGCGCAGTTCGTTGATCATCTTCGCCATGGTGTCCATGACCGCTACCGCGACATCGTCACGCCTGACGCCGGCCAGCGCCCTGTTGAGTTCGCGGCCGGCGCGCACCACGCCGGAGTCGGTGTCCATGGTCCTTCGGAAGTCCAGGTACATGTAGGCCACGAGCACGGCCCATGCGAGTGTGAAGGCGAGCAGCAGCGACAGCGCCACGCGCCGCACCAGGCTGCGCTGGAACAGCCACTTCATGACACGAGCATGTAGCCGACGCCGCGAACTGTCTTGATGCGCTCGGCGCCGATCTTGCGGCGCAGGTTCGACACATGCACTTCGATGGCGCCGAAGTCGACCGGCTCGCCCAGCGGGTCGAGCCGCTGCGACAGCGTGCCCTTGGGAATCACCGCCCCGGGCTCGCGCGCCAGCTCCAGCACCAACTGGAATTCGCGCGGCGACAGGTCGAGCACCACGCCGCCGAGCCGTGCCACATGGCTGCGCGGTTCGATCTCCAACTCGCCGAAGGCCCACACGTCGCTGGCCTGGTGCGCGTAGCGCCGCCGCACGGCATGGATGCGCGCCACCAGTTCGGGCGTGGCAAAAGGCTTGACGACATAGTCGTCCGCGCCGCCGTCGAGCCCGGCCAACCGGTCTTCGAGCGCGGAGCGCGCGGTAATGACGACGATGGGCACCGTCACCCCGGAACGCCGCCAGCGCGAGAGCAGTTGCAGGCCCGACCCGTCGGGCAGGCTCACGTCGAGCAGCACACAGCCACAGGCGTCGCCCTCGAAGGATCGCGGAGCGTCCGCGATGCGGCGCAGCCACTCGATGCTGAATCCTTCGGCCTTGAGCGCTTGCGAGAGGGCCCGGCCCAGGTCCAGGTCGTCTTCGATGAGCAGGAGGTGCATGGCCGGATTGTCCATGCACCAACCTTAAGCATTGCCAAAGGTTCGGCGGCGAACAATGCGGCCTCTCAATGGAGTTTTGCGTGGTCCCCGTCTTCAGAATCTCGAAGCACCGTTCGCTTCTGGCAGCGATTCTGGTCGCCATGGCGCTCTCCGCCTGCGGCGACGGCGAAGGGCTGCCCGCAGCCACAGCGCCGCGCCCCGACGAGGTGGTGGTACATGGCGCTCCTGTGGCACATGCGCAGGATGCGACCGGCAAGCACGGCCTCGACAACGACCCGCGTGCCAAGCCGCTCCTGCTTCAACTGCGCTGCCGGCTCAGCCGCTGCAGCCTGATCATGCGGTTGAAGCGGTCGGGCCTGCTGCGCGCACTGCTGAAGTAACTGCCGGCGCGTGCCCCCGTCCTTCTTGCGGGCAAGACCCTGCGCGGCCACAGCGAGGCTACAGAATGGCGCTCATGCGAAACCACTTGAACATGAAGGCCCCGACTCTGCAACGCGCCTACCTGCTGCTCATCGCCGCCCTTGTCCTCATCGGCTGCTGGATTGCGCCGGTCGATGCGCCCGCGCGCGAGCAGGTCAACAACGGCTTGAAACGCGCACTGACCACCTTTGCGGCGGCGCGCGCATTGGGCGCCGTGGTGTCGGTCGCGCAAGGCACGCAGGTCGATGCCACGCCGGGCGGCGTCGGTGTGAGCTTTGCGCCGGGGCAGGCGCTGAAGCCGTTGAACGAACTGATCGAGCAATTCGCGGCCATCATGCTGGCGGCCAGCGTGTCGTTCGGCATCCAGCTGGTGTTGTTGAACATCGGCGCGCATCACCTGATGTCCTACCTCGTCTGTGCTGTCGCGCTCGCCTGGATCGTGGTGCGCTGGCGGCACGGCCGCTCGCCGCGCTGGCTGCAGTCGGCGCTGATCGGCCTGCTGCTGGTGCGCTTCGCGGTGCCGCTCAGCGCAGTAGCGAACGAGGGCATCTACCGCGTGTTCATGGCGAACGAGTACCAGACTGCACTGTCGGGCATCGAGAAATCACCGACTGCCGTGGTCGACGCCACGCAAGAAGCACCCATCGCGCAGGAAGGCTGGAAAGACCGCATCGAACGCTGGCTGCCGAAACTCCCCAACCTGAAGGCGACCTACGAGCAGATCCTGAAGTCGGCTTCGGACTGGGCCGAGCGCATCGTGAAGCTCATTGCGCTGTTCGTGCTGCAGACCATCGTGCTGCCGCTGGCTTTCCTGTTCCTCGCATGGCGGCTCGCGCGGGCCGCCATCCGGGAGCCCGTTGCGCGGAATGCTTTTGCTTAGCGTTTCCGGCAAGACGTAGCAAACTGGGGACCCGACGCACCACCGAGGTCTCCCCATGCGCATCCGCGAACTCGCCACCGGCCTGCAGTTTCCCGAAGGCCCGATTGCCATGGATGACGGCTCGGTGTTGCTGGTCGAAATCGCACGCGGCACGCTCACGCGCGTGCGCGCCGACGGGCTGGTGCAGGTGGTCGCCGATCTGGGTGGCGGCCCGAATGGCGCGGCCATCGGGCCCGATGGCGCGGTCTATGTCTGCAACAACGGCGGGTTCAGGTGGCACACCGAGGCCGATGGCCTCCTGCGGCCCGTGGGCCAGGCCGCCGACTATTCGGGCGGACGCATCGAGCGCGTCGATCTGAACACCGGCCGCGCCGAGCGCCTGTACGACACGGTCGAAGACGGCGCGCTCTGCGGCCCCAACGACATCGTGTTCGACGCGCAGGGCGGCTTCTATTTCACCGACCTGGGCAAGACGCGCGAGCGCGACATGGACCGTGGCGGCCTGTTCTACGGCCACACCGATGGCAACGCCGCCCACGTGATCGCCCGGCCCGTGATGACGCCCAACGGCATCGCCCTCTCGCCCGATGGCAACACGCTCTACTACGCCGAGACCGAAGGCGCACGCGTCTGGGCCTTCGACATCACCGCACCGGGGCGTGTGCGCAAGGACGGCTGGCCTTCGCCACATGGCGGCCGCATGCTGTGCGCCTCGCCGGGCGGGCACTACCAGCGCTTCGATTCGATGGCGGTCGATGCGCTCGGAAACCTGTGCGTGGCGACGCTGCTGCACGGCGGCATCAGCATCGTCTCGCCAGATGGCGGCACCATCGAGCACGTGCCGCTGCCCGACCGCTACACCACCAACATCTGCTTCGGCGGGCGCGACCGGCGCACGGCCTACGTCACGCTGTCGGGTAGCGGAAGGCTGATCGCCATCGACGACTGGCCCACGCCCGGGCTCGCGCTGAACTTCGAGGCCTGAACAGACCGCCCGGGCCGCCTCGTCAATCGCGCGTAAACCGCTGCACACGCTTGCCGTTGTCGACCTCGCCTGCGTAGAGGTTGCCGCGCGAGTCGATCGCGAGGTCGTGCACCCAATGGAACTCGCCCGCATACCGGCCCGGCCGGCCCAGCGTGCCGGCCACTACGCCGGTGCTGCGGTCGAGCGTCAGCACCTGGTTGTTGCGGCCGTCAGCCATGAAGAGCCACCTCTGTTGCGCATCGCGCGAGATCACCATGTCCCACACCGAGCCGTTGCCGGCCGTGGCGGGCTCGACCATGAATTCCTTGATGAAGCTGCCGTCCTTTTTGAAGATCTGCACGCGGTTGTTGAGCCGGTCGCACACATACACGAGCCCATCGCGCGCGACGCGCACGCAGTGCACTGGCGTGCCGAACTGCTGGAGCTGGGCCTGCATGGGAGGCGACGTGCGGCGCGCCTGCGGCTTCTCGGCATCGCTGGGCGGGCGGCCGTAGGCGCCCCAATGGCGCTTGTAGGCGCCGGTGTCGGCATCGAACACGATGATGCGGCGGTTCTGGTAGCCGTCGGCCACGTACACCTCGTTGGCCGCACCGTCGACCTCCACGCCCGCAGCTTTGCCCAGGCGGGTGGTGTCGGCGCTGCCGGTCTGCGGCCCGACCTTGCCGATCTGCAGGACGAACTTGCCGTCGCGCGTGAACTTGAGCAACTGGCCGTCGTTGTCGCCGTTGCCGGTGATCCAGACGAAGCCCTTGGCATCGACGTGAATGCCGTGCTCGTTGCCCGGCCAGTCATAGCCGGCACCGGGGCCGCCCCATGAACGAAGCAGCCGGCCCACGGTGTCGAACTCGAGCACCGGTGGCGCAGGCAGGCAGCACTTGGACTGCGGCGGCGTGGCGGCTGCGCCGGCCTCGTCCTCGGAAAGGCTGCGCGGGCGCTGCAACACCCAGATGTGATCTTCGGTGTCCACGGCCACGCCGCTGACCTGGCCGAGGATCCAGCGGTTGGGCAATGGCTGAGGCCACGACGCGTCGACGTGGAACGACGGTGCGCCGGCGGTGTTGTTGCCGGGTGCCGCGCAGCCGGCAGTGAGGATCGCAGCAGCCGTGCAGGCCAGCACGACGCCCAGGCGCCTTGCGGCAATAAATGCAGTGGTACTCATCTGTCTTGTCTCCTTCTTGTTGATCTCGCCGAGCAGCGCAATGCCTGTGCGCATCAATCCAATGATGCGCCGGTGAGCTTCACAAGGCCAGCGTAGCGCTCGAGCTCGGACTTCCAGAAGGCGGCGAAGCTCGCGGCGTCGCCGGGTCGCACTTCGGCGCCGATGTCGGACAGCCGCTTGCTCAGGTCACCGCTCTTGAAGGCCGTCTGCACCGCCGCGTTGAGCCGCTCGACCACGGCGGGTGGCGTGCCCGCCGGTGCGGCCAGGCCATACCAGGCATTCATGTGCATGCCCTTGATCCCCAGCTCCTCGAAGGTTGGCACGCCCGGCAGCATGGGATGGCGCCTTTCCGAGGCAACGGCGATGGCGCGGATCTTTCCGCCCTTGACCTGACCGTAGGCACCCGTGTCGAGCATGTAGTCGAGCTGGCCCGCCATCACGTCGGTCAGCGCCGGCGAACTGCCCTTGTAGGGCACGTGGATGACGTCGATGCCGGCCACCGATTTGAAGAGCTCGCCCGCCAGATGCGCCGAGTTGCCGACGCCGCCCGAACCGAAGGACAGCGTGCCCGGCCTGGCCTTGGCGGCATTGACGATGTCCGCGGGCGTCTTGTAGGGCGACCCGGCCGCCACCACCATCACGCTCGGGATGACAGCCAGGGATGCGACCGGCGCGAAGTCCTTGATCGGGTCGAAGCCGGTGCGCTTGTAGAGGTAGGGGTTGGCGGAGTTGGTCGAGCTCGTGGCCAGCAGCAGCGTGTAGCCGTCGTGCGGCTGCCGCACGAACTGCTGCGTGCCGATGTTGCCGCCCGCGCCGGCAATGTTGTCGACGATGACGGGCTGCCCCAGCTGCACACGCAAGGCTTCGGCCACCGAGCGGCCCACCGAGTCGGTCGCACCGCCCGCAGGCCATGGAACGATCAGGCGGATGGACTTTTGCGGATAGGTTTGCGCAAAGGCCAGGGGTGCGGATGCAGTGGCGGCCAGCGCGAAAGCACACGCGCAGAGCCTGAGGACGGTTCGCTTGTTCATGGGTTTTGTCTCCTGGGGGGTCTTCGTTGTTCTGGCCGCGGCGCGGCCGCGCCTCAGTGCAGTCCGAGGCGATGCAGGGTGTCGGTCAGGCCGAGCAGTTCCGCCGTGGAGCTTCCGTTCGCGATCGCGCGGCGGAATCCGGCCTCCTTCTCCTCGCGGGCCAGTGCGCTCGCCAGCACGAGGTCGACGGCATCGCGCTCGACCATCACGAGGCCGTCGCGGTCGCCGACGACGATGTCGCCCGGCCGAACCACCGCATCGCCGATGCACAAGGGCACGTTCAACAGTCCGGGCTGATGCTTGCCGGTGCCCTTGATCGACAGCCCCCGGCAGAACACCGGAAAGCCCATGCGCACGATGGCCTCGGCATCGCGCACCGCGCCGTGGATGACGAGGCCCGCCACGCCGCACGCCAAGGCCGCTTGCGTCAGCACGTCGCCCCACGGGCCGGCCTCCATGAAGCCCTTGGCATCGACCACCAGCACGTCGCCCGGCTTCGCCTTGAGCAGCGCGTAGTGCAGCATGAGGTTGTCCGCGGGGCGAATGTCCACGGTGAGGGCCGGGCCCACGAGGCGGCTGGCGGGATCGAGCGGCTTCAGTCCGCTGTCGAACGCGCCGCGCGCCCCCTGCGCTTCGTAGACGGTGGCTGCGCCCAGCTGACGCAGGCGCTCAAGGGCGTTGTCATGTGATTCTTGTCTCATGGGTGCGGATGATCACCCGATGAACTCCTGAACGATATTGCCGTTTTCTGCGGATATCTTCAGATATCTTGAAGTTCTACGACATCGGCCGGACTGACGCCAGGGTTTTGAGCATCGAAGCGACCAGCGGGCCCTCCTCGTCGGCGCGCGTCACGGCCACGACCGTGGTGCACGCCTTGAGTTCCGCCAGCTTGACGAAGGCCACGTCGCTCTGCCCGCGCTGCGCCACCGAGGCGCCGACGACCGCATAGCCCAGGCCCGCTGCGACGAGTCCGAGCGCGGTGTGAATCTCGATGGCTTCGTGCCCCACGCGCGGTTCGACACCTGCCTCGCGCAACCGCGCAATCACTTGCTGCGCGAAGGAGCTCTGCGGGTCCTTGGGGTAGCTGATCAGCGGCAACTTCGACAGCTCGGCCAGCGAGACTCTGCCGCGCTTGGCCGACCGGTGATCCGCGGGAACGACAACGGCGAACGGATCATCGAAAAGCGTCACATGCCGCAGGTCCGCGGGCGGCTCCGGCGGCGCGGCAAAGCGCGACAGGCCGATGTGAATGCGTCCGCTGCGCAGCTGCGCCGGCTGGTGTTCGGACAGCAGTTCGACCAGTTCCAGCTTGACGTCGGGGTGCTTGTGCCGAAAGGCCCGCACCGCGGCCGGCACGACGGAGTTGAGCAGCGAGCGAACAAAGCCGATGCCGAGCCAGCCGCTCTTGCCGGTGGCCACGTCGCGGGTCTCTTCTTCCAGCCTTTGGCCGTTGGCCAGCAATTCCCTGGCCCGAGGCAGGAAGAACAGCCCGAGCGGCGTCAGCGTCATGGGCTTGGCGGTGCGATCGAACAAGGCACCGCCGAGACCTTGCTCGAGTTGAGCGATCTGCATGCTGATGGCGGTGGGCGCGACGAACAGGCGCTCTGCAGCGCGTGAGAGAGTGCCGCTGTCGACCACCTCGCAGAAGTAGCGCAATTGACGAAAGTTCATGGCGGGGGATCGTGCCACGGGCACGCGGCCCCAGGGTGGATGCAAACCCGTGCAGGCAGTCGTCAGGAAAGGCTAGGACACCACCTGGTAGTACAGGTTCTGCGGGTGCTTGGCCTGCGCGAAGAAGAACCAGCGCTCGGCCAGCAGGCCCGGCGCCTGCACCAGCACCGCGAACAGCCACGGCCACACGGCGCTGCTCATCAAACCGCACACCAGCAGCAGCGCCGGCAGCACGAAGGCCAGCAGCAGGAAGCCGAGCTTCATGTTCTTGAGCGCGGCGAGCGATGCACCGTGGAAGAATTCGCGCGTGTTGAACGACCCGGCCGACATGCCCATCGACTTCTGCACCAGCTTTTCGGTACGGATGCCCGTGGCCGATTGCAAGGTCGACTTGTGGCGAATGCCGGCGTTGCGCCGCAGTGCCTGCCCGCGCGCCGCCCATGCCGCCAGGGTGGCGACCAGCGCGCACGGCCCGAAGACCTGCACGAAGCGCACCTCACCGGCCACTGCCGCCATCGCGCACGCCAGCACCAGCCCCGACGACAACCCGATCAGCGTGAAGTTGACGACGGTCAGCGGATGCGCCCACTCCTCGATGAAGCGCAGGCACGCGTAGATCATCGCCGTGCAGTACCAGAGTGCGAGGCAACCGCACAGCACCAGCACCGGCAGCAGCCACGACCACGGTGCATCTGCGCCCAACTGCAAGGACAGCCACCACAGCGCCACCAGCGCGATGAAGCCCGGCAATACGATCACTTCGCGCGACATCCACGAAGTGCGCCACATCAGCACCGCACGCCATGCGCGGGTCTTGCGGCCCAGGTGCATGAACGACGCGGCCAGGCCGGCCACGAGCAGCACCTCGGCCACGCCCAACGCCAGCGTCAGGAAGCCCGGTGCCATCTCCAGACCGAACAGCGCGCCGAGTGCGAGCGTGAACACCAGCCCCTGCGCCGCACCGGCGAGCGTGGTGAAGAAAAGAATCGAGAACGCGGGATGCATGCGGCTACTCCCGCGCGTCGGTCGACGGCGTGATGTGGCGCGGCAGGTACTGGTTGGCCGGGTTGGTTTCCCACTCGGGCATCAACTGGTAGCCGCCGCGTTCGCGGATGGCCTTCGACACGTCGGAGTCCGGATCTTTCACGTCACCGAAGATGCGCGCGCCGGTCGGGCAGGCCTTGACGCAGGCGGGCTTGCGGTCTTCCTTGGGCAACTGCTCGTCGTAGATGCGGTCGACGCACAAGGTGCACTTGGTCATGACCTGGCGTTCTTCGTCCAACTCGCGTGCACCGTAGGGGCAGGCCCATGCGCAGTACTTGCAGCCGATGCACTTGTCGTAGTCGACCAGCACGATGCCGTCTTCCTTGCGCTTGTAGCTCGCGCCTGTGGGGCACACGGGCACGCACGGCGGGTCTTCGCAGTGCAGGCAGCTCTTGGGGAAGTGGATGGTCTCGGTGGCCGGGAAGGCGCCGGCCTCGTAGGTCTGCACGCGGTTGAAGAAGGTGCCTGTGGGATTGGCGGCGTAGGGGCGCTCGTCGGCCAGCGGTCCGGCGCTGCCGGAGGTGTTCCATTGCTTGCAGGACGTGACGCAGGCGTGGCAGCCGACGCAAACGTTGAGGTCGATGACGAGGGCGAGTTGCTTGGCGAGCGTCTCGCCCTGCTCGGCGCGTTTGGACCCCGTATGACTCCCTCCCCTCCCGGGGGAGGGGAGGGGTGGGGGCGGCGGCGCATCAACTGCGGGCCGCACTTCAATGAAGGCCGTCGTGCCCCCACCCCAACCCTCCCCCGGAAGGGGAGGGAGCAAGACCGGGGACGGCGCCGCGATCAGGTCTTTCAGCCACTGCATCATTTCCTGCCCCGCCCCGCAAAGTACGTCAACACACTCGCCGCCTTCCCCAACACCCCAGGCGCACTCGGCATGCTCGCCATCTGCGGAAAAGTCTCTTCAGGTTCCCCAGGTTCCGCCGGCCGTATCCGCACCCGCACGTCATACCAGCCGGCCTGCCCGGTGATCGGATCCGAATTGCTGATGCGTCCGCTCGCCGTTCCCGCGAAGGGCAGCTCTTCGCTGATCAGGTGATTCAGCAGGAACCCCTTGCGCGCCTCGTCCGACCCCGGCGCCAGTTGCCATGCGCCATCGGCCTTGCCGATCGCATTCCAGGTCCACACCGTCCCCGGCTCCACGGCCTCGCTGTAGCGCAGCATGCAGCGCACCTTGCCCCACTGGCTCTCGACCCAGCACCAGCCGCCGTCGGCAATGCCTGCTGCCTGCGCGGTGAGCGGATTCACGTGCAGGTAGTTGTGGCTGTGAATTTGCCGCAGCCAGGCGTTCTGCGAATCCCACGAGTGGTACATCGCCATCGGGCGTTGCGTCAGCGCGTTGAGCGGATACGCATCGAGATCGGTCGCGGCCTCTTCGAGCGGCGGATACCAAAAGGGCAGCGGGTCGAAGTAGGTGTCGATGCGTTCGCGCAATGCATCGGGCGGTTGCCGGCCGGTGCTCTTTCCCTGCGCCGCGAGCCTGAAGCTCTGCAGCGTGTCGGAATACAGCGCCAGTTGCACCGGGTCGTTGCGCTGGCGCCAGCCCTTGCCTTTTGCGAAGTCCAGGTACTCCCGGTTCCAGTTGCGCATGTAGTGCATGGTCTCGGGCATGTGGTACTGAAACACGCAGTTGTTCTGCGCATAGGCTTCCCACTGCTTGGGGTTCGGCGCGCCGCGCAGATGCTCGGTGCCGTCCTTGCCGCGCCAGCCCATCAGGAAGCCGATGCCCGGCTGTGGCTCGAAGTTGACGACGAAGTCCGGGTAGCCGGTGTACTTGCGCCCACCCTCGGGCGTGGTGAAGGCCGGAAACTTCAGGCGCGAGGCCAGCTCGATCAGCACTTCCTGGAACGGCCTGCACTCCCCTGTCGGTGGCACCACCGGCACGCGCACCGAATCGACCGGTCCGTCGAACTCCGAGATCGGGCGATCGAGCATGCCCATCACGTCGTGGCGTTCGAGGTAGGTGGTGTCGGGCAGCACCAGGTCGGCAAAGGCCACGGTCTCGCTCTGGAAGGCATCGCACACCACGAGGAAGGGAATCATGTGCTCGCCCTTCTCATCCTTGCGGTTGAGCATCTCGCGCACGCCCATGGTGTTCATGCTGGAGTTCCACGCCATGTTGGCCATGAAGATCATCAGCGTGTCGATGCGGTAGGGGTCGCCCTTCACCGCGTTGGTGATCACGTTGTGCATGAGCCCGTGTGCCGACAGCGGGTGTTCCCACGAGAAGGCATGGTCGATGCGGATCGGCGAGCCGTCGGGGTTGATCGCCAGCTCTTCCGGGTTGGCCGGAAAGCCCAGCGGCGCCGCGTTGAGCGGCGTGTTCGGCTGGATCATGCCGGGGTCGTTGAAGGCCCGGTAATTGGGAACGATGTGGCGCGGGTACGGCGCCTTGTGCCGAAAGCCGCCCGGCGCGTCGATGGTGCCGAGCACGCTCATCAGCACCGCCAGCGCGCGCACGGTCTGGAAGCCGTTGGAATGGGCCGCCAGCCCACGCATTGCATGAAAGGCCACAGGGCGCGCCTGCGTGGTCGGATGTTTCTTGCCCCACGCATCGGTCCACGGAATGGGCAGCTCGAAAGCCTGCTTGAGCGCCGTCTCGCCCATCTCGCGCGCCAGCTTGCGGATGCGCGCGGCGTCGATGCCGGTGATGGCCTGCGCCCACTCGGGCGTGCAGCTCGCCACGCGTTCGCGCAGCAACTGGAACGATGGCGCGACGCGCGTGCCATCGGCCAGCGTGTAGTGGCCTTCGAGGGCAGGGTCGCAACCCTCTTCAATGCCTTCGGGGTATGCGGGCTTCACGCTGCTGCTTGTCTTGTCCCACACCAGCTTGTTGTGCGGATGCCGTCCGTCGCCCGGCGGACCGCGCTCGGGATCGAAGGCGAACAGCCCTTCGCGCTCGCAGTCGTCCAGCACCACGAGCTGCGGCGCGTTGGTGAAGCGCTTCAGAAACGCGTGGTCCACCAGTTCATTGCCGATCAGCTCGTGCAGCAGCGCCATGAACAGCGCGCCATCGGTGCCCGGCTTGATCGGAATCCACTCGTCGGCGATGGCCGAGTAGCCCGTGCGAATCGGGTTGATCGAGATGAAGCGCCCGCCCGCCCGCTTGAACTTGCTGATCGCAATTTTCATCGGGTTGCTGTGATGGTCCTCGGCCGTGCCGATCATCACGAACAGCTTGGCGCGTTCCAGGTCGGGCCCACCGAATTCCCAGAAGCTGCCGCCGATGGTGTAGATCATTCCCGCGGCCATGTTGACCGAGCAGAAACCGCCGTGCGCCGCATAGTTGGGCGTGCCGAACTGCCGAGCGAACAGGCCGGTGAGCGCCTGCATCTGGTCGCGCCCCGTGAACAGCGCGAACTTCTTCGGATCGGTCGCGCGGATGTGGCCGAGGCGCTCGGTCAGCATGCCGTAGGCGCGCTCCCAGCTGATGGGCTCGAACTCCCCCGCCCCGCGTTCGCTGCCGGCCTTGCGCAGCAGCGGCTGCGTGATGCGCGCGGGCGACACCTGCTTCATGATGCCCGACGAGCCCTTGGCGCAGATCACGCCCTGGTTCAGCGGATGGTTCGGGTTGCCGTCGATGTAGCGCACCTCGGGGCCCTTCTCGCCCTCGCGCAGATGCACGCGGATGCCGCAGCGGCAGGCGCACATGTAGCAGGTGGTGGTCTTGACCTCGGTGTCGGCCGTGGGCGTGGGGGCCGACAGCGGATCGTGCACGGGCTCGCGGGACAGGAAACTGAACACTGGCGGTCCTTTGTTTTCAAGCGGGGGCTGCGCCGATGCTAGGGGTCTTCCATCAAACGAAAAAGCGCAGAATATTGCTCACGATGACCGGAAAAACAGATCAGCAATCCGCCCAGCGGCTGCGCCTGAACCTGCGCCAGCTCGAAGTGTTCGTGGCCACCGCGCGTGGCGGCAGCACCCGTGCCGCGGCCGACCGCATCGCGCGTTCCCAGTCGGCGGCAAGCAGCGCGCTCGCTGACCTGGAAGCGTCCGTCGGCGCCCTCCTGTTCGACCGCATCGGCCGCCGGCTGGTGCTCAACGAAAACGGCCGCGCGCTGTTGCCCAAGGCGCAGGCGCTGCTGGATCAGGCCAGCGACCTGCAGGCACTCTTCAGCGGCGAGCATGCGGCGCCACTGCGCGTGGCGGCCAGCTTCACCATCGGCGAATACCTGCTGCCCGAACGCTTGTCGCAATGGACCGCCCTGCATCCTCAGAGCCAGGTGCGCCTGCACATCGCGAACACGCGCGACGTGATCGAGGCGGTGGCGGGCTTCGACGTGGATGTCGGATTCATCGAAGGGCCGCAGACACACCCCGACCTTGTCGTGCGTGCATGGCGCGAAGACGAACTGGTGATCGTGGCCGCGCCCGGCCATGCGCTGGCGAACCGCGTCGCCACCCACCGGCAACTCTCGCAAGCCACCTGGGTGCTGCGCGAGCACGGCTCGGGCACGCGACAGGTGACCGATGCATGGCTGATCCAGAACCTCGACCAGGTGCGTGTGGGCTTCGAGCTGGGCAGCACCGAGGCCATCAAGCGCGTGGTGGCCTCAGGCACCGGGCTGGCCTGCCTCTCACGCTACACGGTGGCGCAGGCGCTGGAAGACGGCCACCTGATCGAGCTGCGCACGCGCTTGCCCGCCGGCGTCCGGCGGCTGGCCACGGTGATGCACCGCGACAAGCTGCTGGGCCGTGCCACCGCCGACTTCCTTCGCCATTGCGGGGCGACCGTGCCACGCTTTGCGGCCACTGCGGTGTTGCGCTGAGGCTGGCGGCCGCTCAGGCTTTTGCCATCAGGCGCCTTGCGCGTGCAGCACTTGCGCCGTGTGATGCGCAATGACGGCCTCTTCGTCGGTGCGCAGCACCCAGGCGCTGACCGGGCTCTCGGGCGTGGTGAGCCGTTGCGCGCCATCTTGGCGGCTGCGGTTGGCGGCGGCATCGACATTCACGCCCAGCCATTCGCAGTCTTCGAGGATGCGTTCACGCAGCCCGGCGGAGTTCTCGCCGATGCCGCCGGTGAACACGATGGCATCGACACCACGCAGCGCTGACGCCAGGCTGCCCATGTGCTGCACCACCTGTTCGACGAAGTGCCCGATGGCCTCGGCCGCGGCGGGTTCGACGGACGCTTCGAGCGCGCGCATGTCGCTCGACACGCCCGACATGCCGAGCAGGCCCGATTCGCGGAACAGCAGCGTCTCGACCTGGTCGGCCGACATGCCGCGCGAGCGCATCAGGTACAGCACCACGGCCGCATCGATGTGGCCGCAGCGCGTGCCCATGGTGAGGCCGTCGAGCGGAGAAAAGGTCATCGTGGTGGCCACCGAGCGACCTTGCGCAATGCCGCACATCGAGGCGCCATTGCCCAGGTGCGCGACGATCACGCGCTGCTGCGCCAGCTCGGGCGCCACATGCACGAGCTGCGCCACGATGGATTCGTAGGAAAGCCCATGGAAGCCGTAGCGCCGAACGCCCGCATCGTGCAGCGCACGCGGCAATGCGAAGCGGCGGTTGACCTCGGGCTGCACCGCGTGGAAGGCGGTGTCGAAGCACGCCACCTGCGGCACGCTCTCGAAGGCCGCCGTTGCCGCGCGCACGCCGGCCAGGTTGTGCGGCTGGTGCAGCGGTGCCAGCGGTTCGAGTTGGGCCAGTGCTTCGAGCACCTGCGCATCGATGCGCACCGGCGTAACGAAATCCGTGCCGCCATGCACGATGCGGTGCCCGACACCGGCAATGCGCCAGCCGTCGCCCTGCTGTGCATGCCAGTCAAGCAGCGCCGCGAGCGCGCCCTGGTGCGAAGCCTGCGCGCCATCGAGTGCGGCGTCGTGCAGGGTGTTGCCCTGCGCATCGCGCACGCGCAGCCGCGCCTTCAGTCCGGCACCCAGGCCGTCGGCCTGGCCCGACCACAGCGCCGCCGGCAGAACGCGACCATCGCTGCGTGCCTCATCGCCCGCATCGAACAGCGCGACCTTGATCGACGACGATCCGGCGTTGAGTGTCAGCAGCGCATCGGCCATGGGATGTTCAGACGTAGTCCTTGTACTTGTCGAGGAATCGTACAGGCTTGGCCAGCGCGTCGCGGCGGAACGGGTCGCCCAGCTCGCGGGTGCACATGATCTCGATCACGCAGGTCTTGCCTTCGTTCATCTGCATGTCGATGGCCTTCTTCAGCGCGGGGCCCACGTCTTCGAGCTTGTCGACCACGATGCCCTCGGCGCCCATGGCCTTGGCGATGCCCGCGAAGCTTTCGCTTTCGAGTTCGCCCGCGACAAAACGGCGGTTGTAGAAGTCGACCTGGTTCTTCTTCTCGGCGCCCCACTGGCGGTTGTGAAAGACCACGGCGGTCACCGGAATGTCGTGGCGCACGGCCGTCATGATCTCGACCATGCTCATGCCCCAGGCGCCGTCGCCGGCGTAGGCCACGGCCGGGCGGTCGGGTGCGGCGCACTTGGCACCGATCATGGTCGGCAGCGAGTAGCCGCAGTTGCCGAAGCTCATCGGCGCGAAGAAGCTGCGCGGCTCCTCGAAGCGCAGGTAGCTGTTGGCAATCGCGTTGATGTTGCCGATGTCGGTGGAGACCATCACACGCGGCGGCATGGCTTTTTCAAGCTCGCGCAGCACCTGGCGCGGGTGCAGGTAGCTGCCGCCGGTGGGTGTCTTCTCGCCCTTGGCTTCCTCGATGGCGTCCAGGCTGTATTGGTCACGCTCGTGGGTCCACTCGTCGAGCTCTTTTTCCCACGCAGCCTTTTCGGCCTTGATCTTGTCGGCGCGCTCGGCCTTGGTGGCGTCGCAGGCCAGCGTCTTGCCCTGCAGGCGCTTGAGCAGTTCCTTGGCCGTGGCCTTGGCGTCGCCATGGATGCCGACGGTGATCTTCTTCACCAGACCGAGGTTGGTGTGGTCGGCCTCGACCTGGATGATCTTCGCGTCCTTCGGCCAGTAGTCCATGCCGTGCTGCGGCAGCGTGCCGAAGGGGCCCATGCGCGAGCCGAGCGCGAGCACCACGTCGGCCTGCGCGATCAGCTTCATCGCGGCCTTGGAGCCCTGGTACCCCAGCGGACCCGCCGCGAGCGGGTGGCTTGCGGGGAAGGAGTCGTTGCGCAGATAGCCGTTGGCCACCGGCGCGCCCAGGCGCTCGGCCAGTGCCTTGCACTCTTGCACCGCATCGCCCATGACCACGCCGCCACCCGAAAGAATCACCGGGAACTTGGCCGAGGCCAGCAGTTCGACCGCAGCGTTCAGGCTGTTCTCGCCGCCCGCGCCGCGCTCCACGCGCATCGGCTTCGGAATTTCGGTGGTGATCTCGCCGTAGAAATAGTCGCGCGGAATGTTGAGCTGCGTCGGGCCCATCTCGGAGATGGCGCGGTCGAAGCAGCGCGCCGTGTACTCGGCCATGCGCTTGGGGTTGTTCACATGGCCCTGGTACTTGGTGAACTCCTGGAACATCGGCAACTGGTTGGCTTCCTGGAAGCCGCCCAGGCCCATGCCCATGGTGCCGGTCTCGGGCGTGATCATCACGACCGGGCTGTGCGCCCAGTAGGCGGCCGCGATGGCCGTCACGCAGTTGCTGATGCCGGGGCCGTTCTGGCCGATGACGAGGCCGTGGCGGCCCGACACGCGCGCATAGCCGTCGGCCATGTGGGCACCGCCCTGCTCGTGCACCACCGGAATCAGGCGGATGCCGGCGGGCGCGAAGATGTCCATCGCGTCCATGAAGGCCGAGCCCATGATGCCGAAGATGTCGGTCACGCCGTTGGCGACCATGGTCTCGACGAAGGCCTCGGAGGGCGTCATCTTCTGCACGCCGGTAACGGCTTCACGGGCGGGTGCGGCGGGTTTCTTCTGGCTCATGGAAGGCGTCTCCTGGAGGGATGGGGGTTGTTCGGCAACTCGAAAAGTCGGAACCTCTTGTTCCGAAATTCATTCCGGCGGAATATAGGACGGCATCGCGGCGGCGTCAAACAATTTACAAAAAACGGTACGCCTTGTCTTGTTTTTTGCAAAAAGACTATGATCCGGCCCCATGAAGATCGTCAAAGGGCTCACGCCAGAGGCCACCGAACCGGCGGGTGACACACCCACCATGCGGCTGTTCGCGCTGCTCGAAGTCATGGCCGCGAAAGACCTGCGCTATTCGCTGCAGGGCCTGGTCGAAGAAACCGGCCTGCCCAAGCCCACGCTGCACCGCATGCTCCAGCAGCTCGAAGGCGCGGGCCTGCTGCAGCGCGAAGGCGACGGGCGCCATTACGGCATCGGCACGCGGCTGCGGCGGTTGGCCGAGAACCTGCTGCTCAACGACAGCCTGCACGGTGCGCGCCATACGGTGCTGCGTCAACTGGTCGAAGAGATCGGCGAGAGCTGCAACCTCACGGCGTTGTCGGGCAGCGAGGTCGTGTACCTCGACCGCGTGGAGACCGCCGCGCCGCTGCGCTTCTACCTGCACTCGGGTTCGCGCGTGCCGGTGCACTGCTCGGCCAGCGGTAAGATTTTTCTCTCGCAGATGAGCCCCGCGCAGCGCCGCCGCCTGCTGTCGAATGCGCCGCTGGAGCCCTACACACCCAAGACACTGACCGACCCGGAAGTGCTGGAGAAGGAAGTGCAGCGCGTGCGCAAGAGCGGTTTTGCCATCGACAACGAAGAGTTCCTGCCCGGCCTGCTGTGCATTGCCGCGCTGGTGCCTTCGGGCGACGACGCCCCTTCCAATCTCTGCATCGCGGTGCAGGCGCCGATCATGCGGCTCGATGCGGCCAGGGCGAAGACGCTGCTGCCGGCATTGCAGCGCGCCGCGCTGGCGCTGAGCCGCATCGACACCGACGCCGGCGCCGACCGCGCGCTGGCCTGAGCCCCATCCGTCCGATATCGAAAGACCACCGTGACCGACACCGCAGACCTTCGGCCCGACCGCATGCTGAGCGTGCGCGAGGTGTTCGGCATCGACACCGACCTGCAGGTGCCCGCCTTCAGCGAACGCGACGACCATGTGCCCGAGGTCGATGCGGTGTACCGCTTCAACCCCGACGTGACGCTCGCCATCCTCGCGGGCTTCACGCGCGACCGGCGCGTGATGGTGCAGGGGCTGCACGGCACCGGCAAGTCGACCCACATCGAACAGGTGGCTGCGCGCCTGAACTGGCCCTGTGTGCGGCTGAACCTCGACGGCCACATCAGCCGGCTCGACCTTGTCGGCAAAGACGCGGTGGTGCTGCGCGAAGGAAAACAGGTCACCGAGTTCCAGGAAGGCATCGTGCCCTGGTCGCTGCAACGGCCCGTGGCGCTGGTCTTCGACGAGTACGACGCGGGCCGGCCCGACGTGATGTTCGTCATCCAGCGCATCCTGGAGCGCGACGGCAAGTTCACGCTGATGGACCAGAACAAGGTGCTGCGGCCGCACCCCTTCTTCCGGTTGTTCGCCACAGCCAACACAGTCGGCCTGGGCAACCTCAACGGCCTGTACCACGGCGCGCAGCGGCTGAACCATGCGCAGATCGATCGCTGGAACATCGTCGCCTCGCTCAACTACCTGCCGGCCGATGAAGAAATAGCCATCGTGCAAGCGCGCGTGCCGTCGCTGGCCGACGATGCGGGACGCAAGCTCGTCGCGCAGATGGTGGCCGTGGCCGACCTCACGCGCAAGGGCTTCGCGGCGGGTGACCTGTCGACGCTGATGTCGCCGCGCACGGTCATCACCTGGGCCGAGAACGTCGAGATTTTCAAAGACCCGGCACTGGCGTTCAGGCTCTCGTTCGTCAACAAGTGCGACGACGCCGAGCGACCACTGGTCGCCGAATACTTCCAGCGCTGCTTCGACCAGGAGCTGAAGGAGTCGCACCAACTCTCGCCGGGCGCGCAGCCATGACCGACACGCCCGCGAGCGCGATGCAGCGCCGCGTGCGGCAAGAGGAACTGGTGGCCGAGCTGTGCGCGGGCGTGGTGCGGGCCTTCAGCGGCGAGCGCGACCTGCACTTTCGCGGGCGCCGGTTGCATCGTGGTCGCACCGCGCTGCCGTGGTTCGCACCGCATCTGCACCCGTCGCCTGAGACCGACGACTTTGCGTCTTTCCGCGGCGTGGCCGATGGGCTGGCGCTCCGGCTCACCGACTCCGATGCAGCACTTCATGAACGCCTGCGCCCCGAAGAGCCGGTCGAGCGCATGGTGTTCGAGATGCTCGAACAGTTCCGCGTCGAAGCGCTCGTGCCCGAAGTCATGGCCGGCATGCGCCACAACCTGCGGCACCGACACGAGCAGTGGTCGCTCGCCTTCCACCATTCGGGCCTGACCGACACCGCACGCGGCCTGCTGCTCTATGCCGTGGCCCAGATCTGCCGCGCCCGCGTGAACGGTCAGCAGGTGGTGGAAGAAACCGAAGACATGCTCGAAGCCACGCGCTTCGCGCTCGCACCGCTGATCGGCCATGCACTCGCAGGACTGCGCAAAGATCGTGCCGACCAGGCCGCCTACGCCGTACACGCACGGGCCATCGCACGCACCATCGCCACCATGCTGCACGAGGCCGGCGACGAAGGCAGCGACACCGCGCGCGATGCGCACGTCGACGACAAGCGCAGCGTGTTCAGCCTCGTCGCCGACATGGACCAGGAGATCATCGAGCGCTTCACCACCGCCGAGTCGGGCCGCAGCGCCGTGCTCGACGATGCGGGTGGCGCCTACCGCGTCTTCACCACCGCCTACGACCGCGAGCACGATGCCGCCACGCTCGCGCGCAAGGAGGTGCTCGCCGATCTGCGCGAAAAGCTCGACCGCCGCATCGCCGCGCAGGGCGTGAACATCGCCCGCCTGGCGCGCGAACTGCGCGCGCTGCTGGCCGAGCCGACACGTGACGGCTGGGACGGCGGGCAGGAAGAAGGCCTGATCGACGGCCGCCGGCTCGCACAACTCGTGGCCTCGCCCACCGAACGCCGCCTGTTCCGCACCGAGCGCATGGAGCCGGTCGCCGACAGCGTGGTCACCTTCCTGATCGACTGCTCGGGCTCGATGAAGGAGCACGCCGAATCGGTCGCGATGATGGTCGACGTGTTCGCGCGCGCCCTCGAACAGGCCGGTGTGACCAGTGAGGTGCTGGGCTTCACCACCGGCGCATGGAACGGCGGCCGTGCACAGCGCGAATGGGTACGCGCAGGCCGTTCGGCCCACCCCGGCCGCCTGAACGAGCGCAGCCATCTCGTCTTCAAGGCCGCAGCCACGCCGTGGCGGCGCGCACGGCCTGCAATGGCGGCGCTGCTCAAGGCCGATCTGTTCCGAGAAGGGATCGACGGCGAGGCGGTCGACTGGGCTTGCACGCGCCTTCGCCAACGCACGGAAGAACGCAAGCTGTTGCTCGTGATTTCCGATGGCTCGCCGATGGACAGCGCCACCCACCTCGCCAACGATGCGCATTACCTCGACCACCATCTGCGTGATGTGGTTGCACGGCAGGAGCAACGCGGCGACATCGCGATTTCCGGCATCGGCGTGGGTCTGGACTTGAGTCCGTACTACAGCCGCAGCCATGTGCTGGACCTTGCTACCTCGGCGGGCAACACGATCTTTCGCGAAGTCATCGAGCTCATGGCTGGGTGGCATCGGCGCTGAGATTGTTCGGGGTACGTGCGAATGACACCAGGTGCTCCCCTGTGCGAATGTCCCCCGCTTCGCTCCTCCTTTATTTCGCTGCGGGGAGCACCTGGTGTCATTCGCACAGGGGCACGCTGCTGGTGTGCAGCCGATCAACGACCGCTCTGTCCAAAGCTCACGTCGATACGGGGCTCTTTTTCGCGAAATAAAGGAGGAGCGAAGCGGGGGACATTCGCGAAAAAGAGCACCGTGTCGGCGTGAGCGACGCCCTGAACTGCAGCGGCCCTCCAAACCCACAAAGGCAGCCAAGAAAAGCAAAGCTCCGTTCCCCCGATTGACAAAGAGCCCCAAGGGTTCTTACATTGCGTTTCACATCCGAGAACGCTGTTCCGATATTTGGAACATCCAAAGAGGGTTCGAATGGATTCCACGTTAGCCAAGGGTCTGGCCGCCATCGAATGGATGACGCGCCAGCAGCGCGACTGCCGCGTCACCGACCTGGCCCAGGCCTTCGGCATGGCGCGCAGCAACGCGCATCGCACGCTGCAAACGCTCGTCGAGTGCGGCTGGGCCGTGCAAGACCCCGACACCAGCGCCTACCGCCCCAGCCTGCGGCTGTTCGAGTTGGGCGCACTGGTCGGCGAGGCGGCCGATGTCGGCGCACTGCTGCGCCCCCACCTGGCATTGCTCGCGCAGGCCACCGGCGAGACCATCCATCTCGCAGTGCTCGACCGCGCCGAAATCGTCTATCTCGACAAGTTCGACAGCCCGCTGCCCGTGGCCGCCTACTCGCGCGTCGGCGGTCGTGCGGCGGCTTATTGCGTAGCCTCCGGCAAGGCCCTGCTGGCGGCGGCTTCGCTCGACGTGCCCGCACTCCAGCAGCGGCTGGGCACGCTGGTCGCACACACGAAGAACAGCATCACCGACTTCGATGCCCTCTTCTCTGAACTGGAGCGCACACGCACACGCGGCTACGCCGAGAACCGCGAGGAATGGCGCCTTGGTGTCTGCGGCCTCGGCGTGCCGGTGTTCAACGCGCGCGGTGAAGCGATCGCAGCCGTGGGTATGAGCGTGCCGTCGATCCGCTTCGCGCGGACGCAGGCGCGCGAGTTGGCCGACCACATCAGGGCCTGCGCACGCGACGCCAGCATCACGCTGGGCTACCGCGCCAGCCCCGAGCCCGCGGCAGGGCAGCAGCTCCCGACATCCATCACAAAGAGAAGGAGACTCGAATGAACCTGTTCCTCGCCCCCTGGCTGCGCGCGGGCCTGCTGGCCGCCGCGGCCCTGGCAGCGCCCTTCGCCACGCAGGCACAACACGCCGGCGACTACCCGACCAAGCCGATCCGCCTCGTCGTGCCCTACCCGCCCGGCGGCGGCACCGACGTGATCGCGCGCATCGTGCAGGAGCGCTTTTCGAGCCTGCTGGGGCAACAGGTGCTGATCGACAACCGCGGCGGCGCGGCCGGCTCCATCGGCACCGAGGTCGTGGCCAAGTCGGCGCCCGATGGCTACACGGTGCTGTTCACGCTGTCGTCGCACACCATCAACCCGGCCATCTACAACAAGCTGAGCTTCGACACGGCGAAAGACTTCGCGCCTGTCGGCATGGTCGCCTCGCTGCCGCAGATCCTGGTGGCCAACAACCAGTTCGCACCGAACACGGTGGCCGAGCTGGTCGCACTGGCCAAGGCCAAGCCCGACAGCATTTCTTTCGCGTCGGTGGGCAATGGCTCGCCGGGGCACCTGGCGGGCGAGCTGCTCAAGCTGCGCACCGGCACGCAGATGACGCACATCCCGTACCGCGGTGGCGGCCCGGCCGTGACCGATGTGATGGGCGGGCAAGTGCCGCTGCTGTGGGTGTCGATTCCGGCCGCCGCGCAGTTCGTGAAGGCCGGCAAGCTCAAGGCACTCGCCGTGTCGACCACCAAGCGCAGCGCGGCCTTTCCCGACGTGCCGACGATGCAGGAAGCCGGCGTGCCCGATTTCGATGTGGACTCGTGGTACGCGGTGTTCGTGCCGGCAAAGACGCCGCAACCCGTCATCGACAAGCTCAATCGCGTCATCAACATCGTGGTGAAAGAACCCGAAATCCGCGACAAGCTGCTGGCGCAAGGCAGCGAAGGCGTCGGCGGTACGCCGGGGCAGCTTGGCAAGGTCGTGAGCACGGAACTCGTGCGCTGGCAGAAGCTCGCCAAAGAGGCCAACATCAAAGTCGATTGATCGACAAAGACAGATCCCATGGAACATCCCGCATCCCCATCAAGCCCCATCGCCGAACTCGTGGCGCGCGCCCGCGCCGCGCAGCGCGTTTATGAAACATGGTCGCAGGCGCAGGTCGACACCGCCGTGGTGGCGGCCGGCTGGGCCATCATCGAGCCGGCGCGCAACCGCGAACTGGCCGAGCTGGCCGTGGCCGACACCGGCGTGGGTAACGTCGAAGACAAGGTGCGCAAGAACCACCGCAAGACCTTCGGCCTGTTGCGCGACCTGCACGGCGCGCGCTCGGTCGGCGTGATCGGCGAAGACCCGGCGCGCGGCATCGTCGAGATCGCGCGGCCCGTGGGCGTGGTGTGCGCCGTCACGCCATCGACTAACCCCGGCGCCACGCCGGCCAACAAGATCATCAATGCGCTCAAGGGGCGCAACGCGGTCATCGTCGCGCCGTCGCCCAAGGGCTGGTCGACTGCGGCCCGGCTGATCGAGTTCATCCACGCGCAGTTCGACCGCATCGGCGCGCCGCGCGATCTGGTGCAGTTGCTGCCCCAGCCCATCAACAAGCAATCGACGGCCGAGCTGATGCGCCTGTGCGACCTGGTGGTGGCCACCGGCTCGCAGGCCAACGTGCGCGCGGCCTATGCGAGCGGCACGCCGGCCTTTGGCGTGGGCGCGGGTAACGTGGCGGGCATCGTCGATGAAACCGCCGACGTGAATGCGGCGGCCGAGCGCATCGTGCGCTCCAAGACTTTCGACAACGCGACGAGTTGTTCATCGGAGAACAGCCTGGTGATCGTCGACGCGGTGCGCGCGCCGATGCTCGCAGCGCTGAAGGACCGTGGCGCCGTCATGCTTGCGGCCCCGCAGAAGGCCACGCTGCAGGCGCTGATGTGGCCGGAGGGCAAGCTGTCGGCTGCTGTCATCGGGCAGTCCGCGCGCACCATCGCCGAGCGCGCGGCGGCCGTCGATGGCGCCAACCGCGAAGCATGGCTGGCGATTGCCGCTACCGACCCGCGCATCCTCATGGTGGCCGAGGACGCGGTGGGCCACGACCATCCGTTCTCCGGGGAGAAGCTGAGCCCGGTGCTCGCCGTCTACGCGGCACGCGACTTCGACGAAGCGGCCGCCACGGTCGAGCGCATCTACGGCTACGAAGGCGCGGGCCACTCGGTGGGCCTGCACAGCACCGTGCCCGAACGCGCGCTCACGCTGGGCCTCACGCTGCCGGTGTCGCGCGTGATCGTCGACCAGGCGCACTGCATCGCGACCGGCGGCAGCTTCGACAACGGCCTGCCCTTCTCGCTGTCGATGGGCTGCGGCACCTGGGGCAAGAACAATTTTTCCGACAACATGAACTACCGCCACTACCTGAACATCACGCGCGTGTCGCGCCCGATTCCGGAACAGGTGCCGAGCGAGGAAGAGATCTTCGGCGCCTTCTTCGCGACGCACGGCGCGAAGTGAGCACAACGGTGGCATCTTCGGCGCTGGAGACCGTCCACGCGCTGATCGAACATCAGGCGCGGCTGCAGCCGCAAGCGGTGTACGCACGCACGACGGAGAACGACCGCCACATCGGCTACGGCGAACTGGCGCGCAGTTGCCGGCGCGTGGCCGCAGTGCTGCGCAGCCATGGTGCGCAACCGGGCGACACGGTTTCGGTCGTCATGCCCAACGGGCTGCAGACGCTGCGGCTGCTGCTGGGCGCGATGCACGGCGGCTTCTGCGTGAATCCGGTCAACCTGCTGTCGCAGCCGGAGCAGATGCGCTATGTGCTCGCGCATTCGGACTGCCGCGTGGTCTGTGTCGCGCCCGAATGGGAAGCGCGTGTGCGCGAGATGGTGCAGGCCTTCGACCGGCCGGTGATGGTGATCGTGGCCGACCCCGAAGCCGATGCGCTGCCTGGCGAGAACGACGAAGACACGGCGCCCGCCACGCCGCCGCCCGCACCCGGCAGCGTGGCCCTGCTGATGTACACCTCCGGCACCACCGGCATGCCCAAGGGCGTGATGCTCACGCAGCGCAACCTTGCAGCCAACGCGCATGCGATCAGCGCCGAACATGCACTGCAGCCTTCCGACCGCGTGCTCGCGGTGCTGCCGCTGTATCACATCAACGCCTTCGCCGTGACCATGCTGGCGCCGCTGGCGCATGGCGGCAGCCTGGCGATGCCACCGAAGTTTTCGGCCGGCCGCTTCTGGGCGCAGGCCACGCACACGCAGTGCAGTTGGATCAACGTGGTGCCCACGATGATCTCGTACCTGCTCGAAGGCCCGAGGCCGCCGCTCGCGCAGACGGTGGCCATCCGCTTTTGCCGCTCGGCCTCGGCCGCGCTGCCGCCGGAGCACCATCGCGCCTTCGAGCAGATGTTCGGCATCGGCATCGTCGAGACCATGGGGCTCACCGAAACGGCCGCGCCTTCGTTCTCCAACCCGATGGACCCGGCCGCGCGCAAGCTCGGCTCGGTGGGCCGTGCGTCGGGCTGCATGGCGGGCGTGGTCGATGCGCAACTGGCGGCCGTGCCCAACGGCGTGACCGGCGAGCTGGTGATTCGCGGGCCGAACGTGATGCTCGGCTACTACAAGAACGACGAAGCCACGCGCGCGAGCTTCACGCCCGATGGCTGGCTGCGCACCGGCGACCTGGGGCACCGCGATGCCGATGGCTTTTTCTTCGTCACCGGGCGCATCAAGGAGCTGATCATCAAGGGCGGCGAGAACATCGCCCCGCGCGAGATCGACGAGGCGCTGCTGCAGCACCCCGCCGTGCTGGAGGCCGCCGCCGTGGGCGTGCCCGATCGCCACTACGGCCAGGAGATCGGCGTGTGCATCGTGCTGCGCGAAGGCTTCGCCTGCACCGAAGAAGAGTTGCGCGCCTTCAGCACCAGCGCGCTTGGACGCTACAAGGCGCCCGGCCATTACCGCTTCGTGACCGACCTGCCACGCGGGCCTTCGGGAAAGGTGCAGCGCCTGAAGCTGCTGCCGCTGTTCGAGGCATGACGGCGGCCGAACTCCTGGTGCCGCCGCTGGCGCCGGCCCTGCTCGTGTACAGCCTGTGCGTGGTGTTCGCGGCAGGCATCGTGCGCGGCTTTGCGGGCTTCGGTTTCTCGGCCATCACGGTGGCCGGCATGTCGCTGGTGGTGTCGCCCGCGCTGGTGGTGCCCGCGATCTTCGCGCTGGAAATCCTCGCGAGCCTGAGCCAGTTGCGCGGCATCGCGCGCGATGTCGACATGCCCTGGCTCAGTTGGTTGATGCTGGGCAACCTGATCTGCATTCCCCTCGGCGTGGCGCTGCTGGCGTGGCTGCCCGAGACACCGCTGCGCCTGCTGATCGGCGCGTTGCTGATGGCGGCGGCCCTGCTGCTGCGCGGTGGGGCACACGTCACGCTGGTGCCCACGCGCGGCGTGCGGCTCGCGGCCGGGCTGGCGTCGGGCTTCATCAACGGCGTGGCAGCCATCGGCGGCATCGCGATCGCGGTGATGCTGAGCACCGCGAAGATGGCGCCGGCCGCGTTGCGCGCCACGCTGATCGCGCTGCTGCTGTTCAGCGACGTGGTGTCGCTGATCTGCGCGGCGCTCATGCCCTCCGCGGCGCATGCCTCGGGCAACCTGCTGGGGCCCGACACGCTCAAGTGGGCGCTGTGGCTGGCGCCCGCGATGCTGGCGGGCATCTGGTGGGGGCAGCGCTCGTTCAAGGGGGTTTCTCCGGAGCAGTTCAGGAAGCACGTGCTGAACCTGCTGATCGGGTTGGCGACGGTGAGCGTCGTTCGCTCGGTGATCGGGCTGATGGGTTGAGTCGTCGCGCCCTCGTGGGTGCGGAAATGCTCAGGTGCCCAGCGGCTTGATGCGCCAGCCATCCGGCGCATCGAAGGACGCGCCGCACTTCGGCTGGGGGCAAATGGGCGAATCGAGCGGAATCACCGTTCCGCAATTCGGGCACGTGCCCTTTGGCAGCGCATCGTACGTTTGCTGAGCCAGAAGTGCGCGGCCTTCCTCAGTCTGTCGAAGCTCGTCGGCCGCACGGCGGCTGCGCTCATCGGCCAAATCCTGCGCACGACGTGCGGTGTACAGAGCCACGGCACGGTCCTTGTCACCGACCGCGTCCGTGAATGCCTTCGCCCAGATGCCCGCCTTGCGTTGCCCGTTGCTCACCTCTTCGAGCGCGACCGCATAGTCGTCATCGGCTGGACCGGGAGGCGGGACTGGCGCCCGGTTCGTCTGTCCCCCTGACACGAATTCGGCGGTGTCTTTCGAAAGATCCTTCAGGACCGCTAGCAGAATGAACCCGATCACGGGACTCACGATGATGCTGATGAAGAACCAGCCCACACCGAAGCGTCCACGGTTGGAAGCCCAGATACCCGCGCCCACGCACAGCAGCAGGAAGAAGAAAAAACCGCTGAATATCATCTCTGATCCTTCTCTATCTGTCTCGTTTTTGAAGCGAACCTCGATACGGGTCGCTGTTCGAATTAGAACTCAGGTTGTCTGTCGGGTCGGCCCCGAATCAAGGAGCGCTTTCATTCCGAAACTTGCGCTCCATGCCCGATTTGCCGCGCGAGATTTCGCGGCCGTCGCGGCAGCCGACAACCACCGGCGAGGCCGAGGCTGGGTCCCTGCTCTGACCTCGAAGGCGAAGCGCGGGCCGCTCAGGCCTTCAACGCCCCGCTGTCGAAGGCCTCGCCGTAGGCCTTCCAGTCTTTTTCGACCTGCGCAGCGCACTGGTGCGCTGCGTCCAGCAGGTCATCGCGCCATGACTTGACCGAGCCTCCGAATTCGACCAGCGCATCCGCGATGGCCGAGCCCTGGCGCCCCGCGCTGCGCAGTTGCGCCCAGGCCATCAGTTGCCCCATTTCATCGATCACGCCGCGGATCTGGTCGAGCCCTGTGTGGCGCACGTCGAGCGTCACGCGGTCTTCGCTGGGCTGCAGGCCGCGCAGCACATAGGAGGCCTTGGCCTGCGCAACGGGATGCAGGAAGGCCATCGACACGGCCTGCATGCGGCGCTGCAGCCCCACCACCCGGTGCGCCTGCGACGGCCAATCGGGCTGCTTGAGCTTCAGGTGCGGTGCAAGGGACGATGGCAGCGCCTGTTTCAGGTCGAGCAGGTAGTTGCCGTCGGGCGAGCCCTTGCCTTCGACCAGCACGATGTAGCGCTCGACCCCGAGGCTGCCGGTGCCGGCGATGCGCCGCGCCACGTCGCGCACCTTGAAGAAACCGGGCTTGTCTTGCGACGCAGCGAAGGTGTCGATCAGCTTCGTCACCCGGTCCCGCGCCGCATCGTCGACTTTCAGCGCGTGCTTGCCGTCGCAGCGAATGACGCGGCCATGGCCCTTGGTGTCGGTGCGCCGGTCCAGGAAGGCAGGCCGGGTGCGCGCCTTGAGCGTGTCCAGCAGATCGCCGATGAGCCCGTCGGCGGTGTCGCGCTCGACCCAGCGGGCCTTGCCCAGCGTGAGCGCACCGGCATAGGCATCGAGGAAGACCTTGCACAGCGCCGTTGCATCGTCGGCGCTCGCGCACAGGCTGTCGCCGGCCACCAGGATGCTGGACAGGAAGCGCACCAGCTCCCATGTCACGGGCGCCAATGCCGCCTCGTCGAAATCGTTGAGGTCGAAGTACACGAGCCGGTTGTCGCCCTTGTAGCTGCCGAAGTTTTCCAGATGCGCGTCACCGCACAGCCAGCTCGCGGGCGCCTTGGCGAACAACGCATCGACCGGCAAGCGGTCGTAGAAAAGGTGGCAGGTGCCGCGCAGGAAAACGAAGGAATTGGTGCGCAGGTTGGCGTACTTCATCGCCAGGCGCTCGGGGTCGCGGCCTGCGTTGAAGCTGCGGATGGTTTCGACGACGTTCGGCATTCGTTCCCCGTTTCTCATGCACACCGTATGGCGCACAGGATTCTCGCGCCAACGCCTGTTGGCGCGCACGCATTCGAGCGGAAATCGCCATGTATATTCGCCCGGCCCTCGCGGCGCTTGTTCAACAAAAATCAACGGATTCAGGGTCTATCACCGCATGCGAACCATCTCTTGCCGACTGGCTTTTCTTTCCGCACTCTCGGTGCTTGCCGCAGCCTCTTTCTGGCATGGCAAGGCCCAGGCGGACGAGCCCGAGGCGGCGCCCGTCGTCGCCTACAGCCAGATCGTCGTTGCCTACAAGGCCAACCCGCAGGAGGCTGCGGCCAAGTACACGAAGAAGCGACTGGCGTTCAGCGGCAAGGTGATGCGCATGGGTGGCGATGCGGGCACCACTTACTTCGGCGCGGTCGCCGACGACGGTTCGAGCTTCGACACCTCCTTCGACGTTGCCGACCAGGACGCACTGAAGCCGAAGTTCAAGGACGGAAAGCTCACTGCCTTCCAGCTCTCCAGCAGCTTCGTCTTCGAGTGCCTGAACGAAGGCTTTCTGGCCAGCGCGCTGGTGCCTTCGCCCAAGCTCGTCAACTGCCGGGCTGTGAAGCAGTAAGGAATCCCCGAACGCTCAGAGCAGCGCGGTGATCTTCGCCGCTGCAGCCTTGAGCGCATCGATGCGCTTCATCGCATCGTCCATCGACATCCGCGCCGTCGGCGCATGCACCGCGAGCGCGGCGCGCACCGCGCCGGCCGCATCGTGCACCGGCACGGCCACCGCCACCAGCCCGGCGATGAATTCCTCGCGGTCGCACGAGTAGCCGCCTGCCGCGATCGCATCGCACTCGGCGCGCAATGCATGGGCCGTGGTGATCGTGTTGGCGGTCATGCGCGCCAGCGGCAGCTTGTCGATCAGCGTGTCGCGTTCCTTGCCCGGCATCAGCGCCAGGAACAGCTTGCCGCTGGCGGTGCAATGCAGCGGCACGTGCGAGCCCACGTCGAGCGTCAGCCGCAGCGGCCATTGCGCTTCGACGCGGTCGAGGTACAACACCTGCGCGCCGTCGAGCGTGGTGAGGTTGCAGGTCTCGCCGACCTGCCGCACGAGTTCGGACAGCACCTCGTGCCGCAGCCCGCGCACCACGCCGTGGTTCAACGTGTCGAAAGCCAGCTTGCGCAGCGCAGGGCCGACGCTGAACGAGCGTTCGTCCACGTCGCGCGCCAAAAATCCCGTCGCCAGCAGTTGCGTGCAGATGCGGTGCGCGGTGCCCTTGGGCAGACCCAGTTGCGCGGCCAGCTCGGCGAGCGTGAGCGCGCGGCCCTCGTTGGCCAGCAGCGCCAGCAGGCGCAGGCTGCGTTCGGCCGAGGAACCGGAACCGGGTTCGTCCGCCACGGACGGCACCGGCGAAGGGGCTGCAATGACGGCGGCAGGCGTGCGCGCGGGACGGGGCATGCGGGTAAACCTTAAAAATGGAACATTGCGTTCCGAAAATCAATGGCCTACGATGCGGCCGAGCCCAGCGATTGTTCCACTCCCGGACCCCTTGCATGCCTGATGAAGAGTTTGACTACATCGTCGTAGGCGCCGGTTCCGCCGGCTGCGTGCTGGCCGGCCGTCTGAGCGAAGACCCGGCCACGCGCGTGCTGCTGCTCGAAGCCGGGCCGCCCGACAAGTCGCTCTGGATTCACCTGCCCATCGGCTACGGCAAGACGATGTGGAGCCCCACCTACAACTGGCGCTTCGAGACCGACCCCGACCCGAACATGAACGGCCGGCGCATCTACTGGCCGCGCGGCAAGACGCTGGGCGGCTCGAGCGCGATCAACGGCCTGATCTACATCCGCGGCCAGCGCGAGGACTACGACCACTGGGCCGCACTGGGCAACGCAGGCTGGGGCTACGACGACGTGCTGCCCTACTTCATCCGCTCCGAAGGCAACCAGCGCGGCGCCAATCCATTCCACGGCGGCAACGGGCCGCTGAAGGTGTCGGACATCGCGGCGAAGCACGAGCTGATCGAAGCCTTCATCGGCGGTGCGCAGCAGACCGGCGTGCCGCGCACCGAAGACTTCAACGGCGCTGGTCAGGAAGGTGCGGGCTACTACCAGCTGACGACGCACAAGGGCTGGCGCTGCAGCACGGCCAAGGCCTACCTGACGCCGGCGAAGCACCGGCCCAACCTGCGCATCGAGACCGATGCGATGGCCAGCCAGTTGCTGTTCGAGGGGCGCCGCGCCGTCGGCATCAGCTACCGCCAAGGTGGCGAACTGAGGACGGCGCGCTGCCGCGCCGAAGTGCTGCTGTCGGCGGGCTCGATCCAGTCGCCGCAGTTGCTGCAGCTCTCGGGCATCGGGCCACGCGCGCTGCTGGAGCGCCTGGGCATCCCGGTGGTGCACGAGCTGCCCGGCGTGGGCGAGAACCTGCAGGACCATCTGCAGATCCGCCTGGGCTACGAGTGCACGAAACCCATCACCACCAACGACCAGCTCAATTCATGGACCGGCCAGATCGGCATGGGCCTCGAATGGCTGCTGCACCGCACCGGCCCGCTGGCGGTAGGCATCAACCAGGGCGGCTGCTTCATGCGCGCGCTGAAGGATGCAAACGGCCGGCCGGTGGCGGCCACGCCCGACATCCAGTTCCACGTTGCCACGCTCTCGGCCGACATGGCGGGTGGCAAGGTGCATCCGTATTCGGGTTTCACGATGTCGGTGTGCCAGTTGCGGCCCGAATCGCGCGGCCACATCCGCATCCGCTCGCGCGACGTGGCCGAGCCGCCCGAGATGCAACCCAACTACCTGGCCACCGACCTGGACCGCGCGACCACGGTGGCCGGCGTGAGAGCGGCGCGCGCCATTGCCGACTCGCCCGCGATGCGGCCCTACGTGAAGCGCGAAGTCAAGCCCGGCCCCGATGCCGCGAGCGACGCCGACCTGCTCGAGTTCTGTCGCAACAACGGCGCCACCATCTTCCACCCCACCGGCACCTGCCGCATGGGCAGCGATGCGCTGGCCGTGGTCGATGCGCGCCTGCGCGTGCACGGCATCGCGGGGCTGCGGGTGATCGACTGTTCGGCCATGCCCACGCTGGTGTCGGGCAACACCAACGCACCCGCCGTGATGATGGCCGAGAAGGCCGTCGACCTGATCAGAGAGGACCTGAGAGCGGCATCCGCCGCGCACTGAGTTTTTGCAAATCCAACAAGGCCCGCAGAGGCCGCCACGACAAACCTCATCGGAGACACACATGAGTGCAAGCGACGAAAAAGCGATTCGCAGGGTGGTGGTTTCGGCCCTGGTGGGCGCCACCATCGAGTGGTACGACTTCTTCCTGTACGGCGTGGTGGCCGGCATCGTGTTCAACAAGCTCTACTTCCCCGGCAGCGACCCGGTGGTGTCGACCTTGCTGGCGTACACGACCTTTGCGGTGGGCTTCGTCACGCGGCCGCTGGGCGGCGTGATCTTCGGCCACTTCGGCGACAAGATCGGGCGCAAGAGCATGCTCATCATCACGCTGATGATCATGGGCGTGGCCACCTTCCTGATCGGGCTGGTGCCCACCTATGCGCAGATCGGCATTGCGGCGCCCTTGCTGCTGTTGCTGCTTCGCGTGGCGCAGGGCATCGGCCTGGGCGGCGAATGGGGCGGCGCGGTGCTGATGGCCTACGAATACGCGCCGAAGGAAAAGCGCGGCTTCTACGCCTCGCTGCCGCAGATCGGTCTGGCGATTGGCCTGTGCCTGGCCTCGGGCGTGGTGGCGCTCCTATCGTCGCTGCTCACCGACGAACAGTTCCTGGCCTGGGGCTGGCGCATCGCCTTCCTGATCTCCGGCGCGATGGTGATGGTGGGCATGTACATCCGGCTGCACGTGCAGGAAACGCCCGAGTTCGCGGCGGTGAAGGCGCGCAACGCCGAGCTGCGCATTCCCTTCATGGACATGATCCGCCGCTACCCCGGCAATGTGCTCAAGGGCATGGGCGCGCGCTACATCGACGGTGTGTTCTTCAACATCTTCGGCGTGTTCTCGATCAACTACCTCACGAGCACCCTCAAGATCAGCCGCACCGAGGCGCTGCTGGGCGTGATGGCGGCGGCGGTGGTGATGATCTTCTTCATTCCCTTCTTCGGCCGCCTGTCGGACAGGATGGGGCGGCCGAGGGTCTACATGTGGGGTTCGCTCATCACGGCGGTGTCGGCCTTCCCCGGCTTCTGGCTGATGACGCACAGCGGTGGCAACGTGCTGCTGGTGTGGCTCGCGATCATCGTGCCTTTCGGCATCCTGTATGCGTCGGTGTACGGGCCGGAGGCCGCGCTGTTCTGCGACCTGTTCGACGCCAAGGTGCGCTACACGGGCATCTCTTTCGTCTACCAGTTCTCGGGCATTTTTGCCTCGGGCATCACGCCGATCATCGCGACCGCGCTCCTCAAGTCGGGCGGAGGCGAGCCGTGGCAGATCTGCCTGTATGTGCTGTTCGCAGGGGTGGTGTCGGCCGCGTGCGCGTGGATGATCGGGCGCAGCGCGTCGCCGGCCGACGAGCCGGTGGCCGTACCCTCGCGGTGAACTCGTTCGTCATGGCGGCGGTGCGCTCGCGGGCGCACCGCACAGCTCGCTCAGCTTCGGTTCGCAGAGCCGGTAGCTGAGCCTGTCGACGACTCTTGCGGCGCCAAGGCTCTCGTAGAAGGCCATGCCCCTCGCGTTCGATGCCTTGACGGGCCAGTCGATGCGGCGGCAACCGTTGTCGAAGGCGTACCGGGCCACCCACGCCATGAGCGCCTTGCCGACCCCGTGGCTTCTTTCCGACGACCTCACGTACAGCTCCTTCAACTGGCAGTGCTTGCGGTTTTCGGGGTCGAACTCGACCAGCGAATAGACCAGCCCGATGGCGGCCAGGCCGAGCACCACACCGTCATCGCCCACCGCCACGACCAGACGCTGCGGCGACCCGGGCGCCAGAAGATTCTGGAGAAGGTGTTCCCGCACAGCCTCCCGCGAGGCCACGGCGCCTTCGTTGTAGAAGGCGTGCAACTCGCACATCAGGTCTGTCAACGATTCATGCCGGGTTTCGGAAGCCAGTTCAACGTGCATATGGTGTCCTCTGGAGCGCAGGTGTTGGGCATCGGCGCGCGAGGCCGACGCGTGCGGTCCCTTCCGAGCTACTTCAAACGATAGCTGAGCTTGCGATTGCCGCTCACGGTCGAGTCGAGCCCGATCCAGTCGCCCTGCTGCGAATACCAGACGTCGATGGGCTGGGCCGTCGTGGCGATGCGCCAGCGGGTGGCCGCCACGGGCTGGCCGCGCACTTCCACCGTTCCGTTGCCGGCGCGGCTGATCTGCACGGTTTCGATCTTGCCGCTCTGCGCGTTCAGCAGCCGCTCCTGCTTGCGGATGGTGGGGTTCCAATAGGCGAAGCTCATCACACAACCGTCCACCGACTGCGTGCCCTTGGGCGTGGCCACGGCCAGCGCGTTGTCGCCCGAGGCTTGCGCATCGACTTTTTCGCGCGTGCCGTCGTCGTCGGTCCTGGAGACCAGTTGCCGCAGGCAGTCGCCGCGCCAGTGCTCGGTGGCGGTGTGCTGGTAGCGGTAGACAGTCACGCCCAGCAGCTTGACCGCGAACTCGGCCTGGCTGGTGAGCTTGCGCTCGTCGCCGGCCGTGCTGAGCGCGAAGCGGTGCTCGCCGATGGGCGCGTCGTCGAGCAACACGCGGAAGTTCCATTCACCACCGGCGGGCCCCGCCGCTGCTGATGCCGCGCTGCCCACCAGCGCGGCCAACATGAAGATCCAGTGTGCTTTGTTTGTCATGACGCCTTGTGATTGCGCACCGGCCCCGGAAAAAAGGCATTGGTGCGTGCGATGTAGTCGCGGTAGGCGGGCCGGCGCTCGCCGATGTCGCCTTCGAGCATGGCGACGCCTGAAACCTTCAGCAACAGCCAGGTCATGAGCAGCGGCGACACCACGCTCCATGCACCGCTCCAGCCCGCGCCGCCCATGGCGATGAGCCACAGGCCCCACCAGGCGCAGACCTCGCCGAAGTAGTTGGGGTGGCGCGTGTAGCGCCACAGGCCGCGGTCCATCACCTGCCCCTTGCTGGCGGGGTCGGCCTTGAAGCGCGCCATCTGCGCGTCGCCGATCGCCTCGAAGAAGATGCCGGACAGCGCCAACACCATGCCGAGCGCATCGAGCACGCCCAGCGGCCGCGCCGCAGCCATGCCGGGCAGAAAGGGCGCGGAGACGATCCACGCCAGCACCGCCTGCAGCGCGAACACGAGGTACAGGCTCTTGACCCCGAAGTTCGGCTGGTTGCGCGCGCGAATCGCCTGGTAGCGGCGGTCTTCGCCGTGGCCCCAGTTGCGCCAGGTGATGTACAGGCACAGCCGCACTGCCCAGGCGGTGCCGAGCACGGCCATCCACAGGCCGCGCACCGTCTGCACCGGCAGCAGTGCGAAGTAGACGAGGCCGGCGCCCACGATGCACAGGGGCCACATGCGGTCGATCAGGCTGGCGTCTCGGCGCACGAGGCTCGCCACCCAGGTGAGGAATGCCAGGGACGCGGTCCATGCCAGACCGGCCAGCGCCAAATCCATGAAACCACTCATGCGCGGCGCTCGAACAGGTAGTGGCTCACCCACCAGCGCTGGCCGTGATCGAAGCCGAACAGCTCCGCCACCGACATGAAGAACAGCCGCCAGCGGGTCCACCACACATTCGCGTCGGCGCCGTAGGTGGCCTGGAACAGCGGGCGCAGCGCGGCACGGCGCTCGTCCATGTTGCGCAGCCAGGCCTCGGCCGTGCGCTGGTAGTGGCCGCCCTCCCAACGCCAGCGGCGCAGCAGGCGCAGGTCGTCCTGGCAGTACAGCGCAAGGTCGTCGCTGGGCATCATGCCGCCGGAGAAAAAGTACTTGCTCATCCAGTCGCTGGGGTCGCGCACCTCGAAGGGATACGGCGCTTCCTTGTGGGCGAACACGTGCATGAAGAAGCGCCCGCCGGGCTTGAGCCAGCGCGCGACGTTCGCAAAGGCCTGCGGCCAGTTGCGCAGATGCTCGAACATCTCGACGGAGACCACGCGGTCGAAGCGCGCGTCGGTGTCGAACACGTTGATGTCGCGGGTCAGCACGCGCACATTGCCCAGGCCGCGCTGCGCCGCCTGCGCCTCGATGTACTCGCGCTGCGAACTCGAGTTGGACAGCGCCGTGATGCGGCTGCCCGGGTACCTGGCCGCCATCCAGAGCGTGAGCGAGCCCCAGCCGCAGCCCAGTTCCAGCACGTCCTGCCCATTGACCAGACCGGCGCGCTCGCAGGTGGCGGTCAGCGCGGCGGACTCGGCCTCTTCCAGCGTCCGCGTGCCTTCGGGCCAGTAGCAACTGCTGTATTTGCGGTGATTCCCCAGCACTTCGCCGAAGAAGGCGGCCGGCACCTCGTAGTGCTGCTCGTTGGCCTTCTCCGGCAGCGGCGCCAGGTGGGCCGCGCCCATGCTGGCGACGAAGTCCTGCGTCAGCTCGGCCACCGCCAGCGCGTTGCCGGCGTGCAGTTCGGTCAGCCGCTCCTTGAGCAGCCGGCGGATGCCCTGGCGAACCATGGTGTCGGGGACCAGGCCTTTTTCGACCCAGCGGATGGCGAATGCGATGTCCTGCGGCATGACTGTTCCTCGGCCAAGGGCACGTCGAAGTGCGTGCCGTAGGCACCTGTACGCGGCGGGGTGGGTTTTGGATGCGGGTTGCAAAAGCATCCCCTTGCCGGAAGCACGGTAACATTTCGACATGATCCGCCGCTCCACCCTGGTCGGACCATCACGAGAACAAAAACAACAACCCTGGGTGTCACCGCAAATGGAGCGTCCTCATGTGGAGCATCCTGGCCGATCTCTTCGTCGGCATCTTCGATTTCGTTATCGATGTCTTTCTGTTCAGAGGCCAGCGCCGCAAGCAGGGCCGCCGCAACCGCAGCGTTGCCGAGGACACGTTCGAAGTCGCGCGCTTTGATTTCGTCACGCTGGTTTTCATCGGACTGGCCAGCGCCGGCTTGATGCTGCTCCTGGCATTCGGATTCGGTTTTCCGCCGGGCTGGAGCGTGGGAATCGGCATCGCCGTCGGGGCCATCTGGGGAGTCTGGCGATACACCCGATTGGTTCGCGAGCGATGAGCATGTCGCGGCGCTGACGGGCCGCATCAACACCCTGTCGGATTTCAACCGACCCTGAACTTGCCCTTGCGGGCGCTTTGGGTCGCGATGTCTCGTTCAGGCTCGGATATGCAGGGGCGCGAACGACTTCACCAAATCGTCCAACGCCTTCAACTGCGCGAGAAAAGGCTCCAGCTGGTCCAGCGGCAGAGCGCTGGGACCATCGCATTTGGCCTGCGCTGGATCAGGGTGAGCTTCGAGAAAGAGGCCTGCCAGGCCTACAGCCAGGCCGGCACGCGCCAGTTCAACCACTTGCTCACGTCGCCCGCCGGAGACAGCGGCGTTCGCCTCGCGTTGCTGGAGGGCATGGGTCACGTCGAAGATGACGGGCAGGTTCCCGGTGACCTTCTTCATGGCACCGAAGCCAAGCATGTCCACCACCAGGTTGTCGTAGCCGAAACAGGTTCCCCGGTCACACAGAATGATGGGGGAGTTCCCAACCTCCCTGATTTTTTCGACGATGTTGAGCACTTGCGGCGGGCTCAGAAACTGGGGCTTCTTGACGTTGATGACCTTGCCCGTCCTGGCAAGAGCGACCACCAGATCAGTCTGGCGGGCGAGAAAGGCAGGTAGCTGCAAAACGTCCACCACTTCGGCGACGGGACTCGCCTGCCATGGCTCGTGCACGTCGGTGAGGACGGGAACGCCGAACTCGGCCTTGACGGCCTCGAAGATTTTCAGCCCCTCTTCCAGGCCGGGGCCTCGGAAGGAATGGATGGACGAGCGATTCGCCTTGTCGAAACTTGCCTTGAAAACGTAGGGGATGCCGAGCTTTCGGGTGACCCGGACGTACTCCTGCGCAGCACGCAGGGCCATGTCTTTCGACTCGAGGACGTTCACGCCGCCAAACAGGACAAAGCCATTGCTGTTGCTGACGTTGATTGCGGAGGTGATGGCGACGGTCGTCAAGAAAGGTTCTCCTGTGGTGTTGCCCGCATTCTCGCGCTCCGGCCGGCCAAAAACCACGCCTTTGCCCGGGCAGTGGCCGGCCCTCCCGGGCGCCCTGGGAAAATCGCGAAGCGGCCCGTTTCTGCCGTCTGAACCTTCTCGCCTCATTTCAATCCCATTGCGCGATCAACACACGATTCGCCACAATGTTCGCCATGCCCCTGACCATTCTTCAAACCAAGCGTCTTTCCACCCTCTCCGTCGTCTTCGCAATCGCCGCGGGGACCCTTGCGCCGTACTCGGCGTCGTATGCAGCCTCACACCATGCCGCCAAGCCCGCGGCCCACCAGAAGCCTGCCGCTGCCGCGCCTGCCCCGACGCCAGCCGCAGCGCAGCCCGCTGTCGCCGGCGGGCCGCCAGCGCTGGCCGCCAAGGCATGGCTGCTGATGGACTTCGACTCCGGCGAGGTGCTCGCCTCGGACAACCCCGATGAACCGCTGCCGCCGGCGTCACTGACCAAGATGATGACCAGCTTCATGGTCGAGCAGGCACTTCGCTCGGGCAAGCTCAAGAAGGAAGATCTTGTGTCGGTCAGCCAGAACGCCTGGTGCCGAGGCTCGAGCACCGAGTCGTGCATGTACCTGCCGCTCAACAGCCAGGCCACGGTGATCGACATCCTGCGCGGCATCGTCATCCAGTCCGGCAACGACGCGGCCAAGGCGATCGCCGAGCACATGGCCGGCTCCGAAGAGAACTTCGCCAAGCTCATGAACGCCGAAGCCCAACGCATCGGGATGACGCACACGCATTTCGTCAATGCGACGGGGCTGCCCGACCCGCAGCACAGGTCGTCTGCGCGCGACCTCGCGATCCTGGCGCGCACCATCATCCGCGACAGTGCCGACTACTATCCGATCTACGCCGAGCGCGAATTCAAATACAACAACATCAAGCAGGGAAACCGCAACGCCCTGCTGTACACCGATCCCACGGTCGACGGACTGAAAACCGGCCACACCCAGGAAGCGGGCTTCTGTCTCGTCACTTCAGCCAAGCGCAACGGGATGCGCCTCATCACGGTGATTCTCAACACCAACAGCGCGCAGGCGCGGGCCGACCAGACGCGCACGCTGCTCGGGTGGGGTTTCAGCAATTTCGAGCAGGCCACTCCCATTCAGCCGAACACGGCGGTGACGGCCGCCAAGGTCAGCTTCGGCAAGGTCGACACGGTTCCTGCGGTTCTGGGGTCGCCATGGAGCGTGACCGTGCCGCGCGGCCAGCAAGTGCAGACCTCGGTGCAGATCAACCCGGCACTGGAAGCACCGGTGGCCAAAGGCACGGTGATCGGCAAGGTGGTCGCCAGCTCCAATGGCAAACCGGTGGGAGAAACCCCGCTGGTCGCGCAGGCCGATGTGGAGCGCGCGGGCTTTATGTTGCGCCTGTGGCAGCACCTGATGAAGCTGTTTGGCAAATAACGGCCACAGGCGCGGCGTGACGCGCCGCAGCCTTGCCATTGCCACTATCGCCAGCCGGCGACGCTCATGCCGATTGCCACGATCACCAGCACTTGCAACCAGAAGAACCAGGCGCGCCGGAACGGGCGCGTCCATGGCTTGTCCAGCACGGCGTAGACGATGAGCAAGATCACGCCGCTGGGATAGACGATCATGCCCAGTCCCAGGAAGGCGACTGCGGCCAAGCCGGCATGGCCGCCGAAAAGAAACCAGCGCAACAGCAGCGCCGCCCCCAGGCAAAGGGCCGCCGCCGTGAGCAACAGGGCGGGCAGTGGGCGCACCGGTTTTGAAGTCATTGCTTCGCTGTCCATGTTGTGTTCCAGGCAGGTCTTTCGCTTTCCAGAGCGAACGATGACGCAGATCGTCCCACAACCGGCCTCCTCGTGTCTTCGTGACAGGCAGCTCCGGGTCATAAGCTTGCTGGCCTCGACAGGCTAAATTCGGCCAGCACCAGCCATTCCCGCGCGGGTCGAGATCGAGCCTGCAACAAGCCTCAAACCCCATGAACCTGGACATCATTTCCGCCAGCCGGTCTCTTGTCGAAGAGGCATGGCAAAAGCCCGAGACGTGCGAGTCGAACCTGGTCTGCGCCGAGGCGATTCTCTCGAAGGCACTCCTTGAAGTCCCCGGAGATGTCCTTGCGTTGACGTGCTTGGGCGCAGTACTTTCCGACCAGGGCAAGCACGAAAAGGCGGCCTCCGTCCTGCAACGCGCGGTAGGCCTCGGGTCAACCGACCGCAACACCTACTTCAATCTCGGCGTGGCAACGATGAACTGCGGCACACGCGAGAAGGCAATGGATGCCTTCCGGAGCGCCGAGAGGTTCAAAGCTTCGCCGTTGTCGTGGGAGGCCTACTTCGACGCCCAGGCAAATTGAGCAGACAGGCCCAGCAAAGAAGTCGGCCTACTCGATCTTGAAGACGAACTCCTGCGTAGCCAGGATCTCCGCATCGCCGGTGGTCTGGCACTCGTAGCGCATCATGGCCGAGCGCACCGCCCCGTAGTACACGCGCGGCCCCGACAGGAAGCGCACTTCCGTCACATGGCTGCCCTTGATGCGTACCTCTGCCTTGACGACGCCGCTGGTGCCTTCGTCCAGCGCCTTGCGCGGCATCTCGGGCTTGACCTGCTTGGGGCACGCCACGGCGATGTCTGAAGAAACCGCCTTCGGCGGGGCCGGTGGCGCGGGCGGTGCTGGCGGCGCGGCGGGCGGCGGTGCCACCGGCTCGACGCTCTGCACCGCCGTGATCGTGGGCGCGGTGCTCGGTGGCGGCGTCACGGCCGGTGGCGGCACGTAGGCCGGGCGCGGCGGTGGCGGGGCCTTGGGCGTCTCCAGCTTGACGATCTTCTTGGGGGGCGGCGGCGGCGGTGGAGGTGGCGGGGGCAGCTTGATCTCCGCGATGATGGTCGCATCCATCGGTTTCTTGATCATCTCCACCGCCTTGCGGGCCAGGCCCGAGACGAGCGCGTAGCCGACCAGCAAATGAAACAGGATCATCACGCCGATGCCGATAGGGCCGAAGCGGGACTTGGGGTCGAAGTCGTTGGCGCGGCTCATGGGATGAACTGCTCCGAGCCCATGATGCCCAGCTTGGTCAGGCCCGAGCGCTGCGCCGAGGCCATCACGCCGGCCACGATGTTGTACTTGGCGTGCCTGTCGGGGCGCAGGTGCACTTCAGGCTGCACCGCCTGCGTCGCGATCTGCTCGAAGCGCCGTTCCACTTCCGCCAGGTCGGCAATGGCCTCGCCGTTCCACAGCACGGTGCTGTGTTCGTCGATGTCCACGCGCAGCACCTCGGGCTTCATGTCGATGGGCGGCGGGTTGCCGTTGGGCATGTTCAGGTTGACCGCATGCAACTGGATGGGGATGGTGATGATGAGCATGATCAGCAGCACCAGCATCACGTCGATCAGGGGCGTGGTGTTGATGTCCATCATGGGCTCGTCGGACGGCGCACTGCGGCGGCGCCCCTGTTTTTCTTTTCGCATGGCTGTGTCTTCTCAGTTGCGCGCGGGCGGCTCGGTGATGAAGCCCACCTTGACGATGCCGGCGGACTGGCACGCATAGATGATCTTTCCCACGGGCTCGTAGTCGGAGTGCCAGTCGCCGCGGATGTGCACTTCGGGCTGCGGGGTCATCGCCGCCACTTTCTTGAGCTTGTCGGCCAGGGCGTTCACATCGCGCACGGGGGTGTCGAACCAGTAGATGCGGCCCGTGGCGTCGACGGACAGCACGACGGTGTCGGGTTTGCTCTCGCGCACCTCGTTGCGCTCTTTGGGGACCTGCACCGGCACGGAGTAATTGACGACGGGAATGGTGATGAGGAAGATGATCAGCAGCACCAGCATCACGTCGACGAGCGGCGTGGTGTTGATGGAGGCAATGACCTGCTCCTCGTCTCCCCCGGCGGATGGAATGTTCATCGCCATGATGTGGCCCGGTTCATTGCGGCGGCGCGGGGGCTCAGGCGGCGGCGCTGCCGGCCAGGATGACCGAATGCAGTTCGCCGCTGAATTCGCGCACGTCGTCCATCACGGTGATGTTGCGACGCAGCAGCCAGTTGTAGCCGAGCACGGCGGGCACGGCCACGGCCAGGCCGATGGCGGTCATGATGAGCGATTCGCCCACGGGGCCTGCCACTTTGTCGATGGAGGCCTGGCCGGCGATGCCGATGGCGGTGAGGGCGTGGTAGATGCCCCAGACGGTGCCGAAGAGGCCGACGAAGGGTGCCGTGGAGCCCACGGTGGCCAGCAGCGACATGCCGTTGCTCAGGCGCCTTTGCACGCGCTCGGTGGCGCGGTGGATGCACAGGTCGACGAAGTCGGCAAAGTCGACCTTGCCGCGCAGGCCGTCGTGCTTTTTGGTGGCGTGCACGCCGGCATCGGCGATGAAGCGGAAGGGGCTGCCTTCGGCGAGCTTCTCTGTGCCGGCCTGCACGGTTCGCTCGTTCCAGAACTCGTTGTCCACTTCCTTGGCCTGGCGGCCCATGCGCATCTGCTCGAGCAGTTTGGTGACGATCACGTACCAGCTGCCCATGGACATGATCGCCAGGATGGCCAGCACAGCCTTGGCCACCAGGTCGCTTTGCGCCCACAGGGCGCCTATGCCGTAGGGGTTGTCGACTTTGGTGGTCGCGGCTGTTGCGGGCATCGGCGCAGGTGCGGGCACGGCGACGGGCGCTGCAACGGATGCTGCAGTGCCTGCGTCTTGCGTCGTCGGCGCGGCGCCGGACGGGGCATCAGCGGCGTGCGAAGCACTCGTCAGGCAGAAGGCCAGAACCAACGGAACAACGGGGGCGAACAGCCTAGCGAGAAGCGATTTCTTCATGAGTGTCTCCAACAAAAAAACAGAACAGGTGCGCTGAGATCAAGCGACCCGCGCATCCGGCGGGCCGCCTGCATGCCAGCCACGGGTCTTTCCCCACACGGCATGCACACCGGAGCCGGCGCCGCGCACGACGTGGTAACGGTCATAAGGGGCTGCGGTCATGCAGGCGTGGTGCGGCAGGATGCGCACGCGGCTGCCGACGGGCAGCGCATCGAACATCGCCCGCGCTTGCCCATTGCTGGCAATCAGGCCGTGCTCCTGATGAAGTTCGGCCACACGAAATCCGGTCAGTGGCGCACCGCCGTCCTCATCGCAAACCAGCCCGTAGCCAAGGTCGCTACGGAACTCGGCGCCCGAACTGTCCTTCGACAAGGCCAGCGCGCCGGCATCGATCAGCACGCGGCCCGACCGCGGGTTGTGGCCGATGACGGTGGCCAGCACCGACAGCGCGATGTCCTCGAACCCGCAGATGCCGCGCGCGGCCTGGTCCAGATCGAAGAAGGTGTAGACGCCGGGGCGCATCTCGGTCACGCCGTCGAGCCGTTCGGCGCATACCGCCGTGGGCGTGGCGCCCACGCTGACGGTGTCCACCGTGAAGCCGGCCGCGCGCAGGCGCCCGGCCGCTTGCACCGCGCCGGCACGCTCGGTTTCGGCAATGGCGCGGATCGCGTCCAGCCCCTCGGCGTGATAGCTGTGGCCGGCATGCGTCAGCACGCCCGCGAAAGAGAACACCTCGCTGTGCTGCACTTCGCGTGCGACGGCCAGCAGTTCGGCATCGTCCGGCGCAATGCCGCCACGGCCACCGCCGGTGTCGATCTCTACCAGCATCCGGAACGAGGCATCCAGCGCACGCGCACGAGCCGCCGCGGCGCGGACCGTCTCGACCCGGTCCGCCAGCAGCGTCACCCGCGCGCCGTGCGTGCGCTGGATGCGCGCAAGCGCGTCGATCTTGCTCGCGCAGATGCCCACCGCATAGCTCAGGTCCGTGAAGCCGTGGGATGCGAAATAGTCTGCTTCGGCCACGGTCGACACCGTGATGCCGCCGCCCTGCCCGCGCGTGGCCAGGCGCGCCACTTCGGCCGACTTGGAGGTCTTCAGATGCGGGCGCAGCGCCACGCCGTGGTTCGCCGCGCGCCGGGCCATCGCCTCGCAATTGCGCTCGAGCACCGCGCTGTCGAGCAACAGCGCCGGCGTCGCAAGCTCCGCAAGCTTCATCTGTGCGGACGGCTTCATCGCGCGCTTCCGAGCTGGGCCATCATCCGGTCGACCTCTTCGGCCACGCGGTTCACGAAAGGCGGCAGCAGCACGAGGCTCATGTGATCGGCCCCCGCCACTTCGTGCGAGCGGCCGTGCGAAGACAGCGCCGCATGCGCCTGCTGAAAGCTCGGCCACCGCTTCTGGATGGCGGTCGCACTGTCGGAGCCGGCCGGCAGTTGCACCGGCGCCCACAGCACGGCGAGCGGACGGGCGCCCAGGTCGACAACGGCTGCGGCCTGGCGGGCGACGTGGGGAAGGCCCTCGATCTCGCGCGCCATCGTGTCGATCGATTCGGGCGTGAAGGTCGCGGTCAGTTGCTGCACGACATGGGGCATGTCGGCAAAGATGGCGCCGGCCATCGCCAGCTCCGGCGGCGGCGGACCGCCTTCCTGGAATTTCACCCGCTTGTCGCGCTCCATGGCGACTTGCGCCGTCGGCATTTCGCCGATCTCCTCGAACTGGTCCGGGTGGCTGGCATCGAGCATCACCAGCCCGACCACCTGCTCCGGGTACAGGCCGGTGTAGACGCGCATCAGCAGGCCGCCCAGCGAATGGCCGATCAGCACGATCGGGCCGGTCACGCCGGCTGCGGCCAGCAGCGCATGCAGGCGGTGCGCATTGCGCTGCGCGTCGAAGGGTGCGCCGTCGATGTCGCTCCAGCCCATGCCGGGGCGGTCGTAGCTGACCACCGGGTACTTCGCCGACAGCACCTGCTGTATCCGCGCGTAGATCGGCGAGGCGCAGCCGCCACCGGCTTCGATCACAAGGGTGGGCTGCAAGGCATCGGCCGGTGCAGGGCCGCTGCGTTGCAGGTGCATCCTCAGCCCGTCGATCGTGTGCAACTCGCCGGGTGCCGGCATGGCGAACGGGTGCGCTGCCGGCTGGTCGCCGCGTTGCGGCGCCTCCACGCGCGGCCAGTAGTCGAGGTCGCGCACGCGGTACGGCAGCGTGGCGAAGTCGTTGCTCATCGCGCCCGGTGTCGAGACATACAACACCGCCTTCGCGAGGGGCGCGAACTGGGCATGGAAGTGCTGCGCCGACTTGACGACGATCAGCTTCTTGCCTGCAAGGTCGATGCCCAGGCCCGTGAACAGGTCGGGCGAGAACACCTGGTTGCGTTTGCTGATGAGCACGATGTCCAGACCGTGATCAGCCTGCACCCACACGCTGGGCCCGAGGGCCGTACGCATCCCGGCGGTGAGGCCGCCTTGCGTGTAGTCGTCGTGCACGGCCTTGACCGTCACGCGCAGATCGACGGGGTCGCCCGACGCCGGACCGCACTTGCCGCCCAGCCGAAGGTCGAATGTGGCGCCGACGCCCGCGTCGCGGCACAGCTGGACCGCACCCAGGTCCCAGAAGGCGCCGATGGCGACGTCGGCAATGTTGCGCTCGATCAGCGCACGCAGGATGAAGGTGCTGTCGCTGGTCGCCCCACCACCGGCGTTGTCGGCGATGTCGGCCAGCACCACGGGGCCGCCCTCGGTGCCCGACGCTTCGCTCAATGCCTCGTCGACCGACAGCACGGGCGCGCCGATCAGGTGGCGCAGGTTCCAGAACGCACGCCCCAGTTCGTCGGCCACTGCCGCGGCCAGCGCGGGATCGTTGTCGGTCACCACCCACAGCTTGGCGCCGGCCTCGGGCACGTCGGCCCATGGGAAGCCGTGACCGAGCGAGACCGAGAGCACGCCCGGGCGTTGCTCGCAGGCCTGCATGCGGCGCACGAAGCCGGCCATCGGTTCGCGCGTGGTGTGCCACAGGCCGACCATGCGGCAGTCGTGCACGGCCATGACCGGCTTCACGCGGCCCTGCGCGGCATCGACCACGATGCGGGTCAGCTCGCGCATGCGCAGCAAGGCATCCGTGTGCGGATATTCCTTGTAGCCGACGATGACGTCGGCCGCGCCCAGCATCTGCTGCGTGAGGTGGCAATGCAGGTCGAGCTCGACACCGATCGGCACTTTCGGCCCGACGAGGGCACGCACGCGCGAGATCAGGTCGCCTTCGCAATCGTCATAGCCGTCAGCCACCATCGCGCCGTGCAGCACCAGGATGACGCCGTCCACCGGACCGGCTTCGGTCAGGTCGGAAAGGATCTCGTCGCGCAGGCTTTCGTAGACCTCGCGCACGGTGCGCCCGAGCGGCTGCGCAAAGGCCAGCAGGCTCTCGACCATTTCGTGGCCCTCGGCTGCGAGCCACCGGCGCAGCTCGGCCGGAAACATGCCATAGCCGACCGAATCGCGCGTACTGGCATCGCCATGGAAGATGCCGTATTCGCGAAAGCTGCCCCATCCGGTGGGGGCCGAGACGAAGGTGTTGGTTTCGGTGGCAAGGGAGGCGGTAAAGAACTTCATGCGTGGGTCTCTTGGCGTGAAAAGTGGATGTGTCGGGTGCGCAGGCTGTCCAGCCGCAGGCCGACGACACGGCCTGCACTGCGCTCGATGTTGAGAACGCTGCTGCCGCCAAGGGCCGCCAGCATCGGGTCGCTCGAAGTGAAGGTCATCACGTCGTGCGACAGGGCTTGCAGGCGACCGATCTGGCGGCCATGTCGGCCTTGGACCGTCATCTGCAATGCGTCGTCCGTGCGTTCGATCTGCGCGCTCGCGTCCAGATCGGCACTGCGGTAGTCGCCGCACAGCTGCGGTGCCAGCCATGCGATGTCGGGTGCCGTTGCGGGCAGGCGCTCGAAGCGCTGCAGGTGCCCGCCCTCGCGCAGCGCCAAGGTGTCGGGCGCGTGCGTGGCGCCGACACCGGACACATCGAGTTCGAGGGCGTTGATGGCCAGGTCTTGCGCGGCCAGCCACAGGCCGTCCTTTCGCTGGCGCAGCGGCAATGCGGTGAAGCCCTGCCACGACAGGCCCAGCTTGCCCGAGACATCGGCAAAGCCGATCACGCTGCCGGTCGCCGGCGCGTGGTAACGCTGGCCGACCAGCGCGGGGAAGGCGTTGGCCGGGGTGCGTTCTTCGGGCGGTTCGGGCAATGCGTCGGCCAGCAGCAGGTCGATCAGTTGATACGCGAGGGCCGGTGGAGACACTGCGGCACCGTTCGCCATGACCATGATGTCCAGGCTGTGGGCCGGCACCGTGAGCATCTGCGACGTGCCGCCGATCACGCCGCCCGCGTGATGGATCACTTCGACGCCGCGATAGGTGTGCCGGAACAGCCCGAGGCCATAGGGCACCACGGCGCCGGAAGACAGCGTGGTCGGCGCCAGCATCTGCGCCCAGCTGCTCGCGCTGCCCACGGTCTTGTGGCTGCAGCGCAGGTGCGCGAGCCAGCGCAGCATGTCGTCGAGCGTCGAGACCAGCGAGCCGCCGCCTTCGAGTTCACAGGGGTAGATGCCGCGCTGCCACTGCCCGCCCGATGCGGGCACGTAGAGACCGGCGAGGCCGGCGCGCACATCGAGGTCGCTGGCCACCGACTCGGTGTCGGCCATGCCCATCGGCTCGAAGATGCGCGCCTTCATGAACGCATCGAAGCCCTGTCCGCTCACGCGCTCGATGATCTTCGCCAGCATGAAATAGGCGCCGTTGCTGTAGACCATGCGCGTGCCGGGCTCGAAGTTCAGCTCGTTCTGGCTGGCCATCGCGGGCAGGCCCAGCCCCCGTGGCTGAAGCGCCAGGCCGTTCACGATGCACCACAGTTCGTCATGGCCGCGCCAGCCGCCCGTGTGGTTCATCAGTTGACGCAGCGTGGGGCCGTCCGCGCCCAGTTGCGGCAGCTCTGGCAGGTGCTTTTGCACCGCATCGTCGATGTGAAGGCAACCGTCTTCGGCGAGCAGCAGCACGGCCAGTGCCGTGAAGTGCTTGCTCGTCGAGGCGATGCGCATGCGTGTGCGCGGCGTGTTGGCCACGCCCTGTTCGAGGCTGGCCATGCCGACGCCGCGGCGGTACAGCGACCTGCCGTTCTGCGCGATGCCGATGACAAGGCCGGGGGCATCGCTGCGGTTGAAGGGCTGCAGCAGCGCATCGATGGCGGCAAGGCCGGAAGTCGAAATGGGTTCGGACATGGAGAAGAGAGGTCGGATCGACATGAAGATGTGTCAGGCAGCAGGCTGCAGCGTTCGCACCAGGCGCACGAAAGAGCCCTCGGTCGCGCGCAGCATCAAGGCGCCCACGCCGCTGGTGACCAGCGTGACGGCAACGACGGCCAGCGCCAGCCCGTTGGGCGAGCTGGCCTTGACGGCATCGGACAACATGCCGATGGCCAGCGGGCTCAGAACGGCGAAGGGCAGCATCGCGAGCGCCAGTGCAGCCAGCACGCGGGCGCGCAGGTGCGGCGGGCTGATGTCCTGGAGCACGTTGGGCGACAGGATCGAGCCGCCGATCAGCGGCACCAGCACCAGTGCCTGCAGCACGTACACGTCCATCGGCGAACGCACGAACAGCAGCAGCACCGACAGCGACGCCGCCGTGACCAGGCCCAGCGCGATCATGCGCAGCGCCGCGGCGGGCCCGACGACGCGCTGCGCAAAGCGCATGGAGCCGACGCCCAGCACCGCACCGCCGAGTATTCCCGCGAGCGCGGCAAGGCCGATGCCCCGCCCCATGTCGGCCGGCGCGACACCGAACTGGCGCACCATGATGATCGGGATCCAGGTGTCGAGCGCGATCAATCCGATCGACGCCAAGCCGAGGCCGACGACGATGCCGCCCAGAGTGCGCCAGTTCGTGCGCAGGTAGTCGCCGTAGCCGATGGTGTGCGCCTCTTGTGCCACCGGGCGCGGGTCGCGGGCGCGCCGGGGCCAGCGCGTCGTCAGCAACAGCAGCACGACCGGCACCGCGCCGGTGCTCATGACGAAGAACACCAGGCGCCAGGTTTCCATCCCCTGCAGCGACACGGGCAGCAGGTGCCGCACGCCGTCGACCACTGTCACGATGACACCGCCCAGGATCGAGCCGAGCGCGCTGCCGAACAGGAGCGACAGCGCATACACGGCATTGGCCAGCACACGCTGCGCACGCGGAAACAGCTCGGGGATCAGGCTGTTGACGATCGGGTTCACACCGGCCTCGCCCACACCCAGGCCGATCGACGCGATGAACAGCATGGTGTAGTTCGGCGCCAGGCCGCGCATCGCTGTGGCGGCGCTCCACAGCACGACGCAGGCGGCGAGCACATAGCGGCGGTCGTAGCGGTCGCTCAGCCAGGCCAGCGGCAAGGTCGCCAGGGTCGTGAACAATGTCAATCCGACGCCCCGAAGCAAGCCCAGTTGCGTGTCGGACAGTCCGAGCGTGATGCGCACAGGCTCGGCCAGGAGGTTGAAGATCATCAGGTCGATCGCCCCCAGCAGTGCCGCGACGATCAGCACCGCCAGGCCATACCAGGCGCTCGCCGATGCCCGCTCACGCGCAGCGACCGGGACGGCGGACGAGGCTTGCACCGCCGGCTCGCCAGCGATCGATACCGGATTCGACATCTTCAGAACGGCACGGTGAGGTTCATGCCGACCGTGCGCGCCGGGGTCAACGCGGCCTGCAGCAGGCCGGGGTTGATGGTGGCAACGTTCGTCAGCCCGCGCGAGTTGCCCAGGTTCCGCACATAGGCCGCCAGGCTGAAGTGCGGGAAGGCGATGCCGGCCTGCAGATCGACCACCGTATAGGCCGGCATCCTGAAGCTCGGCAGGATGGTGCTGCCGGCATAGCCGGCGTCGCGCTCGCCGACATGGCGCGCGCTGACCCCCAGGTAGGCCTGGCGCCCTGCAACGACGAACTGGCGCGTGGCGCCGACCGTGGCGGAGAAGCGTGCGGTCATGGGCAGCCGCGCGCCGGCATTGGCGCCCAGCCCTGCGGCACTGGTGGTGAGATGGGCGTCGATGGCGGAGGCGGAGGCGTTCACCCGCCATTCGGTGCTCGGCATCCAGTTCAGCGTCAGCTCGCCACCGCGGATGCGTGCGTTGCCCGCATTGGTGTAGTAATTGAAGGCACCGCTCTTGACGAACTGCTGGATGTTGCGCCACTCGATGTCGTAGAGCGCCGCCTCCAGCGACAGCGTCCGCGCCAGCAGGTCGGCCTTGTAGCCCAGCTCGTAGCTCCACAGCGAATCGGACTTGAACATCGGCTGGATGAGCGCCGTCTCGGCACCGGGCAGCAGCCCGTTGGGGCCGCCGGGCCTATAGCCGCTGGCGGCGCGAACGTACACATTGCTTGTCGGCGTGAGGGCGTACTTGGCCGCCAGAAGGTAGGTGTCGGCGCTCTCCGACGACGTGCCGCCAGACGTCGAGGTCGGGCCCGTCAACAGCCCCGACGAAGTGCTGGTGTAGCTCTGGTGGTTGCGCGCCACGCGCACGCCGCCGGTCAGCGACAGCGCGGGCGTCGGGTGCCATGTGACATCGCCGTAGGCAGCCACCTCCCGGTAGGTGCTGGGCTCGGTCGAGGTGATCAGGTTCAGGTTGCCCAGCCCGTAGCCCAGCGTCGCATCGGCGGACCCGATCTGGTTGCCGCGTTCGCGGTTCAGATACAGGCCGGCCAACCACTCGATGCTGGAATCGGGGCGCGAGGTCAGCCTGAACTCCTGGCTCAGGCGATGCTGCGGAACGACGTCCGACAGCCTCGCCGACTGTGCCGGCAGGCCCGCCAGAGCCAGCGTCGGCACGAAATTGGGACTGACGTCGTTGACGGTGCTGATCTTCACGTCCTGCACGGAGGTGATCGAATTCAGGCGCGCCCAGCCGAAGTCGTACTCCACATCCAGCCCGTACAGCGTGGTGCGGTTGCGAAAGGGCTCGTTGAGATAGAGGCGCCGGGTCCGGTTGCCTTCGATCGGCCGACCGGTGACCGGGTCCAGGTCTTCGATGCCCGAGCCGTTGCGGCGCACATCCTGCGTCGTTGCGGTCAAGCGGACCTTCAATTCCCTCGTCGGCGTCAACAGCAGAGACAGCCGCGCGCCGTCCGTGTTGCCGCTGTTGATGTTCCAGCCCGCCGCCGGGCCGACCGCCCTGTAGTCGCCGCCGAAATGGTCGTGGAAGGCGGCGATGCGGATGGCCGCCACGTCTTCCTTGATCGGCACGTTGAGCACGGTGCTGGCCGTGTAGCCGGGACCGCCGCCCTTGGTCGACGACGTGCCGAGCGTCACCGAGCCCGCGAACTCGGTCGTATCGGGCTGGTTGGTCACGTACTTGAGCACGCCGCCCATCGCGCCTGCACCGTACAGCGTGCCCTGCGGTCCGCGCAGGATCTCGATGTGGTTCAGGTCCAGCAGACCCATGTCCAGCGGCGTGGACGAGCCCAGCGCGTAGGGCGCGCTCGAGCCTGTCGCCACGTCGTCGATGTACACGCCGACGGTCGAGATGGTCTGCTGCCCGGTCGTCAGGCCGCGGATGCTGAGTGCGCCGCCCACGGTCCCCGTTCCCATCAGGTTGATGCCCGGCTGGTCCGCAACGTAGTCGGACAGCGTCTTGGCACCGGCGCGCTCCAGCGCCTCGCCCTGCAGCACATTGACCTGCATCGGCACTTCGCGCACCGGTTCGCGACGGCGTGTGGCCGTGACGGTGACGCTGTCCAGCGCCTTGGCCGATGGGGCGCCTGCTTCGCTCGGTGCGTCAGGGCTTGGCGGCACGGGTGCAGGCTGCGCCTGCACGGTCTGCCCCATCAGGCCGACGGCCGAAGCCACCAGCAATGCGAGCGGTGCGGCGCGCAGCGACAAGGGGCGGGAGGTCCGGCAGAAACCGGGACGGTCGAGGCGATTCATGGTGTGAGGCACTCCAACGAAATGGCGGGGCGGTGGTCGATCCGGTCGGCATCCTACAAACTATTTTCTATATTCGCAATTTATTTTCTTATATGTATAAAACTAGTGAATACGACAAGTTTTACTGCCCACATAGATCCGATAATCGCAATCCGTACCGACCCCAACGCCCCCTCGCACCCATCCATGATCGAAGCCCTGCCCCCTCCTTCTCTCGCTCGCACTGCCCCTGGAGAAACGATTCGTGCCTTGCGCAAACGCCTGGGCCTCACGCTGGGCGAAGTCAGCGCGCGCACGGGCCTGGGCGTGTCGACATTGTCCAAATTGGAAAAAGGCCACGCGTCCCTGTCGTACGAAAAACTGCACCTGATCAGCCGCGGGTTGGGCGTCGACATGGCGCAGGTGCTCGAACCCTTGGGCAGCACCGGCGGCATGGCCGGTGCGCGCGGCGCGCCATTGCCACAGGGCCGCACCACGGGGCGGCGCATCGTGCAGCGCCGCGGCGAAGGCATGGCGATCGGCAATCGCAGCTATGGCCAGACCTACCTGGCCACCGAACTTTTGAACAAGCGGTTGACGCCGATGGTCACGGAAGTGCGCGCACGCAGCCTTGACGATTTCTTCGCGGAGTTCGGCGGCTTCATTCACCACCCAGGCGAAGAGTTCAGCTATGCGCTCGAAGGACAGATCGAGTTCCACACCGAGCTCTACGCGCCGGTGCTGCTCAATCCCGGCGACTCGGTCTACTTCGACAGCGACATGGGGCACGCCTACCTGGCCGTTGGCGACGCCCCGTGCCGGTTGCTCTCGGTCTGCGAATCCGTGGGGGAAGCGCATCCGTCGATGAGCGCATCTGTCGAACACACGGCCGCTCGCCAGCCCGATGCCGCAACCGCCGTGGCGTCTGCGTCAGTGCCCGCGTCGCGGGGAAAGAAACAGAAATAAGGTTGCGAAAATGAAGAGGCTCATCTGGCTACTGCTCCTTGCCTGCGGCGCGCTGCATGCAGCTGAAACGGCCTCGGCTCCGTCTCGCTCTCCGGACAATCCCGACCTGCCGGCGAGCATCGTCGAACTCATACCAGCGGGGTATGAAGAGCTGGACCATCTCTCCGGCCACCTTTCCGGCACCAACCGCCTGGACTACCTGGTGGTCATCCATCGTGCTGTCGATACGATGGAGCAACCATCTCCACGCCCCTTGCTGATCTTCACCCAGGAGCCCGCTGGCACGTTCAGGCTGGCGGCGAGAAATGACGCAGTCATACTGCGCGCCAACGATGGCGGCCAGTGCGATCCGTTCACCGACAGCGCCGATGATGGGCTCGCGATCAAGGGTCGCTATTTCACTGTGCAGCACGGCGTTGCCTGCGGCCTGCTTCAACATTGGACGGACTACGTCACCTTCCGCTACGACCAGGATCGACGCGGCTGGTTGTTCCACAGTCAAATCGCGCAGAACTGGCGGCAGAACGATGGACCGACGGGCGGCATTTTCAAGCCAGACCCGGCACGCATCACCAAGGCCAACAAGGACCGTCCCGTTTCCTTCGAGGCGTGGCGGCCCAACGGTTGGTGCATCCATCCGTGGAGAGAAGACCACGAGAACGACAGTGCCTGTTCGGCGGTTCAGTCTCAGGTTGGCGCCAACACCCGAAAACTACAACCTGGAAAGACTCCGTAGGGCCTGCGCAGTTGGACATCGGCTGCGCTGAGCTCGGGAAGAACTCCGCCATGACCGACCTTCTGGACATTGAGCTTCACCGCGGTGATGCCCTTTTCTGTTCTGCTCCACTACCATGCCGAGACGCGGGTGAGGAAGATTTCGGGGTGGCTCATCAGCTCGCGCGCCCTGGAAGCACCGGGCAACTGCATCGTGACGCGCAATCGCGTCTTGCAAGCGACGATGGAAGGCGAACTCCATTGCGTTTTCTCAAGTCTTTCCTCATTGCCGCGCTTGCGGCCGCACACGACTTCCAAAACCATCAAAGAACAGGAGCCTTATGCGTCAACTCTCCCCCAACGCCCAACTCGTCTCCGACATCTTCGACGAAGTCGCCAAGGGCAATGGCGCGCCTTTTTGGGAGGCATGCCACGATGATGTCGTCTGGCGAACCATCGGCGAAGGCTCCTGGAGCGGCGAATTCGCAGGCAAGCAAACCATCATCGACGAGGTGTTCCGCCCGCTCAATCGCGCGCTCGCTGAACGAGCCACCATCCCGACCCGCCTGGTGGATGGTGGTGATGTCATCGTTCTGCAAGCCAGGGGCAAGAACCTGACCCGCGACGGTCAACGCTACGAGAACGACTATGTCTTCGTGATCCACTTCGAGGGCGGAAAGATCATTCGATATGAAGAATATTGCGACACGGAACTGATCGCTCGTGTCCTGCCCGACCGCATTGCAGCCAAGTCGATCCCCATACCCAAGTGAGCATGCGTCGCGCTGTAGATGCGCGGCCTGCCCCTTCCATCGCGCCGGGTCCCTAGTGCCCACCACCTAGATAGGCAGCCTTCACAGCCGGGTCGCTGCGCAATTTTTCCGCCGGCCCGTGCAGCGAGATGCGCCCGTTCTCCAGCACATAGCCGTAGTCGGCCACGCCGAGCGCGGCGGCGGCGAACTGCTCCACCAGCAGCATCGTCACGCCCTCGCTCTTGAGCCGTTCGATGATGCGGAACACCTCGGCCACCAGGATCGGCGCCAGGCCCATCGAGGGTTCGTCGAGCAGCACCACCTCGGGGTTCAGCATCACGGCGCGCGCCATGGCCAGCATCTGCTGTTCGCCGCCCGACAGCGTTCCGGCCAGTTGCGTGCGGCGCTCCTTCAGGCGCGGAAAGAGTTCGAGCGCGCGTTCCAGGTCGCCCGCCACATCGCCGCGCGGGCGGCTGCCGGTCAGGCGCGGAAAGGCGCCCAGCGTGAGGTTGTCGGTGACGGTCATGGTCGCGAACACGCGCCGGCCTTCAGGCGAATGCGCCAGGCCCTGCTTGGCGATGTGGTACGACTCCAGGCCGTCGATGCGCTTGCCGTTGAGCGTGATCTCGCCCGCGGTGGGCGCGATCATTCCCGAGACGGCCCGCATGGTGGTGGTCTTGCCGGCGCCGTTGGAGCCGATCAGCGTCACGACCTTGCCTCTGGGCACCTCGATCGAGATGCCGTGCAGCACCTGCACCTTGCCGTAGCCCGCAAAAAGATTCTGGATGGTCAGCATGATGGGTTTCCTGGTCTTGCGTTGCCAGCGCGTGTCATGTGCTGCCGCCCAGATAGGCCTCGATCACCTTCTCGTCGGCCTGCACCCTGGCCGGCTCGCCCTCGGCGATCTTCTGGCCGAAGTCGAGCACCGAGACGGTGTCGCACATGCTCATCACCACGTCCATGTGATGCTCGATCAGGATCACGGTCACGCCGTGCTCGCGGATCTTGCGGATGATGGTGATCAGCTCCTTGATGTCGGGCGCGGTCAGCCCCGCGGCCGGCTCGTCGAGCAGCAGCAACTGCGGATCGAGCGCCAACGCACGCGCGATCTCCAGCAGGCGCTGCTTGCCATAGGGCAGGTTGCGCGCCTCCTCGGTGGCGAAGGCCTCTAGGCCGACGAACTTCAGCAGGCCCAGCGCTCGTTGCACCGCCGCCGCACTCTCGCGCCGGTAGCGCGGTGTGCTCACCGCCACGTCGAGCAGGTTGCTCGCAAAGCTGTGGTGCAGGCCGACCTGCACGTTCTGCAGCGCGGTCATTTCGCCGAAGAGCTGCACGTTCTGAAAGGTGCGCGCAATGCCCGACAGCGCGATGTCGGCCGAGGTGCGACCGACCAGCGAACGGCCACCGAAGGAGATGGCACCGGCCGTGGGCACGTAGATGCCGGTCAGCACATTCATCATGGTGCTCTTGCCGGAGCCGTTGGGTCCGATCAGGCCATGGATGGTGCCGCGCTTGATGCGCAGGTCGACGTTGTTGAGAGCCTTCAGGCCGCCGAACTGCATCAGCACGCCAGAGGCCTCCAGCACGTCTTCGGTGCCGCCGGCATGGGCCGCGGTGGAGACGGCATCGGCCGGTGCTGCGTCGACATCCGCCGCCGCGACCGACGCCACGGGCCGGCGAATGTTGAAGGCCTGGCGCACGAAGCCGACGATGCCGTCCTGCAGGTAGTACACGACGAACAGCATGATCACGCCGAAGATCGACAGCCGCCAGTCCGTCATGGCATCGAGCCAGAAGGCCAGGCCCGCAAGTGCGATGCTGCCGACCACGGGAATGGCCATCTGCGCCGGCGTGACGCGCTGCCGCTTGATGGCCACCACCGCGGCCACCAGCACCAGCACGGCCAGCCCCACCGAGACATAGCGGAACAGCACCACGTCGTCCAGCAGCTTGGGCAGCAGCACGATGATGGTGGCGCCCAGCATGGCGCCGATGCGGCTCTTGCGCCCGCCCATGATCACCGCCAGCAGGAACAGCACGGTGAGCTCGAAGTTGTACGAGTTGGGCGAGATGTACTGCTCGGAGTAGGCATAGAGGCTGCCCGCAAGCCCTGCAAAGCCCGCACTGATGACGAAGGCGTAGACCTTGTAGCGATAGACCGACACGCCCATGCAGTCGGAGGCCACCGGGCTGCCGCGCAGCGCCTCGAAGGCCCGCCCGAGGTGCGAGCGCAGGATGCGGTGCACCACCACCAGCGCCAGCACCATCAGCACCGCCACCACCCAGTAGTACTCGCGGTCGTCGAGCTTGTGGCCGAACAGCGCGGGCTTCTCAAGCTTGATGCCCATCGGGCCGTCGGTCAGGAAGCTCATCTCGTTGATGAGGATCTGGATGATCGTGCCGAAGGCCAGCGTGACCATGGCCAGGTAGGGCCCCGACACGCGCAGCGCCGGCAAGGCCAGCAGCGCGCCGAAGCCGGCGGTGAACAAGATGGCGAACGGCACCGTGATCCAGAACGGCGCCGACAGCTTGAACACCAGCACGCCGGCCGCATAAGCGCCCAGGCCGAACAGGCCAGCGTGGCCCAGCGAGACCTGGCCGGTGTAGCCGACCACGATGTCGAGCCCGAACAGCAGGATCGCGTAGATCATGATGGTCTCGAGCAGGTGGATGTAGTACGGGTTGTCGATGCCGATCGGGAACAGCAGCAGCGCGGCCACGCCGGCGATGGCCAGAAGGAGACGGCTGGTCTTCATTTTTTCTTTGGGATTCATGGCCACGCGCTCACACCTTCTTGATGGCAGCCTTGCCGAACAGGCCCGAGGGGCGTATGGCGAGCACGATCAGCAGCAGCACCAGTCCGGGCACGTCCTTGTAGCCGGTGCTCAGGTAGAAGCCGGTGGTGGTCTCGGCAATGCCCAGGATGATCCCGCCCACCACGATGCCCATGCCGCTGGTGAGCCCGCCGATGATGGCAACCGCGAAGGCCTTCAGGCCGAGCACCGCACCCATCGAGGCACCGGTCAGGGTAAGCGGCGCGATCAGCACGCCCGCAAAGGCCGCCGTCATGGACGACAGCGCATACGAGAAGGTGATCACCAGGCCGGTGTTGATGCCCATCAGCTTGGCCGCGTCGCGGTCATTGAAGGTCGCGACCACGGCCTTGCCGTAGATCGAGCGGCGGTTGAACAACTCGACCGCCAGCATCATGAGCAGCGCACCGACGACCACCAATATCTCCATCGGCAGCACGTTCGCGCCCAGGAAGTGCAGCGGCGATTCAGGCAGCGGCGACGGAAACTTCAGGTCGTCGCGCCCCCAGACGTTCTCGGCCACGTTGGTGAAGATGATGCCCAGCGCGATGGTGGACATGATCCAGCCGAACTCGGACTTGATCTTGATCGCCGGCCGCACGGCGATGCGCTCCACCACCGTCCCCTGGAAGGCGCCGAACAGGCACACCAGCGGAATCATCAGCCAGTAGTTCAGCCCCATGTTCACCAGCGTCAGGCCGACCATGGCGCCGAGCATGAGGGCGTTGCCCTGGCCGAAGTTCAGCGTGTCCGACGTGGCGAATGTGAGCTGGTAGCCGAATGCGATGACGGCGTAGATCATGCCCAGCGCAATGCCACTGAAGATGAGTTGGGTGAGGATTTGCATGGCGGCTCGAGAGAAGCGTTGGACCAAAAAATGCGCCGCCGCGGGAACGGGCCCGGGGCGGCGCCGGCGCTCGGGCCGCTGTTTACTTCTTCAGCAGGGCATCGTTGGCGGCCACATCCTTCATGCGCACGGTGCCGGCGCTCTTCTGATCGTCGGCACTGGCGAAGACCACGCGGCCGGCCTTGACCTCGCCGAACACCGGAATGTTGGCGGTGATGGCGTCATGGTCGGTCTTGGTGAAGGGCTTGTTGTAGGTCGTCACCACGCCTTCGACCGGTGCCTGCAGGTCTTCGAGCGCGGCCTTGATCTTCGGACCGTCGGTGCTGCCGGCCTGCTTGATCGCAGCAGCGAGCAGGTAGATGGAGTCGTAGCCCTGCGCCGCCGACACCGGCGAATCCATGCGGTTGTTCTTCGGCTTGAACTTGCCGACGAAGGCCTCGATGAACGCCTTGCGCTTGGGCGTGGTCGGCTCCTGGATGAAGGTCTGCGGCATGCGCGCGCCGTCACCGCCGGGGCCGGCGTTGTCGATGAAGTTGGCCATGGCCAGGGTCCAGCTGCCGATGATCGGCACCTTCCAGCCCAGCTTGGTCATGCCGTTGGCGATCTGGGCCAGCTCGGGGCCGATGCCGTAGGTGAGCACGGCCTCGGCGCCGGCTTCCTTCGACTTCAGCAACTGGGCCGTCATGTCGACGTCCTTGATGTTGAACTTCTCGACCGCCACGGCCGTGATGCCCTTGTTCTTGAGCGCGCGCTCCAGATCCTCGCGGCCGAGCTGGCCGTAGTTGGTGGAGTCGGCCAGGATCGCGACCTTCTTGTAGCCGCGGCGCGTGATGGCCTCTTCCACGATCATCGGCGCCTGAATGCTGTCGTGCGCGGCATTGCGGAAGACGTAGTTCTCAGGCTCCTTGTCGAACTGGTGCGTGATGACCGAGCCGGTTGCCACGTTGTTGAGCACCGGAATCTTCGCCTCCTGGAAGAAGCGCTGCGAGGCCAGCGCCACGCCGGTGTTGATGTAGCCCACGGCGGCCACGACCTTTTCCTTGTTGACGAACTCCTGGGCAATCTGCACGCCGCGTTCGTTCTTGGCTTCGTCGTCGCGTTCGACCAACTGGATCTGGCGGCCCAGCACACCGCCGGACTTGTTGATTTCTTCGGCGGCCAGCCGCACGCCGTCGCGCATGCTCACGCCCATCGAGGACGAGCCGCCGGTGAAGGGACCGTCCACGCCGATCTTGATCGGATCGGCCGCGAAGGCGGCGACCGAAAGGGCGAGCGCGCTGGTCAGGGCCAGCAGCTTGAATCGGAATTGCATGGAAAGGTCTCCAACGATGTTGTGAAGGTCTGGGTCGGACCGAAAGGGACGACGCGCAAGTGCGAAGCCTGCAAAACATAGTCGATAAACCGTTCGGCGCCCAGAGAGTGACAACCCTAGCCGGACCTGTTCCGAGGGAGACCTCCCCCACGCCGGGAGTCAGACGGGCGCGTAGGCGCCTGTGCCTCCCGGCCAAGCCGTCAGCACTTCATATCCCTCGGGTGTGACAGCCACCATGTGTTCCCACTGGGCGGACAGAGACCTGTCCTTCGTCACGACCGTCCACCCGTCGGGCAATTGCCGGGTTTCGCGTTGGCCTGCGTTGAGCATCGGCTCGATGGTGAAGACCATCCCCGGCTCCAGCTTGAGACCTTCCCCACGCCGCCCGTAGTGCAGCACTTGCAGTTCTTCGTGATAGACCTGACCAATGCCGTGCCCGCAGTATTCGCGCACCACGCTGAAATGCTCCCGCTGGGCAACCGACTGGATGGCATGGCCGATATCGCCCAGCGTCGCTCCAGGCTTGACCTGGTGGATTCCGGCCAGCATGGCTTCGTACGTTGTCTCCACCAGGCGCCGCGCCAACACGCTGGGGGTGCCGACGAAGTACATGCGGCTGGTGTCGCCGAACCAGCCATCCTTGATGACGGCGACATCGATGTTGACGATGTCGCCCTTCTTCAGAATCTTGTCGGGTGAAGGGAGGCCGTGGCAAACCACCTGATTGACAGAAGTGAGGATGGTCTTGGGATATCCGAGATACCCCACGTTGGCTGGAATGGCGCCCTGCACTTTCACGATGTGCTCGTGGCAGATCTGGTCGAGCGTCTCCGTGCTCACCCCCGGCACGACGTAGGGCTCGATCATGCTGAGAACCTCCGCGGCAAGCCCGCCGGCCCGCCGCGCCATTTCGATGTCCTCTGCGGACTTGATGGAAATGTCGCGAGCCATCAGCGTTTTCCGGTTGCCGATGCGCGCGGCTTGCCAGAAGACTGGGCTGTTGCAGCCGCAGCGATGTCCAGCCCGCCCGAGAGTTCAGCCTGTATCAACAGTTGGCAGACCTCCCGGTAATCCAGCTCCGGGTGCATCTCGGTCAGCATGCCGACCCGCATCCAGTGCTCGGCTTGCGCGTTGATGGACCTGCTGAGGGCGTTCCCCGCCACTCGCAGGTTCTCGTGCATGAGGTCTGAAATTTTTACGATGCCCATTTGCAATCTCTATATGAAACGTATATCAATTATATATACATCATATGGTCGAGCGGGATCTGGGCAGATGAGGTCCCCAAGGCCGCTGCGGGTCACAGTGCAGCCGCCGGGACTTCAACTACAGTCGGCCATCGGCACTCGCTCGATTCGCGAACCCAGACAGGATGCAGAGCCCTTCTGGTCGCCGACCGAGGCCCCAATAGCTTGGAGAACCATGAGAATCATTCGTTGGTCTGCTGCACTCGCATCATTGGCACTTGCCGGCTGCTTCGCTTCCAAGCCCGTCGAGGTCCGCATCACCCCGACTGCCTATCAAGTAGGCGACGTCAGATCTGAGCTCGCCACGCCTGTGGTGGATGAAGTGGTGCGCAGCAAGCCGAGCAGGGTTCTGATTGCGGCTTGCCGGGCCACGCCCCCGCCGAAAATCATTCAGTTCGAACAAGAGCTGAGAGCTCGGCATCAGGTCGAACTCGCGCTGACACTGTTGGACGAGGGATGCCCGTCTGCCTAGCCGCTTTCGGCGGCCGATTCAACCGATCCATGCACACGACAGATATACACGTCTGCGACGACATTGATCCAGCATTCGCAGCCTTGCTCGAGCAAGGGCTCAATGGTTTCAACGATGTCGCGGTGGGGTATGGCGACAGAACGCCACTTGCCGTCGTCCTGTCCGACGCACAGACACACCAGCCCATCGGTGGTGCTGTCGGACGATCATCGCTGGGGTTGCTTTTTCTTGACCTCTTCTACCTTCCTGCAACGCTCAGAGGTCGCGGTCTGGGTTCGGAGATTCTGCGGAAATTCGAAACCGAGGGTCAAAGACGCGGTTGCGTTTCAGCGGTTCTCTACACCATCAGTTTTCAAGCGCCGGAGTTCTACAAGCGCCATGGGTGGAAGGTGTTTGGCGAGATTCCATGCGCGCCGACCGGAACAAGCCGCATATTTTTGACGAAGACGCTGTGACGTCTTGCGGACAGGAGCGGCGAATGGGCATGGAAGGCTCGGAATGAGATGAGGGCCTGAAGTTGAGAGTCGGATCGAGCGCGGAGTCAGGCGTCGCTGTTGAGAGGCTTGTGGCGTTGCTCGGCATATGCCTTGAGCGACTGCATGGTTCGAGGAAGCCCCTCGCGAACCTGCCTGGCAACGCCCGGCCCGAACAGAAAGGCAAGGGCACCTGTGAACCACACGCGGTGAGCCACCTCCGACCCGCCGGCTACCGCAGACACCGTGTGCTCGAAGTGCATGCGAAACAGAGGGATGTAACCCTCTACGGTGAACGATCGGCCCTCGGTACGCTCCGTGACAGCCATCGGCACGCCCATGCCTTTGCGGGGAGAAATCCGGCCCCTTGTACCAACCGCGAATGGCCCATTGAGTCGGGCTTGCTTTGTGTCCGGGTCCCAAAGATGCCATCGGTCGACCTCGCTCCAAATATGGTCGATGACCGTGGGCGGGACTGCGATGTGGATGCGTTCTTCGATATGCATAGGATGGATGAAGCTTGTTGCGAAGCCTAGCGGAATGCCTCCCGCAGAACCCGAGTAGTACGCTAGGCGAGGCGGGATATTCCGGACATGGCTCGGCACATGCGATGAGATTTCCGTCGGCCAATGCGCGCTCGTCCGCTCGGCTACCATCCTGACGATTCATTCTTCCCCCCTCACAAGCAAACGACTCGAGGACATGCTCACCGCGCTCTACTACCTGCTGATGCTCTTGCTCGGATTTGCCTGGTACAAATTCGGGCAAAACCTACTCCGGAAGGGTTATCGCGATGAGAACGACCAACGCACCGAAGGACTTGTGGGGCCGGTGGGAATGCTCGTGATTGCTGCCGTGGCCTGCTACCTCTTGTTCGCGTTGTTGCGCGCGCTGGTTCGGGGTGAGGTGCCATGCATCGGCAAGGGTTGCAAGATGCACGTCTACACACTGGCGGCAAATGCGGGCGATTACTGGGCCAACATGTTTTACCTCGCGTGGATGGTGCTTGGCCTGGGCTATGCGGTGTATGTGACGCTCAAGATTTGGTTCCGGCAGTAAGGCTGTCGGAGCGGGTCAGCACCTGAAAGACGGCCGACGGCCCATGAGCGGTGGGTCAGGGCTTGCTGCCAGTCGCCTTGGTGGCTTGAGTCATGACGGTCGCCCATGCACCGTCAATGCGCTTCCAAACCTCCACCACCCACAGCCCGCCGCTGAAAAAGCGAGTGATCACAAGATCGCCTTGCTGTTCGTGTTGCTCGCGTTCGCGCGGGACATAGGGCCGCTGCTTCTGCGTTTGGAGGTTGCCCATCCGTTCGGTCCGAGACATGAACTGGCCGTTCTGCTGGACAGTCGTGAAGTTGCTCGCGGTGTATCTACCCCATTGCGCCGAATCGACTGCATAAAAGGCTTCGTCGCGTTCACGCATGGCGACCTGAAGGTCGAGAGGGAGCGTGGTCGTGTCGGTCATGGAAACACTGTAGCAAACGCTTCCGGCCGCGGGCGGCATGGGCGCTGTCAGCGAATTTTCCCGACTCGACAAGAGCCGATCACCCCCGCCGATCAGGCGGGCACGCGGATCGAGTGGCCGTAACCGGACAGTCGCGCGACCGGCTACAGTCGGCCAGAGGATGACAGTTCGCAGCCACGAACGGGCAATTCGCTCGAGCCTGCATGTCGCCTCGAATGCCGCATCAGAGCAAAGCTCTTGGGCTTTGCATGAACAGCACTCTCTCAACCCACGAAGAAGACCGACATGACCGAGACAGCCAAGGTAAAGGGACCCGCCTCCTACTTTCCCTCGATCGAAAAGACGTACGCCAAGCCCATCGCGCATTGGATGGCGATTCTTCAGGAAGCAGGCCCCCTGAAGCACATGGAGCTTGTCAACCAGCTCAAAGCCCAGCACCAGATCGGCCACGGGCACGCGAACGCCTTGGTTGCGGCATTTCTTGCGAAGAAGTAGCACTCGCCCTGCGCGCAAGGAATGCGTGCTTTGGGTCAACAGCGGTGCGAATGGATGACAACCCAAGCGATCGGTTGAGGCGAAGAACGATCACAACAAGCACTCATCAAACTGAAGCCATGCGAAATCTATCTACCTGTCTGTTGGCTGCCACTTCCTTCTTCCATCTGAGTGCCATGGCTCAACCAAGCCTGTGCGCGCCGAATGAAGTCACCGAATGGTCTTGTGCGGCCAAGAAGAAAATCTATTCTCTGTGCTCATCCAAGGACCTTGGAGCCAACGCAGGCTACATGCAGTACCGCGCTGGCAGCGCTTCGAAGACGGAGTTTGTATTCCCCGAACGCCAGGCGCATCCAAAGGGAAACTTTCGTCTCGCACTGCAGGCGAAGGGCGTCACGTTGAGTTTCTCGAACGCCGGATACGAATACGCCATCTATGAATCGATGGAGGGATCAACCCTCATTGATGTCACCAAAAGCCAGGGAGCCCAGGTAGGTTCTGTGGCATGCAATTCGGCCACCGATACGCTCACGTTGACGAGCACGATGAAGCGCTTCGAGCTGCTGGGTATTTATCGATGAGCGATCCGGCGAGGTCCGGCACATCCGGCAAGTCTTGCAGTCCAAAGGATGGAAGCGGCCGCAGTCGATCTGCCTTTTTTCGCTCGCGCTGTTGTGCTGTGGCGACCTGGGCTTAGAGGCTTCCCTCTTTCCAAAGCACGATCAGCTCGATCGGCCAGAACTCGAACGGCACCATCATCACCGCCCGGGTCGATGGGTGGGTCAGGATGGGAAACAAACCCGATGAGAGCACGCCATTCGGGATGTGTTTGCGAAAACCCATGAACGTCGCGGACTGCACCACCTTGTTGGAAAACACCTTGGGAAGTTCAAACCCCATGGAGCGATCCATTTCATCCGTGACCAGCCTGGCCACCTCCTTCAGCTCCGGATCGGCGAAATCGATGTTCTTGAGCGAGAAGAATGTGTGGCCGATCAACCGCAACTCTTGCGGGCGCGAGTCGAAGTAGCTGTCCGGCGAGTGCACCAGCAACGCCGGGCAGTTGGCTTCCCCGGGCTTGAACAACAACTGATTGGCTTGAACCAGAGCGCCCCAGACGATATGCCCCTCGGTGAGCAGCAGTGTCTGCCGCTCGAAAAATTCAGTCAGGCCGTCGGTTGGCTTCAACCATGGCGGCGTGGGCCCGAGCAGCGACGCCAGCGCGATGGAGTTCATATGCTGCTGCCGCAGCTCGTAGCTGGCGCGCAGCTTGTTGACGATGCGCTCCATTTCCGGCTCCGGTTGCACCGGCTTGACGAAGTGCGCGCCCGAACCAGCCAAGGGCTTTTCCAGCACCTTGCCCGCAACGAAGGATTCCCCTGTGTTGGTGATGCCGTGGTAGGCCCACAGAACGGGCGGATTCCCCCAGTTCAAAGCGTCGCACACCGTTTCTCCCGGCAGCAGGTATTCCACCTTCTGGCCATACCAATCCTTGAACTGGTCTGCCGTGTAGAAATCGCCCGTCACGCTGCTCAACTGCCATGCGGCATCCTGGGGGATGTACCCGCCGAACCTGGTGATCTGGATCTTGTGCGGGGAGATGTTCTTGATGCTGGTCGAATAGCAGTAATAACGACCGTCGGCCCGCTGATCGCTCGCGCCGTAGGAGATCTCGATGAACTGCTTGCCACGCTCCAACTGGTTGAGCGTCAGCGAGGTATCGGCAGCCAGCTTGCTCTGCAGCTGCTTCAGGATGTCCGGCGGCAAGCTGTGCCAATCGGATTTATTGACCCACTCGGTGTGCAGCAGCTGCCCCCTGGGGTCGCAAACGTAGAAGCACTTCACGTCGGTGATAAGGCCCGACACGGCGTAACGCTGGGTCGGTGGCGCCAGCAGCTTGACCTGGCCGTCGTTGACCTCCGCGACCTGCACCCATCGCGGCGTCGCACCCGACATGTTGGGCACAAAGATGCGATTGCCGCCGTGGCGGGAAAACTCCTGCAGCCGCTCCTGGGCCGGCGTCAGCGTGCGGGACTTGACTTCGTCCATGAGCTTGTTGATCTCGTAGAAAGCCAGGATCGAGTCGCCGCCTTCCTTCCCGTATCTGAATTGCTTGATGACCTTGTTGTGCGGAAAGACGAGATCTTTTCTGTCCAGCGCTATGCAAAGCATGTTTTCGTGGGTTGCCCAGTGCCCTCCAAGACTGCGAATGGTGCACTCGCCCAGGAAGGCGCCAATCAAATGGATGGCGCCCTTCCACCGGTCATCGGTGGGTCGCAGCCAACCCAGGCTCCCAGCAGTTCGACGTAGTAGCCATTGCCCTCCTCCACCTCCAGGCGATAGGCGCGCGCAGGTTGAGCGCTGGCCTGTACCTCCTGCACCATGGCATTGCCGTTGAAGCTGAGCATCAGGGCCTGCCCGGTGCCGAGCTGGCTGGCAGCCAGCCAACCCGACGACTGAGTCCAGATCGGCTGGCTTGGAGCGACAAGCAGGGTGTCCTTGATGCCGTCGGCAAAGTTCTGCAAGGTGACGCGCACCATCGATTGCACCTCGACGCTCGTCATGAGCGTCACCCGCCGGTATTGGTACTCGCCGTGATGGCGGCGACGCGGAGGCGGAGGCCGCTGTTCCGCGTGCGTGAGAACCCAATCCCCCGCACGAATGTCCTCGATGGGTTGCAGGCCTTGCTTCGTGTGTATTCGTGTCCCACTGGCGAATCCCGATTCGGGGGCCGGCGTCAGGGTGGGCAATGGCGTGGTGAGCATGGAGAAATGCGTCTTGCAGTCCAAAGGATAGAAGCGGCCGCGGTCGACAAGCGTTTTTCGCGCGCGCTGTTGTGCTGTCGCACTGTTCGACTAACCGGCCTTCAAAGGCCCGGCGACCTTGTACGCACTGAAGATGATGCCGGACGGCATGGCTTTCGTGCTGACAAGTTCGAAGGCGCGTGGCGGCGTCCCCTCCGCGAAGAAATGCTTTCCGGCGCCCAACAAGACCGGATAGACGATCAGCAGGACTTCATCCGCCAGCCCATGTTCGAGCAGCGTCGATGTCAGCGTGGCGCTGCCCCAGAGGATCAGGTTCGGGCCCGCCTGCGACTTGATGCGGCGAACGCCTTCAACGACGTCCGGCCCCAGGCCCTCGAAAGGCCCCCATTCAAGGCTTTCCGGTCGGTGGGTCACGACAAATTTGGTCGCTGCATTCAAGCTGTCCGCCATCGGGCTGCTCGGTGCCTTTGGCCAGAAGCCGGACCACATGTCGTAGGTGCGGCGGCCGAGCAGCAGATCGACGTGCTCGCCCTGCGCGGCGAGCAGCTCGTCCCGGCCGGCGGGGGTCCGGTAGGGCATGGTCCAGTCGGCGTAGGGGAAATCGTTTTCGCCGGTGGTTTGGATCACGCCGTCCAGCGAGATGTGCGCCATGATTTTCAGCGTTCTCATGCGGGTCTCCATGCTTGGGTTTGGAGGTTGCAGCGGCTTTCGTCGCAGAGATGCTTCAGGAGACCAATCCCGGCCACGCCTATTTTTTTGCGCGACGGGCGCAGTATAGCCACGCAAATATCCCCGCTGTTCGAGGAATGGAAGCGGGGATTCCCCTACGACCCGCAGCCCCAACCCCGATGCTGGAACAATGCCTGCACCATGGACGGCCTCGATCTCATCAAAACATTCCGCGAGGTTGCGTTCCGGCGCAGCTTCTCCCGCGCAGCGATCTCGCTGGGCATGTCGAAAGCCACGGTCAGCCGCTATGTGGCGGAGCTTGAAACCCGCAGCGGCGTGCGCCTGCTGAACCGCTCCACCCGCTCCCTGAGCCTGACCGACGCCGGCCAGGTGCTGCTGGACCGCAGCACCGAGCTGGTGACGATGGCCGAGAACACGCTCAACGACCTGCAGGGCCACGGCGCCCACCCGCGCGGGCGCCTGCGCATGAGCGCGCCCAACGGCCTGATCGCCGGCTGGATGTCGGACGTGATCGCCGAGTTCATCAAGCTCTACCCCGACGTGTACGTGAGCCTGGTCTTCACCAACGGCGAGGTCGACCTGATCGGCGAAGGCATCGACATCCACCTGACGGGCGGGCGCATCGACGACATGAACCTGATCGTGCGGCGGCTGGTGAAGTTCGACATGGTGGTGTGTGCCTCGCCGGCCTACTGGGCGCAGCGCGGCATTCCCCAGGTGCCGGAAGACATGGCCCGGCACGACGTGCTGAGCTACTCGGCCATGCCCACCACGCACCTGCCCTTCGAGACCGGCGGCAAGCAGCACGAGGTGCCGGTACACAGCCGCATGGAAGCCAACGACGCCGTGGCGCTCATCGAACTGGCGCTGCGCGGTGTGGGCGCGGTCTATGTGCCCGAGCCGCTGGCGCAGTCGCACCTGGAACGCGGCGCGCTGGTGCCGGTGTTGCGCGAGTACATGCCGCGCGACCACGACCACTGGCTGTACGCGGCCTACTCGCAGCGCCGCCACAACAGCGCTGCGATGCGCGCGATGCTCGATTTTCTTGAGCAATCGAAGGAACTGCTCGGCGAGCCGCCCACGCTGCCACCGGCATCGGCGGTCTCGCAGACTACATGCGCCCTTTCCAGGGCACAAGGCGTCGCTCGAGCCACCGCATCAGCAAGTCGAACAGATAAGCCACCACGCCAATCACGATGATCCCCATGATCACGATGTCGGTGCGCAGGAAGTTCGACGCGTTCAGCACCATCTGACCCAGCCCCATGCTGGCCGCCACCATCTCGGCGGCCACCAGTGTGGTCCAGCCGAAACCGATGGCGATGCGCATGCCCACCAGGATGTCGGGCAGCGCCGAAGGCAATATGACGTGGCGGATCACCTGCATGTAGCTGGCGCCCATCGAGTACGCCGCGTTGATCTGCTCTTGTGAAGCGCTGCGCATGCCCGAGCGCGCGGCCAGTGCCAGCGGCGCAAAGCAGCTCAGGAAGATCAGCAGCACCTTGGGCAGTTCGTCGATGCCGAACCAGATGATGATGAGCGGCAGGTACGCCAGCGGCGGCAGCGGCCGGTAGAACTCCAGCGGCGGATCGAAGATGCCGCGCCAGAAGCGGCTCATGCCCATCGCAATGCCCACCGGAATGGCGGTGATGCAGGCCAGGAAAAAGGCAGAGAACACGCGGAACATGCTCGCCAGGAAGTGCTGCCACAGCGGCTTGTCGTTGGCCTGGCCGGTGAGGTATTCGTAGAACTGCTGGAACACCGCCTGCGGTGTCGGCAGGAACAGCGGCTTGACCCAGCCCATGTTGGTGACAAGGAACCACAGCGCGATCAGCGACGCCACGGTGACCACGCTGATGGTCACGCTCGACCCTTCGCCCGGCACCTTGAAGGCGCTGGTCTTGAGCTTGGCGCCGGCCGCGGGGGCAGGCGACGCAGCGGGCTTGGATGGCGGTGGTTGCGTCATGACGGCAACTGCGACAGGCGATGCAATGGTGACCTCAGGCATGTGCAACCTCGCGATGATGAATGATCGACAGCACCTCTTCGCGCATGCGGATGAATTCGGGCTCGGACTTCACCTTGCGTGAGTCGCCGTGCGCAAGAAACTGGCGCGAGAACGGCACGGTGTCGTAGACGTGCGAGATGCGCCCGGGGCTCGGGCTCATCACGATCAGCCGTGTGGCGAGAAACAGCGCCTCTTCCACCGAGTGGGTGATGAAGAACACCATCTTGTTCGACTTGGACCAGGCCTTGAGCAAAATCTCCTGCACCTGTTCGCGCGTGAACGCGTCGAGGGCGCCCATGGGTTCGTCCATCAGCAGAACGGCCGGGTCGCTGGCGAGTGCACGCGCAATGCCCACGCGTTGCTGCATGCCGCCCGACAGTTCGTACACGGCGCGGTCGGCGTATTGCTGAAGGCCGACCAGTGCGAGTTTTTCTTCGGCGATGCGGTCACGTTCGGCCTTGCCGGTGCCGGCCAGTCGCAGGCCGAGTGCCACGTTGTCGCGCACGTTGAGCCAGGGCATCAGCGCATGCTTCTGGAACACCACGCCACGATCGGCACCGGGGCCGACCACGGGTTTGCCGTCGAGCAGGATTTCTCCGGTCGAGGGAGGAAGAAAGCCGGCGATGCTGTTGAGCAAGGTGGTCTTTCCGCATCCCGAGGCCCCAAGCGCAACAACGAAGTCGCCGTCGTGCATCGTGAGGTTGACGGGGGCCAGCGCCTGCAGCGTGCCGCCCTTGACGGCGTAGTTGACCGTGAGGTCGCGAATATCGAGCGTTGGCATTTCAGTTCTCCATTGCACGTTGTGCGTGTTCGGGGCCTTGCTGTTTTTTGGCGCTGCTGTTCGGATTCGGGTTCATTCAGGGTGCGTGCGAATGACACCAGGTGCTCCCCTCCGCGAACGTCCCCCGCTTCGCTCCTCCTTTATTTCGCTGCGGGGAGCACCTGGCGTCATTCGCACAAGGGCACGCTGCTGGTGATCGCCGATCAACAAGTGCTCTGAGCGCTCGCGCCGATACGGGGCTCTTTTTCGCGAAATAAAGGAGGAGCGAAGCGGGGGACATTCGCGAAAAAGAGCACCGTGTCGACGCGAGCGACGCCCTGGACAACGGTCTCCCCTAGCGTCTACTTGCCCATCGCCTTGTCGACATACACGGTAGTCACGAACGCGCCGTAATCAGGTTTCACTTCCTGCACCCGCCCCTGCTCTTTCAGGAAAGCCGCAGTCCCCGCCATCGCCTTGGCCGCACCACCGCCCAGCCACGTCGGCGAGACCTGCTCGGCCATCGTAGGGAAGGTGTACAGCGCCATCGCGGCCGACACGTCCTTCGGATCAGCCTTCGTCCACTTGGCCATTGCCTTGGTCTGCGGTGAATCGGGTGTCCAGCTCTTGCCGGTGGCCTTGTATTCCTCGTTCGCACGATTGAGCGCCTTCACGAACGCGACCATGAAAGGCTCGTTGGCCGCAGCCCACTTGGCGTTGACCACGATGCCCTCGAAGGTCGGTGCGCCGCGCTTGCCGATGCTGCCCGAGGTAGCAATGGTCTTGCCGTTGGACTTGATCTTCGAGAGCACCGGGTCCCAGATGAAGGTGGCATCGATGTCGCCGCGCTCCCATGCAGCCGCGATCTCGGGCGGGCGCATGTTCATCACGTTCACGCTCTTGGGGTCGACGCCGTCCATCTTCATGCCGGCCATGAGCTGGTAGTGCGCGGTCGACACGAAGGGCGTGGCCACCTTCTTGCCGGCCAGGTCCTTCATGCTGTTGATGTTGGAGCCGTTGCGCGCAATGAGCGCTTCCGCGTTCGCGATGTCGGCCGAGATCCAGAAGAGCTTGATGTCCTGCCCCTGGCTGGCCGCGGCCGTCAGCGGACTGGAGCCGGTTTCACCCATCTGCACGTCGCCTGAAGCCATCGCGCGGATCACGTCGCCGCCGCCCGAGAACATGCGCCAGTTGATCTTGTAGCCCGTGGCCTTCTCGACCTCGCCGGATTCCATCACCAGGCGCAGCGGCACCAGCATGTCCTGATGGGCGAAGGTGAGTTCCTTGGTTTGCTGTGCGAAGGCGCTGCCGCACAGCGTGGTGAGCGCGGCGGCCAGTACCGCGAGTTGGAGGGGGAGACGGCGGGACATGGTCATCGATTTTCTCCAGTGAGTGAATCGGGGCGACTTTGCGCCTATCGGGTCCAGCCAGGAAGTGCCAGTGCTCTTGTGGGTGTGGAGCCAGCTTGTCGGTGAATACCCTTGTCTTGGTGCATGGGGCACTCGGACGGGGCGCTCCTTCTGAAAAAACTCAGTGCGCCCGCAACCCGGCGGCCCGCTTCTCTCCACGCGCCAGGGCCAGTTCTTCCACTGCCATTCCCAAGGCTCGAATCCCTGCCGGGATCTGCGAGGCCGCAATGGAGGAAAGCCTCAAGCGAAAGAAGGGGCACGGATACGGCGGCTTCGCAAAGAACACGTCGCCAGCTTCGATCAACACGCCGTGGTTGCGCGCCATCAGCGACAGTTCGGTCGCGTCCACCCAGGTGGGCGCCTGCACCCAGATCGAAGCGCCGCCCGATGGCAAGCGAAATTCGAAATCGGGCAGGTGATCGCGCAGCGCTTGCGCCGCCAAAGCCAGGCGCTCCTGCATCGCGTGATTCACGCGTCGTGCATGCGACTCGTGATGCCCCAGCGACAAGAACAATGCATAGGCGTGCTGCAGGAACGCACTCGGGTGCCGCACCATCGCATGCCGGATCACACGCAGCTCCTTGATGAGCGCGCGCGGCGCCACGATGAATCCAAGCCGCAGCGCGGGCGACAGGCTCTTCGACACGGAACCCACGTAGATCACCCGCCCTGTCTTGTCCAGGCTCTTGAGCGCGGGCATCGGCGTGCCTTCATACAGGTTCTCGGCCTCGTAGTCGTCTTCGATGATCACGAAGTCCTGCAGCTCGGCCTTGCGCAGCAGCCACTGCCGCCGCTCCAGGCTCAAGGTCGCAGTCGTCGGGCTCTGGTGTGATGGCGTCACGAACAGGTAGTCCGCAGCGGGCAGCGCATCGACCACCAGCCCGTCCTCATCGACATCCACCTCGACCCACTTCGGCTGGCGCAATGAAAAGCTGTTGCGCGCATGCGGATGCCCCGGCTCTTCCAGCCCGACGCGCGTCTGCTCGTCGAACAGCGCCTCGGCCAGCAGGTAGTAGGCGTGCTGCGCGCCCATGGTGACGAGGATCTCTTCCTTCAGCGCGAACACGCCGCGCTTGGGCAGCAGCCGCGTGCGGATCTGCTCGATCAGGTCGGGCACGTCGTCGGTCTCGAAGTCGGGCGTCCAGTGCGGCAGTTGCGAGCGCGCAAGGCTGCGGGCGCAGCACTCGCGGAAATCTTCGGTCGGAAAAAGCTGTGGGTCGTAGTTGCCGTAGACAAAGGGATACGGGTAGTCGCGCCACCGGTCGGGCTTGGACAGGGTGGGCTTGTCAAGCAGCGAGCGCAGCACGCGGCCCGACCAGTCGGGCGGCTGGCTGGCCTGCCCGCTGCGCCCCACCAGCGGCTCGGCATGCGCGGCCGACTGCGGCCGCGCATTGCGCGCCACGAACACACCACTGCGCGGACGGGCTTCCAGAAATCCTTCGTCGATGAGTTGCAAATAGGCCGAGGTGACGGTGTTGCGGCTCATGCCGAGCAGCGTGGCGAGTTCACGCGATGACGGCAGCGGTGCGCCGGGGCTCAGGTGTTCTTCCAGGATCGCCTGGACCACCGCGGTGCGCAAGCGGGCTTGCAACGGCAGTGCCGGTTGATCGGGCAGCGCGAAGAGCTGCGCCCATTGAGTGGCTCGCGGGTTCGGGGGCATGGTGCGCCGCAGTTTAGGGCAGGCACCGGCATCTGTGGTGCTGCGGCTCTGGCTCGGTCGAATCCCCGCAACTGGCCCTATCGCACCGGCAACCGGCTGCCTACCCTTGGCCCATTCATTTCCGGAGTTCCCGCGTGACCGCACAGCAGCCCTCTTCTTCCCCCCTGACCACCGTATCCACCGCCACCCTCGCCGCCTTCAGCGACGCCTGGAACCGCCATGACATCGACGCGCTGATGAGCTTCATGACGCCCGACTGCATCTTCCAGACCGCCGCCGGCCCCGACGCCTGCGGCACCCGCCATGTGGGCACCGAGGCGGTGCGCAAGGCCTTCGCCGCCGCCTGGGCTGCGGTGCCCGACGCGCAGTGGGTCAACGGCCAGCACTCCGTGCAGGGCGACTTCGGCACCTCGCAGTGGACCTTCACCGGCACCGCTGCCGACGGCGGCCGCATCGAGACCGACGGCATCGACGTCTTCACCTTCAGGGACGGAAAGATCCACCTGAAGAACGTGTTCCGCAAGGCACGCCCGAACCTGCCCGCCGCGAAGTAAGCCGGCCTTTCTTCCTCTCTTCCTGGAGCCCTTCATGACCATGACAGGCACCGTGCAATTCGCCACCGCCAGCGTCGCCATCGACGGCGCATCGTTCGAGCAGCAGCCACAGCAGGCGCCCTTTCGCCCCTACGACCCGCAATACGACCCGCTGCACGCACCCGACCCCGGCGCCGGCCGCGCCTACGCGCCCACCTGGTGGGTGGCGAGCGCCGGCACGCCGCCCGAGGACGACGGCCCGCTGGTGCACGACATCGATGTCGACGTAGCCATCATCGGCTCGGGCGCGACCGGCATGTCGACCGCGCTGTACCTCGCGCAAGAGCATGGCATTCGCGCCACGGTGCTCGAAGCCAACCAGGCCGCCTGGGGCTGCTCCAGCCGCAGCGGCGGCCAGGGCCAGAACGCGAGCGGGCGCCTGAAGCGCTCGCAGTGGATCGAACGCTGGGGCCTGGACACCGCGAAGAAGCTCGACGCCGAGATCCGCAGCGGCTTCGAGAACTTCCGCCACCTGACCACGCAGATCGACTGCGACGCCTGCGACGGCGGCCACCTGCACCTTGCGCACCGGTCCGAAAAGCTCGCGGGCCTGGACACCGAAGCCCGGCTGATGCGCGAGAAGTTCGGCTACGCCACGCGCATGATGAGCGCCGAAGAAGTGCGGCACGACTACTGCGATGAGCGCGAAACCGTGGGCGCCATGTTCGAGCCCGAAGGCGTGGGCATTCATCCGCTGAAGTTCACCTTCGGCCTGATGCGCCGGGCGCGCGCGCTGGGCGTGACGGTGCACACATCGAGCCCGGTGCAAGGCTGGCACACCATCGACGGCGTGCACCACCTGCAAACGCCCGCCGGCGTGGTGCGCGCGCGCCGCGTGGCGGTGTGCACCGGCGGCTACACGGGGCAGGCGCTCAACCCGCTGCTGAAGAACCGGATCATGCCGATCCTGTCGAACTCGGTGGTGACGCGCCCGCTCACCGATGCCGAGCTGAAGGCCACCAATTTCAAGTCGCTCACCTTCATGACCGACACGCGCACGCTGCGCTTTTACTACCGGCTGCTCAAGGGCAACCGGCTGCAGATCGGCAGCCGCAGCGCGGTGAGCGGCGCCGACGCCGAAGATCCGGTGCACCTGAAGTTGCTCACCGATGCCATCGCGCGCAAGTTCCCGCCGCTGGCGGGCATCCGCATCGACTACTCGTGGTGGGGCTGGGTCGACATGAGCCACGACATGATGCCGCGCATCACCCAACCCGACGCCAGCAAGAAGATCTGGTACGCGGTGGGCTACGGCGGCAACGGCGTGTCGTTCTCGACCTGGGCCGGCAAGCGGCTGGCCGAGCGCGTGGCGGGCAAGGACACGGGCAAGGATGTGTTCGAGCTGCCGATCTATCACTCGCCGCTGCCCTTCCCCAACGTGATGGGCATGGTCGAGTCGCAGGCCTTCGCGCCCTTTCGCCGCATGGGCCAGCGCATGCTCTACAAGTGGTATTGGCTGCGCGACGAGAAATAGCCTAGGCACACGCAGGGCCACGCACCGGCGGCGCGCATTCCCCGAAGTGGCGCATCGCCTCGTTGCACAACGGGGCAAACCCGTGCCCTCTGGCCCTGCGGATCGCCCACCGTTGGCTCTTCGCTGGCGCGCAGCCAGCGCCTATCTTCGACACCAAGGCTCTTGCGAGCCGATATGGATTGCCTGTGTCGAACTCCCAGAGGTCTTGTCATGCCCCTTCCCCGCTTCACGCGTCGCACCACCCTGCTCTCGGCCGCCTTTTTTGGCGCGAACACCTTGCTTGCGCTGCCGGCCTTCGCAGCCGATGAACCCAAGCGCGGCGGCACGCTGGTGATCGGCAGCACGCAGACGCCACGGCACCTGAACGGCGCGGTGCAATCGGGCATTGCCACCGCCTTGCCTTCGACACAGATCTTCGCGAGCCCGCTGCGCTTCGACGACAAGTGGAACCCGCAGCCCTACTTGGCCGAGTCGTGGAAGCTGGCCGACGACGGCAAGTCGCTCACGCTCAAGCTGCGCAAGGACGCGCTGTTCCACGACGGCAAGCCGGTCACCTCGGCCGACGTGGCGTTCTCGATCATGGCGATCAAGGCCAACCACCCGTTCACCACCATGCTCGGCCCGGTCGAAAAGGTGGAAACGCCCGATGCGTACACCGCCATCATCCGCATGAGCGTGCCGCACCCCGCCATCGTGCTGGCAATGTCGCCGGCCCTGTGCCCGATTCTTCCCAAGCACATCTATGGCGACGGGCAAGACCTGAAGAACCATCCGCGCAACAGCACCGACGTCGTCGGCTCGGGCCCGTTCCGCGTGACCGACTTCAAGCCGGCGCAGCGCGTGGTGCTGGAGCGCTTCGACAAGTTCTTCCTGCCGAACAAGCCGTACCTGGACAAGATCATCGTCAACATCACGCCCGACTCGGCGAGCCTGATCCTCGGGCTGGAGCGCGGCGACATCCAGATGGTGCCCTTCGCCACGCTGCCCACCGACCTCAAGCGCCTGGCGAACGATCCGAAGGTGTCGCTCACGCCCAAGGGCTACGAGGGCATTGGCGCGCTCAACTGGCTGGCCTTCAACACCGCGAAGAAGCCGCTGTCGGACGTGCAAGTGCGCAAGGCCATCGCCACCGCCATCGACAAGAACTTCATCACCAAGGCGCTGATGGGTGGCTTTGCCACCGTGTCCGATGGCCCGCTGGTGGCGAGCAGCCCCTTTGCGGTGACGGACCTCGTGCGCTACCCGCTCGACCTGAAGAAGGCCGGCGAAATGCTCGACGCCGCAGGCTACAAGGCCGGCGCGGGCGGCGAGCGTTTCAAGCTCACCATCGACTACCTGCCCGGCGCCGACGACCAGCAGAAGAACGTGGCCGAGTACATCCGTGGCCAGCTCAAGAAGGTGGGCATCACGGTCGAGGTGCGTGCCTCGGCCGACTTCCCGGCCTGGGCCAAGCGGCTGGCCTCGCACGACTTCGACCTGTCGATGGACACGGTATTCAACTGGGGCGACCCGATCATCGGCGTGCACCGCACCTACCTGTCGACCAACATCAAGCCGATCGTGTGGACCAACACGCAGTCGTATGCCAACCCGAAGGTGGACGAGCTGCTCAACACCGCCGGCAGCCTGATCGATGCGACGCAGCGCAAGGCCTACTACGCGACCTTCCAGAAGATCGTGACCGACGACCTGCCCATCGAGTTCATCAACCAGGTGCCGTACCACACGGTCACCAGCAAGAAGCTGGCGAACGTGCCCACCACCATCTGGGGGCCGATGTCGCCGATGGACGAGGTCTACTTCAAGTAAGAAGGGCGCGGCGACAACATCATGGGAACGCTGCGCTACGCCGCCTCGCGACTGCTCCAGGCCATCGGCCTGGTGCTGGCGGTGGTGGTCCTGAACTTCGTGCTGGTGCACGCCGCACCGGGCGACCCGGTGGAAACCATTGCCGGCGCCAGCGGCGGCATGTCGCCCGAGCTGATGGCACAACTGCGCACGCAGTACGGGCTCGACAAGCCGCTGCCGGTGCAACTGTTCGTGTACCTGGGCAAGGTGGTGCGCGGTGATCTCGGCTATTCGTACTTCTTCAACCTGCCGGTGACGAACCTGATTGCCGAGCGGGTGCCGGCCACACTGCTGCTGGTGCTCAGCTCGGTGCTGCTGACCTTCGTGGTGGGCACGGCATTGGGCGTGCTGTCGTCGCGCAAGCCGAACGGCTGGCTGTCGCAGTTCATCAACGTGCTGTCGCTGGTGGGCTTTGCGGCGCCGGTGTTCTGGCTCGGCATCATGCTGGTGATCCTGCTGGCCTCGGTGTTCCCCATCCTGCCGGTGGCGGGCATGCGCGCCATCGATTCGAGCGGCACCGGCGGCCTGGCGGACATGGTCGACGTGGCCTACCACCTGGTGCTGCCCACGCTCACGCTGAGCCTGGTGTACCTGGCGCAGTACAGCCGGCTTGCGCGCTCGTCAATGCTCGACGTGCTCGGCTCGGACTTCATCCGCACCGCGCGCGCCAAAGGGTTGGCCGATCGCGTGGTGCTCTACAAGCATGCGCTGCGCAATGCGCTGCTGCCGGTGGTCACCGTGCTGGGGCTGCAGTTCGGCAATGTGCTGGCGGGCGCGATCCTGGTCGAGACGGTCTTCAACTGGCCGGGCCTGGGCCGGCTGGCCTTCGAGTCGGTGCTGCGGCGCGACTACCCGACCATCCTGGGCGTGCTGCTGTTCTCTTCCATCGTGGTGGTGGTGATGAACCAGCTCACCGATCTTTGCTACCGCTTCATCGATCCACGGATCAAGGCTTCATGAACAAGGTCGTCGCGATGTCCTCCGTCCCTGCCGTACCGCCCAGAACCAACGCCGGAGCCGGAACCACGGCCCGGCCCGCCGTACGGGTGGAGCACCCCGGCATGGAGGCGCTGCGCATGTTCCTGCGCAACCCTTCGGCCATCGTCGGCATGGCGATGCTGCTGCTGATTTTGCTGGTGGCCATCGCCGGGCCGTGGGTGCTGCCGGCCGACCCGTTCGAGATCAAGGCCGCGCCGCTCACGCCGCCCTTCAGCGAAGAGGCCTGGTTCGGCACCGACTACCTGGGCCGCGACGTGCTCACCGCGTTGATCTACGGTGGGCGCGCCACGCTGCTGGTGGGCGCGGTGGCCGCCCTGCTGTCGGTGCTGATCGGCATCACGCTCGGCGCCTTCGCGGGCTACTACGGCGGCAAGATCGATGCCGCGCTGATGAAGCTCACCGAGTTCTTCCAGGTGCTGCCCGCGCTGCTGTTTGCGATGGTGGTGGTCACGCTGTTCTCGCCCACGCTGGTGACGGTGACGCTGGCCATCGGCGTCGTGAGCTGGACCGGCACCGCGCGCCTCACACGGGCCGAGTTCATGAAGTTCCGGGGGCTGGAGTTCGTGCGCGCCGAACGGGCCATTGGCGCGCGCGACGCCCGCATCATCTGGAAGGTGATCCTGCCGAACGCGCTGCCACCGCTGGTGGTGTCGGCCACGCTGGCAGTGGGCGCGGCCATTCTTTTCGAGGCGGGCCTGTCGTTCCTCGGCCTGGGCGATCCGAACCAGATGAGCTGGGGGCTGATGATCGGCTCCAGCCGGCAGTACGTGCTGTCGTGCTGGTGGGCCGTGGCCTTTCCCGGCGCGGCGATCTTCGTCACCGTGCTGGCCGTGAGCCTGATCGGCGACGGGCTGAACGATGCCCTCAACCCCAAGCTGAGGGAGCGCTGATGACAAGCACCAAGAACGACGCACTCTTGCGCGTGCAGGACCTGCACGTCGAGTTCAAGACCCGGCGCGGGCAAGCACTGGTGCTCAACGGCGTCGACTTCGAGATTCGCGCGGGCGAAACGCTGTGCGTGGTCGGCGAGTCGGGCTGCGGCAAGAGCATGACGGCGCTGGCACTCCTGCGGCTCATTCCCTCGCCGCCGGGGCGCATCCGCAGCGGCCGCGTGCTGTTCCAAGGCGAAGACCTGGTGCAGGCCAGCGAGGCCCGCATGCGCGAGGTGCGCGGCAACCGCATCTCGATGATCTTCCAGGAGCCGATGACGTCGCTGAACCCGGTGTTCACCGTGGGTGACCAGATCGGTGAATCGCTGCAGCTGCATGCCGGCATGAACGCGCACGCGGCACGCCAGCGAGCCATCGAGATGCTGCAGCAGGTGGGCATTCCGGCGCCCGAACGGCGTGTGGACGAGTACCCGCACCAGCTCTCGGGTGGCATGCGCCAGCGCGTGATGATTGCGATGGCGCTGGCCTGCCGGCCCGACATCCTGATTGCCGACGAACCCACCACCGCGCTCGACGTGACGGTGCAGGCGCAAATCTTCGACCTGCTGCGCGACCTGCAGCGCGAGAAGGGCACGGCCATCATGCTCATCACCCACGACATGGGCGCTGTGGCCGAAATGGCCGACCGCGTGATGGTGATGTACGCCGGCCGCGTGATCGAACAGGGCACGACCGAGCAGGTGCTGTCCGAACCCGGCCACCCCTACACGCGCGGCCTGATCGACTGCCTGCCCGAGCTGGGCAGCAGCGCAGCCTTCGAGGACGGCGCGCGCCAGGAGCTGGCCGAGATCGCAGGCGTGGTGCCGTCGATCTGGGAACTGGGCACCGGCTGCGCCTTCCGCGAACGCTGCCCGCAGGCGCTGGCGCGCTGCGCCGTCGAAGTGCCGCCGATGTTCGCGGTGCACGGGCATGTGGCGCGTGGCGTGCCACATGGCGCGGCCTGCTGGCTGCACGCGGAAGCGCTCGAACAGCGCGAGAAGGAAGCCGCATGACGTTCATCGGCAAGACCGACACGCTGCTCGCGGTCGACGACTTGAAAGTGCACTTTCCGCGCGGCAAGGCCGGCTGGGGCCGCACGCCCGAGGTGGTGAAGGCGGTGGACGGCGTCTCCTTCGAGATCCGCCGTGGCAGCACGCTCGCGGTGGTGGGCGAATCGGGCTCCGGCAAGACCACGACCGCGCTGGCGGTAATGCGGCTGTCGCCCATCACGTCCGGCAGCATGCGGCTGGGCGATACCGACCTCGGCGCGCTGCAGGGCGAGAAGCTGCGGCAGGCGCGCACGCGCATGCAGATCATTTTTCAGGACCCGTTCTCTTCGCTGAATCCGCGTGAACGCGCGGGTGCGGCCGTGCGTGCGCCGCTGGACCTGATGAAGGTGGGCACGCCCGATGAGCGCACGCGCCGCGTGGCCGAGCTGTTCGAGGCCGTGGGCCTGCGGCCCGAACAGCAGCACCTGTTTCCACACCAGTTCTCGGGCGGGCAACGCCAGCGCATCAACATCGCGCGGGCGCTGGCCACCAACCCCGAGCTGGTGGTGTGCGACGAGCCCGTGTCGGCACTGGACATCGCCATTCGCGCACAGATCCTGAACCTGCTGGCGCGGCTGCAGCGCGAGCTGGGCCTGACCTACCTGTTCATCTCGCACGACATGGCGGTGGTGGAACACATCTGCGACGACATCGCCGTGATGTACCTGGGCCAGATCGTCGAGCGCGCGCCACGGCGCAGTTTTTTCGCGCGGCCTCTGCATCCGTACAGCGTGGCGCTGATGTCGGCGGTGCCGACCTTGAGCGGCGGGCGCCGGCGCGCCGCGAACCGCATCAAGCTCATGGGCGATCCGCCGAGCCCCATCAATCCGCCCAAGGGCTGCCGCTTTGCCGGGCGCTGCCCGGTTGCCGAGCCAGCCTGCGCGGCCGAACTCCCGCCGCTGCGCGAAGTCGCGCCCGATCATTGGGTACGCTGCAGGCGTGTCGACGTCGTCGACGGCCTGCCGCGCCCTCCTCTTTCGATTCCCACATCGCCATGAGCACCAGCAAAACCACCGTCTACCCCGCCCGCAAGATCATCACCATGAACCCGATGCAGCCGCACGCCACCCACGTGGCGGTGCGCGACGGCCGCGTGCTGTCCGTGGGCTCGCTCGCCGACATGCAGGCCTGGGGCAACTTCACGCTCGACGAACGCTTCGCCGACAAGGTGCTGATGCCGGGCCTGGTCGAAGGCCACTGCCACCTGAAAGAAGGCAGCATGTGGGACTGGACGTACCTGGGCTGGTTCGACCGCCGCGACCCCGAAGGCAAGGTGTGGAGCGGCCTGCGCTCGATGGATGAAGTCGTGGCGCGCCTTTCCGAAGTCGCCGCGAAGATGACGGCCGACGGCGTGCCCGACACCGAGCCGCTGGTGGCCTGGGGGTTCGATCCGATCTACTTCGGCGGCGAGCGCATGACGGTGCAGCACGTGGACCGCGCGAGCGCCACGCGCCCCATCGTCATCGGCCATGCCAACGGCCACCTGATGAACGTCAACAGCGCGATGCTGCGCATTGCCGAGATCACGCTCGACAACGAGGTCGAGGGCGTGGTCAAGTTCGCGAGCGGCGAAACAGAAGGCGAGCCCACCGGCGAGCTGCAGGAGCCGGCCGCGATGTTCCTGGTGCTGCGCAAGATCGGCAATGCCGGCCTGCTCGCGCCGATGACCGAGGCCGGCATTCGCTCGTTCGGCCGCCTGGCCTGCCTGCAGGGCGTGACCACCGCGACCGACCTCGTGAACAAGCTGACGGAAGAAGACTGCGGCGTGCTGGAGAAGGTGACGCAGGACGATGGCTTCGCCGTGCGCATCCTTCCGGCCTTCCAGGCCTTTCACGGCACGCATGGCGCCGCGCTCGGCGCGGAGCACGTCAAGAGCCTGCTGCCGCGCAACACCGACCGCCTGCGCTACGGCCTCGTGAAGATGATGCTCGACGGCTCGATCCAGGGCTTCTCGGCGCGGCTGCGATGGCCGGGTCATTTCAACGGCGCGCCCAATGGCATCTGGGTGACGGCGCCCGCGCAATACGAAGCCGACTTCGAGACCTACCACCGCGCGGGCCTCACGATCCACACGCACACCAACGGCGACGAGGCCAGCGAGGTGGCCATCAACGCCATCGAACGCGTGCTGACGAATGCGCCGCGCCCCGACCACCGCCACACGCTGCAGCACGGCCAGATGATCGACGCGCCGCTGTTCCGCCGCATGGCGTCGCTGGGCCTGTGCGCCAACCTGTTCGCCAACCACATCTGGTACTGGGGCGACCAGCACTACGAGATGACGATGGGCCCCGACCGCGCCAACCGGCTCGATGCCTGCGGCAGCGCGCTCGCGGCGGGCGTTCCGCTGGCCATCCATTCCGATGCGCCGGTCACGCCGTTGGGTCCGTTGTTCACCGCGTGGTGCGCGGTCAATCGCATCACGCCCAAGGGTCGGCTGTTGGGCGAAGCGGAGCGCATCACGGTGGCTCAGGCGTTGCGTGCGATCACGCTCGGTGCAGCCTGGACGTTGAAGCTCGACGGCGAGATCGGCAGCATCGAATGCGGCAAGCGTGCGGACTTCTGTGTGCTGGAAGACGATCCGCTGGAGATGGACCCTGTGTTACTGAAGGATGCGCGTGTGTGGGGCACGGTGCTGTCGGGGCGGGTGTTCGAGGCGCAACGTCCGCTGAAATGAAGTCTTGCGTTTTTGTCTGTTGCGTTGGTCGTTTGGGGCGCTGCTATTCAGGGCATCGCTCACGCCGACACGGTGCTCTTTTCGCGAATGTCCCCCGCTTCGCTCCTCCTTTATTTCGCGAAAAGAGCCCCGTATCGACGTGAGCGCTCAGAGCGGTCGTTGATCGCAGGATCACCAGCAGCGTGCCCAGGTGCGAATGACGCCGGGTGCTCCCCGCAGCGAAATAAAGGAGGAGCGAAGCGGGGGACATTCGCGGAGGGGAGCACCCGGTGTCATTCGCACTCGCCCCGGACAAGAGCCGATGCAACAACGTCAACGTGAAAAAAAACTGAACCCCATCCGATGCAGATGAAGAAGCGACTACCGCTCACCGTCATCGGTGGCTTCCTGGGCGCCGGAAAGACCACGCTGCTCAACCGCTGGCTGCGCGACGCGAAGGGCCTGCGCATGGCTGTGCTGGTCAACGACTTCGGCGCACTCAACATCGACGCCGACCTGATCGCCGCCACGCACGGCGACACGCTGGCGCTGACCAACGGCTGCGTGTGCTGCCAGATCGGCGACGACCTGGGACGTGCGCTGGTGCAGGTGATCGAATCGACCACGCCTTTCGACGCGGTGGTCATCGAAGCCAGTGGCGTTTCCGATCCGTGGCGCATCGCGCAGATCGGCATGGCGGCGCCCGAGCTGAGCCTGGAGGGCGTGATCGTGCTGGTCGATGCGAGTGTGGTGGCACAGCAGTCGCGCGATTCCCTGCTGGCGGACACACTGGCGCGGCAGGTGAAATCGGCCGACCTCGTGGTGGTCAACAAGATCGATCTGGCGTCCGGCAACGCACTGGCCGAAGCCCGTGCCTGGGTCGAGGCCACCGCGCCCGGAACGCCGTGCATACAGACCGCGCAGTCGACGGTGCCGCTGGCGCTGCTGACTGGCCTTCCGCTGCAGGAGGCTGCGCCCAACGCCTCATGTCATGTCTGCGGTCACGAGCATGACCACGCGCACGACGACCGCGACCATGACCACAGCCATTCGCCGGACCACGGTGCCCTGTTCCAGACCTGGAGCGTGCAGCCCGAAGCGATCATTCCCGCCGCCATCCTGCGTGCCTGGCTGCGCGACATGCCACCGGGCGTGTTGCGCCTCAAGGGCCTGCTGCGCACCGGCCATGGCGCTCAGGGCGACGAGTGGTCCGAGGTCCAGTTCGCCGGACGCCACGGCTCGCTGCGCAAGGCGGCGCCGCCTGCTGGCGATGCGCGCGCGGGCGTGGTTGCCATCGGGTTGCGGCACCAACTGCCTGAAGAAGCACTGAAAGTTTTCTTCGCGGGCTGAGCCAAGTCATGTTGCAATCGCACGTTTTTCAACACGTGCAGGCAGCAGACGCATGACTTCCCCACTCCTGATCCGCCCTCCCACGCCGCAAGACTACGCAGCGTGGAAGCCGCTCTGGGACGGCTACAACGCTTTCTATGAACGGGAGGGCCCGACCGCGCTCCCCGATGCGATCACCCAGGCCACCTGGCAGCGCTTCTTCGACGCCTACGAGCCGGTTCACGCACTGGTCGCCGAGCGGGACGGCAAGCTGGTGGGCCTGACCCACTACCTCTTTCACCGCAGCACCACGCGCATCGAGCCGACCTGCTACCTGCAGGACCTGTTCACGCTGCAGTCAGAACGTGGTCAGGGCGTGGGCCGCAAACTCATCGAGGGTGTGTACCAGCATGCGCAGCGCGTCGGCGGGCATCGCGTGTACTGGCAGACCCACGTGACCAACACAGCAGGCCGGACGCTCTACGACAAGGTCGCCGAGCATTCGGGTTTCATCATCTACGCCACCACCGTCTGACGCCACGCCAGGGCGTGCCCGACCATGCAACGCTTCACCATCTCGCTGGACGACGAACTCGCGCTGGAGTTCGACCAACTGATCACCGACAAAGGCTATGTCAACCGCTCGGAAGCCGTGCGCGACCTGCTGCGCTCGGCGTTGGGCAGTGCCACCCTGGACACGGCACCGCGCAAGGGCAAGGCCTCATGGTGCGTGGCGAACGCAAGCTATGTGTACGACCACCACGACCGGACAGTGACCTCCCGCGTGCTGGACCTGCAACACGACCACCACGAGCTGGTGATCACCTGCGTGCACACGCACCTGGACCACGACCATTGCCTGGAAACCGTGGTGCTGCGCGGCCCGACGGCAGCCGTGCAGGCCTGCGCCGAGCAACTGGTGGCACTGCGCGGTGTGCGCCACGGCAATGTGCACATGGTGCCGCTGGACGCCACCGGCGAGCGGCACCATGCGCACGGCACGGCCGGCGTGCACATGCACTTCACGCCGCGCAACTGACTCACTGAGCTGTCGGTGCGCCGGGCTCACCATGCGTAGCCCGCCTGCACCCGGGCCGCCACGCGGTTGCCATTGCTGCCGCTGCTGGTTGCGGTGGAAACGCCCACCCCCAGGTTCAGGCCTTCGTTGACCTGGTAGCCGAAGGCAAAGCCGATGGCCGACGCGCCCGCATAGTTGCCGGCCGCTGCGCCCATCCACTTCTTGCCCGCCGGCAACGTCGGCATGCTCGGCATGGCCAGGGCTGCCGCCACGCCTTGTGCGGCAAAGGCGTTCGCCTGGCTGGTCGCGTTGCTCACCGCCTGCTGCAGCTGGTTGACGTTGACGGCATCGGTGCCCAGCACGCCCGGCGCGACATTCGTGATACCGCGCAACTGACCGGTGGCGGCATTGCCTACCGACACGGTGTTGTCGCGGTCGGCCACCGAGCCCTGTCCCAGTGCCACCGCGTTGTTGCCCGTGGCCTGCGCGTTGGCGCCCAGTGCCACGGCGTTGTTGCCGCTGGCCGCCGCCTTGTTGCCCATTGCCGTGCTGCCCGCGCCGCTGGAACTGGCCCCGGGGCCGCAGGCCACCGAGCCATTCGCGTTCACCGCGCACACGCCGCTGGTCAGGGCCTGGTTCATCAGCCCCTGCAGGGCGTTGACTTGCTGGATCGTGAAGTTGTTGGCCGTGGTGATGGCCGTCTGCTGGGCCTGCTGCACCTGGCCGACATTGGCCGCATCGGTGGTGGCCTGGCCGGCGCTGACGTTGTTGATGGTGGTGCCGGCGCCACCGTTGGCATTGAGCTGCAGCGTGGTGCCGCCCGCGCCGTACTGCGCCGAGTTCTGCGCCAGGCCGAGCGCCGAATTGGCGGTGCCCTGTACGGTGAACAACTGGCTGCCGTTGACGGCATCGGTGCTGGTGGCGGTCACCGCGCCGGCGCTGACGTTGACCAGCGCGCGCGTCTGGCCCGCGCTCCCGAAAGACACCGTGTTGGCCGCGGTGGCGACGGAGTTGGCGCCGATGGCCACGCTGCCGGTCGCGCCGATCGCGACCTGGCTGCCCGATCCGATCGCCACGCCGCCCGTGGCCAACGCGGCCGCGCCCGAACGTCCGCCGTTCGCCCCGCCGATGGCGGTGCTGCCGTCGCCCGAGGCCACGGCACCCTGGCTGCTGCCCGAGGCGCTGCCGATGGCGACCGCGGAATTGCCCGAAGCCTGCGCGCCGCTGCCGCCCACCGGCGCGGGGTTGCCGCAACAGCCGGCGACGCCCGCGCCGCCAGCGCCGAGTGCGATCGCGCCATTCGCCGAGGCCTGGGCGCCGCTTCCTCCCACGCCGCCCGTTCCCCCTGCTTCGCCTAGCGCGCCGGTGCCACCGCCGCCGATGGCCGTCGCACCGTTCGCGGTGGCGCTGGCGCCCACGCCGCCGGTGCCGCCCGTTCCGCCGGAGGCACCCACGCCACCGTCGCCGCCCGCACCGATCGAGGTGGCGCCATCTCCAGAAACCGTGGCGCCGGCGCCGCCGGCGCCTCCGGTTCCGCCGGACTGCCCGGCGCCGCCATTGCCCGTGCCACCCGCCACGTAACCGGCCGCGTGAGCGCATCCCATCGCCAGCAAGGCCATCGCCGGCAGCCAGCGAAATACGCGCAGACGCGGCAACCCATGCTTGGCCCGGTGGGGTTCACGCATGACACCGTTGTTGGCACCGACCTCAGTTGATTGGGACATCCTCACCTCTGAAAGCAAACAAACACAAACGCGGCGGAGTGTGTCTTTTTGTTTTCAGCGGGGCCATCCCCGAAAACAAGTAAACGAGAGAACGAGCGCGCAGGCGTTGCCGCGCAGGCTGTCGTCAGTACTTGATGGTCACGCCGGCCTTCACGCCGTTGTTGGTCTTGCCGTCCGACGACACGCCGCCCGTGAGCGACACGTTGCCGCCGGTGCTCGCGCCCAGCGAATAGGTGGGGCGTGGCGTGGACGTATCGGTGCCCACGTACCCGCCGCTGCCGTCGGGCCGCTGCACACCCACCGTCGCGCCCTTGGTGTAGGCCGAGTCTTCGGTGGAGGTGACGTTGGGCGCCACGTAGACGGTGCCCTTGTCGTCGCTGTCGACGGGCACCTTCACGGGTTCGGCGGTCGCTGTGGCGGCGAAGCAGCACGTGGCCACGCCCAGGCACGCAAGGATCAGTTTGCTCATGCCGCGATGCTCGAGCTCGAAAGGTCTGATGCCTGTAGGACGGGAGGAATCGCGCCCGCCGGACGCAGGGGCCGGGTGCTCAGGCCCAGGCATGGTTGAACAGGAAGAACGCCGCCATCACCCACAGCAGCAGCGCGAGGTGCGTGTGCTGCAGGCTCTCCTGCCGAATCCAGTAGCCGAACCACAGGCCGCCCAGGTGCATGGCGAACAGGAAGGCAGCGAAGGCGCTGAGGCCCAGGTTGAGCCACGGGCGCGCGGCCGGCAACCCATCGCCGATGAACAACGCATAGCTGCCGGCCCAGAAGGCGACGGCGCCCACGGCCTGCAGGGCCAGCACCACCATCAGCGCCGCGCGGTGCAACGCCGGCGAGCGGACCCGGCGCGACCACAAAGGCGTGTCGACCGCGGGCTCGGCCAGCAATGGCGCCATCGACATCGTGCCGCCCACCGCCCTGGCCGATCCCGCGAAGCCGCGCCAGTTGTTGATCACCGCAATGGAAAGCCACAGCGCCATGCCGAGCGCGTGAAGGGACTGGAACAACCAGACGGAGGCAGGGAGATTCATCGGGAAGCCTGTCGCATTGAATATCAAAGATTATTCTTTGATAATAAACACGAAGCCCGCACGCCATGAACACACCCACGAATTCTTCTTCAGTACCCGGCCCTTCGCCCGAGGCGCTCGAACGCATGCTGGCTGCGGGCCGCGACGGTGCGCTGCTGCGCATGAGCCTCGCGCTGGCCTACCACCGGCGTGAGGAAGAGCAGACCGCGCTGATGCATGTCGAGAAGGCACTCGCCTTCGATCCGGAGTTCACCGTTGCCGGCCGCCTGCACGGTCTGATCGCCCTGGCCCTTGGCGACAACGCCAAGGCCGAGGCGGCATTTGCGAAGGCGCTCGAAGTCGCGCAGCGACACGGAGAGCTTCAGTTGGTCAAGGAACTGACCGTGCGCTTGCGACGGCTGAGTTCACCCCGCTGAGCAAGGTCAGCAGTTGTCTGCGCATGTTTCTTGTCCCCTTGAAGTCTTCTGGCCATGAAAAAACGGAAATCAGGCTGGCTGGTGTGCGGCGCGCTCGCGCAGGTGAATGAGTTGGTACAGGGTGCGAATCACCGGCGTGGGCAGGCCATGGTTTTCGGCCGCCCGAAGCACCGCGCCGTGGATGGCCTCGACCTCTGTGGCGCGGCCGGCCAGCAGGTCTTGCAGCATCGAGGGCTGATGGCCCTGATGGTGGTCGAGCGCATCGCGCACTGCGGCACGCACCCGCTCGCCACTGGCGTTCACGCCATTCGCATGGGCCACGGCCAGCGCCTCTTCGAGCGCAGCCTCCAGCAAGGGCTCGCCCACTGAATTGGCCAGGCCGCCCACGGTCTGCCCGCTGAGGGCGCAGATGCCGTTGAACGCGGCATTGAAGGCCAGCTTCTCCCAGATGGCCGCTTGCACGTCGGGGTCGATCCTGCTGTTCAGCCCCGCCGCGTTCAGGTCTTGCACGAGTTGCTCGAAGACCGGGTTGACGCAGCCATCGCAAGCCATGAAGCGAATGCCGCCCTGCCCCAGCGAACTCACCTCGCCCGGCCCGAGCAGCCGCGCGGGCCAGGTGGTCACGCCGACCGCGACGCGGCTGGCGGGCGCAAAGCGCTGCAGCACCTCGGCATGGCCGATGCCGTTCTGCAGGCTCAGGAAGTGCGTGGTGGGCCCGATCAGGTGAGCGATGCTCTGCAGGGCCGCAGCAGTGTGCGCCGACTTGGTGAACACCAGCCAACGCTCAGGGCCGGTTTGCAACTGGTCGGCACGCAAGGCCTCGACGGGGGTCTGCAGCAGGCCTTCGTCGGTTGTGCAGCGTGCGCCTTCGCGCCGCAGTGTCTCGAGCAAGTTGTCGTTCACATCGACCAGTGACACGGGCACGCCCGCACTGGCCAGTCGTGCACCGAACAGCGTGCCCATGGCACCTGCACCAAGGATGCCGATGCGGCCCGGGGTTGGGGAAAGATTCTTCATCGGGTCGCGCTTCGATCAGAAAGACGGCTGGCCCTCAAGCCACCTCCACCTCGACCAGCATGGGCCGCGCAGCCGCCAGCGCCGCACGCAGCACGCCGGCGAGCGCGCCGGCATCGCGCACCGAGACCGCCTCGCAGCCCTGGCCGCGCGCCAGCGCCGTGAAGTCCAGCCCAGGAAGATCGGTGCCCTGCAGGGTCTCGCCGGGCGCGAAGCCGAACACCGGCGCGAAGTCCTGCAGCGCGGCGTAGCGGCGGTTCTTCAGGACCACGAAGGTGATGGGCAGGTTCAGTTGCGCAGCGCTCCACAGCGCCTGGATCGAATACATGCTGGAGCCGTCGCCTATCAAGCCGATCACCTTGCGCCCGCTGCGCGCCTTGGCCTGCGCCAGCGCCACGCCCACCGCCGCCGGCATGCTGTGGCCCAGCCCGCCGCTGCTCATGGTGTAGAAGCCGCCGCTTTGCAGCATCGGCAGGTAGCGGTGCATCACCGAGCGCGCTGTGGGTGCCTCCTCGACCACGATGCTGGCGCGGTCGCGCAATTCGGCCAGGGTCTGCAGCACATAGGCAACCGACATCAACTCTTCACCCTCGGGTGCCGTCGCCACGGGCCGTGCCGCACGCGGTGCAGGCGAAGCCCGGCCGGCCACTTGCGCAGCCACGGGCCGGTCCAGCAGGTCTTGCAAGCCCAGGCGCACATTGCCCACGGCGGTGGTGCCTACCGGCGTCCAGGCGGCGATGGTCGGGTCGTCGATCAGTTGGCCCAGCGCGGCACCGGCTGGCACGTGCGGGCCATGGCCCTCCACGTGGTAGATGAAGGCTGGCGCCCCCACCGCAAAGATGTAGTCGTGGCCGCCGAGCAGTTGCACGATCTGTTCGCGCGCCGCGGGCAGGAAGCCGGAGAAGAGCGGGTGGTCTTCGGGGAAGCCGCAGCGCCCCGACATCGGCGCCACCCAGACGCTGGCGTTGTGCCGCTCGGCCAGCGCCACCATGTCGTCCCACGCCTGGCTGCGGTCCACCCCCGTGCCGACCACGAAGGCCGGGCGGCGGCTTGCGTCCAGCGCATCGCCGATCTGCCCCAGCACCACCGGCTCGGGGCGGAATTCGGTGCTCACCACGCGCGGCAGCACGGGCTCGGTCAGGCGGTCCCAGTCGTCGGCCGGGATCGACACCAGGACCGGGCCGCGCGGCTCCTGCATGGCGATGTAGTAGGCGCGCGCCAGGGCCAGCGGCACGTCTTCGGCGCGGGCCGGCTCCACGCTCCACTTCACGTAGGGCTTGGGCAGTTCGGTGGCCTGCGCGGAAAACAGGAACGGATCGAACGGCAGGATGGAGCGCGCCTGCTGGCCCGCGGTGATCACCATCGGCGTCTGGTTCTTGTGCGCGGTGAAGATGTTGCCCATCGCATGGCCCACGCCCGCCGCCGAGTGCAGGTTCACGAAGCTGGCCTTGTGCGTGGCCTGCGCATAACCGTCGGCCATGCCCACCACCACCGACTCCTGCAAGCCCAGCACATAGTCGAAGTCGGCCGGAAAATCGCGGAACAGACCCAGCTCGGTCGAGCCCGGATTGCCGAACAGGGTTGTCATGCCGAAAGCACGCAGCAGATCGAGCACGGCCTGACGAACGGTGAGGCGCTCGGCGCTGGCGGAAGCTGCGGCGGCAGCGAGAGGGGTTGTTGCGAAAGAGATGGTCATGAACGGTTTTTGATTGGGACGCGGACCGCACGGCGGTGGCGAACCTGAACGAGTGAGCACCGATCTTCGGAGTGCGTGCCTCATAAATCAATAAGATGAGGGCACTATCGAATATTCATTCGGTGCATGTCAAAGACGTCGATCCGACCGGGACGATTCCTCTGCCGGCCCGGGCCATCTGGGGCTGCTGCAGACGCTGCCCTTCAGACGCGGGCGCCGCAGTTTGCGCAGATGTGGATGCAGTGGATGGAATGGCACGCGCGCGTGGCACGACCTCGTCGATCAATGCCGCCTCGACCTGCAGCGCGAATTTCAGTGGCGTGCCGCGATGGGCCCGGCTGTGGAGGGCCATGAGCCACCGCTCTTCATGACCGTGGAATGCGCTTGCGTTGCTTCAAGGCTTCGAGGCGTTCGATGAATTCCTTCGGCAGACGCCGGGCTCGCGCGATGTCCAACGCATCACGGTCGCTGAAATCCGCGATGGAGGGATCGGCACCCGCATCGATCAACTGGCTCAGTGTCTTGAGGCGCTGGAGCCTTGCTGCGTAGAAGATGGGCGTTTCGCCATGGGCGCGCAGGTTCAGTTGCGGTCGAGCGTTGAGCAGCGCGCCGCACATCTTTTCGTCGTCGCGCCAGACGGCCGCCCACAGCGAATAGCTGGCGTTGGCGCCGCGCTTGAGCAGCGCCGCGACCAGCGGCATGTTTTCGCCGCGCGCGACGGCGTACCAGAGCGGCGTCGCGCGGAAGTCGCCTTCGTCCTCGTCCATGGGGACCTCGCCTTCGAGGTCGGCGCCGGCCTTGAGCAGCGCTGCCACGGTCTTCAGGCCGTTGGGCTCCATGAGCGGCGGACTGCTGCCGGGCTTGATGGTGCAAGCCTGATGCAACGCGGTGCGGCCCTGCGGGTCGGTGGCCGTGACCAGTTCAGGCGACTGAGACAACGCAGCCGCCACCGAGGCGACGTCCCAGATTTTGGCGGCGGCGAAGAGCGAGGTTTTGGAAGGTGCGCGCATTCAGAGCCTGTCCCAGACCTGCACCAATCCCAGCAGATGGACGATGCCAAAACCAAAGCAGATGGTCGAACTCCAGACCCAGAAGGCGGTAAGACGGCGACGGTCGAAGACGAACAAGGCCAGCGCGGCGAGCCCGCGCACCAGATAGACAGCCGTGATTGCCGGCAGCACGAAGGCCAGCAACGGCAGTGGCCGCAGCACGCCGGCGCCCGACAGCGCATACGCGGCCCAGATGCCCAGCACGCAGGCAATCAGCAAGGTGACGATGGGCGGATACCAATGGCCGGCCGCCGCGCCCGAGGCCATCCGCTCTCCGGCGCCGAAGAAGCGATACCAGGCGGGGCCGCCGAAGACGATGCAGACATGCAGCAGCGCAGCCACGGCGCTGAGGCATGCCGCGAGGATCAGGGGAAGGTTGTAGGTCGCAGGCACAAGGTCTTTCAAAAACTCTGGATGGGGCGAACGACGCGCACCGTGTCGCGTGTCGGTCCGAACGCGCCGTAGCGCACGGGCCGCCCGCTCAGGGCTTCGACGCGTTCGACCCACTCTTGCGGGCTGGCGATGGCGCCGGGTTCGTAAATAGGCTGGGCGCTTTGCAGCAGCCGCGTCAACGCGTGTTGATGATCGAGGTCGTGCGCGACATCGCTGCACGGCAACGAGGTGAGGATCGAACCGTCCGGCGAACGATGGCTGCTGCACCAGCGCAAGCCCGCGCCGTCGATCGCATCGAGATGGCTCGCCACCAATCCGTCGAGCGGCCCGACGGCATCGAGCGCATGGCGCAGCAGCACCGCGTCGGGATGGCCGCGCCGGAACACGCCCTGCCAGCCTTCGTCGGCGTTGTGCGGCTCGGCCAGTCGCGCATCGAGCGCATGGTCGTGCGTGGGCAGCGGGCCCGAGCCGTGGCGCGTGAGGTAGCTGCGCAGCACGCCGAGATGCTGCACGGGTGATGTGATGCCCGCGTCGTGCAGCACGGCTTCCACGGCTGCGGTGGAAATGGTGCTCCAGGTGGTGTGCGGATGAAAGCCGCGCCACTCATCGAGCAGCACGCCCTGTGCGCCCTCGAACACCACGGTGCCGGAGCGTGCGAGCCGTTGCCCGATCGCGTCTGCGCTGGCGGGTGGCGACTGTCGCAGGCATGGGGCCACGGCGTCGAGCCAGCGTGCGGCGAGCGAATCGTCGTCGAGCATGGCCAGCTCCTGCGCCGCATCGGCGTGCGATGGCAACGCATCGATGCCGGCGAACTCGCGGTGCAGCGAGACGCGCGAAGCCTCCAGCTTGTCGAGCGCGCGCACAGGATTCTTCAGGTCACCGTAGTGCAGCGTGTCACCAGGGGCAGCGAATGCCTGTCGCACCGTCTCACCCACGCCCACACCGCAACTGCCATGCGCCCGCGCCCCTCGCGCCCATTCGCGCAGACGGCCCGCCGCCTGATGAAAGGGCGTCGTCACCCGGCAGCGCGCATCGACCAGCAACCGCGAAAAGGCGTCGTGCACGCCCACGCGCCGCAGCGCTTCTTCCTCGATGCGCAACGCGGTCGGATGCACCACCACCGGGCTCGCGAGCACCGTCGCCACGCCCGCATGAAAACTGCCGGCGCCGAATTGGGAAAAAGTGTGGTGGCGGCCATCGGCCAGCACCACGTTGTGTCCGGCCTGCGCGCCACCGTTGAAGCGCACCACCGTGTGGGCCTGCCATGCGGCACACAGATAGTCGGTGTACAGGCCCTTGCCGCAATCCCCGAAGCCGAGGCCGAGCAGCGAGACGTAGCGCGTCGTCACACGGCGTCGATCAACCGAACAGCCGCTTCCACCACGAAGAGCGCGTGCCCGATGCCGCAGCGGTGGCCACGGCCGGCGGCGCGCGGCGCGGTGCCGTGGGGTCGAGCAGCGCGGCATAGCCGTCGAGCGCATGCAGCACACCGCCCACGCGCTCCTTGGCCATGCCGGTAGCGCTCATCACCTTGGCCAGGCCGTCGAGGTTGGGCACTGCCTTCTCGGTCAATGCGACGATGCCGGCGGCCACCGCGCAGGCGTCGTCGGGCGAATCCATGCAGATGACGTGATCGCCCAGCAGCTCGCGCCAGCGCGGTTCGCAGCGGCGGCGGCGTTGCGCGTCGGGGATCAGGAAGAACAGGTTGGTCGTTTCGGCCGCGGCGGCGATGACTTCCTCGATGGGAATGTCTTCATCGAGCTTTTCGCCGATCAGGCCTTCGATCTGGTGCCGTGAGACGGCCGGGTACGGCAGCTCGTCGCCGGTCACGAACAGGTAGCCGCGCTTCTTGCGCTTGACCCAGCAGTCCATGTCGGTGTGCTGCGCCATCACGTAGAAGGCCAGCTCGTAGCTTTCTTCGCCGGAGCCGCCGCCACCGCCTTCGAGGTAGCTCCAGGTGAGCCACTGGTCCATGAGGCTGGCGGTCGACTCGAACTGGCCGACCTGCAGCGGCGCGTGGTCGGAGGTCGCATCGCCGATGGCCATGAACATCAGTTGCGGGTCTGCCACGCCGCAGTCGGTCAGCAGCTTCATGAAGGTGGGCAGCTCGCGGCGCGCCAGAGTCTGCGGGATGTCGCCCATCGAGCCGGTGACGTCGAGTGCGAACACGATGCCCAGCGAGTTGGGGTGGTCGGCGTTGTCGCGCGACTCGCGCACCTTCAAACCCTTGGGGTTCATCAGCGCGTGCGTGGCACGCTGCGTGAAGACCTCGGCACCGGGCTTGGCGGCGCGGTCGGCAATCAGCGCCGTGTGAGCGGCGTGCGAGTAGTTTCCGTAGCCCATGGGGGTGCTCCTTGAGGATTGATTCTTCAGGCGCCGACGCGCGGCGCGGGATCGAAATGAACGAACTGCGGCGCGCCGAAGGCTTCGCGCGACGCGGTGGAGAGCGATTGCTCGATGCCCTGCGCGCCAAGGCGTGCGCAGGTGGCGGCGTCTTCACTGCACTGGCGCAGCAAGGTGGCAAGCGGTGCGGGCGTGTGCGCGCCCAGCCCCGGCTCGCCGGCCGCGCCGCCGTGCAGCAGCGCGCGCACGGTCCAGGCGGTTTGCATCAGGTCGCGTGCCACGGCCGCAGCATGTGCGGATGCGGAGGCCTGTTGCGCGCGCGACCAGCCGATGATCAGCACGCCGTGATCGCGCGGATGCACGAGCGCATGCGCGGGCGACAGGTCGCGGTGCGTCCAGCCGGCGCCATGCACGAAGGCCAGCACTTCGAGCATGCGGCGCCAGATCCAGACGGCATGGCGCGCATCGATGCCCTGCGGGTTGGCCTGCAGCACATCCTGCAGGCTGCCCCAGAAGCCGGTCGGGTGGCGCAGCACCAGCGCCTGCCGTGCGCCATCGCCCAGGCCTTCGGCCACACCCACGCCCAGCGGCTGCGGCAGCCGGCGTGTGAAGTAGGCAGCACCCGCCACCGACAGCGCCTGCAAAGCCTGCAGCACGACGCCTTCGCGCGCGAGCACGCCGTTGGCGGCCGAGTCGCGCGCCAGCTTGAACGTGACGCGCTCGGGCAGCGCGCCCAACCGTTCGGCGAGCAGCACTTCGCTGTGCTCGCCGGTGGCCAGCGGTGCCAGCACGCGGTAGCGCGACTCACGCCACGTCAGGATGCGACCGCCGGCCACGTCGGCATTGGCCCGGCGCAGCGCGGCACGAAAGCTCTCGCGCTCGACCGTCTCCTCGCCGCGCGTGATCGTGGCGCCGCAGTAGCTGCAGTTGACGGTGCGCCAGCGCGCGGCGCGCGGCAGCGGTGCGGAACATTGAGGGCAGCTCAGGGCGAGCAGCGACAGCATGCCCGGCCTCAGTCTTCTTCGCGCGCGGCGGGGTCAGGCGACGCCAGCACGCGGTCGATGCGACGGCCTTCGAGCGTGACGATCTCGAAGCACCAACCCGCGCAGTCGATGTGCTCGCCCACCTCGGGCAGATGGCCGGACACCGACATCAGCAGGCCCGCCACCGTGTTGTAGCGCCCGCGCTCTTCGTCGGGCAGCTCGCGGATGCCGAGCCGCGCGCGCAGCTCGGACACCGGCATCAGGCCATCCAGCTCCCACACGCCGTCGGGTCGCTGGCGCGCCCAGGCGTCAGTCTGCATGCCGGGCTGCAGTTCGCCGGTGATGGCTTCGAGCAGGTCGCGCGGGGTCATGAGGCCCTGCACCACGCCGTATTCGTCGACCACGAAGACCAGGCGGCCGGCGCGCGCGCGGAACTGCTCCAGCAGCTCCATGCCGGTGAGCGTCTCGGGCACGAACACGGCGGGCGTGGCTTCCTGGCCCAGCACGCCAGGGTATGCAGCGCCCAGGCGCAACAGGTGCGCCACGCTGATCACGCCGACCACGTCATCCAGCGAATTGCGGCATACGGGGTACCAGGAATGCACGAGGTTGAGCGCCGCCGCATCCGCCACCTTCTGCAGCGCCTGCGACACGGAGTTGGACGCGTCGAGCCATTCGATGTCGGCCCGCGGGACCATCAGCGACGACAGGCGCCTGTCATCCAGGTGAAACACATTGCGCACCATCTGGTGCTCATGGTGTTCGATGACGCCGGCGTCCACGCCTTCTTCGAGGCTGGCCGAGATTTCTTCCTCGGTCACCGAACGGGCCGCGTTGGCGTCGATGCGCAGCAGCCGCAGCATGGTGGCCGTGGCACCCGCCAGCAGCCACACGAAGGGCTTGGCCGCCTTGGCCAGCCCGCGCATCGGGCGCGACACGAAGCGGGCCACCGGCTCGGGGTAGAGCTGGCCGATGCGCTTGGGCACCAGCTCGCCGAAGATGATCGTGAAGAAAGTGATGCAGGTCACCACCACCGCGGTGGAGGCAATGCTCGCGGTGCCCGCGCCCATGCCGACGCTTTCCATCCACACCGCGAGCGGCGCAGCGAAGGCGGCCTCGCCGACGATGCCGCTGAGCATGCCGATGGAGGTGATGCCGATCTGCACCGTCGAGAGGAATTGCGTGGGCGATTCCATCAACTTGAGCGCGGCTTCGGCGCCGGTGTCTCCCGTTTCGGCCAGGGCCGCGAGGCGTGCGCGCCGGCTGGTGGAAAGGGCCATTTCGGACATTGCGAACGCCGCATTGAGCGTGGTCAGCAAGGCCAGCAGGAAAACATCCATGAACGGGGGGAGAGAATGAAGGAATGTCACTTTACTTGATCGGCGACGTCCAGGGCTGCGACCCTGCCCTCCAACGGCTGCTCAACGAGATCGCGTTCTCGCCCAGCCGCGACACCATCGTGCTGCTCGGCGACCTCGTGAACCGGGGCCCCGATTCGGCCGCCGTGCTGCGGCGCGTGCAGGGTTACGGAGGCTCGGCGCTGAGCCTGCTGGGCAATCACGACCTGCACCTGCTGGGCGTGGCGCACGGGGCGCGCAAGGCCGGCCGCAAAGACACGCTGGCCGATCTGCTGGCCGCGCCCGACAGCGAGGCGATGCTCGACTGGGTGCGTCAGCAGCACATGGCGCTGCACATGCAGATCGGCCAGGGCGAGAAGGCGGGCGACCTGCTGATGGTTCATGCGGGGGTGTTGCCGCAGTGGACGGTGGGCGACACGCTGGTGCTGGCGGCCGAGGTCGAATCGGTGCTGCGCGGGCCGGCATTGGGCGATTTCCTGCTCACCATGTACGGCAACGAGCCTGATGAATGGCGCGACACGCTGACGGGCAACGCGCGGCTGCGCGCCATCGTGAACGCCCTGACGCGCCTGCGCTTTTGCACGGCCGATGGCGTGATGGAGTTCGAGGCCAAGGACAGTGCGGCCACTGCACCTGAGGGCTTCATGCCCTGGTTCGACGTGCCCGGCCGCAAGACCGCCAAGGCCACCGTCGCTTTCGGCCATTGGTCGACGCTGGGCTGGCTCTCGCGGCCCGACCTGCTGTCGACGGACACCGGATGCGTCTGGGGCGGTTGCCTGAGCGCGGTGCGTATCGGCGCGACGCTGGACGAGCGCGAGCTGATCCAGGTGAAGTGCGAGCAGGCGCAAAAGCCCGGGGGCTGAGCAGTTCAGTTCAGAGCGCTGGTGTTCAGGCGCTGTAGTTCAGGGCGAGTGCGTATGACACCGGGTGCTCCCCTCCGCGAATGTCCCCCGCTTCGCTCCTCCTTTATTTCGCTGCGGGGAGCACCCGGTGTCATTCGCACATGGGCACGCTGCTGGTGATCCTGCGATCAATGACCGCTCTGTCCAGCGCTCGCGCCGATACGGGGCTCTTTTTAGCTAAATAAAGGAGGAGCGAAGCGGGGGACATTCGCGAAAAAGAGCACCGTGTCGGCGGGAGTGTCGCCCTGAACAGCAGCAGCGCCCAAACCGTAAACCGTCATCTCATTCAGTGGCAACAGAAGGCAGCCGGAACCTGTCGAGAGCCATGCGCTGCTGCCCCTGCGCATCGAAGTTCGCGGGCGACAACCACCGCTCGAACGCCGTGCGCAACGCCGGCCATTCGCTGTCGATGATCGAGAACCACGCCGCGTCGCGGCTGCGGCCCTTGTAGATGCTGTACTGCCGGAACACGCCCTCGGCCTGAAAGCCCAGACGGGCGGCCGCGCGCTTCGATGGTTCGTTGAAGCTGTCGCACTTCCATTCGTAGCGCCGGTAGCCCAGGGTGTCGAAAGCCAGCTTCATCAGCAGGTACTGCGCTTCGGTGGACATCGGGGTGTGCTTGAGCAGCGGCGAGAAATTGACGTGGCCGACTTCGATCACACCGTTCGCTGCATCGATGCGCATCAACGACAACGTGCCGACCGCACGGCCGCTCTGCCTGTCGATGACGGCGAAGTGCAACGGGTCCGTGCTCTGCGAAAGGCGCTCGATGTGGGCGCGCGTGGCGTTCAGGTCGGCGGGCCGCTCGACGCCCAGGTAAGTCCAATCGCGCCCGTCGGGGGCTTGCGCGTAGGCGGCGTACAGGTCGTCGGCGTGCTTCGCGGCGTTCACTGGTTCGAGCTTGCAATAGCGGCCTTCGATGGGCTCGCGCGGTGGCTGCGGGCAGGCGCTCCATTCGGGCATGAGGGGGCCGAGGGATTGACCGTGTTCGTTGTGGCGGACTGGCATGGAAGGGACTTTCGGAACAAAGGGAACGGCATCGCCGGAGACCTATAAAGTACGCGGAACGTGGCGCCACCGGAAGCACCACGATCAATGCTTTTCATGGTGCCACGCGCATCTGCCCTTTCATGACCGATTCGCCGGACCCCGTTACCACCACGCTGCTCGAAGCCGCCCTTGTGAAAGACCGCGACGCGGGCTCGATGCAGCGCCAGTTGCACGACCGCCTCAAGCGCGCCATCCTCGACGGCAGCCTGGCGCCGGGCAGCCGGTTGCCGGGCTCGCGTGCGCTGGCCGAGGCGCTCTCGATCTCGCGCAACACCGTCACCGCGACCTACGAACACCTGGCCGCCGAAGGCTATGTACAGCCCGACCGGCAGGGCACGCGCGTGACCGAACTGTCGTCGCCCGTACTTCTCGCACGCCCCGCACGCACCGGCAAGCCAGACGCCATGCCGTCCACCGCGCAGCGCCTGCTTCATATCCGGCCCAGCGCACCGCGTGCCGCGATGGATGCGGCCTTGCGGCCCGGCGTGCCCGCGCTGTCGCACTTTCCCATGGCCGCGTGGCGGCGCTCGCTCGACCGCGCGATGCGCAACGCCAGCCCCGCCACGCTCGGCTATGGCGATCCGCTGGGCGAGCCGCAGTTGCGCGCCGCCATCGCGCGGCACCTGGCCATTGCGCGCGGCGTGCGCTGCGAGCCACACCAGGTCGTCATTGCCGAAGGTGCGCAGGAAGCCATCACCCTGTGCGTGCGGCTGCTGTCGAACCCCGGCGAGATCGGCTGGGTCGAAGACCCTGGCTATCGCGGCGTGAAGGCGGCCATGCATGCGGGCGACCTGCGCATCGTGCCGCTGCGGCTCGATGCCGAAGGCCTGTGCGTGAGCGAGCGCGACTGGCAGAAGCACCCGCCCCGGCTGATCTACACCACGCCCTCGCACCAGTACCCGGCCGGCACGGTGCTGAGCATCGCGCGCCGGCTGGCGCTGATCGCGCAGGCGCGCCATCACGGTGCCTGGATCATCGAGGACGACTACGACAGCGAGTTCCGCCACAACGGCGAGCCCATCGGCGCAATGCAGGGGCTGGTGGCGCAGGCACCGGTGCTCTACGTCGGCACCTTCAGCAAGACGATGTTCCCGTCGCTGCGCCTGGGCTTCCTGGTGCTGCCCGAACAGCTCGTGGCCGCCGTGCAGTCGCCGCTGGAAGAAATGCTGCGCGGCGGCCACCGGCACGAGCAACTGGCCATGGCCGACTTCATCGAGAGCGGCCAGTTCAGCCGGCACCTGGGCCGCATGCGGCGGCTGTACCGCGACCGGCAGCAGGCCCTGCGACTGGCGCTGGGCAAGCACTTCAAGGTGCCGCACGAGATCGACGGCGGCCACTGCGGCTTGCACCTGACCGTGCGGCTGCCCGAGCGCTTCGACGACCGCCGGATCGCAGCCGATGCCTTGCGCCATCGCATCGCGCCGTCGGCGCTGTCAGGCTTCGCGATGCAGCCGACGCCTTCGGACAACGGGCTGGTGCTGGGCTATGGCAACACGCCGGCCGAACTCTTTGAGCCGCTGGTCAAGCGGCTGTCGCAGTTGGCGCGCGCGGCCGAACGTGCCTGATCAACCCGCCACGCCGAAGCCGGTGTCGAAGGTGCCCTTCACGTCGAGCGGCTGCTTGATGAGTCCGACCTGCCGGTAGAAGTCCGCCGTGCCCTGCTGGTCGGCGATGACCTGCGCGTCGATGGCCACCCACTTCTGCTGACGGCGCTCGAACTGCAGCTTGGCGGCCTCGGGCGGGATACCGATGATGCGTGCGAGCGCAGCCGAGTAGGCATCGACGTTGCGGTACGACCAGAGCTGTGCCTTCACCACGCGCTGCAGAAAATCCTGCAGCACTGGCCGCTTGGCGGCAATGGCCGCATCGGTCGCCGCGAGGTAGCTCAGCCCCGGCAGCAGCCCGCGCCCGCTGACCAGCACGCGTGCATGGTGGCTGACTTCGGCCAGTGCGGTGTAGGGCTCCCAGGTAGCCCATGCATCGACCGAGCCCTGCGTCAGCGCGAGCTTGGCATCGGCCGGCGCAAGGAAACGGATGTTCACCTCCTCGGGCTTGAGCCCGGCCGCCGTGATGGCCTTGAGCGTGACGTAGTGGCCAATGGAGCCGCGGTTGGTTGCCACGCTCTTGCCCTTGAGGTCGGCCGCATTCTTCAGCGGTGAATCGGGCCGCACCAGCACGGCGGTGCCGTACGAGTCGGACCGGTTCGCGCCGATCGCCTTGACCCGCGTGCCGGCTGCGAGCGCGAAGATCAGCGGCGCGTCGCCGATGGGGCCGGAATCGACCGCTGCTGCGTTCAGCGCCTCGGCCAGCGGCGCGGCAGCCGGGAACTCGGACCACTGGATGTCGTAGCCCAGGCCTTCAAGGCCGCCGGCCGCTTCGAGCAGCGCACGCAGGCCGCCCTTCTGGTCGCCGGCCTTGAGCACGGGCCGCCCCTGCGCGCGTGCCTGCAAGGAAAACGCGGGCAACGCTACGGCGGTGGCAGCGGCAAGACCGTGGGTGATGAGCTGCCTACGCGATCTGTCGAGGTGTTTGTTCATGGGTTCTACGGTGTCGATCAATGGAAAAGGAAATTCAGTGGATGAAACCGCCCTTGACGAAGCGCACGGGCTCCGCGTCCATGCGGGCGATCAGCGCGCCCAGTCCGTCGCCGGTGCCTGTCGCGGTCTTTGAGGGCACAGGCAGGCGCTCGCTGCGGCACAGCAAGTCGTCGTCGGACCAACCCGCCTTGCCGGGCTCGCCACGCGCGCGCAGCCAGCCGTCGCGGTCGGCGATGAGCTGGGTGCCGTCGAGCTGGTCGGTGCCGGCGATCAGCGCCAGCGCCTCCCATGCGGCGGGCGACTCGGCCACGCAGTCGGCGGAGGTCGACGCGTGCGACGACGGCGGCCTCAGCACCACGGTCACCAGCCTCGGATCTTCTGACGGCGCAACGTTGCCGGCCACGATGCGCAGCCGCTGCCCTCGCCAGCTCGCGAGCTGGCGCAGCGGCTTGACGCCGCATCGCACCGCCATGTCGGGCAGGCCGATGGGCTGCGGCCAGTTGCCGAGCGCACGCAGGCTCTGGCCCGCACCCTGCGCCTTCATGAAATCGACCAGGGCCCAAGCGTCGGCCTCGTCCAGCTTGCCGCCGAAGCCGGGCATCGTGAACTTGCCTTGCTGCGCTTCGCGCGTGCCGTGAAGAATGCGCCAGAGCAAGTCACCATCAGCACGCCGCCACAGCAGCGGTCCGCTGAGGTTGGGCGGCCACACGGCCAGCGAAGCTGCGAGCGGGCCTTCGCCCTTGCCGTCCACGCCGTGGCAGGCGACACAGTGCTGGTCATAGAGCGCCCGCCCCTGCGCGATGGATGCGGCAGTGAAGCCCGTGGGCGACTGCTGAAAGCTCGTGGGTGTCGCAGGCACCAGCACCACGCGCGCCTCGGGCCAGGGCGCTGCGATCAGCAGCATCGGCACCAGCGCGAGAAAGTAGAGGCGCGGACGCCGCCAGAACACGGCAAGCAGCAGCGCGAGCACCGCCACGGCGACGAACACCAGCGTCCACGCCAAGCTGCGTGCTTGCCCCAGGTCGATCAGCAGGTTCTCGCCCGACAGCCGATGCGCCCACGGCCACGCTGGCTGTCCGTGCACCCGCGTCGCGAGCCCCAGCGCATCGAGCACGCGCAGCAACTGCAATTGCGCGCCCTGTAGCAGGCCGATCAGCAGGTTGAGCCAATCGGCCTCGGGCGTGCTGTTCATGTCACCAGGTGGCGTCGAGCCCCAGGTGCTTCAATGCTTCGTGGCGCAGCTCGGCCAGTCGCGCATGTCCACGGTGGCGCGGATACGGCAGGTCGACCACGATCTCGGCCGCGATGCGCGCCGGCCGGTCGCTCAGCACGATCACTCGGTTGGCAAGGAACAGCGCTTCTTCCACGTCGTGCGTGACCAGCAGCGCAGAGAAGCCCGCACGCTGCCACAGGTTGACCAACTCGCTCTGCATCGCGATGCGCGTGAGCGAGTCGAGCTTGCCAAGCGGCTCGTCGAGCACCAGCAGTTGCGGGTCGTTGACCAATGCGCGCGCCAGCGCCACGCGCTGCGCCATGCCGCCCGAGAGCTGATGCGGAAAGGCTTTCGCGAAATCGGTCAGGCCCACGAGCTTGAGCGCCTCATCGACACGCCCACGCTGCGCCTTGAGCACGCCGCGTGCCTGCAGGCCCAGCGCCACGTTGTCCCACACGCTGCGCCAGGGGTAGAGCGTCGGGTCCTGGAAGACGACGATGCGTGATGGGTCGGGCCGCGTGATCTGCACGTCGTCCTGCGTGATGCGGCCGGCCGTGGCGGGTTCGAGGCCGGCCACCAGCCGCAACAGCGTTGACTTGCCGCAGCCGCTCGGCCCCAGCAGCGCGACGAACTCGCCCGGTTTCACGGTCAGGTCGATGTCATCGAGCACCTGCAGCGGCCCCGCCGGCACATCGAACCAGTGGCTCACACCGCGAATGTCGATGTGCGCGCCGGCCTTGCGAACGCTGGGCTCGGCGGCGGTGACGGCGTCTACCATTTCACGGTTCCCTTCTGCCACGACAGCACGCGGTCGCGCACCTTGAAGAGCAGCGTGATCAGGCCCGAGCACAGCACGGCCATGACGATCAGCGCGGCGTACATGTTCGAGTACGAGGCCCAGCCCTGCGCCCACGACAGGTAGAAGCCCAACCCGGCCTTCACGCCCATCATCTCTGCGGTAACGAGCACCGAGAAGGCCGCGCCCAGCCCCATGAACAGGCCGACGAACACCTGGGGCAAGGCCGCAGGAATCGCCACGCGCAGCACCAGGAAACGCTCGCTCGCGCCCATGGTGCGTGCCACGTCGTAGTAGTTGCGATTGACAGTCGCCACGCCCGACCACGTGAGCACCGCCACCGGAAAGCCCGTGGCCAGCGCAATCAGGAACACGGCCGCCGCATAGCTGGACGGAAAGAAGAAGAACGCCAGCGGCAGCAGCGCCGAGGCCGGCACCGGGCCGACGAAGCGCAGCACCGGATGCACCCAGTAACCCGCGATGCGCGACCAGCCAATGGTCACGCCCGTCAGAAAGCCGGCGAGTGCGCCCAGCACGAAGCCGTGGGCGAGCAGCCGGGTCGAATGCAGCAGGCTTTCACCGAGGCGGCGCCAATCGTCGATGTAGGTCTCGACCAGGCTTTGCGGCGGCGCGAAGAAAGGCGTAGGCAGCAAGGCGAGCTTGGCGGTCGCGATCTCCCAGATGGCGAACAGCACGGGCAGCGCGATGAGCCACGGCCCGGCGGGCCGCAGTACGCGCGCAACGCGGCCGGCGCGCGCACCGAGCAGCGCGACGGCCAGCAGCAACGCGCCGACGACGATGGCGGCGATGCCGAACTCGTCGGTGTAGGCCCAGTCGCTGAAGCCGACGGCCTTGTTGGGCCAGTAGACCGTGAGCAGGCCCAAGGCGAACCATGCGACGGCGGCGGCGAAGCCGCTGCGCCACGCGGGCAAGGCCGTAGAGATGCGGTGCTGCAGCGTCGAAGCGGGGGCCTGTGCGCGTGCGGGCGCCGCAGCCCCCACCCTGGCCTTCCCCCGGAAGGGGAGGGAATCGAAGCCCAGCGCGGGGTCGGGCGTACTCATGCCAGCGGGTCGTAAGACACGTGCTCGGCGAAGCGCGCGGGGTCGGTCGTCTTCTTCAGCACGCCGACGCTGCGGAAATCGCGCGCATAGAACTCCACCTCGTCGCGCAGGTTCTTGCCCAGCGGATGGTGGTTGTGCGTGAGCGTGCCCAGCAGCGCGCGCAGGTCTTCAACCGGCACGTTGGGCGAGTACTTGGCGAAGAGCTTGGCCGATTCGTTCGGGTTCTCGGCCACGTAGTCCGAGGCCTGCGCAATGGAACGCACGAGCGAAGCCACCGTCGCCTTGTCCTTGCGCACAAGTTCGCCGCGCGCGCCAACGATGCAGCAGACTTTGTCCTTGTACTCGCCCGAGAGGTTGCTCGCGACTTCGACGAACACGCCCTTGTTGCGCTTCTCGATCAGGTAGACATTGGGGTCGCCGTCGGCAACGGCGTGGATCTCGCCCTTCTTCACCGCAATGTCGAGCAGGTCGGCCGGGTACTGGCGCCAGGTGACGTCGCGGTCGGCGTCGACGCCGTTCTTCGCGAGCAGGATCGAGAAGAAATTCTTGCCCGGGCTCGCGATGTCCGACACGCCGATGATCTTGCCCTTGAGGCTGGCGATGTCGGTCACGCCCGCGCTCTTGGCACCCACCAGCCGCACGCAGCCGCCGTGCGAGCTGCCGACGATCTTCACGTCGAAGCCCGCTTCCAGCGGCTTGAGCCAGCGGTGGATCATGCCGACCGCCGCATCGGCCTTGGCCGTGGCCAGCGACTCCAGCAACTGGTCGGTCGAGCCGGTGTAGTTGATCAGGTCCACCTGCAGGCCGTTGCGCTCGAAGTACCCGCGCTCCTGCGCCACCACCACGGGCGAGAGGCAGAAGGCCGCCGCGTTCCATGCAAAGGTGAGCTTGCGGGACTGCTGCGAGAAAGCCTGCGAGGCGATCAGGCCGCCCGAGGCGACCACGGCGGCGGCGCCGCCAGCGCGCAGCACGCTGCGGCGGGTAAGGGATGCGTTCATCGACAACTCCGGACGTTTTTTTGGGGATCAGAGCAGCAGCTCGGGCTCGGCTTCGACCAGGCCTTCGTACAGGCTGTCAAAGGAATGGATGGCCCCCTCCGGGCCGCCGATCTGGCTGTGTGTGTGGCGCGCGGTGGCCTCGTCGATGGGCTGCGGCTTGCCGGCGGCCTCGGCCAGCAGTTGCGTGTGGCAGGCGTTGTCGAGCGCGATGTACCACCACGCGGCGGCCTCCACCGTCGGGCCCGCCGTCAGGATGCCGTGGTTCTTGAGGATCGCGCCCTTGCGGTCGCCCACCATGCCGGTGAAATCGTCGAACAGCGCCACGTCCTCATGGAACACGCAGCTGTCCTGCGTGATCGTGTCGAGCTTGCGGCCCAGGGTGGACCAGGCCTTGCCGTAGGTCGAATGCGTGTGGGCGGCGGCAACGATCTTCGGGTTGTGCTCGTGGATCGCGGCATGGATGGCGAAGGCGGCCTTGTTCAGCGGCCTGTCGCCGATGACGGTCTCGCCCTTTGCGTTGACGAGCAGCAGGTCGGACACCTTGATGCGCGAGAAGTGGATGCCCAGCGGGTTGACCCAGAAGTGGTCGGTCAGCTCGGGGTCGCGCGCGGTGATGTGGCCGGCCAGGCCTTGTGCGAAGCCGAAGCGGGCGAACAGGCGGAAGGCGCCGGCCAGGCGCTCTTGCCGGTGACGGCGTTCGGCCTGCACGCTGGTGCGCGGGGGGGTGGGGTCGAACCAGTACTTCTGCTGGGGGTTCGGGTTGAGCTTCAGCGGCTGGGGGGCGTTGCGGTCGATGGAAAGAACGGCGCTCATGGGGATTCCTCGTGTTCGGTTTCTTGGTTTTTCTCCTTCCCCCTCTGGGGGAAGGTTGGGATGGGGGCACGCGCGGCCTTCGAGGCTGCGCGGCATTGAATGCCGCTTGCCCCCACCCCTGCCCTCCCCCAGAGGGGGAGGGAGAAAGACGGAATCAGGCAGCCTTGCGAACGGAGGCAGCGCGCTGCGCGACCAACTCGCGCGTGCGCGGAATCAGCTCATGGCCATAGTCCGTCGCGTCTTCCAGCGGATCGAAGCCACGAATCAGGAAGGTGGTCACGCCAAGGTCGTAGTAGTCGAGCAGCGCATCAGCCACCTGCTCGGGCGTGCCGACCAGCGCGGTGCTGTTCGAGCGACCGCCAATCTCCTGCGCCACCGCGGTCCACAGGCGCTTGTCCACACGCGGCCCCTTGTCGGCAGCGGCCAGCAGGCGCTTCGCGCCTTCGCTCTGCTGCGGCCCGCCGCGGTTGTAGCCCTGCACCACGCGCAGGCGTTTCGTCTCGGCCAGGATGTTCTCGGCGCGCGCCCATGCGTCCTCTTCGGTCTCGGCCAGGATCGGGCGGAACGACACCGAGAAGCGCACGCTGCGTCCGTGCTTGGCCGCCTCGGCGCGCACCCGCGTGGTCAGCTCGCGCGCCTGGTCGAGCGATTCGCCCCACAGCGCATACACGTCGGCGTACTTGCCGGCGACCGGAATCGCGGCTTCCGACGCGCCGCCGAAGTACACCGGCACATGCGGCTTGCCGTTGCGCGTCTGCAGCGGCTTCACTTCGGAAAACGCGTTCTGGAAGCGGTAGTGCGCGCCTTCGTGATCGAAAGGCTTCTCGGCGGCCCACACCTTGTGCAGCACGTCGAGGTATTCGTCGGTGCGGGCATAGCGCTGGTCGTGGTCGAGCCAATCGCCGTCGCGCCGCTGCTCCTCGTCGGAGCCGCCCGAGATGTAGTGCACGCCGAGCCGGCCGCCGCTGAACTGGTCGAGCGAAGCGAACTGCCGCGCCGCCAGCGTGGGCGACACGAAACCCGGGCGGTGCGCGAGCATGAAGTGAATGCGCTCGGTGACCGAAGCCGCATAGGCCACTGTGAGCGTGGCGTCGGGGCCGGTCGAATGGTGTGGCACCAGCACGCGGTCGAAGCCGGCGTTCTCGTGCGCCTGCGCGAAGGCACGCACGTAGTCGCGGTCGATGGCCGGGCCTTTGGCGGCGTGGATCTCCGAGACCTTCTGGCCCTGGATCATGCCGATGAATTCAACGTCGTTCTGGCTCATAGCGATGTCCTCTTTGTCAATTGGCGAAGGTGTGATGCGGGTTCATTGCGGGAACACCGCAGAACCGGCTTTGCCGGGCTGCAGGTGTTGCCCCCGGCGAGGGGGTTGGAGAAGCGACACGAAGTGCGCGAAGCCTGGGGGTGGACATGTCTACAGCACGCTCTCGAAGCTGCGGTCCCACAGGGGCTTCACGTCGGCGGGGCCGTCGAGCACGCCGATCTTCAGGAAGGTGTCGGCCACGTCCTGGTGGCTGCGCACCACGGCATCGCTCACGGGGCCCAGGCTGTAGTCGCCGCTGCGGCCGTTGAACAGCTCGACGATGTCGCCGACGGGCACGCGCGTCTCGGCCGCCTGCGCACGCGCATAGGCCAGGAAGTTGCCGTTGATCCACGCGAAGGAACGCTGCAGGCGCTGCAGCAGGTCGCTCAATGCCGCGCGGCGCAGCGCGTCGTCGAGCGCGCGCGGGTTGGCATAGATCGGGAAGTTGCCCGAGAGATAGCCAACACCCGTCTTGATGATTCGTGCGCCGTACTGAGTGCGCGCGATCTGGCCGTTGTAGCCATAGATGGCCCAGGCATCGAGATCGCCACGCGCGAAGGCCGAGAGGCCATCGGAAGGCGTCAGGCTCACGGCCTGGATGTCGTTGAACGAAAGCCCTGCCTCGGCCAGCTGCTTGGCCAGGTAGTAGTGCGAGGTGGTGGCGCGCACATAGCCCACGCGCTTGCCCTTGAAGTCGGCAATGCTGCGGATCGGCGAATCCTTGCGCGCCAGCGTGGCCTGGTTGTTCAGGTCTTCATGCGTCACGGCCACGAGCCGCACGCTGGACTTCTGGCGCGCCGCGAACACCGGCGGAATCTCGCTGCCCGAGCCCAGGTCGAGCGCGTCGCCATTGATGGCCTCGATGTGCAGCACGCCGTTGTTCAGTTCGCGCCAGTCGATCTTGTAGGGCGTGTTCGCCTGCCCCGAGGCCTGGAGCAGCGGCCGCCAGAGCCCCTTGTAGGTGCCCACGCGCAGCGTCACACCCGACAGGTCGCGCGATGGCGTGGCCGCACCGGCCCACCCTGCGGTCGCTGCGGCGCCCCATGCCGCGGCGGCTTGCAGCAGGCTGCGTCGGTCGAGGGAGAAATCCGGTTTCATGCGTTGAGTTCTTTCTTCTTCCTGCTTCGGGAGTCACGAGACCGTAACGAGAGGGCCGCCGAAAGCGAACGCAGAAAAACGAGTTTGGATATGCGGGATGCATCGTTTTCCAGGCTCCGGCAGCCCGTTACCGTGCGGGGACCATGAGTGCACTCCCCTTGCGCCGCGCGCCGGCCACGACTGAAGAACAACATCTGCCCGCCACCGTCGACGATTCGGTGCTGGCGCACCTGTCGGCGCAATTCACCGCCACCGCGGCCGACCATGACCGCAGCGGCGCTTTTCCCCGCGAGAACTTCGCGGCGCTGCAGGCGCACGGACTCATCGGCCTGGTGGCGCCGGCCACGCATGGCGGCGGTGGCGCCACGCTCGCGACGGCCAGACGCGTGATCGCCGCCGTGGCGCGCGGCGAGCCGGCCACGGCGCTGATCCTCACCATGACCTATCTGCAGCACCACGCACTGACGCGCAACGACAGCCGCTGGCCGCCGCACCTGCGCGAGCGGGTGACGCGCGACGCGGTGGAGCGCGGTGCGCTCATCAACTCGCTGCGCGTGGAGCCAGCGCTCGGCTCACCCGCCAGGGGCGGCCTGCCCGGCACCGTCGCCCGACGCGAGAGCAACGGCTGGAAGATCGACGGCCACAAGCTCTACACCACCGGCATCGAAGGCCTGGCATGGCTCGCCGTGTGGGCCCGCACCGACGAAGCCTCGCCCCGTACCGGCGTGTTCCTGGTGCCGCGCCATGCGCCCGGCGTGCGCGTGATCGCGAGCTGGGACCACCTGGGCCTGCGCGCTTCGGGCAGCCATGAAGTGATGTTCGAGAACGTGACCATCGACCTCGACCATGCCGTCGACCTGCGCGCGCCGGCCGACTGGGCGCCCGATGCCGGCAGCCAGACCGACATCGACGCCCACGCCACGCAGCAGGCCTGGATGGTGGTGCTGCTCGGCAGCCTCTACGACGCGGTGGCCCGCGCCGCACGCGACTGGCTGGTCGGCTTCCTGAACAGTCGCGCGCCCGGCAGCCTGGGCGCGCCGCTCGCGAGCCTGCCGCGCGTGCAGGAGCACGTGGGCGAGATCGAGGCGCTGCTGCGCACCAACCGCGTGCTGCTCGACGATGCGGCCAGCACCGTCGACCACGGCCACGCACAACCAGCCGCCGACAGCGGACTGCTGAAGTACAGCGTGACGGGCAACGCCATCCGCGTGGTCGAACTCGCCCTGCAACTGAGCGGCAACCACGGCCTGACGCGGCAGAACCCGCTGGAGCGCCACTACCGCGACGTGCTGTGCAGCCGCATCCACACGCCGCAGAACGATGCGGTCCTGATCGCAGCGGGCAAGCGCGCGCTGCTGGCTGCGGGAGCTGCCGCATGACCGACCTGCTGTTCTCCAAAGCCTCTCGCCGAAGCTGGCTGAAGCAAGGCGCCGCGCTGTCGCTGGCCGCCGCCGGCTCGTTGCGCGCCTTCGCACAACCACAGATCACGCAGACCACGCTGATCCTCGGCGACCAGGCGGGCGGCCTGCGCTCGCTGTTCGAAGCCTCGAAGACGCTGGACGGCGCGCCCTTCTCCTACCGCTGGGCCAACTTCCAGGGCGCGGCGCCACTGTTCGAGGCACAGCGCAGCGCGGCGGTCGACACCGCCATGGCCGGTGACCTGCCGGTGCTGGCCGCGGCCGTCGGCAAGACACCACTCAAGATCGTGGCCACGCGCGTCGGCAAAGCCGATTCGCTGGGCATCGTGGTGCAGCCCGACTCACCACTGCGCAGCGTGGCCGAGCTGCGCGGCAAGACGGTGATCGTCTCGTCCGCGCGCGGCAGCATCTCGCAATACCAGCTCTACGGCGCGCTCGAAGAAGCCGGCGTGCGGCGCGACGAAGTGACGGTGAAGTTCGTGCTGCCGACCGATGCAGCGGCAGCATTTGCCTCGAAGCAGATCGACGCCTGGGCCATCTTCGATCCGTACTACGCGATCGCGCTGCAGCAAGGCGGCCGCATCCTGCGCGACGGGCGCGGCATCAACACCGCGCTGGGCTTCATCACGGCGAGCGAGCATTCGCTGGCCGATCCGGCCAAGCGCGCAGCCATCGTGCAGTTTCTCGACCGGCTGTGCCGCGCGGGCGACTGGGCGCTGGCCAATCCCGAGGCCTACGCGCAGGCCTACGGCCAGCTCACGCGGCTGCCGATCGAGTCGTCGCGCATCATCACCGCGCGCGCCTCGGTGGCGGGCCGGCCAGTGAGTGAAGCGGACATCGTCGCGCTGCAGGCCGTGGCCGATCGCTCCGCACGCGACGGCATCCTGCCGGTGCGAATCGACGTGCGCGCGATCACCGACACGCAGCTCTGGAAACGCGCGGCGTGACCGCGCCGTCTTCGATCGCGCCGCTGCGCGAATTCGTCGGCGCCTTCGGCCGGCTGCTCGACAGCGCGCCTGAAGAATCTCGCGTCCTCGCTGAAGGCGACACGCTGCTGCGCACGCTGGTCGCGCGCGACGACTGGCTGCCCGATGCCTTTGCCCAGCCCGACCCGGCGCGCTACCAGCAGTTCCTGCTGCACGCGGACAGCACCGAGCGTTTTTCGGTCGTCAGCTTTGTCTGGGGGCCGGGGCAGGCCACGCCGGTGCACGACCACACGGTGTGGGGGCTGATCGGCATGCTGCGCGGCGCGGAATACAGCCAGGGCTATGTCTTCGGCAGCGACGGCATTGCACAGCCTCATGGCGAAGCGGTGCGGCTGGACGCAGGCGATGTGGAAGCCGTGTCGCCCACCGTCGGCGACCTGCACCGCGTGCACAACGCGCACGCGGACCGCGTATCGATCAGCATCCATGTCTACGGCGCGAATATCGGCGCCGTGCGGCGGCATACTTACCCGACGGAGGGTGGCCGCAAGCCCTTTGTCTCCGGATACTCCAACACGCTGCTCCCCAACCTGTGGGATCGCTCCGCCGAACTCAGATCGACAACGCCTGAATGACGACTGCCACCTTTCCCCTTCTCTCTTTCACCGCCGTGCGCGAGCGCCTCATTGCCCGCGAAGAAATCGCCCTGCTCGATGTGCGCGAGGAAGACCCGTTCGCGCAGGAGCATCCGCTGTGGGCCGCGAACCTGGCGCTGTCGCGCATCGAGATCGAAGCTTGGCGGCGCATTCCGCGGCGGGACACGCTGATCGTTCTGTACGGCGCGCACGACGGCTTCGATCTGGCGCCGCTGGCGGCGAAGACGCTGGCCTCGCTCGGCTACACCAACGTGCACCTGCTCGAAGGCGGCCTCGAAGGCTGGCGCGCGGCGGGCGGCGAGCTGTTCCGCGACGTGAACGTGCCGAGCAAATCCTTCGGCGAACTGGTCGAGCACGAGCGGCACACGCCCTCGCTCTCCGCGCCCGAAGTGAAGGCGCTGGTCGATGGCAAGGCCAATGTGGTGGTGCTCGATGCGCGCCGCTTCGACGAATACCAGACGATGAGCATTCCCTCGGCCACCAGCGTGCCCGGCGCGGAACTGGTGCTGCGCGTGCGCGAGCTGGCGCCTGATCCGGCCACGCAAGTGATCGTGAACTGCGCAGGTCGCACGCGCAGCATCATCGGCACGCAGTCGCTGGTGAATGCAGGCATTCCGAACCCGGTGGCTGCGCTGCGCAACGGCACCATCGGCTGGAAGCTGGCGGGGCAGGTGCTGGACCATGGGGCCGATCGGCAGGCGCCGGCGGCGGTGTCCGACGCGCACCGCGCGCAGGCGCAGGCCGATGCACGGCGCGTGGCCGATCGCGCGGGAGTACGGCGCATTGCACTCGACGCGTTGCAGGCGCTCGAAGCGCCGGGCCGCACGGTGTACCGCTTCGACGTTCGCACGCCCGAGGAATATGCGGCGGGCCATCTGCCGGGCTTTGCGAGCGCACCCGGTGGGCAGCTTGTGCAGGAAACCGACCATCAAGTGCCGGTGCGCGGCGCGCGCATCGTGCTGGTCGACGACGATGGCGTGCGGGCATCGATGAGCGCGTCGTGGCTCGCGCAGATGGGCTGGGAGGTCTACGTGCTGGACGCAGTGCCTGCGGCTTCGGCGTTGACCGAAACAGCAGTCCCGGTGCCTGCCCATCCGCCTGTTGCCGCTGTCGTGGGAGAGATCGCGCCGGTTGAACTCGCAGCCTTGCTGAAGCAACCCGGCACGGCCGTGATCGACGTGACCACCAGCGCCAACTACGCGAAGCGCCACGTCCCCGGCGCCTGGTACGTGATCCGCGCGCAACTCATTCAGGCGCTGGATGCCGTCATTCCGTTGGCGCAGCGCTATGTGCTGACCTGCGGCAGCAGCCTGCTCGCGCGCTACGCCGCGGCGGACCTGCGCACGCTGCTCGATGCGCGCGGCAAGGGCGATGTCGAAGTGCAGGTGCTGAATGGCGGCAACGCGGCGTGGTTTGCTGCGGGCCTTGAGATCGAGTCAGGCGAAACACGGCTGGCCACACCACGCACCGATCGCTACCGCCGCCCCTACGAAGGCACCGATGCACCGGCCGAGGCGATGCAGGCTTATCTGGATTGGGAGTACGGCCTTGTCGCGCAGTTGGGACGCGACGGAACGCATCACTTCAACGTGATCTGACGACAGCGCGAAAGCAGTTTGAAAGACTGAAAAGACACCGGCCTGCAACGGGCCGGTGACACTGTTTCGCCCGGGTAAAGGCCGTCATCCCCCGATGAAACGGGGCGTTGCTTGAGGACATCGATAACAACTTGTCCCAGGAGCATCGCCATGATGAGATTCCCTGTTCTCGCCATTTCTGCCGCCGCGCTGGCGGCTGCACTCACCGGCTGCGTGGTCGCACCCGCGCAACCCATGTATGCGGCACCTCCGGGCGTGGCGTATGTCTCGCCGACCTATGTGTCGCCCGGCATCGGCTTCGTGTGGGCCTATCACCCGCGCTATGGCTGGGGCTGGCATCACCCGCGGTACGGCTGGCACCGCGGTTGGAGGTGATTGAACTCGCCCCCAGGCTGCGCGCACTTCGTGTCGCTGCGCCAACCCCCTATCGGGGGCAACACCTGAGGCCCGGCAGAGCCGGTTCCTCGGTGTTTCTGGAAGGATTGCCGGATGCCGCGGCTTCGCGCGACATCGGCCGAGTTGGTCAGCTCGGCTCGGCGCTCTTGAAGAGGGCCGCGACCTTGCGCTTGCTCTTGATGTTGCTCGAGATGCCGCGCGCGGGCGCGGCCTTGGCGGCGGCTTCCCAGGCTGGCGTGGCGTCGGGCTCGCCCGCTTCGTAGGGCTTGTCGAAGAACGGATCGCGCGGTGCCGACGGGCGGTGCGGGCGTCCGCCACCACCGCTGCTGCTGCTGCCGCGGCGTGCGTCGCTGCCGCTCAGGCTGCTGCTGCGTTCACGCGGCTGGTCGAGCACGTCGCGCGCGTCGCCGGCTTCGCCTTCTTCGCGCCAATGACGGCGCCCATCGTTGATGCGGCCACGCGGACGGTCTTCCTCGAACTCGACGGGTTCGAGTTCGATCTTCTTCTTGATCAGCTTCTCGATGTCGGCCACCAGGCGAGCATCGTTGCCGCCGCTCGCAAAGCTCACGGCCAGGCCGGAAGCGCCTGCGCGGCCGGTGCGGCCGATGCGGTGCACATAGTCTTCGGCATTGAACGGAATGTCGAAGTTGAAGACCGCCGGCACGTCCTTGATGTCGAGGCCGCGGGCCGCGACGTCGGTGCACACCAGCAGGTCGACTTCGCCGGCCTTGAACGAGGCGAGCGCCTTCAGGCGTTCGTCCTGGCTCTTGTCGCCGTGCAGTGCGGTGGTGCGAAGACCATCGCGCTCCAGCGAGCGTGCGAGGCGCGCGCAGCCGAGCTTGCTGTTGACGAACACGAAGGCTTGCGTGATGCCGCGTTGCTTCACGATCTGCTTGAGCGCGCGGCGCTTGTCGTCGTCGCTCACGCTGTAGAAATGCTGCTCGACGGTCGAGGCCGTTTCGTTCGGGCGCGCCACTTCGATGGTGACGGGGTTCTGCAGGTAGCTGCCTGCAAGCCGCTTGATTTCGGGCGAAAACGTGGCCGAGAACAGCAGCGTGGTGCGCTGCTTGGGCAGGTAACTCAGGATGCGCTGCAGGTCGGGCAGGAAGCCGATGTCGAGCATGCGGTCGGCTTCGTCCAGCACCACGTATTCGACCTGGTTGAGCACCGCGTTCTTGGCTTCGATGTGATCGAGCAGCCGGCCGGGCGTGGCCACCAGGACTTCGACGCCCTTCTTCAGTTCCAGCGTTTGCGGCTTCATGTCGATGCCGCCGAACACGACCGTGCTGCGCAGGTTGGTGTACTTGGCGTACAGCTTGACCTGTTGCGCGACCTGGTCGGCCAGTTCACGCGTGGGCAACAGCACGAGCGCACGCACCGGATGCCGCGCAGGCGACGTGGAGGTGTTTTCGTGCTTGAGCATGCGCTGCAGCAACGGGAGCGAAAACGCCGCCGTCTTGCCGGTGCCTGTCTGGGCGGCGCCCATCACATCCTGGCCCGAAAGCACGACCGGAATGGCCTGCTCCTGGATCGGTGTCATGGTCTCGTAGCCCATTTCGGCCACGGCGCGCGCCAGCGGTTCTGCCAGCGAAAGATTGGAGAAGGAACTTGTCATTGAGCCCGGTATTGTCGCACTGCCGCAAAAAACAGCAGTGACGGCGGCGTGACAACGCCCGTGACGGTGGAATTGCTATTTATTCAATAGCATTCAAGTCAATGGAAATGGGCCTCTCAAGCCCTCGAAGCTCAGAGGCTGCGCGCGTTGAAGGTGTCGCAGGACTTCATGTCGCCGCTTTGATAGCCCGCTCCGAACCATCGTTGGCGCTGCGCGCTGGAGCCGTGGGTGAAGCTGTCGGGCACCACCGCGCGGCCTGCGGAACGCTGCAATGCGTCGTCGCCGATCTTCTGCGCAGCGTTCATGGCGGCCTCGATGTCGCCTGGGTCGAGCCACTTCTTCGACTCCTGCGAATGGTGGGCCCACACGCCTGCGAAGCAGTCGGCCTGCAGCTCGACACGCACGCTCATCGCGTTGTTCTGCGTCTGGCTCAGGCGGTTGCGCATGCCGTCGACCTTGGCGGTGATGCCGAGTTCGTCCTGCACGTGATGGCCGACCTCGTGCGCAATCACATAGGCCTGCGCGAACTCGCCCGGCGCGCCGAGCTGGTTCTTGAGCGTGTCGTAGAAACCGAGGTCGATGTAGACCTTCTGGTCGCCGGGGCAGTAGAACGGGCCCATGGCCGATTGCCCGGTGCCGCAGGCCGTGGGCGTGACACCGCGGAACAGCACCAGCTTGGGCGCGTGGTAGGTGCCGCCGTTCTGCCGGAACACATCGGTCCAGACCACTTCGGTGTTCTTGAGCACGGTAGAGACGAAGGCCGCTTCGCGATCGCCAGAGGGCGGCTTGGCCGCCGGCCCCTGCTGGGGTTGCTGCTGCACCTGGGCGGGCCCGCCGCCACCGCTGAGCAGGCTCAGCACGGTGAGCGGGTTGATGCCGAAGACCCAGCCTGCGATCAATGCGACCGCGATGGTGCCGATGCCGATGCTGCGGCCGCCGAGGAAGCCCCCGCCGCCACCACCACCACCACCACCACCACCGCCGCCCTCTTCACGGCGGTCTTCGACGTTGTCCGATTGTTCGTTGCCTTCCCATCTCATCGCGATCTCCTTACCGGCTTTTTGCAGGAGTAGTTGCCGGTGACGCAGGATGGTACTTGGGCTGGCGCCCGGCGGGGTAACCGGCCGTCAGCGCGCGGCCCGCGGGACCGTCAGGTTTTCGGCAATGTCACGCCGCGCTGGCCCTGGTACTTGCCGCCACGGTCCTTGTAGCTCGTCTCGCAGACTTCGTCGCTCTCGAAGAACAGCACCTGCGCGCAGCCTTCGCCCGCGTAGATCTTGGCGGGCAGCGGCGTGGTGTTGCTGAATTCGAGCGTCACGTAGCCTTCCCATTCGGGCTCGAAGGGGGTCACGTTGACGATGATCCCGCAGCGCGCGTAGGTGCTCTTGCCCAGACAGATGGTGAGCACGTTGCGCGGGATGCGGAAGTACTCGACGGTGCGCGCCAGCGCGAAACTGTTGGGCGGGATGATGCAGAAGTCGCCGTGCATGTCGACGAAGCTCTTCTCGTCGAAATTCTTCGGGTCGACCACGGTGCTGTGGATGTTGGTGAAGACCTTGAATTCAGGCGCGCACCGGATGTCGTAGCCGTAGCTCGAGGTGCCGTAGCTGATGATCTTGTGGCCGTCGCTCTCGCGCACCTGGCCGGGCTCGAAGGGCTCGATCATGCCGGTCTGCTCGGCCATGCGCCGGATCCATTTGTCGCTCTTGATGCTCATATGCGGTCACTGCTGCTGCGGGGGAATGGCGCGAATTGTGGCATGCCGGTCGATGCGCGCGGCTTGAGGCTATCCTGCCGCGGACAACCACAAGACCGGCCCGCGAAAGCGCCGGCCACAGACCATGAACCCTGAAAGCCAGACACTCCCCGGCGCGCCGGACGTCCGCATGTCGCGCAAGACCCAGGCGCTGCTCGGCCTGGCGCTGCTCCTGATCGGCCTGGTCACGATGGGCGTCGCGCTGGTCGGTGCGATCGGCGGCGCGCTCGCGGGAGGATGTTGCGGGGGCCACGGCGGCGGTTCGTCCGGCTCGTCTTTCTGGATCGGGGCCGGCGCCGTCGCGAGCGGCTTTGGTCTCGCCCTGCTGCTGGCGGCTGCGCTGAAATTTCGAACCATGACGGTTTCCATCGCGTATTTCGGCGCGGTGGGGCTGTTCATGGGCATCGGCGCGGTGTCGGAGTGGTCCCGTCAACGCGACATGGCCCATGCAGACGCACAAGAGGCCGCCGTGTTCGCGCCCTGGAAAGCTTCCTTCGAGAACCACCTCGCCGACATCACGAAAGCCATCGACGCAGACGACCCCGCCGCCCTCGAAACCGCGGGCAAGGCGTGCGTTGCGTTCGCCACGACGGTGCCGCCCGATTTCCGCATGCGCATCGACAACGATGCATGCGGCATGGGTGCGCTCGACACCTCGCGGCTGCTGGACAACGCGTTCACCGCCAATGCATGGCGAGTCCTCGACCGCTATCTCGACCTCGCGCAGCAAGAGGCGCAGAAGTCCGGGACGTGGCGTGGCGTCTCCATCGCCTCTGCCCCCGGCACCTGTTTTGCCGACCTTGCAGCGCGCGAAGAGTACGCCCCCTGGCTCATGAAGGCGGAAGACAGATCCACAACCATCGCGCTTCGCGAATCGGGAGCCATCGCCAAGCCACAGGGCCCCGTTCCCACCGACATGCTGCGGGTGCTGGCCAACCATCGCGCACAGCCGCTGCGGGCTGGCGAAGGGGCACTGCAGCGCCTTTTCGAATACGCGCTCTCCCAGCGCCGGATGGACATCGTCCAGGCCGTCTCCCGGCAGGTGAACGGCCGCTTCGCGTGGTGTTCCGACGGTGGCGCCTACGCCCACAACCTCGTCAGCGCGATCAGCCCGTCGAGCCAGGGGCGCGTCTGGCAGGAAGGCGAGACGGCGCTCTTTCAGGCCATCGCATCCTGGCCGCAGGACCCCTGGCGCGAGGTGGCGAACATCTACCTCGGAGAATTCACCCGCAGCAGCGACACGCGCCCCCGAAGCCAGACCCAGGCTTCGTGCAAGAGCGCGGCGGCACGCATCACCGCCTTGCGCCCCGGCGCGGACCGTGCGTCATTGATCGAGACCTGCCAGGCTTCGTAGGCCCGACGTGGCCGCAATCAGGCGGCCTGCGAAATCACCGTGCGCTCGACCAGCCGGTCGTCGCCCAGCACGATCATCGCGAACAGCATTTCCTCGAGGTTGTTCGCCAGCGCGGTCTTGCGCGCCAGCAGTGGCGTGGCCGAAGGGTTGAGCACCAGAAAGTCGGCCTCGCAACCGGGCTGCAGATTGCCCACCACGCCGTCGAGCCCCAGCGAACGCGCCGCGCCGCCGGTGTGGTGCCACCACAGCCGCGAGGGCGCGATGCTGAGGCCGGTCTTGGTCTGGCCTTCGCGGCCCACGTAGTAGGCCGCCAGCATCGTGTGGAAGGGACTGAAGCTGGTGCCCCCGCCCACGTCGCTCGCCAGCCCGTAAGGATGGTCGATGCGGTCGGCCGCGCCGAAGTCGAAGAAGCCGCTGCCCAGGAACAGGTTGCTCGTGGGGCTGACGGCCGATGCGGTTTTCGTCTCGCGCATCAGGCGGCGGTCTTCGTCGTCGATGTAGATGCAGTGCGCGTACACGGCACGCTCGCGCATCAGGCCGAAGCCCGCGTACACGTCCAGGTAGGAGCGCGACTTGGGGTACAGCTCGCGCGCCCATTGCACTTCGTCGCGGTTCTCGGCCACATGCGACTGAATCCATGTGTCGCCGTATTTCGCCGCCAGCTCGCCCGCGCCGCGCATCTGCGCATCGGTGCTGGTGGGCGCAAAGCGCGGCGTGATGGCATAGCCGAGGCGATCGACGTTGTGCCACTTGCGGATCAGCGCTTCGGTGTCGATCAGGCTCTGCTCGGTCTGGTCGCGCACGCCGTCGGGCGAGTTGCGGTCCTGCAGCACCTTGCCGGTCATCATGCGCAACTGGCGGCGCTGCGCGCTCTCGAAGAAGGCATCGACCGAGGCCACGTGCGAGGTCGCGAAGGTCAGCGAGGTCGTCACGCCGTTGCGCAGCAGTTCGTCGAAGAACACGTCGGCCACTTCACGCGAATGCGCCGGGTCGACGAACTTGCTTTCAGCCGGGAAGGTGTAGTTCTCCAGCCAGGGCAGCAGCCCCGGCGAGGGCGCGCCGATGATGTCGGTCTGCGGATAGTGGATGTGCATGTCCACGAAGCCCGGCGCGAGGATGCGTCCGGGCAGGTGGGTCACTTCGGCATCGGGGTGGCGCGGTGCCACGGCGGCATGGCTGCCGGCATCGAGCACGCGCTGGCGGCCGGTGCCGTCGGGGGCAATGACCAGCAGGCCGTCTTCATCGAAAACGGGCTGGCCGGCGGCATCGAATCGCAGGAGGGAGGCGCGGTAGGCTTTTTTCATCGTGGCTGCGGAGGGTAATCCAGCCCCGCGCCGCTGCAATTTCCATGCGCATATGAGTGCTATATGCCGAATGCACTCACCGCGGCAGTGCGCGCGACTGAATGTCGAAGGGCACGCCGGCCGGGATGGGCGGATCGCCGTCCTTGTGCTTGGTCAGCAACCCGTACTTCGATTCAATGAAATAGACGCGATCTCCCCACACCGCGCCCGAAGACGGATCGTTGAGCCCCGTCACCACCGTCTGCAGGGCCAGCTTCGTGCCATCGATGCGCGCCACGGTGACCTGCCCGCCGTAGGGCCCCTCGCCGAAGGCATTGCTCTCGAACAGCACGAGGCGCCCGGGCTTCCAGGCGCGGATCGCGTCCACGTTCTTCATCGTGCGCGGCGCCTCGACGCGCGTGACCTCACCGGCCTGGCCGTCTGCGCCCAGATCGATGCGCAGCAGATGGGAAGCCGCCGCCACGAGGCTCACATACACATTGCGCCCACCATCGATGGCAATGCCGTTCAGGCCCTTGTACGGCCCCTCCCCGGCCAGCGCCGGGTCTTCCTTCCAGACCGTCAGCGCCGTGGCTCCTGGCGCGAGCTTCAGCACGCGCGGGTGGTAGGAGTCGGTCACGTAGAGATTGCCGCGCGCGTCCTGCGCGATGTCGTTGCAGTAGCCGGCGTCCGGCATCGCGTAGCTCGCGCGCGGCGCACCGGTGGCGAGGTCGTAGCGCTTGAGCGCGCTCGGCGTTTGCGGCACCGTGGTGAAGCCGCTGTTGCCAGAGCAGACCCACAGGGCATGGCGCCCGACATCCACCAGCACGCCCTGCCCGTTCGCCAGGCCATTGGCGCCGGGCTTGACCAGCACCTCGGCCTTGGGCGCCACGCCGGGCTTCAGCCGCGCGACCGCGCCCTGGCGCCAACTGCCGACGTAGAACGCGCCGCCCAGGCCGATGGCGACGCTTTCCGGATACCAGTCTTCGGGCAGCACCTGCACCACAGGCGGAGCTGCAACGGCCGCCGTCGTGGCGAGCGCAAGCAGCGCGCCGGCCAGCCGTGTGCGCGCGCTCATTGCCACACGCGAAACACGCGCCCCGTCAACGGCCCTTCGATGCTGCGCACGTAGGCCAGCGCCACGCGCGCGGCCGGTACGGTTTCAACGCCCGGAAAGAGCGCGCCATACGCCGCCGCCGATTCGGTCAGCAGCGTGGGGCTTACCGCATTGATGCGCAGGCCGCGCGGCAGCTCGATCGCTGCGCCCCGCACGAAACCCTCGACCGCCGCATTCACGGCAGCCGCATTGCTTCCCCCGCGGACCGGGTCGTCGGCCGCGACGCCCGTGGTCAACGTGATCGAACCACCGTCATGCAACACATGCTGGCCGAGCAACGCGAGCCGCACCTGGCCCAGCAGCTTGTCCTGCAGGCCGACGTTGAAGTTCGCCGGCGTCATCTCGGCCACCGGCCCGAAGAACAGGCCGCCCGCCGCCGAGACGATCGCATCGACACGCCCGACCGCCTCATACAGCGCCTCGACGCTGGCGTCGCTCGTGATGTCGACCTGCCGGTCACCGCGCGTGCGGCCCGCACGCACCACCTCATGCCCACGCACGGCCAGCGCCTGTGCCACCGCACTGCCAACAGCGCCCGTCGCGCCCACAACAAGAACCTTCATGAAGAACCCCGCCAAAGTGAATCAAAGAAGCGGTCATTGTTTTACGAACCATTCATTTGATAAATTGGCATCTGGTTCGGCCATTCAGAACTCAGAGTTATCAATATGGACAAGCTTCGCGCCATGGAAGTCTTCGTTGCCACGGTGGACGCAGGCAGCTTTGCCGCCGCCGCCGAGGCGCTCGACCTGTCGGCCGTGATGGTCGGCAAGCACATCCGCGCGCTCGAAGAGCAGCTCGGCGCGCGGCTGCTCGAACGCACCACGCGGCGCCATGCGCTGACCGAGATCGGCGCCGCCTACCTGGAGCGCTGCCGCGACGTGCTGGCCAGCGTGCACACGGCCGATGGCGTGGCCGAGTCGCTGCGCGCCATGCCGCAGGGCGTGCTGCGCGTCACCGCGCCGGTGGCCTATGGCGCGCATCGGCTCACGCCGGTGATCGGCGACTACATCGCCGCCTATCCGCAGGTGAAGGTGGACCTGGTGCTCAACGACCGCGTGGTCGACCTGGCCGAAGAAGGTTTCGACTGCAGCATCCGTTCGGGGGCGGCAGTCGACGAACGGCTCATCGCGCGTCCGCTCGCGCTGGCGCGCATGTTCGCGGTCGCCAGCCCCGCCTGGGTCGAGCGCCACGGCCAGCCCAGGCATCCATCGGACCTCGAAGCTTTTCCACTACTGGGCTTTGCCACCTGGGGGCCTAACCATTCATGGCGCTTCACGCGCGACGGCCAGACGGTGCATGTGCCGGTGCGCGGCCCGCTCACCACCAACAACGGGCAAGCGCTGCTGGCAGCCGCAATGGCCGGCGTGGGAGTGATCGTGCAGGCCGACGCGTTACTGGGCCCTGCCCTGGCCTCGGGCCAGGTAGTTCAACTGCTGCCCGAGTGGGAACTGCCGACACGCCAGGTGCACATCATGCGAATGCCCGAAGCACGCCCCAGCGCCAAGCTGCGCACCTTCGTCGACTTCGTGGTCGAGCGATTGGGTTAGCGCGTCACGCGCCCCTGCACGCCTTCGGCCAGCCAGTTCATCTTCAGGATCTGGTCGTCGCTCAGTTGCGCGCCCTTCGCGATGACGACGTGGCCTTCGTTGTCGCGCACATCGCCCGCCGTTGCGCGAAACGGCTGCAGCTTGCCGCCTGCGATGTCCTGCTGGCGCGCCATCACCTCCTGCTGAACAGCCTTGGGCACCTTGGTGCCGAAGTCGCCGACGCGGATCATTCCTTCCTTCACGCCGCCCCAGAGGTTGCCGCTCTTCCAGTTGCCGTCGAGCACCGCCCGTGCGCGCTGCGTGTAGTAGCCGCCCCATTGGTGTGTGACCGCGACGATCTGCGCGTCGGGCGCAATCTTGCGCATGTCGGAGTGGTAAGCAATGGCCATCTTGCCGCGCTCCTGCGCCGCAGACATCACGGCGGTCGAACCAGTGTGGAAAGCCACCACGTCGGCGTTCTGGTTGAACAGCGTCATCGCCGCATCGCGCTCCTTCGGCGGGTCGAACCACTCGTTGAGCCACACCACGATCACCTTGGCGTTCGGGTTCACCGAGCGCATGCCGAGCGCGAAAGCATTGATGCCTTGCAGCACTTCCGGAATGGGAAAGCCCGCCACATAGCCCGCCACGTTCGTCTTCGTCATGCGCCCTGCGGCGATGCCCGCCAGGTAGCGGCCTTCGTAGTAGCGCGCGTTCGCGGTCGCGACGTTGGGCGCGGTCTTGTAGCCGGTGATCGACTCGAACTTCACATCGGGAAAGTCTTTCGCCACCTTGAGCGTCGGCTCCATGTAGCCGAAGCTCGGCGTGAAGATGAGCTTGTTGCCCTGCTGCGCGAGGTCGCGGATCACGCGCTCGGCGTCGGCCCCTTCGGCCACGTTCTCGACAAAGGTGGTCTTCACCCTGGCGCCCAGCGCCGCATCGACGGCCTTGCGGCCCTCTTCATGCTGGCGCACCCAGCCGGCGTCGGTGACCGGCGTGACATAGACGAAGCCGATCTTCAGCGGCTCTTTCGGCGCCTGCGGTTGGGAAAAAGCGGGAAATGAAAAGCTGGTGAAAAAGCAAGCGGATGCCCACGCCAGAACGGCGCGGCCCGCGAGGTTTTTGTACATGGTGGTCCTCTACATGGCCCCGGAAAAGCAAAAAACCCGCAGCCGGCCGGGACGCCCGGCTGCGGGGCAGCGATTTTAGTGCGCAGCGGTCTCAGGCCAGCACCACGGCCTTGCATACGCCGCTCGCGATGGGTGGCGACGCCAATCGGCAGGCGCCAGATCGGCCGCGTCGCCACACAATGAGTTCGCCCCATGACGAACTCGACAACCAACGCCTCGCGCAGCGCATCCGCGCCGGAACCTGCCACCAGCAGCGCTAACGAACACTGGGAGCGCAACCTTGCCGTCTGCATGTTCGGCTCGTTCACCACCATCGTGGCGATGACGCTGCTACTGCCCTTCCTGCCGCTCTACGTCGAGCAACTGGGCGTGAAGGACCATGCTGCCATCGTGCAATGGTCCGGCGTGGCCTACGGCGCCACCTTCTTCACCGCCGCGCTGGTGGCGCCGTTGTGGGGCCGGCTGGCCGACCGCTACGGCCGCAAGCCGATGCTGATTCGCGCCAGCCTGGGCATGGCAGTGGCGATGGCGCTGATCGGCATGGCGGGCAACGTCTGGCAACTCGTCGGGCTGAGGCTGCTCGCGGGCCTGCTGGGCGGCTACGCCTCGGGTTCGATGGTGCTGGTCGCCACGCAGACGCCGAAGGCGCGCACCGGCTGGGCACTGGGCACGATGTCGTCGGCCATCATGGCGGGCAACCTCGTGGGCCCGCTGGTCGGCGGCGTGCTGCCGCCGCTGATCGGCATTCGCGCGACCTTCTTCGCGGCGGGCGCAATGATCTTCGTGGCCTTTCTCGCCACCGCCTTCCTGATCCGCGAAGAGAAAAAACGGCCTTCGACCACGAAGCAGCGCGGCGAGGCCGGCAGCGGCTGGGCGGCCATTCCCGACAAGCGTCCCTTGGTGGCGATGCTCTTCACCGGCATGCTGCTGATGCTCGCCAACATGTCGATCGAACCGATCATCACGGTCTACGTGGCCACGCTGGTCGAAGACCCGAGTCGCGTGACGATGATGGCCGGCTTCGTGATGTCCGCCGCAGCGCTCGGCAGCATCCTCTCGGCCTCGCGCCTGGGCAAGCTGGCCGACCGCGTGGGGCACTGGAACGTGATCGTGGGTTGCCTGGCGGTGTCGGCGGTGCTGCTGGTTCCGCAGGCCTTCGTCACCTCGGGCTGGCAGCTCGTGGTGCTGCGCTTCCTGATGGGTCTGTCGCTCGGCGGGCTGCTGCCTTGCATCGCGAGCGTGATCCGCCACAACGTGCCTGAGCGCGTGGCGGGCAACATGCTGGGCTATTCGACTTCGGCGCAGTACACGGGCCAGGTCACGGGGCCGCTGCTGGGCGGCTTCGTGGGCGGGCACATCGGCATGCGTGCCGTGTTCCTCGGCACCTGCGTGCTGATGGCAGCGGGTGCCGGATGGAACTGGCTCGCGAAGCGGCGGCAGCCTTCCTGAGCCACCGCCGCCGCGCGCACTCCGATGCGGCGCTCTTACTCGCTGACGACCGCGCTGCTGTAGGCCGTGTCGGCCTTGATCTCGGACTCCGAGAACGGCACCTTCAGCCACTGCCCGGCGCTGTAGGCGCGGGTGTAGTCGCCGTTGTGCGCCGATGCAGGATCGTCGGACAGCGAGAAGGTCAGGAAGGTGTGGGCCTCCACGCCGCCTTCGGGGAAGCGGACGATCTGCATGTAGCTGTTGCCGTTGGGGTTGCCGTCCATGTTGTAGCCGCCCTTGTCGAGACGGTTCTCCGAGCACGAAATGGTGAAGTAGCCCGGGCCGCCGCAGCCTCCGTACAGCGGGATCTTCTTGTCGCCGCGCGTGGCGAACAGGTAATCGCCGCGCTGCGCGTCGACCGCGTAGCCGCTGGCCTCGACGCGCGCGATGGCTGCACCGAAGGCCTGCGTCAGCGCGGGTGCCTCGGTGATGTTCAGGTCGCGCGGCGTGTGGACCGGGTCGTTGGCATCGAAGGGCTTGTCGTAGGCCGTCGACGGAAGCTTCACGCGGCTCCAGAACTCGTCCCACAGATGCGCGCCTCGTGCGCCCGTGACGCCGGTGTTGTCCCAGGCCTGCAGCGCAGCGCAAGCCGCGCCGGTGTTGACGGTCTGGCCGGCGAAGGTCGGATCGAGCGGGTCCTTGGCGACGTTGATCGTCGGCGACGCACACACCATGGTCAGCGCCTTGTCCTTGAACAGTTCGGCCGTCAGCACGCGGCTGTTGAGCACCATGCGCTTCACGGTGTCGACGGTCGCGCCCTTGGCGCCGTAGCTGTCGGTGCCGCCAAGGCGGCCCTGCGCCAGCACGTTGCCCATGCGGGTACGGAAGCTCACAGCCTCGGTGCCAGCCGGACCCATGATGTCGGGGTAGCCGGTCATCGGTGCGTTCGGGTTGGCGAGCCAGTAGCTGTCGTTCATGTTGGCCACGTAGTCGTCGCGCATCAGGTTCGGCATGCGCGAGGGGCCGATGGCGCCCTTCTGCACAGAGTCGGCATCGGTCTGCCAATCGCAGGCGCTGCGCGAGCCGTCGAAGATCGGCACGCGCGCCAGTGCCCCCCTGAGCGTCAGGCCGGCAGTGCTCGTGCTCGAGCACTTCGCCATCTGGTCCGCCGACACGTTGGGCACGGCACCGATGTCGGCATACCAGGCCTTGGCGCTGCCACGGCCCACGGCCACGGTGTTGACCCACGGAATGGCGGCTTCCTCGCGCTGGATGGCAGTGAACTCGTCGAGCGACTTCGCCTGGTTCCAGCGCAGCCAGTTGCGGAAGGTGCGGTAGTTTTCTCCGTTGATGTCGCGGATGGCGTAGGCGGTGGTCTGGTTCCACAGCGGCAGCTTGTCGTTGAGGTACGTCAGGTTGACCATCGGCCCGTACTCCGACTTGTAGAGCGTGCGCGTCACCGGCGTCACGCTGCCATCGGCCTGCTTCACCTTGACCGTGATCTCCTGGGCCTGCATCTTCACGGCGCTGCCGTCGCGCATGTAGCTGGTCGGGTCGCCCGCGGCGAGCGTCAGCTCGTAGAACCCGAAGCGCCGCGCCGTCGACACGGTGTGGCTCCACGCGATGTTGTCGTTGAAGCCGATGAGCATCACCGGAATGCCCAGGAACGACGTGCCGCTGATGTTGAGCTGGCCCGGAATGGTGAGCTGCGCCTGATAGAAGCGATCGGGCCCGCGCCAATACCAGTGCGGATTGCCGAAAAGCAGCGGGCTCGCATCGCCGGTGGCAGCGGTGCCGAAGCCGATCATGTTGCTGCCCACGCCTTCCTTGCCGCCGACCTGCATCTCGGGCACGGCGATGTCGCGCATGGCGAGCTGCAATGCCTGATGCTTCTTGTGGCTATGGCTGCGTGCGCTGACCTTCGTCGGCGCCACGGCTGCCGGTGCGATCGCGTTGGCGATGTGCGGCAGGAAGTTGCTGTAGCCGCCCGCCAGGTTGGCTGCATACATGCGGCGGTAGATGTCGTCGGTCGTGATCGGCTGGACCCAGGCCTCGCTGCGGCAGGCCGCATGCGCGCTGCCGCTGGCCTTCGCGTCGCGCACGTAGCGGTTGTAGCCCGCCGTGAAACCCTCAACCAGCTTCTTCAGGTTGTCGGGCTGTGCATCGATCATCTTCTTGAGCACGTCGGCCGAGATCACGTGCCTGTGGAAGAAGTCGGAGTCGATGTTCTTGGGCCGCGCGATGGTGCTGCTGGCCAGCAGTTGCGCATCGGCCCCCAGGTACTGCGAGCGCTCGCCGCGGTAGGTAAGGAACGAGTCGGCCATGGTGCACAGGTTGTCCTGCGCCTGCGCATAGCCGTAGCCGTAGCCCACGCCGGGCCAGTTGTCGGCCTTGATGTGCGGCACGCCCATCGCAGTGCGGCGGATCTCGGCCTTGTAGGTGCTCTCGGCCGGTGGATTGCCAGGGCTTGGTGGCAGCGGCAGGAACGAGAAGCCGTTGCCTCCGCCACCACCGCATGCGGTCAGGGTGGCAGCCGCGGCGAGCGCGAGCAGGGACAGCGGCATGGCGCCACGACGGGTGGTTTTTCTCATGGGGTCTCCAGTTGATGCTCTCTTGACGGAGCACTCCGAAGCTTAGGCAAGGCCCTTGCCTGCAGCTTGAACGCAGCCGCTGTGCTGCCTAGGGTTGGCCCTAGGCCGGAGCCCCGGTACGCCCCCACGCATACGAGGCCTGCTCGTCCGCGGTCACGCTCACCTGGTTCGCAAGAAAGGACGGCGCCAGGCCGAAGTAGCGCTGGAATGTGCGACTCATGTGCGCCGCGTCGGTGAAGCCGCTGACCAGCGCGACGTCGGTGAGCGGGCTGCGTCCGGTGAACTGCTGCACCGTGCGGCGCACCTTGGTCCACAACGCATAGCGCTTGACCGACACGCCCACCTGCTCCGCGAACAGGTGCGTCAGCCGGTCGGGCGACAGGCAGGCCACGGTCGACAGTTCACGCAACTGGATTTGCCCGGCATGCGCGCGGATGGCCTGCAGCACGCGCTCGATGCGCTTGTCGATGGGCACTTCAAGCTCCGGGTGCTCGGTGATGGCCTCGACCAGCTTGGCACTGAGCATCTGCAACCGACGGTCTGACAGCAGGCCGCGCTGCGCCGGGTCGAAGTCGTCGCGCAGCCGGCCGAAGCGGCGGGCATCGATCGGCTGGATGCCATGGCCGCCCATGTGCCGGGCAAGCATGCGGTAGGCGCTCGATGCCGGATCGAGGTTCAGCGACAGCAACCCGCAGCCATCGACATCGAGCCGGCGCGACACATGCGGCGCCACCAGCGCGGCGGTGCAGCGCACGCGCGTGCCGTCGACCGCTTCGAGCGTGAAGGGATGGCCGCTGACCGACGCCAGCAGCGTGGCCGACGAACGCGCCGTCAGCCCCGACTGGATCGCCGGCGTGATGTAGAGGAACCTGTCATCCCACAGGTGCAGGAAATTCTGTTGCGTGGCCATGCCGTATCACTTTTGTCTTTGTCTCCAGCGGCGGATTCTCACGCATTGCCGCTGCGGCCAGGCAAGGGCTTGTGCGCCCCGCCTTCAGCATTCCTTCAGTGTGCCGCCACCAAGGCATCGGTCTGCACGTGCTGGCGCACCGCCTCCAGCAGCAGGGTGGCCAGCCGGCTCGCCGGGGCCTCGGCATGGGCCTGTGCGCGATAGAGCACCAGCGATATCTGCGGCAGTGCCGGCAGCGACAGCATCGCGCGGTCGATGGTGCGCACATGCGAGGGCAGCCCGAAGGGGGTGCGTACCGTGAGGCCCAGCCCGGCCGAGGTGGCGGCCCACAGCGCCGACAGGCTGGCGCTGGCGAACGAGCGGCGCCACGGCACGCCCGCGCGGTCGAGCGCGGCGATGACGATTTCGCGCAGCGGGCACGGCGCGTCGAGCATGACCAGCGGCAACGGCTCGCGGCTCTTGCGCGCGCCCGGGCTACGGCGCTCGCGCTCGGTCCACCAGGCGGCGTCGATCCTGTCGGGCGCCTTGGGGCCGATCCACAGCAGCGGCAGCCGTGCCACGCGCTCGGCATGGGGCGACAGGGGTTGGTCGCCCGCGTCCCACGCGAGCGCCAGGTCGAGCTGCCCGAGTTCGAGCCGCTCGCGCAGGTCGGCGCTGCGTGCCACGCAGGCCTCGATGCGCACCTTGGGATGCGCCCGCGCGAAGCGGCCCAGCACGGCGGGCAGCAGCGTCTCGCCGAAGTCCTCCTGCAGGCCCAGCCGCACCGCGCCCTGCAGGTCGACACCGCGCATGGCGGCGCTGGCCTCGTTGTTGAGCTCGAGCATGCGATGGGCGTAGGTCAGCAGTGTTTCGCCCGCATCCGTCAGCTCCAGCCCGCGACCCGCCTTGCGGAACAACACCGTGCCGGCCTGCGCCTCCAGCTTCTTGAGCTGCGCGCTCACGGCAGAGGTCGAGCGGCCGAGCCGGTCGGCCGCGCGGGCATAGCTGCCGAGCGCGATGCCGGTGGAAAAACTGCGCAGCACGTCGAGATCGAACATCACCTGGGACATGGTTTCTTCCCTTTTCAATCATCCTGTTTTTCAGGACGGTTCTCTCATTATTTTCTGATTTTCAAAACCTTTGCAACGGCGGACACTGCACCGCAACATGACCCACTCATCCGATTCCCCATCGTTCGCACCCCGCCACCGCTGGAAGGTTCTGGCGGCGGGCGTGGCCGCCAACGCCGCGTTCTCCGTGGCTTTCAGCGGCATTCCGATGACCGCCGTGCTGATGCGCACCGGCTACCGGCTCGACAACGCCACGCTCGGGCTGGTGCTCGGCCTCATGGGCCTGGGCATCGCCGTGAGCGAGCTGCCCTGGGGCCTGCTGACCGACCGCTGGGGCGACCGGCCCGTGCTGCTGACCGGCCTGGGCAGCACCGCCGTCGCGCTCGTGGCGATGGCGCTGTGGGCCGCACCGAACGCGCAGCACATCCCTGGCCTCGGCTGGCTGGCCGCGGGCCTGCTGCTGGTCGGCTTGCTGGGCGGCAGCGTCAACGGCGCCAGCGGCCGCGCGGTGATGACCTGGTTCGACGCCGGCGAGCGCGGCCTCGCAATGAGCATCCGGCAGACCGCCGTGCCGCTGGGCGGCGGCATCGGTGCGCTGGTGCTGCCCTTCGTCGCGCTGCACTTCGGCTTTGCCGCGCTCTACGGCCTGCTGGCCTTGTTGTGTGCGTTGAGCGCGGCCATGAGCTGGGCCTGGGTGCACGAGCCGCCTGTTGCGCCCCGCACCAAGGCCACGGCCGAAACGCATGCCATGCCGAAGAGCGGCCCGCTGCGCGACGCCCGCGTCTGGCGCATCGTGCTGGGCATCGGCATCCTTTGCGCGCCGCAGTTCGCGGTGCTGTCCTTCGGCACGGTGTTCCTGCACGACTTCGGCCACGCTAGCTTCGCGACGATCACCGCCACCATGGTCTTCACGCAGGTCGGCGCAATGGTGATGCGCGTGTGGAGCGGCCGCTGGACCGACCGCCGCCGCAACCGGCCGGCCTACCTGCGCGCCTGCAGCGCACTCAGCGTGCTGCTGTTCGCCGCACTGGCGGTGCTGGTGATGGCCGCCGGCACGCATGTCGCCGATTCATTGGCGCTGCGCATCGCGCTGGTCGTGCTGCTGGGTGTGAGCGGTGTCTGCGTATCGGCCTGGCACGGCGTGGCCTACACCGAACTCGCCACGCTGGCCGGTGCAGCCCGTGCCGGCACGGCGCTGGGCATGGCGAACACCAGCGTGTTCCTGGTGTGCTTCGTCACGCCCTTCTCCATTCCGCACCTGCTGGCGCTGCAGGGCTGGCCGTTGGTGTGGCTCGCGGCCAGCGCCTGTGCGCTGGTGGCGATGCCGCTGCTGGTGCCGCGGCCCGATACCGCGGCCACTGTCGATCAGAACGTCGCGAAGACGGCGTTGAGCCGGTCCACATGAGCGCGCTTGGCCGCCGCATCGATGAAGCTGCCCTCGAAGCTGTTCGCCGCGAGCTGCCAGGCCTGCTGCACATCGAGCCCGGTGGCCGCGAAGGTCTGCGTGAAGTTCTGGTTCATGTAGCCGCCGAAGTAGGCCGGGTCGTCCGAGTTGACGGTGGCGACCAGGCCGGCATCGAGCAGCGCGCCGAGATTGTGTTTCGACAGGTCGGGGAACACGCAGAGCTTGAGGTTCGACAACGGGCACACGGTCAGCGGAATGCGGTCTTGCGCGAGCCGCTTCATCAGCGCCGGGTCTTTCGCGCTCTGCACGCCATGGTCGACACGCTCGACCTTCAGCACGTCGAGCGCGCTCCACACATAGGCCGGTGGCCCCTCTTCGCCCGCGTGCGCGACGAGGTGAAAGCCCAGCTCGCGACAGCGCGCGAACACGCGGGCGAACTTCTCGGGCGGATGGCCGAGTTCGCTCGAATCGAGGCCGACGCCGATGAACTTGTCGCGGAACGGCAGCGCCTGCTCCAGCGTCTCGAAAGCCTCTTCCTCGCTCAGGTGGCGCAGGAAGCACAGGATCAGCGTGGCGCTCACGCCCAGCTTCGCCTGCGCATCGATGCACGCCCGATACAGGCCATTGACCACCGTCTCCATCGACACGCCGCGTGCCGTGTGCGTCTGTGGGTCGAAGAACATCTCGGTGTGCACCACGTTGTCGGCCGCGGCGCGCTCCAGGTAGGCCCAGGCCATGTCGTAGAAGTCCTGCTCTTTGAGCAGCACGCTGGCGCCGGCGTAGTAGATGTCCAGGAAGCTCTGCAGGTTGGTGAAGGCGTAGGCGCGGCGCAGGTCTTCGACGCTGGCATACGGAATGGCCACGCCGTTGCGCTGCGCGAGCGCGAAGATCAGCTCGGGTTCGAGCGAGCCTTCGATGTGCATGTGCAGTTCGGCCTTGGGCATGGCGCGCAGCAGCTCTGGCAGGCGCTCGACGGCGATCTTGCTGGCAAGGGTCTTGTCGAAGGCGGGTCGGAAGTCGGTCATGGTGGGGAACTCGGCGTTGTGATCCCGCACAGCATAAGCGCAGCCGTCGCGCAGGCGATCACGGTAAACGTATACGTTCGATAGACTGGGTTTTCCACAGCAACAGGAGACAACGCATGCCGATCGACACCCTTGCCACCTGGCACCGGCTCGTCAAGGAACGTGATCTGGCGGGGCTGGACGCCCTGCTCGACGACGAAGCCGTCTTTCATTCGCCGGTGGTGCACAAGCCCCAGGTCGGCAAGAGCATCACGAAGAAGTACCTGTCCGCGGCCTTCCAGGTGTTCTTCAACGAGAGCTTTCGCTATGTGCGCGAACTCAAGGGCGCACACGATGCCGTACTGGAATTCGAGCTCGAACTGGACGGCATCGTCATCAACGGCGTCGACATGATCAAGTGGAACGAAGCGGGAAGGATCACCGAATTCAAGGTGATGCTGCGCCCCCTGAAGGCGGTGAACCTGATCCATCAGAAGATGGGGGCCCAGCTTCTTCAGGCGGCGCAGCCGTAGAGGCGGTCGCGATCAGCGGCGGCGCGCCTGGAGACTCACGGTCACTTCAGGGCTCCGGCCTCGCTGAGCCTCTCGAGCAAGGCCTCGTTGCAGGTCGGCTCAACGTCGTAGCTGAAGTGCATGTAGAGATGCGCCTGCGGTTCGCCACCGCCCCCCAGTTGCAGAAGATGCGCGCCTTCGCTGCTGGTGCAGAACTGCGGGATTGTCTTGTCCGCCGCACCACCCAGCAATGCGCGTTCAGCCGCAACTGAATCTCGCTCACCTGCCTTGAACACCAGCGCCCCGCCCACGAAGGGCACTGCATCCGCAGTTTTCAACGGTGGCAATGCATACGCCCTCACCTGTCGGCCCTTCAGCTCGTCCGAGACGTCTGTCCGCCGCCTTTGCATTCCGGTGATTCGCAGGGAGACGCAACACTTCGCGCCGCCCTGTGCCTGGGCGTGTTGCGCAACGATGTGGTCGTTGCGGCTCAACCGTTCGGTCGTGAACACGGTTCGCCTGCCGTCCGGGCGAACTTCGATCAAACCGGCAGTCGGCTGCGCGGCCGACGCGACGAGGGCCGAGACGAGCAACGCCATCGGCAGGAGGTATTTTTCAAAAGCCATTGTCTGACCAGTGCGGAGGATCGCTGACGAGTTGCTTGACGCCATATGTCGCGCCAACGGAATGAAAGTCGCTTTCTTTCTTGATCAGCACCCCGCCCCCGAGGCGTTCTTGATTTTCTTGTTCTTCACGCCTGAAATCGTCATGTCGATCGCGCTTCGCTCCGTATGCCGGGATGCCAATGCAGGCGGATACACGATACCGTAGGCCGAAGCCATTTCACGGGCCGCGGCTCGGGACTTCTCGGCCGAGCCGTGATCCCACTCGATGTCGACACCAGGCATTGCCGGAACACGCTCCGCGGCGGTGGTGCCATTTGCGATGGCTGCGGCATAGTGCATCAGGTAGGCGCGCTCCCTGGGGCGAAAGGTTGCGGAAATCCTCACCGTCCCACCGGCAGTCCTGATGGCGGCAATGAAGTCATCGGCGTTTCGCCTGAATACCGGTGTCAGATCGTTGGTGGATGTTCCGGTCGGAAACCTTGAAACCCATTTCCGTCCGCTCAATTCATTTCGAGAATTTCCGCTTGCCGTGGATGCGGGCGCAGGCCCGGCTTGAGGCGTTGTAGCCATGTTGATTTCCCCCTGAAAGTCTTATTGATGATTTCGCATTGCCGACGAAAATGCTCGTCGGTAATGCGAATTCATCGTAGACCCACAAGGCCCTGCACAATTTAAAACGGGCCACCCCTTTGCAGGGGTGGCCCGTGAAGTAATCAGCTGTCTTTTGCTTTTACTTCTTGTCGCCGCCCGGCACCTTGCCTTCCACGCCCTTGACGTAGAAGTTCACGCCCGACAGAAACTTGTCATCGGCCACGGCATCCTTGGCGACCACTTCCTTGCCGTCCTGACCCAGGATCGGGCCCTTCCAGATCACGAAGCTGCCGTCCTTCAGGCCCTTCTTCACTTCCTCGACCTTGGCCTTGGCTGCGGCCGGCACGTCGTCGGCGATCGACACGAGGTCGATGGCGCCTTCCTTCACGCCCCACCAGCTCTGGCCGGTGGTCCACTTGCCGTCCAGGGCTTCCTGGGTGGCCTTGATGTAGTACGGGGTCCAGTTGATGACGGCTGAAGCCAGGTGGGCCTTGGGGCCGTAGGCGGTCATGTCCGAATCCCAGCCGAAGGCGCGCTTGCCTTTCTCTTGTGCCGTCTTGAGCACGGCCGGCGAGTCGGTGTTCTGGAACAGCACGTCGGCGCCGCCGTTGATGAGGGCGGTGGCGGCTTCGGTTTCCTTGGGCGGGCTGAACCATTCGTTCACCCACACGACCTTGGTCGTGATCTTCGGGTTGACCGATTGCGCGCCCAGCGTGAAGCTGTTGATGTTGCGCAGCACTTCGGGAATCGGCACCGAGCCGACCACGCCGAGCGTGTTGCTCTTCGTCATCGAGCCGGCGATCACGCCAGCCATGTACGCACCTTCGTACGTGCGGCTGTCGTAGGTGCGCATGTTCTCGGAGGTCTTGTAGCCGGTGGCGTGCTCGAACTTCACGTCCTTGGCGTCGGCAGCGACCTTGAGCATCGGCTCCATGTAGCCGAAGGTGGTGCCGAAGACCAGCTTGTTGCCCTGGCTCACGAAGTCGCGGAACACGCGCTCGGCGTCCGCGCCCTCGGGCACGCTTTCGACGAAGGTGGTCTTGATCTTGTCGCCGAATTCCTTCTCGAGCGCCTTGCGGGCGTTGTCGTGCGCGAAGGACCAGCCGCCGTCGCCCACCGGGCCGACATAGGCGAATGCGATGTTCAGCGGCGCGGTGGTGGCGGGAGCCGGTGCGGCTGCCACGGGCGCGGGGGCCGCGGGTGCGGCCGGTGCTGCCGCTTCTTCTTTCTTGCCGCAGCCCATGAGGGCCGCCGAAGCCACCGCGGTGAAGGCGGCGAGCTTGAGCAGGGAGCGTTTGTTCAGATCATTCATTGTCGGAAATCCTCAAAAAGGACGGGTTGGCAAAAAAACGAGAACGGGATTATGAGCCGGGGTAGAACGGTTTTCCTATGGAAGCCGGCATGTTGATGCGAATGAAAGCCGGGTTGCGCGAGATCAGCGCCAGCACCACGATGGGCGCGATGTACTGCAGCATGCTCAGGAACTGGGGCGGCACGTCGACACCACTGCTCTGCAGGTGAAAGCCCAGCATCGAGACGCCGCCGAACAGGTAGGCGCCCAGCAGCACGCGGATCGGCCGCCAGGTGGCGAAGGTGGTGAGCGCCAATGCGATCCAGCCGCGGCCCGCGACCATGCCCTCGACCCACAGCGGCGTGTAGACCGTCGAGAGGTACGCGCCCGCCAGGCCGCACAGCGCGCCGCCCGCGATCACCGCCATGAAGCGGATGCGCCGCACCGGGTAGCCCAGCGCATGCGCCGACTCCGGCGACTCGCCCACCGAGCGCAGCACCAGCCCGGCGCGCGTGCGGTACAGGAACCAGATCAGCCCGAAGGTCAGCACCACCGCGAAATACACCATCGGGTGATGGCGAAACAGGGCCGGGCCCACGAGCGGGATGTCGCCCAGAACCGGGATCGCGTACGACACGCTTTCCGGCAGCTTGGCCTGCACGAAGTTGATGCCGGCAAAGGCCGAAAAGCCCACGCCGAACAGACTCAGCGCCAGTCCGGTGGCGTACTGGTTGGTGTTGAGCCAGATCACCAGCACACCGAAGAAGGCCGCGAGCAAGGCGCCTGCCGCCATGCCGGCAAGAAAGCCGAGCCAGGGGTTGCGCGTGATGACCACCGTCGCGAAGCCCGCGATGGCGGCGCAGAGCATCAGGCCCTCGGCACCGAGATTGACGATACCGGCCTTCTCGTTGATGAGCAGGCCCAGTGCCGCGATCGCGAGCACGGTGCCTGCGCTCAGGGTGGAGCCGAGCAGGAGTGCGTAGCTGTCCATGTCAGAGGGCTCCCTCGGTCGGGCGCGCGACGGGCGCGGTGATGGGCGTGCTGGTTTGCAGCGAACTCGTGGTCATCGTGGAGGCGGCCGCCTTGGCAGCGGCCTTGCGCCGGATGCGGTAGGCGATGAGCGTGTCGCACGCCAGCAGCGTGAACAGCAGCAGGCCCTGGAACACGCCGGTCAGCGACTTCGGCAGCCCGAGCCGCGACTGCGCCAGCTCCCCGCCGATGTAGAACATGCTCATGAGGATGGCCGAGAACACCATGCCCACCGGATGCAGCCGCCCGACGAAGGCCACGATGATGGCCGCGAAGCCGTAGCCTGCCGGCACATACGGCGTGAGCTGCCCGAGCGGCCCGGCCACTTCGAGCGCACCGGCCAGCCCGGCCGCGCCGCCCGAGGTCAGCAATGCGATCCACACCGCGCGCCGCGCCGAGAAGCCCGCATAGCGTGCGGCGGCCGGAGCGAGGCCGCCCACCTGCTGCGCAAAGCCGGCCCGCGTGCGGAACAGAAACACCCAGAGCGCCCCCGCGCCCACCAGCGCGATGACCAGCCCGATGCTCACGCGCGAGCCCTTGAAGAGCCTGGGAATCTGCGTGACCGCCTCGAAGGTCTTGGTCTGGGGAAAGTTGTAGCCGTTCGGGTCTTTCCAGGGGCCGAAGACCATGTAGCCCAGCAGCAGCGTGGCCACATAGACCAGCATCAGGCTCACGAGAATTTCGTTGGCGTTGAACTTGTCGCGCAGGAACGCGACGATGCCCGCCCACACCATGCCGCCGACGATGCCCGCGACCAGGATGGCCACGACGATCCACTGGCCGGTGTTCTTGTCGGCCAGCAGCGCAACGCCGCCCGCCGCGATGGCACCGAACACGAACTGCCCTTCGGCGCCGATGTTCCAGACGTTGGAGCGAAAGCACACGGCCAACCCGAGCGCGATGATGAGCAGCGGCGTGGCCTTGACCATCAGCTCGCCAATCGCATAGCCGCTCTTGATGGGTTCGTAGAAAAACACCAGCAGGCCCTTCACCGGGTCCTTGCCGAGCGCGGCGAACAGCGCCACGCCGATCAGCACGGTGATGAGCAACGCCAGGATCGGCGAGGCATAAGTCCAGAAGCGCGAAAGCTCCGGGCGGGGTTCGAGCTTAAGCATGGGCAGCCTCCGTGTTCTTCTGCCCTTGCCACAGGCCGCTCATCCATTCGCCGATCTGCGGCAGTGTGGCCGCCGCGCGGTCGATCGAGGGCGAGAGCCGGCCCTTGGCGATCACGTGCAGCCGGTCGCTGATGTCGAACAGCTCGTCCAGTTCCTCGCTGACCACCAGCACGGCACAGCCGGCATCGCGCAGCGCAAGAATTTCGCCGCGGATCAGGGCGGCCGCACCCACGTCCACGCCCCAGGTCGGCTGCGAGACGATGAAGAGCTTGGGGTTGGCATCGATCTCGCGGCCGACGATGAATTTCTGCAGGTTGCCGCCCGACAGCGAGCGCGCCGCCGCATGGGGCCCACCGGCCTTGACGTTGAAGCGCTCGATGATGGAACGCGCATGGCGATCGAGCGCGGCGGTGTTGATCCAGCCGCCCTTGCCCACTGCGTTGCTGCGCGTGAGCAGCAGGTTGTGTGCGAGGCCCAGCGTGGGCACCGCGCCGCGGCCCAGCCGTTCCTCGGGCACGAAGTGCAGGCCCAGCGCACGGCGCGCGCGTGGGCGCAGCCGCCCGGCCGGCTTGTCGAACACCTGCACCATCGCAGGCTCGGCACGCACGTCTTCGCCCGACAGCGTGTAGAGCAATTCCTTCTGGCCATTGCCCGAAACACCCGCGATGCCGACCACTTCGCCCGCGCGCACTTCGAGCGAAATACCGTCGAGGTCGACACCGAACTGGTCTTCCCGTGCCAGCGACAAGCCCTTGACGCGCAGCGCCACCGCGCCCGCATGCACCGGCCGGTGCTGCAATGGCGGCGGCTCGCTGCCGATCATCAGCCGCGACAACGATTCGTTGCTCTCGTTCTGCGGATTGCACACCCCCGTCACCTTGCCGCCGCGCAGCACGGTGCAGGCGGTGCACAGCTCGCGGATCTCGTGCAGCTTGTGGCTGATGTACAGGATGCTGCAGCCTTCGGAGGCCAGCTTGTTCAGCACCGTGAAGAGCTTGATGACGGCCTGCGGCGTGAGCACCGAGGTCGGCTCGTCGAGGATCAGCAGCTTGGGGTTGGTCAGCAGCGCGCGGATGATTTCCACGCGCTGCATCTCGCCCACCGACAACGTGTGCACCGGCCGCGACGGGTCGATGTCCAGGCCGTATTCGCTCGCCTTGGCGGTGATGCTGCGCGCCACCTCGGCCAATTGCAGCGACTTATCGAGCCCCAGCCACACGTTCTCGGCCACCGTGAGCGTGTCGAACAGGCTGAAGTGCTGGAACACCATGCTGATGCCCAGCGCCCTCGCCTGCTGCGGGTTGCGCAGGTTGACGGCCTGGCCGTCGAAGGTGACGGTGCCTTCGTCCGGCTTGACCGACCCGTAGATGATCTTCATCAGGGTCGACTTGCCGGCGCCGTTCTCGCCGAGCACGGCATGGATTTCGCCGGGGGCCACGGCGAGCGAGATGTCGCTGTTCGCCACCACCGCGGGATAACGCTTGGTGATGTGCGCGAGCTGGAGTCTGGGGGTTGTCATGCCGGTTTTCGTGGGTTGTCTCGTTCAACAGCAACAAGGCGGTGTACAGCTATAAGTTTAATAGCGTGTCCGCCACCGGCGGTGGCCCTTTGGCGCTCCGCTCAGTGCGCCCCGACGTAGGCGAACTTGAAGAGGAACACCGCCGCGATGATCCACACCGACACATGCACTTCCCGTGCCCGTCCGGTGAAGAGCTTCAGCACCGCGTACGAGATGAAGCCGAAAGCCAGGCCCGTGGCAATCGAATAGGTAAAGGGCATGGCCAGCGCGGTCAGCGCGGCCGGGATCACCTCGGTCGTGTCTTCCCAGTCCAGCTCGACCAGGTCGCGCAGCATCAGGCAGCCCACGAAGAACAGCGCCGGTGCTGTCGCATAGGCTGGCACCGAGCCGGCCAGCGGCGAGATCATCAGGCAGGCCAGGAACAGCACCGCCACCACCACGGCCGTGAGGCCGGTGCGGCCGCCCGCCTGCACGCCGGCCGCGCTTTCCACATAGGCGGTCGTGCTCGACGTGCCGAGCAGCGAGCCCGCGAAGATCGCGCCGCTGTCGGCCAGCAGCGCCTTGTTCATGCGCTCCATCTTGCCGGGCACCAGCAGGCCGGCGCGCTTGGCCACGCCCATCAGCGTGCCGGTGGCGTCGAACATCTCGACCAGGAAGAACACCAGCACCACGTTCAGGATGCCGCCCTTGAGCGCGCCCATGATGTCCAGCTGCAGGAAGGTGGGCGCAACCGACGGCGGTGCCGAGAACACGCCGCCGAACTTGTTGCCGCCGAAGAAAAAGGACAGCACCGTCACGGCCAAGATGCCGATGAGGATGGCGCCGCGCACCTTGAGCCGGTCCAGGATCACGATGACGAAGAAGCCCAGCGTGGCCAGCACCACGGGCGCCGAGTGCAGGTCGCCCAACGTGACGAAGGTGGCTGGCGATGCCGCCACCACGCCCGCGCTCTTGAGCGCGACCAGCGCCAGGAACATGCCAATGCCCACCGTGATCGCTGTTCGCAGCGAATGCGGTATGCCGTCGATGATCAGCTTGCGCAGCCCCGTCACGGTCACCACCAGGAACAAGCAGCCCGAGATGAACACCGCCCCCAGCGCGACCTGCCATGTGTAGCCCATGCCCAGCACCACCACATAGGAGAAGTAGGCGTTGAGCCCCATGCCCGGCGCCATCGCGATCGGGTAGTTGGCGTACAGGCCCATGATCAGCGTGCCCAGCGCCGCGATGACGCAGGTGGCCACGAACACGGCCCCCTTCGGCATGCCCGCATCGCCCAGGATCGAGGGGTTCACGAAGATGATGTAGGCCATCGTGAGGAAGGTGGTCAGGCCCGCCACCAGTTCGATGCGCACCGTCGTGTTGTGCTCGCTGAGCTTGAACATGCGTTCGAGCCAGCCCGCGGCACCCGGCCCGCTGCCTGCTGCTGCGGTGGTACGGGATCGCGTTTCGGTATGTCCGGGCGTGCCGGACTCGGTGACCTTGGGCACCTCTTCAAACCTGTTCATTTCGCTTGTCTCCAGCTGTTGTATGTGGCGGTTCGTTCATCGTTGCCCCAGTCGCGACGCCGGCGCGACCGAAGGATTCAGGGAGGCTCTGGCAGGCCGGGCGCGTCAGCCGGGCGGGTGCGTGCGGTGGGTGTCGCGAGGGCCGGCCGCAGCGACGCCGCCACGTCCTTGATGCATTCGCGCAGCCAGCGCGCGGAACTCGACGAGTGGGTGCGCTCGTGCCAGAGCTGGTAGTACATGAGGCGCGGCAGCGCCACCGGGCAATCGAGGATCTTCACCGGCAGCCGCGCCGCGAAGCGCTCGCAGTACTGGCGGCCGGTGGTCAGCACCAGCAGGCTCGACGCCACCATGTCGGGGATGAGGCTGAAGTGCGCGCAGCGCGCGGTGATGTTGCGCTGCCGGCCCAGCTCGTCGAGCATCTGGTCGATGATGCCGCGCCCGCCCGGGTGCATGGGCGTGGGCGCGATGTGCTCGGCCGCCAGCCAGGTTTCGAGGTCCCAGCCGCGGCGCACCGCCGGATGGTCCTGGTTGACCAGCGACACCACCTCGTCGCCGAACAGGCGCGCCATGTGCAGGTCTTCCGGCGGCTTGAGCCAGTTGCCGATCACCAGGTCGACCTGCCCGAGCGCAAGGTGGCCGTGGTAGTCGGAGTCGTGCGTGAGCGCATGGATCTCGATCTGGCACAGCGGCGCATCGCGCTTGACCTGCGCCACCAGCATCGGCAGGAACAGCGGGTCCATGTAGTCGCTGGCGGCAATGCGGAAGGTGGTGGCCGCCGACTGCGGCTCGAAGCCGCGCGCATCCGAGAACAGCATCTCGGCCGCGCGCAGGATGCTCGCTGCCGGCTCGATCATGCGCAGACCCGCGTCGGTCGGCACCATGCCGGAACCCGAGCGCACCAGCAGCGGATCGCCCGACAGCTCGCGCAGGCGTTTCAGCGCGGCCGAGACGGCCGGCTGGTACATCCCCAGGCGAATGGCGGCGCGCGAGACGCTGCGGTCGGTCAGCACGGTGTGAAGCACCCGGATCAAATGAAGATCGATCTTGTCGAAAAGCGCCTGGTCTCTCATGGCTGTTCACACCTTTCTTGTCTGTGCGAACAGTTATACAGCGCGGCATTTGGATGAAGTAGGAAAGCTCGGACCGTGCGAGCACGGCCCGTTTTCATTCGACCGATGCAGAGGGCGCTGCCTGGACAGCGGTGACGGCACGAAGAATCGACTCGCTCGTGGCCGGCGCCTTCAGCGGCGGATCGACCTTGTGGTCGCCGGCCGCCGACACCGCATCGCGGATCGCGAAGAACACCGAGAACGGCAGCAGCAACGGCGGCTCGCCGACGGCCTTGCTGCGGTGGATCGAGTCCTCGAAGTTCTGGCCCTCGAACAGGCGCACGTTGAAGACGGGCGGGCAGTCGTTGGCGGTCGGAATCTTGTAGGTGCTGGGGGCATGCGTGGTGAGCTTGCCGCTTTGCGGGTGCCACACCAGCTCTTCGGTGGTGAGCCAGCCCATGCCCTGGATGAAGGCGCCTTCGACCTGGCCGATGTCCACGGCCGGGTTCAGCGACTTGCCCGCGTCGTGCAGGATGTCGGCACGCAGCAGCTTCCATTCGCCGGTGAGCGTGTCGACGATCACCTCGCTCACCGCCGCGCCATAGGCGAAGTAGTAGAACGGGCGGCCCTGCATCTTGTCCTTGTCCCAGCTCAGGCCGGGCGTGGCGTAGAAGCCATCGGACCAGAGCTGCTTGCGGTCGAGATACGCCTCGCCCACCACGGTGCTGAAGGCCAGCGTCTTGCCGTTGACCTCGACCTTGTCGTTGGCAAAGCGCACAGCGCCGGCCTGGCCGCCGTGGCGCTCGGCCGCGCTCTCGGCCAGCCGTTCGCGGATCTGGCGGGCCGCGTCCTGCGCGGCCTTGCCGTTCAGGTCGGCGCCGGTCGATGCGGCGGTGGCCGAGGTGTTCGCCACCTTGGTCGTGTCGGTCGCGGTCACGCGCACGCGCTCGAAGCTCACGCCCAGCTCGTGCGCCACCACCTGCGCCACCTTGGTGTTCAGGCCCTGCCCCATCTCGGTTCCGCCGTGGTTCACGAGGATCGAGCCGTCGGTGTACACATGCACCAGCGCGCCGGCCTGGTTGAAATGCTTCACGTTGAACGAGATGCCGAACTTCAGCGGCGCCAGCGCCAGGCCGCGCTTGAGCACGACGCTCTTCTTGTTGAAGGCCGTGATCTCTTCGCGCCGCGTGCGGTAGTCGCTGCTGGTTTCCAGCTCGGCCACCAGTTCGTGGACGATGTTGTCGGTCACGGTCTGGCGGTAGGGCGTGACGTTGTTCTCCGCCTTGCCGTAGAAGTTGACGCGCCGCACATCGAGCGGATCGCGGCGCAGCTCGCGCGCCACCGAATCCATGATGTTCTCGATGGCGATCGCGCCCTGCGGGCCGCCGAAGCCGCGGAAGGCGGTGTTGCTCTGCGTGTTGGTCTTGCCGGAAAAACCGTGCATGGCCACGTTCGGCAGCCAGTAGGCGTTGTCGAAGTGGCACAGCGCGCGCGTCATCACCGGGCCCGACAGGTCGGCCGAGTGGCCGGCACGCGAAACCATCGTGATTTCGGCGCCGAGGATGCGGCCTTCGTCGTCGTAGCCAACGTCGTACTCGTACCAGAAGCAGTGGCGGCGGCCGGTGATCATGAAGTCGTCGTCGCGGTCCAGCCGCAGCTTGACCGGGCGTTGCAGTTGCCGCGCCGCGATGGCCGCCACGCAGGCAAAGATCGCCGATTGCGATTCCTTGCCGCCGAAGCCACCGCCCATGCGCCGGCATTCCACATGCACTTCATTCGATTGCAGGTGCAGCGCATGCGCCACCAGGTGCTGCATTTCGCTCGGGTGCTGCGTCGAGCAATGGATGTGAAGTGCGCCGCCCTCCTTCGGAATGGCGTAGCTGATCTGGCCTTCGAGGTAGAACTGCTCCTGGCCGCCCACGTCCAGCGTGGCCTTGTGGCGGTGCGGCGCCTTGGCGATGACGGCGCGCACGGCGGCCTCGTCGCCCTGGTTGGCAGCGCCACCGCTGCGCACGATGTGCATCGGCGGCACCACGTACTGGCCGCGCGCATGGGCGTCCTGCGGCGTGATCACGGGCGGCTGCGCCTCGATGGTCATCGCGTCCTTGGCCCTGGCGGCCGCACGGCGCGCGGCTTCGCGCGTTTCGCCGATCACCGCGAACACCGGCTGGCCGAGGTAGCGGATCTCGCCGCCGTCTTTCACGGGCAGCAGGATCGGGTCGTCGTGAATGATCGAGCCGCAGTCGTTGACGCCGGGAATGTCGTCGGCCGTCAGCACGGCGACCACGCCGGGCATCGCGCGGATGACGTCGAGCGACAGCGCCGTGACGCGGCCGTTGGCGATGGGCGACAGCCCCAGCGCGCAGTGCAGCGTGCCGGTGAGTTCGGGAATGTCGTCGATGTAGGTGGCCTCGCCGGCCACGTGCAGGTGTGCCGACTCGTGCGGCCGGCTGATGCCGACGCGCGCGCCAAGGTCATGCGCGAGCGCTTCGGCACCGACGTCGATGCGGGCGGCTGTGTTGGTCAGGTAGTCGGCAAAAGCCTCGGCGGGCTGCAGCAGGCGGGCGTCGATGGGTTTGTTCATGGTCAGACTCCTTCGGCCGCTGTCTTGGGCGCGTGGGGCATCACGCTCCAGACGCTGGTTTCCTCGAGGGACAACGCATCTTCGGTGCGGGTTTCGAGCCAGAGGCGCTGGATCAGGTTCTGCGCCACCTGCAGCCGGTAGTCGGCCGAGGCACGCATGTCCGACAGCGGCTTGAAATCTTGTGCGAGCGCGAGCTTGGCGGTGCTCACGCTGGCCTGGTTCCACGGCTTGCCGACCAAGGCCGCTTCGGCATTCGCGGCGCGCCGCACGGTCGCGGCCATGCCGCCGAAGGCCAGGCGCACGGCCTTCACGGTGTCGCTGCCGTCTTCCAGCTCGATGGCAAAGCCCGCGCACAGCGCCGAGATGTCGCAGTCGAAGCGCTTGCTGATCTTGTAGGCCCGAACCTGGCGGCGCATGGCGGCCAGCGGAATCGCCAGCCCCTGCACGAACTCGCCCGGCTGCAGGTGGTTCTTCATGTAGTCGATGTAGAAGTCGGGCAGCGGCATGCGGCGCACGGCGTCGCCGCGGCGCAGTTCGATCTGGGCGTCGAGCGACATCAGCACCGGCGGCGAATCGCCGATGGGCGAGCCGTTGGCCACGTTGCCGCCCATGGTGCCGGCATGGCGGATCGGCGGCGAGGCGAAGCGCAGCCACACGTCCGACAGGCTGGGCACGCGCGCCACGAGCGCGGCGAAGGCGGATTCGAGCGAGGCACCGGCGCCGATGTACAGCTCGCCGCCTTCGGCGTCGGGGCGGGTTTCGATGGTCTTCATTTCGGCCACATCGCCCACGTAGATGATGTCGCCCAGGTCGCGAAACTGCTTGTTGACCCAGAGGCCCACGTCGGTCGAGCCCGCCAGCAACTGGGCGCGCGGCTTCTGTTCGCGCAGCGCAGCGAGTTGGGCCAGGGTCTTGGGGGCGTGGAAGTGGTCCATGCGGGCGCCCAGTGGGGCGGCGTAGTCCAGACCGTCGTTCTGCAGCGCGGTGAGCGCCGCCACCACGGGCTGCGTATCGAGGCGCACCGAAGGCAGGTCGAACATGCGCTGGCCGGCATCGAGGATCGGCCGGTAGCCCGTGCAGCGGCACAGGTTGCCCGACAGGTCATCGGCCAGTTGCTGGCGCGTGGGCTGCGTGCCCTCGGCCTGGTGGTGTTCGTAGGTGGACCACAGCGACATCACGAAGCCCGGCGTGCAGAAGCCGCACTGGGAGCCGTGGCAATCGACCATGGCCTGCTGGACCGGGTGCAGGTGGTGCACGGGGTGCTTCCTGGCGTCTTGCGTCGTGCATTGGGCCTTGAGGTCTTCGACCGTGAACAGCGCCTTGCCGTGCAGGGTGGGCAAGAACTGGATGCAGGCGTTGACGGTCTGCAGTTGCAGGCCGCCGATGGCGCCCGGCGCGTGGGCATCGGTGGCCAGCTCGCCGATGACGACCGTGCAGGCGCCGCAATCGCCTTCGTTGCAGCCTTCCTTGGTGCCGGTGCAGTGCGCGTCTTCGCGCAGCCAGTCGAGGACCGAGCGCGTCGGATGGACACCGCTGACGTCGACGATCTTTCCGCGATGGAAAAAGCGGACGGGTTGGATCTTGCTATTGCTACTGCTGCTCTCGGTGCTCATGCTTTTCAGGCTCGTGGGGTGGCCCTTTGTGGGCCAGTCATGGACGTTAGCGGCTTGTGGCGGCCTGTACATACCGGCGGGGCCATATTGCGTATGTAGGGGCTGGTATGGCACGTACGGGGAAACCCTTGCGGTCAAGCAGCAATTCTCGGGCCATGCCGCGACGGCGGGCGCGGGAATCAGGCCTGCGCGATCACCACCCAGGCCGTGGCGATCAGCGTCGAGCCCGCGCCCGCGAGCAGGCCGCCGACCAGCCATTTCAGCGTGCGTGGCTGCAGCTTGTTCGGCAGGCGGTGATGCAACCGCGTCGCGCCGTAGACGACCGGCATCGCGCAGCCGGCAAGCAGCGCCGAATACCAGGAGAAATGCCCCGTCGGCACCACGATCACCAGCCGCACGAGCGAGTTGAATGCAAACATCAGCAGCAGCGCCCGGCGCACGAGTTCGCGGTCCAGCGGCTGGCGGTACATGTGGAAGACGATGGGCGGCCCCGAACTGGAAAACAGCCCGCCCAGCACGCCCGACAAGCCACCGATGATGGCAAAGCTCTTCTGGCCCGACACCACGGGCAGCGGCCTCCCCTGCAGCACCAGCAGCAGCGCGCAGGCCAGGATCGACACGCCCAGCAAGCCCCGCAACCACTCCACAGCGCTGCCGCTGAGCCACGTGAGCAGCATGAGTCCGACGATCACGCCGACGGTGCTGCCATTGAGCGCGGGCTTCATCAGTTGCCAGGGCACCACGCCGGGCCGGGCGCGAAAGTACGTCCATGCATTGACCAGACTCAGCACCGTCGCGGCGTTCGCGGTGTCGCTCACGCTCGCGATATGGAACACCGACACCAGGCCGAGCAGGATGAGGCTGAATGCAAAACCCGTCAGGTTCTGCGCATAGGTGGCGAGCGCCACGCACGCCATGAAGACCAGCACGGGGCCGGCCTGGGAAAGAATCGCCTGCACCGGATACGTCGTCAGGGTGCGGTGGAAAGCGCGAGGTGGGAACGGAAGGCGTGGAGGAAGAGAGACGGAAAAGGCATTCGGGGCAAATCAGGACGACGGGAAGGCGCGGGTCGGCGCCCTCCAAGAATACCGCGCGGCAGCAGCGAAGGCTTTCAGCGCACGAGGTCCCAACCCATCATCAGGGCCGCGAACCCCATCAGGGCGGTGCCGCCCCAACCCAGCCAGCGGGTGCGGCGCCCGGAGGTGAAGACCCCCATCACCTTCTCCCGCGTCACCAGGATCATCATCGCCGCCATGATCGGCACCGCGACGACCCCGTTGATCACGGCGCTCCAGTACAGCGCCTTCATCGGATCGATCGGCGTGAAGTCCAGCGCCGTTCCCACCAGCGTGGCCACGGCGATGATTCCGTAGAACTCCTTGGCCTCCCGCCAGTGCCGCTCGAGCCCTTCTTCCCACCCGAAGGCTTCGGCCACGGCGTAGGCCGCCGAAGAAGCCAGCACGGGGACGGCCAGCAGCCCCGTCGCAATGATCCCGCCGGCGAACAGCCAGAAAGCGAAATCGCCCGCCAGCGGACGCAAAGCCTCGGCAGCCTGCGCCGCCGAGGTCACGTCATGCACCCCCGCTGAAAACAGCACCGACGCCCCCACCACCATCACGAAGAACGCGATCAGGTTGGAAAAAGTCATTCCCACCCAGGTGTCCAGCCGCACGCGCCGCAGGTCGCGTCGCACCTCTTTGTCGGTGCCTCGCTGCCCGCCCTTGAGCCGCAATTCCTCAACCTCCTGCGAGGCCTGCCAGAAGAACAGGTAGGGCGAGATCGTGGTGCCCAGCAGCGCCACGAGCATCATCCAGTAGTCGCTGCTCCACTGCAGCTTCGGCACGACCAGGTCGTGCAGCACCCGGCCCCATTCGACCTGCACCACGAACACCGCCGCCACATAGGCGAACAGCGTGAGCGTCAGCCATTTGAGGATGTGGGCCAGCTTGCGGTACGGCACGAACACCTGCAGCAGCACCGTGACCACGCCGAAGATCAGCGAATGAAAGTGCGCGCCGCCGCCCACCACCAGTTGCAGCGCCTCCCCCATGGCGGCGATGTCGGCCGCGATGTTGATGGTGTTGGCCACCACCAGCAGCGCCACCAGCACGATGAGAAAGCTGCGCGGCATGTGCTCGCGCAGGTTGGCCGCCACGCCCTTGCCGGTGACGCGGCCGATGCGTGCCGACACGAGCTGGATCGCCACCATGAAAGGCAGCGACAGGAACACGGTCCAGAGCAGGCCAGTGCCGAACTGGGCGCCGGCCTGGGTGTAGGTGGCAATGCCCGACGGGTCGTCGTCGGCCGCGCCAGTCACCACGCCGGGGCCGACGTGGCGCAAAAAGGAGGGAATGCGTTTCTTCATGTTGGCCGATGGTGGCATGCCGAGGCTGACCGGCACATGAACCCCGCGTGCCGGATGCAGACGGATCAGGCCTTTTCGGAGAACAAAGCCACGATCACCTGCCGCAGCCAGCGGTTGCCCGGGTCGGCCTCGAAGCGCTTGCTCCAGTGCAGCGACACGGTGAAGTCGCGCAGCGGAAACGGCGGCTCGACGATGGCGTAGTGGCCCTCTTCGGCAAAGCCGCGCGCGATGTTGCGCGGCATCACCACCGCCAGGTCGGTGGCGCGCACGATGGCCGGCAGCACCATGAAGTGCTCGGTCGTCAGGCGCAGGCGGTCCTCGAGGTTCAGCAACTGCAGGATGCGCAGGGTCTCGGCATGCGTGCGCACGGCCACGTAATCAAGCTCCTGCAGGGCTTCGAGCAGCGCCTGCCCGCTGCGGCGGCGTTTCACGAAGGGGTGGTCCTTGCGCAGCAGCACGATGTAGCGGTCTTTCAGCAACTGGGCGCGCTGGGTGTCCTTCACCTTGGGCAGGAAGCCGAAGGCGAAGTCGACCCGGCCGCTGTCGAGCGCGGTCGCAATGTCGCCGACGGCCAGCGGCATGGTCTCGACCCGCACACCCGGCGACAGCTCGCGCAGCCGTGCCATCAGCGCCGGCAGGAAGCGGCCTTCGCCGATGTCGCTCATGTGGATGCGAAACAGCTTGCGCGAGGCGGCCGGGTCGAAGCGCTCGGGCTCGGCCAGCGCCTGCTGCAGCAAGGTCAGCGCCGACTGCACCGACACCGCCAGCCGCTCCGCCCGCGGCGTGGGCGCCACGCCGCCGGGCGAGCGCGTGAAGAGCGCGTCGCCCAGCAGCAGCCGCAGCCGCGTCAGGCCATGGCTGGCTGCGGGCTGCGTCAGGCCCAGGGCCTCCGCCGCGCGGCTCACGTTGCGGGTCCGGTAGACCGCATCGAAGAGCCGCAGCAGGTTCAGGTCCACCGTGTCGATATGCACTGAGTTCATATTGGATAGCCTTTTTATCTTATTGAAGTATGGCGGCGCGGCGACCAAACTGCGACACCCCCCAAAACACATCACCCAGGGCCTGCTGCAGCCGGGCGTGCGGCCTTGCCCACCAAAGTTTGACAACGACTTGAGGAAACAAAAAAAAATGCTCCGCCCCGCTTTTCCCTGGCAACGATGCCTGCTGTTGATGGCGACCATCGCCCTGCTGGGCCCCGCACGCGCCAACACCTGGCCGGCCAAGCCGATCAAGGTGATCGTCAACTTTCCGGCAGGCGGCGCGGCCGACCAGATCGCGCGGGCCATCTCGCAGCCGCTGCAGGAATCGCTCAAGCAACCCGTGGTGATCGAGAACCGCGCCGGCGCCAACGGCAACATCGGTGGCGAAGCCGTGGCGCGTGCGCCGGCCGATGGCTACACCTTGCTGATGAGTTCGGGCGGCATGGTGTCGGTGAATCCGCATCTCTACGCGCGCATGAGCTTCGACCCGGCGAAAGACCTCGTGCCGGTGGCCGCCGCCGCACGCGTGCTGGTGTTCCTGGTCACCAAGCCCTCGCTGCCGCCGGCGAACGTGAAGGAGTTCATCTCCTATGTGAAGACCAACCCGGGCAAGCTGTCATACGGCTCGCCGGGCAACGGCAGTTCGCCGCACCTTGCCGGCGAAATGTTCAAGAGCCAGGCCCATCTTTTTGCATTGCATGTGCCCTACCGCGGCGCCGCGCCCGCGTTGCAAGACCTGCTCGCGGGCCAGATCGACTACGCCTTCGATCCCGGCATCGCCCTGACGCAGGTGCGCGCAGGCAAGCTGCGTCTGCTGGCCGTGGGCAGCCCGCGCCGTTCGCCGCTTTTTCCCGACGTGCCGACGCTCGACGAAGCAGGCCTGCGCGGCTTCGACGCAGACACCGTGTTCGGCTTCTATGCGCCGGCGGGTACGCCAGCGGACGTGGTGGCGCAGCTCAATGCGCAGATCAATCGCACGCTCGCACTGCCTGCGGTGCAGGAGCGCATCGCGTCGCTTGGCGGCGAGGCGCAGCCCGGTTCACCGGCCGCCTTCCAGCAACGCGCGGCAGCCGATTCGCAGCGCTTCGGCGCGCTCATCCGCGAACGCAAGATCGTCGCGGACTGATTGCCGCCCGGCACGCACGGAATCACCGATGGCCCTTCTCAATGTGGACGACTACCGGCGCCGCGCGCGCCGGGTTCTGCCGGGCCTGGTGTTCGACTACGTCGATGGCGGCGCGGAGGACGAACGCTGCCTCCAGCGCAACCGCGACGCGCTGGAAAGCCTGCCGCTGATTCCGGAGTGCCTGCGCGACACCAGCGCCATGGACATCGGCATCGAACTCTTCGGCCGCCGCTGGCGCGCGCCTTTCGCCATTGCGCCGATCGGGCTGGCCGGCCTCGTGCGACCGGGTGCCGATGCGTTGCTGGCCAGCGCCGCGCAAGCCGCGCGCGTTCCCTTCATTCTCTCGACCGCATCGAACACGCGCATCGAGGACGTGCGCGCCGCCGCACCCGACGCCACGCTGTGGATGCAGCTCTACGTGATGGGCGAGCGCGCCATCGCAGAGCGCATCGTGCGGCGCGCACGCGCAGCCGGCTTCGAGGCATTGGTGCTCACGGTGGACGTGCCGGTCAGCGGACTGCGCGAGCGCGATCTGCGCCACGGCTTTCGCGTGCCGATGAAACTCACGCCCGGCACGCTGATCGACATGGCGCGGCATCCCGCATGGCTGCTGCGGCTGGCGCGCGGGGGCATGCCGCAGTTTGCGAACCTGCTGCCCGACGACGACGGCGCGCCGGTGTCGGCGCAGACCCAGGCCGCATTGCTCTCGCGTGCGATGGACCGCACGCTCACCTGGGACAGCCTGACCTGGCTGCGCAAGCTCTGGGACGGGCCGCTGCTCATCAAGGGCCTGCTGAGTGCGGAAGACGCACGACGTGCAGTGCGCCACGGTGCCGACGGCATCGTGGTCTCGAACCACGGCGGACGCCAACTCGATGCAGCTCCGGCCAGCATCGCGGCACTGCCGGCCATTGTGGGTGCCGTCGGTGGCCGCATCCCCGTCCTCATGGATGGGGGCATCCGGCGCGGCAGCGACATCGTGAAGGCGCTGGCCCTTGGCGCACGCGCAACCCTTGTCGGCCGCGCACCGGTCTATGGACTGGCCTGCGATGGCGAGCAAGGCGCGCTGTCGGTGCTGCGGCTGCTGGCCGAGGAAACCGAACGCACGATGACGTTGCTGGGCGCCACCAACGTGCACGAACTCGGGCTACGCCATGTCGACCGGCCCGCGCCGCGTTCACCCACCGAACAGGACAACGCCGCGCAGCGAATCAAGGAAACCCCGCACGGGAAAGCCTCCATTTACCCAGCCCGCGCGACTGCCTAGGCTGACCGACCTCGACGATTCAAAAACACCATAACGAAAGAGACACATGAAACACATCCCCCCTCCCCGCCGCCGCGGTACACGGCCATCGCGTGTTTTTCGCGCCTCGCCCCTCGCACTGCTTGCGGCCTGCGCCGCACTCGTCGCGGGCACGCCCGCCGTGCAGGCGCAAGACAAGCCCGTGCAGCTCAAGCTGTCGAGCTGGGTGCCGGCGCAGCATCCGCTCAACCCCGCGCTGCAGGCCTGGGCGGACGACGTCAAGAAAGCATCGAACGGCACCATCACCGCGATCCTCTTTCCGTCGGAACAGCTTGGCAAGGCCTTCGACCACTACGACATGGCGCGCGACGGCATCGCCGACTTCTCTTACGTGAATCCGGGCTACCAGCCGGGCCGCTTCCCGATCATGGCCGGCGCATCGCTGCCCTTCCTGTTCGCCAACGGCAAGGAAGGCTCGGCCGCCATCGACGCCTGGTACCGCAACTACGCGGCCAAGGAAATGAAGGACGTGAAGTACTGCTTCGCCTTCGTGCACGACCCCGGCACCTTCCACTCGCGCAAGAAGATCGTGCTGCCCACCGACGTCAAGGGCCTGAAGGTGCGGCCGGCCACCAGCACCGTGGGCCAGTTGATCACCTCGCTGGGCGGCACCAATGTGCAGGCCTCGGCGCCCGAATCGCGCGACATGCTGGAGCGCGGCGTGGCCGATGCCATCACCTTCCCCTGGGGCTCGATCGGCCTGTTCGGCATCGACAAGGTGGTCAAGTACCACATGGATGCGCCGCTGTACGTCACGCCCTTCGTGTGGGTGATGAACAAGGGCAAGTACGACGCGATGTCCACCACGCAGAAGAAGGTGATCGACGACCACTGCACCAGCGAGTGGGCACAGAAGGTGGCCGGGCCGTGGGCGGACTTCGAGTTCGCCGGGCACGCCAAGATGGCCGCGCTGCCGGGCCACGAGATCTACAAGCTCACGCCGGAGCAGCTCGATGCATGGCGCAAGGCCGCCGCGCCCTCCGAGGCGCAATGGGCCGAGAGCGTGAAGAAGGTCGGCGAAGACCCGAAGGCCGTCATGGACGCGCTCAAGGGCAGCCTCGCGAAGTACAAGTCGGCACTTTGATCGATCGCCCCTTCGGGGGCATCGGCCTGAAAAGGGAGACACATGGCTACACGGTCCGCCAGCTACATGGACCGCGCGATCAACACGATCGAATGGCTCGCCGCCATCTTCGTGGGCATCGTTGCGCTCAACATCTTCGTGGCCGTCGTGCTGCGCAAGTTCTTCGACACCTCGATTCCCGATGCCTACGACTTCGGTCGCATGCTGCTGGGCATCCTGATCTTCTGGGGCATCGCGGCCACCAGCTACCGCGGCGGCCACATCACGGTCGACCTGGTGTGGACGGCCGCGGGCCCGCGCATGAAGCGCGTCATCGACGTGTTCGCCACGCTGGTGCTGCTGGTCGTGGTCGCGGTGCAGACCGCCATGCTGTTCGACAAGGTGCGCGGCACCTACGTCGACAACGTGCAGACCTACGACCTGAACATTCCGACCTGGCCGTTCTACGCCGTGGCCTGGGCCGGCGACGTGTGCGCCGTGCTGCTGATCGCCATTCGCACCTACCGGCTGATCTTTCATCCGGAACAGCTTGAAGAAATCCACCCTGAACAGAAGGCCGACGAATGAGCCCCGATGCAGTTGCAGTCCTGGGCTTTGTCGCCCTGTTCGTATTGATGCTGTTGCGCGTGCCGGTGGGCATGGCGATGGGGCTGGTGGGCGTCACCGGCTACAGCTACCTCGTGGGCCCCGGGCCTGCGCTGAAGCTGGTGGGCCAGACCTCCATGCGCACCGTGACCGACTACACCTTCGGCGTGATCCCGATGTTCATGCTGATGGGCGCGCTGGTGTCGGTGTCCGGCGTGAGCCGCGAGCTTTTCAAGGCCGCCAACTCGATGATCGGCCACCTGCGCGGCGGCCTCGGCGTGGCCACCGTGGTGGCTTGCGGCGGCTTCGCGGCGATCTGCGGCTCGTCGGTGGCCACGGCAGCCACCTTCTCGGCGGTGGCATACCCGGAGATGCGGCGCTTCAACTACCCGCAGTCGTTCTCGACCGGCGTGATCGCCGCGGGCGGCACGCTGGGCGCGATCCTGCCGCCATCGACCGTGCTCGCGGTCTACGCCATCCTCACGCAGCAGGACATCGGCAAGCTCTTCATGGCGGGCATCGTGCCCGGCATCCTGGCGATGGCGATGTATGTGATGACCATTGCGATCATCGTGAAGCTGCGGCCCGACTGGCTGCCCGGCGGCGAGGTCAAGCCCTGGTCGGAACGCTTCAAGGACCTGAAGAACGTGTGGGCGCCGCTGGTACTGTTCGTCTTCGTGATCGGCGGCCTCTACGGCGGCTTCTTCACACCGACCGAAGCCGGTGGCGTGGGCGCGAGCGGTGCCTTCATCCTCGGGCTGGTGCGGCGCAAGCTCGACGGCCCGAAGATCCGCGAGGCCCTGCTCTCGGCCACGCGCACCGCGGCGGCGGTGTTCACCGTGCTGATCGGCGCACTGCTGTTCGGTTACTTCCTCACGATCACGCAAAGCCCGCAAAAGCTGACCGAGTTCCTCACCGGCCTGGGCATCGGCCGCTATGGCGTGCTCGCGCTCATCATGCTGATGTACCTCGTGCTCGGCTGCCTGATGGACGCGATGGCCATGATCATCCTCACCGTGCCCATCATCTACCCGGTGATCGTGCACCTGGGCTTCGATCCGATCTGGTTCGGCGTGATCATCGTGATGACCGTGGAGCTGGGGCTGATCCATCCACCGGTGGGGATGAACGTCTTCGTCATCAAGAGCGTGGTGAAGGACGTGAGCTTCACCACCATCTTCAAGGGTGTGCTGCCGTTCATCGTGACGGACATCGTGCGCCTGGTGATCCTGATCGCGTTCCCGGTCATTGCGCTGTGGCTGCCGACGAGAATGGGCTGATGAGCAACAGCAGCAGCAACAACATCAAAGAAGTCGTCTACACCGCGCGCGTCGAGTTCGGCGATTGCGACCCCGCCGGCATCGTCTGGTTTCCCAACTTCTTCCGCTGGATCGACGCGGCCTCGCGGCACTTCTTTGCCGAGTGCGGCGTGCCGCGCTGGGAAGAAACGACCGAGACGCTCGGCGTGATCGGCACGCCGCTGGTCGACACCCATACGCGCTTCGTGAAGGCTGCGAGCTACGGCGACACGCTGAAGATTGCCGTTCGCATCACCGAATGGCGCGACAAGAGCTTCGTGCAGACCTACCGCGTGACGCGCGGGGAAGACCTGATCCTCGAATGCGAGGAGGTGCGGATCTTCGGGGCCAAGCGTGAAGGCGGGGGGATTCGGGCGGTGGCGATTCCGGCTTCGATTCGGGTGCTCTGCGAGTAGGCCTTCAGCCCGCCTCGGCCTGCAGTTTCGCGAGCAGGCCGTCGACGCCATGGTCGATCAGGTCGAAGACTTCGATGAAGTCCTTCTGGCCGCCGTACCAGGGGTCGGGCACATCACCTTCGATGCCTTCCGCGAACTCGGTGAACAGATGGACCTTTACCTCCGTTCCTGGAGGTGCGAGTCTGCGCAAGGCGGCGCAATGCTGGGCGGTCATGCCGACGATCAGATCGAAGCGCTCGAAGTCGGCCTTTCGCACCTGCCGCGCGCGGTGCGCATGCATCACGATGCCGCGGCGCCTGGCCTCGGCCACCGAACGCGGGTCGGGTGGGTTGTCGCGCTCCTCGTCGGAGATGGCGGCGCTGTCGACATCGACCTCGAAGCCCGCCGCTCGGGCCTTGTGCATGAGGAGAGCATGAGCCGTGGGGGATCGGCAAATGTTGCCGGTGCAGATGAACAAGACCACATGTTTCTTCATGGCCGGCATTCTCATACCGGTTGCCTACCGAACCACATAATCGCCCACGTATTCACAGCAAGCAAAGAGTGATTTCAAAGATGAAGGTAGCAGGACACGTCGCGCTTCTGGCACTCGCAGGCCTCGCCAGTACAGCGGTGGCACAGGAGCAGTTCCAGATTTTCGGCCTTCCGCTTGGAGCAAAGATGCCGTATGCCGTCAAGGCATGTGCACCGAACCTCAAGACGTCCAACACGGTGTGCTGGCTCGATCGTCCCTCTATCGGCAAGGACAAGAAACAAACCGGACGTGCCTTGCTGCCGGAGGACAAGTCGCCCGACTGGGTCGGGCGCGGCGAAGCCAAGCTCACGATCACCTCGGCAGGGATCCTGGAGAACGTGAAGGTCCGCGGGATGCCGATCGGCGACGAGTCGGTGGTCAGGTCATCAGTCGAACGTCGATTCGGCGGACCGAGCGATTCGGGCCGCTACCCGTTCGGCAGCTACGCCCGGTGGGCAAAAGCAGAGGCGGACATCAAGTTGATCTGCTCAACGAAAGTGGCGGTTTGCGGGCTCGAGTTCCTTTCGGGCGCAGAGTTCAGGCGCCAGGAAACAGCCAAGGAAGCAGAAGCAGTCCAGCGCTTGCGCAAGCCTCAGTCACCCTGATGCGCCACGGCCACCATCGAATCGCAACACAGAGGCGACAAGACCTTTTTTGCATCATAGAACTCCATCCCAAGGGTTGACGCCCCGCATGCCGCGGTGCAACAATTCGGAATCTTTATTTCGGAGCCCCGTGCGTGGACAGTGCCAGTTGGATCAGTGACAAGACGCGTGCCTCGGCAGGCGTGACACTCCAGGCCCTTTAGCGCAGGCTCCCCGCGCTGTGGCCGCCGTGCACGCAGCGTGACCCTCTTGCCTTCAGGCAAGCGGTTCTCCCCTCCCGATTTCCGTCGTTCTCGTCACTGACTTTTTCAGTCAGCTTGCGTGCGCCCATGCACGAGGCCCTTCACTGCGAAGGAGCCTTGCCATGCGTCAGTTTCAACTTCGTCAGCCGCAGCCGTTGCAGCAGCCGCAGGTGCGCCCGTCGGCGCATGCGCCTGCTCGCACAGCCGCGCCCGAAATCGACGGCACGCTGGACCAGGCCGCCGCGCTCTGGACCACGCGCCGCATCCGCAGCTTCCTGACGCTGCTCGACCTGCCCGCGCGCGCGGCGCAGCGCTGAAGCGCACCGCAAGCACGGACACCCCACGCAGAAAAGGAGGCACTCATGGACCCCGCTTCTCATTGGCGCCTTCGCGCGCCCCGTTCGTTCCGATCGATTGCAAGAGTGCAGCGCGCCGTGCTGCGGAGAGACTGCCACGCCTGATTGACGCGTGAGCTTCTTTCCTTCGCGGCCCGCGCCGCCGTGAAGGAGAGAAAAATGAAAAACGTCCTGAAGTCCTTTTTCGAGAGCTTCCTGCGCAGCCGCCACATGCTGCATCACTTCGAGCGCTGGCAGACGCTGCTGGGCTCGAAACCCGTCGGCACCGGCTTCGTCAGCATGCCGCCCGACATCGCGAAGGCCCTGGCCACCGCGTCCCGCACCGACGCCGGCGAGATGCTCGTCAAGCTCGGCAGCTCGCCGCGCGGCCTGAGCGAAGGCCACGCCCAGGTGCTGCGCAAGCGCCTGGGCAGCAACGAGGTGCGGCACGAGCAGCCGCTGCCGTGGTGGCAGCACCTGTGGCAGTGCTATCGCAATCCGTTCAACCTGCTGTTGACGGTGCTCGCACTGATCTCGTACGCGACCGAGGACATGAAGGCCACGCTCGTGATCGGCAGCATGGTGGTGCTGTCGACGGTGCTGCGCTTTCTGCAGGAGTCGCGCTCCAACAAGGCGGCCGACCGGCTCAAGGCGATGGTGAGCAACACCGCCACGGTGCTGCGGCCCGCGCCGGGCTACAAGGCCAGCCCGGCCGGCGACGAAGGCTTCGACACCACGCATGCCGGCACGGTGCGCGTCGAAGTGCCGATGCGCGACCTGGTGCCGGGCGAAGTGATCGCGCTGTCGGCCGGCGACATGATCCCCGCCGACTGCCGTCTGATCACCGCCAAAGACCTGTTCATCAGCCAGTCCGCGCTGACGGGCGAAGCCATGCCGGTCGAGAAGTTCGCCGTCGACCGCAGCGAGCGCGCGGCCGGCGTGCTCGAACGCGAGAACCTGCTCTTCATGGGCACCAACGTGATCAGCGGCACCGCCACCGCGCTCATCGTGCACACGGGTGACCGCACTTTCTTCGGCGCCCTCGCGCAGCGCGTGACGGCCACCGACCGCGGCACCAGCGCCTTCCAGGCCGGCATCAACCGCGTGAGCTGGGTGCTGATCCGCTTCATGCTGGTGATGGCGCCGCTGGTGCTGGTGATCAACGGCGTGGTCAAGGGCGACTGGTGGGAGGCGGCGCTGTTCGCGCTGTCGATCGCGGTCGGCCTCACGCCCGAGATGCTGCCGATGATCGTGACCGCCACGCTGGCCAAGGGCGCGGTCGTGATGTCACGCCAGAAGGTGATCGTGAAGCGGCTCGAAGCCATTCACAACTTCGGCGCCATGGACGTGCTGTGCACCGACAAGACCGGCACGCTCACGCAGGACCGCATCGTGCTCGAACGCCACACCAACGCCTGGGGCGAGGCATCGGACCATGTGCTGCAACTGGCCTATCTCAACAGCTTTCACCAGACGGGCCTGAAGAACCTGCTCGACAAGGCGGTGCTGAGCCACGCCGAGATGCAGCTCGAAACCCGTCTGCAGACCGCCTACCGCAAGATCGACGAAGTGCCCTTCGACTTCTCGCGCCGGCGCATGTCGGTGGTGGTGGCCAACGGCGGCAGCCAGCACCTGCTGATTTGCAAGGGCGCGCTGGAAGAGATCCTGTCGGTGTGCACCTCGGTCGAACGCGGCGCCGAAGTGCTGGCGCTCGACGCCGATGTGCTCGCGCGCATCCATCGCGTGGCGTCGGAACTCAATGCCCAGGGCCTGCGCGTGGTGGCCGTGGCGAGCCGTGCGCTTGCGCTCGAAGCGCAGAAGCCGGCCTACAGCGTGGCCGACGAATCGGGGCTCACGCTGCTGGGCTACGTGGCTTTTCTCGATCCACCGAAGGAATCGACCGCGCCCGCGCTGCGCGCCCTGGCCGAGCACGGCGTGGCCGTGAAGGTGCTGACCGGCGACAACGAACTGGTCACGCGCAAGGTCTGCGCCGACGTGGGACTGGAGGCAGGCCGCATGGTGCTGGGCCGCGAGATCGAAGAGATGGACGACGCCGAGCTGCAGGTGCGGGTCGAACAGCACCAGGTGTTCGCCAAGCTCACGCCCGCGCACAAGGAGCGCATCGTGCATGCGCTGCATGCCAACGGCCACGTGGTCGGCTTCATGGGCGACGGCATCAACGACGCACCGGCGCTGCGCGCGGCCGACATCGGTATTTCGGTGGACAGCGCGGTGGACGTGGCCAAGGAATCGGCCGACATCATCCTGCTGGAAAAAAGCCTGATGGTGCTGGAGCAAGGCGTGATCGAAGGCCGCCGCACCTTCGCCAACATGCTCAAGTACATCAAGCTCACGGCCAGCTCGAACTTCGGCAATGTGTTCTCGGTGCTGGTGGCGAGCGCGTTTCTTCCGTTCCTGCCGATGCTGCCGCTGCATCTGCTGGTGCAGAACCTGCTGTACGACGTGTCGCAGATCGCGATTCCTTTCGACAACGTCGACGAAGAATTTCTCAAAAATCCGCAGCGCTGGAATCCTGCCGACCTGGGCCGCTTCATGGTGTTCTTCGGGCCGCTGAGTTCGGTGTTCGACCTCCTGACCTTCACGGTGATGTGGTTCGTGTTCGCCGCCAACTCGGTGGAGCACCAGACGCTGTTCCAGTCGGGCTGGTTCATCGAGGGCCTGCTGTCGCAGACGCTGATCGTGCACCTGATCCGCACGCGCAAGATTCCCTTCCTGCAAAGCCGCGCCGCGTGGCCGCTGCTGGCCATGGGCGCCGCGATTGCCGCAGTGGGCATCTGGCTGCCGATGGGCCCGCTGGCGCACTACTTCAAGCTGCAGGCGCTGCCGCTGATGTACTTCCCGTGGCTGGTGGCAATGCTGGTGGGCTATGCGGTGCTGACGCAGACGGTCAAGGGCTGGTATGCGCGGCGCTATGGATGGCAGTGAATGACGCGCGGGGCCGGCGCCGTGTTGTCACGCGGCCCGGCTACCCTGTATTGCATCGAGGAGAACAACAATGCAAGCCATCAACAGTTTCAACCTGATCTCGCTGCTCGACACGCTCATCAGCGTGACGGTCGCCTTCGCGCTCGGCTCGCTGATCGGGCTGGAACGCCAGATCCGTCAGCGCACGGCAGGGCTGCGCACCAACACACTGGTGGCGGTGGGCGCCGCCGTGTTCGTCAACATGGCAAGCCGCCTGAACGGGCATGAAGGCGCCGTGCATGTCACGGCCTATGTGGTGTCGGGCATCGGCTTTCTGGGCGCAGGCGCGATCATGAAGGAAGGCGCCAACATCACGGGCCTGAACACGGCGGCCACGCTGTGGGGGTCGGGTGCGGTCGGCGCATGCGCGGGTGCGGGCCTGATCGGCGAAGCAATGGTCGCCGCGCTGTTCGTGCTGGCCAGCAACACGCTGCTGCGGCCGGTGGTCAATCGCATCAACCGCCGCCCGATCAGCGAGGAGTCGAGCGAGGCGACCTACATCGTGCGCGTGATCTGCTCGCGCGCGGCACGGCCCGACGTGATGGATCAGTTGCTGCTGTTGCTGGAAGCCGCGAACTACCCGGTACGCGATGTCGACCAGCACGCCTTCGGGCCAGCCGACACGGAGATCGAAGCGACGCTGTACGCCACCGCGGTCGAGCCGCTGGAGCTCGACCGGGTGATTGCGGAGCTTGAGGCGCTCGAAGGCGTGCAGCAGGCCTTCTGGAACGCCAGCGCTGAAGATTAAACGCCCAGGATCGAGACAGCCTTGGTGTTCAGGTAGGCCTCGAGCGCCTCGGGGCCGCCTTCCGAACCGTAGCCCGAATCCTTCACGCCACCGAAAGGCATTTCCGGCGACGGCGTGGCGGGCTGGTTGATCCACAGCATGCCCAACTCGAGCTTCTGGCTCAGCAGGTGCGCGCTCTTGATCGACTTGGTGAAGGCATAACCGGCCAGGCCGAACGGCAGGCGGTTGGCTTCGGCGATCGCTTCTTCGAGCGTGTCGAAACCGCGGATGGCGGCGATGGGGCCAAAGGGTTCGTTGTTGAACACGTCGGCGTCCAGCGGCACGTTGGTCAGCACGGTGGGGGCAAAGAAGTTGCCCGTGTCACCGACGCGTTCGCCGCCGGCAGCCACGGTGGCGCCCTTCTTGCGCGCGTCTTCCAGCACATGGGCCATGGCCGTGAGGCGGCGGGCGTTGGCGAGCGGGCCGATGGTCGTGCCTTCGGCCAGGCCATCACCGAGCTTCAGGCCTTCGGTGTACTTGACCAGCGTACGGGCGAACTCTTCGCGCAGGCTGTTGTGCACCAGGAAGCGGGTGGGCGAAATGCAGACCTGGCCGGCATTGCGGAACTTGGCGGCACCGGCGGCCTTGACGGCCAGCGCGACGTCGGCGTCTTCGGCCACGATCACTGGTGCGTGACCGCCCAGCTCCATGGTCACGCGCTTCATGTGCGAGCCGGCCAGTGCGGCCAGTTGCTTGCCGACCGGGGTGGAGCCCGTGAACGTGACCTTGCGGATGATCGGGTGGGCGATCAGGTAATTCGAGATTTCGGCGGGGTTGCCGAACACCAGGCCCACGGTGCCGGGCGGAATGCCTGCGTCCACGAAGGCTTGCAGCAGCGCGGCGGGCGATGCCGGGGTTTCTTCAGGCGCCTTCACCAGGAACGAGCAGCCGGTGGCCAGCGCGGCGCCGAGCTTGCGCACGATCTGGTTGATCGGGAAGTTCCAGGGTGTGAAGGCGGCGACGGGGCCCAGCGGCTCCTTCAGCACCAGTTGCTGCGCGGCCAGGTTGCGCGAAGGCACGATGCGGCCATACACGCGGCGGCCTTCGTCGGCGAACCATTCGATGATGTCGGCGGCAGCCAGGGTTTCGCCCTTGGCTTCGGCCAGCGGCTTGCCTTGCTCTTGCGTCAGCAGCTTGGCGATGTCGCCGGCGCGTTCGCGGATCAGGCCCGCAGCGCGGCGCATGACGGCGGCGCGTTCGTTGGCGGGGGTGTTGCGCCACTTGTCGAAGCCGCGTTGGGCAGCTGCCAGGGCACGGTCGAGGTCGGCGATGCTGGCATGCGCCACCTTGCCGATGACCTTGCCGGTGGCGGGGTTCACGACGTCCAGGGTCTTGCCGCCGACGGCGTCGACCCATTCGTTGTCGATCAGCAGGCGGGTGTCGGTGTAGGTGGCGGTCATGGCGTACTTTTCCTTCGAGGACTGGATGATGAAAAGGGGGAAATCTGGGTGCGCGGCGCGGCACCACGGGGGGTGCGCTTGCAACAACGGCGGCAGCAAGCTGCCGGGTGCGTAGATTAACCCGAGTTCACAAACCTCGCCGAGGCTGGGAAACCCGACCTCACCCCTTCAAAGCACCAGCAGCGCCCGGAAGTCGTTGACGTTGGTGTTCGTGGGACCGGTCACGAACAGGTCGCCGATGGCGTCGAAGTAGCCATAGGCATCGTTGCGGTCGAGGTGATCGGACAGCTTCTTGCCCGCAGCCGCCGCGCGCACGAGCGTGTCGGGCGTGACGAAGGCGCCGGCGTTGTCTTCCACGCCGTCGATGCCGTCGGTGTCGGCGGCCAGCGCCCAGACCTGCGGCTGGCCCATCAGCGCGCCGGCCAGCCCCATGCAGAACTCGCCGGCCCGCCCGCCCCGCCCCTTGGCCTGGCCCGGCTGGCGGGGGCGGATGGTGACAGTGGTTTCGCCGCCCGACAGAATGACGCAGGGCCTAGCGAAGGGCTCGCCGCGGTGCGCCACGGCGCGCGCAAGGGCCGCATGCACCTTGCCCACTTCGCGCGACTCGCCTTCCATCTCGTCACTGAGGATATGCACGGCAATGCCCGCTTCACGCGCGGCCTTGGCGGCGGCTTCGAGCGACTGCTGCGGCGTGGCGATCATGTGAACCTCGTGGCCGGCGAACACGGCGTCGTCCGGCTTGGGCGTTTCGAGCGCGCCGCTGGCGAGTTGCGCGCGCACAGGCGCGGGCACGTCGATGCCGTAGCGGTCGAGGATGGCGAGCGCATCGGCGCAGGTGGTGGCATCGAGCACCGTGGGGCCGCTCGCGATGACGGCCGCGTCATCGCCCGGCACGTCGCTGATGGTGAGCGTCACCACGCGCGCCGGCGCGCAGGCTGCAGCGAGACGGCCGCCCTTGATGCGCGAGAGGTGCTTGCGCACGCAATTCATCTCGCCGATGCCGGCACCGCTTTCGAGCAGTTCCTTGTTGATGCGCTGCTTGTCGGCCAGCGTCAGGCCTTCGGCCGGCAACACCAGCAGCGAGGAGCCGCCGCCAGAGATCAGGCACAGCACGAGGTCGTCGGCCGTGAGGCCCTGCGTCAACGTGAGGATGCGCTCGGCCGCCTGCTGGCCGGCCGCGTCGGGCACCGGGTGCGCGGCCTCGACGATCTCGATGCGCTGCGGCACGCCTTCGGGGCGCGGCGGAATGTGGTCGTAGCGCGTGACGACGAGGCCCGACAGCGGCGCGTCGGCCGGCCACAGGGCTTCGAGCGCCTGCACCATCGAGCCGCCCGCCTTGCCGGCACCGAGCACCAGCGTACGGCCTTTGGGTGGCTTTGGCAGATGGGCGCCCAGCGTGGACAGCGGCAACGCGCGGTCCACCGCCACGCGGTAGAGATGTTCGAGGAAAGCGCGCGGGGCTTCGCGCGGATCGGGAGCGGGGCCGAAGGATGGGTTCGATGCGGTCATTGCTGCTTTGTCTCCAATCGGGCGATTGTGCTGCGGACCGTGACCCGCGCTTCGCCGGTCAGTTTGCGGTGTTCAGTTGGTCTTTGCGCCGGCCTGGAACCAGCGGCTGACGAGGGCGCGTTCTTCGTCGGTGATGCCGGTCGCGTTGTTCATCGGCATGATCTTGGTCACCACGACCTGCTGGTAGATCGCCTGCGCATGCGCGGCCACCTGCTCGGGCGAATCGACCCGCACGTTCTTCATCTGCACGGCCGGGCCGTGGCACATGAAGCAGCGCTGTTCGAGCACCTTCTGCACGTCCGAGAAAGGCACGGCAGGCGCGGCCGCCGAAACGACCGGCGCAGCCACCGGCGCGGGCTTCATCCAGACGATGGTCAGGCCCAGCACCACGATGCCGACCAGCGCATACGGCAGCGGGTTGCCCGCATTGCCGAGCTTGAAGCGATGGCGCACCACGAAGAACTGCCGGATGGCCGCACCGCCGAGCATGATCAGCAGCAGCACGACCCAGTTGTACTTGTGCGTGTAGGTGAAGCTGTAGTGGTTGCTCAGCATCGCGAACAGCACGGGCAGCGTGAAGTAGGTGTTGTGCACGCTGCGCTGCTTGCCGCGCTGGCCGTGCACCGGATCGACCGGCCGGCCTTCGCGCAGTGCCTGCACGTTCTTGCGTTGCCCCGGAATGATCCAGAAGAACACGTTGCCGCTCATGGTCGTGGCCATCATCGCGCCCACCAGCAGGAAGGCCGCGCGGCCCGCGAACCACTGGCAGGCCAGCCAGGTCGCGAAGACGATGAAGATTGCGATCAGCACGCCGACGATGGTGTCGCCGTTCTTGCGGCGCCCGAAGACCTGGCAGATGCCGTCGTAGACCATCCAGAACACGACGAAGAAAGCCAGCGCGACGGCAATGGCAGCGCCGGGCTGCCAGTCCATCTTCGACTTGTCGATGAGGTAGGTGCTGGCGTTCCACAGGTACGACATGGTGAAAAGCGTGAACCCGGTGATCCAGGTCGAATAGCTTTCCCAGTACGACCAATGCAGGTGGTCCGGCAGCTTCTTGGGCGCCAGCGTGTACTTCTGCATGTTGTAGAAGCCGCCGCCGTGCACAGCCCACTGCTCGCCGCCCACGCCCTTGTCGAGCGATTCCTGGTCCTGCGGCTTCTCGAGGCTGTTGTCCAGCATCACGAAGTAGAAGGAGGCGCCGATCCAGGCGATGGCGGTGATGACGTGGACCCAGCGCAGCAGCAGGTTGGCCCAGTCGAGGTAATAGCTTTCCATGTGCTCTCTCGCAACCCTCTAGGCGCGTGGGGCGCCCCAGAGGGGTTTCAGCCTGCTCACCACTGCGGGCGCTGTAAGCAGAGAAAGTGCCGCGAACGCAGGCTCCGGGTGGGCCTCGCTCCGCTGCGGCTTGTTGTGGACCGAAAGTGTATACAGTTTTGGCAAGGGACGGGATGGTTTTTTGGGGCGTCGCCGCCGGGAAAACCCTGTTCAGCCGAGCGATTGCAACAACTGTGCCGCCACGGCCACCGCGATCACCTCGGGCTCCTTGCCGGTGATGCCGGGCACGCCGATCGGGCAGGTGATGCGGGCCAGTTCTTTGGCGGTGAAGCCACGCGCTTCGAGCCGGTGGCTGAAGGTGGCCCACTTCGTCTTGCTGCCGATCAGCCCGATGTACGGCAGGTCGTTGCGATCGCGCAGGCGCTTGAGGCAGGCGATGACGACGTCGAAGTCTTCGGCGTGGCTGAAGCTCATGATGAGCACGCGGCTGCCCGGCGCGAGCGCGGCCACGGCGTCCTGCACGGGTTCGGAGTGTTCGGTGTCGATCTGCGCCGGCAGCTCGTCGGGGAAGACGCCATCGCGGCTGTCGATCCAGCGCACGGCGAAGGGCAGCCCGGCCAGCAGGCGCGCCAGTGCTGCGCCCACGTGGCCGCCGCCGAACAACGCCACGGGCTGGAGCTGCGCCACCAACTCGCGCTGCAATGCGGAGGCATCGGCGGCCGTGATGCGCTGGTACGACAGGAACATCACGCCGCCGCAGCATTGCCCGAGACTGGGGCCGAGCGGATAGCGCTGGATGCCGTCGATGGCGCGTTTTCCGTCGAGCAGTTCGCGCGCCTCCTGCGTGGCCTGGAACTCGAGCTGGCCGCCGCCGATGGTGGCGGTGAGCCCTTCGGCCCACACCGCCATCCATGTGCCGGCCTCGCGCGGCGCCGAGCCCTGCGTGGACTCGACACGCACCAGCACCCCGTCTTCACGACGAAGACGCGCCAGCAGTTGATCGACCGCACCGCTCATTGCCGATACCTTCGGTTGCCCGGCCCGCGAAGACTCACGGTATAAACCCGGCGATGAATCGTCAGCTTACGCCGCGCCGCCTTGCCCTGGTGGCATCCGTTCTTTCCGCACTCTGGCTCGCCGGCTGCGGCAGCCCCGGCGCTGTTCCCGGCCAGTTGAGCGGAGCCTCGGGCGCCGTTGGCTCCGGCCCCGCGCCGCGCGCATCGAACGCGGCCAACGCGCGCGACTACCGCCGCGACGCGGCACGCCACATCTACGACATCAACCGCTCGCGCATCTACAAGGGGCAACTGCCGCCCGTGCTCTACGCTGTCGGCACGCTGCAGGTCAACCTTGATGCGGTCGGCAAGGTGCAATCGATGAACTGGCTGCGCGCGCCCAAGCATGCGCCCGAGGTCATCGCGGAAATCGAACGTGCGGTGCTGCAGGCTTCGCCCTTCCCCCGCGCCACCCGCCTGGGCGCCGTCACGTGGACCGACACCTGGCTCTGGGACGAAAGCGGGCGCTTCCAGCTCGACACCCTCACCGAAGGCCAGCAGCAAGGGGACTGACATCAAGACCCGCGGTAGGTGGAGTAGCTCCACGGGCTCACGAGCAGGGGCACGTGGTAGTGCTGGTCGGTGTGGGCCACGCCGAAATCCAGCGAGACCTTGTTCAGGAAGTTCGGCTCGGGCAGCTTCACGCCGCGCGCCTTGAAGTAGCCCGCCACGTCGAACACCAGCCGGTAGGTGCCGGCCTTCAACGAGTTGTTGTCATAGAGCGGCCCGTCGCTGCGGCCGTCCGAATTCAGCGTGAAGCGCTTCACCAGCGTTGCGGCGTCGCCGTCGGTGGTGAACAGCGCCACCTCCATGCCCGCGGCGGGGCCGCCATGCATCGTGTCCAGTACGTGAGTGCTCAGGCCCATGGGGCGCTCCTTGAAAGTTCGAAAGTCGGATCGACGGGTGCGGGATATTCCGGTGGACAAAAGTGTATACAGTTCACGCCTTTGGGTCTATCATGAAAACATGGAGTCCTCCACCACCCGTTCGATCGTCGACGCGCTCACGAAAGCGATCGTCGAGCACCGGCTTCAGCCCGGCACCAAACTCGCCGAGCAGAAGCTGGCCGACCACTTCGGCGTGTCGCGCACCCTCGTGCGTCAGGCGCTGTTCCAGCTCTCGCAGAACAAGCTGATCCGGCTCGAACCCGCGCGCGGCGCCTTCGTTGCCGCGCCGGCCGTCGACGAAGCCAAGCAGGTGTTCGCGGTGCGCCGCATGCTCGAAGCCGAGATGACGCGCGAGTTCGTGCGCACCGTCACGCCCGCCAAGATCAAGGCGCTCAAGGAACACGTCGCGCTTGAAAAATCCGCGGTGTCGGGCGAAGACATCTCCGGCCGCACCGAGCTGCTCGGCGACTTCCACGTACGCATGGCCGAGCTGATGGGCAACCAGGTGCTGGCGCAGATCCTCGGCGAGCTGATCTCGCGCTGCGCCCTCATCACGCTGATGTACCAGAGCACCAGCGCGGCCGAGCATTCCAACGACGAGCACGCCGACATCGTGAAGGCGCTGGCCGCCCGCGACGAAGAGCGCGCCGTGCGCCTCATGACCGAACACCTGGAGCACGTCGAGGCCAACCTCACGTTCGACCGCAAGGTCCCCACCAACGACATCTCGCTCGCCCTGGCCTGAACACCCATGACCGTCTACGACACCACCCTGCCCTATCCGCGCGACCTGATCGGCTACGGCCGCAACCCACCGCATGCGCAATGGCCCGGCGGTGCGCGCATCGCGGTGCAGTTCGTCCTCAACTACGAGGAAGGCGGCGAGAACGCCGTGATGCACGGCGACGCGGGTTCCGAACAGTTCCTCTCCGAGATGTTCAACCCGGCCAGCTACCCCGACCGGCACATCAGCATGGAAGGCATCTACGAGTACGGCTCGCGCGCCGGCGTGTGGCGCATCCTGCGCGAGTTCGAAAAGCGCGGCCTGCCTCTCACTGTGTTCGGCGTGGGCATGGCGCTGCAGCGCTACCCCGAGCTGACCGCCGCCTTCAAGGAACTGGGCCACGAGATCGCCTGCCACGGCTGGCGGTGGATCCATTACCAGAACCTGGACGAAGCCACCGAGCGCGAACACATGCGCCTGGGCATGGAAGCCATCGAAAAGCTCACCGGCGAACGCGCCCTCGGCTGGTACACCGGCCGCGACAGCCCGCGCACGCGCCGCCTGGTGGCGGACTACGGCGGCTTCGAATACGACAGCGACTACTACGGCGACGACCTGCCTTTCTGGATGAAGGTGCAAAAGACCGACGGCAGCGTGGTGCCGCAGCTCATCGTGCCCTACACGCTCGACTGCAACGACATGCGCTTCGCGCTGCCGCAGGGCTACTCGCACGCCGATCCGTTCTTCCAGTACATGAAGGACACCTTCGACGCGCTGTACGCCGAAGGCGACGCCAACGGCGACAACAGCCCCAAGATGATGAGCATCGGTATGCACTGCCGCCTGCTCGGGCGGCCCGGCCGCATCACGGCGCTGCAGCGCTTCCTGGACCACATCGCACAGCATGACCGCGTGTGGGTCTGCCGCCGCGTCGACATCGCGCGGCACTGGAAGCAGGCGCACCCCTTCGAATCGGCCGTCACCGGAAACTGACCATGAGCCTCACCCTCGCCCAACTCAACGCCGCCGCGCCGGCCACGGCCGTCGCACTGCTCGACGGCGTCTACGAGCACTCGCCGTGGATCGCGCAGCGCGCGCTGGCGCAACGGCCCTTTCGCACGCTCGCGCACCTCAAGCACGCGCTGGTGCAGGCGCTGGCCGCGGCTACAGCCGACGAGCAGATCGGCCTGATCCGCGCCCACCCGGAATTGGCAGGCAAGGCCATGGTCAGCAAGACGCTCACGGCCGAATCGACCAACGAGCAGAGCAAGGCCGGCCTGACCGACTGCACGCCCGAAGAGTTCGCGAAGATCCAGAAGCTCAACGCCGACTACAACGCGAAGTTCGGCTTTCCGTTCATCCTGGCGGTGCGTGGGCCGCGCGGCACGGGGCTCTCGAAGCGCGAGATCATCGACACCTTCGAGCGCCGGCTGTACAACCACCCGAGCTTCGAGCTGGGCGAGGCGCTGCGCAACATCCATCGCATCGCCGAAATCCGCCTGAACGACAAGTTCGCCGCCGACATCACGCTCGGCAACGATGTGTGGGACTGGCAGGAGCAGCTCTCGGTGCACACCGACCCCGGCTATGCCGAGAAGGGCCAGCTCACCGTCACTTACCTCACCGACGCGCACCGCGCCTGCGCCGCGCAGATCAGCGCGTTGATGCGCGACGTAGGTTTCGACTCGGTGCACATCGATGCAGTCGGCAACGTGGTCGGCCGCTACGAAGCCACGCAGCCGGGCGCGCGCGCGCTGCTCACCGGCTCGCACTACGACACCGTGCGCAACGGCGGCAAGTACGACGGGCGCCTGGGCATCTTCGTGCCGATGGCCTGCGTGCGTGAACTCAAGCGCCAAGGCCGGCGCCTGCCCTTCGCCTTCGAGGTGGTGGGCTTTGCCGAGGAAGAAGGCCAGCGCTACAAGGCCACCTTCCTGGGCTCGGGCGCGCTCATCGGTCACTTCGACCCGCGCTGGCTCGACCAGAAGGATGCCGACGGCATCACCATGCGCGAGGCCATGCAGCACGCGGGCCTGAAACAGGAAGACATCCCGAAGATCCAGCGCGATCCCGCGCGCTACCTGGGGTTTGTCGAAGTGCACATCGAACAGGGTCCGGTGCTCACCGAGCTTGATCTGCCACTGGGCATCGTCACGTCCATCAACGGCAGCGTGCGCTATGTGGGAGAAGTGATCGGCATGGCCAGCCATGCCGGCACGACGCCGATGGACCGCCGCCGCGACGCGGCCGCTGCCGTGGCCGAGCTGATTCTCTTCACCGAGCAACGCGCGGCGAAAGACGGCGATTCGGTCGGCACCGTTGGCATGCTCGAAGTGCCCAGCGGCTCCATCAACGTGGTGCCGGGGCGCTGCAAGTTCAGCCTGGACCTGCGCGCGCCCAACAACGCGCAGCGCGACGCGCTGGCCACCGACGTGGTGAATGCACTGAAGGACATCTGCGAGCGCCGCGGCGTGCGCTGCGAGCTGGAAGAAACGATGCGCGCCGCCGCCGCGCCAAGCGCGCCGGCCTGGCAGCAACGCTGGGAAAAGGCCGTCGACGCGCTAGGCATTCCGTTGTTCCGCATGCCCAGCGGCGCCGGCCATGACGCGATGAAGCTGCACGAGGTGATGCCACAAGCGATGCTCTTCGTGCGCGGCATCAACTCGGGCATCAGCCACAACCCGCTCGAATCGAGCACCAACGACGACATCCAGCTCGCCGTGCAGGCTTTCCAGCTGCTGCTGGACAACCTCGCGACCGAACAAGCCCACTGATTCACAGAAGAACAACCATGACCGACTACACGAAGCTCGACGCCTGGATCGACGCCCACTTCGACGAAGAAGTGCAGTTCCTGCAGCAACTGGTGCGCGTGCCCACCGACACACCGCCCGGCAACAACGCACCGCACGCCGAACGCACGGCCGAGCTGCTGAAAGACTTCGGCCTGGACGCCGAGAAGCACGCCGTGCCCGCACAGGACGTGAAGGACTACGGCCTCGAATCGATCACCAACCTGATCGTGCGCCGCAAGTACGGCAACAACGGCCTGACTGTGGCGCTCAACGCGCATGGCGACGTGGTGCCCCCGGGCGAAGGCTGGACGCATGACCCCTACGGCGGCGAGATCGCCGACGGCAGCCTCTACGGCCGCGCCGCCGCAGTCAGCAAGAGCGACTTCGCCAGCTTCACCTTCGCGCTGCGCGCGCTCGAAGCGGTCGCCAAGCCGACCAAGGGCAGCGTCGAGCTGCATTTCACCTACGACGAAGAATTCGGCGGCATCCTCGGCCCGGGCTGGCTGCTCAAGAACGGCCTGACCAAGCCCGACCTGATGATCGCGGCCGGCTTCAGCTACGAAGTGGTCACCGCGCACAACGGCTGCCTGCAGATGGAAGTGACGGTGCACGGCAAGATGGCCCATGCGGCCATCCCGACCTCCGGCGTCGATGCGCTGCAGGGCGCGGTGAAGATCCTGAACGCGCTCTATGCGCAGAACACGCTCTACCAGCAGGTGACGTCGAAGGTCGAGGGCATCACGCACCCCTACCTCAACGTCGGCCGCATCGAAGGCGGCACCAACACCAACGTGGTGCCCGGCAAGGTGGTGTTCAAGCTCGACCGCCGCATGATTCCCGAAGAGAACCCGGTCGAAGTCGAGGCCACGATCCGCAAGGTGATTGCCGATGCCGCCGCCGAGAGCGCAGGCATTACGGTCGACATCAAGCGCCTGCTGCTGGCCAATTCGATGAAGCCGCTCGCGGGCAACAAGCCGCTGGTCGATGCGATCCAGAAGCACGGCGGCGAACTGTTCGGCGAGCCGATCAAGGCCATGGGCACGCCGCTGTACACCGACGTTCGCCTCTACGGCGAAGCCGGCATTCCCGGCGTGATCTACGGCGCCGGCCCGCGCACCGTGCTCGAATCGCACGCCAAGCGCAGCGACGAGCGCGTGGTGCTGGAAGATCTGCGCCGCGCAACGAAGGTCATTGCGCGCACGCTGAGCGATCTGCTGGCCTGACCCTGGCCAGGTCGCCCGGCCAGCCCGGCCGGGTCAACTCGCCCGTCTTCAGCGACCCACAGTCGACCAGACCGCAGCCCGGCAACCCGGCTGGTCGCGCGGATGCAGCACATTGCAGTTCTGCAACGCGAGCTTCTGCATGTCGCTGAGCCGTGGCCCGTCGCGCTGCTGCGGCGCCTCCCAGCGCGGCCCGTAGGGATCGGGCTGCCATTGGGGTGCGGGCACCGGAACCGGCACGGGCACATAGCGCTGCGGTGCTTCACCCCAGCCATAGCGGCGGTCGTATTCACGCCGCTCGTGGCGGCCGCTGCGATCGTTCTGAAGCCGCCACATGCAGCTGTTGAAGTCGACGCCGGAACGGCCGCTGGCGCAGTACCTGCGATCGCTTTCGTAGACGTCCATGTCGCGCTGGGCGAAGGCGGCAACGGCGTTCAAACCCAGGAAGGCCAGGAGAACCAGTTTTTTCATAGATCGGACCACAGGTTCGTTGATGAAGAGCGGCCGGGCCGGGCCCGCCGCAATGACTGTATTTTGCCCTCGTGGACCCGCGACCCAACGTACGGGTTCATCGCACCACTGTTCGTGCTGTCTTCAAGCGCGAAATTCACTCCTTGCCCCATCGCCACTTCGGCGGCTCGCCCTTCAGCCAGCAGATGGCCACGAGAACGGCACTCAGGCCAACGGTCGCCAGAAAGAAAGTGAAGGGCGCGCGGTCGGGCCGGATCCGCCATACCGCCGCGCCCAGCAGGGCGAAGTAGCCCAGCATCACAGCCCAGCCCTGCCAGCGCGTCGGCACACCCCAACCCCAGCCATAGCGCTTGGCGGGGAACCAATAGTCCTTCGGCGTGCGAGATGTCATGGGAAAGTCCTGCCGGCTCAACATGCGTACAGGGTAGCGCCAGTGGAACGCGCGTGGGCTCATGAAATCTTCAGGTGTGGGGGAACTGCGCGCGGTCTCTTGCTCGCGGTTTCATCGCCGCGTCACAGCCCGAATCCAGACTCGGCGGCTTCTCCTGCCTCGAAAACCCGAGCGTGACGGCCAGCGACCTGCTGGCCGTTTTCGCGTCTGCCCTCATGAAATCCGCTTTCCTGCTTCCTTCCGTTTCAACGCCCCTCACGGTTTCCCTCGCACTCGCCACCGTCCTGCTCGCCAGTTGCGGCGGCGGGTCCGATGGCGGCATGCCGTTCTTCGGTTTTCCTGCGGCTCCGGTGGCCTCAGCGCCGCCTGTCGCGCCTGCTGACCCGGAACCGGCCGCCAAGCCCGGCCGCTGGACGGTGGGCGACCTGCACATCCACACCATCCAGTCGGACGACACGCAGCAGGTCTCCACGCTGGACCAGGTGCTGGCGCTGGCCTTCGACCGCTTCGGGCTCGACTGGGCGACCCTCTCGAACCATCTGCGCGAGTCTTCCTACGACAACGACGGCAACACGCTCCCCGCAGCGATCTCGTTCCCACGGTTCGACGGCAACGACAAGCCGCTCCCGCCGGTGATCCCGTTTTCAACGGGCATGGCAATGTACGAAGTGCCGCGCATCAAGGCACTGCAAGCCAGCGGCAAGTACGCGGACAAGACGATCTTCTCGTCCTTCGAGTGGGACATGCCCACGCATGACCACGGCAACGTCGGCATCCTGACCGACAACCCGATGTCGGACGCCGCGCTCAAGGCCGTGAGCCAGTTCGAGTACCTCTTCACCACCCGCGACCCGGTGATGTTCCCGGCCGACGACGTGGCGGCCTGGAACGCAAAGGACGCACGGGCCAACGCCACCCATGAGGACGTGCTCAAAGCCATCGCCTGGCTCAAGAAGAACTATCCCGACACGAGCTACCTGCAGATCAACCACCCGTCGCGCAACGTCGGCAAGTACACGATCGCCCAACTGCGCGAAATGAACGACGCCGCGCCCAACATCGTGTTCTCGCTCGAAGGCATGGTCGGCAACCAGATGGAGGGAAACCGGGGCGGCTACGTCAGCGCATACATCCCCGCCAACCTGCCCTCGCGCACTTACGGCGGCGTCGACTACCTCGTGGCCAATCTCGGTGGCACCTGGGACGCCTTGCTCTCCGAAGGCCGCCGCATCTGGAACGTGGCGGATTCGGACTATCACTTCACCACCTCCAAAGGCCTCTACGCCAGCGGCTATGCGCCCGGCGAGTACGCCAAGAACCACCTGTGGGGCGACATCAAGGACCCGAAGTCGCTGCTCGCGGCCTTCCGCGCAGGCAAGCTCTTCGCGGTCAACGGCGACCTGATCAACGCGCTCGACTTCAAGGTGCAGAGTGCGAAATCCACCGGCGAGATGGGCTCGGAAGTGGCTGCTAACGCAGGCGAAGACCTGAAGATCACCATTCGCTTCAAGAGCCCCGAGCGCAACAACTTCGAGTACCACCTCGGCAGCGGCGTCTACGCCAACGTGAAGCCGGTGGTCGACCACGTCGACCTGATCGCCGGTGACGTGACCGGCCCTGAAACCCCGGGCACACCGGGCTACTCGCGCGCCAACAACCCGTCGACCCGCGTGCTCAAGCGCTTCACGCGCGCCGACTGGAAGCTCGACGCCGACGGCTACTTCGCGATCAGCTACACCGTGAAAGCCGGACGCAACCAGTACTTCCGCCTGCGAGGCACCAACTTGGGGACGGACGTTGCGAACGAGACATCGAACGGCGAGCCCTTGCCCGATACCGAGCTGACGGTGGGTGCCGAACCGGTCAAGGGTTTCAACGCCATCAATGCCCGCAACTACGCCGACCTGTGGTTCTACTCAAACCCGGTTTTCGTGAAGGTCGCCGCGCTGTAGGCCATCTCTCTTTGCCGCTGGTTCTCCAGCGCACAAGGCGCCATGACCCTTGCGGGACATGGCGCTTTTTTCTTTGTCTTGCCCTCGCCGTGCATCAGGGAATCTACGGATATATGATTCCTCGAATGGTCTTGATTGCGTGCAGTTTTTGTATACAAATAACGCACTCGAAAAGCCGGCGCGAAATTTGCGTCAAAACGGGCTCCCAAAACCCAACTTAACTCGCACGAGGAAAGACCATGAGCACAGTCGTCAGCCAGGCCCCCGCGGGGGCAAGCGAAGCCGGCATTGCGCCGCACGCGGAATCGAACGCACTCATCAAGCCCGGCTACGACCCGCGCCTGACCAACGAAGACCTCGCCCCGCTGAAGAAGCAGACCTGGGGCCAATACAACATCTTTGCTTTCTGGATGTCCGACGTGCACAGCGTGGGCGGCTACATCACCGCCGGCAGCCTGTTCGCGCTGGGCCTGTCGAGCTGGCAGGTGCTGGTGTCGCTGCTGGTCGGCATCGTGATCGTGCAATTCTTCTGCAACCTCGTGGCCAAGCCCAGCCAGGTGACGGGCGTGCCCTACCCGGTGGTGTGCCGCGCGCCCTTCGGCGTGCTCGGCGCCAACATCCCGGCCATCATCCGCGGGCTGATCGCGGTGGCCTGGTACGGCGTGCAGACTTACCTTGCGTCGGCCGCCTTCATGGTGCTGGCGCTGCACATGGCCCCCGGCCTGGCGCCGTATGCCGATGTCGCGCAGCACGGCTTCGCCGGTCTGTCCACCCTCGGCTGGGTCGCGTTCATGGTCATGTGGGTGCTGCAGGCCTTCGTGTTCTGGCACGGCATGGAAGCCATCCGCAAGTTCATCGACTGGGCTGGCCCGGCCGTCTACGTGGTCATGACCGTGCTGTGCGGCTGGCTGGTGTGGAAGGCCGGCTGGAGCAAGATCGACCTGAACCTGGGCGGCATCAAGTTCCAGGGCTGGGACGCGCTGCCCGTGATGCTCTCGGCCATTGCGCTGGTGGTGAGCTACTTCAGCGGCCCGATGCTCAACTTCGGCGACTTCTCGCGCTATGGCAAGAGCTTCGACGCGGTGAAGAAGGGCAACTTCTGGGGCCTGCCGATCAACTTCATCTTCTTCTCTCTGCTGACCGTCATCACCACCGCGGCCACGCTGCCGGTGTTCGGCGAACTCATCACCGACCCGGTGCACACCGTGGGCAAGATCGACAGCACCACCGCCGTGGTGCTGGGCGCGCTGACCTTCATGATCGCCACCATCGGCATCAACATCGTGGCCAACTTCGTCTCGCCGGCCTTCGACTTCTCGAACGTGGCGCCGCAACACATCAGCTGGCGCACGGGCGGCATGATCGCGGCCGTGGGCTCGGTGTTTCTCACGCCCTGGAACCTTTACAACAGCCCCGAGGTCATTCACTACACGCTCGACGTGCTGGGCTCGTTCATCGGCCCGCTGTTCGGCATTTTGATTGCCGACTACTACATCGTGCGCAAGCAGCAGATCGACGTCGACGCGCTCTACACCATGAGCACGCAGGGCAAGTACTGGTACAGCGGCGGCTACAACCCGAAGGCGATCATGGCACTGGTGCCATCGGCGCTGGTGCCGATCCTGTGCGTGATGGTGCCGACGCTGCGCGGTGCCGCCAACTACGCGTGGTTCATCGGCATGGGCCTGGGCTTCGTGCTCTACGTGCTGCTGAACCGCAACAACAAGACTTGAAACACTGAAAGAGAAAGGGACCGCGCCGTGCGCATCAAGATCATCAACCCCAACACCACCTGGAGCATGACCGAGAAGATCGGTGCCTGCGCCCGCGCGGTGGCGCACGCCGGCACCGAGATCGTCGCCGTGAGCCCGGCCATGGGGCCGGTCTCCATCGAGAGCCACTACGACGAAGCGCTGGCCGTGCCCGGGTTGCTGCAGGAGATTGCGGCAGGCGAGCGCGACGGCATCGACGGCTACGTGATCGCCTGCTTCGGCGACCCGGGCCTGAAGGCCGCCCGCGAACTCGCGCGCGGCCCGGTGGTCGGCATCGCCGAAGCGGCGATGCACCTGGCCAGCATGATCGGCAGCCGCTTCAGCGTGGTGACCACGCTGGGCCGCACCATGGGACAGGCCTGGCACCTGGCCGAGATCTACGGCATGGAGCGCTTCTGCGCCAACGTGCGCGCCTGCGAACTGCCGGTGCTCGAACTCGAAGAGCCGGGCTCGCGTGCGCGCGAACGCATCGTCGAAGAATGCCGGCGCGCGCTTGAAGAAGATGGCTCCGACTGCATCGTGCTCGGCTGCGCCGGCATGACCGACCTGTGCGAGCACATCAGCGAACTGCTCGGCGTGCCGGTGATCGACGGCGTGGCCGCGGGCACCAAGCTCATCGAGTCGCTGGTCACGCTGAAGCTGCAGACCAGCAAGCGCGGCGAACTCGCACGGCCCTTGCCCAAGACAATGAAGGGCGCGCTCGAAGGCTTCACCCTCGTCGGGTGATACGGGCACCGTCACAGCCGCCATCGCTCGCTGGGCCACAATCTGCGCATGCCCCGCGCCAGCTCCAAATCTCCTGCCTCCCCTGCAACCACGGCTCCTGCCGACAACGGCGCCGCCGTTGCACCGGCCGCAGCCGACAAGAACAGCTCCATCGAAAGCATCGCCAACGACATCGCCACCGCGATCGTCGAGAAGCGCCTGCCGCCCGGCACATGGCTGCGTGAAGAGGCGCTGGGCCGCGTCTACTCGGTGAGCCGCACCAAGGTGCGCGCAGCCTTGCTGATGCTGTCGAAAGACAAGCTCATCGAGATGATTCCCGACAAGGGCGCCTTCGTCTGCCAACCTTCGGTGGAAGAAGCGCGCGAGGTGTTCACGGTACGCCGCATCCTCGAGAGCGAAGTGGTGCGCCTGTTCATCGCCAATGCTCGGCCGCGCGACTACCAGGTGCTGGAACAGCACATCAAGTTCGAGCGCGCCGCGTTGCGCCAGACCACCACCACGGGCACCGTGCGCGAGAAGCTGCTGGGCGACTTCCACGTGGCGCTGGCAGAGGCCACGGGCAACAAGACGCTGGCCGAACTGGTGCGCGAACTGGTGGCGCGCAGCTCGCTGATTGCGATGCTCTACCACTCGTCGAACGATCCGCACTGCTCTTCGGACGAGCACGCCGACTTTCTTCGCCTGTGCCGCAAGGGCGACGTGGAAGGCGCGGTGACCAGCATGATCGACCACCTGGAGCGCATCGAGGCCAGCCTCGAGCTGGGCACTGACAAGCCCGACCGCCAGCTCGACCTGGTCAAGGCACTGCTGGCCTGACGCCACGGCCGGCGGGCCGGTGCGACTGTCACAGAACCGCGTCATGCTGCACCCCGGACAGGCTCCGCGTTCTTTCTTCTTGCGGATGCGCCACCGACGAACATCCCAACAGCATGCCCCGGCACATTCGGCCCAGCGACACCCCTGCCTCGCATCCCGCGGTCTCCCCTGTTTTCCAGCCCATCGTGGACCTGCGCCAGGGAACGATCTTCGGCCATGAAGCCCTGATTCGCGGCCCCGCCGGCACCCCGCTCCACTGTCCTCTGGCACTGCTGGCGCTGGCCGCCAGCGAATCGCGGCTGACCGAGTTCGAGCTGCATTGCGTGGAAGTCATCTTCACGCACTGGGGCCGGCTGTCCAAGCCCGGACGCCTCTTCGTGAACATGAGCGCCGACGCGCTGGTCGCCGCCATGGGCGACGTGGGCGCGGCCTGCTGGCTCGAACGCATGCTCGCGCACTGCGACATATCGGCTCGCGACGTGACGGTGGAACTCACCGAGCAACGCGCGGCCGTCAACCCCGAGGCGCTGCAGCACGCGGTCAAGGCATTGCACGCACTGGGCGCACTCATCGCGCTCGACGATTTCGGCGAAGGCCATTCGAACCTGCGGCGCTGGAAAGACCTGCAACCCGATTTCGTGAAGATCGACAAGCTGCTGACCCAAGGCATCGCGAGCAGCCCGCAAAGCGTGGCGCTGGTGCGCGCCATCGTCGGCCTCGGCAACGCACTGGGCGCCGAACTGGTGGCCGAAGGCGTCGAAGACGCCAAGGACCTGCGCGTGCTGCGCGACCTCGGCATTGCCCATGGCCAGGGCTACCTGTTCGGCCGGCCGGCGCCCGCGCTGCAGCCCACGCTGCCCGAGGCCGTGACGGCAGCCATCCGCGACGCCCGCATCGCGGTGATGCCGCACGCCTCGCAGCCGTCGCAGCCCAACGTGCTGCGCAGCCTGTCGGTCATCCAGGCGCCCGCACTGAGCCCGCAGACGCCGATCGACGAGGTCTCGGCCATCTTCCAGAAGCATCCCGACCTGCATGCGCTCGCCGTGGTCGAGCAGGGGCGTCCCGTGGCGTTGATCAACCGGCAGTCGTTCATGAACGACTACGCGAGGATGTACTTTCGCGAGGTGCACGGCCGCCGCCCTTGCCTGTTGTATGGCAGCCTCTCGCCGCGCATCGTGGAGCGCGAGGAGAACGTCGAGAGCCTGCTCGGCATCCTGATGTCGGAAGACCAGCGCTACCTGAGCGAAGGTTTCATCGTCACGGAGAAAAAGCGCTACGCGGGCCTGGGCACCGGCGACCAGCTGGTGCGCGCCGTGACCGAGGCGCGCATCGAAGCCGCACGGCACGCCAACCCGCTGACCTTCCTGCCGGGCAACATCCCCATCAACATCCATATCGCGCGCCTGCTCGAGGGCCGTGCCGACTTTGTCGCCTGCTATGCGGACCTGAACAACTTCAAGGTGTTCAACGACCACTACGGCTACTGGCGCGGCGACGAGATGATCCTGCTGCTCGCGCGCCTGGCGACGCAGCACGCCAACCCGCACCGCGATTTCGTCGGCCACATCGGCGGCGACGACTTCCTGGTGCTGTACCAAAGCCCCGACTGGCAACAGCGCTGCACGGGGATGATCGACGACTTCAACCGGCAGGCACCCGGCCTCTACGACGAGGCGGACAGGCTGGCGGGTGGCGTCGAAGGGGAAGACCGGCAGGGCGTCCTGCGCTTCACGCCCTGCGCAACGCTCTCCATCGGTGCGGTGCGCATTCCGCCGGACATGTTCAGGCACGCTGAGGACGTGGCCAGCGAGGCGGCCATCGCCAAACACGAGGCCAAGCACACCGCGTCGGGCCTCACGGTGCGCGAGCCTCGGCCGCGCCCGTAAGGCACCCGGCCGGATTCGGGTTTTTCCGAGTCCGGATTGTTGCATAAGTTGTATACAGTTTGGCGTACACAACGAGGTGTGCGTCAGGGCAGTCCCGTGTCGCGCCGCCTCTCCCCTCGCAGCAGCAGGAGACAACGATGACGGCCGACAACACACTTTCCAGAGTTCACCCCGTGGACGAGCGTTTGCCCTCAGGCAAGCTCGCTGCCCTCGGCCTGCAGCACGTGCTGGTGATGTACGCGGGCGCCGTCGCGGTGCCGCTGATCGTCGGCCGCGCGCTCAAGCTTTCGCCTGACGAAGTCGCCCTGCTGATATCGGCCGACCTGTTCTGCTGCGGCATTGCCACGCTGATCCAGGCACTGGGCGCCACGCAGTGGTTCGGCATCAAGCTGCCGGTGATGATGGGCGTGACCTTCGCATCGGTAGCGCCGATGGTCGCCATGGCCAACGCCAACCCGGGACAGAACGGCGCACAACTGCTGTTCGGCGCCATCATCGGCGCGGGCGTGGTGTCGATACTGATCGCGCCGCTCGTGAGCCGCATGCTGCGCTTCTTTCCGCCGGTGGTCACCGGCACCATCATCGCGGTCATCGGCATCAGCCTGATGCGCGTGGGCATCAACTGGATCTTCGGCAACCCGGTGGGCCCGACGGCACCCGCGCTGGTCGACCCGGTGTATGCGAAATGGCTGGCCGAGGTCACCTCGCCAGGCAGTTCGATTCCCGCCGTGCCCAAGGGCTTCGCGATCATGCCCACGGTGCCCAACCCCAAGTACGCCGACCTGTCGGGCTTCGGCGTGGCCGCACTGGTGCTGGTGTCGATCCTGCTGATCGTGAAGTACGCCAAGGGCTTCGTCGCCAACATCTCGGTGCTGCTGGGCATCGTGATCGGCGCGGTGGTGGCCTCGGTCACCGGGCTCATGACCTATGAAAAGGTCGGCAAGGCCGCATGGGTCGACATCGTGCTGCCTTTTCACTTCGGCATGCCGCAGTTCGACCCGATCCTGATTCTCACGATGACGCTCATCATGATCGTGGTGATGATCGAATCCACCGGCATGTTCCTCGCGCTCGGCGAGATGACTGGCCGCAAGATCGACCAGAAGGATCTTGCCAAGGGCCTGCGCACCGACGGCCTGGGCACGCTGATCGGCGGCATCTTCAACACCTTCCCCTACACCAGCTTCTCGCAGAACGTGGGCCTTGTGGCCGTCACCGGCATCAAGAGCCGCTATGTGTGCGTGGCCGGCGGCGTGATCCTGATCGTGCTGGGCCTGCTGCCCAAGATGGCCGCGCTGGTCGAGTCGCTGCCGACCGTGGTGCTGGGCGGCGCGGGCCTCGTGATGTTCGGCATGGTGGCGGCCACCGGCATCCGCATCCTCTCGGGCGTGGACTTCAAGACCAACCGCCACAACGCGATGATCGTCGCGGTGTCCATCGGCATCGGCATGATTCCGCTGATCGCACCCAACTTCAAGCAATGGATGCCACATGCCATTCACTCGCTGATCGAGTCGGGCATCTTGCTGGCGTCGATTGCTGCGGTGCTGCTGAACCTGTTCCTCAATGGTGCGAAGCACGACGAGCAAGCCGTGATCGCTGCGGCCAAGCAGGCCGAGGCGCACTAGAAGAAGGCACCACCCCGACCTCTGCCGACGACCCGTTCAACGATCGTTCAATCCCATGCCGTCGAGTATCAGCGGCAGGGCTTTCTCGACGCGGGCTTCCCGGGTCTGCGCTTTCTTCGCACCGGTGAAATAGATGTGATATTGCCGTTGGCGCCCCGGCGTCAAGGCATGGAATGCCTCGCGCAAGGCGGAGTTCCTGTCGAGCTTGGCCTGGAACTCCTGGGGGTAGACCAGGTCCGAGCTCTTCTTGAATTGCACCTTCAGGCCGGCCTCTTCGATGGCGATGGCCTGCTTCACAAAGCGCTTCACCGTGGCCTTCAGCCTCGTGATTTCAGCTGCTGACGTGAAACGCATCTGGCGGGCCGATTGCGAGTTTTCTCCGGGCTGGATGAGCAGGCTTCGAGGGTCTTCCAGCAGCGCGCCTTTCAGGAAAAGCAGCGCGCAAGTTTCCTTGAGCGGCATGATCACGACGATGTTGCTGCCGTCCCAGGTATAGGTGGGCTTGCCCCACTTGAGCTCCTCGGTGAGGCCGCAGCCGAGGAGGATGCTTCTCAGCAATTCGAGTTCGGCCCGCCAGGGCCTGGGCTTCGAAAAATAGGGATCGACCTTGGGGTTCGATGGATTCATTGCCGGGCCTCGATCATCTTCCACCCGTTGCCCGACGGGTCACGAAAGCCGGCATCCACCGTGCCGAAGCGGGCCACCGGTTCCTGCGTGAACTCCACGCCCCGGGCGGTCATTTGCGCATGGGCGGCGCGGCAGTCGGCCACGCTCAGCACGAGCGGTGGCATCGCGCCCTTGGCCACGACCGCGTTCAGCGTCTGCGCCGTCGCAGCATCGAGGACCGGCGGTCCCGGCGTGAACAGCCCCAACTGAAACGACGGCTGCTCCGGGTGCTGAACCGTGAGCCAGCGATAGGTTCCGTTGCGCACGTCCGTGTGAACGCGAAACCCGAGCTTGTCGACATAGAACGCGAGCGCTTCGTCCTGATCGCGAACGTACAGGCCCACCACTTGAACACCTTGACTCATGAAGACTCCTTGTTGTGTGGCCTGTTTATATCGGCGGCTTCCCGGCGCCGCTTCTCCGAAACTGCTGTGATCAGGTCGGGCCGCTGCGCCGCGCCGAGGATGCACAGGGGCACGCGGCCGGGCTCGCCTGCCTCGGCCCTTGCGCGCGCACGGATCGCACTCGGACTCTCGCCGGTGATGTCGCGGAAGGTGCGCCCGAACGTGCCCAGGCTCTCCCAGCCCGTGTGGAACGCGATCTCGGTGATGGGCAGGTCGGTGTCGCGCAGCAGTGCCGTCGCCCGCTCGATGCGCAGCGTCAGCAGATACCGGTGCGGCGGAACGCCGAAGGCGTCCTTGAACGAGCGGGCGAAGTGGGCTTCGGAAACACCGCTCACATCCGCCAGCCGATGGACAGGCCAGTCTTCGGACGAGGCCGCGTCCATCCGGTCCTTGGCGCGCAGCAGGCGGCGCAGCAGCGCGGGGTCCTGGTTCGGGAGTTCGCCGTTCATGTCGTGCGCCGGAGGGCCACGTCAGATCATTGCCAGCGGCGTCTTGCGGCGCGGCGGCGGGTGCAGGCGGTCCAGTTCAGCCAGCGTGGCCGCATCGAGCTTCAGTGCAGCAGCGGCCAGGTTCTCTTTCAGGTGCACGCTGCGCACCGCCTTCGGAATCGCGACGACGCCGGGACGCGCCAGCACCGCGGCCAGCGCGAGCTGCGCGGCGGTCACGCCGAGCCGCACCGCCAGTTCTCCCAACGCATCGTCTTCGGCCAGCGCGCCCTGGTCGATCGGGCTGTAGGCCATCAGCGGCATGCCGCGCTCGCGCTGCCAGGGCAGCAGGCTGAACTCGGGGCCGCGTTCCCCCAACGACAGGTAGACCTGGTTGGCCCCGCAGCCGGGGCCGTCGCCTGTGACCTGCACCAGTTCTTCCATGTCGTCGGTGTCGAAGTTGCTCACGCCCCAGTGGCCGATGCGCCCGCTGGCAACCAGCGCCTGCATCGCCTCGACCGTTTCGGCCAGCGGATGGCTGCCGCGCCAATGCAGCAGGTAGAGGTCGACGGCATCGAGTCCCAGCCGCTTCAGGCTGCGTTCGCAGGCATCGCGTGTGCCGCGACGGCTCGCGTTGTGCGGATAGACCTTGCTGACGACGAAGAGGTCTTCGCGCCGCACATCGCCCGCGCGCAACGCCTCGCCAATGGCCTGCCCGAGCACCGTCTCGGCGCCACCCTCGCCATACATCTCGGCCGTGTCGATGAGCCGGTAACCCAGGCCGATGGCCTCGCGCACGGCGGCCACCTCGGCCGCGCGACGGCCGGCCACCTCGCCCATGCGCCAGGTGCCGAGACCGAGAACCGGCATCTCGCCGCCGGTGGGGAGTGGAAGTGTTCGCATGGCCCCCATGGTACGAGGGGGCGAAGCCGTTGTCAGGCCAGCGAGAGCGGCAGCCACACCGTCACGTGCAACCCGCTGCCTTGCGGGTTGGTGTCCAGCGCGATGCGGCCGTTGTGCTTGCCCAGCACCGACCTGACGATCGCCAGGCCCAACCCGCTGCCCGACTGCGTCTGGTCCGGGTTGCGAAAGAAGCGGTCGAACACGCGTTCGCGCAAGGCAGGCGGAATGCCAGGGCCCTGGTCTGTCACGCGCAGCACCGCCATCGGTCCTTCGCGGGCGATGCGCACCGTCACCGTGCCACCATCCGGGCTGTACTTGAGGGCGTTCTCCACGATATTGCTGATCATCGAGATCAGGCTCTCGCGCTCGCCGAACACGGGCGTGGCCCCTTCGGACACGAAATCCAGCACCACGCCGCGCGCGCCGGCCAGGCCTTCGACCAGCGAAATCCTGTCCTGCACCAGCCCGTCGAGCGCGAGCACGGTGGGCAAGGCGTCCTGCGGAATCTCGTCGCTGCGCATCAATTGCTGCAACTGGCCCACGAGGCGCGAGGCGCGGTCGTTGCTTCGCAGCAGGTTGCCCATCAGCTCACGCTGGCCCGCGTCGTCGGTCTGCTCTTTCAGCGCCTCCACGTTCACGCGCATCGCGTCCAGCGGCGTGCGCAGTTCGTTGGCCGCATCGGCGATCAGCCCGCGCTCGCGCGCGGCGCGGTCGCGCACGCTGCGCAACAGGTCGTTGATGCTGCGCACCAGCGGCCGCAATTCCTTGTGCTTGGGCTCGAAGGACAGCGGCGTCAGGTCGGCCGGGCCGCGCGCGGCGGTTTCCTCCGTGACCCGCCGCCAGGGCCGCAGCGCGAGCATCACCGACAGCCATGCCGGGAAGATCAGAAAAGGAAGGCTGATCAGCAGCGGCAGCAGGTAGTAGGCGCGGTTGTCGATGGTGAAGTTGAAGTTGAAGCGCCAGATCTTCGGCTCGGCCAACATCACGCGGGTGTCCAGGATCGGCGAAGTCAGTGTGCGCGCGTGCCATTCATGGTCGCCGACCCGGATCGTCTCGATCCGGCCCGGCACCGAGTTCAGCATCACCGGCAGGCCCTCGTTGGAGTTGTAGATGAGCACGCCCTCCTGCCACACCTGCATGACGGGCGCCTTGTTCGAGCCTGAGTTCTCCAGCAATGTCAGGTCGAAGGCCTGCAGGGTCTCTTGCTGCCGGTCGGGCGAGGCCGCCAGGTTCTGTGCCGTCGTGAGGATGAGGCTGTAGACCTTGTCGTAGCGCACCAGCTCGGGCACCGTATTGGAGTCGTACAGGCACAGACCGATGGTCAGGCCCCAGAGCAGCGTCACCACGCCGATCTGGGCCAGCAGCAGTCGCCGCACCAGCGAAGGCTGGACCCACTGCCTCCATCGCCGGACAAACGCCTGCATCACCGCGTGCCGCTCTTCGCGCGTGCGTAGCGGCCGCAATGCGGCGTTGTTCTCGGCAAGCAAAACATTCATGAGTCTCCTGGCGACCTGCCCCGGGCGGGGGTGTCGCGAGCGCGCCCAGTATCTGGGAGGCCGTACGGTGAAATTCAGAAAACCTTCATGAAGCGTTCGGCGCAAGGCATCCGCCGGGTGCCAACCGGCGTCCGTTGCCTTCTCAATTTCAGAAGGCCAAGACACTTTTATGACAGGAGAATCACCGCTTTCTCGGTGAAACCTCTTCTTCTCGCCTTCTTATTTTGTCAATGCCGGGTGGGTGCCAACCCCGCCCCTCTGGCACGGCGTGTGCTCCTAGAATTTTTCGATGGTCCTGCGTCACGAGCGTCGGCCCCCCATCAAAACGAACTTGGAACAGGTTGAGTCAATGCAGAAAAAGCACAGGATTGCCGTCATTCCCGGAGACGGCATCGGCGTCGAGGTCATGCCCGAAGGGCTTCGCGTGCTCGACGCGGTCGGTCGCCGCTTCGGCATCGACTTTTCGTACGACCACTTCGACTGGGGCTCCGACCATTACGTGCGCACCGGCCTGATGATGCCGGCCGACTGGGCCGAGAAGATCCAGGGCCACGACGCCATCTATTTCGGCGCGGTGGGCGCACCCGACAAGGTGCCCGACCACATCGCCGTGTGGGGCCTGCTCATCAAGATCCGCCGCGACTTCGACCAGTACGTCAACCTGCGCCCCGTGCGCCTGATGCCCGGCGTGCCCGGCCCGCTGGCGCACCGCAAGCCCGGCGACATCGACTTCCTGGTCGTGCGCGAGAACACCGAAGGCGAATACACCTCGGTGGGTGGGCGCCTGTTCGAAGGCACGCCGCGCGAAATGGCGATTCAGGAAGCGGTGTTCACGCGCGTCGGCGTCGACCGCATCATCGAATACGCCTTCGAGCTGGCCAGCCGCCGCCCACGCAAGAACCTGGTGGCCGCGACCAAGTCGAACGGCATCTCGGTCACCATGCCTTACTGGGACGAACGCCTGGCCGAAATCGCCAAGCGCTACCCCGACATCGCGACCAGCAAGTACCACATCGACATCCTGTGCGCGCATTTCGTGCAGCACCCGGACTGGTTCGACGTGGTGGTGGCCTCCAACCTGTTCGGCGACATCCTGTCGGATCTGGGTCCGGCCTGCACGGGCACTATCGGCATTGCGCCGTCGGCCAACCTGAACCCGGAGCGCAAGTTTCCGTCGCTGTTCGAGCCGGTGCACGGCTCGGCGCCGGACATTGCGGGCAAGGGCATCGCGAATCCGATCGGCCAGATCTGGTCGGCCGCTTTGATGCTGGACCATCTGGGCAACAACGACCCTGTGTATGCCCAAGCCTCGGCGGCGGTGATCTCGGCGATCGAGACAGTGCTGAGCGAAGGTCCGCGCACCCGCGACATGGGCGGTACGGCCTCCACTGTGGACGTGGGGCGTGCCATCGCTGACTGCATCTCGGCATGACGCCTTGCTTTTCTGTTCTTCGCCGGGTTGTGTTTGGCGTGCGTCGTTCAGGGCGCGCTCACGCCGACGGCGTGCTCTGCTCCGCGAATGTCCCCCGGGGCGCTGCGCGCCCCTCCTCCTTTATTTCGCTGCGCAGAGCACACCGCCAGCGCGAGCGTTATGCGCAGCGGTCGTTGATCGCAGGATCACCAGCCGCGTGCCCAGGTGCGAATGGCACCGGGTGCTCCCCGCAGCGAAATAAAGGAGGAGCGAAGCGGGGGACATTCGCACAGGGGAGCACCCGGTGTCATTCGCACAAGCCCCGAATGAACCCGCAACACAAGAGGCGGAGCCACTGACATGGGCCTGTTCCTGCTCAAGCGCACATTGACACTCATCGGCACGCTGATCGGTGCGTCGATCATCGTGTTCCTGGTGCTGGAAATTCTCCCGGGCAATGCAGCACAGATGCTCATGGGCCCGGACGCCTCGCCCGAAGCCGTGGCCGCACTGGCAACGAAACTCGGTCTCGACCTCCCGGCATGGACACGCTACTGGCACTGGATCGGCGGCATGCTGACCGGCAACCTCGGCGACAGCTACGCCTACAGCTCGCCGGTGCTCGACCTGATCCTCGAACGACTCGCGCTCACCGTGCCGCTCGCGCTGCTGGCCATGGCCATCACCGTCGTGATCGCGCTGTTGGTGGGCGTGACTGCCGCGGCCCGACACAACAAGCTCGGCGACGTCGGCCTGATGAGCATGGCGCAAGTGGGCATTGCCATCCCGAATTTCTGGTTCGCGATTCTTCTGATCCTCGTGTTCTCGGTGCAACTGCAGTGGTTCTCCGCAGGCGGCTTCGAGGGCTGGGGCGAAGGTTTTTTCGCGGGCCTCAAGTCACTGCTGCTGCCTGCGCTCTCGCTGGCCGTGGTACAGGCCGCGATCCTCGCGCGCATCACGCGCTCTGCGGTGCTCGAAGTGATGCGCGAAGACTTCGTGCGCACCGCGCGCGCCAAAGGTGTGTCGCAGCGCATGGTGCTGTGGACCCACGTGCTGCGCAACGCGATGATCCCCGTCATCACCGTCATGGGCATGCAGTTCTCCGAGCTGCTGGCCGGCACCATCGTGGTGGAGAACGTGTTCTACCTGCCGGGCCTGGGCCGCTTGATCTTCCAGGCCATCAGCAACCGCGACCTGATCGTGGTGCGCAACTGCGTGATGCTGCTTGCGGCGCTCGTGGTCATCGTGAACTTCGTGGTCGACGTGCTCTACGCCGTGATCGATCCCCGCATCAAGGCCAGCGACATATGAGCAGCAGTAACACCCTCACAGCCCCGGGCGCTGCGGCGCTCAAGGTGCCGGGCTTCTGGCGCCGTGCCTCGCAGCATCGCAGCTTCGTCATCGGCGGCGTCCTCGCCGCCCTTTTGCTGCTCGCGGCGCTCGTGTCTTTCGTCTGGACGCCGTGGTCGCCCTATGCGATGGACATGGCGAACAAGATGCAGGCGCCTTCGGCGTCGCACTGGCTCGGCACCGATGCATTCGGCCGCGACGTGGCTTCATTGCTGCTGGTCGGCGCGCGCGCCTCCATCCTCGTGGGCGTGATCGCCGTGGGCATCGGCCTCGTGGTCGGCACCGCGCTGGGCCTGCTGGCCGCCGCGAGGCGCGGCTGGGTCGAGGAAGCGGTCATGCGGCTTTCCGACTTCACGCTCGCCTTCCCCGCGATCCTCTCGGCCATCATGATGACTGCCGTGTTCGGCGCAGGCATCGTGAATGCCATCGTTGCGATCGGCATCTACAACATCCCGACCTTCGCGCGCATCACGCGCGCCTCGGCCAACGCGATCTGGTCACGCGAGTACGTGGCCGCTGCGCGCGCTTGCGGCAAGGGGCCGTTCTCGATCACGATGCAGCACGTGCTGCCGAACATCTCGGCCGTGTTGATCGTGCAGATCACGATCCGCTTCGCCATTGCGATTCTGGCCGAAGCTGCCCTGTCCTACCTGGGTCTGGGCACGCAGCCACCGCAGCCTTCGTGGGGCCGCATGCTCAGCGAGGCGCAAACCCTCATGTTCCAGCAACCGCTGCTGGCCGTCTTCCCCGGCATGGCCATCGCGTTGGCGGTGCTCGGCCTGAACCTGCTGGGCGACGGCCTGCGCGATTTGCTCGACCCCCGCCTGGCGAGAGCCCGCTGAAGCCATGCCCCTCCTCGAAGTCAACAACCTCCATATCGGCCTGCAAACGCAGCGCGGGCCGGCGCAGGCCGTGCGCGGCATTTCGTTCTCGCTGGAACGCGGCGAAACGCTGGGCATCGTCGGCGAATCGGGCTGCGGCAAGTCGATCACCGTGATGTCGCTGATGGGCCTGCTGCCATCGACCGCGAACGTCACCGGCAGCATCAAGCTCGACGGCCAGGAACTGGTCGGCCTGCCCGAAAGGCAGATGTGCCAGATTCGCGGCAACCGCATCGGCATGATCTTCCAGGAGCCGATGACGGCACTGAACCCGGTGCACACCATCGCGCGCCAGGTCGGCGAGCCGCTGCAACTGCATCGCGGCCTGACGAAAGCGCAGGCCCGCAAGGAAGCCCTGGGCCTGCTCGACCGCGTGGGCATTCCCGATGCGGCTTCGCGCCTGGACGCGTATCCACACCAGTTCTCGGGGGGCCAGCGCCAGCGCATCGGCATCGCGATGGCCCTGGCCTGCGGCCCCGACCTGCTGATCGCCGACGAGCCCACCACGGCCCTCGACGTGACCATCCAGAAGCAGGTGCTCGACCTGATCCAGGGCCTGGTCAAAGAGATGGGCATGGCGATGATCCTGATCTCGCATGACCTCGGCGTGATCGCCAACAGCGTCAAGCGCATGCTCGTGATGTACGGCGGCAGCGCGGTCGAGAGCGGCCCGACCGACGTGGTCTTCGCCGGCCGCGCCCATCCCTACACGCGCGGCCTGTTCGCGGCACGGCCTGCCATCGGCGCGCTGCGTGCCGGGCGACTGCCGACGATCCGCGGCAGCGTGCCCGAGCTGGTCGACCTGCCCCGGGGCTGCGGCTTCGCGGGCCGCTGCGAGCACACCATCGACCTGTGCCAGAGCACGCGCCCACCTGCCACGATGCTGCCGAACGGCCATGCGGTGCGCTGCCTGCGGCTGGCGGAAATCGCGGCGCTGAACGCCAAGGCGGCTGCATCATGAGCCAGCCGACGCGCGCCACACCCGGTCAGCCGTTGCTGTCCGTGAACAACCTCTATCGCCACTACGCGCTGCCGCGCGAAAAGCTCTTCGGGCCGCCGCCGACCGTGAAGGCGCTCAACGGCGTGAGCTTCGATGTGCAGGCCGGCAAGAGCGTCGGCATCGTCGGCGAATCGGGTTCCGGCAAGTCGACCATCGCGCGCCTCGTGATGGCGCTCGACACGCCGACCTCGGGCACCGTCTCCCTCGAAGGCCGCAACCTGCACACGCTGCCCAAGGCCGAGCTGCGCACCGCACGGCGCGACTTCCAGATGGTCTTTCAAGACCCGTACGGTTCGCTCGATCCGCGCCAGACCGTCGCGCGCATCGTGGCCGAGCCACTCGAAGCGCTGGCCGAAACCAGCCGCGCCGTGCAACGCGAACGCGCCGCCGAAACACTTGCCGCCGTGGGTCTGCGCACCACCGACATGGACAAATACCCGCACGAGTTCTCGGGCGGCCAGCGCCAGCGCATCGCCATTGCGCGTGCCCTGATCACGCGGCCCAAACTCATCGTGGCTGACGAACCTGTGAGCGCGCTCGACGTGTCGGTGCAGGCCCAGGTGCTCAATCTCATGCAAGACCTGCAGCAGCAGTTCGGCATCAGCTACCTGCTCATCAGCCACGACCTCGCGGTGGTCAACCACCTGTGCGATGAAGTCTGCGTGGTCTTCAAGGGCCGCATCGTGGAGCGCGGCAAGCCTGCGGACCTGTTCGCGCACGCCCAGCATCCCTACACGCGCACCCTGCTGTCGGCCGTGCTGCACACGCCGTCGCGCTAGGCGCGCGGCGGTCTTTCCCTCTCACTTCCAGGAGCTATCGAATGTTGAAGCGACGCACCGTCATGACTTCCGCCATGGCCGCGGCCATCCCGGGTGTCTTTCTGCCGCAGGCCCGCGCACAGGCCGGCAAGAACACGCTGACCATCGGCATGCCGCTCGAGCCGCCGGGCATGGACCCGACGACGGGCGCCGCTTCGGCCATTGCCGAGATCACGCAATACAACATCTTCGAGACGCTCACCAAGGTCAACGCCGACGGCTCGGTCACGCCGATGCTGGCCGAGAGCTGGTCGTCGTCGCCCGACATGAAGACCTTCGTCTTCAAGCTGCGCAAGGGCGTGCGCTTCGAGAACGGACAGCCCTTCAACGCCGCTGTCGTGAAGTTCTCGTTCGACCGCGCGGGCGGCGCCAAGAGCACGAACAAGGACAAGCGTTTCTTCAGCGAGATCGGCACGGTGGTGCTCGACGAGCACACGGTCGGCGTCAACAGCACGCTGCCCAACCCCGACCTGCCGTTCATGCTGGGCCAGTCGACCGCCTGCCTGGTCGAGCCCAAGAGCGCCGAGACCAACGTCACCGCGCCCGTCGGCACCGGTCCGTACAAACTCAGCGCGTGGCAGCGCGGTGCCTCGTGCACGCTGGTCAAGTCGCCGACGTATCGCGATCCGAACTTCGCGAAGACCGAGCGCTTCATCTTCCGCTTCATGTCGGACACCGCTGCGCAGACCGCCGCGCTGATGGCGAACGACATCGACATCTTCCCGCGCGCAGGCACCCGCTCGGTCGCGCAGTTCAAGGGCAACCCGCGCTTCCAGGTGATCGAGGTCGGCACGCGCGGCAAGGTGATCCTGACCATCAACAACCGCAAGAAGCCGCTGGACGACGTGCGCGTGCGCCGCGCGATCCTGGCGGCCATCGACCGCAACGCGATCATCCAGGGCGCGGCGGATGGTTTCGGCAAGCCCATCGGCAGCCACTACGCGATGGGCGCGCCGGGCTTCATCGACACGACCGCGATGAACCCCTTCGACATCGAGAAGGCGAAGAAGCTGCTGGCCGAGGCCGGCGTGAAGACGCCGCTCGAGCTGCGCCTGCAACTGCCACCACCGTCGTATGCACGCCAGGGCGGCGAGATGATCGCGGCGCAACTGGCGCAGATCGGCATCAACGTGAAGATCCAGAACGTCGAGTGGGCCCAGTGGCTCAGCGGCACCTTCGGCGGCGCGCACGACTTCGACCTGACGATGGTGGCCCACGTGGAGCCCTTCGACCTGGTGAAGTACACCGAGCCCGACTACTACTGGGGCTACGACTCGAAGAAGTTCCGCGACCTGTTCGTCACGATCCAGAACGAAGAGAACAAGAAGCGCCGCGCCGACCTGCTGGCCGAGGCCCAGCGCCAGCTTGCCACCGATGCGGTCAACGGCTTTCTGTACCAGGCGGTGTTCCCGACGATTGCGCGCAAGGAAGTCAAGGGCCTGTGGCCGAGCATGCCGATCGTGGTGAATGACCTGGCCGCGATTTCGTGGGGTTGATGCGATGACGAAACCCTTTTATTCGCTGAGCGTGCAGGAACTGCACGCGGCCTACCGCAGCAAAGAACTCTCGCCCGTGGAAGTAGCGCGTTCGGTCAACGAGCGCATCGCGGCGTATGAGCCCGAGCTGCATGCGACGTGGCTGTTCCGCCCCGAACTCGCGCTCGAACAGGCCCGCGCCTCGGAAGCGCGCTGGCTGGCCGGCACGCCACGCGGCGCGCTCGACGGCGTGCCCGTGACGATCAAGGACAACCTCGCAACCGAAGGCGACCCGATGCCGCTGGGCACCGCCGCCTACGACCTCGTGCCGATGACGCAAGACTCGCCGCCCGCCGCGCGCCTGAAGCAAGACGGCACGGTGCTGGTGGCCAAGACCACGATGCCCGACCTGGGCATGCTGTCGTCGGGCCTGTCGAGCTTTCATGAACTCTCGCGCAACCCCTGGGACCTGTCGCGCACGCCCGGCGGCTCCAGCGCAGGCGCCGGCGCGGCTGCCGCCGCAGGCTACGGCCCGCTGCACGTGGGCACAGACATCGGCGGCTCGCTGCGCCTGCCGGCAAGCTGGTGTGGCATCTACACGCTCAAGCCCAGCTTCGGCCGCATTCCGCTGAGCACGCCCTACATGGGCCGCTGCGCCGGCCCGATGACGCGCACGGTGGCCGACTCGGCACTGATGATGGCGTCGGTCGCACAACCCGACGACCGCGACCATTCGGAACTGCCCGCACCCACCATCGACTGGAACGCCTTCGAGGTCGACCCGTCGTTCCTCAAAGGCAAGCGCGTGGCGCTGCACATGGACGCGGGCTGCGGCCTGCCGCTCGATCCGCAGATCGCCGAAGCCATTCGCCGCGCCGCCCAACGCATCGAGGCCGCTGGTGCGCACATCGAGGAAATCCCGGCCTTCATGACGCCGAAGATGCTGCAGGGCATGGACCACTTCTGGCGCATGCGCTCGTGCCTCGACATGCAGGCCATGCCGGCCGAGAAGCGCGCGAAGATCCTGCCGTACATCCGCGAGTGGGCCGAGAGCGCGGCCGGCTTTTCGGGCGCGCACATCTTCGACGCCTACAGCCAGTTCATCGCCACGCGCGCGGCCACGGTGGCGGCCACCAAGGCCTACGACTTCGTGATCTCGCCGGTGTCGCCGAACATGCCTGCGCCCGCGGACCATGCCTCGCCGACCAACGACCCGATGCTGCCGCTGGAACACATCGGCTTCACCGTGCCCTACAACATGTCGGAGCAACCGGCTGCGTCGATCAACTGCGGCTACTCGGCCGAGGGCCTTCCCATCGGCCTGCAGATTGCAGGGCGCCGCTTCGATGACCTGGGCGTGCTGCAGTTCAGCCGCGCCTTCGAGCAGATCCGCGACGCACAGCGCGCATGGCCGGAACCCAAGTGATCCGCCGCAAGGAGACAAACCGAATGAACGCAACTCACTACATCGGCGGCCAGCACACGCCGTCCGAAGGCAACGCCACCATCGACGTGATCGACCCGAGCGATGGCCAGAAATTCGGCGAGATCGCGCGCGGCACCGCCGCCGACGTGGACACCGCCGTGCGCGCCGCGCGCACAGCCATGGGCGAGAACTTCGACGGCCCCTGGGGCGCGACGACCGCGCTGGAGCGCGGGCGCCTGCTCGCCAAGCTCGGCGCCGCCGTGATGCAGCACCACGAAGAACTCGCACAACTCGAAGCCCGCGACACCGGCAAGGCGCTGCGCGTGGCACGCAACGACGCGACCGCGCTCGCGCGCTACATGGAGTACTACGCCGGCGCCTGCGACAAGCTGCACGGCGACACCCTGCCCTACGAGCGTGGCTACACCGTGCTCACGGTGCGCATGCCGCACGGCGTGACGGGCCACATCATTCCCTGGAACTACCCGATGCAGATCGCGGGCCGCAGCGTGGGCGCATCGCTCGCGGCGGGCAACGCCTGCGTGGTCAAGCCGGCGGAAGACGCCAGCCTCTCGCTGCTGCGGCTGGCCGAGATCGCGACCGAGGTGGGCTTTCCCGCTGGCGCGCTCAACGTGGTGACGGGCTACGGCAAGGAAACCGGCGCCGCGTTGTGCGCGCACAAGGGCATCGACCACATCTCCTTCACCGGCTCGACCATGACCGGCCGCAGCGTCGGCCTGGCTGCCGCCGAGCGCCACTGCCCGGTGACGCTGGAGCTGGGCGGCAAGTCGCCGCAGATCGTGTTCGCCGATGCCGACCTGGACGCAGCCGAGCCGGTGCTGGTGAACGCCATCATCCAGAACGCCGGCCAGACCTGCTCGGCGGGCAGCCGCGTGCTGGTGGAACAGTCGATCTACGAAGAGGTCGTGCAGCGCCTCGCCAAGCGCTTCACTGCAGTGCGCGCGGGCACGCCGGCGGAAGACCTGGACATGGGCCCGCTCATCAACGAAAAGCAGTTCCGCCAGGTGCGCGACATGGTTGCGACCGCCGAGGCGAGCGGCATGAAGGTGGCGGCGCGCGGCACGGTGTCGCCCAACGCATCGGCCACCGGTTACTACCAGGAAGCCGTGCTGTTCCGCGACGTGCCGCACGACAGCGATCTCGCGCAGCGCGAGGTCTTCGGCCCGGTGCTGGCGGTGATGCCCTTTGCCGACGAGGCCGAAGCGGTGCGCCTGGCCAACGGCACAGACTTCGGCCTGGTGGCCGGCGTGTGGACGCGCGACGGCGCCCGGCAACTGCGAATGGCCCACAAACTGCATTGCGGCCAGGTCTTCATCAACAATTACGGCGCGGCGGGTGGTGTAGAACTGCCCTTCGGCGGCGTGAAATCCAGCGGCTTCGGCCGCGAGAAGGGCTTCGAGGCCCTGCTCGGATTCACCACGCTCAAGACCATCGCCATCAAACACGGATGAAGAAGACAACACATGACCACCACTGAACAGCAAACCCCGCGCAAAGTCGGCCTCGTCGGCGTCGGCCTGATGGGCCACGGCATCGCCAGCAACATCGTCAAGCACGGCCACCAACTGACGGTACTGGAACATGCCGGCAACCAGCCGCTCGACGCGCTGCTGAAGGCGGGCGCGACCTCGGTGGCTGATGTCGCCACGCTGGCCGCGCAGGTCGATGTGCTGATTCTTTGCGTCACCGGCACGCCGCAGGTCGAAGCCGTGATGCTGGGCGACAAGGGCGCATTGAGCGCTCTGCGCCCCGGCACGGTAGTGATCGACTGCTCGACGGCCGTGCCAGCCTCCACCGCCAAGGTGGCCGAGGCTGTGAGCGCCAAGGGTGGCAAGTTTCTCGATGCACCGATGACGCGCACCGCGAAGGAAGCCGCCGAAGGCCGGCTGAACCTGCTGGTGGGTGGCGACGCGGAAGTGCTGGCCTCGTGCCTGCCGCTGCTGCGCTGCTTTGCAGAGAACATCACGCACGTGGGCGGCATTGGTGCGGGCCATGCGATGAAGCTGCTGCACAACTTCGTGTCGCTGGGCACGGTCGCATTGCTGTGCGAAGCGGCCGCCTGCGCAGAGCGCGCCGGCGTGAAGCCCGATGTGTTCGTCGATGTGCTCGCCAAGGGCGGCGGCAATGGCGTGGCGCTGGAACGCGTCAAGCCCAAGCTGCTGACGGGCAGCACCGATTCGCTGAAGTTCTCGATGGCGAATGCGAAGAAGGACCTGGGGTACTACAACGACATGGCGGAGCAGTCTTCTTCCAGCCATGGCATTGCGCAGGCGGTCGATGCGCTGCTGACGCATGGGGTCGAGAAGTTTGGGGCGGATCGCATGGTGCTGGATCTGGTCGAAGCGCTGCGCTAAGTACGCTTCGAGTTTTCTTTGGGGGGCGGGTTCATTCGGGGTACATGCGAATGACACCGGGTGCTCCCCTCCGCGAATGTCCCCCGCTTCGCTCCTCCTTTATTTCGCTGCGGGGAGCACCCGGCGTCATTCGCACGATGAGCACGGCTGTGGCGTTGGCGGCTCGACCGCTGCGGCGGATTGCAGATGGACATGCGCGGGCGCACCGCTGAGCTTTCGCGAGAGACGGGCGCTGGACAAGCAGAACTCCGAAGGTCCGGCGTCGGCCACGGTCGACATTGGCATGACTGCGTTCGATGTCCGCTTCAGACTGCAAAGCGGACATCCGTGACCGCCGGATTTATGGCACTACAGGGCCCTAAGCCGACCTACGGCGCTGCTCCATAGCCGGCATTCAACGTTCGCTGACGCGTGGGTCGTCATCCCACTCTGAGAGAACCGATACGCACCAATCGTCACTGACGACGACCCATTCCCGAAGCTTTGAATAGAAGCCTGCGGCCATCACCGGTGACTGGGCCATCTGGTCATCAGCCCAGCCACCCGAAGTCACTTCATAAAGCAAGCAGTTGTTGCACGCCCCTGAGTTCCCTACGCTGTGCCGATACTGCGGAAGGTCGCGTTCGTCCAACACGCGGTAGCCGACCAAGCCGTGAAAGTCGACTCGCAAGCCTGACGAGCTCGCCCCCTGCAAATCCACGTCGACGGCCAGACTGGAGCCTCTCGACGCGACACTGACGACGATTGCAATCTGCGCCGTGACGCTAAAGAGAGGGCGCAAGGTAGGCATATGAAAGGGCTGTATACAGAGGCGATTTTCATCGGCCGCGGCGCAAGCCGAAAGCCCAGGACGCTGCCCAAAAGCTACGTGCCGCGAATGTCTGGAAGTGGGCGAAGTTTGGCGGACGCTGCGAACGGCTGGTTGTGGCCGAAATCGGAAGTCTAGCCCTGAGCGGCAACAGTCCGCTTCCGCTGCAAAGCAGCCGCTCGCATTGTCTGCCGACGATCAGCATGGAGCGCATGGCTGCTACCGTGGCCTACCCCACAGGCAACCTCAACCGAACCGAATTCCCTCCATCACAAAGGCTTCAGCCGTCGTACCCAAAAAGAACCCGTTCACCAGAGCGGGCCGCGAACCCCGCAGCCCGCAGACCAGCCGCTAACCGCCGGTCTCAAGCGCTCCGCGTCGCGCCTTCTCGCTCACCTGAAACAACTCCCTTGCCTTGCGCGCCAGTTCTGCCGCAAGCCAAAGCAGGTTGTCCAGTTGTCGAGGCCCTTCGCCGCTGCACCAGTCGATGTCTTCCCCGTGGCAGACCCACAGCAGAGCTTCGAGTTGAGAGAGGGTGTTTTCGAGAAGATCCGCCGGGTCTTGGGCGTTTTCTTCGGAAGCTGCCGGTGTGCGAGGCCGGGCTATAGTCTTGGTAGCCATTTTTGTGCGTTCCTTCCAAGGTTGTTGCACGAACTTGGTTAGACGGCCGGGGTGCTCGTAACACCCTGGCCGTCGCCTTTGATACCTCGCATTTGCATCGCTGCTTTCGCACCGACGACCTGCCGCGAGGCAAGCAGCCTTCAAACATTCAATGGCTTTGTGAGTAGCGCCGTCCTTGTCCCCTTGTTGGGGTTGTGAGTGGCAGGGGCAACCACTTTAGGGAAGAGCGCAGCACGGTGGCGGTTTCGTGCGGCACGAAGTCTCGACAAGCGCCAACAAATGCAGCTTCCGCAATGCGCCGCGCACGGGCTTCATGGGCGCCGTGCCAGTCCGCGGCTGCGCATAACGCTCGCGTCGATACGGGGCTCTTTTTCGCGAAATAAAGGAGGAGCGAAGCGGGGGACATTCGCGAAAAAGAGCCCCGTGTCGGCGGGAGCGTCGCCCTGAACAACAGCGCAAAAAACCGAACAGCGCGACAAAAACTAAGGCATGCCCCGCGCCAACAAGTGATCCACCAGCCGACGCTGCGGAAAACTCAACGCTTCCTGCCGCGTACACAGGTACATGCGACGTGACGCCCAAGCGTCGGTGAGGTTGATGAAGCGCAGCTTCATCTCCTTGCGGTAAGTCACCGCCGCCCCCTCCGGCAAGATGCCCACGCCCATGCCCGCTTCGATCATCCGGCACACGGCCTCGAAGCTCTTCACTCGAACCCGCAGGCGCAACACCTTGCGCGCGCTCATCGCCGCGTCTTCCATCGTGCGCGAGATGGCCGAGTCGTCTTCGAGCCCCACGAAATCGAAGTCGAGCATTTCCTCGAACGACACCTCGCGGCCGCGCAGCGGATGCTTCTGGGGCGCGATGGCCACGAGCCGGTCGGTGCGGTAGGGAATGAAGTGCAGCGCGGGGTCGGCGGCCTCGCTGGTGATCACGCCGACATCGGCCTGCCGGTCGCGGATGGCCTGCACGATGTAGACGCTGCGGTGCTCTTCCACGCTCACGCGAATCTCGGGGTAGCGCTGGCGAAAGCTCGCCACGTCGTCGGGGAGGAACTGCCCCATGGCCGACGCGTTGGCATGCAACCGCACGCGGCCAGTGGCGCCCTGCGCGTAGTCCGACAGGTCCGCACGCATGCGGTCGACGTCGCGCAGGATCTGGCGCGCATGCATGGCCAGCGACTCGCCTGCGCCCGTAGGCGTCACGCCCCGGGAGCTGCGGTTGAGCAAGCCAACGCCGAGCTGGCTTTCGAGGATCGCCAGGCGCCGGCTCGCGGCCGACAGCACCATGTGGCTCTCGGCCGCAGCCTTTGACAGGCTGCCGTGCTCAATCGCGCGCAGGAAAAGCGCCAGCGAATCCAGGTCGGGTCTCATCGCGTTCTCGTTGTGGGGTCGGGCTCCGGGCCCGCGGGCGGCCATTGTCGGGCCTGCGGAGGTTCGCAAGGCCGCCGAATTCCTTTCGGCGATATGCCGCCGCAAAAGACAGATCTTCCGGAAAACGCCCCGCCCTGCCCCAACGAAGAAGCACTTTCCGCGCGCCCGGCGCAAGAATCGTTGGTGTCTCGCCGTCTACCCCGACGAGGCATTTCGCGGGCCGGCCCTCTACCGGGGCCACGCCCGCATCCCACGAGTCCTACCCGGAGTCTTTTTCAGTCATGGCATCCCACGAACTGGCCAGCGTTGCGCTGGACGACAAATACACGGCCACCGAAGGCCGGATCTACCTCAGCGGCATCCAGGCACTGGTGCGCCTCATGCTCGTGCAGAAGTGGCGCGACCAGTCGGCGGGCCTGAACACCGCGGGCTTCGTCTCGGGCTACCGCGGCTCCCCGCTCGGTGGCCTGGACGAAGCGCTGTGGAAAGCCCAGCCGCAGCTCGAAGCCAACGCCGTCAAGTTCTTGCCGGGCGTGAACGAAGAGCTGGCCGCCACCGCCGTCTGGGGCACGCAGCAGGTGCACCTGACCGGCGAGGCCGCGGTCGATGGCGTCTTTGCCATGTGGTACGGCAAGGCGCCGGGCGTAGACCGCTGCGGCGACGTGTTCAAGCACATGAGCCATGCGGGCACTTCGCCCAACGGCGGCATCCTGCTGGTGGCGGGCGACGACCACGGCGCGTCGTCTTCCACGCTGCCCAACCAGAGCGACCATCTGTTCGCGGCCTCGATGATCCCGATGCTCTATCCGCAGAGCGTGGAGGAATACATCGAACTGGGCCTGCACGGCTTTGCGATGTCGCGCTTTGCGGGGCTGCCGGTGGGCTTCAAGGCGCTGGCGGACACGGTCGAGTCTTCGGGCTCCATCGCGGCGGGAGCGCTCGACGTGCACACGCGGTTGCCCGAAGGCTTCGTGTTTCCGCCGGGCGGCGTGCATGCGCGGCTGTCGACCGACACGCTCGGCGTGCAGGCGCGCAAGCAGGAAGCGCTGATGCAGGACTACAAGATCTACGCCGCCATCGCCTATGCGCGCGAGAACCGCCTGAACCGCGTGACCATCGATTCGCCGAAAGCGCGGCTGGGCATCGTGGCCTCGGGCAAGTCGTACCGCGACGTGCTCGAAGCGCTCGAAGAACTGGGCATCGATGCCGACGAGGCCGCGCGCATCGGCATCCGCCTGTTCAAGGTGTCGATGCCGTGGCCGCTGGAGCCCGATTCGATCCGAGAGTTTGCCGACGGGCTCGAAGAGATCCTGGTAGTCGAAGAAAAGCGCCAGATCGTCGAATACCAGCTCAAGGAGCACCTGTACAACTGGCGCGAGAACGTGCGCCCGCGCGTCATCGGCAAGTTCGACGAACAGGGCGAATGGGGCGCGCATCCACGCGGCCAGTGGCTGCTGCCGGCCACGGCTGACTTCTCGGTGGCGCAGATCGCGCGCGTCATTGCCGGACGCGTGGCGCGCTTTCACACCAGCGACCGCATCCGCATGCGGCTGGCGATTCTCGACGCCAAGGACGTGGTGCTGGGCAAGGCTGTGGCCACGCCGCCGCGCCCGGCCTGGTACTGCGCGGGCTGCCCGCACAACACCTCGACCAAGGTGCCCGAAGGCAGCCTCGCGCTCGCGGGCATCGGCTGCCACGTGATGGCGACCGCGATCTACCCGGAGCACAACAAGACCACCACGCACATGGGCGGCGAAGGCGCGCCGTGGCTGGGGCAGGCGTGGTTCTCGAAGCGCAAGCACGTGTTCGCGAACCTGGGCGACGGCACCTACTACCACTCAGGCTCGATGGCGATCCGCGCGGCGGTGGCCGCCGGTGTGAGCATCACCTACAAGATCCTCTACAACGACGCGGTGGCGATGACAGGCGGCCAGCCGGTGGACGGGCCCATCAACGTGCCGCGCATCGCGCACCAGATGGCGGCCGAAGGCGTGAAGCGCCTCGCATTGGTCGCAGAAGACCCGACGCGCTGGGCCGACCGCAGCGTGCTGCCGGCCGACCGCGAGGGCTTCGTGCTCACCGTGCACCACCGCGACCAGATGGATGCGGTGCAGCGCGAACTGCGCGAGTTCGAGGGCGTCTCGGTGCTGATCTACGACCAGGTGTGCGCGGCCGAGAAGCGCCGCCGCCGCAAGAAGGGCGAGTTTCCGCAGGCCGCGCGGCGCGTGTTCATCAACGAGGCCGTGTGCGAAGGTTGTGGCGACTGCGGCGAGCAGTCGAACTGCACCGCCCTGCTGCCACAGCCGACCGACCTGGGCCTGAAGCGCCGCGTCGACCAGAGCGCGTGCAATGCCGACGAGTCGTGCATCAAGGGCTTCTGCCCGAGCTTCGTGACGGTGGAAGGCGTGAAGCCGCGCAAGCACGCGCCAGTGGTGGCGAAGGCTGCGTCGGAAGAAGCACCGCTGCCCGAGCCCGCGCCGCTCGCGCTCGACGGCATGCACAACATCCTCATCACCGGCATCGGCGGTACGGGCGTCATCACCATCGGCGCGCTGATCGGCATGGCGGCGCACCTCGAAGGCAAGGGCATCAGCGTGCTCGACATGACGGGCATGTCGCAGAAGAACGGCTCCGTCACGTCGCACGTGCGCATCGCGCGCGATGCGGCACAACTGAAGGCGCAGCGCATTCCCACCGGCGAGGCAGACCTGATCCTGGGCTGCGACATGCTCACGGCCGGCGCGCCCGATGCCATCGCGCGCATGCGGCCGGGGCGCACCTATGCGCTGGTCAACACCTTCGAGCAACCGACCGGGCATTTCGCGCAACAGCCCGACTGGGAATTCCCGGCCGCGCAGGTGCGCGCGCTGATCGAGGAATCGGTCGAGGGCCGCGCCGACTTCATCGATGCCACGCAACTGGCCACGCGCCTGATGGGCGACGCCATTGCGGCCAACCTGTTCCTGCTGGGCTTTGCGTTCCAGAAAGGTTTCGTGCCGCTATCGGCCGACGCCTTGAACAAGGCCATCGAGATCAACGGCGTGGCGGTGAAGGCGAACCAGGCGGCGTTTCGCTGGGGGCGCAAGGCGGCGCTGGATCTGGCGGGCGTGACGCGCGAAGCAACGCCGTCGAAGGTCGTGGCCTTGCAACGGCCGCAGAGCTTCGAGGCGTTGGTTGCGCATCGCATCGAGCTGCTGACCGCGTACCAGAACGCGGCCTATGCACAGCGCTATTCGGAACTGGTCGAGCGCGTGCACGATGCCGAACAGCGCGAACGCGGCAGCAACGTACTGGCCAAGGCCGTTGCGTCGGGCCTCTACAAGCTCATGGCCTACAAGGACGAGTACGAGGTCGCGCGGCTGTACACCGACAAGCGCTTCATGGAAAAGCTGAGCGAGCAGTTCGAGGGCAAGCCCACGCTGCGCTTTCACCTCGCGCCGCCGGTGCTGGGCCGTCGCGATGCCGAAGGCCATGCCGTAAAGACCAGCTTCGGGCCGTGGATGCTGGGCGCATTCGGCCTGCTCGCGAAGTTTCGTGGCCTGCGCGGCACGGCGCTCGACCCCTTCGGCCGCACCGCCGAACGGCGCATGGAACGCCAGTTGATCGAGGACTACCGCGCGATGGTCGAAGACCTGCTGGCGCGCTTCGATGCGATCGACTTCGATACCGCGCTGTCGCTCGCGCGGCTGCCCGAGCAGATCCGCGGCTTCGGGCATGTGAAGGAAGAAAGCGTGGTGTCGGCGCGGGTGCGGTGGCAGGCGCTGGTGAAGAAGCTGGATGCGGTAACACCGCAGCGCAACGAGGTCAGCGCCGTCTTATGAGTTAGCTGTCCGCGCCGTGGGGCGGAAGCGGCGGCAATGCGCCGTCGTCGCCCCGCAGCCACGGCCGGTCGGCCCATGCGAGCATCTCGCGGTCGCCCCGGCTGTCGCCGTAGGCGTAGACCGTGGCGGGGCGCTCTTCATCGCCCAGCCACTGCTTCAAACGCGCGACCTTCTGCGGGCCCCAGCAGTTTGGGGAAGCCAGGCGGCCGGTGAATCTGTCGTCGATGCATTCGAGTTCGGTTGCGAGCACCGCGTCGAAGCCCGCTTGCGCGGCCCACACGTTCAGGTAGAGCGATGGGGATGCGCTGACCAGCACCAGCCTGTGTGCGCGGCGCTTGTGCTCGCGAACTCTGTCGAGCATCTCGGGGCGGATCATCTCCAGCAGTTCGTGCGTCGCGAAATGCCGTGCAGCGTCTTCCAGTTCGCGCCGCTGCATGCCGCCGATGGTGGCGGAGAGGAACTGCGCCTTGGCAGTGCCTCGGTCGCAAATGCCCGCCCATGCGCCTGCCAGCCAGGGCGATGAACGCAACGCGCCGGTGGCGAATCGCCCTTGGCCGACCAGCCCGTGCACGAACGCGCGCAGGCTGTCGGAAGTGGAGATGGTGCCGTCGAAGTCGAAGGCGGCGAGGGTGGGGGTGTTGGGCATCCGGGGGGGTTGCCGGTGGGGCAGCGATGCGCGGGAGGAGTTGGAGTTTACCGGCGCCGATGTACTGCGCTGCAGACAAAGCCAAAGATTTCGGCCGCAGATTCAGTCGACGCGTTCTCGCCGTGACGTCTGAGGCAAGCAGCCGTTGCAGGCCTTGCCAAAGACGCAAATTGGCGGTGCGGTCATGTCGACGGGGCGCCCGTCGTAGGGCGCCTTGCCGTCGTACGGGCCTTCACTTCGTCCCGCGCTTCTGCTTCGCAGCGGGAGCAGACCGTCGTTGGCCGGCTCTAAACTCCCGGGTTCAGCGGCGGACGTTCAAGTCGGCCAGCCAATTCACCAATTGAACCATCGACCACGGCGATCCTTGCGCCCACGGAAGTCATCGTCACCCTCACCTGAACCAATAGAACATGGCTCAACTTTCGAAACGCCTGATTTCGGCATGCCTCACATTCTCAGCACTTGCGTCCTTAGGCATCGATGCTGCCGCAGATACAAGAAAGACGGCATTGGCGGTTGAACTTGCCGACCTCATTCAAGTGCGGCGAGTTGCCTCCGAATACATCACCCGATGTGGCGTGGAGGGGACGTATCTTGATCCCAAGCGAATTTTTGACGTAGAGCCCGGCTATTTCAGCGGCATTTCTCCGCAGTCGGCCTACTGGCCTGAAGTTGTAGCGCTGTACAGGCGCTATCAATCAACAGTCTGTTCGGCGGTTACCGCCGACGAGTACGCAAGAGTGTTTGCAGAGCAATATGCGCAGAATTTGTCAGAGGGTGAGCTTGAAGCGACGGTTTCTTTCTTTTCCTCAGCCGCAGGTCGGCGCTATGTCTCAGTGTCGTCAGAAGCCAATTTCGCAGTGCTGACCTACATGAACAAGGCGATGAAAAGTGCCATGGAGAGAGCATTCAAGGAAGCACAGCAGGAGGTACAAGCCATTGTGCTCAGATACAGGAAAGACCCAAAGTGAGCGACAGGGTTCGGCCAGGACTGGACCATCGCCGAAGAAGAGGCTTTGACCGCGAGCCCGCATTTTCCTTAGCCTCCAGCGAGAGGCCCAACCCTGTGCTTCAGCGAACGGCTTCGCCGCACGCTGAGCTTGCACATTAGACGTCAGCCAGAAGACAAAAACAGCCGTGACTCTAACTCCACCCATCGACTACAGACTTCGGCTCTTTCTTAGCTCGCCTCTTTCAGAGGGGGAACTCCTTGGTCAATTTTGCGAGCAGCTAGTGGGCGCCAAGCTGTTACGTGGGTTCATCGAGTACAGCGGAAACATCTTCGACTTAGAGCGAAATTGGATGTTTGACGACCCCCCTGAGTCCATTTTGAAATCCGCCGACCTATGCAAATACGAGTATGACGTGAGCGTCTTTCCCATCATTGAAGTCGGTCTGGAGCATCAGCGGCAGCTTTCCCGAGATATCCGGTCTGCGCTGGCTGCACTTCATCTTGAGCACAGGCTATTGCATCTTTGGGACGAACGCGAAGACGTCTAGCCAGCCGCTTGAGTCGACTCGCGTCGGCAGGTCGCCGCTCGCGACTCGACTTCAACAATGAGCGTCTGCTATCGATAGACGGGAACCTCCGCTTGGCGCCCGAATGCGACGGTCGGGCGCCTTGACTGAAGGACCGCAACCCATCTGAAGCAGCCATCCAGATCGACTTTGGGTTGAACGGCCCGCGACCAGCCTCGCCCCCTGTCCATTGCCTCCATCGCGACCTTCATTGGCCCGCTTCTGACTCTGCTGGCTTGGCACGGCAGGCACAGTGCCCCTCTTTGCCCTGCCACATCCTCTGCCGACAGGGGCACCAGCGCGATCAAGGCAAAATTCCAGCCGCCGCGCCGGTCGGCCCCGCCCCCATGCCGCCCCTCACCCCCGAACCCACGATTCCCAGACCCCGCCCCGCCCAGCGCACCCTGTACGCTTGGGCAGCAGCCGTCCTGGCCGCCCTCCTGCTGATCGCCATCGCAGCCCAATGGACCGCAAGCCGCGAGGCGAGCTTCCAGGCCGACTCGATCCGCCGCGCGATGGAGGTGCACGTACTGGGCCTGCGCGATGCCGCCGGCAAGTACAGCTACCTGCCGCTCACCGCAGGCATGCACCCCGATGTGCTGGCCGTGCTGGCCCATCCGCAGGACCCGGCCACCCGGCAGCGCGCCAACCGCTACATCGAGGAAGTGAATCGCCTGGCCGGCTCCGACGACCTGTACCTGAGCGACCTGCAGGGCCTCACGCTGGCGGCGAGCAACTGGGCAACCTCGCACAGCTTCGTCGGCCAGTCTTATGCCAACCGGCCCTACTTCATCGACGCCCGCGCGGGCCGCAGCGGGCTGTTCTACGGCGTGGGCCAGACCACGGGCGAGCCGGGGCTGTTCATCTCGGCGCCGGTGCAGCCCGAGGGCGGCCCGGTGCTGGGCGTGGTGACGGTCAAGGTCAGCCTGCGCGAGCTGCAAGAGGCCTGGGGCTTCGCACGCGAGCCGATCCTGCTGACCGACGCGCGCGGCATCGTGTTCCTGAGTTCGGTGCCGGCATGGCTGTACCGGGCCAACCGCTCGCTGGATGAGACGGACCTGAACTGGGTGCAGCGCCATCAGCAGTACGGCCCGCGCACCAGCTTCCCGCTGTTGCCCTGGAAGGTGGCGCGCGACGAAGGGCAACCGGGCTACCTGGTACGCACCGACATCGGCGGCAAGCCGCGCCGCTTTCTCGCAGTCGACGAGCCGCTGCCCGACTTGGGCTGGACGCTGACGGTGATGGCCGACCATTCGGAGGTCACTCAGGCACGCGAGCGCACCTGGATGTTGGGCCTGTTGTGCGCCGGCGTGCTGCTGCTGGGCGGCCTGTACTGGCAGCTGCGTGAACGCCGCTTCGCCGAACAGCGCGATGCGCGGCGCGACCTCGAACTACGGGTGCGCGAACGCACGCACGCGCTGGACGAGGCCCATGCGTTCCGCAAGGCGATGGAAGATTCGCTGCTGGTGGGCATGCGCGCACGCGACCTGGAAGGCCGCATCATCTACGTCAACCCGGCCTTCTGCGAGATGACCGGCTACAGCGCCGACGAACTGCTCGGCAAGCTGCCGCCCTACCCCTACTGGCGCCCCGAAGACACCGCGCAGCATTGGCGCGAGTACGAAACCATGATGAGCGGGCAGTCGGCGCTCTCGGGCTTCGAGTCGAGCGTGCGGCACCGCGACGGGCATGAGGTGATCACCATGGTCTACACCGCACGGCTGATCGATGTCGAGGGCCGCCACAGCGGCTGGATGAGTTCGGTGGTGGACATCACCGAGCAGAAGCGCGCCGAGCTGCGCCAGCGGCAGAACGACGAGCAGTTGCAGCACGCGCAGCGGCTGGCCAGCCTGGGCGAGATGGCTTCCACGCTGGCGCACGAGCTGAACCAGCCGCTGATGGCGCTGAGCAATTTCGCCAGCGCGGCCAAGGCCTTTGCGGAACAGGGCAACCAGTCGTTGCTGGTCAGCAGCCTGGACGAAACCGTGGCACAGGCCCAGCGCAGCGCCGAGATCGTGCGGCGCATTCGCGGCTTCGTGCGCCAGCGGACCATGGGCGCTGAAGACTGCGCGGTGGCCGCGCTGGTGACGAACGCGCTGGCGCTGCTGCAGGGCGAGATGCGGCTGCGGCAAGTGCGCGCCGAGGTCCGCATTCCAACCTCACTGCCCGCCGTGCGCGGCGACCGCGTGCTGTTGGAGCAGGTGCTGCTGAACCTGCTGTCGAACAGCCTTCAGGCCATGCAGGCCACACCGCCGGAGCAGCGCGTGGTGGAGGTCGAGGCCGAGGTGCTTGGCGGCCGCATGCATATCCGCGTGGCCGACCACGGCCCGGGCATCGATGCCGCACTGGCCGAGCAGGTGTTCGCGCCCTTCTTCACCACCAAGGCCGGCGGCCTGGGGTTGGGCCTGAACATCTGCCGCACCATCGTGGAGGCCCATCGCGGCCGCCTGTCCTTTGCCAACCGGGCCGAAGGCGGTACGGTCTTCACCCTGGAACTGGAGATTGCATCGTGAATGCGCTTGCCAACAACCTGTGCGTGGTGGACGACGACGAAGCCGTGCGCCGCTCCCTCGGCCTGCTGCTGCTGTCGCGCGGCTACGCGGTGCAGACCTTTGCCTCGGGCGAAGACTTCCTGGCCGGCGCCGACCTGCAGCGCGCGGGCTGCGCCGTGCTGGACCTGCGCATGAGCGGCATGAGCGGGCTACAGGTGTTCGATGCGCTGCGCGCGCAAGACAGTCCGCTGGTGGTGCTGTTTCTCTCGGGCCACGGCGACATTCCGATGGCGGTCGAGGCGGTGCAGAACGGCGCCTTCGGCTGGCTCGAAAAGCCCTGCAACGACGAACGCCTGCTCGACAGCATCGCCCGCGCATTGCAGCAGGCCGGCGACATCGCCGTGCGCCGGCAGGCCCGCCAGGCCGCGCAGACGCTGTGGGCCAAGCTCACGCCGCGCGAGATGCAGGTGGCCCGGCTGGTCGCCGAAGGCAAGCCCAACAAGCGCATCGCGCTCGAACTCGCGCCGCTGGAGTTGCGCACGGTCGAAACCCACCGCGCCCATGTGTTCGCCAAGCTGGGCCTGTCGAACAGCCACGAACTCGACCGCTTCCTGCGCGAACACGGGCTCTGAGCGGCCCGACGGCCGTTCAGGTCAGGCCACGAAGAAGCGGTCCCTGCCGTCTTCCGTATCGAAGTAGGCCTTGTGCGTGCGGCGCACGGGTCGCCCGTCGGCCAGCCTGTAGCTGACCTGTTTGCAGACCGGCTGGTAGTGCTTGGTGATGCTGACGCGCTCGACGTAGGCGCGGCATTCGATCACCGTGTTCCGATGGTCGAAGGCGTCGATCACTTCGATGCGGTCCGTCTCGCGGATGACTTGCTCGTAGGTCGCCATGGTTTCTCCTTGCGCCAGTGGGAGAGAAAGCCGGGGAATGGCCCGATTGGGGGCTTCCCATGCCTACTACGCGCTGACCCGGCGGATGGATTCGCGGGTTTGCCATGACGTACATCTAGGTACTTACCCTTGCGTACACCTACGCAGCCGCGCGACCGGAGGCTACGGACGACGGCGCGGACACGGCGGGCCAGACTCGCTGGCACGGCTTCAGGCGGCCCCGCGGCGGGTCGCGGCCAGAGACAAGGACCATCCCCCATGACCGCCATTGCCAACGCCGGTGCTGCCAGCCCGAGCGACTCCACCCCCTACACCTTCGAAGAAAAGCGCAAGCGCATCTTCGCGATCTTTGCCGCGTCGTCCGGCAACCTGGTGGAATGGTTCGACTTCTATGTCTACGCGTTCTGCGCCGTCTATTTCGCGCCCGCGTTCTTTCCCAAGTCCGACCCCACGGCGCAGTTGCTGAACACGGCTGGCGTGTTCGCCGCCGGCTTCCTGATGCGCCCGATCGGCGGCTGGCTGTTCGGCCGGCTGGCCGACCGCAAGGGCCGCAAGACATCGATGGTGACCTCGGTGGTCATGATGTGCGTGGGCTCGCTCGTCATCGCCTGCCTGCCGACCTACGCACAGATCGGCGCCGCCGCGCCCGCGCTGCTGCTGGCCGCGCGCCTGCTACAGGGCCTGTCGGTCGGTGGCGAGTACGGCACCACCGCCACCTACATGAGCGAAGTGGCCATGCGCGGACAGCGCGGCTTCTTCTCGTCCTTCCAGTACGTGACCCTGATCGGCGGCCAACTGCTGGCCGTGGTCGTGGTGGTGGTGCTGCAGCAGTTCCTGGACGACGCCGAACTCAAGAGCTGGGGCTGGCGCATTCCCTTCGTGCTGGGTGCCGTGGCCGCCATCGTGGCGCTGTTGCTGCGCCGCACGCTGACCGAGACCGCCAGCACCAAGACCCGCGCCGCCAAGGGCGCAGGCAGCGTGACCGAACTGTTCAGGCACCACAAGCGCGCTTTCCTCGTGGTGCTGGGCTACACGGCCGGCGGCTCGCTGATCTTCTACACCTTCACCACCTACATGCAGAAGTACCTGGTGAACTCGGCCGGCATGTCGATCAAGACGGCCAGCAATGTCATGACCGCCTGCCTGTTCATCTACATGTGCATGCAGCCGCTGTTCGGCGCGCTGTCCGACCGCATCGGCCGGCGCAGCAACATGCTGCTGTTCGGCGCGCTGGGCGTGCTGATGACGGTGCCCGTGCTGACCAGCCTGCAAAGCGTGAGCAGCCCGTTGATGGCCGGCGTGCTCATCACCCTGGCACTGGCGGTCGTGAGCTTCTACACCTCGATCAGCGGCATCGTGAAGGCCGAGATGTTCCCGCCCGAAGTGCGTGCACTGGGCGTGGGGCTGTCGTATGCAGTGGGCAATGCGATCTTCGGCGGCAGCGCCGAGTACGTGGCACTGGGGCTGAAGTCGATCGGGCACGAGTCGTACTTTTATTGGTACGTGACGGCGATGATGGTGGTGGTGTTTTTGGTGAGCTTGCTGCTGCCGAAGCAGGCGACGTACCTGCACAACGACAAGTAAGGTGCCGGCAATGGCCACTCACAGCGGTGGCCGCACGCGCAGCTCCGGCATCGGAATCGGATGGAACGCCGTCTGATTCCCCGGCGCATCCATCGCAAGTGAAAGTCGTTCGAGTTCCGCCACGAGCCTGCGCAAGGTATCGGCCTGCTGCTGGCTGAGCGGTTGCGCATAGCCAGGCGGCGCCGCCGCATCGGGCACGGCACTGTTGGCTGTCCACTGTGAAATCAGGTTCGCATAGCTGGTTGCGTGGGGACAGCCCGCGTCGAGCGCGATGGCCACGGATGGCGCGCGCTCCGCGAGCATCTTCAGCAAGGTACCGAGCCTGACGAAGCGTTGCTCGTCCCACCCCGGCGCCTGCGCCGGTGGTGTGTGCGTCGAGAAACGGGCAATCAGTTTTTCCGCAGCGACCTCGCCACGCTGGACGACAGCGTGGATGTCCCCGGCCTTCATGTTCAGATTCAGGCCACCCTCAGAGGCATTCAGCCGAACACGCGCAATGCGGTCGCGCACACCCGGCATGCGGGCCAAGCTGTTGTCGTTCCAGTTCTGCATGGTGCCGAGGATGGCGGAGACAAACCCGCCGAGCCTCTGCGCGGCATCGGCGGCGTCATCGAAGTGGTCCCAGCGTTCGCCGTAGCCCTCGCGATAGCTTGTGGGCAGGTAGACCTCGTCCTCCGGCTTGCTTCGCTCCTTGATGGCCGGTTCGAGATTGATCCCGAACGTGGGCCATCGCGGGACCAGTCCGTCGAACAAATGCATCGGAAAGTTGGAGCTGATGCCGCCGTCTGAGAACCAGCATTTGCGGAAATGCCGCTGGCCGGGCGGTGGGCTGTAGTCAATCGACCAAAGCGGCACGGCCGCAAACAGGAACGGAAAGCTCAGGCTCATCCGCGCGGCCAGGATGACCGGAAAATCCGCGGGCTCGGGAACCTCTGTCAAGCCCAGTCGCCTCGCCTCTTCCGTCGAGGGCTCGTGGTTGCCGCGCGCCGGGTTGGCAACGTAAGGCTTGCCCTTGCGCTTCATCCAGTCACTGACGTCTGCGGGCAGATACCGGTTCAGTTCGTCGGCATTGAAAAACAGCCGTTCGCGGTTCGGAAAGAGTTCGGCGTCGGCACTGACGTCGCTCTCGGCGAGCGGGAAGATGTAGGGCCGACCGTGTCCAAGATTGGTCGAAAACATCTGCAGATCGATGGATCTCGACGGCTTCTGGCTTGCCCGAAGCTGCGACCACACTTGCGGCGGATCCGCCGCGTTCCACAGCATCCCGAAGGTCAGCGGCTCCTTCGTTTCGATGCCGGCAGTTCGCTGAATCAGTTCATGGAGCCACGGCGTCAGCGCCGGGTTCTTTGGATCGGCGGTCAGCCCGGTGCACAACCCGTACCCGTTGGCCACGACGCGGCCGGTGAGGTCGCGATACAGGCAAAGCCCGACGCTTCCCACGAGCGCAACCAGCAGGAGCAACACGACGCCGATCCAGTCCAGCCCCCACCAACGCGCGACCACCGCGACGACGAGGCTCGCGGCGGTCGCCAGCCAGTAGGCCTCCATCAGGCCCAAGGTGATCGCGGCAATCCGGCTCCACGCGCCTCCCCGATTGAGCGCTCGAACCAGGACCGAGAAGAGCCGCCGCGTTCCAGGTTGTGGCTGGAACAGGCTGAGCAATTTGGTGCCACGGGTTCCAGGCACATCGGCCTGGAGTTCATCGGGCAGCCCTGACAGGATCTCGAAGCCGTCCCGGGTTCCTGTCTGGCGCCGGCGGTATTCCGCGGCGGCGGTGACCGCCGCTGCGATGGCCCCCGCGGAGGTTCCACCGATGCTTCGGAACCGGTACTCCCGGGCCAGGCGGGAGATGGCCTTGGGATAGACGACACCGCTGGTGATGCCCCCTTTCATCACAAGATCGCAGAAGCGGTCGACGGGAGGCTCGGGCCTGTCGGGGGAATCGCTCATCGGGATGCTCCTTCCGTTCTGCGGGGTGCGGATTGTGTTGCGCCCGACCCTTGCTGGCAATCCCTGGGAAAGGGGGTGACGAGCGCGCTCAACCCCATTTCCCCGAGGCTCGGGATAACCCTCTGCTTCTTCGGAAGTCTTCTTGCCTACATTTCTTGCATGCAAGACAGGGCATTGTTTGCATGCAAAAAGGAGACTCCATGCCTCGCTTCGCCAAATCGCTTTTCGGTCAGGTGGTCATCGCGCTGGTGCTCGGCGTGCTCGCGGGGCTGTTCGCTCCCGAGTACGCCGTCAAGCTCAAGCCGCTGGGTGACGGGTTCATCAAGCTGATCAAGATGATCATTCCGGTGCTGGTGTTCTGCGTGGTGGTGCATGGCATTGCCGGCGCGGGCGACCTCAAGCGCGTGGGCCGGGTGGGCGTGAAGGCGCTCATCTACTTCGAGGTTCTGACCACCATCGCGCTGGCGATGGGCCTGGTGCTGGCCTTCGTGTTCCAGCCCGGCGCAGGCATGAATGTCGACCCCGCCAAGCTCGACCCGGCCGCAATGAGCGCCTATGCCTCGACCGCCGACAAGCTCACGAGCGGCGGCACGGTCGAGTTTCTGATGCGGCTGATTCCGACCACGGTGGTCAACGCCTTCGCCACCGGCGACGTGCTGCAGGTGCTGCTGTTCGCGGTGCTGTTCGGCTGCGCGCTCACGCTGCTGGGCGAGCGCGGCAAGCCGGTGGCGGTGGTGGTGGACGCGCTCTCGCTGGTGCTGTTCAAGATCATGGGGATCCTCATCAAGCTCGCGCCGCTGGGCGTGCTGGGCGCCATTGCGTTCACCGTCGGGCAATACGGCGTGGGCTCGCTCAAGCAACTGGGCATGCTGGTGGCGCTCTTCTACGGCGCGGTACTGATCTTCGTGTTCGTGGTGCTGGGGCTGGTGATGCGCTTCTCGGGCTTCAGCATCTGGAAGCTGCTGCGCTATCTGCGCGAAGAGCTCGCCATCGTGTTCGCCACCACTTCGTCGGACAGCGTGCTGCCGCAGGTCATGGCCAAGCTGCGCCGCATGGGCATCCGCGATTCAACGGTGGGCCTGGTGATTCCCACGGGCTATTCGTTCAACCTCGATGCCTTCTCGATCTACATCACGCTGGCCGCCGTGTTCATCGCGCAGGCGACCAACACGCCGATCTCGATGGCGGACCTGCTGACCATTCTTGCGATCGCGCTGGTCACCTCCAAGGGCGCGCACGGCGTGCCGGGCTCAGCCATCGTGGTGCTGGCCGCCACGCTGCATGCCATTCCGGCGATTCCCGCCATCGGCCTCGTGCTGGTGCTGTCGGTGGACTGGTTCATGGGCATCGCCCGCGCGCTGGGCAACCTGATCGGCAACTGCGTGGCCACCGTCGCCATTGCCGCATGGGAAGGCGACATCGACCGCGAGCGCGCGCATGCGGTGCTCGACGGCACCTACGCGCCCGACGACGAACCGCTGGGCACGGCCGAGCCCGTGGTAAACACCGGCACCGCCACCGCATCCACCGCTCACTGAAAAAACCAATGGCCACCGACGTCAGCCCCACCGCCATCGCCGAGCGCGTTGTCGAGGCCATCCTCGCCCAGAAGCTCGCGCCGGGCGAGCGGCTGGGCGAGCAGGCGCTGGCCGAGAACTTCTCGGTGAGCCGCACGATGGTGCGCGAGGCGCTCATGCAGTTGCAGGCGCGCGGTTTTGTCGAAGTGCAGTCGCGCCGCGGCTGGTACGTGGTGGAGCCCTCGGCCGAAGAAGCGCGCGATGCCTTCTCGGCGCGCCGCATCGTCGAGGCCGGCATCCTGGCCGCGAGCGAAGGCCGGCCGCTGGCCAAGGTGATCCGCAAGCTGCGCGACCACATCGCCGACGAGCGGCGCGCCATCGAAGGCGCCGACGCGGCCACGCGCGCCTTTTTGCTGGCCGACTTCCATGTGTGCCTGGCCGAGCAGATGGGGCATCAGTTGCTGGTCGACGTGCTGCGCGACCTCACGGCCCGCACCACGCTGGCGGCCACGCTCTACCAGTCGAAGCACGAGGCCGGGCAGTCGTGCGCCGAGCATGGCGCCATCGTCGCCGCGCTCGAAGCGGGCGACACGGACAAGGCGCGACAGTTGATGCTCGATCACATCGGCAATGTGGAGCGGGCGCTCGAGGTCGATGCCACCACCGAGCCGGACGCGCCGAGCCGGCTGCGCGCCACGCTGGCGCCCGTGGCGCTGCCGCGCGCCAAGCGTTGAAGCTGTGCATTAGTGCCGGCAGCCGCTACTGATTCAATAGCAGGCATCGAAGACCCAGCCTCCGTGTCAGGCAGATTCGTCCGGCAACCTCATTCCGCTGCACAAGAGCGCTCCGGCTGACACGGCCCTGGGTTGCGGCTCGGCTACAGTCCGAGACACTTATGAATTCACCCCAACTCCAGCGCGGCGTGTTTCTCGCCCTTCTCGCCGCTGTGACCGCCGCCTTCATCTGGGTGCTGCTGCCGTTCTTCGGCGCGGTGCTGTGGGGCGTGGCGCTGGCGATCCTGTTCACGCCGCTGTTCAAGTGGCTGCTCAAGAAGATGCCCGGCGGGAGCAACATCGCCGCCCTCTCCACGCTGACCATCTGCCTGTTCATCGTGATCCTGCCGCTGGCGATGGTGGGCGTGTCGCTGGTGCAGGAAGTGGCGCTCGTCACGCAGAGCATCCGCTCGGGCCAGATCAACTTCGCGGCTTACTTCCAGCAGATCCTCGATGCGTCGCCCCAGTGGCTTCTGAGCCTCGTCGAGCGCTTCAACCTCGGTGACATGGCGGCCTGGCAGGCGCGCATCTCGGCGGCCGCCGGGCAGGCGAGCCAGATCATCGCGAGCCAGGCATTGGCCATCGGCCAGAACACCTTCGACTTCGTCGTCAGCTTCTTCGTGATGCTGTACCTGCTGTACTTCCTGGTGCGCGACGGCTCCACGCTCTCCAAGACCATGCGCGACGCCGTGCCGCTGGCCAAGCCGCACACGCATTACCTGCTGAACAAGTTCACCACCGTGATCCGCGCCACCGTGAAGGGCAATGTGGCCGTGGCCATCGCGCAGGGCACCATCGGCGGGCTGGCCTTCTGGTTCCTCGGCGTGCAGGGCGCGCTGCTGTGGGCGGTGCTGATGGCCTTCCTGTCGCTGCTGCCGGCCGTGGGCGCGGCGCTGATCTGGGGGCCGGTGGCCATCTACTTCCTGGCCACGGGGCATTTCTGGCAAGGCGGCGTGCTGATCTTCGTGGGCGTGTTCGTGATCGGCCTGGTCGACAACATCCTGCGCCCGCTGCTGGTGGGCAAGGACACGCAGATGCCCGACTACATCGTGCTGATGTCGACCATCGGCGGCATGGCGATCTTCGGCATCAACGGCTTCGTGATCGGGCCGGTGATCGCGGCGCTGTTCATGGCCGCGTGGAGCCTGTTCGTGGACTCGGGCCATGTGGGCATGGGGCATGCAGCGGCTGAAGGCGCAAAGGATGCGGAAGCCGTCGAAGACAAGAAGAAGGACCAGGAAAAGGCCTGAAACATGATCGGTCGCCCCGCTGCGGCCTGATCGTCCCGCTCTCCCTGCGTGCATTTCACGCGCGCATTTCCGCATTCCGTCGCATGGCGCTGGGCACCGCAAGGTGCCTGCGAGATCGTCGGGCCTCCAACTCCAGACGAGGCCTGCCATGCATCTTCCCGCTCTCCTGTCCCGCCCGGCCGTGCGCGCCCTGTGCACCGCCGCGGTCCTCGCGCCCGTGGGCGCGCTTGCCGCCGACCTGAGCCTGAGTGTTGCCGACGGCCCCGCCGCCGAAGCCACGCTCTACGTCGCGCTGTACAACGACGCCGCCGGCTATGCCGCCAGCAAGGCCGTCGCATCGCAGACCGCGCCCATGCGCGACGGCAAGGCCCGGCTCGTGTTCGCGGGGCTGGCGCCGGGGCGCTACGCGCTGCGGGTGTTCGCCGACGAGAACGGCAACGGCAAGCTCGACACCAACCTCATGGGCATGCCGACCGAGCGCTACGGCTTCTCGAACGATGCCAAGGGCAACCGGGCCGCGCCCGACTTCGAGGCCGCGGCGATCAGCGTCGATGCCGATCTGCAGACCGTCATTCATCTGCGCTGAGGTGGCCACCATGGAACGACGCGAACTCCTGCGCCTGCTGGCATCGGCCGGCGCCCTGCCCCTGCTGGCACCCTTGGCACGTGCTGCCGGCACCGACGACTGGCAAGCCCAGTTCGAGGCCGCCAGCGCGCCCTGGAAAAGTGGCTTTGCCACGCCTGCGGACGACCTGCCGCTCACCCGCGCCACGGTGCGCGGGCGCTTCCCCGATGCCGTTGCCGGCACGCTGTTCCGCGTCGGCCCGGCCGGCCATGACCTGGGCGGCGAGCGCTATCACCACTGGTTCGATGGCGACGGCATGGTGCATCGCTTCATGATCGACGGCGCCGACGTGCGGCACCAGGGCCGCTATGTCGCCACGCCCAAGCGCGTGGCCGAAGTGAAAGCCGGCCGCCGCCTGTTCGAGGCCTTCGGCACCATGCCGCCGGGCATCGAGCCACCGACATCGGCCGACAGCATCAACGTCGCCAACACCAGCGTGCTGCCGATGCAGGGCGAGGTGTTGGCACTGTGGGAAGGCGGCTCGGCGACACGCATCGATGCGCGCACGCTGGACACGCTGGGCGTGAAGACCTGGCGCGCCGACCTTGCCGGCATGCCGTTCTCGGCACACCCGAAGGTGGACCCGGACGGCACGGTGTGGAACTTCGGCGTCAGCTCCGGCCAGGGCCTGCTGGCGCTGTACGAGATCGCGCCCGAGGGCGCGCTGCGCCGCGCGGCCGTGGTGCCGGTGGCCGACATGCCGATGGTTCACGACTTCGCGGTGACCGAGCGGCACCTGGTGTTCCTGATGCCGCCACTGGTCTACGACAGCAAGCGCAAGGAAGCTGGCGCGAGCTTTCTCGATGCCCATGTCTGGCGGCCCGAGTTGGGCATGCGCGCGCTGGTGGTCGACAAGCAGAACTGGGAAAAGCGGCAAATGCTCGAACTGCCGGCCGGCTTCCTCTTCCACGTGGGCAATGCCTGGGAGGAAGACACGCCGCGCGGCACGCTGATCCACGTCGACTATGTGCGTTCGGACAATGCCGACTCGGTGTTCACCAGCAACCGCGAGGTGATGCGTGCGCGCCGCGTGAGAGGCGCCGACCCGCACCTGACCGTGGTCACGCTGAACCTGGGCACCGGCAAGGCCACGCAGACGGCGTTGGCGCAGGAGGCCGAGTTTCCGCGCATCGATCCACGCCGTGTCGGCCTGCGTCACCGCCAGGTGGTGCACGCCACGCAGATCCGGCCCGACCTGCCGGGCTTCGGGTCGGTCGCACAAACGGATGTCGAGACTGGCCGCAGCCAACGTTTTAGCTACGGCGCGCAGGCCATCGTGGAAGAGCACGTCTACGTGCCGGACGGCAAGAAGCCGGGCTGGGTGCTGGGCACGGTGTTCGACTTCGGGCGGCAGAAGACGGTGCTGTCGTGCTTCGCGGCCGATCACCTCGGGGCGGGTCCTGTGGCGCAGGCGACGCTGCCTTACGCGCTTCCGTTGGGCCTTCACGGTGCTTTCGTGAAGGTCTGAAAGGGGGCGCTGCTGTTCAGGGCGTCGCTCACTCCGACACGATGCTCTTTTTCGCGAATGTCCCCCGCTTCGCTCCTCCTTTATTTCGCGAAAAGAGCCCCGTATCGACGTGAGCGCTCAGAGCACTTGTTGATCGGCGATTACCAGCAGCGTGCCCATGTGCGAATGACGCCAGGTGCTCCCCTCAGCGAAATAAAGGAGGAGCGAAGCGGGGGACATTCGCGGAGGGGAGCACCTGGCGTCATTCGCACTCGCCCCGAATGAACCCTGCAGCCCTCAGCCCGCCCACCAACCTTCGTCAAACCGCCCCTGCAGAAACGCCACGAAGCCAGACACCTTCCCCGGCACCAACTTGGGAGAAGGAAAGACAGCGTGAATCTCCTGCTCCGGCAGCGCATGGTCACCGAGCACCGCAACCACCTTGCCTGCAGCCAGAGACTCGCTAGCCACATAGCGCGGCATCAACGCAATACCCAGCCCGTCGCGCGCGGCAGCCAGCACAGCCGACAGGTTGTTCGAACGAAAGCGCCCCGACACCGGCACCGTCACCGGTTCGCCCTTGGGCGTGTGCATGCGCCAGAACTCGTCGCCCACCACGCTGCTGTAGATCAACGCCACATGCGCGCTCAGGTCCTGCGCACGCTTGGGTGTGCCGTGCTTCTTCAGGTATGCCGGCGACGCGACCATGACCCACGGGTTGGCGCCGAGGTAGCGCGCGCCCAGTGACGAATCGGCCAGCTTGCCCATGCGGATGGCCACGTCGATGCCCTGCGCGATGAGATCGACGTAGCGATCCTCGAAGCTCAGGTCGAGCTGCACCTGCGGATGCCTTCGCATGTATTCGAGCGCCAGCGGCACCACCACGCGGCGACCGAAGGCCACAGAGGTTCCGATGCGCAGCAACCCCTGCGCCTGGTTCTGCCGCAACTGCACGATGCTGTCGGCCTCTTCGGCGTCGCGCACGATGGTCTTGCACTTCTCGTAGTACAGCGCGCCCGGCTCCGTGAGGCTCACGCCGCGCGTGTTGCGGTTGAGCAGCCGCACCTTCAGCCGCGCCTCGGTGGCCGCGACCTGCTTGGTCACGGTGGGCTGCGTGGTGTTGAACTCGCGCGCCGCTTTCGAGAAGCTGCCGGTCTCGACCACGCGCACGAACATTTCCATTGCCAAGAGACGATCCATGGCCGGATGGTAGCCAGTTATTCCGCCATGGAATAGGTTTTATGGTCCCCAGCCATCTTCTTGGAATCGCCCGCTCTTCCTACAGTGGCCTTCACTTCAAGGAGACAGCCACATGGCAAAGATGACAGCGATCCAGGCCGCGGTTCTGGTGATGGAAAAGGAAGGCGTGACCCAAGCCTTCGGCGTGCCCGGCGCGGCGATCAACCCGCTGTATTCGGCGCTGCGCCAGCGCGGCACCATCTCGCACATCCTCGCGCGCCACGTCGAGGGTGCCTCGCACATGGCCGAGGGTTACACCCGCGCCATCGCCGGCAACATCGGCGTGTGCATCGGCACCTCGGGCCCGGCGGGCACCGACATGATCACCGGCCTGTATTCGGCGTGGGCCGACTCCATTCCCATTCTTTGCATCACCGGCCAGGCACCGCGTGCGCGGCTCTACAAGGAAGACTTCCAGGCGGTCGACATCGAGTCGATCTCCAAGCCCGTCACCAAGTGGTCGGTCACGGTGCGCGAGCCCGGCCAGGTGCCGCAGGTGTTCCAGCAGGCCTTTCACCTGATGCGCTCGGGCCGTCCGGGCCCGGTGCTGATCGACCTGCCCTTCGACGTGCAGATGGCGCAGATCGAGTTCGACATCGACAGCTACCAGCCGCTCACGCCGTACAAGCCGGCCGCCACGCGCGCCCAGATCGAAAAGGCCATCGGCATGCTGAACGCCGCCGAGCGCCCGCTGATCGTGGCCGGTGGCGGTGTCATCAACGCCGATGCGGCCGACCTGCTGGTGCGTTTTGCCGAAGCCACCGGCGTGCCGGTGATTCCCACGCTGATGGCCTGGGGCGCGATCCCTGACGACCATCCGCTGATGGCCGGCATGTGCGGCCTGCAGACCAGCCACCGCTACGGCAACGCGACGATGCTGGCGAGCGACTTCGTGCTGGGCATCGGCAACCGCTGGGCCAACCGCCACACCGGTTCGGTCGAGGTCTACACCAAGGGCCGCACCTTCGTGCACGTGGACATCGAGCCGACGCAGATCGGCCGCGTGTTCACGCCCGACTTCGGCATCGTGTCCGATGCCAAGGCCGCGCTCGAACTCTTCGTGCAGGTGGCCGAGGAGATGAAGGCCGCCGGCAAGCTGCCGAGCCGCAGCGCCTGGGCCGGCGAATGCCGCGACCGCAAGAAGACGATGCTGCGCAAGACCAACTTCGCCGACGTGCCGATGAAGCCGCAGCGCGTGTACCAGTGCATGAACAACCACTTGGACCGCGACACCTGCTACGTGAGCACCATCGGCCTGTCGCAGATCGCGGCCGCGCAGTTCCTGCATGTGTACAACCCGCGTCACTGGATCAACTGCGGCCAGGCCGGCCCGCTGGGCTGGACCATTCCTGCCGCGCTGGGCGTGCGCGCCGCCGACCCCACGCGCAAGATCGTCGCGCTCTCGGGCGACTACGACTTCCAGTTCATGATCGAAGAGCTGGCCGTGGGCGCGCAGTTCAAGCTGCCGTACCTGCACATCGTGGTCAACAACTCCTACCTCGGGCTGATCCGCCAGGCGCAACGCGGCTTCGAGATGGACTACTGCGTTCAGCTCGCGTTCGACAACATCAACGCAGCACCCGATGCCGGCATCGAGAGCAGCTACGGCGTGGACCACATGAAGGTGGTCGAGGGCCTGGGCTGCAAGGCGATCCGCGTGAGCAAGCAGGAAGAGATGGCGCCCGCCATTGCCCGCGCCGAGGCGCTGATGGCCGAGTTCAGCGTGCCCGTGGTCATCGAGGTGATGCTGGAGCGCGTGACCAACATCGCGATGGGCACCGAGATCGACGCCATCAATGAATTCGAACCGCTGGCCGAGAGCACGGCCGATGCACCCACGGCCCTTGCCGTGGCGATGCTGGATTGAGGAGACCCACCACATGCCCAAGTTCGCAGCCAACCTCACGATGCTCTTCACCGAGCTGCCCTTCATGCAACGCTTCGAGGCCGCCGCCAAAGCGGGCTTCAAGGGGGTCGAATACCTCTTCCCCTATGCCTTCGAGAAGAAGGAGCTGGCCGCCGCCCTGCGCGCCAACAGCCTGCAGCAGGTGCTGCACAACCTGCCGGCCGGCGACTGGGACAAGGGCGAGCGCGGCATCGCCTGCCACCCGGATCGCGCGGGCGAGTTCGCCGAAGGCATCGCGATGGCCATCGACTACGCGACCGCGCTCGGCTGCCCGCAGGTCAATTGCCTGATCGGCAAGATTCCGCCCGGCGCCGACATCAACGTGGTCAACCGCACAGTGATCGACAACCTGCGCCTTGCTGCGCGCGAGCTGGAAGCCGCGGGCCTGCGCCTTCTGATCGAGCCGATCAACAGCTTCGACATTCCGGGCTTCTTCCTCACGCGCACCGACAAGGCGCTGGCGCTGATCGAAGCCGTGGGCTCGTCGAACCTGCGCGTGCAGTACGACATCTATCACGCGCAGCGCATGGAAGGCGAACTGGGCAACACGCTCACGAAGCATCTGGCGCAGATCGGCCACATCCAGTTGGCCGACAACCCCGGACGCGGCGAGCCGGGCACGGGCGAAATCAACTACCCGTGGCTCTTCAGGCACATCGATGCATTGGGCTACGACGGCTGGATCGGCTGCGAATACAAGCCGCGCACCGACACGGTCAACGGCCTGGGCTGGCGCGAAGCCCTCACGCAACCGCAATGAACAACACAGGAAAAGCAGACATGGCAACCCAACAAAAAATCGGATTCATCGGCCTCGGCATCATGGGCGCGCCCATGGCGGGGCACCTGCTCGACGCGGGTTTCGAGCTGTTCGTCAACACGCACGGCAACACGCCGGAGCCTTTCGTCTCGAAGGCCACGATCTGCGCCTCGGGCGCCGAGGTGGCGCGCAAGGCCGACATCATCTTCATCATGGTGCCGGACACGCCCGACGTGGAGAAGGTGCTGTTCGGCGAACCGGGCAAGGAAGGCGTGGCCGCCGGTCTGAAGGACTCGCACGGCAAGATCGTGGTGGACTGCAGCTCCATCGACCCGATTGCCACCAAGGACTTTGCGCGCCGCATCGTCGCGCTGGGTGCCGGCTATATCGACGCGCCGGTCTCGGGCGGCGAAGTGGGCGCGAAGGCCGCAAGCCTGACGATCATGTGCGGCGGCGATGAAGGCACTTTCGGCCGCGTGAAGCCGCTGCTCGACAAGATGGGCAAGAACATCACGCTGGTGGGCGGCGCGGGTGACGGCCAGGTGTGCAAGGTGGCCAACCAGATCATCGTGGCGTTGAACATTGCGGCAGTGAGCGAGGCGCTGGTGTTCGCCTCGAAGGCCGGTGCCGATCCCGCCAAGGTGCGGCAGGCACTGATGGGCGGCTTTGCCAGCTCGCGCATTCTGGAAGTGCACGGCGAGCGGATGATCAAGCGCACTTTTGCGCCGGGGTTCCGCATCTCGCTGCACCAGAAGGACCTGAATCTGGCGTTGCAGAGTGCGCGTTCTCTGGGCGTGTCGTTGCCGCAGACGGCCAATGCGGCGCAGCTCATGAACGCTTGCTCGGCGCTGGGCTATGGCCAGCTCGACCACTCTGCGCTGGTCAAGTCGCTGGAAGCGCTCGCTCAGCACACTGTTACACCAGACTGAGCATCCGTTGAGTTGCCGGGCGCGGGTTCGGGTTCGTTCGGGGCGGGTGCGAATGACACCGGGTGCTCCCCTCCGCGAATGTCCCCCGCTTCGCTCCTCCTTTATTTCGCTGCGGGGAACACCCGGTGCCATTCGCACTGGGGCACGCTGCTGGTGAACCTGCGATCAACAACCGCTCTGTCCAACGCTCACGTCGATACGGGGCTCTTTTTCGCGAAATAAAGGAGGAGCGAAGCGGGGGACATTCGCGAAAAAGAGCACCGTGTCGGCGTGTGCGACGCCCTGAACAACAACGGCGCCCGATGCCCCACAAGAGATCAAGTTTTCGCGGCTTCCAGCGACTCCTTCAGGTTGCGCCGACGCCACGCCCAGGTCTTCACGGCCTGCGGCAGGATGCCGATGCACGACACGTAATACGTCACCTTGAAGCCCCAGAAACGCGGCCCGATGGGTGTGTCGCGGAACAGGTCGCCAGCCAGGATGGACAGCAACGCCTCCTGCATGCGCCAGATGTTGCGCGGCGCCATGAACAGGCGGCGAATGGCCGGCGAGGTGATGCGGTAGATGAACCACGAGAACATCTTCGGCCCATGCTTCATGACCTTCTCGTAGTGACGGAAGGCCTTCTCGGCTTCTTTCGCCTCGCCCTTGAGCCAGAGATCCGCCGCAGTGGCGCCCTCGAAGCCACTGTTCATTGCCAGGTACACACCCGACGAGAACATCGGGTCGACGAAGGCATAGGCGTCGCCGACCATCATGAAGCGGTCGCCGCGGCAGAACTTCGAGTCGTAGGCGTAGTTGCCGGTGGAGGTCGCGCCCTCCATCAGCGTGGCGTTCTTCAGGCGCGTGGCCAGCTTGGGCGCCAGCGCGATGGTTTCCATCAGGAACTCTTCGAGCGAACCCTTGCGGCGCTTGAAGTAGGCCGGCGATGCCACCGCGCCCACGCTCACCGTGCCGTCTTTCAGCGGGATGTACCAGAACCAGCCATGGTCGAACCAGAACAGCGAGATGTTGCCCTCGAAGCGGCCGGGCCGACGCTCGGCATTGGCGAAGTGGCCGTAGAGCGCGGCGCTCGCGTGCTTGCGGTTGCGCTGCTTGGCGTCGAACTGGTTCGACAGCAGCGTGTCGCGGCCACTGGCGTCGATCACGAAGCGCGGGCGCCAGGTGGTCTCGGCACCGTCGTCGGCCTTGACCTTCACCAGCGGGCGGTTGTCTGGCGTGCCCTTGCCGGCGTCCATGTCCACGCCGGTGACGCGTTGCCCCTCGAAGGTGCGCGCGCCCCGGTTGCCGGCATGGCGGAACAGCAGTTCGTCGAACTCCGAACGGCGCACGTGCACGGCATAGGGAAAACTCTTGTCCATCGCCTGGCCGAAGTCGAAATGGCTGGTGTGGTCGTGCCAGGGCGAGACGAACTCGGCGCCGTGCTTGCGGATGCCGATGGCCTCGACCTCGGTGCGCACGCCCAGCCGGTCGAACAGCGGCATGTTCATCGGCAACAGCGATTCGCCGATGTGAAAGCGCGGATGCTGCGCCTTCTCGATCAGCACCACGTCATGGCCCTTGTCCGCAAGCAGCGCCGCCACCGTGGAGCCCGAGGGGCCGCCGCCGATGACCAAGACGTCCGGGTCGGTACTGGTGAAAGGTCCGGGTGTCATGCGCTGCCCCTCCGTTGTCGTTTTGTATCGCGGTTGACGGTGCCCCAATTAACCTTGGGTAACAGTGTCGGAGTTTAGCGAACCGACCCGCCGGGCTTATCCGGCGGAAGATATACATCCGGGCGTTATCGATCCAGGCGTTTTCGGCATTCCCCCTGTAAGAACAAGCCGCGCTTTTGCGGTAGCCTCATTGCCCGTCAGAAACAAGGAGACATTCATGGCTGCACCCCTTTCCCCGGCAGAAGAAGCACTTCGCGAAGCAGCGCGCGAGTACCACCGGTCGCCCGTCAAGGGCAAGATTTCGATCACCCCGACCAAGCCCCTGCTGAACCAGCGCGACCTGTCGCTGGCGTATTCGCCGGGCGTGGCCTATCCCTGTCTGGACATCGCGGCCGACCCGTCGCTGGCCAACGAGTACACGGCGCGCGGCAACCTGGTGGGCGTGATCACCAACGGCACGGCCGTGCTGGGCCTGGGCAACATCGGCCCGCTGGCCGCCAAGCCGGTGATGGAGGGCAAGGGGTGCCTCTTCAAGAAGTTCGCCGGCATCGACGTGTTCGACATCGAGCTGGCCGAGAACGACCCCGACAAGCTGGTCGAGATCATCGCGGCGCTGGAGCCCACGCTGGGCGGCATCAACCTGGAAGACATCAAGGCGCCCGAGTGCTTCTACATCGAGAAGAAGCTGCGCGAGCGCATGAACATCCCCGTGTTCCATGACGACCAGCACGGCACGGCCATCATCTCGGCCGCCGCGCTGCTCAACGGGCTGGAGCTGGTCGGCAAGAAGATCGAGGACGTGAAGATCGCCGTGTCGGGTGCCGGCGCCGCCGCCATTGCCTGCCTCGACGTGATGGTGGGCCTGGGCGCCAAGCCCGCCAACATCTACGCCTGCGACTCCAAGGGCCTGATCTACGCCGGCCGTGCAGGCGGCTTCGACGAATCCAAGACGCGCTACGCCCAGAAAGACACCGGCGCCCGCACCCTGGCCGACGTGGTGAAGGACGCCGATGTGTTCCTGGGCTGCTCGGCCCCTGGCGTGATGTCGGCCGAGATGGTCAAGACCATGGGCACGCAGCCGATCATCCTGGCGCTGGCCAACCCCGAACCCGAGATCCGGCCCGAGCTGGCCAAGGCCGTGCGGCCCGACTGCATCATTGCCACCGGCCGTTCGGACTACCCGAACCAGGTCAACAACGTGCTGTGCTTCCCGTACATCTTCCGCGGCGCGCTCGATTGCGGCGCCACCAAGATCACGGAAGAGATGAAGCTGGCCTGCGTGCGCGAGATCGCCGATCTGACCAAGGCCGACATCAGCGAAGAAGTGGCCACCGCCTACGCCGGGCAAGAGCTGGCCTTCGGCCCCGACTACATCATTCCCAAGCCCTTCGATTCGCGCCTGATCCTGCGCATCGCACCGGCCGTGGCGAAGGCTGCTGCCGCCTCCGGCGTTGCCACCCGCCCGATCGAGGACATGGAGGCCTACCGCCAGCACCTGACGCGCTTCGTCTACCAGACCGGCATGTTCATGCGTCCGGTGTTCACCGCCGCCAAGCTGGCCACGGCCAAGCGCGTGGCGTACGCCGAAGGTGAAGACGAGCGCGTACTGCGCGCCGCGCAACTGGCCGTCGATGAAGGCCTGGCGCAGCCGATCCTGGTCGGCCGCCCCGCCGTGATCGAGGCACGCATCAAGAAGGCCGGCCTGCACATCCGCGTGGGCACCGACGTGGAAGTGGTCAACCCCGAAGACGATCCACGCTTTCGCATCTACTGGGAGAGCTTCCACAAGCTCATGGGCCGCCGCGGCGTCACGCCCGAAGCCGCCAAGACGATGGTGCGCCGATCCAACACCACCATTGCCGCGCTGATGCTGCACCTGGGCGATGCCGACGCCATGATCTGCGGCCTGGTCGGGCGCTTCGACGTGCACCTGGAGCACATCCGCAACCTGATCGGCCTGAAGCGCGGCGCGCCGGGCTTCGCGACGCTGAACGCGCTCACGCTGGAAAAGCGCACGGTCTTCATCACCGACACCAACGTGAACGAAGACCCGAGCGCCGAGCTGCTGGCGAGCATCGCGATGATGGCGGCCGAGGAAGTGCGCCGCTTCGGCCTGCCGCCCAAGGTGGCGTTTCTCTCGCACTCGAACTACGGCACCTCGAGCCGCGGCTCGGCACGCAAGATGCGGCTGGCGCGCGACCTGTTCTCGCAGATGGCACCCGACATCGAGTGCGACGGCGAAATGCACGGCGACTCGGCCCTGTCCGAAGAAGTGCGCCGCACCGCCCTGCCCGAGACCACGCTCACCGGCGAAGCCAACCTGCTGGTGTGCCCGAACCTCGACTCGGCGCACATCCTCTACAACGTGCTGAAGATGACCGGCGCCAACGGCATCACGGTCGGGCCGATCCTGCTGGGTGCAGCGGGCTCGGCGCATGTGCTGACGCCTACGTCGACCGTGCGGCGCATCGTCAACATGACGGCGCTGGCCGTGGCGAATGCGACGACGGCGCTGAAGTAAGCCTGCTCTCGCATCAATGAAAACGCCCCGCTGCGGTCATCGCAGCGGGGCGTTTTTCTTGGGCTGTCTCAAGCGTTGAACGGCGATGCGATGGGCACCTGCGCCGGGTCGAAGACGTTCCAGGCCAGCAGCTCTTCGGCTTCAGGCGGCGGTTCGCAGCCACCCACGCGGCTGGGCTTCCAGCCGAAACGCTGCTTCGTATCGGCCAGCGCCTCGGCGCGCTTGAAGGCGGCCAGCGCCGAGTCGATGACGGGCACGCCCAGCACGTCCTGCAACTGCCTGTAGAAGCCGAACTCCAGCGTGCAGCCGAGGATCAGCGCCTCGGCGCCGTCTTCGTCGATGGCGCGGCGGCCCTGCTCGACCATGCGGCGCACGGTCTCGTTGCGGTCGCGCTGGAAGTCTTCCACGCCCAGTTGCAGCGCGCGGCACGAGGCCAGCAGATGGCCGTGGCCGTACTCGCGCACGCGCGACTCGATGCGCGGTACCCACTTGCGGCGCCCGACGATGATCGACACCTTCTGCGCCAGGTTCGAGGCGACCTCGAACGAGGCCTGGCACGGCGCGACCACCACCGTCTCTCCCGAGATCTCGCGCGCCTCGACCAGCACCGGGTCGTAGAAGCAGCCGACCACCACGGCGTCGAACTGCTTCACGGCGGCATCGCGCACCACGCGCACGATGTCGGCGCCCAGCAGCGCCTCGTAGCTCTGGTACTCGACGTGGTGTTGCACCGAAGCGTTTCGCAGCGACACCACTTCGACTTCGGTGCCTTGGTTTTTCACCTCGGCAAACTCCTGGGCAAAGCGTTCGTTGTAGGTGTCGTTGCCGACGGTTCGGATCCATCGCACGCGCAATGTCATGGTGATTCCTCCCTGTGTAGGTTTGAACGGATCAGGCCAGCGCTTCTTCTTCAGGTGCGAAGGCCTCGCCCAGCGACTTTTCCAGCGGCCGGTACAGCTCGGGCATGAACATCGTGCGCGACAGCAGCAAGCGCGCGCGCGGCGCGACCAGCACGCGCAGCTTCGCGCCCTGGCGCACATGCGCCGACACCACCGGCTGGCCATCGTCCGAGAAGGTCATCACCAGATCGGGGAAGCGCGCGATGCGCTTGCCGCCTTGTTCCAGCAGCATGTATTCGTTGATGAAGCGCAGCGTGGTGCCGGCCGCGTCGTCGAGTTCGACCACGCCCACGTCCAACCCTTCCTGCTGCTCGCAGCGGTAGGTGCGCACTGTCCCCTCGGCCACGATGCGGCCGTCCAGCGAACGGGCCACGGCATCGACGCCGCCGTCGAGGTAGGTCTGGCCCAGCGCGATCGCATGGCTGATGGCACCCGGCGCGCCGTGCTGCCCCGCATAGCCCACGCTCACCGGATTGCGCGCCACGGCCACGAGACCGCCCGCCTCGACCGAGGCGCGGCGCACCACGGCGGAGGTCTGTTCGAGCCGGCCCGACACCACGCCTTCGACATAACGGTGCGGCTCGCCGCCGGCATAGGCCTGGATCGACAGGTAGTCCGGCTCGGTGTGCAAGCCCAGCGCGCCCATCACGCTCGACGGATGCGCGCGGCCGTTGCAGGCCAGGTCGATCACGGGCAGGCCGGTCATGGCGGCGTGGAACCAGCCATTGACGGTGGTTTCAGCGCCGTTCTCGTTGGCATGCAGGCCGACCAGCTTCTGGCCCACCGGCAGTTCGCGGCGCAGCAGCTCGATGGTGCGCAGCAGGTGCGCGGGCTGCACATGCGGATCGGGTGCGGCGGGTGCGCCGACCAGCGCCATGGTGGCGGTGAGCGCCGCGGGGTCGAACTCGTCGATGCTCCACAGTTGCGGTGTGCCGACCTGCAGCGCGAGCTTCGCGGCGCGCTCGCCGGCCTCGATCAGCCCGCCACCGCCGCCGCCGAGGATGGCGCCGCCCCAGATGGCCGCGCGGACGTCGTCGCTTGTCAGATTGCGTTTCATGGATTCGTTGTTCCTGTGTGATGAAGGGAAGAAAAGACAGATGCAGAGCGCTACTTGCGCAGGCTCTTCACGGCGCCGGAGAAGAAGCTGTAGAGCGCATCACCTGCGATCACGCCGCCCGCGAAGACTTCGAGCTTTTCGCGCGCGGACACGCCGACCACGCGATGCACGACAAGGCGGCAGGCGATGCCGGCCGCGACCATCCAGCCGGCCATCGGGCTTGCGATGAGAAGGCCTGTGGCGAACAGCACGCCCAGTTGCTGGCGCGAACCGCCCAGCACTTGCAGGATCGCGCCCGGCACGGCCCACAGCGCCAGGTTGCGCGCCGTGTCGCCCGAGATGCCGGCCTTGATGGCAGCCACGTAAGCGGCATTGATGGGCGCCGTCTGGTGGTTGGCGAAGAACATCTTGTAGGTGCAAGCGACCACGACGATGGCCACCGCGAAGCCCACCATGCCGGCGATCATCTGTTCGCGCCGGCCGTCCAGCTCGAACGCGGTGCCCGAGGTTTCGCCACGCAGGATGTGGCCGGCCTTCAGGTCGTAGCCCATGTCTGCGAAGGCCGGGCCGGTGGCGGCAGAAAAGCCGGCCAGCACCACCAGCGCCTCGGGCGGAAAGCCGATCAGGATGCCGATGAGCAGCGAGATCAGCGCCACCGCGAACGCGGGGAACCAGCCCGAGTGCATCGCCGCGATGCCGACGATCAGCTCGTGCACGAAAGCCGCAAAGGTGCCGTAGACGACGAAGCACACGAGCATCGTGGGCGACATGCCGGTGTATACGCCGGTGCCGACGGCCAGCAGCACCATGATCGCGAGATAGCCGACGCTGCCCAGCCGCAGCGAGCGGCCCAGCGCGGTGGCGCCGCGTGCTTCCTGCGTGTCGGCGGCTGCGTTGCGCGAGCCGCTGTCGCGCTTCTTCAGCACCACGCGCCCCACCTGTACCAGCGCGACGATGCCGGCGCCGATCATCATGCCGTGCGGGACGTACAGCGCGCCGATGTCCAGGCCGAAGAGCGGCGCCGAATAGCCGCGCACCAGCAGCCCGATGCCGAAGGCGATCATGGCGCCGAGGCCGCCGATCAGCGCCACGCCGAAGGCCGACATCGGCAGCTTGAACACCGCGCCCGCCACACCCGTTGCCAGCCCGCCGAGCAACAGCCACGCCTGCTTGCCACCGCCGTCACCGGCCTTGATGGCCTCGGCCGCGGCAATGCCCAGCGGCCACGGGTTCCTGGCCGGAAAGGCCGGCGTGTCGAACATGCGATAGAGCAGCCAGGCGTCGAGCAGCATCGCCAGGCTCACGCCCACCAGCATCGGCACCACCATGTCGGGCAGGCCGAAAAGAAAGGGAATGCCGATCGGCAGGAACAGGCTGTTGGCCGCGCCGAAGGTGGCCGACGAAATGCTGGTCTGCGCCAGGTTCTGCGCATGCACCGAGCGAAAGCCACGGAACATGGCCAGCGGCACCCGCGCCAGCGTCATGGCCGCGAGCGCGCCGATCAGCGAAGTGCTCGGCGTGATGCCCAGGCTCGCCAGCATCTGCATGCCGACGATGGCGCCGAACACGCTCAGTACCACCGTGAGGATCAGGTTGGCGGGTGCCAGCGCCTTTGGATGTGGGTGATGGTGCGGGCCGCTCGATGCCTGCGCAGCCAGCCGGGCCTTCGATGCAGCGCCTTCGTCGTGCAGCGGTGCGAGCGCCGTCACTTCATGGGTCATGGTCATTCCTTGAAAGCTCCATATTTTGGAACTACATCCAATAAAATAGAACCGAATGATAGATCGGCGCAATCCGCTGTCAAGACGTGTTCGCGCCGATCCGGGAAGACCCCGACGCTGTCGAACCTATGATCCCCAACCCGCCACAAGCCAAGAAATATGAGCACCCTCGCCAACGCCATGGACGTCCTGAAGCTGATCGCGCGGCTGCGCCGCGACATCACGGTGACGGACGTGGTGACCGAGCTGGGCCTGCCGAAAAGCTCCGCCTCGCGCACGCTGAGCATGATGGCCGGCTACGGTTTTCTCGACCGCGATGCGGCCACCCGCGCCTACCGGCCGGGCGGCGTGATCATGGAAGCCTCCTACCACTTCCGCGCATCGCGCAACACGGCGTCACTGGTGGAAGAAGCCCTCGACGCATTGGTGCGCGAGACCAGCTTCACGGGCTACATCAACGTGCTCGACGGGGTCGACACGCTGGTGATCCAGATGCGTACCGGCGCCGGCGCGCTGCAGATCTACACGCCGCCGGGCAGCCGTGCGCCGGCCTATTCGAGCGCCATGGGCCGCGCGCTGCTGGCCCGCCAGAGCGACGAAGAAGTGACGGCGCTGCTCGGCAGCCGGCTCGACCAGGGCCGCGGCCATGCCCCCAAGACGCGAAAGGATTTGCTGGGCCGGCTGGCCGTGATTCGCGAGACCGGCTGGGCGTTGTCGCGCGGTGAATACGTGACCAACGTGGCCGGCATCTCCGCGGCGGTGTTCGATGCCGCCACGCGCCAGACCTACGCCTTCGGCATCGCGCTGCCGGCGGAAATGCTGTCGGAGCCGCTCATCGAGCGCTTCAGCGCGATCGTGCGCGACGCCGCCAGCAGCGTCGGCAAGCGGGTGGGCGATCCGTATTGGCTCGGCTTCGGTGCATCAAATGCCTGAGACACAGAGCTGAACCCCTGAAGGGTGCAGGCCATGCACCACCGCGTTTCACCGGAAGGGTTCGCACCAATCGCGTGCGGGCACCGTTTTTGCTTGAATGCCGAAGCATTCACATTCACGGAACCCGCATGAACAAGCGCCAACTGGTCCAGTCCTTCCTCGCCGCCTCGGCCCTCAGCTTCGGCCTGTCTTCGGCCTTTGCGCAGACCCCGACGCCGATCAAGTTCCAGCTCGACTGGCGCTTCGAAGGACCGGCCGCGCTGTTCCTGCATCCCGCGGCCAAGGGCTACTTCAAGGCAGCCGGTCTGGACGTGACCATCGACGCGGGCAACGGCTCGGGCGGCACGGTCACGCGCGTGGCTTCGGGCGCTTATGAAATGGGTTTTGCCGACCTCGCGGCGCTGATGGAATTCCACGCCAACAACCCCGACAGCCCGAACAAGCCGGTCGCGGTGATGATGGTCTACAACAATACGCCGGCCTCGGTCATGGCGCTCAAGAAGAGCGGCATCACCAAGCCGGCCGACCTCGCGGGCAAGAAGCTCGGCGCGCCGGTGTTCGACGCGGGCCGCCGCGCGTTTCCGATCTTCGCCAAGGCCAACAACATCGGCGCCGTCAACTGGACCGCCATGGACCCGACGCTGCGCGAAACCATGCTGATGCGCGGCGACATCGACGCCATCACCGGCTTCACCTTCACCTCGCTGCTCAACCTCGAAGCACGCGGCGCCAAGACGGCCGACGTGGTGATCCTTCCCTACCCCGACTACGGCGTGAAGCTCTACGGCAACGTCATCATCGCGTCGCCCAAGCTCATCAAGGAGAACCCGGCGGCGGTGAAGGCCTTCCTCTCGGCCTTCACCAAGGGCGCGAAGGAAGTCATTGCCAACCCTGCGGTGGCCATCGAATCGGTGAAGGCACGCGACGGCATCATCGACAGCAAGCTCGAAACGCGCCGCCTGCAACTGGCCATCGACACCGTCATCAACAGCCCCGACGCGCGCGCCGAGGGCTTCGGCGGCGTCAACGCGGGCCGCATGGCGCTGATGGCGTCGCAGGTGTCGGACGCCTTCAACACCAAGACCCGCGTGAGCCCCGATGCCGTGTGGACGGCCTCGCTGCTGCCGCCCGCCGCTGAACTCAACACCGTCCTGCGCAAGTGATGCAGGCAGCCGCACCGGACACCACGGCCCCCTTCGTCGACTTCCAGGACGTCTGGCTCGCCTACAACGAAGAACTGCTGCGCGAGAACCACTTCGCGGTCGAGGCCATCGACCTGAAGGTCAAGCGCGGGGAATTCATCGCCATCGTCGGGCCTTCAGGCTGCGGCAAGTCGACCTTCATGAAGCTCACCACGGGGCTGAAGATGCCGTCGATGGGCAAGATCCGCATCGACGGCGCACCGGTCACCGGGCCGCTGAAGATTTCCGGCATGGCCTTCCAGGCGCCCTCGCTGCTGCCGTGGCGCACCACGGTCGACAACGTGCTGCTGCCGCTGGAGATCGTCGAGCCCTATCGCTCGAACTTCAAGGCCAAGCGCAAGGAATACGTCGAGCGCGCGCGCAAGCTGCTGCAGAAGGTGGGCCTTGCGGGCTATGAAGACAAGTTTCCGTGGCAGCTTTCGGGCGGCATGCAGCAGCGCGCAAGCATCTGCCGCGCGCTCATTCACGAGCCCAAGATGCTGCTACTCGACGAGCCCTTCGGCGCGCTCGACGCGTTCACGCGCGAAGAGCTGTGGTGCATCTTGCGCGACCTCTGGACCGAGCAGCAGTTCAACGTGATCCTGGTCACGCACGACCTGCGCGAGTCGGTGTTCCTGGCCGACACGGTGTACGTGATGAGCAAGAGCCCGGGGCGCTTTGTGGTCAAGCGCGAGATCGAGCTGCCGCGTCCGCGCGAACTCGAAATCACCTACACCAAGGAGTTCACCGACATCGTGCTGGAGCTGCGCGGGCACATCGGCGCCATCCGCAACACGGGCATCAGCGCGGCGCAGACGGCCGCTGCCGTGTCACATTGAGCGGAGCGCACCCATGAAGAACACCAAGCAAATCGAACGCTGGTCGCCCTGGCTGCTGCTGGTCGCCGTGCTCATACTTTGGCAGGTCATCTGCGCGGGCTTCGAGGTCTCCGACTTCATCTTCCCGAGCCCGTGGCGCATCTGGACGCAGTTCTGGGAATACAAGGAAATCATCGCGGGCCATGCGTGGCGCACCTTCTGGGTCACGATGGCGGGCTTCGGCCTGGCGATCGTGGTGGGCGTGCTGATGGGCTTCGTCATCGGCAGCTCGCGCATTGCCTATGCGGCGATCTACCCGCTGATGACGGCCTTCAACGCGCTGCCCAAGGCGGCCTTCGTGCCGATCCTGGTGGTGTGGTTCGGCATCGGCGCGGGGCCGGCGATTCTCACGGCCTTCCTGATCAGCTTCTTCCCGATCATGGTCAACATCGCGACCGGCCTGGCCACGCTGGAGCCGGAGCTTGAAGACGTGCTGCGGGTGCTCGGCGCCAAGCGCTGGGACGTGCTCATGAAGATCGGCCTGCCGCGCTCCATGCCCTACTTCTTCGGCTCGCTGAAGGTCGCCATCACGCTGGCCTTCGTCGGCACCACGGTGAGCGAGATGACGGCCGCCAACGAAGGCATCGGCTACCTGCTGATCTCGGCCGGCTCGGCCATGCAGATGGGCCTGGCCTTCGCGGGCCTGATGGTGGTGGGCGCGATGGCGATGCTGATGTATGAACTCTTCAGCGTGATCGAGAAGCACACGACCGGCTGGGCGCATCGCGGTTCGCAGAACCAATGATGCGCGGCCACCACTGACCGGCCGGCACGCGCCCTGCGGCGCGTGCCGGTCAGTGGCTCAATCCCCGCAACTGTTCGACGCGTCGACCGCCTTGTTGCGCATGTCGAACCACTGGTTCGCGGCATCGGCGACCGCCTTGCCCGAACCGTCCTTCATGGCGCTCACCAGCGTGCGCGTGCCACCGATCAAAGTGTCGATCTTGTCCTTGTACATCGCGCACACCGGGTCCCATGCGGGCGGTGCCTTCGGGTCCTTGCGCAGCGTGCCGAGTTCGGTGTTCGCGGCGCTCACGGCCTGCAGTGCGGTGTCGATGGCAGGTACGTTCTGTTTGTCGTCGAGCGCGAGCTTGACGGCGCTGGCGAGCTTGCGGGTTTCGAGCGACACCTTCAGCTTGTGAAAGCCCAGGGTGCCCGGCTTGAGCGCGGCCAGCTCCGCCTCGTCGCGCTTGAGCGTCTGCCCGGACAGGGCGGTGCCGAAGGTCGCCGTGGCCTTGTTGGCCGCACCGAGTGCCGCGACCAGCGGCGCATCCATCTGGCGCGCCTTGGCGCCCTTGTCGCTCAGGTATTCCTTGGTGCTTTCGTAGGTGCGGGCTTCCTTGATCAGCGGGTTGACCGCTTCGAGCGCGGCCTTGAGCACCTTGCCCGGCTCGTCCAGCTCCGGCAGTGGCTGCGTCATGGCCATTGCCTTGTCGAAGGCGCGCAAGGCGTCGTCGACGTCACCACCACCGAAGCTGTAGCTGTCGAGCGGCGCGCCGGCCTTGGCGATCTTCGGGTTGGCACGTTGGTAGTCGCGCAGGATCTTGCCGAAGCTGTGCCATTGCAGCAGCTTGTTGTAGGCCACGACGTAGGCGTTGAGCTTTTCGGCTTGCTGCTTCTCGGGCACCACCAGGCCGGCCGGGGCCACCGCAGCCGACGGTGCCGCAGGGGCTTCTGGCTTGCAACCGGCAAGCACGACGACCAACGGCAGCGCGAGAACGGAAACGAGACGAGCGACGTTGCTTCGGCGAAATGCTGTCATGCGGATTCCTCCTGAATTTGCGAATCGGCCACTCTATACGGCGGTGACCGCCGAGGCCTTCAGGTTCGTGTGCTAGTGCAAGCCATTGCGGCGATGCCTCAGGCCGAGTCGAGCAGCAGGGAAGCCTCGTCGCGCCAATAGGCCACTGCCGCCAGCCAGCCCTCCCACACGCATCCATTGCAGCCGCGACCACAGCAGGTGGTGGGCTCGGACGGTGGCACGCGCAAGGCGACCTGCTGCATCGCGGCTTCGGATTGAATGGCCGCGATCAGCGCCTGGGCGCTGGCAAGGTCGACAGGCTGGGGAAGGTCTAAGTCGGCGAAAGGCATGGGCAGCGTTCGATTGTCGGTGCTTCAGCAGCCCTTCAGGCTCGACCCGAAGAGCTCGCACAGAATCGCCGCGATGGCCCGTCTTGCCACCGCCCCGCTCCCATTGCAAACCACGCCGCCGCGCATGGCGCACGTCGACCTGCTGCGCGGGCTGCTCGTGGTGTTCGTCGTGCTGCTGCACGCGAACCTGCGCATTCCGTTCGGGCCATCGGAGCTGGCGCAGTCGTTGGGGCCACGGCTCATGGGCATCCTGTTTCGCAGCGGCTACTACGCGGTGATCGTGTTCTTCGTGGTCTCGGGCTATCTCATCACAAGCGCATCGATACGGCGTTGGGGCGATCTGTCGCAGGTGCGGCCGGCCGCCTTCTATCGCCTGCGCGCCGCGCGCATCCTGCCGAGCCTGCTGTTGCTCCTGATGGTGCTGAGCGTGCTGCATCTGGCGGGCAGCACATGGTTCGCACTGGACGCGGGCAAGGTCTCGCTGTGGCGCGCATGGCTGGCGGCGCTGGGGCTGCATCTGAACTGGCTGGAAGCCCAGGTCGGCTACCTGCCCGGGCCGTGGGGCGTGCTGTGGTCGCTGTCGGTGGAAGAGGCCTTCTACCTCTTCTTTCCCCTCCTCTGCGTGCTGACGGGCAACGAGCGGCGGCTGGGCTTGCTGCTGCTCGTGCCGATCGCACTCGGGCCGTTTGCGCGCAGCGTGTTCACCGACAACGAGCTGTGGCAGGACCACGCGTACCTCTCCGGCATGGACGGCATCGCCTTCGGCTGCCTTGCGGCCCTGCTCGCGCACCGCATGCCCCGGTTGCCGACGGTGACCATGCAGCGGCTCATGCTGTTCGCGGGCGTGGCGCTGAGCGTGGGGGTCTTCTGCTTTCGCAAGGAAGCGTTCCATCTGGGCCTGACGCGCTTCGGCCTGCAGGTGACGCTGCTGGAACTGGGCGTGGCGCTGCTGCTGGTGGTCACGCAGTGGCGGCCGTGGACGTGGTGCGCAGGTGTGGCGGCCGCACCGCTTCGCTGGTTCGGGCGCAACAGCTACGAGGTCTATCTGACGCACATGTTCGTCGTGATCCCCGGTGCCTGGCTGTACCAGCAGACCGGTGCGCCGGCTGCGTGGATTCCGCTCTGGTTCGTGGCCGTGGTCGCCGCCTCGGGCCTGCTGGGGCAGGTGGTAGCGCAGTGGTTTTCCGAACCCTGCAACCGGGCACTCAGGCGTCGAGGTTCAGCTCCAGCCGCATCTTCGCGCCCCCCGATTCGCCCGACCCGATCGTGAGCTGCCCGCCGTGCAGGCGCGCAACCTCGGCAACCAGGTGCAGTCCGAGCCCTGCACCGCGCCCGCGCGGCACGAGCCGGTGAAACGGCGCCACCACGCGCTCGCGGTCCGCCTCGGGAATGCCGGGGCCCGAGTCCAGCACCTCGATGCACGACGGCTCGCACAGCCGCACCTGGATGTCGCAGCCCTGCCCGCCATGCTCGATGGCGTTCTGGATCAGGTTGGCAAGCGCGCGTTCGAGCGAGGGTGCATCGCCACGCACCATCAATGCCAGGGGCGCGTCGACCGACAGCGTGCAGCGGTTCATGATCGCCAGCGGCGCAATGTCGGCCGCCGCGCGCTCGCACAGCGCCTTCAGGTCCACCTGCTGGTCGTGCGATGCGATGTGGTCGAGCCGCTGCAGATCGAGCAATTGCTCGGCCAGCGTGGCCAGGCGCGCCGAGGCCTGCATCAGCTTCACCTTGAGCGCACCGCTCGGCAGCCCTTCGAGATGAATCTGCAGCGTGGTGATCGGCGTGCGCAGCTCGTGCGCGGCGTCGGCCAGAAAACGTTCCTGCCGGTCGTAGCCTTCGTTGAGCCGGTCGAAGGCGCGGTTGACCGCATTGACCAGCGGCCGGATCTCGCTGGCCACGTTGTCCAGCGGCAGCCGCGTGGTGCGTTCGTGCACGTCGATGCTCTCGGCATGTTCGGCGGTGGCCACCACGCCCTTGAGGCCGCGCTTCACCACGAAGGGCGTGGCCAGGATCACGCCGAGGCTGGTCAGCAGCGCCATCGGCGCGACCAGGAACAGGAACACGATGCCCGTGCCCTTGAGCGTGTTCTTGACCGTCAGCGGGCCGCCGGTCTGGGCCATCACGTTGACCGGGCCCGCGCTGGTTTCCACGCGCTCGAAGCGGGCCTTGGGCTGCGTGTTGTCCGGCGAGGGCTCGATGCCCATGCGTTCCATGCCGTCGAGTGCCGCCAGCAGCGCGACGTACCTCGGCGGCACCTCGCCTTCGCGGACTTCTTCGCCCTTGGTATCGCGGGCGATGAACCAGAAGGGCGGATCGGCCTTTTGCAGGCGCTGGAACTCGGGCGTTGGCGCCATGACGAGCTTGCCTTCGGCATCGCGGGCCAGCGCCCGCTGGATCACCCCGATGGTCTCCTGCCCGGTTTCGTCGACCACGCGGCCCAGCACCCAGGCCAGGCCGATGAAACCACCCAGCACCAGCGAACCGACCACCACCTGCAGCAGGATCAGGCTCCAGATCAGCCGCCACCGCAGCGAGAGCAGGCTCATCATGGGGAAGACGACGCGGCGCAGATCAGATAGCCCACGCCGCGTATCGCATGGATCTCGACCTGCGCGCCGGCCTTGTCGAGCTTGGAGCGCAGGCGCGAGACGTGCGTGTCGAGCGCGTTCGACTGGATCTCGTCCTTGTGGCCGTACACGCGGTCTTGCAGGGTTTCGCGCAGCACCGTGCGGCCCCGTTGCTCGAGCAGGGTTTCGAGCACGAGCAATTCACGGCGTGGCAGCGTGAAGCTCGACTCGCCCACGTGGGCCTGCCGCGCGTGGTGGTCGAAGCGCAGTTGCCCCAGCGTCATGACGAGGTTGGCGCGCACGGCGGGGCGCCGCGCCAATGCACGCACGCGCGCCATCAACTCGTCCATTGAAAAAGGCTTGGCCAGGTAGTCGTCCGCGCCGCCGTCCAGGCTCAACACACGCTGGGCCACGTCGGTCATGGCGGTGAGCACCAGCACGGCGGTGGCAATCTCGTTCTGGCGCAGGAAGGCCACCAGCGACAGGCCGTCGCCGTCGGGCAGCCCGCGGTCGAGCACGATCACGTCATGCTGGGCACCGAGCACGGCCTCTTCGGCTTCGCGCAGCGAGCTGGCCACATCGACCACCGCCTGGTTCTGACGCAGCGCCGATGCCAGGGCTTGCGCCAGATCGACTTCGTCTTCGACGAGCAGGATTCTCATGAGGGATGGTGACGCGCCGGTTGCTGAAAAAATAAGCGGGTCATTTTAGGAGAGACCTTGCGCAATGTTCGCGCAATGCACGCGCATAAGCTGTGTCGTTTCGTCCTACTGAAGAAGCTGCATCGGTGACATTCCGCCCCGCGAGCCCCTCCTCCTTTCCCTCCGTGCCCTGGTACATGGCATTGGGACAGCGGATCGCCGCGCTCTGGCTGGTCAAGATGATCGGCACCACGCTCGGCATCTCGGGCTTCTTCGTCCTGTACTTCTGGGTGATGCACAACCCGCCGTCGGAGCCGACGGTGATGCCGCTCACGCCGCTGGACCACTGGGTCGGCGTGAGCGACGACGCCATGCTGCTGTACGGCTCGCTGTGGTTCTACATCTCGCTGGCCCCGGCCCTCGCGAAGGACAAGGCCGAACTGTGGGCCTGCGCGCGCGACGCCGCGATCATGGCGGCCGTTGGCCTGGCGGTCTTCTGGCTTTTTCCGACCACGGTGCCGGTGTTTCCGGTGGACTGGGCACAGTACCCGGCGCTGCAGTTCCTCAAGGCCACCGACGTGGGCGGCAATGCGTTCCCTTCATTGCACGTCGCGTTCGCGGTGCTCACCGCCGTGCTGCTGGGGCGCCAGTTGCGCAGCATGAAGGCGCCCGCGTGGACGCATGCGGTGAATGTGCTTTGGTCGCTCGGCATCGTCTACTCGACGCTGGCGACGCGCCAGCACGTGCTGATCGACGTGCTCGGCGGCACGTTGCTCGCGGGCGTGGTGAGCTGGGTCGGAACCACGCGCGGCCGGCTCGTCTTGACCGAAGCCTGAGCCGGCCCGTCAGGATCAGGCAACGGCCTGCGCCCCCACGGCCGCCACCTGCGCGTCCTGTGTCGACTGCATGCCCGAGACGCCGATGGCGCCGATCAATTGCCCGTCGTGCATCAGCGGCAAGCCGCCTTCGAGCGGGCACGCGCCTTCGGTGGCGAGCAGCCGCAGGTTCAGCCCACCCGCGGCCAGCGCTTCTTCGAACACGCGCGTCGGCCGCTTGAAGCGCACGGTGCTGCGGGCCTTGGCCTGCGCGATCTCCACGCTGCCGGTCTGCGCGTGGTCCATCTTGTGCAGCACGACGAGGTTGGCGGCGCTGTCCATCACGGCGATCACCATCGGCCAGCCGTTGACGCGTGCCTCGGCCTCGGCGGCGGCGGCCACGCGCCGCGCCACATCGAGGGACACGGGCGCGCCGTAGGGAATGAAGGGTTGTTGCTGCGTTGCTGGCGCGATGTTCATGCGAAGTCCTTGGAAGATGAAACGAACGATGCGCCGAACGATAGCGACGGGCAGAATCAACCGCCATTCCCCAAACCTTCGCATCTGTTGTGCACGAATCGCCAGCTCACCCCCACGACGCCGCACTCGCCTCGCTCACCTGGGACGACATCCGCTATTTCGTGGCGGTGGCGCGCGAGGGCAGCCTGTCGGGCGCGGCCCGGCAGTTGCGTGTCGAGCATTCGACGGTGGCGCGCAGGGTCGGCGCGCTGGAGTCGCACATCGGCGTGCGCCTGTTCGATCGCCTGCCGCGAAGCTGGGCACTGACCAGCGAGGGCGAAGCGCTGCTCGCGCCCGCCGAGCGGCTGGAGCAGGAGGTGATGGCCTTCGCGCGCGCCGCCGCCGCCAGCACCGCTGCGCAGGGCACGGTCAGGGTTTCGGCGCCGCCGGCCTTTGCCAGCCACTTCATCGTGCCGTTGTGGGCCGCACAGGCCGGGCGGTGGCCGGGCATCGAACTGGACATCGTCGGCGAGCTGCGCAGCGCCAACCTGCAGCGGCGCGACGCGGACATCGCACTGCGCTTCATGCGCCCGACCGAGCCCGGCCTTGCGGCGCGCAAGCTCGGAGAACTGTCGTTCAGGCTGTACGCCGCACCGGCATGGCTGTCACGGCCCGAAGCCGACTGGCGCTTCCTGGGCTACAGCGATCCGCCCGGCAACGTGCCGCACCAGCGGTTGCTGGCCGACATCGCGGGCGAACGCCCTTTCGTGCTGCGCAGCAACGACCTGACGGCGCTGCACAACGCCTGCCGCGGCGGTCTCGGGCTTGCGATGCTGCCGGACTTCATGGCGCGCGGCGACGCGCTGCTGGTCGAAGTGCCCGGCGAAGGCCGGCCGGCAATGCGGGAGATATGGAGCGTGGTGCACCCCGATGTGAGGCGCTCGCCGCGCGTGCGGGCCGTGGCCGACGCGCTGGCGGAAATGGTCGGCGCCCACGCCGGGCGCCTTGCATGAACCCTGGCTGGTTACCAGAAGATCCAGAGGGCGAGGCCACCGAAGATGGCCCACTTCACGAGGTAGTACGCGCGCTTGTCCCAGGCCTTCAGTCGCTTGCCGACCACGCGGATCTGGTAGATGTACTTGAACGCGCGGTTGATGCCGCCCGTCTTGTCGCCCGCGTCATTGGGCGAGCTGGCGGCGGCCAGCAGGTTCTTGGCGAACCAGCGGTTCACCGCGCTGGCCCATCGGTACTTCAGCGGGCGCTCGATGTCGCAGAACAGGATCACGCGGTCGTGGTCGGTGGTGTTCTCGGCGTAGTGGATGAAGGTTTCGTCGAACACCACGGCCTCGCCGTCGCGCCAGTGGTAGCGCTGGCCGTCCACGTCGATGTAGCAGCCTTCGACGCCTGGCGTCCACAAGCCCAGGTGATAGCGCAGCGAGCCGGCGAAGGGGTCGCGGTGGCGCACGAGGCGGCTGCCGGGTGGCAGCTCGGCGAACATCGCCGCCTTGATGGTGCCGATGCCCTTGAGCAGCTCGGTCGTGCGCGGGCACAGGACAGCCGCCGAGGGATGAGCCTCGTCGTACCACTTCAGGTAGAAGCGCTTCCAGCCGCTCTTGAAGAAGGAGTTGAAACCCACGTCGTTGAACTGGCTCGATGCCTTGATGCTGCCGCCGTTGCGCATGGCCAGCGCTTCTTCGCGGATGACTTCCCAGTTCTCTTCGAGGATGCGCATTTCGGGAAACTGCGCAGGCGACAGGTACGGCGTACCCGGCACCTTCGAGAAAAGGTACATGAAGACGTTCAGCGGGGCCAGGAAGGTCGAGTGGTCAGAGAGCTGTCTGAAGAACTTGTGCCGGACCTGGCCACGGAAATGAACGTAGAGCGCGCTGAGCGCGAAGATAGCAAGAATGACCCACTTCATTTTTGAAAGTGTCCTGTAGAGCGCACCGGCTAGTGTAAATCGCGGCCCCGAAACGGACCTGACCAAGCCCTTTGGCCACGTCCCGGAAGGGATCTTCAGCTGCAGAGCATGGGCTGGGGCGCATCGGCCATCGCCAGCGGCAGCCGCACGGAGGCCAGCAGACCACCCCCCGGCGCTTCGCCCAGGACCACCTCGCCACCGTGCTTGTCGACCACCGACTTGACGATGGCCAGCCCCAGGCCGCTGCCACTCTGGTTCTGATCTGGGTTGCGAAAGAACCGGTCGAACACCCGCTCGCGCAGCGCGGCCGGAATGCCGGGGCCCTGATCGGCCACCGTCAGCAGGGCTTGCTGCCCGTCCTGGGCCACATGCACCATGACCGTTCCGCCCGGCGGGCTGTACTTGATGGCGTTGTTGATGAGGTTGTCGATCATCGAGACCAGGCTCTCGCGCTCACCCAGCACCGGCACGCGGTCGTCGCTCACCAGTTCCAGCTCGACGTCGCGGGCGCTGGCCAAGCCTTCGATCATGGCGAGCCTGTCCTGCACCAGCGCGTCGAGCGACAGCATGACCGGTAAGGCGTTGTCAGAAACGGCGTCGCTGCGCATGAGCTGCAGCAACTGGCCCACCAGCCGCGCCGCGCGGTCGTTGCTTCGCAGCAGATTGCCCATCAATTCCCGCTGGCCCTCGTCGGTGCTCTGTTCCTTGAGTGCTTCCACGTTCACCCGCATGGCGGCCAGCGGCGTGCGCAGCTCGTGCGCCGCATCGGCGATCAGGCTGCGCTCGCGCGAGGTGCTGTCGCGCACCCGCTGCAGCAGGCTGTTGATGCTGTGCACCAGCGGCTTCAGCTCCTTGTGGGGCGGCGCATACGACAGCGGTGTCAGGTCGTTGGGGCCGCGCTCGGAGGTCTCCTTGCTCACCTGGCGCCACGGACGCAGCGCCAGCCGCACCGACAGCCAGGCCGGAAAGATCAGAAACGGCAGGCTGATGACCAGCGGCAGCAGGTAAAAGCCCCGGTTGATGACCGTGACGGTCAGCCGCCAGACGCTGGGCTCGGCCAGCATCACGCTGGTATCGGAGTTGGGAGACTGCAGCGTGCGCGCACGCCACTCGCGCCCGCCCGCCTTGACGGTCTCGATGAGATTCGGCGCCGAATTCAGGATGACGGGCACCGCCGCCGTCGAACGGTAGATCAGCTTGCCGCGTTGCCACACCTGCATGACGGGCGAGGTGTCGGAGGCGGCGTCGCCGTCGCCCACGGTTTCGAGCAATGCGGCGTCGAAGGCGGCGAGCGTTTCCTGCTGCTTGTCGGGCCGATCGACCAGGTTCTGCGCGATCGAGGTGACCGTCTGGTAGATCTTGTCGTACTTCAGAAGCTCCGGGTCTTCGTAGGAGTCGTACAGCAGCAGCGCAATGGCCATGGTCCACAGCAGGGCGACCACGCCCATCTGCGCCAGCAGCAGGCGCCGCATCAGGGAAGGTTGTGCCCAGTTCTTCCAGCGCTGCGCCAGCGCCTGCATCATTTCGGCGTGCTCCGCACCAGCGATTGCACGTCGATCACATAACCGATGCCACGCACCGTGCGGATATAGCCCTGGCCGATCTTGCGGCGCAGGTTGGAGATATGCACTTCGAGCGAGTTGCTGCCATTGGCCTGGCCACCGGGCAGCACCTGCTCTTCCATCACGCGGCGCGTCACCACGCGGCCGGTGCGCTTGAGCAGCAGCGCCAGCAGATCGAATTCGCAGCGCGACAGTTCCACCGGCTCGCCGTCGACGATCACGCCGCGCGTGGGCTCGTGCAGCGCCAGGCCGCGCATGCGGATGGTCTCGTCGTTGAAGCCGTAGCTGCGGCGAGCGAGCGCCCGCACACGCGACAGCAGCTCGGCCAGCGCGAAGGGCTTGACCAGGTAGTCGTCCGCACCGTCGTCCAGGCTGCGCAGGCGGTCGTTGAGCGCATCACGCGCGCTCAGCACCAGCACCGGCAGGATCTGGCGGTCGCGGCGCAGGCGAAACAGCAGGTCGAGCCCGTCGCCGTCGGGCAGGCCCAGGTCGAGCAGCACCATGTCGAAGGTGCCGCCGTCGAGGGTACGCAGGGCGTCGTCGAGGCGGCGGACCCACACCACGTCCATGCCTTGATTGGCCAGCGCAATGCGCACGCCGTTGCCGAGATCAAGGTCGTCCTCAACAAGCAAAAGATTCATGGGTCTCCACGCGAACTCGCCCGATTTCGGGATAAGGCCGAAGTATCTGCCAAGCACCATCCACGCACTTCAGGAAATCTTCATGAATGCTGCAGGGGTTCTTCAGGTACGAAAACGACACTGGATCGATGCCTCACACACGGAACTTCGACGTGAATCGCCCCCCTGTCCAGCCGCTTCGGCCCACCCGGTTTCAACCGGGGCGCAGGGACATCCTGCGTACCCTGGCACTCACCGGTGTGGCCGGTCTCGCGGCCTGCGGCCGCAGCAGCGCTCCCCACGTGGGAGCGGGCAGCAGCGCGGGCCACGGCCCGGTTTCCGTCACCAACCGCCGTGTGAAAGTGTCGACCGCGCCCGACGTGTCCTTACAGGTGCGCGACTGGCAGCGCCCCGGCGCCACCGGACCGACCATTGTGCTGCTGGCGGGCCTGGGCGGCAACGCGCGGTGTTTCGACAGCCTTGCGCCCGCGCTGGCTTCCCGCTCGCGCGTGGTGGCGATCAGCCGGCGCGGCTACGGCCAGTCCGACAAACCACGGCCGATGAAGACGGCGACCCAGCATTACGAGGTGGACACGCTCACCTGCGACCTGAAGGCGGTGCTCGATGAACTGGGCCTGCTGCGTGTGGTGCTCGGCGGCCATTCGATCGCGGGCAACGAGCTGACGCGCTTTGCGGGGCGTCACCCCGAGCGGGTGCGAGGGCTCATCTACCTCGACACCAGCTTCGACTACACCGTGAGCGGCGACACCGGCGGCGAGGAGCCGCCGCTCAACCGGCGGCTCGACGAGCCCAGGCCAGGCCCCAAGGACGGCCGCTCGCTGGAGGCCGCCATCGCGTTCAACCGACGCAAGACCAAGAACTGGTGGCCCGCGCTCGAAGCGAACCTGCTCGCTGCCGTCGACCTGCGCGCCGACGGCAGCGTGCGCATGAACACACCCGAGGACATCGACACCGCCATGGACACCGCCGCCCACAATTTCTCGCCGGACTACCGGGCCGTGCGCGCGCCCTCGCTGGTCGTGACCGCCCTGCCCGCAGACAACCGCGACCTGTTTCCCTGGCTCGAACTGCCGCTCGATGCAAAGACGGAGAAAGACGCGGCGGACTACCTGCGCATCTTCCGGCACGCGCGCATTTCGGACTCGAACCGCCTCATGACCGCCCTGAACACACCGCACCGCCTGACCCTCGACAACTGCAGCCACACCGACTTCTACATGGAGCGCGAAGCCGAGGTGTTGCGGGCGATCCAGTTCATGACATGGGCTTGAGCTTCCATTGCCCTTCCTATCGGTGCGCCATCTATTGACGCAACAACTTGATCAGCGCCGCCAGCTCCTCGCCACCGAGTCCTGCCGCATCGGCCCGCTTGAAAAGGCCCGCCGCAAAGGCCGGAAACTCGGTGTTGATACCCGCTTCTTGCGCCGCCTGCAGAATGCGCTGTGTCGCCTCGACCGAAATGCGCATCGGGCTTTGCGAGATCGTGAAGTCGCCGGACTGGATCACGGAGCCTTCATGCTGAAGGAAGGCCGCGAAGGTCGGCATGATGCCGGCGACGATGCGGCCGAATTCGGCCACGTCGAAGCCTTCGTGTTCGGCAATGCGCGCGCCATGCAGAAAGCCGAGCATCGTGCCGTAGATGGTGGACAGCGTGGCCAGGTCCATGGCCGCCGCCGCGCTCGCCTTTTCGCCCAGGTAGACGATGCCGCCGGCCAGCACCTTCAGCCACGGCTCGGCTTCGCTGAACACGCCTTGCGCGCCGGACGCCAGCAGCGGCGTGTCGGAGCGGCCCATCTGGTCCGGCGCGGCCTGGATCGCACCCTCGAGGTACGCGGCGCCGTGCCGGTGCGCCCAGGCTTCGGCGTCGCGCGCATCGCGCGGGCTGCCGGTGGTCAGTTGCACCAGCAGGCGGCCGTCCATCGCGGCCGCCACGCCGTCCATGGCGAAGATGGCATCGGCGGCGCGGTAGTCGTACACGCACATCACGGCGACGCGGCTGGCCCGCAATGCTTCGGCCGCGCTGCGCGCCAGCACGGCACCCTTGGCCACCAGTGCATCGGCCTTGTCCGCCGTGCGGTTCCACAACGTGACCTTGTAGCCCTGGTCCAGATAGATCTGTGCAATGACGAGGCCCATCGCCCCCAGGCCCAGAACGGAAACTTCCTTGTTGCTCATGACGATTTGTTCGCAGGTTGTGATGACGCCCGCATCGTAGGAATTTCGCCTCCCAACGGTCAAGTACCTACAATAAAGTAAGGTACTTACAAAAACGTCAGTAATGGAACCCTCATGAAGTCCAAGAAGCCCTACAACTGCGGCATCGGTCCCGCCTTCGACGTCATCGGCGGCAAGTGGAAAGCGGTGATCCTCTGGGAGCTGCACGCCAAACCCTGCCGCTTCGGTGAACTGAAGCGGCTGCTGCCCGGCATCAGCGAGAAGATGCTGATCCAGCAATTGCGCGAGCTGGAAACCGACGGCATCGTCCATCGCGAGGTGTTCCACGAAGTGCCACCGCGCGTCGAATATTCCGAGACCAAGCTGGGTGCGACGCTCAACACGGCGCTGGGGGCGCTGGCCGATTGGGGCGACCTCTACGCCAAGCGCGTGGATGCCGCACGCAAGAAGGCCGAAGCGGCGAAGTGATCACGCGAGCCGGAGAAACCACATGCCATCGTTGCTGAAGATTTCGTCGGCCGTGCTCTTCGCGGCCCTGCAGCTTTCGCCCGGTCTGGCGCTGGCTCAATCGGCGTGCGCGTCCTCGCCCGTCTACGCCGGCCCGCCGATGCGTTCGGCGCCCGAGTCGGTATGGCGGAAAGACTTCAGCCGTTCCATCGATGGCGAACTTCCGACCGAGTTGCAAAAGACCCTCGGCGACGCGCTCGACAAGATGCTCCAGCACGTGCCCGCCGCCAGCGTGGCGGTCGCGATTCCGGGCGAAGGCATGTGGTCCGCCACGCGCGGAATGGCGAACAAGGCGTCGTCCACGCCGGTCGTTGCCGACCAGGCCTTCCAGGTCGCCAGCACGGCCAAGACCTTCACGGCGACCGTGGTGCTGCAACTCGTCGGGGAAGGCAAGCTGAAGCTCGGCGACAGCATCGACCGTTGGTTTCCCGATGCACCGAATGCGCGGCTCATCACCATCGAGCAACTGCTGCGGCACACGAACGGACTGGTGAGTTTCAACGCGCTGCCTTCGTTCGGAACGAAGTACCGCCCGCCCGCCGAGATCATCGCGCTCGGCACCGCGCAGCCGCCGCAGTTCTGCCCCGGCACGGGCTGGAGCTACACCAACACCGGCTACGCCATGCTGGGCGTGATCGTCGAGAAGATCGAAGGCATGCCGCTGTCCGAGGTGCTCGCGAAACGGCTGCTGCAGCCGCTGTCGCTTTCCCGCACGGTGATGCGCCGGCCCGGCGTCGCGCTGCCCGTGGTGGCGGGACATTCGGCTGGCCGCCCCGTCGACGATGCGCCGGACCAGTACGCCACGCCCTACGCGGCAGGCGCGCTGGCATCGACCGCGGGCGACCTCGTGCACTTCTGGCATGCGCTGCTGGCCGGACAGGTGCTGCCCACGCAGACGGTGCGCCGCATGTTCACCGACATGCCGCCGATGCTCGGCCCCTATGCCGGGAGCAATGCCTTCTACGGCATGGGCGTTCAGCTCTACGACGTGCCCGACGGCCCCGGCCTGATGCTCGGCCACAGCGGCGGCATCGAAGGCTTCACGAGCATCGTGGCCTATGTGCCGGCCGACGACGTGTACATCGCCGTAGCGTTCAACGAGAAGAACGTGCCGGCGGAAGCGGGGCTGTGGGCGCTGCTGCGCGCCCTGCGGGCCTACCGCGTGCTGCGCTGATCAATCAATCAATCAATCGGCCCAGCCGGTCTCGATCTCGGTCTTCACCTCGGTCATGAGCTTGTGGATGGGGCACTTGCCGGCCACGCGCAGCAGCTCGTCGCGCTGTGCTTCGGTGAGGTCGCCGGTCAGGCGCAGGCCGGACTTCAGGCGGTAGACGCCCTTGCGCTCCTCGCTGTCGTCGCGGTCGACCACCACCTCGATGTCTTCCACCGGAATGCCCTTGCGGCGCGCGTAGATCAGCACCGTCAGCGCCTTGCAGGCGGCCAGCGATGCGTCGTACAGGTCGTGCGGCTCGGCGCCGCCGTCGCTGCCACCACCAGCCGGCGAGGCATCGACCGGAATCTCGTGGTTGCGGATCTTGAGGATGTGGCGCGTGCCGGTGGTGCCGTCGCGGCGAATTGAAATGCTCATGCCGGTGTCCTTGGTGAAGGGAAAGGGTTCAAAGGCCGAGCGGTTTCACGTACAGGATGGTCGTGAAGCCGCTGTGCCATTCGAGATCAGGGTAGCGCCCCGCCTCGCGGTAACCGTGCGCCAGGTAGAAGCCCTGGCTGCTTTCGTTGAAGGTGTCAGTTTCGAGTCGCGCCACGTCGACGCCCGCCGCGCGCATGCCGTCTTCGGCGAAAGCCATCAGCGCGCGGGCGACGCCCTTGCGCTGGTGCGCGGTGGGCACGTGCAGCGCATGCACGAAGTCGTGTTCCCAATGCACCATGCCGACCACTTCGCCGTCGATCTCGGCGACGAAGAACGCAGTGCCCATCTGGTCGATGTAGCCGATGGGCTCGCCGCTGTCCCGGTAGACCTGCAAGGCCTCGGGCGTGAGCTGCGGCTGCCAGGTGCTCGCGAAGCTGTCGTCGAGGATGGCCTTGACGACGTCGAAATCGGCGAATTGCCAGGGGCGGATGACGATGGGAATGGCTGTGTCTTGCATGCGCCCGAGATGGTAGCCGCCGTGCACAGCGATCGTCAGCGGTCCACCGCCAGCATCAGCGTTTCCTTGATCTCTTCCATGACCACATAGCTGTGCGACTCGGCCGCCACCGGCAGCTTCTTCAGGATGTCGCCCAGCAGGTGCCGGTACTCGCTCATGCCGCTCAGACGCGCCTTCACGAGGTAGTCGAAGCTGCCCGATACCAGGTGGCATTCGAGCACCTCGGGCATGTGCAGCAGCTCCTGCTTGACCTTGTCGAACACCTCGCCCGACTTGGCCGACAACTTGATTTCGACGAACACCAGCAGCGTCTTGCCCAGCGCCTCGGGCGACACCCGCGCGTGGTAACCGGTGATGACGCCGTCGCGCTCCATGCGCTTGACGCGCTCCGCGCAAGGCGAGGCCGACAGGCCGATGTGCTCGGCCAGCTCGGTCATGGAGACACGGCCCTGGCGTTGCAGCAGGTCGAGGATCTTGCGGTCGATTCGGTCGAGTTCGGGCATTTCACTCCGGGCGCGTCATTCGGCGATTCCTGACAGTGAATTCCACCGCCAAACGCCCAAAAACAATGGAATTCACTTCATTGTGCACCTTAGATTCACATCATTCCATTTGAATCAGCGGAAACACCATGAAAGTCATCGTTCTGGGCGGCGGCGTGATCGGCACCACCACGGCTTACTACCTTGCACGCTCCGGCGCCGAGGTCACCCTGCTCGACCGGCAGGCCGGCCCCGCCGAGGAAACCAGCTTCGGCAATGCGGGCCAGGTGTCGCCCGGCTACTCCACGCCATGGGCCGCGCCGGGCATTCCGCTGAAGGCGATCAAGTGGATGTTCCAGAAGCACGCCCCGCTGTCCATTCGCCCCGACGGCACGCTCTACCAGTTGCGCTGGATGGCCGCGATGCTGCGCAACTGCTCGCCCGAGCGCTATGCGATCAACAAGGAACGCATGATGCGCGTGGCCGAATACAGCCGCGGTTGCCTGCAGCAACTGCGCGCCGACACCGGCCTGCAGTACGAACACCGTACCGGCGGCACGTTGCAACTGTTCCGCACGCAGGCGCAGCTCGATGCGGTGCAGCGCGACATCGCGGTGCTCGAGGAATGCGGCGTGCCGTACGAGCTGCTCGACCGCGATGCGCTCGCCAGCGTCGAGCCCGCGCTGGCCGGCGCGCGCGACCGCCTCTCCGGTGGCCTTCGCCTGCCCAATGACGAAACCGGCGACTGCCACCTGTTCACGCGTGGCCTGGCCGACATCGCACGCACGCTGGGCGTGGACTTCCGCTTCGGCCAGACCATCGACGGCCTGGAAACCGACGGCGGCCGCATCACCGGCGTGCGCACCACCACCGGCAAGATCCTCACGGCCGACCGTTATGTGATGGCATTCGGCAGCTATTCGCGCGCCGCCATTGCCTCACTGGGTCTCGACATTCCGGTGTACCCGGTCAAGGGCTATTCGCTGACCGTGCCGCTGGTCGATGAATCGCTGGCGCCGCAATCGACCGTGCTCGACGAGACCTACAAGGTTGCGGTCACCCGTTTCGACAACCGCATCCGCGTGGGCGGCATGGCCGAACTCGGCGGCTACGACCTGCGCCTGAACCCGAACCGTCGCGCCACGCTCGAGAAGGTGGTGAGCGATCTGTTCCCGGGCGGTGATCTGCCGAACGCGAGCTTCTGGACCGGCTTGCGCCCGATGACGCCCGACAGCACGCCCATCGTCGGCGCTACGCGCTACGCCAACCTGTTCCTCAACACCGGCCACGGCACGCTGGGCTGGACCATGGCCTGCGGCTCGGGCAAGCTCATCTCCGACATGGTGATGGGCCAGCGGCCGGAGATTCGTACCGACGGGCTGGGCATGGACCGCTACGAGCAGGGCGCGTCGCACACCGCGCGCCCGAACCCTGCGACCGCGCCTGCTTGACGCTGTTTGGTCGTTCGTTGGCGCTGCTGTTCAGGGCGGCACTCACGCCGACACGGTGCTCTTTTTCGCGAATGTCCCCCGCTTCGCTCCTCCTTTATTTAGCTAAAAAGAGCCCCGTATCGACGTGAGCGCTCAGAGCACTGGTTGATCGGCGATCACCAACCGCGTGCCCCTGTGCGAATGACGCCAGGTGCTCCCCGCAGCGAAATAAAGGAGGAGCGAAGCGGGGGACATTCGCGGAGGGGAGCACCTGGTGTCATTCGCACTCGCCCTGAATGAACCCGCATCACACCGTGCAGCACCCCCTCAAGCAGCCTTGGCTATCGGAATGACCGCACTGCTCATGCCCCGATAGACCTCCGCCTCACCATGCTTCGCAAGCAACTGCATCAGATACTTGCGAATCAACATGCCCGGCCGATCCGACTCCATCGAATACTCGACACCCCGCCGCCGCGTATCGACCAACGCATCAGGGTCCGTCGATTCAAGAATGTCCTTGTCCTCCCGCGTGATCTCTTCGTCGAAGTCGATCAACATCTGCGCCGCGCAATCCGCCTCGGTGTCGTTGCGGAACAGCCATTGGCACAACTGCATGCGGCCATCGTCGATGGGCGTGAAGCAGTTGATGATGATGTGCCGAATGCCCGAGGGGTACTCGATGTCGAGCCGGCGCGAGAACGGCAGAAAGTAGGCGTTGCGCATGTGGCGCGTGGTGATCGCATCGGTCACGCCGCTGATCGTGTGGAACTTCACCGGGTTGTTCGCTTCGATCACCGTCTCTGCATAGAAGCCCGACTCGTTCTCGACCAGCTCGTACTTGCTCGGCTTCGGGCTCGCAGCCACACCGAAAGTGGCGCGGTGCACAAAGCTGAAGTGCGAGTTGTCGAAAGAGTTTTCGAGCGCGCGCATCGGGCTCGTCTGCCACTCCTCGTAAAACTGGAAGATCGTGCGATAGCCCGCGTCCTCGAACTCCGGAATCGCCGGAATGTCGGCAACGGGCTCTTCCAGCGCCACCCACGCATAGCCGTAGCGCGAAGTGCAACGGTAGGCCGTGGTGCGGTAGTCGGGCGATATCTTGCGGTCGGCCTCGTACTGCGGAATGCGGATCACCTGCCCGCTGCGGTCATAAGTCCAGCCGTGATAACCGCACTGAATGGCGCCCTGCCCGCAGGCCTTGCCTTCGCCATCCACGCACCAGCCCTTCGAGAGCTTCGCGGTGCGGTGGCAACAGCGGTCTCGCAGCGCGGCAGGCTGGCCGTCGGCGTCGATGAAGAGAACGATGTCTTCGCCCAGCAGCGTGAAAGGCTTGGGGCCGTGGGCCAGTTCGGTCAGCGGCATGACGGCATGCCAGAACTTGCGGAAGACGGGTTGTTGGGTAACGAGCATGCGCGGACTCCTTCGGTGTGCGTGTGGGGACGAACGTGAAAGAGCAATTTCCGACCACGGTGCCTTCGGGATATATGTGAAGGCAAGGGGCTGAACGCTTCTACTCTGCGCCAGATGCCATGCAAATTGCGCGCCCGGATTGTGGCGCGCCCTCGCACCCAATGCACGCACTTTCGCGCAAAGCCCAAGCGAAACGCCTTGGCATGCGTCCTGCATGGCCCCTTGCAAGAGTAGAAGCGTTCAGCAGCGCACGCACCACCCAAGTGCGCCGCCCGGAAATTGCTCTTGAAGCGCCTTCTGCTGCCCTGCAGGGGATTTCAAGACCCACGATTCCGAGGCCCCACCATGCAACGCCGATCCTTTCTCGCGGTCACCTCTGCCGTCGCCGCATCCCTTGCCGCTCCTTCCGTCCTGGCACAGGGCGGCAAGCTCACCCCGCTCAAGTTCACGCTCGACTTCCGCATCAACGGGCAGACCGCGCCCTTCTTCCTTGCGCAGACCAAGGGCTACTACAAGGACGAAGGCCTGGACGTGACCATCGACACCGGTGCCGGCTCGGTCGCGTCGATCACACGCATCGCCAGCGGCGTCTATCAACTGGGCCTGGGCGACATCAGCTCGCTGGTCGAGTTCAATGCGCAGAACGCGGGCACGCCGATGGTGCAGGCCGTCTACCAGTACTACAACCGCGCACCGTTCGTGATCATCGGCCGCAAGGACCGCGGCGTGACGGGTGACTTCAAGAGCCTGCAGGGCAAGAAGGTTGCGGCAGCCGCCGTCGAATCGACCCGCCGTGCTTGGCCGATGGTGGCGCGCAAGCAAGGCATGCGCGCCGACGCCTTCCAGTGGCAGACCACCGACTTCAGCGCGCGCGACAACGTGATGGTGCGCGGCGACGTCGATGCCGCCACCTACTTCCATGACTCGGCCATCTCGCTCTTCGCGCGCATGAAGCCCGATGAACTCTCGGTGCTCAAGTACGCGGACGCGGGCGTCAACCTCTACGGCAACGCGATCCTTGCGAGCAGCAACCTCATCGCGCAAAACCCGAAGGTGGTTGCCGCTTTCCTGCGCGCGACCAACCGCGCCATCGTCGAGACCTTTGCCAACCCTGCCCCCAGCATCGCCGCCATGCGCCAGCGCGAGCCCATCCTCGACGAGAAGATCGAGCTTGAACGCTGGGGCGTCACGGCGCAGTATGTGGGCGCGGCGGACACGCGCGGCCACGGCCTCGGCGACATCAGGAAGCTCACGCTCGAACAGCAGGTCGACGAAGTGGCCGATGTGTTCGGCCTCAAGGTCAAGCCCGCGTCCGACGCCATCTTCAACGGCTCCATGCTCCCATCGCGCAGCGAACGAACGATCCCCACCAAGGCATGAACTCCAGCAACTCCACCACCTACCCTGAAGAAACCACGCTCGACGAACGCGACGGCCGTTATCTGCGCAAGGCCATCGTCTGGTCGCACGCAGCGCGCCGGCGCGGCAACCGGCCCTTCGGCTCGGTCATCGTCTCTGCCGCCGGCGAAGTGCTGGCCGAGGCCGGCAACAGCAACACCGAAACCGGCGACTGCACCGCCCACGCCGAGGTCAATGCGCTGCGCGCGCTGGCCGGGCGCAAGCTCACGCGCGAAGAACTCGCGGGCGCCACGCTCTACGCCTCGGGCGAGCCCTGCGTGATGTGCGCGGGCGCGATCTTCTGGTCGAACATCGGCCGCGTGGTGTTCGGCATCGACGCCGAGCGCCTGCGCGTGTTCCGTGGCGAGCGGCAAGACCAGCGCGATGCGGAACTGTCGTGCCGCGACGTGTTCCGCGCTTCGCCCCACCCGATCGAATGCATCGGCCCGGCGCTCATCGACGAAGCCAGCGCCGCGCACGACGGCGCCTGGAAGGTCTGACCGACCACGAGAGCGCGCACTAGACTCGCCGCATGCCCTGGCACGCCCGTCTCCACCTCGACTACCAAAAAGAAGCCGCCCGCACCGTCGCCCGTTTCCGGCATGACGGCCCGCTGCGCATCCTGCAGAGCCTGTACCCCGAAGGCGACACCGTCTGCCACAACGTGCTGGTGCATCCGCCAGGCGGCCTGGTGGGTGGCGACACGCTCGACATCGACATCGAGGCCGCCGACGGCAGCCACGGCCTGATCACCACGCCCGGCGCCTCGCGCTTCTACCGCTCCGAAGGCGAGCTGGCGCTGCAACGCACGCGCATCCGGCTGGCGGCTGGCGCGCGGCTCGAATGGCTGCCGCTCGAAGCGATCTGCTACAGCGGCTGCCAGGCCGAGAACCGGCTGAACATCGAAGTCGAACCCGGCGCCGAGCTGATCGGCTGGGACGTCACCGCGCTTGGCCTGCCAAATGCCAACCAACCCTTCGAGCGCGGCACCTACCTGCAGCACATCGAAGTGCCTGGCGTTTGGCTGGAGCGCGGACGCATCGACGCGGCCGACCATCGACTGCTGCAAAGCCCGCTCGGGCTGGGCGGCCACCGCTGCATGGCATCGCTGTTCTTCGTGGCGGGCTCGCCGATGGCACGCGCGCGTCGCGACGCGCTGCTTGCCCAGGCGCGCGAACTGCTCGATGCGCACGGCCTGCAGGACAGCGCGGGCGCCACCAGCCCACATCCGGAAGTGGTGGTGCTGCGCGTGCTGACGCCCGTGGTCGAGCCGGCGATGAAACTGCTGCGGCAGGTCTGGCTGGCTTGGCGAAACGAGCTGTGGCAACTGAGCGCAGCCATGCCGCGCATCTGGGCGACCTGAGCGCCCTGGTCCCCCGCCCCGGGGACGAATTTGTAGCCGCTGTCTGACGGACAGCCGCGCCGCAAAGGCGCACGCTGCCTCTTCCCTGCTGGACAACAAGGAACGGCCATGCCTGCGCACGACACCCAGAACGAGAACACGCGGCTTCACCGGCGCCTTGCGAAGTTCAACGCCGAGCGGCTCAGGCTCGGCGTCCCCTCTCCACGGTGGCGGGACGATCTCACCAACGAGCATCAATTCCGGCTGCTGGAAGGCCACTACCTCGAAACCCTGCGCGCCACGGTGCAAGCGCAGACGGCAGGCGCCGCGGGCAACGCAGCGCACTTCGTCGAGTGGTTCCAGGCCCTCGAACACACCGGGCCGGGCCAGCAGCACCCGTTGTTCGACTGGCTGGCGCACGAAGCCACGCTGCCGCAGATGCGCTGGTTCCTCACGCAGGAAGCTGCGGGCGAAGCGGGCTTCGAGGACCTGCTGGCCTACACCCAGGTCAAGCTGCCGCCGCAGCCCAAGCTCGAATGCGCGCGCAACTTCTGGGACGAGATGGGCCACGGCAAGCAGAGCGCGATGCACGGCCAGATGCTCGAACACATGGTGCGTGAACTCGACCTGCACCCGGGCATCGACACCACCGTGTGGGAATCGCTCGCGCTCGCCAACACCATGGTGGGCCTGGCGACCACCCGCCGCTACGGCTACCACGCCATCGGCGCGCTCGGTGTCATCGAACTCACTGCGCCCGGCCGCGTGAAGCAGGTGGCGGCCGGCATGCGCCGCCTGGGCCTGAGCGGGCGTGCGCGGGCCTACTTCGACCTGCATGGGGCGCTCGATGTGTCGCATGCGCGCGCATGGCTGCGCGAAGTGATCCGCCCGCTGGTCGAGGCCGACCCGGCCTGCGGGCAGTTCATCGCCGAAGGCGCGCTCATGCGGCTGGTGTGCGGCGAGCGCTGCTTCGCGCGCTACAGCGAAGCCTTGCGCACCGAGGAGGCGCTCGCATGCTGAATGCCGCCGGCGTTCTGCGCGAGGTGGCCGCCACCGGCTATCGCTTCACCACGGTCACGCCGCTGACCCATCAGCGCGTCATGGCCCGGCGCGAACCCGGCACGACGTTGCGGGACATCTTCGGCTGGAACCTGCCGTTCGAGACCGGCGCCGTCTCGCCGTCGATGCTGGCCGGCATGAAGGACGCCGGCATCGTGCGGCATTCGGGCACGCTGCTGCAAAGCACCGTGCGCATTGCCAGCCTTGGCGACGACCTGTTCTTTCATTCGGCCTACCCGACCGTCCAGGAGAACGCGGTTTTCTTCGGGCCGGATACCAGCCGCTTCGCGCGCTTCATCCGCAATGCCTTGCAGCCGCGCCGGGCACACACGCCACGCCCGCTGCGCGTGCTGGACGTGGGCTGCGGCAGCGGCGCGGGCGGCGTCGCCGCAGCGCGTACATTGGCCGAAGCCGGCTTGTCGTCAGCGGTGGTCATGAACGACATCAACCCGCTGGCGCTGCAATTCACCGCCGTCAACGCAGAAGTGGCACGAGTGCCGGTGACGCTCGCGCAGGGCGATGCGCTGTCGGCTGTCGAAGGCGACTTCGATCTCATCATTTCCAACCCGCCCTACCTCGACGATACGGCACAACGCGCATACCGGCACGGCGGCATGCGGCTCGGCCGGGCGCTGAGCGCGCGCATCGCGGCCGAGTCGCTCCAGCGGCTGGCACCGGGCGGGCAACTGTTGCTCTACACCGGCGTGGCCATCCTCGACGGGGGAGACCCGTTCCTCGCGGAGATGCAGCCACTGCTGGAAGCGTCCGGCTGCGACTGGTCGTACGCGGAGATCGACCCCGACGTGTTCGGCGAAGAACTCGAGCGGCCGGTGTATGCGCACATCGACCGCATCGCGGCTGTCGGACTCGTCGCCACCCGCCCCTCGGGAGCTGCCTGATGGCCGCCGAACTCGACTTCGGCGTGGACACCGCCCGACTGGCCGTGGTGCGCGAATGCAGCGTGCTCGAACGCATGCCCAAGTGGCTCATCTGCGTGCCGCTGGTCATGCAATGGCTGTGGCTCTCGCTGCGATACGGCGGCGCCACGGTGCCGTCCGCCGCCAACCCGCACATCACCTCGGGCGGGCTGGTGGGCGAAGGCAAGCTCGAATACTTCAGCGGCATGGGGCCGCTCGCGCGCTCGGTCACGGCCGACTACTCCGGGGTCTTCAACGACGGCTTGGCAACGGAAGCCTCGCTTCAACAAGCCATGACTGACAGCGGCCTCGCCTTCCCCGTGGTCGCCAAGCCGAACCTCGGCCTGTGCGGCTACGGCGTTCGCATGCTGGCCGACATGGCGGCCCTGAAGGCCTACCTGCACGCCTTCCCGCGCGATGAAACCGTGGTGCTGCAGCGCTACCTGCCGCAGGAGGGCGAAGCCGGCATCTTCTACGCGCGCGACCCGGTCAGCGGCCAGGGCCGCATCATCGGACTGGCGCTGCGCTACTACCCGCGCGTGACGGGCGACGGCCACAGCACGGTGGCCGAACTGGTGGCGGCCGATGTGCGCGCGCGCCGCATCGCACGCTCGCCGCGCCACGAATGCGGCGTGCCGCCCGACAGCGTGCCCGCCGCCGGGCAGCAGGTGCGGCTGGCCACCATCGGCTCGACCCGCGTGGGCGGGCTGTACCGCGACGGCGCGGCGCTCATCACGCCGGAGCTCGTGCGCGCCATCGATGCGGTCGCGCGCGACATGCCCGACTTTCACTTCGGGCGCTTCGACGTGCGCTACGACAGCCTGCGCGAGCTGGGCGCCGGGCGCGGCTTCACCCTGATGGAGATCAACGGCGCAGGCTCCGAAGCCATCGAGGCCTGGGACCCGGACACCGGTGTGCTGCAAGGCTTTCGCATGGTGTTCGCCAAGCAGCGGCTGCTGTTTGCCATTGGCGCCGCCCAATGCAGGGCCGGCGTGCGGCCGATCGGCCTGCTCGCGCTCGCACGGCTCAACCGGCGGCAGAATCGGCTGGTCGACCGGTACCCGCCCTCCAACTGAGTCATCGCATGCAGACGGAAACCCTCGCCCGGCACACCTCATCGCATCACTGGGCCGCCAACACGCACGCGCTCCGGCTGCAAACGCACTGGGCCGACTGCGAAGACGACGTGCGCGACGCACAGCGCCTGCGCTACCGGGTCTTCGCACAGGAGATGGGCGCGCGCCTGACACCGCCCCACGGCACGCCGCCCGGCCTGGATGTCGATCGCTTCGATCCGTTCTGCGACCACCTGCTGGTGCGCGCCGTCGATCCGGTGCACGGGCCCGGCCCGCTCATCGGCACCTACCGCGTGCTGACACCCGAGGCGGCGCGGCGCGCGGGCGGTTTCTACACCGACACCGAGTTCGACCTGGCCCCGCTCGCGCCGCTGCGCGGCCGCGCACTGGAGCTGGGCCGCTCGTGCGTGGACGCCGACTGGCGCTCGGGCAGCGTGATCATGGCGCTGTGGACCGCGCTGGGGCAGTACATGGTCGAGCACCGGCTCGACACCATGATCGGCTGCGCCAGCATCGGCATGGACGACCACGGCCTGACGGCGGCACGGCTGTGGCACCGGCTGTGCCGCACGCACCTGGTCGAGCGGCGCTGGCGCGTCGAGCCGCGCGTCGCATTGCCGCTGGACACCGATGCACAGGCCGATGACGACAGCGACACCGCACCGCCCGCCGCGCCCCCGCTCATCAAGGGCTACCTGCGCTGCGGCGCGCGCCTGCTTGGCCCGCCCGCGCTCGACCTCGCCTTCAACACCGCCGACCTGCCGCTGATGCTGCGCGTGGACGACGTGGCGCCGCGCTACCGCCAGCACTTCTTCGGCGCCCCCGCGTGACGGTGCACCTGCGTTCGCGGCGCGCGCTGGCAACGGTGGTCGCAGCCCAGTTCTTCAGCTCGCTGGCAGACAACGCACTGCTGATCGTCGCCATCGACTTGCTCATGCAGCGCCACGCGCCCGGCTGGATGACGCCGGCGCTCCGGCTGTTCTTCTATCTTTCCTACGTGCTGCTGGCGGCCTTTGCGGGTGCGGTGGCCGACGCGGCACCCAAGGGCCGCGTGCTGATGGTCACCAACCTCATCAAGCTCGGCGGCTGCGGCCTGTTGCTGCTCCACGTGCAGCCGCTGGTGGCCTACGCGCTGGTCGGGCTGGGTGCGGCGGCCTACTCGCCGGCCAAGTACGGCATCCTGCCCGAGCTGCTGCCGCAGGACGCGCTGGTGGGCGCCAACGGCTGGGTCGAGGCGGCCACGGTGCTGTCGATCCTGTTCGGCGTGGCGCTCGGCAGCACGCTGGTCGGCAGCGGCCAGTCGCTGCTGGCCATCGGCGCGATCTACCTGCTGGCTGCGGCGTGCACGCTCGCGATTCCGCACAGCCCGGCGCGCAACCGCGCGGCGCTGGCGCATCCGGGCGTGCTGCTGCGGGGCTTCGGGCATTCGCTGGCCCTGCTGTGGCGCGACCCCGATGCGCGCATTTCGCTGGCCGTCACCAGCCTGTTCTGGGCGGCCTCCGCCACGCTGCAATTCCTGGTGCTGCGCTTCGCCGCCGAACGGCTGGGCATGACGCTGTCGCAAGGCGCGCTGCTGCAGATCGCGGTGGCTGTCGGCATGGCGATGGGTGCGCTGGGCGCATCGCGCTGGTTTCCGCTGCCGCGTGCCCTGCGCGCGCTGCCGCTGGGCGTCGTGCTCGGCGCCGCGGTGCTGCTGATGACACTGGTCACGCAGCCCGCCGTCGCGGCCGCGCTGCTGGTGGCGATCGGCGCGTTCGCCGGCCTGCTGCTGGTGCCGATGAACGCGCTGCTGCAAAGCCGTGGCCTGCTGCGCATGAACCCGGGCCAATCGATCGCGGTGCAGAACTTCAACGAAAGCCTGGCCTCGCTGGCCATGCTCGGTGTGTACGGCGCGCTGATCTACGTCGAGGCGCCGCTGCTGCCCACGCTGGCGGGCTTCGGCGGCTTCCTGGTGCTGGCCATGGGCGGCATCTTCGTCTGGTCGCGGCGCCTGCGGCCGGCGCGCGACGCGCTCGCCGCCCAGAACGTGTAACGCGCGGGGGTAGCTGCCGCGCGGAGCCTGCGCGGGGTGTCGCTTGGGATACAGTCCCGCACCTCCCCCACGTCCCGCCGCCAGAGTGAATTTCAGAAAACCTGCCAACAGCCTGGTTGTGCGCCTGCTCGTGATGGGCCTGTTGATGGCCATCGTGGGAACCGCCACCAGCTACATCCAGCTCAGCCGCTTCCTGCGGGAAGACCTGACCCAATCGGTGGCGGTGCAGCAAACGGCGCTGGCCGCCTACGTGGCACGCGATGTCGACAACTACCTCGGCGAGCGCCTGTCGTTCCTGGAACGCCTGGCGGCCACCCTGCCGCCGGAACGCCTGGCACAGCCCGAGCGGCTGCGCGCGTGGCTGCAGGAGCGCAGCACGCTGAGCCCCGTTTTCCCGCTCGGCCTGAAGGTCGCGGACGCCACCGGCAAGCGGCTCGACGGCGACGGGCAACTGGTCACGGACGGTTCGGAATACATGGCCGCGCGCGAGGGACGGTCCGCACTGGGCCGTCCGCAGGCGGCACCCTCCGGGCACTCGGTGCTGCCCATGGCCGTGCCCGTGCGCAACGCCGCCGGGCAAGTCACTGCCCTGTTGCTCGGCACGGCGGACCTCTCGGCCGACGGCCTGCTCGATCATCTGCAACGCGGGCGCGTGGGCCAGGACGGCGGCATCCTGGTGGTGTCGCCGCGCGACCGCATCTTCGTGGCCTCGACGGACGTCTCGATGTCGCTCACGCCGACCCCGCCCGAAGGCGTGAACCTGCTGCACGACCGCGCCATGACAGGTTTTCGCGGCAGCGGCACGACGCGCAACGCCAAGGGCATCGACGAGATTTCCGCCATTGCATCGGTGCCGAACAGCGGCTGGTTCGTGGTGGCGCGGGTGCCGGTTGCGCAGGCGCTGGCGCCGGTGGGGCGCATGCAGACTTTCATCCTGCAGCAACGCGCACCCGCCGTGATCTCGGTGCTCGTCGTGATCGGGCTGATCATGGCCTGGCTGCTGCGCCCGCTGTTGCGTGCCGCCGACCAGGCCGACCGGATGACCCGCGGCGAACTCGCGCTGGCGCCGCTGCGGGTGGTGCGCAACGACGAGATCGGGCACCTGACGCAGGCCTTCAACCGGCTGCTGGCCAAGCTGCTCGACAACCAGCAGGCGCTGGCGCACCTGGCCCACCACGACACGCTGACCGACCTGCCCAACCGCAAATTGCTGGACGAACGGCTGCAGCAGGCGCTGCTCCGAGCCAGGCGGCATGCCCACCAGGTGGCCGTGCTCTACCTCGACCTCGACGGATTCAAGACACTCAACGACACCTTCGGCCACGAGGCGGGCGACAAGGCGCTCAGGGAAATCGCGCACCGGCTGCAGGCACTGGTGCGGCAGACCGACACGGTGGCGCGCATCGGCGGCGATGAATTCGTGCTGCTGGCCGCCGACTTCGCAGAGGCCCCGGAACAGGGCGCCTTGACCTTGGCACAACGATGCATCGACGCGATCGCCCAGCCCTTGCAACTGGCGCATTCCGAGACGGTCATCGGCGTGTCGATCGGCATCGCCCTGGGCAACGGCAACGAAACGCCGCAAGACCTGCTCGCCGCAGCCGACAAAGCCATGTACCGGGCCAAGCAAAGCGGGCGCAGCAGCTATGCGATGACGCCCGCTTCGAGCTGAGCGCTGCCTTGCCCGGTGCCGTTGCCTTCAGGCCGGCGCGTCCGTGCCCGGCAAGCGCAGGTGCTTCTTCAAGGTCTCGAACACCTGCCGCGTGACCGGGTTCACCACGTGGCTGCGCACGTACAGGTAATACGCCAGGTCGGGCAGGCGCGGCATGCCGTCGCCCGCGCCCAGCACGCGCAGGCCCGCGTCGAGCTGCTCCACGCCGCGCGCCGTCACGCCCAGGCCCGCGCGCAACGCCGCCTTGATGCCGATGAGGCTCGACGAGGTGTAGCGCGGCGTCCAGGCCACGCCGGCCGCGTCGAGCGCTTCGTGGCCGATGCGGCGGAAGATGCTGGGCCCGTCGGCCATGATCAGCGGCACCGGCTTGGTCGGGTCGTGCACATAGCTCGCGGCGCACAGCCACACAGTGGGTGAATTGCGCAGCACCACGCCGTCGAACTGCGGGTCGGCCCGGTTGGAGATGATCATGTCGACTTCGCCGCTCTTGAGCGAAGTCATCAGGTAGGGGCTGCGGCCGATGTGGATGTCGAGCTGCAGCAGCGGCGACGTGCGCGCCACCTCGGTCAGCAGCAGCGGCAGCATGGTCTCGGCCACGTCGTGCGGCGCGCCGATGCGCAGGTTGCCTTCGAGCTGGCCCTGCCGCATGCTGCGCAGCGCCTCGTCGTTCAGCGCGAGCATGTGATGCGCGTAGGTGAGCAGGCGTTCGCCCTGCTCGGTCAGCCGCTTCTGGCGGCCCTGCTTGGCAAAAAGCGGCTGGCCGATCTGCTCTTCGAGCCGCTGCATCTGCTGCGTGATGGCCGACTGGGTACGCCCCAGGTGAACGGCCGCCGCCGCAAAGCTGTGGTGGCTGACGACAGCCGCGAAGGAACGCAGCAGTTCAAGATCGAGCGTGGGCATTCATTAATTTTATTGATGTGTTTCTTGCGCTGCTTGGATTGTGGCGTCACGCCACCGTCACTACAGTGAATGCACACGAAACAGGCCACCCCACTGGAGAACACCGCATGAGCACCCCATCCGAGCAACGCCGCCAAGCCGTAGCGGCGTCCATCGCCGACATGAAGCAAAGCATCGGCGGCGCTGAACCCACCCGCGAAAAGCTCGCCGTGGTGCTGGCCTCGCTGGAAGGGCTGGCCGCGCACACCGCGTACTGGGGCGCCGCCGATTTCCCGCCGCCCGAGGCCGGCGAGCACCAGGCCCGCTACCTGATCGCCGAAGACCCGGACCAGAGCTACGCGCTCTACCTGAACGTGATGCGCCCGGGCAAGAAGATCGTGCCGCACAACCACACGACCTGGGCCTGCATCTCCGCCGTGGAAGGCACCGAGCACAACCGCGTGTACGAACGCACCGACGACGGCTCCGTGCCCGGCGTCGGCAAGCTCGAGGAAACGGCGCTGGTCATCGTGGCGCCGGGTACGGGCATCGCGCTGATGCCTGAAGACATCCACTCGGTCGAGATCCAGGGCGAGCAGGTGATTCGCCACCTGCACATGTACGGCCGCGCGCTCGAAACGCTGACGCAGCGCACCGCGTACGACGTGGCCGCTGGCACCTATCAAACGATGGGCATCGGCGTGCAGACGCGCCGCTGAGCGCCTCCTTCTTCTTTCCCCTTTGCAGTTTCCGGATGCGGGCCGCCGTGCGGCCTCGCAGGGGCGCGCTCGTCCCGCCGCATTCGCTGTTGTTGACCGACCTTCCTGCCCATGACGACTTCCTACATCGACCCGAAGACCCTCAAATCCTGGCTGCACGATGGCAGCGAGATCGCGCTGCTCGACGTGCGCGAGCACGGCCAGTACGGCGAGGCCCACCTGTTCTACGGCATCCCCCTGCCCTTCAGCCGGCTGGAGATCGACGCACCGCGCCTGTTGCCGCGCCGCGCCGTACGGGTGGTGGCCTACGACGCGGCCGACGACAGCACGGCCAAGGTCGCCGAGCGCGCCGCCGCACGGCTCGCATCGCTGGGCTACACCGACGTGCATGTGCTGCAGGGCGGCACGCTGGCCTGGAAAGCCGAGGGCTATGTGCTCTTCGCAGGCGTCAACCTGCCCTCCAAGACCTTCGGCGAACTGGCCGAAGAGACGTACCACACCCCCCGCGTCAGCGCCGACCAGTTGGCGCAGATGCTGGCGCGCCAGGACAAGGTGGTGGTGCTCGACGGGCGCCCCGTCAGCGAGTTCCACAAGATGAACATTCCGGGCGCCACCTGCTGCCCCAACGGCGAGTTGGCCTACCGTGTACGCCGGCTGGTGCCCGACACCACCACGCCCATCGTCATCAATTGCGCGGGCCGCACGCGCAGCATCATCGGCGCGCAGACGCTCATCAACCTGGGCCTGCCCAATCCGGTCTATGCGCTGGAAAACGGCACGCAGGGCTGGTATCTGGGCGATCACGTGCTGGGACACGGCGACACGCAGCGCTATGCGGACGACAGCGGCAATGCCGACCTGCGCCCCGCTGCCAAAGCCCTGGCCGCGCGCTTCGATGTGCCGACCGTCACGGCACCCACGGTTCAACAGTGGGCCGCCGACGCGGGCCGCACGCTGTTCCTGTGCGACGTGCGCACGCCCGAGGAATTCGCGGCCGGCAGCCTGCCGGGTGCGCAGCACACGCCCGGTGGCCAGTTGATGCAGGCCGGCGATCAGTACTTCGGCGTGCGCGGCGCGCGGCTGGTGCTGTTCGACAACGACGGTGTGCGCGCCCCCACCATCGCAAGCTGGTTGCGGCAGATGGGGCATGACGCGAGCGTGCTCGAAGGCGGGCTTGCGAGCGGCTTGTCGCTGGCGCCTGTGGATGCGCCTTCCGCACCCGCGCTGTCGACCATCGATGCACAAGCGCTGTCTGCGCAACTGGCACGAGGCGATGTCGCGCTGATCGACCTGCGCGCGAGCATGCAATTCCGTGCCGGCCACATCCCGCAGGCCCGCTGGTCGATCCGCCCGCGCCTTGCCGACGATCTGAAGGGCGAGACGCGCCAGCTCGTACTGGTCGCCGACGACGCCGCGCTCGCGGCCTGGGCCGTTGCCTCCGAACTCGCGGGCCACGCGCCCGCTCCGCTGCTGCTCGAAGGCGGCATGGCCGCATGGCGCAAGGCCGGCCTGCCGGTAGCAGCCACACCCGAGTTGCCCGCCGACGCCGCCTGCATCGACTACCTGTTCTTCGTGCACGACCGGCACGACGGCAACAAGGAAGCCGCACGCCGCTACCTCGCCTGGGAAACCGGCCTCGTCGCGCAGCTCGACGCGCAGGAGCGGGCCGCCTTCCGGCTGCCTGCCGGCCCCGCCGCATCGCACACCTGACCTTCGTTTCAAGCCCCGGTTTCGCTTTCTTTTCGTCGTTGTCCGTTCCTACCCCAGGAGTTCCGTCATGTCGTCTGCCAGCCGTATCCCGCACCTTGCCCGCTTTGCCCGTCTTGCCAATTTCGCGGTCGCCGCCGCGTGGCTCGCGACACTCGCCCTGCAGCCCGCCTCGGCCGAGCCCCTACCGCAGCGCAACGGCTTCCCCTCGCAAACGGTGAAGTTCATCTCGCCCTTCCCGCCGGGCGGCGGCAACGACGCGACGGCTCGGCTGGTTACCACGCGGCTGTCGGAAGTCATGGGACAGGTCGCGGTGGTCGACAACCGAGGCGGCGCGGGCGGCAACATCGGTGCCAAGGCCGTGGCCGACGCCCGGCCCGACGGCTACACCGTGCTCACCTCGCAGGTGTCGATCATGGCCGTCAACCCCACGCTCTATGCGTCGGCCGGGTTCGATCCCATTAAGAACTTCATTCCGATCACGCAGATCAACGCCGCGCCGCTCGCGCTCGTGGTGGATGCCAACTCGCCGCTCAAGAACTTCGCCGACCTTGCCACCAAGGCCAAGGCCAGCCCCGGCAAGGTGACCTATGCGACGCCGGGCAACGGCACGCTGTCGCACCTCGTCGGCGTGGTGCTGTCGAAGGACGACGGCATCGCCATGACGCACGTGCCCTACAAGGGCGCCGGCCCCGCGCTCACCGACCTGCTCGGCGGACAGGTCGACGTGCTCGTGACCTCCACGTCCTCGGTCGCAGGCCTGGTGCAGAACGGCAAGCTGCGCGTACTGGCCGTGACCAGCCCGCGCCGCATCGGCGTCTTCAAGAATGCACCGACGCTCGAGGAACTGGGCTACGCCGGCGCACGCTTCGAAGACTGGTACGGCTTCTTCGCGCCGGCCGGCACGCCGCCCGAACGCGTGGCCTACCTGAACGAAGCCATCGTGCGCACGCTGCGCATGCCCGAGGTGACCAAGCTGGTGAACGATGGCGGCAGCGAAGTGGTGGCCAACTCGTCGGAAGCCTTTGCCGCGCAGTTGCGCCAGGACATCGACCGCTGGTCGCGCATCGTCAAACTTTCCGGCGCCAAGGCAGATTGACGCACCATTGAGGCCTGGCCCACGCTCGATCGAAGAACACCATGTCCGACCCGCACAAAGAAGACCCCGCTGTACAGGCCCTCGACACCCGGCTCACGCGCACCGGCAAGGCGCCTGCGTATTTCGGCGGCACGCCCGTCAACACGCCGCTGGTGCGCGCGAGCACCGTGTTGTTCGACAGCGTGGCCGCGATGCGCGACACCCGGGCGCGCCGTGGCGACGAACGCGCATTCAGCTACGGCGCACGCGGCACGCCCACCACCTTCGCGCTCGAAGACGCGGTGAGCGAGCTGGAAGGCGCGTACCGCACGCGGCTCTTTCCGACGGGCCTGGCGGCCATCGGCATGGTGCTGCTGTCGTACCTGAAGCCCGGCGACCATGTGCTGCTGTCGGACAGCGTGTACGAGCCCACGCGCAACCTCGTGCATTCGTTCCTGGCGCCGTATGGCATTCGCAGTTCGTTCTTCGCTGCGGATGGCAGCGGCATCGAGGAACTGTTCGAGCCCACCACGAAGCTGGTGTACGCCGAGTGCCCCGGCTCGCTGGTCTACGAGATGTGCGACCTGCCGAAGCTGGCGGCCCTGACGCATGCGCGCGGCGCGCTGCTCGCGGCCGACAACACCTGGGGATCGGGCGTGCAGTACCGCCCGCTCGAACTGGGTGCGGACATCTCGACGATGGCCGCCACCAAGTACCTCTCGGGCCATTCGGACGTGATGATGGGCACGGTCGCCACCACGCGCGAAGCCTGGCAGCCGCTGAACGAACGCTGTGACGCCTTCGGCATGACCGTGAGCCCCGATGACGCCTGGCTGGTGCTGCGCGGCATGCGCACGCTGTCGGCGCGGCTGCAGATGCACGAGCGGCATGCGCTCGAAGTGGCGCACTGGCTGCAGACGCGGCCTGAAGTGGCAACGGTGTTCTGCCCGGCGCTGCCGCAGCATCCGGGGCATGCCATCTGGCAGCGTGACTGCCGCGGCACCAACGGGCTGCTGTCGATCGAACTGCAACCCGGCATCGAGAACGCGGCCGTCGAGCGCTTCGTCGATGCACTCACGCTGTTCGGGCGTGGCTCGTCATGGGGCGGCTATGAGAGTCTGGTGGCCTGGACGAACATGCGCGCGGTGCGCAGCGTGACGGATTGGAGCCGGCGCGGTGCGGTCGTGCGGTTGCACGTTGGGCTGGAGGCGCCTTCGGATCTGGTGGCGGATCTGGCGCGCGGGTTTGCAGCGATGAAAACGGCGGACTGAAAACCTCCCTCGACCTGGCCTCAGCGATTCTCCCGATGCTCGACGCCGTTTTCATCGGTCCACCGCCCTGACCATGTCAGCGGATAAAGCTGCTGCCGCCAGAACCCCTTGGGCACATAGTCGCCCACCACGCCGTAGTTGTCGGGCCAGACCTTGTTCTTGTCGGCCTTCACCGCCGTGCCGAACAGGTAGTCCCAGAACGCGAAGTGCGCGGCATAGCAACGGTCCAGCCCTTCCGCATCGCGGCTGTGGTGCCAGTGATGGAAATTCGGCGTCACGATCAGGTAGCGCAGCGGCCCCAGCCGCACCGACGCATTGGTGTGGTTGAACACCGCCTGCACGCCCGCAATCACGATGTAGACGTTGATCACGCTCTGCGAAAACCCGAGCAGGAAGGCCGGCGCCAGGATCACCACGGTCGACAGCACCGTTTCGACGCCGTGCGTGCGGCTGCCTGAAATCCAGTCCATGCTTTCGGCGCTGTGGTGAATGGAATGCAGGCGCCAGCCGATGGCGGTCTCGTGATAGAAGCGATGCAGCCAGTAGCGCGCGAAGTCGGTGATCAGCATCAGCAGCAGCAATGCATAGCCGAACGGCAGGTTGCGAAACCAGCCGCGCAGCGTGTCTTGCCCCACCGGGTTCACACCCGCGAACATGCCGGTCACGCCGTAGAGGATGGCGTAGACCAGGAACAGCGTGAGCCCCACCAGCAGGTGGCCCGTCACGAAGTACATGAAGTCGGTCTGCCACTCCTTGCGAAAGATCGGCATGTCGGGCCGCAGGGGCTTGAGCTTCTCGATCGTGGTGAACAGCAGCGTGGTCGCCAGCAGGTCGAAGATGAACCAGTCGACGCCGAGGTACGGCATGTTCGACGGCAGGCTGCCGGCGGGCAGCCACCCGTGCCCGGTGGCACTCACGCCCAGTTGGGACCCGACCACGGCAACCGCCAGCCAGAACAAGGCCCATGCCGACAGGCGGCGCACACGGTTGAAGACGATGTTGGTCAACGCCAGTGCGCCGCACAGCACCATTGCCACCAGCAGCACGGTGCGCATTGCGTCGAAGCTCAGCACCTCGCGCACCTTGGGCGTACTCAGGAAGGCCGGGAACTGGAACATCAGCACGGCCAGCATGCTGAAGTTGGCCAGCACGAGGGCGATCATTCCGCTGACCATGCCCTTGCCGCGTCGCAGCGGGCCGTGCGAGAGGGCGAGGTCTACGCCCTTGCGGATTTCATGGGCAACGTCGTTCTTGAGGCGGTCTACGGGAGAAGGAGTGGGCATACAGGGTCGCTCTTTTCGTGGCGACCGAGTATGGACGAGCGGCGCTTCTCAACGCCCCAGGTGCCTGTCGAAGAAACGCGCGATATCGCCAAATGCTTCCCGGGTTTCTGGCGCGTCCGAGTTGATCCCGTACTGTGCGTGCGACTGGCCTTCGTAGACATTCAGCTCCGCCTCGACGCCGGCGCGCCGCAGCTTGCGATGCGTGCGCACCGTGTTCGACAGGAACAGGTCGCGCGTGCCCGTGGTCAGGATCGCGGGCGGAAAGCCGCTGAAGTCCCCATAGATCGGCGAGAGCTGCGGGTCTTTCAGATCGCGGCCGGCGGCGTACAGCAGCGCGGCGCGCCCCAGCCAGCCGTCCCAGGTGACGAGGATGTTGTCGATCCATTCGTTGGTCTGGTAGCTGTCACCGATCTTCGCGATGTCCGACCACGGGGTTCCCGGTGCGATGGCGCCGGGCAGCGGCACTTTCTCCGCCTTTGCGCGAAGCACGAGTGCCAATGTCATCGCGCCGCCCGTCGACGTGCCGAAGACCGCCATGTTCTGCGGCTTGTTGGTCTTGACCAGTTCCTTCCAGACCGCCATGGCGTCGTCCATGGCCGCGGGGTAGGGAAAGTCCGGCGGCATGCGGTAGTCGACCGACACCACCTTGAAGCCGCCGAAGCCGGCCAGCAGCATCGCTTCGGGCAAGGCGGACTCGCCGGGGCCGAACACGTAGCCGCCGCCATGCACGTGCATCAGAAGGCGCTTCTCGTTGCCTCGCGCAATCTTGTTGGGCGTGACGATGAACGCGTTCACGCCGGCGATCTTCACGGCCTGCACGGAGACGCCGAGCTTTTCCTTGAGCGCGGGAATCATCGCCACCACCGGCGCCGCGCGGCTGTTGACCAGCGCTTTCCACTCGGCCGTGTCCTTGGGTGCCGCGTTGAAGTGGCCGGGGTAGCCACCGCCGATCAAGGCCTGCATCTGCGGGCTCACCTCGTTCGTCGGCACCGGGCTCACCTGCGCCGGAGAGCGCCGTGCGCCGGGCTGCGCATTGGCCGTGGCTTGCGCAGCGGCCTTCTCGGCATAAGTCGGCGGCAGTTGCGAACAGGCGGCGAGTGCGACAGCGGCAAGCAGCGCCGCGACATGGAGGGGGAGCCTGAAGTTCATTGTCTTCCTCTGTAGTTCTTTCGACGGACGCGCCCGCTTCGGACCTTGCATGGGCGCTGCCATGCTCTCACCGCGCTTGCACGGCGGGCCTCCGTTGAAACCCCAACTGTGCACAGAGGAATTGCGACGCGGCCTCTACTCGCCCACCTCTTCCGCCGCCAAGGCGGCCAGGTAGATGCATGCGCCTGCGACCACGCTCGACAACACCGCCAGCGTGTAGGCGAGCCGCTTGCCATGAAAGAGCGATCCGAGCCATGCCTCGGACTCGACCATCCAGACGGTCGCCTTGCCGCCCATCCGTTCGACCTCTTGCAGCTCGCGTTTCGATGCATCCAGCGGCACCGTGTAGACCTGCCCGTTCACGACGCGCTGGTCGGCTGCCATGCCATCTTCGTTGCGCTCTGCCAGGACAAAGAGAAACGCCGCGACAACCCACCCGGCAATCAGGATGACGATGCCTGCGCGATGAAGGCGGCTGGGTGGTGAGGCGGCAGGCTGGGTCATGGGAGGTTTGCCCGGATTCTGACCGCAGCCGCTCTTCTTTGGTTCAACCGCAGGCGCTCTTGCCCGCCGGCGACCCGCGCAACCTGTTCAGGAACGCCAGTTGGACCTTCGCGGTTTCGCTCCCCTGCCCGGCAGCCCGGAGCATCCATGTCCGCGCTTCACAGCGGTCGGCCTTCACCGCCGGCCCGTACAGCGTCTGGCCTGTCAGCAGCACCATGCCCAGCATTTCCTGCGCCTCGGCGTGGCCTTCGGTGGCAGCCAGCCGCAACTGATCGAGCATGGTGCGGTAGTCGCGAGCCGTCTGTGCTTCCAGGGCCAACTGGAAGCGCTGCTCCGCATGCAGATCGGTGTTCTCGTCGAAGGGCTTCGCCGATGCGAGTGCCGCCGCAAGGAACAGCACGCCCGAAAGAAAAATGCGCCAACGCAGCGACCAACTGGCGATCTGGTTGAGTTCGGATGACATCGATGTTCTCCACAAATAACGTGGATACCATCCTGGCGCGAAGGCGCTCGAAAGAGAACTTGGAATTCACGCAGGCCGCCTCAGCCGCTGCCTGAGGCCTTGCCTTCAGTGCCCCTCAGAACATCGACAGCACCAGCGCGTTCACGCAGTAGCCGCCAACCGTGAGGAACACGAACAGCAGCGCCCCCAGCTTCAGCGGCTGCACACCGGCGCGGCGCAGGCTCACGGCACTGGTGCGAAGCCCCATCGCGGCCATGGCGGTGGCCAGCAGCAGTGTGTCCAGCTGCACCAGCCCTTCGACCAACGCATGCGGCAGTACATCGAGCGAATGCACCGCACTCACGACGATGAACAGCACCGCGAACCACGGAATTCGCACCTGCTTCCAGCAGGCCTTGAAGCTGGTCGCGCCCTTCATGGACGCGGCGGACTGGAACGACAGCCACATGAGGAACGGCGCGAGCATCATCACGCGCAGCATCTTCTCGACCACGGCTGCGTTGGCTGCCGCGGGGCCGACGGTTTCGCCCACGGCCACCACCTGCGCCACCTCGTGGATGGTCGACCCGGCGAACAGGCCGAAGGCATGCTCCGACAGCCCCAGGTACGGAAACACCAGCGGGTACAGCACCATCGACAGCGTGCCGAACACCACCACCGTGGCGACGGCGATCGAGACCTTGTGCTCCTCGCCGCGCACCACCGGCTGCGTGGCCATGACCGCGGCCGCGCCGCAGATGGCGCTGCCCGCGCCGATCAGCGCGGCGGTCTGCCGGTCGAGCCCCAGCCAGCGGGTGCCGACATGGACCGCGATGCCGAAGGTCAGCGCCACCATCGCCATGCCGATCAGCAGGCCGGGCCAGCCGACCGCGCCGATGTCGTGCAGCGAAATGCGAAAGCCGTAGAGCACGATGCCCGCGCGCAGCAGCACGCTGCGCGCAAAGTCCACGCCCGCACCGGCGCGGTCGGCCACCGAGGGAAACGCGGTGTTGCCCACCAGCATTCCCAACGCGATGGCCAGCGTCATCGCGCTCAGGCCCATCTGCAGCATCGGGCTCCATTGCGCCAGCAGCGCGGCCATGGCGGCCAACAGGGCCGCGAGAAGCAGCCCGGGCCAGCGGGTGCGAACAAAAGAGAAACCGGGGAACGAAGCAACAAGGGAGTGCATGGACCCGAGGTTAGGAATGGACACCCCATGAGTCAAAGACATAAACTTCACCGATGCATGAAATGAAGTTATGGCGATGAACCTGCACCTGCTGCGCCTTTTCGTCGCGGTGGCGGAGGCGGGCAGCTTTTCTCGCGCGGCCGAAGGGTTGTGGATCAGCCAGCCGGCGGTGTCCAAGGGCATCCGCGAACTGGAGCATCAGCTCGACCTGACGCTGATCGAGCGCGGCACCGGCAAGGGCTTCCGGCTCACCGAGGCGGGCACCTCGCTGCTCACGCATGCGCGCGGCATCTTCGCGATGGAGCGCGCCGCGCTCGACGATGTGCGTGCGCGTGTCGGCGTGCAGCGCGGCAGCCTGACCATCGGCGCCAGCACCACGGTGGCGAGCTACTGGCTGCCGCCGTATGTCGCGGCCTTCTGCGACGCCTATCCGGCGGTGGTGCCGCGCATGACGGTCGGCAACACGCAATGGGTGTGCGAGCAGTTGCTTGAATGCCGCATCGACCTGGCGCTGGTGGAAGGCCGCGTCGATGAAGAGCGCATCGAGGTCAGCGAATGGAAGGCCGACCCGCTCACACTGGTGGTGGCGCCGGACTCGGCGTTGCCGCGGCGTGCGGTGACGGCACAGGCGCTGGGCCGCCAGAACTGGATCTTGCGCGAACCCGGCTCAGGCACGCGGCAGGCCACCGAGGCGCTGTGCGAAACCCACGGCATCGCTGCCCTGCCCTGGATGGAAATGGCCAGCAACGAAGCCATCGCACGCACCGTGGCCAGTGGCGTCGGCATCTCGATGCTGCCGCGCGTGGTGGTGGTCGACATGCTCGCACTCGGCACGCTGCGCGAGCTGAAGCTGGCGGGCGGTGCCGCCCTCTCGCGTCCGCTCTATCGGCTGGCGCTGAAGAACCGGCCGCTCGCGCCCGCTGCGCTCAAGATGGTCGAGCTGCTGGAGCGCAAGGGCGGCGCATCGACCCGCGCGCCGCGGGCCTGATGCGCAACAACCGTCGTCAGAACTTCGCGGTCAATGCCACCTGCAGTTCGCGCCCTGCGCCGGGCATGATGAGGTTGTCGACGCTGCCGTGCCCGGAGACGTAGTACTTCTTGTTGGTGAGGTTCTTCAGGTTCACCGAAATCTCGTAGCGCGCCGTCTTGTAGCTGGCCGCCAGGTCGGCCGTGACGTAGCCCGGCAGCGTGACCAGGTTGCTGAGCGACGCATAGCGCGCGGCCACATAGTTCACGCCGCCGCCTGCGCTCAGGCCGTTGCCCAGGTCTTTCATGAGCCACACGAAGGCCGAGTGGCGCGGCGTGAGCGCCGCCACCTTGCCCTGTACCGGCAACGCCGCGCCCACCGGCAGTTGCAGCGAGCTGACCGTGGCCAGCGACTTCACCATGCGGCCGTCGAGGTACGCATAGCCCGCGCTGATGTCCCAGCGCCCCGGCAGCTTGCCGGCCAGCGCGAGTTCGAGCCCGTTGGTGCGCTGCGTGCCCACGTTGATCTGCCGCGCCGGGTTGGCAGGGTCGGTGTTCTTCATGCCCGAGCGTTCGAGGTTGAAGATCGCCGTCGTGAAGTTGAGCGCGCCGTCCAGAAAGTCGAACTTGGCGCCGATTTCCTTGTTGACCGTGATCTCGGGGTCATTGGCCGCAATGCCGGTCGACAGCGCGAAGGTCTCGGCCGAAGGCTGGAACGAGCGGCTGTACGAGACGTAGTAGGACTGCGTTTCGCTCGGCTGCCACACCACGCCTGCGCGCGGGCTGAACTTCCGGTCGGTGCGTTCGATGGGCGCCTGCGAGCGCTCGAACGAGGTCTCCTGGCCGAACACGTCGTAGCGGCCACCCACAAGCGCCTTCCATTGCGGCGCCAGGGTGATCTGGTTCTGCGCGTAGATCGCGGCCGTCTTGAAGGTCGAGTTGCTCGGGATCGCACTGGCGGCCTGGTAGCTCGCCAGTGGAATGGGCGCGGGCGCGGCCATCGGGTTCAGGATGCTCACGCGTTCGTAGCCGGTGGCCGAAGACACCGAGTACAGGCGCTTGTCCTGCTTGCCGAACTCCGCGCCCACCAGCCACTCCTGCTTGAAGCCGCCGATGGTGTTGCGCCAGGTCAGGTCGGTCTGGTTGAACCAGCCGCTTTCGTCGCGGTCCACGAAGCCGCGCGTGCGGCCCACCGTCATGCGCACCGGGTCGGTGGTGCCGCTGGGCAAGGTGTTGAAGCGGTCCAGCTTGTAGGTGTAGTAGCGCGTGACGTTGCGCAGGTCCAGCGATTCGTTGAAGCGGTGGTTCAGCGTCGAGGTGAAGGACTGCACGCGGGTCGTGGTGGTGTCGTCGCGCTTGCCGAAGGCCGAGCCGTAGTAGGTGCCGATGGGCACGTTCACCGGCCGGCCGTTGAGCGCGGGAATGCCGAAGTCGGTCAGGCGCTGGTCGTAGGCGTTGGTGTACTGCAGCAGCAGGTCGGTCTGCGGGCTGAACTTGATCGCCAACGACGGCGCGATGCTGTAGCGGTCGATGAACTGCTGGTTGCGAAAGCTGCCCGACTTTTCGCGCGCAACGTTCAGGCGAAAGGCCATGTTCTCGCCGATGGGCGTGTTCAGGTCGGTGGTCAGCCGCTTGAAGTCATGGGTGCCCAGGCCGAGCGAGACTTCGCCGAAGGGGCGCTCGAACACGGGCTTCTTGGTCACGCGGTTGATGAGGCCACCCGACGAGCCACGGCCATACAGCACGGCAGCCGGGCCCTTCAGCACCTCGATGCGTTCCGTGTCCGACAGGTCACGAAAGTACAGCGCATCGTCGCGCACGCCGTCCACGAACCAGTCGGCAATGGCCGAGAAGCCGCGAATGACCACCTGGTCGCGCTGGCCGTCACCCGCGTTGAAGGACACGCCCGGCACATTGCGCAGGGCGTCCTGCATCGAGGTCGCGCCCTGGTCGTGCAGCAGTTGCGCCGGCAGCACGTTCACCGCCTGCGGAATGTCGCGCAGCGGCGCACTGCCCTTGGTGGCGGTACTGCTGACGGAGGGGGCGTAGCCAGCATCCTGCTCGGAGCTGACGGTGACTTCCTTGAGCGTGGTGCCACCGGCACTCTGCTGGGCATGCGCGGCGCCGTTCAAGGCGGCCAGCACGGCAAGGAACAAGGACGGATGGCGCAGGCGAAAACGCGGCGCAGGCGAGCGAACGGACATGGTTGATTTCCCTCAGGGCGATTTTTTTTGTGAAATCGCGAAGCAACACGCCGGCTCGCCACCTCTCAAGTGGAGAAACCGGATGTGCCCTGCCTGGAAAAATCTGGGTTGGGTGCCTTTGCCGCTCGGCACCGGCGCGGGGCCGGGCTTGCAGCAAAGGGATCGCATCGCGCGAACCAAAGAATTATAAATCGTGCCTTCTCTGTGTCCGGCAGCCGCACAGGCCCGCCGCTAGCAGCAGCGTCCCTTGCCCGCGCCGTAGCGCGCCTCCAGCCGCTCCCTGAAGAAAACCTCGTAGCTCATCGGCGGCCGGTCCGGGTGGGTGGCCGCCATGTGGGTCAGGTAGGCGTCGTAGTCGGGCAGCCCGACCATGAGCCGCAGCGACTGCTTGAGCGAGCGCGCAAAGTAGCGCCCGGCTTCCGGCAATGCGAGGCCCATGGCGTCAGTGGGCTGCCGACGACGCAGTGCCCACCGGCTCGAACGGCGTTTCACGCGTGGTCGGCCGGTTGGCCGCGCGCGCCGCCAGGCAGGCCTTGATGCTGTAGACCAGCACGCTCAGCACCACGAAGATGAAAAGCGCGCACAACGCCGCATCCAGCCGGTCGTTGAAGACGATGCGTGACATGGCCTCGGGCGTCTTGGCCGGCGCCACCAGCACGCCGTTGGCCAGGCCTTCGGTGTACTTCGCCGCATGCGAGAGAAAGCCGATCTTCGGGTCGGCCGAGAAGATCTTCTGCCAGCCCGCCGTGAGCGTGCAGGCCAGCAGCCATGCGGCCGGCGCAATGGCCACCCACGCATAGCGCTCGCGCTTCATGCGGAACAGCACCACCACGCCCAGCAGCAGCGCCACCGCGGCCAGCATCTGGTTGGAGATGCCGAACAGCGGCCACAGCGTGTTGATGCCGCCCAGCGGATCGACCACGCCCTGGTACAGAAAGTAGCCCCAGGCCGCCACGCACAGCGCCGTGGCAATCAGGTTGGCCGGCAGCGAATCGGTGCGCTTGAGCGCAGGCACGAAGCTGCCCAGCAGGTCCTGCAGCATGAAGCGGCCGGCGCGGGTGCCGGCGTCCACCGCCGTGAGGATGAACAGCGCCTCGAACAAAATTGCGAAGTGATACCAGAAGGCCATCATGGCCTGCCCACCGATCACCTGATGAAGGATGTGGGCAATGCCCACCGCCAGCGTCGGGGCACCGCCCGCGCGGCCCAGGATGGTGGTTTCGCCCACGTCCTTCGCGGTCTGCAGCAGCATCTCGGGCGTGATCACGAAGCCCCAGCTCGAGATGGTCTGCGCCGCCTGCTGCGCCGTGCTGCCCACCAGCGCGGCCGGGCTGTTCATCGCGAAGTAGATGCCCGGCTCGATGCACGAGGCCGCCACCAGCGCCATCACTGCCACGAAGGATTCGGCCAGCATGCCGCCGTAGCCGATGAAGCGCGCATGGCGCTCGTTGTCGAGCATCTTGGGCGTGGTGCCCGAGGAGATCAGCGCGTGGAAGCCCGACACCGCACCGCAGGCGATGGTGATGAACAGGAACGGGAACAGGCTGCCGGACCACACTGGGCCGCCGCCCTGCGCGAACTGCGTGAGCGCAGGCATCTGCATCGTCGGCATCACGAACATGATGCCGATGGCCAGCGCGATGATCGTGCCGATCTTCAGGAAGGTCGAAAGATAGTCGCGCGGCGCCAGCAGCAGCCACACCGGCAGGCTCGCGGCCACGAAGCCGTAGCCCACCAGCATCCACGTGAGCGCCTTGCCGTCGAAGGTGAAGAGCGGCGCCCATTCGGCGCTCTGGCTCACGGCCTGGCCGCCGAAGATGGCCAGCATCAGCAGCACGAAGCCGATCAGCGACACCTCGCCGATGCGCCCCGGGCGAATGAAGCGCAGGTACACGCCCATGAACAGCGCCACCGGCACCGTGGCCGCCACCGTGAAGGTGCCCCACGGCGATTCGGCGAGTGCCTTGACCACGATCAGCGCCAGCACCGCCAGGATGATGATCATGATCATGAAGGTGCCGAACAGCGCGATCATGCCGGGCACCACGCCCATCTCCTGCTTGACGAGGTCGCCCAGCGAGCGGCCGTCGCGCCGCGTCGAGATGAACAGAATGATGAAGTCCTGCACCGCACCGGCGAACACCACGCCCGCCAGGATCCACAGCAGGCCGGGCAGGTAGCCCATCTGCGCGGCCAGCACCGGGCCCACCAGCGGACCCGCACCCGCGATGGCCGCGAAGTGGTGGCCGAACAGCACGTTCTTGTCGGTCGGCACGTAGTCCAGGCCGTCGTTGTGGCGATGTGCCGGCGTCTTGCGGTTGCCATCCAGGCCCAGCACCTTGTCGGCGATGAAGAGGCTGTAGTAGCGGTAGGCGATCAGGTAGGTGCAGATCGCGGCGGCCACCACCCACAGGGCGTTGACGCTTTCACCTCGGGTCAGGGCCACGGTGCCGAGCGCGAATGCGCCGACCACGGCCACGACCAGCCACACCAGATGGCGTCGGATGCTGTGCATGCGGATGTCTCCTCAATATTGGAGCGAGGAGTCTTGCCGGCGCGGGGTGTTGGCGCATCCGTCGGACCGCGTGGGCGGCCTGCGTGGCATTGCGTAATGGAAAACCCGAACAATCAGCCTGCCACGCAGCAGTGCTATGCCTGCGGGCCTACACGCACGAACCGGACCAGACTGCAACATACGCCCTGCCATCGACGGTACAGAAAGATCGAAGCCATGGACATACCTTCCGCCACTCCCCCGGCCGCCGCGCCACCGCGCTGCTGCATCGCGGGCGGCGGTCCGGCCGGCATGGTGCTGGGCCTGCTGCTTGCGCGGGCCGGCGTGCCCGTCGTGGTGCTGGAGAAGCACACCGACTTTCTGCGTGACTTTCGCGGCGACACCGTCCATCCATCGACGCTGGAGATCCTGCATGAGTTGGGCCTGCTCGACGCATTTTTGCAGCGCCCGCATGACCGCATCGAAGAACTGCGCGTGACCTTCGAAGGCCGGGACCTTCCCGTGGCCGATTTTTCGCACCTGCCTTCGCACAGCAAATTCCTGGTGCTGATGCCGCAATGGGAGTTCCTGGATTTCATGTGCGACGAGGCCCGGCGCTATCCGGGCTTCGAGCTGTGGACCGATGCCGAGGCCATCGGCCTGCTGCAGGACAAAGGCCGCGTCAACGGCGTGAAAGTACGGCGCGGCAGCCGGGCCGGCCAGCCGCAGGACATCGAACTGCACGCCTCGCTGGTGGTGGCGGCCGATGGCCGCCACTCCACGCTGCGCGATGCCGCTGCACTGCCGCACATCAGCTACGGCGCGCCCATCGACGTCTTGTGGATGCGCATTCCCAAGGCACCCGGCGACCCCGAAGCCACCGCCGGCCACATCGCCGGCGGGCATCTCCTGGTGACCCTGAACCGTGGCGACTATTGGCAGTGCGCCTTCGTGATCCCCAAAGGCGGCCACGCCGCATTGCAGGCCAGGGGCATCGCCGCGTTTCACGCCGAGATCGCCAAGGTCGCGCCTTTTCTTGCGGCCCGGCTGCCGTCGGCCCTGCCCGACTGGGACGCGGTGAAGCTGCTCGAAGTGACGGTCGACCGGCTCGAGTCGTGGTCATGCCCCGGCCTGCTGTGCATCGGCGATGCCGCACACGCCATGTCGCCGGTGGGTGGCGTGGGCATCAACCTCGCCGTGCAGGACGCCGTGGCCGCCGCCAACCTGCTGGCATTGCCGCTGGCCGGCAGCGCGACCGACAAGCAGATCGACAACCTGCTGCCTCAACTGCAACGCCGCAGGGAATGGCCGGTGCGTGTGACACAGGCCGCCCAGCGCATGGCGCAAGACCGTGTGCTGATGCCCGTGCTCGACGGCAAGGTTTCGGGCGCGGCAGGGCATGTGCCATGGCCGCTGCGGCTGCTGTCGCGCTGGCCCTTGCTGCGCAGGCTGCCCGCGCGCGCGGTCGGGCTGGGTGTGCGGCCCGAGCACGTGCAGTCGCCGCGCGCCTGAGCACCTTCTCTTTATGTCTTGTTTACGCGCTCGCGTGAACATTCGACGCCGTTTTTATGCGCGTCTTCGGACACTCGATGCTTCGCAAGGCAACGAGTGAGCAATGGACTTCGTGTGGTTGGTCGTCATCGCGGCCGTGTGGATCGTCTCGGCTGAAACATGGGTGCGCATTCGCAGGCTCGACGCACCGCGCAGCCGTTCGGGCAGGGCGTGACATGGTGTTGAACGCAACGCTCTGGTATCGCGCCGCCGCCTGGGTCAGGCAGACCCAGGCGCGGCCGGACATGACGCTGTTCTGGTCGTGCTGCGGCACGCCCACGCTCGGTGACCAGACCCTCATCGGACGCCACGGTGGGCGCGACGCGCTCGTGGCCTCATGCAGTCACTGCGGCGCGGAGTGGCTGAGCCTGTCTCAGGCCGAGAACCCGAGCGACTGGCAACCCTTGAGGCGCAGCGAAGCCACAGCCGCGCGAACGACATGCAGGCCGGCGCGCGTCAGCGATGAACACCGTGCCTGGCGCCAAAGGAAGCAGCGCGACCTCGAAGACTGAGGACTCAGGGCCGGCGCGCCTGCATCGCCTGCCGCGACCAGTACACGCCATCCAGCCGATCGAGTCGCACCTCGCCACCGGTCGACGGCGCATGCACGAAACGCCCGCCCCCAACATAGATGCCCGCATGCGATGGCGTGGACGGACCGAAGAGCACCAGGTCGCCGGTGCGGATCTCGGACATCGCCACCGGACGGCCGAAGCCCGCCATTCGCGCCACCGTGCGCGGCGGCACCTGCCCCACGCTGCTGCGGTATACATAGCCGATGAGCCCGCTGCAATCGAAACCGCCCTCCGGCGTGTTGCCGCCATAGCGGTACGGCGTGCCGACCAGACCCAGCGCATGGATCGCGATGCCGTTCGACTGATCGGGCGTCAGCGAAGACATGACGGGTGCGGACGATGACGATGGCGGTCCCGGCGGACTCGCGCAGCCCAGCACCAGAAGGCAGGCCCCGATCGGGAGCCATCGAAGAAGCTGAAGCAGGGACATGTGGCGTGACGGGTCTTGTGGTCGTGGGCCGACTCTAGCGCGACGGCACTGCCTGCTAGGGTGAGTCGACATTCAAACGGGGCCGCGAAGGACGAATGCCGGGTGCAAAGCGGGCCAACGCGGCCCCGTTTGAATGTCGATTCACCCTAGTGACCCACGTAGTGAGCCCCGGCCATGACAAAAGGAATGAGAAGCTCGGGGATCAGATAGCCGAGCCAGACGGCCGCCGGCTCGGGAAGGCCCACTTTGCTGATGGACAACAGGCGCCCACAACCAGCAAGCAACACGCCGAGCGCCAGGAGATAGATGAGAACGCCCTGCTGGCGAACCGTGAACGCGGCCCAGAGACAGATGAGCCCCGTGGACAGATAGACCCCCGCCATGAACCTGTGCACGTTGTCGTAGCGCGGCGAGGTTTCAGGCTGGCCCAGGTACATCTGGAGGCTGCCGCCGAAGATGGCGATGGCAGCCACCAAGAACAAGCAGACCTGGACGACGATCTGGCTGATGCTGAGAGGAGCTTCGGGCGACATGGACGACGGTCTCCGTTGTTGATGGGCTCGACCCGATGGCAGAAGATCGGCCTTCCACGCACATCGGGCGGCGCACCGCCGGAGTCTACGACTGCGCCGCCTCCTTGAGCATCCACTCGCGAAACGCGAGCACACGCGGATCTTCGCTGCTGCCCTCCGGACAGACAAGGTGGTAGGCGTAAGGCCGCGCCACGCTCACGCCGATGTCGAACAGCCTCACCAGCCGGCCCTGCGCAAGATCGGTGGCGATCATGTCCAGGTCGGCCAGACCCACGGCACCGCTTTCGATGACCGCCTGCACCACGAAGCCTGAATCGGAGAACGCCACGCACCGGCTGTCGTCGAAATCAGCGATGCCGGCCGCGGCCATCCACATGCGCCAGTTGGGCCAGATCATGCCCTCGGTCTTCCAGTCCACGTAGCACAGCGTGTGCTGCAACAGGTCCTGTGGCTCCTGCAGCCGGGGTCCGGTTTCGAGCAGCTTCGGGCTGCAGACCGGCACGATCACCGTGTCGAACAATCGATCGGATCGTGCGTGTTCATGGCTACCGGTGCCAAAGCGGATCGCGACATCGATGTCGTCCATGTCGAAGCTGCGAAGCTCGTCGCTGATGTCGAAGCTCAGCTCCAGGCCCGGGTTCTCGGCGCGGAACCGGGCAAGCCTGGGCAGCAGCCAGTTGGTCGCGAACCTTGCGCTCAGCGAAATGCGCAGATGCGCGGCGCTGCGCGTCATGCGCCGGGCGCGGCCGGCGGCGCGCTGCAGGGTGTCGAGCGCATCGGCCGTTGTCTCGAACATCACGGCGCCGGCCGGCGTGAGCTGGATCGTGCGGCTGGTGCGCGTGAACAGCACCACGCCCAGTTGGTCTTCGATCTCCTTGATCTGGTAGCTGACCGCCGCTGGCGTCAGCCCGACCTCGTCGGCCGCGCGCGTGAAGTTCAGGTGCCGCGCGGCCGCCTCGAAGGTCCGGAGTGCGCGCGTTCCCGGCAGCATGCGGTTCATCGATCTTCAAGCTCCATTTGATGGTTCGTCGAGAACTACTCGTTTCCCAACGCCCGCTCCCCCGGGAATGATCGTGCGAATTGACAACGATGGAGTGAATATAAATGTCGGCTTGCTCGACCCCGTGCGAAGAGCGCACGGCCGGCGGGACCTTGGGCGGCCCCCTGGACCCTGATGGAGATTCCCTGCATTGGCCCGCGCGCCTGTGGGTCGCGCTGCTCATCTTCAGCGGCGTGATTCTGCTGGACGGGCTCGACATCTCGATGATTGCCGTCGCCATACCCGAGATACAGCACGAGTTCGGCATCAGCGCGGGCACCGCGCAGTGGTTTGTCGGCGCCTACATCCTGGCGTTCGGCAGCTTCCTGTTGCTCGGCGGGCGATGCGCCGATCTGTTCGGCCGGCGGCGCGTGCTGGTGATCGGACTGGCCGTGTTCGCGCTGGTGTCGGTGTTCGGCGTGTTCGCCGACGACGCGTTCCTGCTCATCGTCTCGCGCTTCATCAAGGGCATGACCGCAGGCTTCACCGGACCGGCCGCCATGTCGTTGCTGGCCACCAGCTTTGCCGAAGGACCGTATCGCAACAAGGCTTTCGGCATCTTCAATCTCTTCGAGGCGTCGGGCTACTCCTCAGGGTTGTTGATCGGCGGCCTGCTCGCGGCGATGAACTGGCGCTACATCTTCATCCTGCCGATCCCGGTGGCCGTGCTGCTGCTGTTGGCCGCCCTGCGGTTTCTGCCACCGGACCCGCCGCGCACCGAACGGCTGCGGCTCGACATCGGCGGTGCGCTGACGCTGGTTGCGGGGACGTTGCTGTTGGTCTTCACTGTGGTCTCTGCAGAAGAGGCGGGCTGGGTATCGCTGCGGACCCTCGGCGGCTTCGCCCTGTCCGTGCTGTTGCTCGTGGGCTTCGTTGTCATCGAGCGCAACGCGAAGCAGCCGCTGATCCGGTTGAGCATCTTTCGCAACCGGGGCCTGGTGGCCGCCAACGTCAGTGCCGCATTGCTGTACGGCGGCGCGATGGGCTTTCAGTTCCTGATTGCGTTGTACCTGCAGAACCTGCACGGCTGGACGCCGTGGCAGATGGCGCTGGTGCTGTTGCCTGCGGGGTTGATGGTGGTCGTCATCGGGCCGAAGATCGGCGCGCTCATCGGCAGGTTCGGCGTCAACCGCGTGCTGCTGGTCGGGCTCGCGGCCTTCGTGCCCTGCTACCTGCTGATGCTGCGCATCGGCCCGGAGCCGGACCTGTGGGGCGTGCTGCTGCCCGCGTCGGTGTTGTGGGGTGTGGGCTTTGCCCTGAGCATCTCGGCGCTGATGGTGGCCGGCACCAGCGGCGTGGCCGACGAAGAGCAAGGGCTCGCCGCCGGCCTGCTCAACAGCTCGCTGCAGGTGGGCGGGGCCTGCGGCCTCGCGGTGGTCACCGCAGCGATCTTGCCCGGCACACAGCTGTCGATGCTGTATGCGGGCGTGGCGGTCATCCTCGTGTTCGCCGTGCTGACCCTGCTTGCGCAGTTGATCCGCGCAAAAGCATGACAGGCAACGCGATGCGGATGCCGCCTGAAGAGCCGTCAGGCGACGTTGACCGCGTCCTTCAGCGCCTTGCCGGCGGCGAACTTGGGCGCCTTGCTGGCCTTGATGGTCATCGGCTCGCCGGTCGACGGGTTGCGGCCCGAGCGCTCGGGGCGGCTCGCCACCGTGAAGGTGCCGAAGCCGATCAGTTGCACCGTTTCGCCACGCGCCAGGGCGCCCGACAGGTTTTCGATGGCGGAGTCGAGCGCGCGGGCTGCGTCGGCCTTGCTGAGGTTCGTGTCCGTGGCGATGGCGGCGATGAGTTCGGTCTTGTTCAAAACGAGGGGTTCTTTCTTCAATGGAAGGGTTGGGAGGGTTCGGTTCACGCGCAAGCGCACCGGCACCGAATTTAAACGCCCCGGAGCCCGTATCGAGGCACGCAGGCGTTTCAAAACTGAAACATCGTGATCGATGGCCGGGTCTTCGCCCGATCAAGCCGGCGCTGCCTCTACCTGAAAGCCGGCCTGCGCCAGGACGAATGCAGATCCGGTTTCGAGCGGTCGCGTTGGATCAACGGCGCATATTCATGCAGTTCCTGCGGCGCGATGTCATAGGCACGACGAAACGCACGCGTGAAGCTCGATGCATTGTTGAACCCCAGCCCCGATGCAATGTCCTGCACCGCCACATGCGGAAAGCGCACCAGTTCATCGGCCGCCGTTCGCAGCCTGCGGGCGCGAATGTAGGCGGCCAGTCCACCTTCGTGCTCGAACAGGCGGTACACGGTGGCACGCGACAGGTGCAGCGACTGCAGCACGCTGTCGGGAGACAGATCGGGGTCGTGCAGATGGGCCTCGACATGGCGCCGCACCTGCCCGTAGACAGCGGCTCGCACGGCCGCGCGGGCGTTGCCGGAAAGACCCGCCTCCCGGCTGAAAACCGCAGCCAGCAACTGAATCGCGGTGCGGAAGGCTTCGCCCGCGTCGTCTCTGCTCAGGCCCACGATCTGCTGATTGAGCGCGACGAGATGCGCGACCAGCATGCGCATCAATGGCGTGACGGCATGAACCCGTCGCCCATGCAGCGAGGCTGCATCAGGAAAGGCGTTTTCCACCAGCGCGCGCGGCACGAAGAACAGCAGCATCCGGCCATGGAAACTCCGGATGGTGCAAGGCTGGTCCATGTCCAGCGCCAGGATGCTTGGAACGGACGGCGTGTGCTGCGTATCCGGCTGATGCCTGCGGCCCTTGAAATGAGAAGGCTCGCCTTCCAGGAACAGGCTGAACGAAATGTCGCGAACGCTTTCCGTAGACACACGGCCCAGCGACCGCTCGGCCACATTGGGGCTGGTGTGGATCTCGAAGAAAGTCAGATCGTCGATGGAGTAGCGGGAAAGCGAAGCATCGAAGCTTTCCTCGCCGCGATTCGACACCGGGCGTATGTCGTAGACAGGGCTCATTCGCTCCTGCCACGCCAGCAGGCTCTGACGCGCATCGCCCTGCACGCTGAAATTGCTGTGGACGATGCCGGGCGCGAGCATCGGCGGTGCTGGGGGCAGCAGCAGGCGTTCTGTCAGAACGCGATCGGGAAACATGGGATGGGCGGGGGTGTTGTTGCGTTGGTGCTCGCGGCTGGCGATTTTCACCGAGAAGCGCCGGGGCGCATTCGCGAGTCGACAGCCGCGCTTGAGGCGAGCTGTGCCGGGCGCGAGATGGCGGCCACAATGCCGCCTCACGCCCTTGCTCGAACCTGTGCCAACCCCGAACACGACAACTCGAAAAATGCTCAACACCACACCATGGGTCAGGGCCGCCGCCCTCCTCGCGCTGACCGCGACGATGACGGGATGCTGCTTCTGGGGCCCCGCCATGACAAGCTCGCAGCAGCAATGGGTCAAGACCTCGCTGTTCGCGGAAAGCCAGGAAAACGCGGACACGGCCTGCACGAAGGAACTCGCGTCGCTCTTCGATGCCTGCGAAAAAGCGCCCGGCGCCCGTTACTCCAACCATGCGCAAGCCATCGTCTCGCCCGAGGCCTGCTGGAAGCCGAAGTTCGACGCCTGCATGGCCAAGCACGGATGGGAGCAGCAGTATGTTGAACGGCAGACTTGTCCGGGTATGAAGCTCTTCTGATTTCTTAAGAAAGCTGGGCATCGGCGCGGTCTTCGCCCACAATCCCGCCGGTGTTGAAGTTCGCGACCGCAACCGCTTATCGCAAGGACCGCCCATGAAGTGCTCAATCCGCAGTTCACTCACGACAGCCGCCGCCGCGCTGTGCCTGACGGCAGTGCTGGCCTCCTGCGGAGGGGGCGGCGGTGGAGGTGGTGGTGGAGGCATCGGGATCGGCATAGGCGCCGGTACTGGCACCGGCGGAGCGCCCGCGCCCACCACCACGGCGCAATTGCCGGCACGCGATGCCCTCATCGCACGGGCCCGTGCCCTCGAACTCGATACGCCCTACGTGCCGCCGCCCGGCAACGTGCTGGAGCACAACACCTCCGGCTTTGCCAAGACCATGTGTTCCGCCGTGTTCATCACCGGTATCGACCCCGACGTTGCTGCCGAAAGCCTCGGCTACTTCGTCGGACCATACGCCCAGCGCCAGAACGTGGGCAAACCCGTGGTCGACCGTGCCAAGAAGGAAGTACGCATCACGATCCCCAACGGCCCGACGCTGGTGGCGCGCTACTTCGGCTCGCAAGGCTGCATCACGCTGCCGGCCGGCAAGGACGACGTGCTCTTCACGCCCGTCGACATCAAGAGCACCCTGCCCGACCCCGCCACCCAGCCCTGGCCGATGGGCGACGTGCTGCCGAGCGACCCGCCGCCGGCCGGCGTCGACATGACCAAGATCACCCAGGCCGTCGACGCCGCGTTCAGCGTGCCGGAGGCCTACACATCGGCCTTCGTGGTCACGCACAAGGGCCGCATCGTCGGCGAGCGCTACATGAACGGCATCGGCGCGACGACGCCGCTCGAATCATGGTCGATGGGCAAGAGCGTCACGGCCACGATGATGGGCATCCTGATGAAGCAGGGCGTCTACACGCTCGACCAGCAGGCGCCCATCCCTGAATGGCAAGGTGCCGGCGATGGCCGCCAGAAGATCAAGATCTCGGACATCATGCAGATGTCCAGCGGGCTGCGCATCAAGGCGCCCGACGATCCGGACTTCGATCCCAACGGCACCTACCCCGATCACATCTACTTCTACACGGGCCGCATCAACGCGTTCAACTACGCAGCCACCCGGCCGCAGCAATGGCCGCCCGGCGCTGTGGGCCGCTACCGCAACACCGATCCGGTGCTGGCCAACTACCTCGTGCGCCTCGCGGTGGAAAAACGCGGTGAGCAGTACCTCTCGTTTCCGCAGCGCGCGCTCTTCGACAAGATCGGCATTCGCTCCATGGTGATCGAGACCGACCCGTACGGCAACTTCCTCACGCAAGGCTATGACTTCATGTCGGCGCGCGACTGGGCCCGCCTGGGCAATCTCTACCTGCAGGACGGCGTGTGGAATGGCGAGCGCATCCTTCCCGAGGGCTTTGTCAAATTCGTGAGCAGCGTGGCGCCGGCATGGGCTGCGGACAAGCGCCCGATCTATGGCGGCTTTTTCTGGATCAACGGGATGGGTGGGCTGGCTGCGCCGACGTCGGCCTACTACATGCTCGGCGCCGACGGGCAGTTCGTGGTCGTGATTCCGTCGCACGACCTCATCGTGGTGCGGATCGGTTATTCCAAGGGAGCGCCGTTCGCAACCTCGACGCTGAACAAGGCGCTTGCGCTGCTGACTGCGGCGGTGCCGCAGCACTGACCTTAGTCGCGGCCGAAGACCAGCAGCAGGTTGTTCGCTGGCATCGCATGCCGCTCGCGCAACGCAAGGCCTGCTCGCCTCGCCTGCGCCACTACATCTTCCAGGCGACGGATGCCCCAGGCGGGGTTTCGAGCGCGCAAGTCTTCATCGAACGCCCGGTTGCTTGGCACCGGTGGGCCTTCTTCTTCGAAGTAAGGCCCGTACGTGATCAGCAACCCGCCAGGAAGCAGATGCCGCGCGGCCCCTTGCATCAGGGCGGCGCATGCGGGCCACGGCGCGATGTGCAGCATGTTGGCGCAGTAGATGGCGTCGAACTTCTCCTCCTTGTCCGCGAACTCGGAACCATGCGACGGCCATTCAGGGGCCATCACGTCGAGCAGGAGCGGCGGGCGCAGATTAGACAGCGCAGCGTCTGCGACCCGCCTTGCGAGCGCAGGGAGCATGCGGGCATCCGCGTCGGTGGGCTGCCAGATCCAGGCAGGCATTGCCGCTGCGAACCAAGCGGCGTGCTGACCTGTTCCGGATGCAATCTCCAGCGCGGTGCCGCTCTCGCCGAGGATGCCGGTCAATGCATCGAGGATGGGCTGCTTGTTGCGGTCGGCGGCGGGGCTGTGGGGAAGATCAGGCATAGGGATTGGGCGTTCATGGATGCGGCTTGAAGGGTATCAGGCGAGGCCATTCCAACGCGTGCCTGTCGTTCGACGGCAAACGGCCGCACCGCGCGAATCCGGCCTCGTCAGGCAATCAATCGATCAATGCGACGTCACCCATCCCTGCTGACCCGGCAAAGGAGGCATCGCGAAGCTCGACTTCAGGCGCGCAACCTCATCGCCCGGACTGAGCCCGAAGAAGCGCTTGAACTCACGACTGAACTGCGACGCGCTTTCATAGCCCACCTCGATGCTCGCCGCGGACGCCGTCTTCCCGTTTCTCAGCATCAGCAGGCGCGCTTGATGAAGGCGTACCGACTTGAGGTACTGCATCGGGGAACTCTGGGTGACGGCACGAAAGTGAGTGTGAAACGTAGGGATGCTCATGCCCGCCTCGCGGGCCAGGCGCTCGACGGTGAGGCGGTCGCTGTAGGTGGTGTGGATGCGCCGCACGGCCTTGGCGATCTTTCCGAACTGACCCTGGCTGGCGAGCGCCGCGCGCATCGACCCACCCTGCTCTGTGCTGAGTACCCGAAAGTAGATCTCGCGCACGATCGCTGGCCCGAGCAACACCGCCTCTACGGGCGAGCTCATGGCTTCAAGAAACCGGAGGACGGTCTGGGCCAGCGCGTCGTCCATCGGTGTGGAGAACATGCCCACCGGTGCGGCCCGTGCGCTCTCACTCTCGGTAAGTTCATCGAGCTGCAGCGCAAGGTCGGCGAGAACGGGGATATCCAGGCTGAAGTAGATCGCGAGCAGAGGCTCGTCGGCGCTGGCGTCGGTCTCCATGGTGAACGGCACCGGCACGGACACCGCAAGGTAATGCTGGGCATCGTAGAGGTAGACCTGATGGGCCCAGAGGCCGCGCTTGCGTCCCTGGCAGACGATGACGATGCCGGGTTCGTAGAGCACGGGGGTCGAGGCCAATGGACGATCAGAGCGCAGGAAACGCACGTCCGGCAGCGCCGTCAGCGTGTAGCCCTCTTGAGGTGCGAGTCGCTTCAAGAGCGCCACCATGCGGGCCTGGCGCTCCTGGCGGGACTTGCGAACGCGGTCGATGGTGGATGCGTGCGACTTGCTCATTCAGCCTACTGTGCATCAATTCGAACAAAAAGTGACCTGGTGTTGGACGGTGCTCATAGCAATAGGCAAGCAACTCATAGGATTGCGACTGGCTTCAACGTCCTCTCGATTCCAGAATCGACGCATGAAAAACAGCAAGACTTTCTTCATCACGGGCGTCAGCAGCGGCTTCGGCCGCGCCATTGCGAACGCCGCGCTGCGGGCCGGCCACCGGGTCGTCGGAACCGTTCGTACCGAGCAAGCGGCGACCGAATTCAAAGGGCAATTTCACGCAGAGGCCCATGTCAGGCTGCTCGACGTGACACAGTTCGACGCCGTTGCGCCACTCGCCGCCGCCGTCGAGGCGGAGATCGGGCCGGTGGACGTGGTGATCAACAACGCGGGGTACGGCCATGAGGGCATCCTGGAGGAATCGTCGCTCGATGACATGCGTCGCCAGTTCGACGTCAACGTTTTTGGCGCGGTCGCAGTCATCAAGGCGTTCCTGCCGTTCATGCGTCAGCGCCGGCGCGGCCACATCGTCAACATCACGTCGATGGGTGGCTACATCACGATGCCCGGCATCAGCTACTACTGCGGCAGCAAGTTCGCCCTCGAAGGAATCTCCGAGACCTTGGCAAAAGAGGTGAAAGGCCTCGGCATCGCAGTCACGGCTGTCGCCCCCGGATCTTTCAGGACAGACTGGGCGGGCCGTTCGATGGTGCGCAGCGCGCGCTCCATCAGCGACTACGACAGCCTGTTCGATCCAGTTCGGCAATCGCGCGTGGACAAGAGCGGCAAGCAGCCAGGCGATCCGGACAAGGCCGCTGCGGCGATCCTCACTCTGGTGGACATGCCGGAGCCGCCGGAGCACCTGCTGATCGGCAGCGACGCGCTCGGGGTCGTACGAGCAAAGCTCGATGCGATGCAAGCGAGCCTGACAAGACATGAAGGGCTGACGCGCTCGACCGATATTTCTTGACGTCGCGTCCGGAGCGATCTCATCGAGCCGCTCTATGGAAGCCATCGTCAGGCGCGGCCCATCGTCTAGGCGATCTCAAAGCCCAATCTTTGGGCAACCAAGGGCCAGTCGTTTCCCGCGAGACCTGCTCCCATCAAGGTATCTCGCCAGTCCACCTGCGAGGCGGAGACCTCTTTCAGAAGCCTGTCGATCTGTTCGCTCAAGTGGACCTCCGAAGCAGCCGGTCGTCGGTCAGGCAGATGCGGCGAGGAACGGATCCTAAGCATTCGGACAGAATCCGCCAGGTGCTTGACGGCCAATGCATGGCACAAATCCCTATCGAAACCACCTGCCACGAGGAATAATTTTCAATGCTGATGCAGACACTGCAAGACGGAGTTGACTCATTCGAGGTCTCGGTGCACGAAGCCGCCGCAGGTTCTCCGGTGGTGCTTTTCGCCGTGGGATCGGGTGGTCAACCAGAACGTCTCTCAACGCTCCTGAACGCCTTGGCTGCGGCCGGTTGCGCGGTTGTTGCACCGCATTTCGAGCGGCTTGCTTCGACGACGCCCAGAGAGGACGAGCTGACCCTACGGGCAAGACGCCTCTCCCTCGCACTCGACGCATTCGTTGAGCCCTCTGCAAAGGCAATAGGAGTGGGGCATTCAATTGGTGCAGCGACCCTCGTCGCCATGGCGGGAGCTCAAATGTGGCTAGGGCCGGGCCGGCGCGTCAGCATCGCACCAGACGACCGCTTGGCTCGTCTAGCGCTCTTGGCACCACCAACCGGCTTCTTCCAGGCTCCGGCAGCACTTGATGCGGTGCGAATCCCAGTTTTGGCATGGGTGGGTTCGGCGGATAGCATCACACCTCCGGCCCAAACCGAATGGCTGGCGCATGCCATGCGCGATTGGAGCACTGTGGATGTCCGCGTCACAGAAGGGGCCGGCCATTTCTCATTTATGGACATTCCCCCGCCACACGCAACGGAGCCACTACCCGACAAGCGTGCGTTTCTCCGGGAGTATTCGAGCGAGATTTGCAAGTTCGTGGTTTGCTAGGGCACGAATTCTGGCAAGCGGGGTGCGCATTCCTGGCACATCTCACTGAATTCTGTCGGACGGAATGAACGGATCGGGCCCCTGCTCGACGAGGACGCGTCCGACTACAGACGGCCAAAAGCAGGCGTTGCCGACCGCCCTCAAAAAGTGGCGCGTCGAGCCATACTCCCCTCCCAAAGTCCGGAGCAAATTCACATGACCACAATTGCCGAGAAAACAGGATTCGTCACCCTCATCAACGTCTTCACCGTCGAGCCTGCGAATCAATCGGAGCTCCTCACGCTACTAGCACGCGCCACGGACACGTCCGTCCGCAACGTACCGGGCTTCGTCTCCGCAGCTCTTCATCGCAGTGTCGACGGTACAAAAGTCACGATGTACGCGCAGTGGGAAAGCGCCGAGCATTACCAAGCGATGCGTTCAAATCCGGTCGCGTCACCATTCCTTGACCAAGCACTCGCCATAGCGAAGTTCGACCCCGGTATGTACGAGGTGGTCAAGGTCTTCTCTGCTCCACCCCAAAGCTAGCGGGCGTTCATACGAGCGCGATGCCGTGGGCGGTCGGCTATCAGGTTCTCTGTGCCAAGTTTTGGCTCCAGTCGACCAGGAGCAGACGTCGCATGTGAACGCCGCCGGCAAGAAAATTCAAAGCGATGCCAAAATTAGAACTCGAATGGAATGGCTCCAAATTCGCCGTGACTTCGACGCTCCTTCCACGAAAGCTGTGGCAGGCCGCGTCCATCGATGTGTTTCTTGACGGGAAGTGCTTGCTCAGGACCGGTGGCGTGTTCAAGCTAACCGGCTCGCATTCGGCCGAATTCGAGCATAAGGGTATCCATCACCAAGTCACCTTGTCCTGGGGACATGCCAGCTTCCGTTCCTTTCCAATCAAGGTCGAGGTGGATGGCACCACCCTCCATGAAGGGCATGTTGTCAGTGGCAACTGGCCTCTCTCGCTCTGGCCATGGTTGGCATTAGGCGGTGTGATTTCTCACATGGCATGGAGACTATGAAGAGCGTGGCAAGTTGCGGCCAGAACCGGCTGTTTGTGTCGCCGCCAGACATGTAAGTTATGGACAAAACTCTCAACCCTTACGTCGTCGTGCGTGTTCTGAGGTTGGTCGGACAAGCTGATGACTATGACGGCTGGGGAGTGAATCAACGGGCTCCCGCCGTTGGAGACATGGGAACCTTGCTCGATGTCCTAGCTGCGCCTGGCGTTGCCGACCGGTACGTCGTTGAGAGCAGCGACGGCAACGGTACGACGGTCTGGTTGGGTGACTTTCTTGCCGATGAACTGGAGGTTGTTCAAACTGCGTGACACGAACAACAGGCGGCGGGCGGCCAGAACCGGTCATCGAGCGTCGCGGCTGATTGCAACAGAGCTCGAACCCCAACCTGAGGAGCAATACGCTTGCGGCGTGAATAGACAGATGAAGATGTACATCCTTGTCCGAGACGACATCCCGCTAGGCTTCGCTATGGTCGCCGTGGCTCATGCATCCTTGGCTGGTTATCTCAAGTTTCAGAACGAGCCAGAAACACAGAAGTGGCTTTCAGGCCCTTTTTTCAAGGCTGTCTGTAAGGCGAATGCCAAAGAGTTCGAAAACGCCAAACAGGTTGCTGATCATCTGGTTTTGACTGAATCTGCACTTGAGAATCGAGAGGTGGCGATTGTCTTCAAGCCTCGGGATGAATGGCCAAAGATGTTCAAATTCCTTCGGCTCTACAAGGAGGCTCCATTGCCTCCGGCTGTGTCTGAATGACAGGGCGCCGCCACAACCGGACCTTGGCGACATGACCTCAAAACCATCATCCCCAATGCACGTCGTGCACATCCGCGTGGCCGGGCGTCGTCCTGCGTACTGGAAACTCGCGGCACATCTGTGGGGAGCCGGCTGCAACATCGACTCTGACGGGAACAGTCGAACACCGGACGACGAGGAATGGACCGAACTGACGCTTTGTCTTCGGGGCGAGCCAGGGCAGCTCGTCTCTGTTGACCCAATCGCCGACGAGCCTTCGACTTTGGCGGTACGGTCTGCCGACCCCGTCTTGGCGCAGAACGTTGCAGCGTTCCTCTGTGGCAGCCGCCCGAAGCCGACATAGATTGCACCCCAAATCCGCCATCCGCTTCAGCGAAGAGCAGTCGCTCAACGTTGCCGCCAAGCGTTGGGCATAGGAGGCATCTCCAGCTTGCAAGATGAAGTTCTCTCGATGAAGCAGGCTGTAACGCTGCACAAGCCCTGGCGGCCATGGCTAGAAGAACAGCATAGCAATCAACTCAGCGCCGCCCGAACTCCCGCGCATGCTCCACCGCATACTTGATGAGTTCAGCCTGCCCTTCGATCCCCAGCCGCCGCTTGATGCTCTGCCGATGTGCCTCCACCGTGCGCACGCTCAGGTCCAGGTCGCGCGCAATCTGCTTGCTCGATTCACCCCGGCCCAGCGCGGTGAGGATCTCGCTCTCGCGCGGCGTGAGCAGCGGCCTCGGCGCCTGGTTGCGAAACAGCTTCTTCGACACCGCCGGGCTCAGGAAGGTGCCGCCGGCCGACACGGCCTCGATGGCGGCGACGATCTCTGCCGCCGGCGCGTCTTTCAGCACATAGCCGCGCGCGCCCACCTGCAGGGCCTTCTGCACGTACTCGGGGTTGTCGTACATGCTGAGCATCACGATGTGCGGCGCGGGCTGGCGTTGCAGCAGCAACTGCGCAAGGTCGATGCCGTTCATGTCTTTCATGCCCACATCCATCAACAGCAGGTCGGGTTGCACGGTGCCTACCAGCGCAAGCGCTTCGGCGGCGCTGCCGGCCTCGCCGACGATCTCCAGGTTGGGCATGGTGCTGAGCCGGGCGCGCAGGCCGTCGCGCACCAGCGGGTGGTCGTCCACCAGGAACAGGCGGATCACTGCGGGCCCCGATGCATCTTTTGCTGTCGTCGCTGTCATGTGGCTTCGGGCCTCGCGTTGCGGGCGGGCACCTCGGCCAGTATGGAGGTGCGGCCTTCGTTCGAGCACATGGTGAGCCGCCCGCCGATGGACTCCATGCGCTCGCGCATGTTGCGCAGGCCGATGCCGCGCTTGGGGTCGAGTTGCACGGCGTCGATGTCGAAACCGATGCCGTCGTCGCTCACTTCGAGCCGCACACCTTCTTCTTCGTCGAAGCCCAGCGCAATGTGCACGTGCCGGGCCTGTGCGTGCTTGCGCACGTTGGTCAGCGCCTCTTGCGTCAGGCGAAAGAGCGCGGTCTTGACTTCGGGCGACAGCTCGAAGGTCTCACCCTGCCGCATGATGGATGCATCGACGCCGCCCTCTTCCCTGAACTCGTCTGCCAGCCGCTCCAGTGCGGCGGGCAGGCCCAGGGTGTCGAGCAGTGCGGGTCGCAAGCGATGCGAGATGCGGCGCACTTCGAGCAATGAATCGTTGAGCCGCTGCAGCGCCTTGCCGAGTGCGGGCGGCGTGGGCTGCTGCTGGCGGTCGAGCGATTCGACGGCCGATTCAATGAGCAGCTTGGCCGACACCAGCGTCTGGCTGGTGCCGTCGTGCAGTTCGCGCGCGAGGTGGCCACGCTCTTCCTCCTGCGATTGCACCACGCGCCGCGCGAGCAGGCGCAGTTTGGCCTCTGCCGTGCGGTGTTCGCTCAGGTTCAGCAACAGGCCGGCCGCGCTGACAACGCCCAGGCACAGCGCGGCGATGCCTGCAATCCACAACAGCGTGGCGGTGACGTTGGCATTCATCTGCCGGTCGAGGGTGTCCATGGTCGACTCGATATCGTCCAGGTACAGGCCGGTGCCGACCATCCAGTTCCAGCGCGGCATGGCGGTCACGTAGCCGAGCTTGGGCGCCATCTGCGCGCTCGACGGCTTGCGCCATTCGTACTCGACATAACCGCCGCCGTTTTCTTTCGCGCCCTTGATCAGTTCCTGGATGGTGTAGCGGCCGCGCGAGTCGCGCAGCTCCCAGAGGTTCTGGCCGACCAGCTCGGGCTGGCGCGAATGCATGAGCGAGTTGCCCTCCAGGTCGTAGACGAAGAAGTAACCGTCGTCGCCGTAGTTGAGCGCAGCCAGGCGGCGCAGCGCCTCGTTGCGGGTGGCTTCGTCGTCCTGGCCGGATTCGTAGAGCGGGAGCAGGTTGCTCACGGCCAGGTCGACATAGCTGCGCAGCTCGCTGCGGCGCTGGGCCATATAGCTGCGCTCGATGAGCGCGCGCTCACGCTGCGCGAGGTCGTGCTCCTGGTGGCGCACCGCCAACGCCACCAGCACCAGTGCGACAAGCAGAGGTGCCACGGCAAGCGCAACGATCTTGGTGCGAAGGTTCATCGGGGGGCAAGGCTACCACCCCGCTTGCCGGCCTACCTGTCTTCGTAGGCCTCCGCCGGCCGGTCGTTCGGCGAGAGAAATGCCGCCTTGAGCGAATCGCTCAGCGGAATGTTGATGACGGCATTCTTCGGCGGGATCGGCGCCATGAACCACTTGGCATACAGCTTCTCCAGCGCGCCGGAGGCCACGGCGCCGGCAAGGTAGCCGTCGACAGCGCTCTTGAAGGCGCGGTCGTCCTTGCGAAGCATGATGGCGATGGGCTCGATGCCCAGCGGCTTGCCCACGATCTTGAAGTCCGCCGGGTTGCGGGCGTTGGCGATGTTGCCGGCCAGGGTGTTGTCGTCCATGGCGAAGGCATCGGCCCGGCCGCTTTCCAGCAGCAGGAAGCTCTCCGCATGGTCCTTGGCCAGCACCACGGTGATGCCGAAGCTCCTGTCCTGTTCGAGCTTGCGCAGCCGCTGGACCAGCGTGGTGCCGGTGGTCGTCACCACGGTCTTTCCCTTGAGCTGCTCGACGGAGGTGATGCCGCTGGCAGCCCGCACGGCGAAGCGCGCTTCGGTGATGTAGGTCGTGTTGGCGAATGCGGCCTGCTGCTGGCGCGCGGCATTGTTGGTGGTGGAGCCGCACTCGATGTCGATGGTGCCGTTCTGCAGCAGCGGCAGGCGGTTCTGCGAGGTCACGGCCATCTGCCGGATGGCAACGCCGGGGAGCAGCTTGGCCAGCATCTGCTCGCACAGCTCGACGTGGTAACCCACGTAGGCGGTGCCGAGCGAGTACGACAGCGGTGGCGATGCCTCGCGCACGCCCATGGTGATGGTGCCTGCGGCCTTTGTCTTGGCCAGCGTGCCGTTGTCCTGCGCACTGGCACCCACGAGCGTGAGGGCCAGCACGGCGCCGACGACCAATGATCGGTTCGTCATGGTGTCGCTCAATTCGCAGCAACGGCCGCAGGGGCCACGGGCGCGGGCCGGGCGATCTCGTCGAGGCTCTCGCGCAGGGCGCGATCGAGGATGGCGGTGGCGCGGTCGATCTCCTCGTTGCTCACCGTGAGCGGCGGCGCAATGCGCCACACCGAACCGCGTTCGGGCCGGCGGCGGATGTTCATGCTCAGGCCCAGCTCGAAGCACTTCTTCGTCGTGCGCGCGCCGAGCTCGTGGTACGGCAGGCGCGATTCGCGGTCCTGCACCAATTCCACGCCCAGCAGCAAGCCTTCGCCACGCACATCGCCGATGGCTTCGTAGCGCTTTTGCATGTCGAGCAGCTGGCCGCGCAGGTAGGCGCCTGTGGTGCGGGCACGTTCGATCAGGCCCTCCTTGCGGATGGTTTCCAGAACGGCCAAACCCACCGTGGCGGGCAGCGGGTCGGAGACGTGGCTCGTGTAGAAGGTGAAGCCCTTCTCGAACACGTCCTGCTCGATCTTCGGGCTGGTGACGGTCGCAGCCAATGGCAGGCCACCGCCCATGGTTTTCGAGACGGACATGATGTCCGGCACCACGCCGTAGAAGTCCGATGCGGTGCGATGGCCGATGCGGCCGAAGGCGGTTTGCGCCTCGTCGAAGATCAGCAGCATGCCGCGCTCGTCCGCGGCCTTGCGCAGTGCCTGCATGTACGACCTGGGCGGCACCAGCACGCCACCGGCGCTGATGATCGGCTCGATGATGATGGCCGCGCGGCGGCCGGTCGATGCCATGTCGTACATCTTCAGGCCGAGGTCGAGGCAGGTCAGCGCCGACTCTTCGGCCGACATGCCCTTGATGTATGGCCGGTAGGCGTTGGGTTCGGGCATCACGAAGACACCCGGCACATGCACGCCGTAGCCCTTGCGGTCGCTCGCAAAAGACACGGCGCTGGTGCCGCCCGTCACGCCATGCCACGAACCGCCCACGGCCAGGATCTCGAAGCCGCCCGTGTACATCTTCGCCATGCGAAGTGCCACCTCGTTGCTCTCGGAGCCCGTGTTCACGAAGATGGACTTGGTGAGCGGCGCGGGCATCCAGTCGGTCGCCATCTTCTGCGCGAGTTCGGCAACGACCTCGGGGATCATGCCGCTGAACATGTGGAAGGCCTTCTCGCCCGCTTCATGCACCGCGCGCACGATGGCCGGGTGGTTGTGGCCGATGGTGGCGCACATCTGGCCGGAGGTGAAGTCGAGAATCTCGCGGCCGGTGTCGTCGATCACGATGGCGCCCCTGGCGCTGCGGAACAGGTTGGGGAAAGTGTCGCCGCCGTAGCGAACCATGTATTGCCTGGCCGCCGCGCGAAGTTGCTCGCTCATGATCGAATCCTTGAGGTTGTGAAGAGAGGATTCGTGAATGGTCACCAGCAGCGGCCCTGCGGTCCAATGTCGAGTTTGCATCCGGCCGCAATGCGCGGCACGCATGGGCGATGCGCAAAACGAATAGGCACACGGCTTGCAATCCGCGTGTGCAAAGGAGCAAATCTCGCGATGGACACTCGTTGGTTTCAGGACTTCGTGACGCTGGCCGAAGTGCAGAACTTCACCCGCGCGGCAGAGATGCGCAACGTGTCGCAGGCCGCGTTCAGCCGCCGCATCCAGGCGCTGGAGCAATGGCTGGGCGCCAAGCTGATCGACCGGGCTGCGTTTCCAACGCGGCTCACGCCCGCGGGTGAGCGCTTTCGCAAGATCGCAACCGGCTTGCTGAACCAGATCGCCGACGCCAGGGCGGAGATCAGCGATGCGCCATCGCGCAACCATGTGCGGATCGCCTCGACCTATGCGCTGGTCAGCACGCGACTGCCGATATGGTGGCCGCAGTGGTCGGAAGAAGGCGGCATCACCTGCAGCCTGGAGGTGGGCAACGTGCACGACACGGTGTCCGCGTTCAACGCGGGCTCGGCCGACATCCTGATCGGCTTTCACCAGGCGGCGCATCCGATCCAGCTCGACATGACCCGCTTCGATCGGCATGAGCTGGGCGTTGAAAAGGTGCGGCCCTATGTGTCGCGCGCGCTGGCTGAATCGGGCGGGCTCGCACTGCCGGGCACATCGGCCAAGCCGGTGCCGTTGCTCATGTATTCGCCCAGCGGCTACTTCGCACGCGTGGTCGATTCGGCCATCGAACAGTCGCCCCAGCCGCTCTTCGGCTATCGCGCCTTCGAGGCCGAGATGACCGACGTGCTCGGCGACCTGGCGTCGCAAGGCATGGGCATCGCATGGCTGCCCGACAGCTCTTTCGTTTCAGGGCGGCTCGCGGACCTCGTGCCCGTGGGTGATGGCGCCTGGGACGTGGAAGTGAGCATCGTGGCCTACCGGTCGCGGATCAACGCGCGGGCCGTGGTCGGGCGGCTGTGGGAGCGCATCTGCGCCCCGGGAGCGCGTCAGGTGTCGGTGGGTACGTCGTCCCAGTTGTCGCCGTAGCCGACCATCCAGCTCAGGGCGTAGCGCCGCTCGATGACGATGCCGGCTTCGAGGCCCGAGGGCACGGGTTGGCGGCGCAACTGGGCGTCGCGCACATGCCAGTGCTCGTCGTGCAGGCGGCTTTCTTCCGCTTCCACTTCGACGGCCGGACGCAACGTGGCGCCTGCGATGAAGTCGGCCGGCGATTTCATGGCCTGCCGGAGCATCGGGTTCGACCAGCTTGTGCTGCGCTCGTTCGAAGGCGGCATGGCGGGCAAGCCGCCAAGGGCCCAGATCATCGGCACCATGGCCTCTGCGCGCCAGCCGAGGTTCACAACGTCAGCTTGCGGCGGACGCTGTTCGTGAAAGATGAAGCTGTGTTCAGCGGGAGAGAGAAACGCGGTGATGCCCTGCGCCTTGGCCCAGGCGATGCCCTCCTGCGCGATCTCTTCGCTGGCGTTGGCGCGCCACACCACGGCGACCAGTGCCAGCAGGCGCTGTGCGACTTGCTCTGGGGTGCGGGACACGCGCTGTTCTTCTTCCTCGTCCTCTTCGTCGTCGGGCGGGTTCAGCAAGGCATGCAGCGAACGCGCGATGACGGCCTCGCGCTGCGCGGGTGTCTGCCGGTACGCGTGAAAGGCGAGGTAAAGAGGCCATTGCCACTCGCGGCCGCTGCCATCGGTCCACACGACGCGCGCGCCAGTCTGGTCGCCATACCAGAGGGCGCGGGTGCGAACCCTGGTGGCTTCCGGCACTTGGTGCTTCACGGCCGCAACGCAGTGCTTGCTGAACGCGATCACTCCTTTCTTGAAGGCGTCGCGTTCGTTCTGCCGGTCCCACCAGCGGCGAAGAAAATTCATGGCGCGCAGTCTAAGCGCGGGCCATTTCTCCTCTGTCGTTCAACGCCCCGCAGTGGCCGTGGCCGGCGCCGCGCGGCCGATGAATTCAGTCGCGTAGTACAGCAGCGCCACGGTCACGAAGCCGCCACCGAGCAGGCACAGGCCCGTCCAGCCGTGGAAGGCATACACCGCCGCCGCAATGCCCGAAGCGATTGCCGCGCAGATGAAGATGAAGGTCATGAACAGGCCGTTGAGCCGGCCGCGCAACTCGGGCGCCAGCATGAACAGGCTGCGGAAGTTGAGCACCTGGCAAAGCTGCACCGCGCCGTCGAGCAGGATGCCCGCCGCGACCAGCCCGGCCAGCGAATGGAAGTGCATCGACACGGCGCCCAGCACAAAGGACAGCAGCGCGACGACGATGGCCACGCCGGTGGCAGGCCGCGTCAATCCCCGGTCGGCCAGCCGGCCCGCGACAGGTGCCAGCAGCGCGCCCGCCGCACCGGCCAATGCGAACAGGCCGATGCCGCCCTGCCCCATGCCGAACTCGTGCACCAGCGCCAGCGGCACGGCCGTCCAGAAGGCCTGGAAGGCCGCGAACATCATCCCCTGGTACAGGCCGCGCCGGCGCAGCAATGGCGTGTTCCACACGATGCCGGGCAGCGAAGCCATGGTGCGCGCATAGCCCACCGATGCATGCGCATGCCGTTGAGGCAGCACGCGCCACAGCACGGCGATGAGTGAAGCCATCAACACGGCCGAGATCCAGAACACCGCGCGCCACCCCAGGGTGGCCGCCACCACGCTGGCGAAAGGCCGCGCCAGCATGATCCCGCCCAGCAGGCCGGCCATGATGTTGCCGACCACCTTGCCGCGCGTGGCCTCGGGTGCGAGGTGCGAGGCAAAGGGCAGCAGCACCTGCGCCGCCACGGCGCAAGCGCCCACCACGAAAGACGCCGCCAGGAAGGTGACGGCCGAACCCGAGAGCGCAATGCCCACCAGCCCGATCACCGCACCGAACAGCGCGCCGATGATCAGGCGCCGGTTCTCGACCACATCGGCCAGCGGCACCAGCAGCAACAGGCCGGCGCCGTACCCGAGCTGGGTCAACGTCATGATCAGGCCGGCCAGGCCCGCATGCAGTTGCAGCGTGTCGGAGATCGGGCCGATCAGCGGCTGGGCGTAGTAGATGTTGGCCACGCACAGGCCGCAGGCGACGGCGAAGACCAGCGTCAGTGCCGGGGACAGGCCGGTGTGGCCGGCATCGTTGGCAGCTTGCGCCTTGTCAGCCTCGTCGGCCTTGGCTGCTTGCGCGGCATTGGGAAAGGGAGCGTCGGGAAGTGGCACGGAAGGCCTCGGTAGCGGGTGGCGGCGGTCTCCGGAGAGGAGAAAGAAGACCAAGGGTTAACCCGGGCCGGGCACCTTAGCATGGCAGGCCGATTCCTGCAGGCGCCGGTCAATGCAGGCTGGTGGGGCGGCCCGAAGCCACCCAGGCGTCGAGCCCGCCGGTCAGCGGCAAGGCGCGCCGGGCGCCGCGTGCCAGCAGCACGCGCGCAGCCTGTGCGGCCGACACCTCGTTGGGGCAGTTGCAGTACAGCACCACGTCGCGGTTGGGGTCGATCGTCAGGTCGAGGGTGCGCTGCTGCAGCGCCTTGAGCGTGTACGGCAGCGCGCCCGGAATGCGGCGCGGGTCGACCTGTATGCCGGCCTTGCCGCGCACATCGATGATGAGCGGCGGCTCTTCCCCGCTCAGCAGGTCGTGCAGCTCGTCGACGGTGATGCGTGGCATGCCCGTGAGCCGGCGGAAGGCACGGCGGCGCCAGTAGCGCACCGCCAGGATCACCACCAGCAGCACCGCCAGCGCGGCCGTGGCAATGCCGCCGGCCTGTGCCATGACGGCCAGCACTTCCTGGATCTGGTTGCGAAAGAGCCAGCCCAGGCCGAGGAACAACCCCGTCCAGACCAGCGCGGCGCCCACGTCGAAACCGATGAAGCGCCGCACCGACATGCCCAGCGCGCCTGCCATCGGCGGCGCCACCACCGACACGCCTGGCACGAACTTGGCCGCCACCAGCGACAGGCCGCCCCATTCGGTGATGAGCGATTCGCCACGCCGCACGCACGAGTCGGGCGACAGCGAGATGCGGCACAGCATCCGCATGAAGCGGTAGCCGAAGCGCCGCCCGGCATAGAACCACGCGCCGTCGCCCAGCAGGTTGGCCACCACCGCGGCGAGCACCACGCCCACCACGGACACATCGCCCGCCGCCAGCAGCGCACCTGTGACCACCAGCACGGCGGCAGCCGGCACCGGCAGCCCGAGGCGGGCGGCAAAGCTCACGGCGAACACCACCAGGATCGCGTTCTGCACCAGCAGCGACATCAGCTGTGCCATGACAGCCTTTCGGTCGATCCGATGGAGGGAGTTTGCGAACGAGGTAGGGGAGTCATGCCACCGGCGATTCTCCAGCATGGCCCATGAACGTACCGGGCACAGGCCATTTGCAGGCCGCCGGCTCAGCCGGCCCGCGACACGCTGAAGCCGAAGGTGTTCACTCCGTCCACGCTGGACGTGCAAACCTGCCCGCCATGCATGCTCGCCACCGCCTTCACGATGGCCAGCCCCAGGCCGTGGCCGTGGTGCTCGCCGCCATCGTTGCGCGCGGCATCGACGCGGTAGAAGCGGTCGAACAGATGCTGCAGGTGCTGCTCGTCGATGGCGGCACCGGGGTTGGACACGGTGATCCAGGTCACGGCCGTCTCTTCGCGCAAGGTGACGGTGATGCCCGCGCCCGGCTTCGTGTGCTCGATGGCGTTCTGCAGCAGGTTCGACATGGCGCGGCGGAACAGCGCGCTCTCAAGCCGCGCCTCGGCCAGCACGTCGCCTTCGATGCTGACCTGCGTGCGGGTCTCGTCGAGCACGAACTCGAAGAACTCGATGGTCTTTCGCACCTCTTGCGCCACCGGCGTGAGCACCAGCCCGGTGGCCACCTCGCCACGGTCGGCACGTGCAAGGAACAGCATGTCGTTGACGATGGAACGTACCCGTTCCAGGTCTTCGAGGTTGGCCTGCAGCACCTCTTGAAACTCACCCGCGCTGCGCTGTCGCGACAGCGCCACCTGCGTGCTGCCGATCAGGTTGGCCAGCGGCGTGCGCAGCTCGTGGGCCACGTCGGCGTTGAACGACTCGAGCTGGCCATAGGCCTCCTCGAGCCGCCCGAGCGCGCCGTTGAAGGCTTCGGCCAGCGCAGAGAGTTCGACCGGCAGCGCCTCCGACTGCAGGCGCTGCGACAGCGTCTTGGGCCGCAGGGCCTGTGCCTCGCGCGACAGTTGCTTCACCGGCTGCAGCCCGACGCGCGCGATCCAGTAGCCTGCCACCGCCACCACCAGCACCGCGCCCAGCCCCAGCGCCACCAGTGCGGTCAGAAAAGCCTCCCGCGTGTGCGCATAGGGCGCCGAATCGCTGCCGACGATCAGCCGCACGGCCGGCCTGTCCAGCAAGGGTTCGATGTGGATCGACAGCGTGCGCAGCGGCTCCTGGCGGCCCGGCAGGATGATGCTGCCGCGCCCGTCGGGGTCATGGCTCATGCGTTCGATGTCGGCCAGGCCCTTGCCGTACTGGAAGCGCGGGTCGTCGCTCAGCACCCAGAAGCGCACGCTGCCATCCTCGGGCGTGAGCGTGTCCATCTTGGCCTGCACACGGGCCCAGCGGTCCACCGTGCCCACGCGCTCGATGGAGTACTGCATGTTGCGCAGGCCGATCTTGAGTTCGTCGTACTGGTGACGATCAAGCTCGCGCTCCAGCACGCCGTGCAGCGCCGCGCCGATCAGCGCGAAGGTGGCCAGTGCCGCCACCGCGAACATGATGACCAGCCGCGCGGTGATCGAGCGCTTCACAGGGCGGCGCCCTCCCCTTCGCTCTTTCCGTCGTTCTCGGTCTCGCGCACCTCCATCACATAGCCCATGCCGCGGATGGTGTGCAGCAGCTTGGGGCTGAAGGGCACGTCGATCTTGTCGCGCAGCCGCTTGATGGCCACCTCGACCACGTTGGTGTTGCTGTCGAAGTTCATGTCCCACACCAGCTCGGCGATGGCGGTCTTGGACAGGATCTCGCCCTGGCGCCGCGCCAGCACCGCGAGCAGCGCGAATTCCTTGGCCGTGAGGTCGATGCGCGTGCTGCCCCTGAAGGCCTTGCGCGCGAGCAGGTCGATCTGCAGGTCGGCAATGCGCAGTTGCATCGGCTCCTGCTTGCGGCCACGCCGGTTGAGCGCCTGCAGCCGCGCCAGCAGTTCGAGAAAGGAAAAGGGCTTGATGAGGTAGTCGTCCGCGCCTTCGTGCAGGCCCTTGATGCGGTCTTCCACCCGGTCGCGGGCGGTGAGCATGATCACCGGCGTCTGCTTGACGGCACGCAGCGCACGCAACACCGAGAAGCCGTCCTGCCCCGGCAGCATCACGTCCAGCACGATCACGTCGTAGTCGTGCGTCAGCGCCAGGTGCTGGCCGTCGATGCCGTTGTGCGCCATGTCGACCGCGCAGCCCTGCTCCGTCAGACCCTTCGAGAGGTAGTCCGCGGTTCTCAGTTCGTCTTCGACAATCAGGATCTTCATGGCGTTGCGATGTCTCTGGTCGCTCCGTTCAAACGGTATTCATCAGTGCGCCCCGGCCACCGGCGGGGCTTCCCCGGCCCTGGCCGCCTTGCGGGCCTTGCGCGCTTCCTTGCGGCTCATGTACCAATAGTGGGCGCGGTCCAGGTACAGGTAGACCACCGGGGTCGTGAACAGCGTGAGTGCCTGCGAGAGTATCAGCCCGCCGACCATGGCATAACCCAGCGGCCGGCGCAGCTCGGAGCCCGAGCCGTGGCCCAGCATCAGCGGCAGGCCGGACAGCAACGCGCACATGGTCGTCATCATGATCGGGCGAAAGCGCAGCAGGCAGGCCTGGTAGATGGCGTCGTGCGGCGACATGCCCTGCTCGCGCTCGGCCTTGAGCGCGAAGTCGATCATCATGATGCCGTTCTTCTTCACGATGCCGATCAGCAGGATGATGCCGATGAGCGCGATCACGCTCAGGTCGTAGCCGCCCGCCATCAGGATCAGCAGGGCCCCCACGCCGGCCGAGGGCAGCGTCGAGAGAATCGTCAGCGGGTGGATGTAGCTCTCGTACAGCAGGCCCAGCACGATGTACACCGCCACCAGCGCCGCGGCGATCAGGTAGGGCTGGGTAGACAGCGAATCCTGGAAGGCCTGCGCCGTGCCCTGGAACGAACCGGTCAGCGACTGCGGCAGCCCCATCTCGGCCTGCGCCTTGTTGATGGCGTTCACGGCGTCGCCCAGCGCCACGCCTGGCGCGAGGTTGAACGAGATCGTCACCGCCGGGAATTGCCCTTGGTGGCTGATCGAGAGGTACGCCGTCTTGCTGGTGTCCACCTTCACGAAGGTCGACAGCGGCACCTGCTGGCCCGTCAGCGGCGAGGTCAGGTAGAGCTTGCTGAAAAGCGCGGGATCTTGCTGCAGCGCAGGCGTCACCTCCAGCACCACGTGGTAGCTGTTGAGCTGCGTGAAGTACTGCGCCACCTGGCGCTGGCCGATCGCGTCGTAGAGCGTGGCATCGATGGTGGCCGGCGAGATGCCGAAGCTCGATGCGCGGTCGCGGTCGATGGTCAGCACGGCCGATGCGGCGGCGTTCTGCTGGTCGGTGGCCAGGTCGGTGAGCTGGGGCAGTTGCCGAAAGCGCGTGAGCAACCTGGGTGCCCAGGTGTTCAGTTCATCCAGGTTCGAGTCGGTCACCGTGTACTGGTACTGCGTGCGCGATGCACGCCCGCCCACGCGGATGTCCTGCCCGGCCTGCAGGAACAGGTTCACGCCCTGCACCTTGGCAAGCTGCGGGCGCAGCCGCGTGATGATTTCGTCGGCGCTCGCGGTGCGGCCTTCTTCCTTGCCCTTGAGGTTGATGTAGAAGTTGCCGGTATTGAAGGTCGACGAACTGCCGTTCATGCCGAAGTCCGCCACATCGGGGTCGCGGCGGACCACGTCGGCCAACTCGATCATGCGTGCGTTCATCGAGGCGAACGAGGCGTCCTGCGCCGATTCTGCAAAGCCCGAGATGAAGCCCGTGTCCTGCTGCGGGAAGAAGCCCTTGGGGATGATCGCGAACAGCACGCCCGTGGCGGCCACGGTGGCGATGAAGACCATCAGGGTGATGAACTGGTGGTCGAGCACCACGTGCAGCCCGCGCTTGTAGCCATTGAGCATGGCGTCGAAGCCGCGCTCGCACAGCAGGTAGAGCCGGCCGTGCTTGCGGCCGTGCTCGTTCTTCAGGAAACGAGAGCACAGCATCGGCGTCAGCGTCAGCGAGATCACGACCGAGACCACAATGGTCAGTGTCACCGTGACCGCGAACTCGCGGAACAACCGGCCCACGATGCCGCCCATCAGCAGCAGCGGAATGAACACCGCCACCAGCGACACCGAGATCGAGATGATGGTGAAGCCGATTTCGCTCGCACCCTTGTACGCGGCCTCCATCGGCGACATGCCCTCTTCCACGTAGCGGTAGATGTTCTCCAGCATCACGATGGCGTCGTCCACCACGAAGCCCACCGCGATGGTCAGCGCCATGAGCGAGAGGTTGTCCAGGCTGTAGCCCAGCAGGTACATCACGGCCACCGTGCCCAGCAGCGCGAGCGGCACGGTCACGCTGGGAATCAACGTGGCGGGCACGTTGCGCAGGAACACGAAGATCACGGCCACCACGAGCGCGATGGTCAGCAGCAGCGTGAACTCCACGTCCTTCACCGACGCTCGGATCGTCTGCGTGCGGTCGACCAGCGAATTGATCTCCACCGTGGGCGGGATCGAAGCCCGCAGCCGCGGCATCGCGGCATTGATGCGGTCCACCGTCTCGATCACGTTCGCGCCGGGCTGCTTGGTGATGGCCAGCACGATGGAGCGGCCGTTCTGGATGGTGTTGCCCTCGACGGCGGCGGCGCCCGCGTAAGCCCAGCCCGCGATCTTGGAGTTCTCGGGACCATCGACCGCCACGCCCAGATCGCGCACGCGGATCGGCGCGCCGTTGCGGTAGGCCAGCACCACATCGTTCCAGGGCTGGGCCTTGAGCAACTGGTCATTGGTGTAGACCGTGAAGCTCTGGTTCGGCCCGTCGATCGTGCCCTTGGGCGCGTTCACGGTGGCCGACGCGAGCACGGTGCGCACGTCTTCCAGGCTCAGGCCCAACCCGGCGAGCTTGGCGGGATCGAGCTGAATACGCACGGCCGGCTTCTGCACACCGCCGATGTTGACCAGGCCCACGCCCGAGATCTGCGAGATCTGCTGCGCAAGGATGTTGTCGGCGTAGTCGTTCACCTCGGTCAGCGGCAACGTCTTCGACTGCACCGACAGAATGAGGATGGGCGCGTCGGCCGGGTTCACCTTGCGAAAGGTCGGCGGGCTCGGCAAGTTGGCCGGCAGTTGGCCGGTGGACGCGTTGATGGCGGCCTGCACGTCGAGCGCGGCGGCATCGATGCTGCGGTCAAGGTCGAACTGCAGCGTGATCTGCGTCGAGCCCAGGCCGCTGGTCGATGTCATCTGCGACAGCCCCGCGATCAGCGAGAACTGCCGCTCCAGCGGCTGCGCCACGTTGGAGGCCATGGTCTCCGGACTGGCACCCGGCAGGCTGGCCGAGACCTGGATCGTCGGAAAGTCGACCTGCGGCAGCGGCGCCACCGGCAGCAGCGGAAACACCGCCGCACCGACCAGCAGGATGGCCAGCGCCAGCAGCGTCGTGCCGATGGGGCGCTTGATGAAGGCGGCGGAAATGCTCAATTGCTGCTCCCGCTCGCGGGCTTCTTGACGTCGGCGCCCGTGCCCGTGCTGCCCTTCTGCGCGGGCGGCGGCTCGATGACGGAGGCACCGGGCTTGAGCTTGTACTGGCCGTCGACCACCACGCGCTGGTCGGCACTCAGGCCCTTGTCGATCACGGCCACGCCATCGGCAATCTGCACCACATGCACCGGCACGTTGTTGACCTTGTTCTGGTCATCGACCACCCAGACATAGGTGTCGTCCTGCCCGCGCTGCACGGCGGCAGCGGGCACGGTCAGCGAGTTGGCCCGGCGGTCGAGCTGCAGCCGCACGTTGACGTACTGGCCCGGCCACAGCGTGTGCTGCGGGTTGGCAAAGCTGCCCTTGAGCTGCACGGTGCCGCTGGTGGTGTCGATCTGGTTGTTGAGCAAGATGAGCTTGCCGGTGCCCAGCATCTGGGTGCCGCTGCGGTCGTAAGCCACCACCGACAGCGGCTGCGCGCTTTGCTGCTGCACGCGGTTGATGTCCTGCACCGCGTCTTCGGGCAGCGTGAACTGCACGGCGATGGGATCGATCTGGTTGATGACGACCAACCCGTTGGTGTCGGCCGCATGGACGATGTTGCCCGGGTCCACCAGCCGCGCGCCCACGCGGCCGTTCATGGGCGAGGCGATGCGCGTGAAGCTCAGTTGCACCTCGGCGTACTGCACCTGCGCGGCGTCGTTCTGCACGGTGGCCTGGAGCTGGTTGACGAGCGCCTTCTGCGTGTCGACCTGCTGCTGCGTGGCCGCGTCCTGCGCGATCAGCGTGGTGTAGCGCTGGAGGTCGGCGCGCGCATTGACGAGCGTGGCCTGGTCCTTGGCCTTGGTGGCCTGCGCCTGCGCGAGCTGCGCCTGCAGCGTGCGCGGGTCGAGCTGGGCCAGCAACTGTCCGGCCTTCACGTCCTGCCCTTCGACGAAGCCGACCTTGTCGAGCTGGCCGTCGATGCGCGCCTTGACCGTGACCGTGGCCATCGAGGCGACGGTGCCGATGCCCGAGCGGTAGACCTGCACCTCCTGCTGCTTGACGTGCGTGGTGGTCACCTGCACCGGCGGGGTCTTGGGTGCTTCGGCCGTGGCGGCATGGGCGGTGTTGTGGTTGATCGCCCAGGCGCCGCCGCCCAGCAGGACCACGAACGTGGCGGTCGCGAGCCAGGTCGATCGGCGCTGGAAGAGAGCTTGGGTGGTGGTGGCTGCTGTGGTCGTCGTCATGGCATCAATTCCCGGAAGTCGTTTCTGCAGCGGTCCAGCCGCCACCCGTGGCCGCGATGAGCGCGACGCTGGCGGCCAACTGGCGGCCCAGCACCTGCGCGGCCGTGCGCTGGTTGGTGAGCGACAGCGTCTGTGCGGTCACCACGCTCAAGTAAGTGGCAGTGCCGGCGCGGTACTGGCTCAGCGCCAGGCGCTCGGCGAGCTGGGCTGCGCGCACGGCGTCGGCCTGTAGCCCGGATTCGCTGTCGAGCACGCGCAGCGTGGCGAGGTTGTCCTCGACCTGCTGGAAGCCGCCGAGCACCGTCTGTTTGTACTGCGCGACCGACACGTCGTAGGCGGCCACGGCCTGGTCGCTGTGGGCCTTGCGCAAGCCGCCGTCGAACACGGTCTGCGCCAGCGCAGCACCCAGCGACCACACGCGGCTGGGCGTGTTGAAGAGCGAAGCCAGGCTGCCGGCGCTGAAGCCGCCGCTGGCGCTCAGCACGATCTGCGGAAAGTAGGCGGCCTTGGCCACGCCGATGTTGGCGTTGGCGGCCTGCACGCGGCGCTCGGCGCCCGCGATGTCGGGGCGGCGTTCGAGCAGTTCGGAAGGCAGGCCCGTGGGCGTGACCGGCAGTTGCACATGCAGGGCCGCAGCCGAGGACAGCGATTCCGCCGTCGGCGGCTGCGCAGCCGATTCGAGCCGCGGCAGCGAGAACGATGCGGGCGCCTGCCCCGTCAGCACCGCGATCGCGTGTTCGAGCAGGCTGCGTTGCGCTTCGAGGTCCACCGCCTGCGCCTGTGCGGTCTTGAGTTGGCTCTCGGCCAGTGCCACGTCGGAACGCAGCACGGTGCCGGCTGCGTACTGGTGCTGCGTGAGTTCGAGCGCCTTGGCGTAGGCCGCGGTGGTGCTGGCGTACAGGTCGCGCTGAAGGTCGATCACGCGCACCTGCAGGTAGTCCTGCGCAAGCGTGGTCTGGATGCTGAGTCGGGCACCGGCCAGGTCGTCGGCGCTGGCCTGCTGACTGGCGGTGCCGGCCTCGACCGAGCGGCGCACGGCGCCCCACAGGTCGGGCTCCCAGCTTGCGCTCAGGCCCAGGGTGTCGGTGGTGCCGAGCTTGACGGTGCCGGTGCTGTTGCTTTGGCCCCGGGTCGCGCCGGCGTTGAGGCCCACGGTGGGGAAGAAGTTGGCGCGCGCTGCGGCGGTGATGGCCTGTGCCTCGCGGTACTGGGCCTCGGCCTGCCGGATGTTCTGGTTGGCCGCGTTGGCCTGCACGATCAACGCGCTGAGCGTGCTGTCGCCATAGACCTCCCACCACGGGTGATCGGCGTCGATGACCTGCGGCGTGGCTGTCTTCCAGGGGCCGCCGGTTTCCTTGTAGGCGGTCGGGACGTCCATCTGCGGCCGGACGTAGTCGGGGCCGACGGCGCAGCCTGCGAGGAGCAGCGCGGCGAGCGCAATGGCTGTTGGCGCGATTGCCCTGCGCGGTGAGGGGATTGCAGCGGAAGGAACCATGATGAGGGCACTCTAAGTACCGCCCTCAAACCCCTCGCTGTCGACTAACTGACAGTTCTGACAGTTTCGGTTTTGCGCCCTCCCTGCTTCGGTTTTGCTCCCTCCCCTTCCGGGGGAAGGAGCAAGAAGACAAACTCAGCGGGGCGCGTCGCCCTTGCGGTACTCGGCGGTCAGATCGTCCAGCTTCTGCTTCAACGCCGGATCGATCGTGTACTCGGCCGCCGCAATGGTCGCATCGAGCTGCTCGGGCCGGCTCGCGCCCAGCAGCGGCGCGGTGATCAGCGGATTGGCCATCACCCACGCCACGGCCAGCGTCGCCAGCGGCACGCCGGCCTCATCCGCCAGCTTGTGCAGTTGCGTCACGGTGTTGAAGCTGCGCTCGTTCCAGTAGCGGTCCTGGTACATGTTGCCGGCGGTGCCGAGCGTGAAGCGCGTGTTGTCCTCGGGCTTGGCGCCGGCCTTGTACTTGCCGGTCAGCAGGCCACCGGCCAGCGGGTTGTAGGGAATCACGCCCAGGCCTTCTTCGCTCGCCAGCGGCAGCAGCTCACGTTCGATCTCGCGAAACAGCAGGCTGTAGCGCGGCTGCACCGACACGTAGCGCGTGAGCTTGTGCAGCTCGGACTTGCCCAGCGCGCGGGCCAGTCGATACGCCAGGAAGTTGGACACGCCGATGTAGCGCGCACGGCCCGACCTCACGATGATGTCGAGCGCCTCGAGGCTTTCTTCGAGCGGTGTCTCGCGGTCGTCCATGTGCAGTTGGTACAGGTCGACGTGGTCGGTCTTCAGCCGCTTGAGCGAGAGGTCGATGGCATCGAGCAGATGCTTGCGCGATGCGCCCTGGTCCCACGGGTTGGGGCCGACCTTGTTGACCGCCTTGGTGGCGACAACAAAACGGCGGCGGCCGACCGGGCCCTGCTTTTGCAGCCAGTTGCCGATGATCTCTTCGGTGCGGCCCGTGGTCTCGACGGTGCCGCCGAGCGGGTACACGTCGGCGGTGTCGAGGAAGTTGATGCCGGCGTCGGCCGCCTTGTCGAGGATCTGGTGCGACACCGTCTCGTCGGTCTGCAGGCCGAAGGTCATGGTGCCGAGCGCGAGGCGGGACACGGTCAGGCCGGTGCGGCCGAGCCGCGTGGTGGGAATGCTCATGGGGTTGGCTCCTGGAAAGCGGATGGGCCGTGCACGCGCGCGGCTCGCGGAACCATCATAGACATCGCACCGAAACCGCGCCGGTCAGGGTGCAATGACCGTCACCCTTGCCGTCATGTACGCATGCACGGTGCAGGCGTAGTCGTAGGTGCCCGGCTTGTCGAAGCTGCGGGTGAAGGACTTGCCCGGCAGCATCAGGTCGATGCCGGCGCTGCCGTTCTTGAAGACCAGGCCGTGCGGCGCGCCGTCATCGTTCTGCCATGTGACGCTCTGGCCGGCCTTGACGGTGATCTGAGCAGGCTCGAAGGCGAAGTTGCGAATCGCCACATGCGATGAGCCGGCCGCGTGCGCGGACGCTGCCAACGCAACGCGCTGCACGGCAATCTTGCGCGGCGCGTTGCCCACGGCCACGGTGTGCATCGGGCCGCCGGCCAGATCGACCACGCTCACATCGTTGGAGCCCTCGTTGCTCACCCACAGCTTCTTGCCATCCGCCGAGAGGTCGAGCCAGTGCGGCTGCTTGCCCACGCCGATGCTGCGCACCGCCGTGCGCGCGGCGGGGTCGAACAGCATGACTTCACCGGGCCCCTGCACCACCACCACGCCGCTCGCCATGCCGGCGAAGTGCTGGGCGATGTGCGGCGAGACGCCGGTGGGAATCGGCGCGCCCCACTGGTTGGTTGCGGGGTCCAGCACCTGCACGGCGGGCACGCCGGCCAGCGTGAGGTACAGCGCCTTGCCGTCATGGCCGAACTCCAGGTCGCGCGGCGCCTTGTCGAGCGGCAGCTCGGTGACCACCTTGCGCGCGGCCAGGTCGATGACGACGAGCGCGAAATGCCCCGGCTCCTGCGACGCGACATAAGCCTGGCGACCGTCGGGCCGCACGGCGATGGTGTGCGGCTTGGGCACCGGCACGGTGGCGCTCACGGCATGCGTTGCAGTGTCGACCAGGGCCATGCGGTCGTCGCCGTTGACCGCGACCAGCAGCCACTTGCCATCGGGCGTCAGCGCCAGGCCCTGCGGCCCCTTGCCCACGTCGATGCTGCGCGCCACGCGGTCGGTGGCGGCGTCGATCTCGCTCACCGCCGACGCGCCGGAGCCGCTGACGTACACGCTGCGTCCGTTGGAAGAAACGACGATGCCGTCCGGCCCTGCGGCGACGGGGACGGTGGCGACGACGGCCTCACTGTCGGTGTCGATCACGCTGACTGTGCTGTCCTTGAAGTTGCCCACATAGGCCTTGGGACCGGCTGCGGAAGCGGTGGCAACGGAGGCGGCGAGGGCCGCGAGAACAACAAGAAAGCGGGTGAATCGGGGAATGGCGGTCATGGTGAATAACTCCTGATGAAGAGCAGAATCGACACAGGGCATGACGCATGGCGTGCCCTTCTTATTCCCGACAGGTCGTTGAAAAAAGTGGGAATAAAGCGCCGGGCTGCCACGTCATGCAGGAAGAAGAAGCCCATTGACCGACCGCACACGCCAGTTCGAAGCCGCCGCGCTGCCGCATCTCGATGCGGCGTGGAACCTTGCGCGCTGGTTGTTGCGCGACGACCAGTTGGCCGACGACGCGGTGCAAGAGGCGTATCTGCGCGCGTTCCGTTTCTTTGAAGGGCTGCGCGGCGAAAGCGCGCGGCCGTGGCTGCTCGGCATCGTGCGCAATGCCTGCTACGACTGGATGCGGCAGAACCGGCAACTGGCCGACCAGGTGGAGTTCGATGAGCTGCGCGACAGTGAATCCGCCGCCGCGCCGGCTTCGGCGGATGCAGGCGATCCGGCGAGGTTGTGGGAGCAACGCGCGCAGGGCGAGCGCGTCAATGCGGCCATCGATGCGTTGCCGCCGGTCTATCGCGAAGTCATCGTGCTTCGCGAACTGGAAGAGATGCGCTACGAAGACATTGCACGCATCGCCGGCGTGCCTTTGGGCACGGTGATGTCGCGCCTGTCGCGCGCGCGGGCCTTGCTGCGCGACAGCCTGCGCGCGGAACGCCCCGGCGATGCGGGAGAAAGGACACACCATGCAGGTTTCTGACGACGAACTGAGGCCGCTGATCCGTCGCCATGCGGTACGGCATGCGCCGCCCGAGGGGCTGGCGGAGCGCATCCGCCAGTCGGTGCGTACCGAGGCTGCTGCCACACCACCGGCGCTGACGCGAAAGCCACGCGACGGGTGGAAGGGATTGGCCTGGTTCGGTACGGGCGCTGCAACGGCGTGGGGCCTTGCGCTCGTTCTGCTGGCGAGCCCGGTGCCGTCGCAGGACGCACTGGCCGAGGCAGTCACGGGCAACCATGTGCGCTCGCTGATGGCGTCGCATCTGGCCGATGTGGCTTCGTCCGACCAGCACACGGTCAAACCGTGGTTTGCGGGCAAGCTCGATTTCTCGCCGCCCGTGGTCGACCTGGCCACCGATGGTTTTCCGCTGACGGGCGGCCGGCTCGACTACCTCGATGGGCGCACCGTGGCCGCGCTGGTGTACCGATCAGGCCCGCACGTCATCAATCTTTTTTACTGGCCTGCGGCAGCGGATGCAAAGCCGGCAGCACCGGCGTTCTCTACAAGGCAGGGCTACCAGCTCATCCATTGGGCCCAGGGCGGCATGCAGGCCTGGGCCGTGTCGGACCTGAATGCGGCAGAGCTGCAGAACTTTGCCTCGCTGATGCGCGAGCGCACCGCGCCAACCACCGCACGCCCCTAGCGCAAGACGACGCGAGCAGCGCTCAGCAGGCCACCGTGCCCGGTCGCCTCGCCTCGGCGCGCGCACTGGCGATCGCCCAGCCGAACACGCCCATGCCGGCCAGCGCCAGCAAGGCGCCGACCCAGCCGGTCGATGTCCAGCCCAGGCCCGCGGCAATGGCCACGCCACCGAGCCACGCGCCCAGCGCGTTGGCCATGTTGAAGGCCGAGTGATTGAGCGCGGCCGCCAGTGTCTGCGCATCGCCGGCCACGTCCATCAGGCGGATCTGCAGCGCCGGGCCGATGGCGACGGTGGTGCCGATCAGGAAGACGTTGATGGCGGCCGTCACCACGTTGTGCGCCGCAAAGGTGAACATCGCGAGCACCAGCGCCGCATAGACCAGCAGGCCGCCGATGGTGCGCATCAGCGACTTGTCGGCCAGCCGCGCGCCGACGAGATTGCCCATGACCATGCCCAGGCCGAACAGCGCGAGCACCAGGGGCACGCCGCCGATCGGCAGGCCGGCCACTTCGACGAGCGTGGGCTTGATGTAGCTGAACACCGCGAACATGCCGCCGAAGCCGATGGCACCGATGCCGAGCGTGAACCACACCTGCTTGCGCTTGAGTGCGCCCAGTTCGCGCCACGGGCTGGCGCCGTGTGCGGCTGCGATGTCGGGGATGTCGCGGCGCAGCAGCGCCACGGCGATCAGCGCGATGATGCCGACGAACACGAAGGCCGCGCGCCAACCGAAGAACTGGCCGAGCCATGCGGCGATGGGCACGCCGACGAGCGTGGCGCCGGTGAGCCCCAGCATCACGAGGCCCACGGCGCGTGCGCGGCGCCCGGGTGGCGCGAGCGTGGCGGCCACGAGCGCGGCGACGCCGAAGTAGGTGCCGTGCGGCAGGCCCGTCGCAAAGCGCAGCAGGTTGAGCGACAGGTAGCCCGGCGCCATTGCGCTGGCGAAGTTGCCGGCGGCGAACACGGCCATGAGCGCAATCAGCAGTGCGCGCCGGCCCCAGCCGGCCGCAAGCACCGCGAGCACGGGCGCGCCGATGACTACGCCCAGCGCATAGGCGCTGATGACGTGGCCCGCCTGCGGAATGCTGACGCCGATGTCGCTCGCGACCTCGGGCAGCAGGCCCATGATGACGAACTCGCCGGTGCCGATGGCAAAGCCACCAACGCCGAGCGCAAGCACTGCCCGCAAGAAATTGGGAGGCGACGTCGAGGAAGGGGAAACGGAAATATCGGTGTCCGCGCTGTCCAGCGCGGGTGGGGAGGCGTTCAAGGCCAGGCTCCTGAGAGGTTGCCCAGCGACGACGGGCAGAAGCGCGATTTTAGGGTAAACCCTGAAATCATGCCGATACACGGATGCCGGTGGCCCGGTATCTGCACCGCCTTGCAGGCCCTTCCCCGCAGGTTCAGATGGCCACGAGCTGGCGCACGCCCTGCGCTTCCATGTCCTTGCCAAGGCCGCGCGCAATGACTTCGCCGCGCTCCATCACGAGGTAGTCGTCGGCCAGTTCCTGGGCGAAGTCGTAGTACTGCTCGCACAGCACGATGGCCATGTCGCCACGGTCGGCGAGCATGCGGATGACGCGACCGATGTCCTTGATGATGCTGGGCTGGATGCCTTCGGTGGGCTCATCGAGGATCAGCAGCCTGGGCTTGGGTGCGAGGGCGCGCGCGATGGCGAGTTGCTGCTGCTGGCCGCCGGAAAGGTCGCCGCCGCGCCTGTTGATCATCTGCTTGAGCACGGGGAACAGGTCGTACAGCTCTGCGGGAATGGGCGTGCTGCCGCTCTTGTAGGCGAGGCCCATGCGCAGGTTTTCTTCTACCGTGAGCCTGGCGAAGATTTCGCGGCCTTGCGGGACGAAGCCGATGCCTGCTCTTGCCCTGTCGTAAGGGGTCGCCTTCTGGATCGGCTTGCCTTCGAGTTCGATGCTGCCGCTCTTGATGGGGACGAGGCCCATCAGCGATTTCAGCAGCGTTGTCTTGCCTACGCCGTTACGGCCCAGCAGAACGGTGACCTTGCCCAGCGTTGCCTCGAAGCTCACGTCTCGCAGGATGTGGGAGCCGCCGTAGTACTGGTGGATGTTTTTTACTGTCAGCATTTGTTTGACTCCTTCCTTGGGTTCTTTGGAGAGCACCCGGTACACGGCACGGCGCGGTCAGCCCCACTGTGCCGGCCCTTCGGGCTTCCCTGCGGTGCTCGCATTTCGCGGGGTCTCGCAGAACTCGCTGCGCTCAAACAGCTGCGAGCCCTGATCCGCGAAACGCTGCGCTCCTCGGCGGCACAGAGGGGCCGATCACACCGCACCGCGTACCGGGCGCCGGTCGTGGAGTTGTTGCCGTCGGCCCTCACCCCAGCCCTCTCCCAAAGGGAGAGGGAGCAAGACAGGGACGCGGGCGCAAGCACAGACACGGCCCCAAAGGCGGGGCAATCGACAACAGCGCCGCCCACGGCGATGGGGGTTGAGCCCTTGGGTGGCCGTTGAGGCACCGCCGAGCAGCGCAGCGACGGGCGGATCAGGGCTCGCAGCTGTTTGAGCGAAGCGAGTTCTGCGAGACCCCGCCCGTCGCGAGCAGCGCAGGGAAGCCCGAAGGGCCGGTGACGTCGGCCGCCCAAGGGCTCAACCCCCATCGCCGCACCCTGAACAGCATCAGCGTCCAAGATAAACCTCGATCACACGTTCGTCAGCCTGCACTTCGTCCAAGGTGCCCTGCGCCAGCACGGAGCCGTCGCACAACACGGTGACGATCTCGGAGATGGTGCGGATGAAGCTCATGTCGTGCTCCACCACCATCAGCGAATGCTTGCCCTTGAGCGTGAGGAACAGTTCGGCTGTGCGAGCGGTTTCTTCGTCGGTCATGCCGGCCACGGGCTCATCGAGCAGCAGCAGTTTCGGGTCTTGCATCAGCAGCATGCCGATTTCGAGCCACTGCTTCTGGCCATGGCTGAGGTTGCCGGCCATGCGCGACACGCTCTCGGCCAGGTGAATGGTCTCCAGCACTTCGGCCAGACGATCGCTCTGCGCCGAGTCGAGCTTGAACAGCATCGACGCGCGCACACCCTTGTTGGTCTTGAGCGCGAGTTCGAGGTTCTCGAACACCGTCAGATGCTCGAACACCGTCGGCTTCTGGAACTTGCGTCCGATGCCCAGTTGCGCAATGTCGGCCTCGCGATGGCGCAGCAGGTCGATGGTGCTGCCGAAGAACACGGTGCCCGAATCGGGCCGCGTCTTGCCGGTAATGATGTCCATCATCGTCGTCTTGCCTGCGCCGTTCGGGCCGATGATGCAGCGCAGCTCGCCCGGCGCGATGTCGAGCGACAGCTTGTTGATGGCCTTGAATCCGTCGAAGCTCACGCTCACGTCTTCCAGGTACAGGATGCGGCCGTGCGTGATGTCGACCTCGCCCGGCGTGGCGACGCGGCCGAAGCCGGCGGCGCGGCCACCGGACTCGGTGTTGCCGCTGCCATGCACAAGACCGCTCGCGCGCGCTGCACGCTCGGCGCCGGCTTCCATCAGGTCGGGCGTCATGCGCGGGCTCCCTTCGCGTCCACCGGCAACGAGGCCAGTGCATCGGGCTCCACGCCCTGCTCGGTTGCCACGGCGCGTCGTGCCTCCTGCACCGCTTCGGCGGGCGCGGCCTCCTTCTTCTTCTCGCGCGACAACCACTTGCGCACCAACCCCACGATGCCGTTCGGCAGGAACAGCGTGACAGCAATGAACAAGGCGCCCAGGAAGTACAGCCAGTATTCGGGATACGCCACGGTGAGCCAGCTCTTCGCGCCATTGACGATGAAGGCGCCGATGATCGGCCCGATCAGCGTGGCGCGTCCGCCCACCGCGGCCCAGATGGCGATCTCGATGGAGTTGGCCGCGCTCATCTCGCCCGGGTTGATGATGCCGACCTGCGGCACATACAGCGCGCCGGCCACGCCGCACATCACGGCGGAGATCACCCAGATCGTGAGCTTGTAGGGCAGCGGGTTGTAGCCCGAGAACATCACGCGCGTTTCGGCATCGCGAATGGCCTGCAGCACGCGGCCGAACTTGCTGCCGATGAGCCATTTGGCGAACAGGAAGAAGCCCAGCAGCGTGAGACCCGTGAGCGCGAACAGCGTCATCCGCATCTCTTGCGTGGCGATCGGAATGTTCAGGATGCGCTTGAAATCGGTAAAGCCGTTGTTGCCGCCGAAGCCCGTCTCGTTGCGAAAGAACAGCAGCATCGCGGCGAAGGTCATGGCCTGCGTGATGATTGAAAAATACACGCCCTTGATGCGCGAGCGGAACGCGAAGAAGCCGAACACGAAGGCGATGAAGCCGGGCACCGCGACGATCATCACCAGCGTCATCACGAAGCTGTCGCTGAAGGTCCAGTGCCAGGGCAGCGTCTTCCAGTCGAGGAACACCATGAAGTCGGGCAGGTCGCTCTTGTAGTTGCCGTCGCGGCCGATCTGGCGCATGAGGTACATGCCCATCATGTAGCCACCGAGCGCGAAGAACAGGCCGTGGCCCAGCGAGAGGATGCCGGTGTAGCCCCAGATCAGGTCCATGGCCAGTGCACAGATGGCGTAGCACATGATCTTGCCGACCAGCGCCACGGCGTAGTCGCTCATGTGCAGTGGGCTGTCGACCGGCACCACGATGTTCAGCACCGGCGCCACGGCGCACACCACGATCAGCGCGATGAAGAAGGCTGTCCAGCCCTTGCCGCTCAGCAGCGGCCCTTTGGTTGGTAACGTGACCTTGCTCATGCCTCTGCGCTCCGGCCCTTCATCGCGAAGATGCCCTGTGGTCTCTTCTGGATGAAGATGATGATGAAAACCAGCACCGCGATCTTGGCAAGCACGGCGCCCGCCCAGCCTTCGATGAACTTGTTGAGAATGCCCAGCCCCAGCGCCGCATACACGGTGCCCGCCAACTGGCCGACGCCGCCCATCACGACCACCATGAAGCTGTCGACGATGTAGCTCTGGCCCAGGTCCGGGCCGACGTTGCCGATCTGGCTCAGCGCGCAGCCGGCCAGGCCCGCGATGCCGGAGCCGAGCGCAAAGGCGTAGGTGTCAATGCGCGCGGTGTTCACGCCCATGCACGAAGCGATCGGTCGGTTCTGCGTGACGCCGCGCACGAACAGGCCCAGGCGCGTCTTGCCGATGAGCCAGCCCATCGCGAGCAATACGAGCACCGCGAAGATGATGATGCAGATGCGGTTCCACGGCAGCGTGACGTTGCTCAGCATGGTGAAGCCGCCGCTCATCCAGCCGGGGTTTTCCACACCGACGTTCTGCGCGCCGAAGAGCGTGCGCACCAGTTGCTGCAGCATCAGGCTGATGCCCCAGGTGGCGAGCAACGTTTCGAGCGGCCGGCCGTACAGGAAGCGAATCACACCGCGTTCGAGCACCGCGCCCACCAGCGCCGATGCGAGGAAGGACACGGGGATCGCTGCCACCAGATACCAGCCGAACGCCGCCTCGGGCATGTACTTCTGGAAGATGCCCTGCATCACGTAGGTGGCGTAGGCGCCGATCATCATCAGCTCGCCATGCGCCATGTTGATGACGCCCATCAGGCCGTAGGTGATGGCCAGGCCCAGCGCGGCGAGCAGCAGCACCGAGCCCAGGCTGATGCCGCTGAAGATGGCGTTGATGCGGTCGCCCCAGACCAGCGAGCCGTCGATGTGGGCGATGGAAGCCACGATGGCCGCCTTGACGTCCGCCTCGGTTTCATCGGCCAGTCGCTGGTTGAGCAGCAGCTTGGTGTCGGGGTTGCGGTTGTTGCCCAACTCCTTGGCGGCCACGAGGCGCTTGGCCTTGTCGGCGCTGGCGAGCATGCCGGCGGCGCGCACCAATTCGAGCTGCGCCTTGATCTTCGGGTTGGTCTCGGCGGCGAGCGCCTTCTCGACCATGGGGATGCGGGATTCGTCAGGGTCCTTGAAGAGCGCCTGCGCCGCTTCGGCGCGCACCGCGTCGTCCTTGCTTGTGAGCTTGAGCGCGGCTTGCGCGGCATCGAGCGCGCCGCGCATGAGGTTGTTGTTGACGACGTCTTCCGCTGTGTCGGGCACCTTGAGTTCGGCGCCGGTCACGGGGTCGTAGCCCTTGTCGTCCTTCATCACGAAGACCTTGTCTTCGCTGTACTTGACCGCGTCGTCGGACATGGCCTGGATGAAGGCGGCGGTCTTGTCGTCGGCCGTGAGCACGGCCTTGTTGAGCGCGGCGATGCGGGCTTCGGATTCGCCGGAGGCAATGGCCCGGGCTTCGTCGGCGGTCAGCGCGTGGGCGGCCGATGCCATGAGGAGCATGGCGGCGAGTGCGCAGTGAAGGGTTCGTCGAAGCATCATGAGATTCGTGTTGCCCCCTCTCCCCTGGGGGAGAGGGTTGGGGTGAGGGCCGGCGGCCTTCCAAAAGACACGGCGGCCAGATCGACCGCCGCTGCCCTCACCCCTGCCCTCTCCCCAAGGGGAGAGGGAGCAAGAGCCAGGGAGTTGTCGAAAAATTACATCGACTTGCCAGCCGGGTAATCCGGCTTCTTGTCATTGCCTTCGATATACGGGCTCCAAGGCTTGGCCTTCACCGGGCCCGGCGTCTTCCACACCACGTTGAACTGACCATCGGCCTTGATCTCGCCGATGAACACGCTCTTGTGCAGGTGATGGTTCTTCTCGTCCATCTTCGAGACGATGCCCGACGGTGCAGTGAAGGTCTGGCCGGCCATCGCAGCGATCACCTTGTCGGTGTCGGTGCTCTTGGCCTTCTCGACCGCCTGCTTCCACATGTGGATGCCGATCCAGGTGGCTTCCATCGGGTCATTGGTCAGCGGCTTGTCCATGTGGCCGGGGATCTTCTTGGCCTTGGCGTACTCGCTCCATTCCTTGATGAACGCCGTGTTGGTCGGGTTCTTCAGGCTCATGAAGTAGTTCCAGGCGGCCAGGTGGCCGACCAGCGGCTTGGTGTCCACGCCGCGCAGTTCTTCCTCACCCACCGAGAAGGCGACGACCGGCACGTCCTTGGCCTTCAGGCCCGCGTTGCCCAGTTCCTTGTAGAAGGGCACGTTGGAGTCGCCGTTGATGGTCGACACCACGGCCGTCTTGCCGCCGGCCGAGAACTTCTTGATGTCGGCAACGATGGTCTGGTAGTCGCTGTGGCCGAAGGGGGTGTACTTCTCGTCAATGTCGGTGTCCTTCACGCCCTTGCTCTTCAAGTAGGCGCGCAGGATCTTGTTGGTGGTGCGGGGGTACACATAGTCGGTGCCCAGCAACACCCAGCGCTTGGCGCCGCCGCCTTCCTTGCTCATCAGGTAGTCGACCGCCGGAATGGCTTGCTGGTTGGGCGCGGCGCCCGTGTAGAACACGTTCTTCGAGAGTTCTTCACCCTCGTACTGCACGGGGTAGAACAGCAGGCCGTTCATTTCCTCGACCACCGGCAGCACCGACTTGCGCGACACCGAGGTCCAGCAGCCGAAGATCACCGAGACCTTGTCCTGGCCGAGCAGTTGCTTGGTTTTTTCAGCGAACAGCGGCCAGTTGGAAGCCGGGTCGACCACCACGGGTTCGAGCTGCTTGCCCAGCACGCCGCCCTTCTTGTTGATGTCGTCGATCGCCATCAGCACCGTGTCTTTCAACACGGTTTCCGAGATGGCCATCGTGCCCGACAGCGAGTGCAGCACGCCGACCTTGATGGTGTCGGCGGCAAATGCAGGCGCAGCAGAAATGCTGGCCAGCGCGACGGCGGCGGTGAGCGCCTTGAGTGTGAAACGACGTTGCATGTGGACTCCTGCTCCGGGTGGGTTGAACCTTGTCGACAGCGCACGGCTGGCGATGGAGAGGAGTCTGCGGAATGCACCAGGAAGGGGAAATACGCCGGGTGGCGTACACGGAGGTACTCAGGCCAGCGGTGACAGCGGCGGAACCGGGTACTTGATCGCGTTCAGGACCATCTTGCTTTTCGCCGCCTCGACCAGATCGATGCCCAGCTTGTCAGCCAGTTGCAGCAGGTAGAGAAAGACATCGGCGATCTCGGTGCCGACCTCGGCGCGCTTTTCGGGCGAGAGCGATCTGCTCTGCGCCTCGGTCAGCCACTGGAAATGCTCCAGCAGTTCGGCCGCCTCCACCGAAAGCGCCGACGCCAGGTTCTTGGGCGAATGGAAGGGCTCCCAGTCGCGGGCCCTGGCGAACTCGCGCAGCGCCTGATTCAGTTGTTCCAGTCCGGTGTCCATGTCGCTCCTGCCACTCCTGTGATGCGGGCAGGAGTTTGGCATGGCAACCGCACGCTCACCCCTGCGCGAAGGGTTGCCGGCTGCCGCGGCGATGCAGCACCGCGACAAGCAGCGCAGACCCCATCAGGTAGATCAGCGCCACACCGAGCGCGCCCGAATAGCTGGCCGTGTCCACCGCGTCGCCCAGCCGGCCGTAGAACAGGATGCCGATCAACGCGACGCCCAGCGCATTGCTCCCCTGCTGCACCATCGACAACACACCCGAGGCCACGCCCGCATGCTGCGGCGGCAGGCCGGCCAGCACGGTCGACACCAGCGGCGCCATCACCATGCCGAGCCCCGCGCCTTGCAAGAGGAACAGCGGCACCATCCACGCGACCACGTGCGTGTGCCCCGCCCATCCGGCCACGTTGACGAACTGCAGCGCATGGCCCGCCGCCAGCACGAGAGCACCGAGCGTGATGGGCGGCTTGCCGCCGAAGCGGCGTGCCAGGCGCGCGCCGGCCATCGAGGTGACGAGGAAGCCGATCGCCAGCGATGTGAAGACGATGCCCGAGGTCAGCGGGTCCAGCGCCAGTCCTTGCTGAAGGTAGAGGGCCATCACGAAGTACAGCGAGGCGTTGCCCACGTAGAAGGCCAGCACGGTGAGCAGCCCCATGACGAAGCGGCGGTTCGCCAACAAGGCCGGCGCCACCAGTGGCGCACCGCCGCGTGCGGCGAGCCGGCGCTGCTGGAAGGCGAACGCGGCCAGCAAGGGCAGCGCGGCGGCAAGGCACAGCCAGCTCCACAGCGGCCAGCCTTGCTGGCGGCCTTCCACCAGCGGCAGCACCACCGCGACCGAACCCGCAGCCACGAGCAGCATGCCGACCAGATCGAGCTTGCTGTTGTGGCTTCCGCCATTTGCCGTCGGCGGAATCACGCGCGGTGCGAGTACCAGCGCCAGCAGGCCGATGGGCACGTTGATGAGAAAGCAACTGCGCCAGCCGAGCCCCGCCAGATCCGCATGAATGAGCAGGCCTCCGACGAGCTGCCCCAGCGTGGCGCCGAGCCCCAGCGTGAGGCCGTAGGCCGCGAAGGCACGCGCGCGGTCTTCGCCTGTGTAGGCCAGGCCGATCATCGCCAGCACCTGCGGCTGCAACAGCGCGCCGGCCAGGCCTTGCAGCACGCGAGCGGCCACCAGCAGTTCAGCGTTCGGCGCGAAGCCGCAGGCGGCCGACGCCAGCGTGAAGAGCAGCAGGCCGAGCATGAACATGCGGCGGCGACCGAACATGTCGCCGAGCCGGCCGCCGGTGATCAGGCCGGCGGCGGTGGCAAGGCCGTAGCCCGCCACCACCAGTTGCAGGGTGGCGGTGCCGGCCTGCAGCTCGCGTTGCATCGAGGGCAGCGCGACGTTGACGATGAAGAAATCCAGCACCACCAGGAAGGTGCCGCTGAGCATGACCCACAGGCCGAGCGGCCCGGGCTTCGTTGCGGCCCCGCCCTGAATGCCCGGGGAGGAAAGCGATGCTGCCGAAGCAGCGGGGTTGGAGGGGGTCATGATGGGCTCGAGTGTTGGGGTGATGGCGCATGACAGCAATGACCTCGAAGGTCATGGCCGAGCTTTTTCAGGCGATCAGACGGCAGGCGTGGGCAGGATGAACTGGTAGTCGATGGCGATGCGACCGTCCTGTGCCAGCACCAGGAACTCCAGCCCGAGTGCGACCACGGGGCCGCCGGCGGCAGGGACCATCTGCCAATGGAACATCACGGCGTTGTGCAACGCCTGGGCGTCACCCGTGGCAACGAAGCGAAAGCCGCCGTCGCGCACGTTTTTCTCGTGCGAGCTGGTGACGCGCTGCTGCAGCGCCTCGTAGCCCTTGGCCTGCAGCGTGCGCACGTAGTGCTCGCCATCAGGCGCCCAGAGGCTGGCGATGGCGTCGCGGCGCGCGGCGGCATCGGTTTCGTTCCAGACCGCGACATAGCGGTCGGCAAGTTCGGCAAATGCGGGGTTGGCATTCATGGGGTCTGCTCCAGTGCGGCGAAAGAGTGAGGCTGCAGTTTCTTCCGCAATCGATGGACAGTGAATGCCTGAAAGGCCGACAATCTTGTCCAATCGTCCACTTCCACAGGAGCCTTCATGGACCCCCTCGACGACGTTTTCGCCGCCATGCGCGTGCGCAGCGCGGTGTATGCCCGCCTCGAGGCCGGCGCGCCCTGGGGCGTGAGCCTGGCCGGCGGAGAAAGCGCGCGCTTCGGCCTCGTGGTGCGCGGTGGCTGCCTGCTCGAAGTCGAGGGCGTAGAGCAGCCCGTGGCGCTGGCCGCGGGCGACTGCTATGTGCTGGCGCACGGCACGCCTTACGTGCTGCGCGACCATCCGGACACGCCCACGGTGAGCTGCGTCTCGGTCGTGCGCGACCGCATCGGCGGCCTCGTGGAACTGGGCGGCACGGGCACGGCGGCCTCGGTGATCTGCGGCTGGTTCCACTTCGACCAGCGCGCCGCGCGGCCGCTGCTCGACCTGCTGCCGGTGCTGCTGCACGTGAAGATGGAACGGGCCCGCGCGCTCGCGCTGCAAGGCACGCTGCAACTGCTGGCGATGGAAACCGGCGAGCCCGGCCTGGGCTCCAGCCTGCTCGTGAGCCGGCTGGCCGACATCGTGTTCGTGCAGGCGGTGCGCGCCCACGTCGCGGCCCAGGACGAATCGCAGACGGGCTGGCTGGCCGCGCTGGCCGACGCGCGCATCGGCCCGGCCCTGCGCGCGATGCACAAGGACATGGCACGCGACTGGACGGTCGAATCGCTGGCGGCAGCCGCGAGCCTGTCGCGCTCGGCCTTCGCGCAGCGCTTTCGCGAGCGCGTGGGGCAGGCCCCGCTGGAATACCTCACGCAGTGGCGCATGTTCAAGGCCGGCAACATGCTGGGCCAGGGCCACGCCGCCGTGGGCACGATTGCCGGCGCGGTGGGCTACGAATCGGAGGCCGCGTTCAGCAAGGCCTTCAAGCGCGAGAAGGGCATGGCGCCCGGTGCGTGGCGCGCGGCCGCCCGCGAAACGGTGGCCGGGTAGCGGGCTTGTTCTTTCTCAGTCCTTGGTCGCTTTGGCCGCGTGCTTGAACTGCGCGGACGCAAAGGCCCATGTCATGCGCGTGGCGTCGGGCCCGGACGGGTCGCTGAACATCAGCCGCGCCGCACCGCCGCTCCACGAATGCCCCAGGCCCGCGATCTCGCACAGCATGACGACCGTGCGCCCCTTGCGCTTGAAGTCGGTCACGCGCATCGCACGGCGCTTGCCGCGCTGCGTGTCGCGCGAAAGCCCCGGCCGCGCGCCCATGGCCGTGGCCCACACGGCCGCGCTGCTGGCGGCATTGCTGGGCGCCACCACGGCATCGGCATCGCCATGCAGCACCAGCATCGGCGGCAGGGTCGCAAAGACGGCCGCGGCGCCCATGGCCTTGCCGACCGCGGTGACGGGCATCGGCGGCACGTTCTGCCCGCGCATGGCGCCAAGCGCAGTGGCCGACGACTTCGCGGCGCCGGGCGCAACACCCGAATGCATGACGACCGCGCGAAAGCGGTTCGGGTAGCGCGTGGCCAGCAGGGCCGCCATGCTGGCGCCAGCCGATAGACCAGCCAGCGCCACGCGATCGCGATCGACCGGGTAGAGCATGCAGGCCTGGTCGACGGCAGCCATCAGCGTGGCCGCCTCGGCATCGGCCTTGCCGGAGCGGCGCTCGTACCAGTTCCAGCAGCCTTGGGGATGGGCCAGCCGGTCTTGCTCGGGGTAGAGCACCAGGAAGCGCTGGCGCACCGCCAGCGCATTCATGCGCGTACTGGATGCAAAGTCGCGCCCCGTCTGGCCGCAGCCATGCAGCATGACCATGAGCGGCAGCTTTTCTCCGGGCTGCAAATTCAGATCGGCCGGACGGAACAGGTGATAGCCCCGCGCGCCGCCCGCACCCATGGCCATGCCGCTGAGCCAGTCGCCCTTGCCGGGCGGCGGCTTCATCCGCTTGGCGGCCGCGCGCTGGACCTGCCCCGCCACGCGCTTGCTGTTGCTCAGCGTGATCTTGGTGAGCGCCTTCAGGTTGCGCTCGTAAGCGCGGGCAAAGACGGAAGCGGTGGAGCGACGGGCCATGGCGCAGTGTGAGGGCAAAGCGCCGGGCGGCCAAACGGCCGCGAATCCTCAGTAGATCTCCGGCACGATCATGTTGGCCGGCACGGGTTGGCGCAGATAGTCGTCATGCCGCACGCGCGACGGCAGCTCGACCGCCGCATGCGCCACTTCCTGGTAGGGCAGTTGGCCCAGCAGATGGCTGATGCAATTGAGCCGCGCCTTCTTCTTGTCGACCGCCTGCACCACCCACCACGGCGCCTCGGGGATGTGGGTGCGCTCCAGCATGATCTCTTTCGCCTTGGTGTATTCCTCCCAGCGGCGGCGGCTTTCCAGGTCCATCGGGCTCAACTTCCATTGCTTGAGCGGATCGTGGATGCGGCCGAGAAAGCGCATGTGCTGCTCGTCGTCGGTGATGGAGAACCAGTACTTGATGAGCTTGATGCCCGAGCGCACCAGCATCTTCTCGAACTCGGGCACGGTGCGAAAGAACTCTTCGTACTCGTCGTCGCTGCAAAAGCCCATCACGCGCTCGACGCCGGCGCGGTTGTACCAGCTGCGATCGAACAGCACCATCTCGCCGGCCGCCGGAAGATGCGCGGCATAGCGCTGGAAGTACCACTGCGTGCGCTCGCGGTCGTTGGGTGCCGGCAGCGCAGCCACGCGGGCCACGCGCGGATTCAGCCGCTGGGTGATGCGCTTGATGACACCGCCCTTGCCCGCCGCATCTCGGCCCTCGAAAAGAATGACCACCTTCTGCTTGCTCTGCTGCACCCAGTCCTGCAGCTTGACCAGTTCGCCCTGCAGGCGGAACAGCTCCTTGAAGTAGGCCTGGCGGGCGGCCTTGTCGGTGGAGGTGTGGGCGGCGGGGTCGAGCCCGTCGATGTTGCGGTCTTCGATCTCCAGCTCGAGCTCTTCGTCGTAGCTGTCGATCAGGTCGCGGGCGATGCGTTGCATCAGTTCTTCGTGGTCTGGAAGTGCGCTCGTCAGCATGATGAAAAAGATGAAGGTGGTGGGGTCAGGAAAAAGCACTCTGCCCGCTGCATATGTCTGCCGCGTGACGGTTTGCAGACGGTTTCAAGCCCGCCGACACGCCGCTGTCACATGCCGCGAACACCATCTGCAGCCACTCCAACACGAAAAAAGCGCCCATGAACACGCTCGCCGCTCCCCACGCCGAGATGCCGCCGGCGCCCGCCGCCGCACACCGGCCCAAGCTCGACGCCAAGCCCGGCCCGGTCACACTGATCACCTTCGTGGGCCTGCTGGCCGCAGGCCTGCTGTTCACGGCCTGGAGCCTCGTGGGCGACGTCACGGCGTCCGGTGCACCGGTCACGACCTGGGTTCCCTACATTCTTCTGGGCGTGGCGCTGCTGATTGCGCTGGGCTTCGAGTTCGTCAACGGCTTCCATGACACGGCCAACGCCGTGGCGACGGTGATCTACACCCACTCGCTGCCGCCCAATTTTGCGGTCGTGTGGTCGGGCTTCTTCAACTTCCTGGGCGTGCTGGCGTCCAGCGGCGCGGTGGCCTTCGGCATCATCGCGCTGCTGCCGGTGGAGCTGATCCTGCAGGTGGGCTCGGGCGCGGGCTTCGCGATGGTGTTCGCGCTGCTGATCGCCGCCATCATCTGGAACCTGGGCACGTGGTGGCTCGGCCTGCCGGCTTCTTCTTCGCACACGCTGATCGGCTCGATCATCGGCGTGGGCGTGGCCAATGCATTGATGCACGGGCGCGACGGCACCAGCGGTGTCGACTGGGCGCAGGCCACCAAGGTGGGCTACTCGCTGCTGCTGTCGCCGATGGTCGGCTTCGGCTGCGCCGCCCTGCTGCTGCTGGCGCTGCGCGCCTTCGTGAAGAACCGCGCGCTGTATGAAGAACCCAAGGGCAGCGCACCGCCGCCGTTGTGGATTCGCGGCTTGCTGATCCTGACCTGCACTGGCGTGTCGTTCGCGCACGGCTCCAACGACGGGCAAAAAGGCATGGGCCTGATCATGCTGATCCTCGTGGGCACGGTGCCGATGGCCTATGCGTTGAACCGCGCGATGCCCGCCAACGAATCGATCAAGTTCGTGGCCGTGGCCGAGATGGCGCAGAACGCGCTGAACCGCAACGTGCCGACCTCGCTGCCTGCGCTGCAACCGGCGGCCGCGCGCGATGCGCTCTCGACCTATGTGCGCACCCGCGATTTCAACGCGTCGGTCGTGCCGGCGCTGGCCGCCACCGCGGGCAGCATCGCCCAGCAGGTCAAGCAGCACGGATCGCTCGCTGCCGTGCCGGCCGAAGCCGTCGCCAACGTGCGCAACGACATGTACCTGGCCTCCGAAGCCATCCGCCACCTCGACAAGAGCGGCGCCGCGAAGTTCGACGACGAAACCAGACTGCGTGTCGGCGCCTTCCGCGAAGAACTGGACACGGCGACGCGCTTCATTCCGCTGTGGGTCAAGATCGCGGTCGCCATCGCGCTCGGCCTGGGCACGATGATCGGCTGGAAACGCATCGTCGTCACAGTGGGCGAGAAGATCGGCAAGACGCACCTGAGCTACGCACAAGGCGCATCGGCCGAGGTGGTGGCCATGCTCACCATCGGCGCGGCCGACATGTACGGCCTGCCGGTGTCGACCACGCACGTGCTGTCGTCCGGCGTGGCCGGCACGATGACAGCCAGCGGCTCGGGCCTGCAGATGTCCACGCTGCGCAACCTCGCGTTGGCCTGGGTGCTCACGCTGCCGGTGGCGATGCTGCTGTCGGGCTCGCTCTACTGGCTGTTCACCCGCCTGTTCTGACACCTGCTTCCTCTGACCTGTTTTTCTGATCACGCACCTTGTCGGCATTTCATGACCTCGCGGCCCAGTCCTACGGCGGCGACGAAGCCGGGCTGATTTCCGGTTACCTGTTCGACGCCTCGGCGCCGGAGCCTGCGCGGGTCATCGACTCGGCGCAAGCTGCCGCATGGCTGGCCGAACGATGCAGCAGCGGAGACGACGCGGACGAGAACCCGGCCTATGTCTGGCTTCATTTCAACCTGAGCCATGCACATGCGGAACGCTGGCTGGTGCGGCATGCGAACCTGTCGGACACCTTCTACGAGACGCTGCACGAGGGCCTGCCCTCCACGCGCATCGAGCGTGCCGACGATTCGCTGATCGCCGTCATCAACGACGTGCACTTCGAGTTCAGCTTCGAGCCTTCGGACATCTCCACCTTGTGGATCAGCGTGGGCCCGCGCCTCGTGGTCACGGCGCGCACCAAGCCGCTGCGCTCGGTCGATGCACTGCGCACGGCGGTGAAGGCGGGCGACGCGCCGCGCTCGAGCACCGAGTTGCTTGAACACCTGCTGCGCGCGCAGGCCGACGTGCTGGTGAAGATCGTGCGCGGCGTCACCTCGCGCATCGACCGAATCGAAGACGAGCTGCTGGCCGGTCGCCTCGACCACAAGCGCGCGCGGCTGGGCGTGTTGCGCCGGCTGCTGGTGCGGCTGCAGCGGCTGCTGGCGCCCGAGCCGGCCGCGCTCTTTCGCCTGCTGCAAGGCCCGCCCACATGGATGACCGAACCCGATGCGCAGGAACTGCGCGGCTCGACCGAGGAGTTCTCGGTGGTGCTGCGCGACATGCAGGCGCTGCAGGAGCGCATCAAGCTGCTGCAGGAAGAAATAGCAGCCAACGTCAACGAGGACAACAACCGCAGCCTGTTCGTGCTGACGGTGGTCACGGTGCTGGCGTTGCCCATCAACATCCTGGCCGGCCTGTTCGGCATGAACGTGGGCGGCATTCCGCTGGCGGACCACAAGCACGGCTTCTGGATCGTGGTGGCGATCGTCGCGAGCTTCACCGCGGTGGCGGCTTGGGCGGCTTTTCGCAAGAAGCGCTGACAAGGTGTGAACAAACCTGCTGCGCGCCCCGATCTCGCACCTGCGGTCCTCACCGTACAGAGTACGGCTGCGGTCCTCGATGCAAGCTCGGGGCGCTCGCTACGGTTTCTTCACACCTTGTGACGCCGCATGCAGCGGGCCAGTAATGCTATTTATTTAGTAGCGCCTTGCACAGCATCCATGCGCCCGCGTCGATATTCCAGACCCCATAGAATGGCGGGGTGTCCTCCACTCTCAATGCCGATCTTCACTGCCACTCCGTGGTCTCCGACGGCACACTGACGCCCGAAGCGCTGGCCGCGCGCGCAGCCGCCAACGGGGTCGAGCTGTGGGCTCTCACCGACCACGATGAGGTCGGCGGCCAGCACCGCGCAGCCGCTGCGGCGCGCGAGAACGGCATGCGCTACCTCACGGGCACCGAGATCTCGGTGACCTTCGCGAACGAAACCGTGCACATCGTCGGCCTGGGCTTCGACCCCGACGACGCCGCAATGACGCAAGGCCTCTACGACACGCGCGGTGGCCGCGGCAAGCGCGCACAAGAAATGTCCGAGGGGCTGGCCAAGGTCGGCATCCAGGGCGCCTATGAAGGCGCGCTGCGCTTCGTCGGCAATCCCGAATTGATTTCGCGCACGCACTTCGCGCGCTTTTTGGTCGAGCAAGGCCACTGCCGCGACACGTCCGAGGTGTTTCGCAAGTTCCTCACCGAAGGCAAGCCCGGCTACGTGCCGCACCGCTGGGCCTCGCTGAAAGATGCAGTGCACTGGATCACCGCCGCCAAGGGCATGGCCGTGATCGCGCACCCCGGACGCTACAAGTTCACGGCCAACGAGGAGTACGCGCTGTTCCTCGAATTCAAGGCGCATGGCGGCCAGGCGATCGAGGTGGTCACGGGCAGCCACACGCCGGCCGAGTACGTCGAATACGCCGACAAGGCACTCGAGTTCGATTTCGCCGCCTCGCGCGGCAGCGATTTCCACAGCCCCGACGAGAGCCACTGCGATCTCGGCAAGCTGCCACCGTTGCCCGGCAAGCTCACGCCGGTGTGGGAACTGCTCGGCCATCGCATCCAGCAGTGAGCCAGAGCCCCGGGCCCGGCATCGACAACGCGGCGACCGTTGCGCTGGCGAATGCACGCGCAGCGCAGCAGCAAAGCCGCAGCAAGGAATCGGAACGCATCCTCGCAGGCATCGGCCTGGTGATCGTGGCGGTGGCCTGCTTTTCCACGCTCGACACCGCCACCAAGTACTCCACGCTCGGCGTGCCCATCCTCATGGGCGTGTGGTTCCGCTATGCCTTCCAGGCGGTTGCCACCACGATGGTGCTGCTGCCGCTGCACGGCCCCGCGTTGCTGCGTACCCAACATCCGCGCTACCAGATGCTGCGCGGCGCGCTGCTGCTGTCGTCGAGCATCTTTTCGTTCCTGAGCCTGCGCTACATGCCGCTGGCCGAGTTCACCTCGATCGTGCTGATCGCGCCGCTGGTGATCACGCTGCTGGCGGCCACCACGCTCAAGGAGCATGTGTCGCCGCTGCGCTGGTCGCTGGTGGCGGGTGGTTTCCTGGGCACGCTGGTGATTCTTCGGCCTGGCGGCAGTTCGTTCAGCTGGGCCGTCCTGCTGCCGCTGGGGCTGGTGCTGACCAACGCGTGGTTCCAGGTGCTCACCAGCAAGCTGGCGCAGACAGAGAACCCGCTCACGATGCATTTCTATACGGGCTGGGTCGGCACACTGATCGCCTCGTGTGCACTGCCCTTCGTGTGGACCGCCCTGCCCTCGTGGGAATGGTGGGCGCTGCTGTGCCTCATGGGCTTCATGGGCACGGTGGGACACTTCATGCTGATCCTTGCGTACCAGCGCGCGCCTGCATCCACGCTCACGCCTTATCTGTATGCGCAGATCGGCTTTGCGATGCTGGGCGGCTGGCTCATTTTTTCCCACGTGCCCGACCGCTTCTCGCTGCTCGGCATGGCGATGATCGCGGTCTGCGGCGCGGCCGGCGCGTGGCTCACGGTGCGCGAGCGGCGCGTGCCCATCGAACCCGCGGAATCCTGATCAGGAGATAGCTTTATGGCCCAGTACTTCGAAGTCCACCCCGAGAACCCGCAGCAGCGCTTGCTCAAGCAGGCTGTCGCGCTGCTGGAGCGCGGCGAGATCGTCGCCGTGCCCACCGACTCCAGCTATGCCCTGGCCTGTCACCTCGATGACAAGGATGCGGTCGACCAGTTGCGCCGCATCCGCCAGGTCGACGACAAGCACCACCTCACGCTGCTGTGCCGCGACCTGAGCGAGCTGGCCAACTACGCGCGCGTCGACAACAAGCAATACCGCCTGCTGAAGGCGGCCACGCCGGGCCCGTACACCTTCCTGCTCGAAGCCACGAAGGAAGTGCCGCGCCGCGTGAGCCATCCGCAGCGCAAGACCATCGGCCTGCGCGTGCCCGACCACAAGGTGCTGCTGGAGCTGCTCGCGCTGCACGGCGCACCGCTGCTGGCCACCACCTTGATTGCGCCCGGCGAAACCGAAGCGCTGAACGACGCGCAGACCATCCGCGAACGCTTCGAGAAACAGATCGGCGCCGTCATCGACGCCGGTGCCTGCCCTTCGCAGCCCACCACCGTGGTCGACCTGACGCCCATGGGCACGGGCGACGACCCGGTTGTGGTGCGGCAGGGACGCGGCACGCTGGCCGTGCTCGGCCTCTGAAAAGTTGCGCCTGATAACCATTGCCTGTCTGACACAATCGCCCGGTGGATATTTCCAATCTGATACAGACCGTACTCATCTACGCACTGCCCGTGATCTTCGCGATCACGGTGCACGAAGCGGCCCACGGCTATGTGGCGCGCCATTTCGGCGACAACACGGCCGAGGCGATGGGACGCGTCACCCTCAACCCGATGAAGCACATCGACCCCATCGGGACCATCCTGATGCCGCTGATGCTGTACTTCGCGACATCGGGTGCCTTCCTGTTCGGCTATGCCAAGCCGGTGCCGGTCAACTTCGGGCGGCTGCGCCATCCGAAGCGCGACATGGTCTGGGTCGCGCTGGCGGGGCCGGTCTCCAACTTCATCCAGGCCATCTTGTGGGCGCTGGTGCTGGTGGCACTGGTCGCGGCCGGCGTCAGTGAAACCTTTTTCATCAAGATGGCGCAGGGTGGCGTGCTGGTCAACCTCGTGATGTGGGCCTTCAACCTGTTCCCGCTGCCGCCGCTCGACGGCGGCCGCGTGCTGGCCGGCCTGCTGCCCAACGGGCCAGCGCAGAATTTCCTTGCGCGCATCGAGCCCTATGGCTTCTTCATCGTGATGGCGCTGGTGCTGGCGGGTGTCGTCAGCAACTACTGGCTGCGGCCGCTGATGGACGTCGGCTACTTCGTCATCAACCTGATCATTACGCCGCTCAAGGCACTGCTGCTCTAAGTTTCCCCGCACGTCACATGGCTTCGTCTTCCCCAGCTCCCCTGCGCGTCCTGACCGGCATCACGCCCTCCGGCACGCCGCACCTTGGCAACTACGTCGGCTCGATCCGCCACTCGGTGCGGCAAAGCGTCGCGCCCGGTGTCGAGAGCTTCTTCTTCCTGGCCGACTACCACGCGCTCATCAAGGTGCAGGAGCCTGAAAAGATCCAGCGCTCCACGCTCGAGATTGCCGCGAGCTGGCTGGCCTGCGGGCTCGACCCCGAGCGCGTCACCTTCTACCGCCAGTCGGACATTCCCGAGATTCCCGAGCTCACCTGGTTCCTCACCTGCGTCACCGGCAAGGGCGTGCTCAATCGCGCCCATGCCTACAAGGCACAGCTCGACAAGAACGTGGCCAAGGGCGAAGACCCCGACACCGACGTCACGGCAGGCCTGTTCATGTACCCGGTGCTGATGGGCGCCGACATCCTGATGTTCAACGCCCACAAGGTGCCCGTGGGCCGCGACCAGGTGCAGCACATCGAGATGGCGCGCGACATGGCGCAGCGCTTCAACCACCAGTACGGCGAGCACTTCACGCTGCCCGACGCCGAGATCGACGACGCCGTTGCCACCCTGCCCGGCCTCGACGGCCGCAAGATGAGCAAGAGCTACAACAACACGATTCCGCTGTTCGCAGCGCGTGCGTACCTGCAAAAGCAGATCGCCAGCATCGTGACCGACTCGCGCGCGCCCGGCGAGCCCAAGGAGACCGAGGGCTCCGCACTCTTCCAGATCTACCAGGCCTTTGCCGATGCCGACGAGACCGAGATGCTGCGCAAGGCCTATGCCGACGGCATCGGCTGGGGCGACGCCAAGCAGTTGCTGTTCGAGCGCATCGACCTCGAAGTCGCGCCGCTGCGCGCGCGCTACGACGCACTCATGAGCAACCCGGCCGAGATCGAGCGCATCCTGCTCATCGGTGCGGAGAAGGCACGCGACCTCTCGAAACCCTTCATGACGCGCCTGCGCCACGCGGTCGGCCTGCGCAACCTCGCGACAGGCAAGGGCCAGGGCGGCACCAAGGCGGCCAAGGTCGCCAGGCCCAGCTTCAAGCAATACCGCGAGCGTGCCGACGGGCTCTTTTATTTCAAGCTGCTCGATGCACGCGGCGAAACCTTGCTGCAAAGTCGCGGTTTCACGTCACCGCAAGAAGCCGGCCGTACCATCGCGGCTTTGCAGGAACAGCGCGGCGCTGCACTGGCCACCTTGGCCGCGCAGCTCGAGCCGCTCGACACAGAAGGAACACGCGCCGTCACCGAGGCGCTGGAGGCAATGGCGGAGGCAACGACCACAACCCACGGAAGTTGATCCGATATGGACCCACCGGCCTATCCGCCGGTGAGCAGGAAGAGAGAAGACGGTGCGATCACAAAGGAAGAAAACATGAGCATTTATGTCATCGACGACCACCCCCTGATGCGCGACGCGATCGTGATGGTCTTGCGGCGCTTGCGACCGGCCGAGAACATCGTCGAGCTCGAGCGCCTCGACAAGCTCGCGGGCTCCGTCCAGCAGCGTGGCGCTCCCACCCTTTTCTGCCTGGACCTGAAGCTCCCGGACACCAACGGCGTCTCGGGCGTCATCGCGGTCAAGCAGGTCTATCCCAACGTGCCGATCGCCGTGTATTCGGCGGCACCGGCCGCGGACATGGAAGACGCGTGCATCGAGGCCGGCGCCGACACCTACATCGAGAAGTCGGCCAGCTCGAACGAATTGGCAGCCGCCCTGCGCGGCCTGCTGATGGCGGGATCGGAAGATACCGAGGAACTGCCGGCGGCCAACAGCGGTAAGCTGTCCAAGCGCCAGACGCAATTGATCGCCATGCTCGACAAGGGCATGAGCAACCGCGACATCGCCACCGACCTGGAGATCAGCGAACACACGGTGAAGGTGCACCTGTGGCGCCTGTTCCGTCGCCTGGGTGTGAAGAGCCGCACACAGGCGCTGCACTTCGCGCGTACCAACGGGCTGCTGTCGGGCTGAACCCGGGGCTTCGCGGCTGGAAGTGGCTGCTGCTGTCGAGAACCGCGCCTTGTGCGCGGTTTTTTATTGGCTGCGTTGGAGGCGCTGCCGTTCAGGGCGTCGCTCACGCCGACACGGTGCTCTTTTTCGCGAATGTCCCCCGCTTCGCTCCTCCTTTATTTAGCTAAAAAGAGCCCCGTATCGACGCGAGCGCTCAGAGCACTTGTTGATCGGCGATTACCAGCAGCGTGCCCCTGTGCGAATGACGCCAGGTGCTCCCCGCAGCGAAATAAAGGAGGAGCGAAGCGGGGGACATTCGCGGAGGGGAGCACCTGGTGTCATTCGCACTCGCCCCGAATGAACCCGTATCCCCGGCTCAACCCACACCAAGCCATCCACGAACGAACAGCGGCGCGCCTCAACCGCCCGAAGCACTCACACGCGCCTGCGCCACGGCTTCGTCAGCGTCATGCAGCGCCACGCGAAACACACTGCCGCCACCCACCCGCGAACGCACGCTGACCGGGTGCCCCAGCACGTGCGACAGTCGCGCCACGATGGCCAGGCCCAGGCCGAAGCCGTCCGACGTGCCGGCATGGTCGGCCACCTTGTAGAACTCCAGGAACACGTCGCGCAGGTGCTCGGGCGCAATGCCGATGCCGGTGTCCCATACCTCGACGCGCATGCCTTCGCGCGTCTGCCGCGCGGCCAGCAGCACGCCGCCTTCGGTCGTGTACTTGATCGCGTTCGCCAGCAGGTTGCCGATCATGCGACGCACGCGGATCGGGTCGGTCAGGAACGAGCCCTCGGTCACGTGCACGCGAAAGTCCAGCCCGCGGCTTTCGGCCACCGGGCGGTATTGCAGTTCGAGGTCGTGCAGCAGCTCGGACACGTCGACACGCTCGATGTGCAGCCGCACCTGGCCCGAGTCGATGCGCGCCAGGTCGAACATGGAATCGAACAACGCGTTCACCGCATGCGTGGCGCGCACGATCTTCGGCGCAAGCTCCAGCACCAGTTCGGGCTCGTTGCGCAGCCAGTCGGCGTACAACGAAAGTGCCAGCACGGGCTGGCGCATGTCGTGCGCGGCGCTGGCCAGAAAGCGGTTCTTCATGGCCACGGCCGACACCGCCGCCTGCCGCTGCTGGGTGAGCGACTTGATCAGGATGTGGTTGTGGAACAGCAGCTCCAGGCTGTTGCGTGCCGTCTCGTGGATGTGCCGCCCCGCCCGCAGCAACAGGAACCAGTGAAGGATCGGCAGGATCGGCATCAGGTAGCTGTACTGGAACTGCGGATGCTGCAGGACTATGAACGACAGGCGGATCACCACCGCGCCCAGCATCGTGATGAACAGCGTGTTGACGTAGCGCTTGAGCAGCGGCGGATGCAGCGCCAGCCCGTTGAGCGGGAAGGTGCCCACGCCCGCCACGATGAGCCAGCTCATGAACTGGTTGACCTGCGGCGTGCGCTCGAAGAACAGCAGGATCGAGAAACCCCACACCACCGCGCTGGTGCTCCAGATGAAGCCATAGCGCTCGGTGAACTGCTGCTGCGCCGTGGCGCTGCGGCCGGCGTAGCGCACCGCGTAGACCCGCGCGCCCCAGGCGCGGCAGGCGGTGGCGATGACGCCGGCCACCAGCCAGGTGAGCAGTTCCCAACGGGGCACGTAGCCCCAGTTCAGGCCGACCATCGCCGGCATCAGCGCGAAGGAAACGAAGTAGGAGCCGCGCGCGGAGCGCATCAGGCTGCGGATGAGCTCGCCGCGCACCCACGATTCGGCCTCGTCGGCCGAAGCCGGGGCGGGTGTCAAGCTGGCGATCGACGCATTGGCCATATGGCGCATGACCCTTGTTTATCCGGCCACCCAAAAAAAGCCCCTTTGGACAAGGGGCGTGAAGAGTCGGCGATCTTAACGGGCCGTCGGTTATTGTTTCACGGAGTAACGATTCAAAACAAACCCGGACCTTCCCAAAAACATTCGGGAAAAATCTCAGCATGCTGTCCCATGTTTTCATCGGCGTGACCGACTTCGAGCGCGCCTTCCCTTTCTATTCGGCGCTCATGAGCGAACTCGGCCTCAAGCTGAGGTTTCGCGACGACACCAAACCCTGGGCCGGCTGGCAGAGCCCCGATGCGCCGCGTCCGCTGTTCCTGGTGGGTACCGCATTCGATGGCAACCGCGCCAGCCCGGGCAATGGCCAGATGGTGGCGCTGATGGCCACCGACCGCGCAACCGTCAACCGCGCCCATGCCACGGCACTGGCCCGGGGCGGCGTGTGCGAAGGCCCTCCCGGGCTGCGGCCGCACTATCACCCGGACTACTATGGCGCCTACTTCCGCGATCCGGACGGAAACAAACTCTGCGTCTGCTGCCACACACCACCGACATGATGAACAACCTGACCCCCTTCCTCATCCACTGGGCCATCACCGCCGTCTCGCTCTGGGTGGCCAGCCACCTGTTTCGCGGGCTCAAGTTCGACAGCACCGGCGCGCTGGTGGTGTCCGCCCTGCTGCTGGGCCTGGCCAACGCCATCGTCAAGCCGCTGCTGATCTTGCTGACGCTGCCGCTGACGCTGGTGACCTTCGGGCTGTTCCTGCTGGTCATCAACGCGCTGATGATCCTGCTGGTGGCGGCGCTGGTGAAGGGGTTCCGGGTGTCCGGCTTCTGGACGGCCCTGTTCGCGAGCATCTTCATCTCGCTGCTGAGCATCGTCATCGGCTCGTTCGTCACGAGCAACGACCCGGCCGAGAAAGTGCAGATGCCGCAAAGCGGCAACTGGCTCTGAGTTCCCTGCCGACTTAGCCGAGCACCGCGCCGCCGCGCACCAGCGCCTCGCGCAGCGCCGGTACGGGCACTGCCCGGACCTGCACGCCCATGCCAGCGTCCGCGGCCCTGGCAGCCATCGCCGCAGCAATGCCGGCCGCATGGCCGACCGCCATCGAGATGGTCATGACACGGATCGCCGCCAACGCTTCGTGGCTGGCCGAGATGCCCCGCCCGACCACCAGCGCGTTGTCGAGCGTGCTCGGGATCAGGCTGCGGTACGGGATCTGGTACGCATGGTCGGCATCCATCGGCACGTAGTGCAGCGCGCCGCCCGAGGCCGGGTGAATATCGATCGGGTAGGCGCCCGCCGCGATCGCATCGGGGAACTGCACGGGCTTCAACAGCTCCTCGGCCGTCAGCACGTGGTCGCCTTCTACCCGGCGGGTTTCGCGCACGCCCACTTGCGTGGCAAAGGCGCGCAGCCGGCCGTCTTCGCAGCCGGGCACCGAGTTGGTCAAAAACCAGGCCGCCTTCCAGGCCTGCCGGCGCCCTTCGATCTCGGCGGCGCCCAGCGCCATCGGGTCGGTAGCGTCGATGCCCAGACGGCTGATGTTGAACCAGCCGTCCGTCGAATAGGGGTCGCGGCTCGAATGCAACGCAGCGCGCGCGAGCTGGCCCTGCGCGTAGCCCCGTGCAGCCAGCTCGGCCAGCTGCGCTTTCGTCAGCGCGCCGAAGCGGTCGAAATCGATGGGCCCGAAGCGGAACATCATCGTGGCCGGCTGCAGCGTTTCGTTGTCGCCGAGTTCGAGAAAACGGGCGCCCGCCTGCTTCAGCGCATCCATGTCGCCCGATGCATCGACGAGCACGCCAGCACGCAGGCGCAGCACGCCGCCTTTGGTCAGCACGCGCATGCCGACGACGCGCCGGCCTTCGCATTCGACGTCCAGCAGGTTGGCGTGCAGCAGCGGCCGCACGCCGGCCTCGGCCACCATGTCGTCGAGCGCCAGCTTGAGCACTTCGGGTGCGTATTCCACGCGGTCCATGTGGTGCCCGGTGGACATGACGAAGCTCTCGTGCGCGCGCGCTCCGCCATACAAGCGCAGCCGCGCGACCACTTCGTCGGCCAGGCCCGCCACGACGCGGCGGCCGTTGCCGGTCTGCCAACTGTTGAACTGCGCCACCGCACCGGCCGTGGCATTTCCGCCCAGGAAGCCGTACCGTTCCACCAGCACCACCGAGGCGCCTTGGCGCGCCGCCGCAACCGCAGCCATGGTGCCCGCGACACCGCCGCCGCACACGACCACGTCAGCTTCTATGACGTGGCTGCCGATGTTTGGGTTCGCGCTCATGTCAGGGGTCCCGTTCGGGTTGCTCGTGATTGGGGCGTTCGGGGTTTGGGGGGCGGGTTCATTCGGGGTACGTGCGAATGACACCGGGTACTCCCCTGTGCGAATGTCCCCCGCTTCGCTCCTCCTTTATTTCGCTGCGGGGAGCACCCGGTGTCATTCGCACATGGACACGCTGCTGGTGATCCTGCGATCAACAACCGCTCGGCCCAACGCTCACGTCGATACGGGGCTCTTTTTCGCGAAATAAAGGAGGAGCGAAGCGGGGGACATTCGCGAAAAAGAGCACCGTGTCGGCGTGAGCGTCGCCCTGAACAACGCACGTCAAACACAACACAACGAGCAGAAAAACGAGCGCTCATCCTCAGCTCTCCAACCGAATGCCACGGGTCTTGACCACCTGGCTCCAACGATTGCCTTCAGCCTTCAGATACTTCGTCGTGGCTTCGCGTCCGCTCGTGAAGGTTTCCAGGCTCAGCGCGTCGAAGCGCTTCTTCACGACCTCGGACTGCAACGCCGCAGTCAACAGCTTTTCGAGCCTTGCCAGCCCCTCGTTCGGAATCGTGCCCTTGGGCGCGACCAGCGTGGCCCAGCCCTCGACTTCCAGGCTCTGCAACTTGAGGCTGCGGAAAGTCGGCACATTGGCCAGCTCCGTCACCGGCTGCGGCGAAGACACAGCCAACGCCCGCAGACGCCCCGAACGGATATGCACGATCACGCTCGGCAGATTCAGGAAACCCATCGACACCAGCCCCGAGATCAGATCGGGCATCAGCGCGCTCTCGCCCTTGTACGGCACGCTGACCAGCGAGGTGCCCGTCTCCAGCGAGAACAGCTCGGCCGTCAGATGCGCCAACGTGCCCGTGCCGCTGTTGCCCGCACTGAGCCTGCCCGGCTGCGCCTTGGCCTGCCCGATCAGGTCGCCGATCGTCATCGCCTTCGAGTCCGCAGGCACCACCAGCACCAACGGCTGGCGCGACACCATGCCGATCGCGTCGAAGTCGCGCGCCACGTCATAGCTCAGCTTGGGGTTCAGCACCGGGTTGATCACCATGCTGTTGCTGCCCATCAGCAGCGTGTGGCCGTCACGGCTTTGCGCCGCCGCCGCCACGCCGATCGCGCTGCCCGCGCCCGGCTTGTTTTCCACCACCACCGCCTGCCCCAGTTGCGGCGCCAGCACCTCGGCCAGCACGCGCGCCGAGCCGTCGGCACCGCCACCCGGCGCAAAGGGCACGATGATGCGCAACGGCTTCGTGGGCCAGGCCTCCGTGGCGCCAGCTTCGCGCGGCAGCCCTGCGACCAGCGTGCCGCCGGCAGCCAGGGCCAGTGCCGACAACACGTTTCTGCGGGTGATGCCCGGGGCATTCGTGCCGGAAGCTGCGGGGGGACGTTGGACCATGTGCTTGTCTGCCTCTGTGTTCTGCGAATCCGCCGATCCTAGGAAGGCGTCCGGCGGCCGACAAATACCAACTTGTCGTATGCCCATAACATCGCGTTATCCCCTGGGCTCCAGACGACGGAGAAAGTCATGAACCTCAGACAGATCGAAGTCTTCCGCGCCGTCATGCTGGCCGGCTCGGTCACCGATGCCGCGCGGCTGCTGCATGTGTCGCAACCCGGCATCAGCCGCATGCTGTCGCACATCGAGCTGCAGCTCGGGCTGCCGCTGTTCGAGCGCCGCAAAGGCAAGCTGCTGGCCACGCCCGAGGCCCAGGCGCTGTTTGCCGAAGTCGAGCAGGTCTACCGCGGCGTCGCCCGCATCGACGAATGCACGCAGGCGCTGAAGAACGGCAAGATGCTGACGCTGCGCGTGCTGTGCAGCCCCGGCACCGGGCTGGAGATGGTGCCCAACGCGCTCACCGCGCTCGGCCGGGAGTTTCCGTCCGCCAGCATCTACATGGAGGTTGCATTGGCGAAGGACATGGCCAAGCGGCTCGCGGCCCACGAAGTCGACGTCGCCATCTCGACGCTGGCCATCGACGACCCGTTGCTGGATTCGCGCCCCATCGGCAAATGGACGCTGGCCGGCGTCTTCCCCAAGGGCCATCCGCTCGAAGCGAAGCGCACGCTCAGGCCGATCGACATCCTGAAGGAGCGGATGATTTCCTTCAGCCCCGACACGCCGCAGGGCCGCATCATTGCCGACTGGTGCGTGAGCAATGCCTGCAAGCCCGATGCGCAGATCGAGGTGCGCGCCGGCCAGGCCGCCTGCGCGCTGGCCGCGGCGGGCGCCGGCATTGCCATCGTCGACGACCTCACGGCGCGCGGCTGCATGACCGACCGGCTGAGCCACCGGCCGATCCTCAAGGCCCCGCTGTTCGACGTGTTCGCGGTGACCAACCAGAACTTCGCGGCGTCGCTGCTGTCGAGCCGCTTCGTCGTGCATGCACAGGCGGCCCTTCGCCAACTCAAGCAACGCGCCTGACCACGGCGACTGCACCGCGCGCGCTGTATGCGCCATCCCATATTCTGTTGAGCGACAAAAGGCCCCCGCTCCCTATGATCCGGCTCACCCCGGGCACGACACCGGTGAGAGGGACCCCATGAAAATCGCCTTCGCCTCCTGCATGAACTTCGAGGCCGGTCCCAACGGCTACCAGCGAGTCTGGAACCGCATCGCGGCCGAGCAGCCCGACTACCTGTTCCTGCTGGGCGACCAGATCTACATGGACTTCTTTCCCCACCTGGAGGAGCCCGCCAAGTGGGAGGCGCCCCAGTTCAGGGAGGTGATGACCGCGAAGTACACGGCGCAATGGAACGTGCCCAACTTCAAGCTGCTGTTCGACGGTATGCGCCAGCGCCAGGACAACGGCGGCGGCGTCTACGGCACCTGGGACGACCACGACTTCGCCTGGAACAACGCCTGCGGCACGCAGGTCAAGCCGCCGGTGAAGGCCGTGGCGCGCGAGCTGTTCTCGCAGTTCATGCAGATCAACCCGCCGACCGCCGGCATCTACTACGCGATCCCCCTGATCCACCAGCAGCAGCGCATCGGCAAGGCGATCTTCCTGGACACACGCTGGTATCGCGACCTGCCCGGGGACAGCCACACGCTGCTCGGCGAAGACCAGTTCAAGTTCCTGGAAGCGGAACTGAAAGACGAGCACGGCTTCGTGCTGATCTGCGCCGGCACGCCGATCCGGGCGACCGGCAACGGCTGGATGCGCTACCGCGACGACTACGCGCGCTTTCGCCAGCTCACCTACAAGCGCAACGTGATCTTCCTGTCGGGCGACATCCACGAGAACGCCTTCCTGCCGCCGCCCGGCGAGACAAAGATCTTCGAGATCATTTCCTCGGGCGCCTTCGTCACCAAGTACAAGTACGTCGGCGATCGCGAGAACTTCGGCATCCTCGACTACTCACCGGCCAGCACCGACATCAAGCTCTTCAACAAGCAGGGGCTCGAAACGCACAACCGCATCGACAACGCCACCTTCGAGTACCAGGAGGTCTAGCGATGTGGCGGCGCCGCGCGAACAGCGCAGCGCCGCATCCGGCAAGACCTACTTGCCCCAGACCGCCTTGTATTGCGTGCGATAGCCGTTGTCGGGGTCGAACACATTCTTCGGCCCGCCGTCCTTGCCCACGTTGCCCACCGTCACGAGGTGCACCTTGGGCACATAGCCCGACCACTTCTCCTTGGCGAAGGCGCGGTTGAGTTCATCGACGATCTGCCAGCCCTGCATGTTCAGCGGCTCAGGCACGGTGCCGGCCTGGTAGCGCTGCGTGCGGATGCGCTGGTAAGCGGCCTCGGAGCCGTCACCGGCCGACACCGCCTTGGGCGAGCCGTCGCCCTTCTTGCCCGCCGCCGTCAGCGAAGGGCCCATGAAGTCGAAGTACAGGTCGTTGATGGCCAGCGAATGGGTCCACTTGTCCCCGAAGCGCTGCAGCAGCGAGGTGGTGAGCTGCGGCATGCGGGTGGAGCTTTCGGAGATCGGGCTGTCCTCGAAGCTCAGCACCGTGCAGCCGCCGCACTTCTTGATCACCGCTTCCATCGCGCGGGCCTTGTAGAGCGCAATCGCGTATTGCGAGTCGGTGAAGATCACCACGCCCGCCTTGCCATTGGAATCGGCCACCACCCACGAGGCGGCGACATCGGCCACGTCGTCGGTCACCGTCGTCACGTTGGCGTAGAGGCCGGCCTTGTCGTTCGGACCGGGCTGCTCGCCCGAGTGCCAGCCGACCAGCGGAATGCCCGACTTGGCTGCGCCCGAGAACGCGGCCTTCTGCTCGGTGGTGTCGAAGCCGCCGACCACGATGCCGGCCGGCTTGACGGCCAGCGCCTGATTGAGGGCCGCCGTGCGGCCGCTGACCGTGCCCTGCCCGTCGATGACGCGCACCGTCCAGCCGATGGCGCGCGCCGCTTCTTCGACGCCCTTGCTGACGCCGACGATGCCGCCGTTCTTCATGTCGCCCGCGACGAAGACGATGGTCTTGCCGGCCGTGGCCTTGGGGCCGGAGGTCGGGCCGTCCCATTTCTCCTTGGTCATGGTCGCGACCTCGACCTTCTTCTTCGCGGCATCGAGAAAATCGTCGGCCAGGGCCTTGGGTGCCAGCGTGGCGGCGCACAGCGCCAGCACGGCGGCGGCCACGGTGCGGGCGTGGCGAACTGTCTTGTTCTTCATGCGTGTCTCCAGTCGTTGGTTGTTGGATGGGCCGTCAGGCCGAAGGCGTCGAGGGAACCGATGGCGCGTGGTCGAGTTGCCGCTCGGCAATGCGCCGCTTGATCGAGCGGTTGCGCCGCTGCTGCGCCCAGCCCGCGATGCCGATGGACACCAGCAAGGTCAGCCCATTGAAGAGCGGCTCGACATAGAAGGCGCCCCCGAACTGCTGGATGCCCGAGATGCCGATGGCAAGAATCGCCACGCCGACCAGCGTGCCCCACACGTTCACGCGGCCGGGCCGGATGGTGGTGGAACCGAGGAAGGCGCCGACCAGCGCCGGCAGCAAAAATTCGAGCCCCACGCTGGCCTGCCCGATCTGCAGCCGCGAGGCGAGCAGCACGCCCGCAAAGCCCGACAGCAGGCCCGACGCGACGAACGCGCCCATCACATGCTTGCGCACCGCGATGCCGTTGAGCTGCGCCGCCTTCGGGTTGGCGCCGATCACGTACAGCGCGCGGCCCAGCGGCGTGAATTCGGTGACCACCCACAAGGTGACGCTCACCGCGAGCACGTAGAAGGCGCCGATGGGCAGCCCCAGCAGGTTGCCGCCTGCAATGCCGACAAAGCCATCAGGCAATTCACCCACCACCTGCCGCCCGCCGCTGTGCCACATGGCCACCGCGTAGATCACGGTGCCGGTGCCCAGCGTGGCAATGAAGGAGTCGATCTGCGCCAGCTCGACCAGCAGGCCGTTGAGCATGCCGAAGAGCGCGGCGCAAACCAGCACCACAAGCACAGCCACCGGCCATGGCAGGCCCAGTTGGGTCTGCAGGCTGATCGCCAGGATGTGCCACAGCACGATGCCGTAACCCACTGTGAGGTCGATCTTGCCGGTGATCATCGGGATGGTCGCGGCCAGAGCGAGCAGCGCGATCACCGACTTGTCGGCCAGGATCGCGCGCAGGTTGAACAGCGTCGGAAAGGTATCGGGCAGCAGCAGCGAGAACAACAGCGCGAGCCCCACCATCAGCACCACCAAACCGTAGACCGGTATGGCGCGGCCGATGCGCTGCGCGACGGACAGCGCTTCGCCGTCGAGGGACTTGTCGGGCTCCAGCGCGGTGGACTTGATCGAACTGCTGCTCATGCGGAAATTTCCTCGTGCGCCACGACGGCGCCTGCTGCCAATGCCAGAAGTTTTTCGACCGTGATCGCATCGCCTTCGAGTTCGGCGGCGATCAGCCCGTCGCGGAACACGAGCACACGGGTGCAGACGGTCGCGATCTCCTCGAAGTCGGTGGAGACGACCACCAACGCGGCGCCGGCCTCCGCGCGTTCGCGCAGCACGCCGTAGATCTGCCGCTTGGCGCCGACATCTACACCGGCGGTCGGCTCTTCGAGCACCACGAGCGGCTTGTCCAGGTGGAACCAGCGCGCCAACACCACCTTCTGCTGGTTGCCGCCCGAGAGCTGCTGCACCTCGGCCGAAGGCGCGGGCGGGTTGACGTCGAAACGCCGGATCAGCGCGAGCGCGCTGTCGTTCTCGCGGCGCGGGCGGCCGAAGGCCAGGCCACGGTCGCCGTGCATCGCGGCATTCGGAAAGAGGTTCTCCAGCACGGTCATCGAGCCGGCGAGGTTTTCTTCGAGGCGTTCACCGGCCACGTAGGCCACGCCTGCGCGAATGGCATCGGCGGGGCATGTGAAGCCGCACGCCTTGCCGAGCAGGTCCATGCGCCCGGCCGACAGCGGCTCGCGTCCGAAGATGGCGCGGCTGATCGCTTCATGTCCCGCGCCGCGCAGGCCCACCAGCCCCAGCACTTCGCCGCGATGCACGCTCAGGCTCAACGGCCCGGCGTTGCCGCTGGCCGCGCCGTCGAGCCGCAGCACGGGGTCGCGGAGCACAGGCGCCCTGGCTTTCTGCACCGAAGCCGACAAGGTCTTGCCGACGATCAGGCCCACGAGTTCGCCTTCGTTCGTTTCGGCGGTGGTCTTCACTGCGACCAGCTTGCCGTCGCGCATCACGGCCGCGCGGTCGGAGATGGCCATGACCTCGTCGAGCCGGTGCGACACGTACAGCATCGCCATGCCCTGGCGGCGCAGCTCGCGCAGCACGCCGAACATGCGCTCCACGTCGCTCATGGGCAGGCTGGCCGAGGGCTCGTCGAGCACCAGCAGCCGCGCCTTCACTTCGAGCGCACGGCCGATGGCCAGCAGGGACTTTTCGGCGCGGGTGAGCGAAAACACGCGGCGACCGGGGTCGATGTCGCAGCCCACGCGCGCCATCACACGGCGCGCGATGACGCTCGCGGCGGACCAGTCGATCAGGCCGAAGCGACGCGGGTAGCCGGTGCCCAGGCACACGTTCTCCGCCACCGTCATCCATTCGACAAGGCCCAGGTCCTGGTGGATGAAAGCCACCGGCTGTTCGCGCCGGTCGCCGCGCCGCCAGTCGGCCTGCGCGCGGCCATCGAAAAAAATCTCGCCCTGGTCCGCGGGATAGATGCCCGCGAGCAGCTTGATGAGCGTCGACTTGCCGGCGCCGTTTTCGCCGAGCAGCGCAAGGATTTCGCCGGCACGCACGTCGAGCGTGACGTTGTCCACGGCCTGCGTGCCGCCGAAGCGTTTGCTGATGGACTGGAACTGCAGCAAGTGAGGCGTGCTGCTGCTCATGCGCAGGTCGCTCCGCGTGTGTTCAGGCGGATGCGGTAGAGCGAAGTCGAGGCGCACACATACAGCTCGTCGCCCTGCGCGCCGCCGAAGGTGAGGTTGCCCACCTTCTCCGGCACCGCGATGCGCGCCATGCGCGTGCCGTCGGGGTGGTAGACCTGCACGCTGTCGGCGCTGCTCGTGTAGACGAAGCCGTGCACATCGACACGAAAGCCATCGGACAGCCCCGGGTTCACCACCGCGAACACGCGCGGATTGGCCAGGTCCTGCCCGCCGATCACGTCGAACGCGACGATGTGGTGATGGCCCGAGCCATCGGTGCGCAAGGCCGCCGAGGTGTCGCTCACGTAGAGGATGCTTTCGTCGGGCGAGAAGGCCAGGCCGTTGGGCTCCTCGACGAAGTCGCTCACCGAGCGCAGCACGCCGTTGGTGGGGTCGAAACGGAAGACATGGTTGCGGCCCAGTTCGCTCTCGGCCTTGTGGCCTTCATGGTCGGACACGATGCCGTAGGGCGGATCGGTGAACCAGATGCTGCCATCGCGCTTCACGACCACGTCGTTCGGCGAGTTGAGCCGGCGGCCCTGGTAGCGATCGACCAGCACCTCGTCGGCCAGCGGCACGAGGCTGCCCGGCGCGAAGCGCGTGCGCACGATGGCGCGCAGGCCGTGCGAGCAATGCAGCAGCGCGCCATCGGCCTCGCGCGCGTGGCCGTTGGTGAACTCCACGGCCTCGCGCCACACCTGCATGCCGGTTTCGGCGTGCCAGCGCAGCATGCGGTTGTTGGGGATGTCGCACCACAGCACGGCACCGTCTTCCTTCATCCACACAGGGCCTTCGCTCCAGATGGCGCCGGTGCACAGGCACTCGAGCGTGCCGGCCTGTTGCGCGACGAAAGAAAAGCGGGCGTCGAAGACTTCGATGGGCATGGGCGAAGTCTGGCACCAAAAAGATACCGGTAACTTAGGCTTTTCCCGCAGATACCCATGCGGCCTTTTGTCTCTAGAATTTTCAAAACAAGCGGAACTCTTTCGATATCCAAAGAGGCCATTCCGTCGTTATCGGTATCTCATCAACCCCGGCGCATCCCGTCGCATATCCTCGAACCCGATTTCCAGAGAGCGCCCATTGCCCCCGACCAAAGCCCCCGCCCCCCTTTCCCGCCCGGCCACGATGGCCGACGTGGCCGCGCGCGTCGGCGTCTCGAAGATGACGGTCTCGCGCGCGCTCAACCGCAGCGTGGGCAGCGACCGCGTGACTTCGGAAGCGCTGCGCCAGCGCATCCTGCAGGCCTGCGAAGAGATGGGCTACGTGATCGACCAGACGGCACGCACCTTCTCCAGCAAGCGCTCGGGCTTCATCGCGGTGCTGATTCCGTCGCTCAACAACTCCAACTTTTCAGAGACCGCGCAAGGCATCACCGCGGCGTTGGAAGCGCGCGGCCTGCAGGTGCTGCTGGGCTACACCGACTACCGCGTGGAGACCGAAGAGCGCCTGCTGCGCGCCATGCTCGCGCGCCGGCCCGAAGGCGTGATCCTCACGGGTGGTGCCCACACGCCCGCCGCGCGCGCCATGCTGCAGACGGCCGGCGTGCCGGTGATTGAAACCTGGGACCTTCCAACCACGCCCATCGAACACACGGTCGGCTTCTCGAATGCGGAAGCCGCCGCTGCGATGGTGCGGCACCTGCATGGCAAGGGCTACCGGCGCATCGCCTACATCGGCGGCACCTCGAACCGCGACACGCGCGGTGCCGACCGGCAGCGCGGCTATGCGCAGGCGATCCGCGAGCTGGGGCTGCCCGATGGGCGCGTCATCAGCTTCGGCCAGCCGCCGATCTCGATGGCGCAAGGCGGCGAGGCGGTGGCGCAACTGATCCGCCAGTGGCCCGACGTGGATGCCGTGCTTTGCGTGTCCGACCTCTCGGCCTTCGGCGCGCTGATGGAATGCCAGCGCCAGGGCTGGGACGTGCCGGGCCGCATCGCGATCGCGGGCTTCGGCGACTTCGAGGTGGCGCGCGCCTGCCATCCGCGCATCACCACCGTGGCGGTGGACTGCGTGGGCATCGGCAAGGCAGCGGGCGAACTGCTGCTGCGGGTGATCGACGGCACGCGGGATGGACACCGGCCGCCTGCGGAGACGGTGATGATCCCGTTCCATATCGAGCAGCGCGAAAGTTCTTGAAGAAGTTCTGAAGCCTCCGGGCGAGCTCGGCATCGCCCGCAAAGCCGCACCTACCGGAATCCGTAGAAATTGCAGATTCGTGCGGATCGGGGGTTCACCAGGCGGTGCGCGGGAGGAGAATCTTTTGCATACAAACGCAACGCCCCCTCAGCGCCATGACACTCGACGAACTCTTTGCCAATGACGAGTCGCTCCCCACCGTCCCGAAGGTGGTGTCCGATCTGATCGTGATGCTGCGCAACGACGATGTGCCCTTCGCGGCCATCGCGCACCGGATCGAGCTTGACCAGGTGCTCGCGGCCAGGGTGCTGCAGATGGTCAACTCGCCGTTCTTCGGGCTTCGGCGAAAGATCTCCTCGATCCAGGGCGCGATCCTGATGCTGGGTCTCTCCACCATCCGATCGCTGGTCGTGAGCTCGGGCCTGTCCGGCGCCTTCAGGAAGGTGGAGGGCGTCAACCTTCCCGACTTCTGGGCCCACAGCCTGCGCGTGGCGTCGGTCTCGCGGTACCTGGCGTCCAAGACCCGGCGTGTCGACGCCAACCTGGCGTTCACCGCGGGCAGCATGCATGCCATCGGCCACCTGCTCATGGCGCAGGCCATGCCTGAGCGCATGGCCGCGCTGAATGCCCTGCACCCCTTCGATGCGCTGGGGCGCGCGCAACTGGAACTGGTCGAGTTCGGGTACCACTATGGCGATGTGAGTGCGTCGCTGGCGCAGCGGTGGGATTTCGCTTCCGACCTGGTCGGTGCGCTTTCGAGCTTCGTGAATCCCGCGAAGTCGGAACACCCCGATGCGCTCGGCGGCGTTCTTCATCTGGCCGTGTGGCGCGTGGCGCTGGAGCGCCAGGGCGTGGACCTGAGCAACGTCGGTGGCTTCTGGCCGAGCCAGTCCGCCATGGCCATCGGCATCACCGAGGACATCGTCCAGGAGATGCCGGCGCCGCGCGTGCTCGCCGCGGACCTCGAATCGATGATCGCCTGACCCTGCGGGGTCCACGCGATCTATTCCGGGAATCCGCAGCCGTCGATCACAGCGACTCGACGGCGGTATCCGCAAAGTCGATCAGCACCTTCATCGCCTGCTTCCGGTCGCTGGCCAGCTCGAAGGCTTCGCGCGCCTTCAGCATCGGAAAGGTGTGCGTCACCACCGGCGACAGGTCGACCCGACCTTCGTTGATGAGCCGCACCGCCAGCGCGAACTCGGCGTGGAAGCGGAACGAGCCGCAGATGCTCAGCTCCTTCGACACCACCATGTTCTGCGGAATGCTCACGTCGCCGCCCAGGCCAAGCTGCACGACCACGCCACGCGGGCGCATCACCTCCAGGCCGTCGCGCAGCGCGCGTTCGTTGCCCGAGCATTCGAGCATCACGTCGAAGGTGCCCTTGTCGGCCGAATAGCGCGACACCCAGGCCTTGTCCTGCGCAACATTGATCGTCTGGTCGGCGCCCATCGCGCGTGCAATCACCAGCGGTTCGTCGACCACGTCGGCGGCGGTGATCTCGGCCGCGCCGTGCGCGCGCGCCGCTGCGATCGCCAGCACGCCGATGGGCCCGCAGCCCGACACCAGCACGCGCTTGCCCAGCAGCGGGCCGGCGCGCGACACGCCATGCAGCCCGACCGAGAACGGCTCGGCCAGCGCCGCCAGCCGCAGCGGCACATGGTCGGCCACCTTCACGCATTGCGTGGCCTCGCACAGCAGCATGTTGCGAAACGCGCCCTGCACGTGCGGCGTGCGCATCGCGCTGCCGTAGAAGCGCATCTCCAGGCACTGGTTGGGCAAGCCTTCGAGGCAGAACTTGCAGGCGCCGCAAGGCCGGCTGGGGTTGATCGCCACCTTGTCACCAATGCGAACACTCTCCACGCCGGGCGCCACCGCAACCACGGTGCCGGCCACTTCATGGCCCAACACCATCGGCTCCTTGATGCGCACGGTGCCGAAGCCGCCGTTGTGAAAGTAGTGCAGGTCAGACCCGCAGATGCCGCCCATGCCGACCTTCACCAGCACCTGGCCGGGACCGATCTCGCCGGCATCCTGTTCGTCCAGGCGCAGGTCGTCCGGCGCGTGGATCACGAGGCACATGCAACGCAAACGCATGATGTTTCTTCTTTCTTCAGGCAACGGGGGTAATGAGCGGCTGGCCCGCAAAGTGGGCTTCCAGGTTGCGGCGTACCAGCTCGCCCATGGCGCGGCGCGTCTGCTCGGTGCCGCTGCCATGGTGCGGATGCAGCACCACGTTGTCGAGCGCCGCAAAGCGCGGATCGATGCGCGGCTCGTTGAGGAACACGTCGAGCGCCGCGCCGGCGATGCTGCGTGACTCCAGCGCCTGCAGCAGCGCGCCTTCGTCGACCGTGGTGCCGCGCGACACGTTCACGAGCCAGCCCTTCGCCCCGAGCGCCTGCAGCACCTGCGCATTGACGATGCCGCGCGTGGCCTCGCCGCCGGGCAGGATGACGATGAGCACGTCGCACCAGTCGGCCATCGCGGGCAGGCTGGTGAAGTGGCGGTGCGGGCTGTCCGCCTTGGCCGTGCGGCTGAAGTAGCCCAGCTCCACATCGAAGCCCGAAAGGCGCCGCGCGATGGTGCTGCCGATGCGGCCGAAGCCCGCGATGCCGATGCGCTGGCCGAAGACGCGTGTGGCCAGTGGCATGCCGCCGTGGGCCCAGGCACCGCTGCGCACGAAGGTATCGGCGGCCGGAATGCGCCGCTGCAGCGCCAGCGTGAGCCCGACAGCGAGGTCGGCCACGTCGCCGTTGAGCACGTCGGGCGTGTTGCTCACGCGGATGCCGCGCGCACGGCAGGCGGCCAGGTCGATGCCGTCGGTGCCCACGCCGTAGCAGGCGATCAGCTCCAGCTTCGGCAGCGCCGCGATGAGTTCGGCATTGGCCCCCAGCTCCCCGCGCGTGGCGACCGCGCGAATGTTCCGCCCGTGTTCGGCGATGAAGGCCTGCCGGTCCGGCGCCTCCCACAGGCGGTGCAGCGTGTAGGCCGCCTGCATCGGCACCATGTCCCATTCCAGATAGGTGCCTGGCATCAGCACGTGCGGGGATGTAGCGGTAGCGGTCAAGCGGGTCTCCTGCGGATGGCGTTTCGGATCGATGGAATTCAAATGATACCGGTAACTATAATTGATCGAACATAAAGCCCGCAACGCAGGTTTCACCGGGTTGACGTCCAAACAAGATACCGGTAACGTATCTCCGCTGTCACGCATCGGGCATGCCGCTGCGCCCCATTCCCAGGAGCTTCTCTTGAAACTGTTCGATCTGTCCGGGCGCACCGCCCTCATCACCGGCTCCAGCAAAGGCATCGGCTTCGCGCTGGCACAGGCGCTTGGCGCTGCCGGCGCGCGCATCGTCCTCAATGCGCGCGATGCCACCGCGCTCGCCACGGCCCGCGATGCGCTGCGCGCCCAGGGCGTCGCGGCCGAAGCCGTGGCCTTCGACGTCACCGATGCCGCCGCGGTCGAAGCCGGCGTGGCCGCCATCGAAGCCGACATCGGCGCCATCGACATCCTCGTCAACAACGCCGGCATGCAGCACCGCGGGCCGTTCGCGGAGTTCCCGATCGATGCCTGGCACAAGATCACCACCACCAACATCGACAGCGTGTTCCTCGTGGGCCGTTTCGTGGCGCAACGCATGATCGAGCGCAAGCGCGGCAAGATCATCAACGTGTGCTCGGTGCAAAGCGAGCTGGGCCGCCCCGGCATTGCGCCCTACGCCGCCACCAAGGGTGCGGTGAAGATGCTCACCAAGGGCATGGCGATCGACCTGGGCAAGTACGGCATCCAGGTCAACGGCCTCGGGCCGGGCTACTTCAAGACCGAGCTGACACAGACGCTGGTGGCCGACGAAGCCTTCACCTCATGGCTCTCGGGCCGCACGCCCGCCGGCCGCTGGGGCGACGTGCAAGAGCTGGGCGGCGCAGCCATCTTCCTGGCCTCGGACGCATCGAGCTTCGTCAACGGCCACATCCTCTATGTGGATGGCGGCATCACCGCGAGCCTGTAGCACCGTGTCCGACTCGGCGCAGCAGCAACGGCCCAGGCTGGCCGTGGTGGTGATGGGCGTGTCCGGCACCGGCAAGAGCAGCGTGGCTTCGGGCCTGGCCGGCCTGCTCGGCGTGCCGTGGGTCGACGGCGACGACCTGCATGTGCCCGAGGCCGTCGCACGCATGCGCGCCGGCCTGCCACTGGCCGATGACGACCGCTGGCCCTGGCTGGACCGCATCGGCGCCTGCCTGACCGATCGCACGGCCGCGCCCGGTGGCGTGGTGGTGGCCTGCTCTGCGCTGAAGCGTGCGTACCGCGACCGACTGCGCGGTGCAGTGCCGGATCTTGGTTTCGTCTTTCTCGACGGACCGCCGGCGCTCATCCGGCAAAGGCTGGAAGCGCGCCGCAATCACTACATGCCTTCAACGCTGCTCGACAGCCAGTTGCAGACGCTTGAAAAACCAGATGCCGATGAGCCCGACGTGCTGCATGCGGACATCGGCGCACCCCTTGCGCTCATCGTCGCCAGCACCGGCGCGCAGCTTCTTCAACGCGCGAACGCAGCCTTCATGAAAGCGCCCGCATGACCTCTTCCAACTTGCCCGCCAGCCAGCGCGTGGCCGTGATCGGCGTCGGCATCATGGGCTCGGCCATTGCGCACCGGCTGCTCGAATGCGGCCACACGGTCAGCGTGTTCGACCTCGATCCACTCAAGGTCGCCGCGCTCCAGTCACATGGCGCGCAATCCGCCAGCACTGCGGCCACGGCCGCAGCCACGAGCGACTTCGTCATCACCAGCCTGAACTCGGCCGCCGTGGTGGAACGCGCGATCTTCGGCGAGGCCGGCATTGCCGCCGCGCCCGTCGATGCGCAACGGCTGCTGATCGACATGTCGTCCATCGACCCGCCCGCCACGCGCCGGCTGGCGCAGTCGCTGCGCGAGCGCACCGGCATGGGCTTCGTCGATGCGCCGCTCTCGGGCGGCGCGCCCAAGGCGCTGCTCGGCCAACTGACGGTCATGGCGGGCGGCAGCGCCGACGACGTGCAGCGCGCACGCGCCGTGATGGACAGCCTGTGCGCCAACTACACGCACATGGGCGACAACGGCGCGGGCCAGACCACCAAGCTGGTCAACCAGCTCCTGTGCGCCATCGGCTTCCAGGCCGTGGCCGAAGCGGTGCGGTTGGCCGAAGCCGGCGGCGTCGATGCATCGAAGCTGCCCGCCGCGCTGGCCGGTGGCCGCGCCGACAGCCAGATCCTGCGCGAGTTCGGCCCCAAGATGGCCGTGCGCGACTACACGCCCACCGGCCGCATCGACAACATGCTCAAGGACCTCGAAGCAGTGCAGGCCTTTGCGCAGGTTCAACGCCTGCCCTTGCCGCTGACGGGCGCCGTCTCGGAGTTGCATCGCAGCTTCGTCGCGGCCGGCCTCGGTGCCGAGGACACGGCCGCGATGATGCGGCAGTTCAGCGGTTACGACCGCGCCTGATCGATACACCGACACGTCCCACAGTTCAAACCCGAAAGAAGAAATCCATGTTCATTCGCTGCGCGTTTTTCAGGGGCCAGGTCAAGGCTGGCATGGAGGAAGCCTTCAACCGCCACGTGCACGACAAGCTCGTGCCACTGTGGACCCGGTTCCCCGGTGCGCTCGAAGTGCGCGTGCTGCGACAGCTCGAAAGCGATGTGAGCGACCCCGAGTTGGCGATGGTGCTGTCCATCCGCTATGCGAGCCGCGAAGACATCGCACGCGCGCTGGATTCCCCCGTGCGCTACGAGAGCCGCGAAGTGTCGAAGGCGCTGTTCGAGATGTTCGACGGCACGGTCTTTCACACCGTGTTCAGCGCCGAGGAATTTCCGCTCGCCAAGGACTGACAAGGAGTGAGCCGGCTGCGCCTGAAGCGGCACGCGCCTACAGCACGTCCTTCAGCTTCGCCCGCAACCGGCTGACCGCCTGACTGTGCAACTGGCACACGCGCGACTGGCTCACTTCAAGCACCGCACCAATCTCTCGCAGGTTCAGCTCTTCCTCGTAGTAGAGCTTCAGCAGCAGCTGATCGCGCTCGGGCAGCGCCTCGATGGCCTCCACGAGCTGGTGGCGAAAACCGCTCTCCAGCAATTGCTCCAGCGGGTCGTCGCTGCCGCGGCGGTCCTTGCGCGTGTCCTGCGCATGCATGTCGAGAAAGGGGTTGTCGGGCTCGCCCTTGGCGAAGTCCTCCACATACAGAAGCTGGCAGCCCTGGATCTCCTGCAGCATCGACTGGTAGGCCTCCAGGTCGATCTTCAGCTCCTTGGCGATCTCGCCTTCGGAGGGTGCGCGACCGAGCCGGTGGCCCAGCGCCTGGATGGCTTTCTCGATGCCGCGTGCCGACTGGCGCAGGCCGCGTGAGCCCCAGTCGTTGGCGCGCAATTCGTCGAGCATGGCGCCGCGGATGCGCTGGCTGACGAAGGTCTCGAACTGCGCGCCGCGATTGTCCTGGTAGCGACTGGACGCGTCCAGCAGGCCCAGCATGCCGGCCTGGATCAGGTCGTCCAGCTCCACGCTGGCGGGCAGCTTGGCCATCATCTGCAGCGCGATGCGGCGCACCAGCGGTTGGTGCTGCGCCAGCAGATGCGATTTCTCGATGGTTCCCTGTGCGGTGTACACGGCCGTCCTTTTCCGGTTTCTTCCAGGTCAGGCAGCGACCGCGTGCTGTGACGACGGCAACAGCGCGGCGGCGCGCTCGCCCGATGGCGCGCGCGATGCCGCCTCGCGCCACGGCCATCGCCCCATGTCATCGGCGATGCGCCGGAAATCGACAGCGGCGGCGCTCGCAGGAAAGGCCTCGACGACGGTCTGCCTCAGGCGCCATGCATCGGCCAGCCGCGGGTCGGAACGCACCCAGCCGGCCGGCTGCAGCGACAGCGCGAGATAGCGGCTGCCCGCATTGGCCAGGTTGCTCATGATCTTCTGCACGGCCTCGACATCGGCCACGCCGTTGACCAGAAAGTGCAGTTGCCTGAGCCCATGCGCGTAGTGCAGGCGCTTGATGCCCGCATACGCCGAGGTGATGGATGCGGGATGCGGTTGCAGCACCAGCAGCAGTTCATCCGCGCATTGCGCCAGCGCCGACAGCCGGCCTTCTCCATCGAAGGCCGCATCGACGATGACGACGCCGCTGGGCCACATCGAACGCGGATCGGTCGCGTCGTCCGCAACACCGGGTGGCGCAGGCAGCACATGCACGCCGGAACCCGCGCGGGCGGCGGCCTTCTCGATGCTCAGGCGCTGGCTGGCGACATCGGCCAGGTTCCCCAGCGGATCGATGGCCCAGCCGTCGCAGGCTGATCGCGCTTTCGGGCAGTGCTCGTCCAGCAGCAGCACGTTCTTGCCTTGCTGCACCAGCGCCGCGCCCAGGCTCATGGCGGCCGTGGTGGCACCCGCGCCGGGGCCCATGCCCGCCACGGCGACAACCCGCGTCGGCGTCTGCGCGAGCAGGCGCCGCAGTCCGTCTGCCTGATCCGTGACCTGCTTGCTCATGCGGTGCGCCTCACCCCATCTGCGCCAGTGCGCGAGGCGCCTGCGTGGGCGCGGTCGACTCGGTGCCCAGCGCTTCGAGCAGCAGGAAGAACTTGCCCACGCCCGCGCACAGCGCGCCGCCGGTCATCGGGCGGCCCGCACGCACGGGGCGCCCCGTCAGTTGGCTCAGCAGCATGCGCGTGCGCCCGGCCCAGTCGCCGTCCGACTGCAGCAGACGCCACACGGTGGTGCTCATCTGGCCGGCAATCAGCAGGCGCTTCATCATGTGCGGGTCGCCCAGCTCGCCCATGCCGCCGACCAGTTGCACGCCGTCGCGCATCAGGCGAAAGCACGGCTCTGCATCATTCGCCCAACCCTGCCATTGCGCGAGCTGCTGCGTGCCGACTTCGCTGCCGACGTTGGACAGCGCATAGCTTTGCGACAAGACCTTGCGGCTGCGCGCATCGATCACCTGTGTCGCCACGCAGCGCAGCATGGGCATGGCCTCGCGGTCGATGCCGGCGGCCAGGGCGGCTGCGCCGGGGCGCGGCACCACGTCGGCATGCGCCTCGCATTGCAGCGCGGGCTTGCCGCGGAAGCTCACGGGCCGCGCTTCACCGTACGCGAAGCCGATGCGTGCGAGCGTGCAGGCGCCGCCGGTGCGCGGATCGATCACCGCCGTCGAGCCCGGTGCGCGCGACAGCCAACGCTGGCCCGAGGCCTGCCACTGAACCACGAACTCGAGGCCGGGCAGCTTGCCCAGCACATGCACCAGCGACTTGCCGAAGTCCTGCTGACGCAGCCACTGCACCTGCCGCATGCCGGGCCTGCGCGCGGCATCCGTCGCGCCGCGTGTGGCGGCGGTGGACAGCCACTGGTTCGGCGCGGCCAGCGGCAGGCCCGTGCGGTCCGACAGCAACAGGCTGCCGTGGCATTCGTAGGCATCGCCGCTTTCGCTGGAGCGCAACCCGACCTGCCCGCACAGCGCGAGCACGTGGGTCTCGCAACCGGCTGCGACTTCGCTGCGGGCATGTTCCGACAGATCCTGCAGCACCGCCTTGTGGCCGATCGCATCGTCGCCCGCCTGGCGCCAGAGTCCGCGCGCGCGCTCGAAGCCGATCTGCGCACCGGCCAACGCGCTCGCTGCGGTGGCCAGTTCTTGCGCGTCGTGCGCCATGGCGCGAATCAGGTTCTGGTACTTCAGGCGCAGGCGATCAGTCTCGCCCTGTGCCTGCACCACCTGCGCCGACGGGCCCGCACCTGCGGGTTCATCGTGCAGATCGATTTCCGCGGGCACGAACAGCGGGCTGTGCTGGCGCGGCTGGAACACGCTGTCCACCAGTTGCGCGCGGTCGGCCTTCAGCAAATTCTCGGGCACCTTCTGGCCGCTGGAGATGTAGTGCACCGGCAGACGGTGGCGGATCACGGTGTCGATCAGCGCGCCCGGATGCGTGGCCTCGTCGACCTTGGTGAAGATGCAGCCCGTCAGGTCGTTGCCGTTGCGGTAGGCATGCACCACTTCGTTGAGTGTGTCGCCGTGGCTGGTCGCGTTGAGCAGCAGCAGCCGCTTGACCGGTCGGTGGCTGTTGCCGAACATGGCGATCTGCTCCGACACGGCCCTGTCGCGCTGGCTCATGCCGACCGTGTCGATCAGCACCATGTGCTTGTCGCGCAGGTCCTGCAACACGAGGTGCAGGTCGGCCGCGTCCTTCACGGCATACACCGGAACGTTGAGAATTTCGCCATAGATGCGCAGTTGCTCGTAGGCGCCGATACGGTAGCTGTCGGTGGTGACCAGCGCGAGCTTGTCGGCACCGAAGCGCATCACGCAGCGCGCGGCCAGCTTGGCCGTGGTGGTGGTCTTGCCCACGCCCGTGGGGCCCATCAGCGCATACACGCCGCCCTGCGCGAACAGCGCGTCTTCGTCTTCATGCACCGGCACCGCGCGAATGAGTTCGGAGCGCACGAAGGCCATGCCCTCTGCATAGCTCTGCCCGGTGGGCAGCTTCTCCAGCATGGCCTTGGACAGCCGCGCGCTGAAGCCGGCGCCGAGCAGCGTGCGCAGCAGGCGGCCGCGCACCGGGTCGCGGCGCTGCTTGTCGCTCCAGACCACGCTGGCGAGCTGTTCCTCGATCATTCCGCGCATCGAGTGGAGTTCGCTGAGCACAGCCGTGTCCGCCGGTGCAGCGGCAGCCGCTGCCGCGATCGCAGCGAGCGGCATCGGTGCCGGCGCAGCAACCGGCGCCACGGGCACGACGGGCTCGACCTGGATGGCGGGCGCGGCGTTCTCCATCGCGTCCTGCACATCGCCTTCGGCCATGGCGACGATCTCGACGCCCTCGGCCGTGGCGCGGTGGGTGAGCACGATGGCTTCGGCGCCGAGCGCCTCGCGCACCAGTCGCAGGGCCTCGCGGCCGGTGGCTGCGACGAATTTGCGTGCGGGGGTACGCACGTCGCGCATGTCGGTCTGCTGGGAATTCAAACTCGTCCTCCAATGGCGGCGGTGATCTTGATGGTGCGGGAATCAGGTATCTCGGCATGCGAGAGCACCTTGAGCTGCGGCAGGCTGCGCCGCAGGAAACGGGACAGCAGCACGCGCAGCGAGTGCTGCACGACCAGCACGGGCGCCAGGCCCATCTGCTCCTGGCGCACGATCGCGGCCTGCGCCTGCTGCAGCAGGTTGTCGGCAATGCCGGGCTCGATGCCGCTGCTGTTGGTCAGGGCCTGCTGCAGCACGCCGTCGAGCGAGCCGTCCAGGCCGATCACCTGCATCTCGGTGTCGCCCGGGAACAGTTGCTGCGTGATGGCGCGGCCCAGGGCCAGGCGCGTGAGCGTGGTCAGCTCGGTCGGGTCCTTGATGGTCGGCGCGTGCTCGGCCATCACATCGAGGATGGTGCGCATGTCGCGGATCGGCACCTCTTCGTCGAGCAGGTTCTGCAGCACCTTGTGCAGCGTGCTGAGCGACAGCACCTTGGGCACCAGGTCTTCGGTGAGCTTGGGCGCGGTCTTGCCGATCTGGTCGAGCAGTTGCTGCACTTCCTGGCGGCCCAGCAGCTCGGCGGCATGGGTCTGGATCAGGTGGTTCAGGTGCGTGGCCATCACGGTGCAGGCATCGACCACCGTGTAGCCGTACACCTGCGCCTGCTGGCGCTGGCTGGCGTCGATCCAGGTCGCGGCAAGGCCGAAGGCCGGGTCTCGCGTGGGCGTGCCGGGCAAGGTGCCGGTGACCTGCCCCGGGTTGATCGCCATCCACTGGTTGGGGAAGGCTTCGCCCCGGCCGATCTCCACGTCCTTCAGGCTGATGACGTAGGTGTTGGGCTTGATCTCCAGGTTGTCGCGGATGTGGACCACCGGCACCAGGAAGCCGACCTCCTGCGCAATCTTCTTGCGGATGCTCTTGATGCGGCCCAGCAGTTCGCCCTGCTGCGACTGGTCCACCAGCGGGATCAGGCGGTAGCCGACCTGCATGCCGAGCGGATCGACCATCGCAACGTCGTCCCAGGTAGCCTCGGCCATCTCGGCCGTGGGCGCGAGGTTCGCGGCCTCGGCGGCAGCGGCTTGCTCTGCGGCGGCTTCGCGCGGCTTGCGCATCACCAGGCGGCGGCCCAGCCACACCAGGCCACCCGCGATCAGCAGGAAGGCCAGGTTCGGCATGCCCGGGATCATGCCCATCAGGCCGATGATGCCGGCCGTGAGAAACAGCACCTGCGGGTTCGAGAAAAGCTGGCCGGTCAGTTGGCTGCCCACGTCTTCGTCGGTGGTCACGCGCGAGACGATCACGCCGGCGGCGGTGGAGATCACCAGCGCCGGAATCTGCGCCACCAGGCCGTCGCCGATGGCCAGCAGCGTGTAGGTCTTGCCGGCCGTCGAAAAGTCGAGCCCGTGCTGCACCATGCCGACCACCAGCCCGCCGATGATGTTGATCACCATGATGAGCAGGCCCGCGATGGCATCGCCGCGCACGAACTTGCTGGCACCGTCCATGGAGCCGTAGAAGTCGGCTTCCTGCGCGACTTCGGCGCGGCGCTTGCGGGCCACTTCCTCGCCGATCAGGCCGGCGTTCAGGTCGGCATCGATCGCCATCTGCTTGCCCGGCATCGCATCGAGCATGAAGCGCGCGCCCACCTCAGCAATGCGCCCCGCGCCCTTGGTGATCACCATGAAGTTGATGAGCACGAGGATGATGAACACCATCACGCCGACCGCAAAGTTGCCGCCCACCAGGAAGTGCCCGAAGGCCTCGATCACCTTGCCCGCGGCGTCCGGCCCGGTGTGGCCATGCATCAGCACCACGCGCGTGGAAGCCACGTTCAGCGACAGGCGCAGCAGCGTCGAAAACAGCAGCACCGCAGGGAAGGCCGCGAAGTCCAGCGCCTTCATGGTGTACATGCTCACCAGCAGCACCATCACCGACATGGCGATGTTGAAGGTGAAGAGCAAATCCAGCAGGAAGGGCGGCAGCGGCAGCACCATCATGCTCAGGATGAGAATGATCAGCACCGGGCCGGCAAGCCCCTTGAACGGCACCCCGGAGAGCATTCGCGTCGGCAGACGCAACAGGTTTGTCATCGCGAACATTTCATAACCTTCGTGCTTCGCACTGCGGTGCGAACTTGCTTGGGGCGGCCCGGCGCTGCGTTCATGCAGCGTCCACGGAATATTGAAGATCGGCCGGCACCGGCAGATCGGTAGGTGTGCGGGGGGCGTCGCCGCCCTCGTTCTTCCAGCGCTTGAGCTGGTAGACCCAAGCCAGCACCTCGGCCACCGCGGTGTACAGGCCCGCCGGGATTTCTTCACCCAGCTTGGTGTGCTTGTAGAGCGCGCGCGTGAGCGACGGCGCTTCGAGAATGGCGACCTTGTTGTCCTTCGCCAGCTCGCGGATGCGCGCGGCGACCAGCTCGGTGCCCTTGGCCACCACGCGCGGCGCGCGCATGTCGCTGTCGAGGTAGCTGAGCGCCACCGCAAAGTGCGTCGGGTTGGTCAGCACGATGTCGGCCTTGGGCACCTCGGCCATCATCCGGCGGCGCGCCATCTGCTGTTGTTGACGGCGGATCTGCGCCTTGATGTGCGGATCGCCTTCGCTTTCCTTGTGCTCCTGGCGCACGTCTTCGCGCGACATGCGCAGCTTGCGGAAGTAGCTCCACAACTGAAACGGTACGTCGATGAGCGCGACGATGAACAGCGTGGCCGCGATCAGCGCGCAGTGCTTGGCCACCAGCACGATCGCGTGCGGCAGCGCGTAGTGCGCGGGTTGGGCCATCAGCGCCATCACGGGCTCGATGTCGTTCACGATGACCCACCAGGCCACGCCACCGATCAGTGCCGACTTGGCCAGCGCCTTGAACAGCTCGGCCAGCGCCTGCGCGGAAAACATGCGGCCGATGCCGGCCAGTGGATTGAGCTTGCCGAAGTTCGGCGCGACGGCCTTGGTGGAGAACATCCAGCCGCCCAGCATCAGCGGCGCGGCCACGGCCGCCACGATCATCATGCCGAACAGCGGGCCGATGGCCATGAGCGCCTGCAGCGCCATGAGCCCGGTCTGCGCCAGCATGTGCGAGGGATCGAAGGCGCTGGCGCGGTCGAACTGCAGGCCGCGGCGCAGCGCGCCGTTCAAGCTCGCGCTGAGCGACTCCGCCGCGAACCACAGCCCTGCGCTGGCCGTGCCCAGCATGACGAAGGTGGTGAGCTCGCGCGAACGGGCCACGTTGCCTTCCTCGCGCGCCTTCTCCAGGCGCCGCTCGGAGGCGGGTTCCGTTTTTTCGAGATCGCTTTCCTCAGCCATTCATGCTCCGAACCAGCACTGGCGAAGTACGCCTTGCTCAAGACCAAATTATTGAATCCGGTCGCTCGGAACAATCCGTCGATCAGGGCCGGTATCGCCCTGCAATTCGGACAATCGATCAGCTTGTGCGGGCTTAGAAGCCCAGGCTCTCCAGCAGGTCGTCGACCTGCGCCTGGTCGGTCACGGCATCGGGGTTGCCGGGCTTGATCTGCGGGCCGTTCTGCAGGCTGTGCACGGCTTCCTGGCGCTTCTCGGGTGGCGAGTTGTCGATCAGCACCTGCAGCAGTTGCGTCTCGACGTCGTTGACCACTTCCATCATTTTCTTGATGACCTGGCCGGTCAGGTCCTGGAAGTCTTGCGCCATCAAAATCTCCATCAACTGCGAGTTGATGGCGCTGGCGCGTTGCGGCACGCCGTCGAGGTAGCCGCGCGTGTCCAGCACCAGTTCGCGTGCATGGTCGAGTTCGATGGGGTTCTGGAACCATTCGTCCCAGCGCTGGCTCAGGCCCTTGGCATCGGTTGCCAGGGCTTCCTGCAGCGGCTGTGCCACGTCGATGGCATTGAGCGCGCGGTGCGCCGCACGCTCGGTGGTGGCGGCCACGTAGCTCAGGCGGTCGCGCGCATCCGGAATGGCTTGCGCGGCCTTGGCCACCTGTTTATCGAGCCCAAGCTCGCGCAGGCCCTCGCGCAGTTGGCGTGTGAGCTGGCCGATGCGGCCCAGCAGTTTTTCCGCGGTGTCTGTCGGGTCTGCGGCTCCCGATGCATCTAGAGTCATGTCAGTGTTCCGTCGCGCGTTGTGTTGCGGATTGCTTGTGTTTGGAGTGCCGTTGTTTGGGGCGCTGCTGTTCGGAGCGGGGTCGGGTGCGGGTGCGGGTGCGGGTGCGGGTGCGGGTTCATTCGGGGCGAGTGCGAATGACACCAGGTGCTCCCCTCCGCGAATGTCCCCCGCTTCGCTCCTCCTTTATTTCGCTGCGGGGAGCACCTGGCGTCATTCGCACAGGGGCACGCTGCTGGTGATCCTGCGATCAACAACCGCTCTGTCCAACGCTCGCGCCGATACGGGGCTCTTTTTCGCGAAATAAAGGAGGAGCGAAGCGGGGGACATTCGCGAAAAAGAGCACCGTGTCGGCGTGAGTGCTGCCCTGAACGACGGCACCCCAAACAGCAGCACCCCAAACACCGCCCAGCCCTTCGCACGTCACGTACAACGCGACGAACAGAAATGCGGGACGTCATCTCAGCCCGCTTCCTTGGCCAGCTTCTCGAAAATCTTGGTGATCTTCTCTTCCAACGTGGCAGCAGTGAAAGGCTTCACCACATACCCGTTGGCGCCGGCCTGCGCAGCCGCAACGATGTTTTCCTTCTTGGCCTCGGCCGTGACCATCAGCACCGGCAGCTTCTTCAGCTCGGGGTCGGCGCGAATGGTCTGCAGCATCGTCAGGCCGTCCATGTTCGGCATGTTCCAGTCGGACACCACAAAACCGAAGTTGCCGCCGCGCAGCTTCTCGATGCCGGCCGCGCCGTCCTCGGCCTCGTCGACGTTGAGAAACTCCAACTCCTTCAGCAGATTGCGCACGATGCGCCGCATGGTCGGGAAGTCGTCCACAACCAGAATTTTGATGCTCTTATCGATCACGATGTTTCCAACTCCACAGGTCGTTTTTCAAACTCGGTTCGCACGTTCGCCGAACGTGCGCAGGTGCGCCAGAACCCGGCGACAGATTTCACTCAAAGGGGACACTTCATCCACCGCGCCCAGCGCGATCGCTTCGCGCGGCATGCCGAAGACCACGCAACTGGCCTCGTCCTGCGCCAGCGTGTGGGCACCCGCACGCTTCATGCGCAGCAAGCCCTCGGCACCGTCCTTGCCCATGCCCGTCAGGATGATCCCGATGGCGTTCTTGCCGGCATGCTTGGCCGCCGAATCGAACAACACGTCGATCGAAGGCCGGTGGCGGTTGACGGGCGGTTCCTGGTCCAGGTGCGCCACGTAGTTGGCGCCGCTGCGGCCCAGCGACAGGTGAAAACCACCGGGCGCGATGTAGGCATGCCCCGGCAGCACACGCTCGCCGTGCTCGGCTTCCTTGACGTTGATGCGGCACAGGCCGTCCAGCCGCTGCGCGAAGGAGCGCGTGAAACCAGCGGGCATGTGCTGCGCGATCAGCACCGCGGGCGAGTCCGGCGGCAACGGCTGCAGCACTTCGCGGATGGCCTCGGTGCCACCGGTCGATGCGCCGATGATGATCAGCTTTTCGGTGCTCAACAACGGGCTGCGCAACAGCGACTCCTGCGGCACGTCCGAAGCCGGCCGGGCCGATGCGGCATGGCGGCTCGGCAACAGGCGCGCACTGGCGGCCGTGCGGATCTTGCCGGCGATCAGTTCGGTGTAGTTGAGCAGGCCGTCGCGCACGCCCAGGCGCGGCTTGGTCACGAAGTCGATCGCGCCCAATTCGAGCGCGCGCAGTGCGATCTCCGAGCCGCGCTCGGTCAGCGACGACACCATGACCACGGGCATCGGCCGCAGGCGCATGAGTTTTTCCAGAAACTCCAGCCCGTCCATGCGCGGCATTTCGACGTCGAGCGTCAGCACGTCGGGGTTCGTGACCTTGATGAGGTCGCGCGCCACCAGCGGATCGGCGGCGGTGCCGACCACGGTCATGTCGGGCTGGCTGTTGATGATCTCGGTCATCACGCTGCGGATCAGCGCCGAATCGTCGACACAGAGCACCTTGATTTTCTTTACGCTCACCGGCTTCCTTTGTTTCCTGCCGCGGGCACCATGCGGGCCGCCACGACATTGCTTGTTGTTGTTCTTTCCGCCTCGGGTGATGCGCGCTGGCCCGACAGCCTGCGCAGCAGCTCGCCCTCTTCACGCTGGATCGACTGCACTTCGGTCTGCGCGCGCAGCTTGCGCACGATGGCCTTGCCGGTGGCCGGCAGAAAGCACACGCGGCGCGCGTGCGGGCCGCGCAGGTCTTGCGCCGCCACCTCGATGCGCTCGGCGCGCAGGTAGCGCAGCACGAAGTCGGCATTGCGGTCGCCGATGTTCAGCGTGGTCATGTTGGCCAGCACCGCACCGCCGCCGAACACCTTGGCCCGCAGCCGGTCGCGGCGTGCGCCCGCGCGCACCAGTTCGCGGATCAGCACGTCCATGGCGTAGGTGCCGTAGCGCATCGACTCGGCCGGATCGCGCGTGCCGGGTTCGCCGTCGTCGGGCAGCATGAAGTGGTTCATGCCCGCCACACCGGCTTCCACGTCGTGCAGGCAGGCGGCCACGCACGAGCCGAGCACGGTGCTCAGCACGGTGTCGTTGGCGGTCACGTAGTACTCGGAGGGCAGCAGCTTGACGGCCATGAAGCCGACATCGCGATCGAAGTAATGGTGGCTGGCCACCGAGTCGGGCGCGGCTGCGTTCGACGCTGCCGTCATGGCACACCCGATGCGCGTGTGCGCGACAGCTCGTACACCGTCTGGCCGAGCGACTTGAAGGCCTGGTTGACGAGCGACGCGTTCTCGGAATGCCCGGCGAACAACAGGCCGTTGGTCTTGAGCAGCGGCGCGAAGCGGTCGAGCACCTTCTTTTGCGTCGGCTTGTCGAAGTAGATCATCACGTTGCGGCAGAAGATCGCGTCGACGGGCTCCTTCACCGACCACGAGGTGTCGAGAAGGTTGAGCCGCGAGAACTTGACGAGCGCCGCGACTTCGGGGCGCACGCGTACCTTGCCGGCATTCGCGCCCGTGCCCTTGTTGAAGAAGCGCCGCAGCCGCTCGGGCGACATGCGCGCGACCTGCTCGGTGGTGAACACGCCAGCCGAGGCCTTGGCCAGCACGGCGGTGTCGATGTCGGTGGCGATCACGCGGGCCGAACCCGCGCGCTCACCAAGCGCCTCCATCAGCGTGATGGCGATCGAATAGGGCTCTTCCCCCGTCGAGGCCGCCGCGCACCACACGGTGATCGGCTGCGGCATCTTGCGCACGTGCTCGGCCAGCGCGGGAAAGTGATGCGCCTCGCGGAAGAACGAGGTCAGGTTGGTGGTGAGCGAGTTGATGAACAACTGCCACTCCTGCCCGTCGTGACTGGCTTCGAGCAAGTCCAGATAGGTCGTGAACTCCGGGAGCTGAAGCTCCCGCAGGCGACGCGAGAGCCGGCTGTACACCATCTGCCGCTTCTGCTCGCCCAGGGCAATGCCAGCACGGTGATGAATGAGGGTCCGGATTCTGGAGAAGTCGTTGTCGGTAAAAAGGAACTCAGTAGTCACAGCCAGCCTGGAAGCATGGCTTTCAATGTACATAGCGGGCGCCGTTTCCAATGGCCCGATCAGACGCGCAAAAGCCCTGCACTTCCGGGGTCATGCGGCAGCATCCGTGGTGGCCGGGCTCGCATCGAGCGACCACACGAGCGCCGCCAGTTGCGCCGCATTGACCTGCGACGCACCGAGGAACAGCGCCTCCGACAGACGCGGCGCGCGGCCGTCGTCCATCTCGCAGCTTTCGGCCAACGCGACGAAGGGGCCATAGAGGCCGCTGCGCGACAGGATGGCCTGCTGCACCGCCTCGGTAAGCTGCACCTTGCGCAGCACGCCTTCCATCGACACGCCCAGCAACTGGTCGAGCAGCGAGAACATGCCGGCCACGAACAGGTTGTCGGATTCGCTGGCCGGCAGCATGCCCTGCCCCATCAGCTCGACGAAACGGCCACGCAGGATGGCCTTCTTCATCATGAAGGGCGAGCTGGCCTTGTTGCTCGTGGCCAGCAGCAGCGACAGCCAGCGGTACAGCGGCGAGTAGCCCAGCATGGCCACCGCGTGGCGCAGCGAATGGATCTCCACCGCCATGCCGACCGAGGGCGAGTTGATGTAGCGCAGCAGGCGGTAGGTGAGCGCAGCGTCGTGCTTGAGGGCGCCTTCGATGGCACGCACGTCTTCGTTGCGCTGGATCATCTGCATCAGCTTCACGATCAGCAGCGACTCGGGCTGCAGCGCGTCCTCGGCTTCCTTCACTGGCGGATTGCGGAACGCACCGTCGACAAAAACATTCACGCGGCGCGCGGCGCAGGCGTCGAACTGTGCCCAGTTGTCCACGCGCGGCGCGATCAGTTCGACCGCGGGATGGCCCAGTTGCACCTCGTTCTGCAGCCGCGCCACGATGGCGGCGTCGCCCGCGTTCACCTCGACGTGGGTGACGATGGCGCGCAGTTCGGCGTCGTCCGGCAACGCCGGTGCGCCGCACAGCATGAAGCCGAAACCCTGCTCGCGCAGGAACAGCAGGATGGAGCGCATGTCCGCGTCCATCAGGTCGTCGGCGCCCATGCACAGCACCACGTTCTGCGCCGGCAGCGACTGCAGCTCGCTCTGGAACAGCGCGTCGACCGTCACGTCGACGAACAGCATCTGCGAGCCGAGCAGCCATCCCTTGCCTTCGGGGTTCAGGTGCAGGGCCAGCGTGTCCATGAGCGCCTTGACGCCGGCACCCGCGTGGGCACCGGGCGCTGCTTCGCCCGCGGCGCGCCAGGCCATGCGGTAGCCGATGACGCGGCGCTGCCCATCGAGCAGCATGGCGTAGGCCACCTGGCCATTGGCGCCCGCGTCGCTCAGCACATGCGAAGCGGCCGCGCCGGTGCCCAAGCCATCGGGCACGGCGTCCCCGGACCCGGAGCGTCGGAAGAAATCGAACCTCATGCGGCGGTCTCCGTCGGAATTCTCACAGGGCGACGGCGTCCGTCCTCCGGGCGGCACCCGCCAGGGCTGCCGTGCTCGCAGCCTGTGCGCGCTGGATGCGCGGCATCGCGCCCACGTCGATGATGAAAGCCACGCTGCCATCGCCCAGGATGGTCGCGGCCGAGATGCCCGGCACCTTGCGGTAGTTGGTCTCCAGGTTCTTCACTACCACCTGGTGCTGGCCGAGCAGTTCGTCCACCATCAGCGCGAAGCGGCTGTCGTCGGCCTGCACGATCACCAGAATGCCCTGCGTGGGATGGGTCTGCGCGCCGGCCACGTCGAACACGCGGTGCAGCTCGATCAGCGGCAGGTACTCGCCGCGCACGCGGATCACATGGCCGTCGGCGGTGATCGAATGCAGGTGCTCCGGCAACGGCTGCAGCGACTCGATCACGTAACTCAGCGGCAGGATGTAGGCCTCGTCACCCACCTTGACCGACATGCCGTTCAGGATGGCGAGTGTCAGCGGCAGCACGATGCGCGTGGTGGTGCCCTGCCCGCCGCGCGAATGGATCTCGACGTGGCCGCCCATCTCCTGGATGTTGCGCTTGACCACGTCCATGCCGACGCCACGGCCCGAGATGTCGGTGATCTGCTCGGCGGTGGAAAAGCCGGGCGCGAAGATCAGTTGCCACACCTCTTCGTCGGGCATCGTTTCACTCACCGCCATGCCCTGCTGCATGGCCTTGGCGAGGATGCGTTCGCGGTTCAGGCCCGCGCCGTCGTCGCTGACCTCGATCACGATGTTGCCGCCATGGTGTTGCGCCGAGAGCAGCAGTTGGCCGGTGGCGTCCTTGCCCTTGGCCAGGCGCACTTCGGGGGTCTCGATGCCGTGGTCCAGGCTGTTGCGCACCAGGTGCGTGAGCGGGTCGACGATGCGTTCGATCAAGCCCTTGTCGAGTTCGGTTTCCTTGCCGTAGGTGTCCAGGCGCACCTGCTTGCCGAGCTTGGCGCTGACATCGCGGATCACGCGCGGGAAGCGGCTGAATACGTAGTCCATCGGCATCATGCGGATGGACATCACCGATTCTTGCAGGTCGCGCGCATTGCGCTCCAGGTGGCCCAGGCCACTCAGGAAACGCTCGTAGGCCACCGGATCGAGCATGGTCGCGGCCTGCGTGAGCATCGACTGCGTGATGACGAGTTCGCCCACCAGATTGATGAGCTGGTCGACCTTCTCGACGTCGACGCGGATGGAGCTGGACTCCTTGGCGCCGGGGGCTGCTGCGGCGGCCGCCGGTGCGGCTGCTGCTTGCACTGGGGCGGCGGCGACCGGCGCCTTGGCGGGTTCCTCGGCAACCACCACAGGTGCGGGTGCGGGCGCCGCCACGGGCGTCTCGGCCTCGGCGACTTCGCGCGTGATGTCGATCTGCGACTCGTCGATGACGAAGCAGCACACGGCAACGATGTCGTCGGGGTCGCAGGTGGTTTCGAGCATCACCGTGAACTGGTCGTTGCTGCGCGTGCGCGACAGGACCTTGCCCAGGTTGGTCAGCTCGCCGGCAAGCAGCTCGCATTCGCTGTCGGACAGGCGTGCGAAGCGGATGCGCAGCACGCCGTCGCCTCCACCGCTGGCGGCGACCGGTGCCGCAGCGACCGGGGCGGCCACCGGCGCGGGCACAGGTGCCGCCGCAGGGGCCGCCGCGCTTTCAGCGCCGCTCTCCAGTGCCAGTTGGTGAAGCACGCCACAGATGTGCGCGACCATTTCAGGATCCGGCTCCTTGCCGGCCTGGTAGGCGGTGAGTTGTTCTTGCAAGGCGTCCTTCGTTTCCAGAAAGGCATCGATCATCGAACCGCTCAGGCGCAGTTGCCCGTGGCGGGCCCTGTCCAGAAGCGTTTCGAGCACGTGCGTGGTGTTGGTCAAGGCGGTGAAACCGAACGTCGCCGCGCCACCCTTGATCGAGTGCGCCGCGCGGAAGATGGCGTTGAGCTGCTCGCTGTCCGGCGCCTCGACGTCGAGGTCGAGCAGCAACTGCTCCATCTCCGCCAGAAGCTCGATGGCTTCGACGAAGAAGGCCTGGGTGAATTGACTGAGGTCCATCTGGTTGCTCCGGGGCCGGCGCGCTGGCGTGGCCACTTGGGTGTTGTCGTTGTTATTCCGCCGCGACGGTTGCCTTGGGCGCCACCGGCTTCGCGGCTTCGCTGGAGACACGGGCGGCACCGGCACCAGCGTTCGTCGCGGACGGCAGGCCGCCCACGCGCGTGACACCGGCGTCGTTGCTGTTTTCCCGCTCGATGCGCTCCTGCGTGCGATGGTTCAGCAGGATGATGCTGATGCGGCGATTGATGGGGTTGCGCGGATCGGCCCGGTCCAGGTGCATGCTGTCGGCCAGGCCGATCACGCGCAGCACCTTGTCTTCGGTCATGCCGCCGACCACCAGCTCGCGCCGAGAGGCATTGGCGCGGTCGGCCGACAGTTCCCAGTTGCCGTAGGAACGGTCGTTGGTGTAGACGATGGCGTCGGTGTGACCCGACAGCGTGAGCTTGTTCGGCAGGCCATTGAGCGCGGGCGCCAGCTCGCGCAGGATGGCGCGCATGTGCGGCACCACGCGGGCGCTGGCCAGCTCGAACATCGGGCGGTTCTCGCTGTCCACGATCTGCAGGCGCAGGCCCTCGGTCGTGATGTCGATCAATATCTGCGAGCGGAACTGCTGGAACACCGGGCTCTTCTCGATCAACTCGTCCAGCTTCTTCTTCATCTCGACCAGGCGGCTGGCGTCGGCCTCGTCCTCGCTGGCCGTCTCGGTGTGCTTGACCTCGCCCTCGACATGCATCACGTCGGCGCCGCCGCCCGGGATCATGCTGGTGCTCAGGCTGCTCTTGTCACCGCCGGCCATCGCAACGCGCAGCGGCATGCGAAAGTGCTCGGCAATGCCTTCGCGCTGCTTGGGGCTCGAAATCGACAGCAGCCACATGACGAGGAAGAACGCCATCATGGCCGTCATGAAGTCGGCATAGGCGATCTTCCAGCCGCCGCCATGATGGGCGCCGCCGCCCGCCTTGTGGACGTGCTTGATGATGATCCGGGGCTTGCCTTCGCTCATGGTCGCTTGCTCGTTCGCTGTTTCACTCGACGCGCGGAGGCATCAGCGCGCCTTGACTTCCCGGACGTGGTCGTCCAGCTCGGTGAAGGAAGGACGCTCGGTCGAGAACAGCACCTTGCGGCCGAACTCCACGGCCAGTTGCGGCGCGTAGCCGTTCAGGCTGGCGAGCAGCGTGACCTTGGCGCACTGGTAGATCTTCATGCCCTCTTCCACCTTCTGCTCGATCAGCGAGGCCAGCGGCGACACGAAGCCGTAGGCCAGCAGCACGCCCAGGAAGGTGCCGACCATCGCGTGCGCGATCAGCGCGCCCATCTCGGAAGGCGGCAGGTTGGCGGAGGCCAGCGCATGCACCACGCCCATCACGGCGGCGACGATGCCCAGCGCGGGCAGTGCGTCGCCCACGCGCGAGAGGCTGTGGCCGGGCACGGCGGCCTCGTGGCGGATGGTCTCGATCTCGTGGTCCATCAGGGCCTCGATCTCGTGCGCGTCGGTGTTGCCGCTGATCACCAGTCGCAGGTAGTCGCACAGGAAGACGGTGATGCCCTCGTGCGCCATGATGCTCGGGTAGCGGCCGAAGATCTCGCTCTGGGCCGGGTCCTCGACGTCGGACTCCAGCTTCATCATGCCTTCCTTGCGGGCCTTCGCGAGCAGCTCGTACAGCAGCGCCAGCAGGTCCATGTAGAGCTGGCGGTTGTGCTTGGAGGAGCGCAGCAGCAGCGGCAGTTCCTTGATGGTCGCCTTGATGGTCTTGCCGTTGTTGCCCGCGATGAACGCGCCGAGCGCGGAGCCGCCGATCATGAGCAACTCCACCGGTTGGAACAGGACGCCGAAGTGCCCGCCCATGAGGCCGTAGCCACCAAAGACCGCACCGATCACCACGAGATATCCAACCAGAACCAGCACGCGCTTCCCCTATGCCCTGAGGCGTCAAATCAAAAACCCCGCACCGGAGCGCGAGGCACTTCCCTAGACAGCGCCGCCGATGTCCAGCACCGGCGCCACGGAGATCAGGCCGCCACGGCGCACTTCCAGCACCTTGGGCTTGCGTGCCTTGCCCGCGCGCGAAGGCGGACGACAGAGCACGCACACGTAGCCGTTCTTGTTGTCGTGCGCATGGGCCACGAAGTGGCCGCCGCAGCGGCTGCAGGTGCTCAGTTGCAGCATGTCGCTGTCGAAGAACCGCACCATGGTCTCGGCGCGGGTGAAGTCGAGCACGACCTCGCCACCCTGCGACTCGACCTGCTCCGAATAAAGGCGGTAGGCCTTGATGAGTGCGGGCAGCTCGCTCTCGTCGGCTTCGTCGAGCATGAAGCGGTAGATGTTGTAGAACATCGACGAGTGGATGTTGGCCAGCCAGGTCATGTACCAGTCGGTAGAAAACGGCAGCAGGCCCTTGGGCGGCGAGACGCCCTTGAGTTCCTTGTACAGGCGGATCAGGCGTTCCCGGCTCAGTTGCACTGCGGCTTCCAGGAACTGGAGGCGCGCCCCCAGCCCGATCAGTTGGACGGCAAGCTGAACCTGCCGGACCTCGCCCAGAACGCTTTTGCGAGTCATGCAGCCGCCGCGCCAGCTTCACGCAGTTGCGCCTGCCTTTGCGCCTGTCGCGCAGTCATCAGGATCGACATGTGCGCCTGCTGCAGCGCGGGCTCCTTGCCCTCGCCGACCACCGCGAACATCGGCCGATCATCCAGCCGGAAGCTGCACAACAGGAAATTGGAGGCGGCCAGTTTCACGATCTGGCTGAGCGACATGTTCGCCAGCAAATCGGCCAGCTCGCGCCCTACGCCCAATCGAAACATGGCCTCCGCCCGGTCCTGTTTCACCAGCTTCTGTGCAAGCAGCATATAGGCCAGATTAATCTCGCCGATTTCCCTCGAAATCACGCCGCTTGCGTTGACATTGCAATTTTCCATGCTCATTTCCATTTCCGATTCCATGTCCACTCCGCGTTTCAATCAATCGTGTATACATTATATACACAAAGTTTTACACTTTGAAGACTTTGTCATGCTATCGGTGAAAAAACGTAGGATGAATCTGACACCGTGAAGACTTCTCTCCTATGAGAGCGCTCCTCGAAGCTCGATGCGAGTGAATCCCATCCGCGAAATTAGTTGTTACAGATAACCTTTTTGGATGGGAATTTATACGCCGCCAAAATTGAATTGATAAAGACTATTGACCCTCTTTACATATCGATCAATGGCGATTGTTTCAACTTTCCGATGATTCATTACTTTGAATAGAACCACCGGTTATTTAATGCACCGGCCGGCCTGCGCCGATGGTGGTTGGAATTGCAGCCTTTTCTTCCAGGCCATAGATCCACGCCATCACTTCGGCGACCGCCAGATAGAGCTGCGGCGGGATCTGCTGATCGAGATCCACCTGCATCAACAGCTTCACCAGGTCGGCTGACGAGTGCACATAGAGCCCGTTCTCTCGGGCCTCCCGCATGATCGATTCGGCCACCACGCCATAGCCCTTGGCCACGACCACCGGAGCCTTGGTCTTGTCCGCGTACGAGAGCGCGATCGCGCTGTTGCGGTTGTCCAGGGCGTCGCTCATGCGTGCGCCTTCGCCATGACCTGCACCTGCTGAAGCTGGAGGCCGGCCGCCTCGAAGCGCTGCGCGAGCTGGCCGGCATCGCCACGCATGCGAGCCATGGTGGACGCCTGGCTCGCGGACAGATGCGCCTGCATCGTCGGGCCGCTCACGCTCAGGCGCAGATCGACTTCGCCCAGTCGCGGCAGCACCAACGACACCGTGGTCGACCAGCGCCGCTGGCTCTCTTCGTCGGCGCCCGCGCCACTGCGAGCATCGGACTTCGCTTGTTGTTGTTCTTCTTCGATCGACCACGCCATCGGCACCTCGGGCCAGGCCTGACCGCTCCAGCGGAAGGCGGCGCTGGCCAGCAGGTCGAGTTGCTGGTGCACGAGCGTGACGGCCTGCGGATGAATCACCTCGCCACGCACTGCCTGTGCAACGGCCGGGCTGTCCGCCAGACGGGTGTTCTCGTTCGCACGGTGCGCCGGCATCGAATCCAGCACGTTACCGGACGATGCGGTTTCGGGCTGGCGGTAGGCCGCCTGAACACGTGCCGCGTCGGAAGAAGAAACCTGCTCTGCATTCGGCGCCGTGTTTGCGGCGGGCGATGCCGCAAGGCCCTGCGTCGACGCATTGCCGGGCGCAGCCTGCGGCGCGGTCGCATGCATTGCCGCGCGCGGCGCCTGGCCTGCAGCACTGTCGTCCGGTGCCGATGCAAAGGGCTGTTGTGCAACGCCGGCCTGCAACGCATCCTGCAGCGCGGCCGACCCGAGCGCCTGTGCAAACGCTTGCGGCACCGCCGCCGTAGCAACAGCAGCCTGTGCGGCAACAGGCGTCGCCCAGCGTGCCTGCGGCTCGCGTGCCATCTGCGCCAGGGTGCGCGTGCCCGTCGCGAACTCCGCCAGGTGCGACTCATAGAACAGCCCGCTGCCCGACACCGTCTGCGCCAGCGCGCCGGCCAGCGCCGGGGCACTCGCGGGTTGCCGCGAAGGCCACAGCGGCGCAGCACCGCGCACCGGTCCCGGCTCCGCCTGCAGATCCGCCAGCACCGCACCGATCACACGTGCCGCTATCGACAACTGCGTCGCCACCGAGGGCGGCGCGCCCGTGCCGGGCTGCGCCACGCCGCCGCCGCCCGACACCGCGCCCGGCAGTTGCCGGTCGAGCGCCGCATTGGAAGGCAACCGCACATCGTTGGCGAGCTTGCCGATGCCGAGCGCCGCGCCGGGCGCGCCGATGGTGGCTTCAGGCTTGATGCCCAGCACGTCGAGCCGCGGCGTCAGCCTCGCGGCCAGCAGCGCATCGATCAATCCGGTCAGTCCACTCATGGTTGCGGCATCCGGTCAGTCAGTGCGTCGGCCCGTAGGCCTTGCCCAGGTTCTTCTGCTGATGGAGATGCCCCATCCTGCCAAGGAGGTCGTCGATCTGCGGCTTGATCAGGCCGGACACTTCGGCCTGCTCCACGCGGATGCGGTCGATCAGGCGCAGCACCATCTCGACCTGCGTCGCGTCCAGCGCCTCCTGCGGCTCGATGAGCTTCAACTTGTCGACGAGCGCCGAGCACCGGGACTCCAGCTCCGGCAGCCGACCCCATTCCTTGGCGCGTGCCAGCACCAGCATCAACGAGATGCTGGAGGCAAGCTCCTCGTAGCAATGAACGACCTCACTCTGGACTAACATTTTTTCCTGTCTTCAATAGCGACCCGCGCATCAGCCGCGGGCCCGGCCGTCGATCTCCCGCCATGCGGAAGCAATGTTCTCGAGCAACGCGTCGGCCTCGTCCAGCGCCTGCACGTCGTTGTGCAGGTTGGCGCGAAACAGCCGCTGCACGATGTAGTCGTACAGCGCCGACAGGTTGCCCACGAGCTCGGCGCCGGCATCGCCGGCCGCCGTGGCGTCGAGCCCGGCCTTCAGGCCGTTGTCCACGATGCCGATGGCCTTCGAGATGGCGTTGCCCTTGGCTTCGCCCTCGCCCGCCACCATGTGATGCCGGGCCATGCCGATGGCGGTCTTGGCGCCGTCGAAAAGCATGACGATGAGCTGGTGCGGCGACGCGCTCATCACGCTGGTTTCCACGCCGACGCGCGCGTACGCGCCAGCGCCGGTGCGAAAGTTGTGAGGGGTGTACATCGGCTGTGGCTCCAGGTCTTCGTCTTGTTACTTCGTGCCCGACATCGCGTTGAACTGCTGCGTGAGGTAGGTCTTCGTGTTGTTCATGCTGTTGATCAGCACGTCGAGCTGGTTGAACTGCTTGCGGTAGCGGTCGACCGTGGCGTCCACGCGCAATTGCGCGGCGTCGTACTGGGTGTCGAGCGCCTTGATCGTCGACGTCACGCCGTCGCTGGCCACCTTCAGTGCACCGGCGTTCAGGTCGGTCACGATCGCGTCCAGCTGCTTGCCGTAGCCGCCCTGGCTGTCGGCAGCGCTCGAGAAGAGGTTCCCCACGCCCTTCAGGTTGGTGGCCAGGGCCTTGTCGAGCTTGTCGTTGTCCACCGCCAGGGTGCCGTCCCGCTGGAACGACACGCCGATCTCGGTGAGCACCTTCATGTCGTTCGGGCCGCCGTCCTGCGGCGCGGTCAGCGCCTGGCGGATGCGCACCTGCAGGTTGCGCAGCGTGGTGTCGCCGACCAGCGCGGCGGCGGTCTTGGTGTTGGCGTCGTAGGCCGTCAGCGTCTTGGCCGTGCTCTGCAGGGTGTTGTAGGCCTTCACGAAATCCGTGATCGCCGTCTTCACGCCGGCCGTATTTTCCTTGAGCGACAGGCCGGTCTTGCCGGTGTTCACCAGCGTCAGCGTGGCGCCCTGGATGGCGTCCTTGACGGTGTTGGTCGCGCTGGTGACGTCGATGCCGTTGACGTTGAGCTGCGCGTTCTGCGCGGCCGCCGTCTGCTTCAGGTTCTGCGTGCCGGACGGGTCGTTGGACAGCAGGTTCTTCAGCCCCGCGTCGCCGTCGACCGAGATCCGCATGCTCGACTTCTCGCCGGTCTGCGCAGACGTCAACACCAGCCGGTTGGGCGTGCCGCTGCCATCGTTCACGATGGTGGCCGTCACGCCGGCCTTGGCGTCGTTGATCGCGTTGCGAATGCCCTCCAGCGTGTTGTTGGTGGGGTTGATGGTGATCGGCTTGGCGACCTGGCTCGTGTCCTGCGTGAACGTGGCGCCGGTGTACTGGCCGGTCACGGCATCGAGCTTTCCGCCGGTGACGGTGCCGAAGTCGATGGTGATCGTGCCGTTGCCGATCGCGGTCTTGGTGTTCGCCTGGCCGCCGCTGATGACGGTCTGTGCCTGCGCGAGCTGCTTCACGTCGATGGTGTAGTTGCCGGCCGCGCTGACGTCGGTGGCGGATGCGGACAGGATGCCGCTGACCGTCGGCGTGCCGACCACGTTCTGGAACAGCGCCGGGTCGCCCAGCTTCTTGGCGGCGGCCTGCAGCGTGCTGAGCGCGCCCTGGATCGTGCCGTAGGCCGAGAGCTTGCTGGTGTAGCTCTTGGCGCGCGCCTGCAGTGCCACGAGCGGCTGGCTCTCGGCGGTCTCGAGTTGCTTGAGCAAGTCGGCAAGGTTGAGGTTGGAGCCGACGCCGAGGCTGCTGATCGTTGCCATGTGAGTGTTTTCCTGAATGAGGGGTGCTGCTGCAATTGAAGAATCGGGTGCGACCTCAGGCCGCGTGGTCCACCAGCAGACCCTTGCCTTCGCTCATCAGCTTCGCGATGCGCAAGACGTCTTCATTCGGGATCTGGCGGATGACCTCGCCGCTGGTGCGGTCGATCACCTTGACGATGAGCTTGTCGGTGTCCTTGTCGACCTCGAACTGCATCCCGACTTCGCGCAGTGCAAGGGCCGTGTTCACCTGGCGCACGGCCTGCTCGAGCTGCACCGGCGTTGCCTCTTCCCGGGCTTCGTCCTTCGCGCCGGCCACCACGCCGCCGCGCGAGCCCGTCCCCAGGGCGCCACCGACGAGCATCTGCGTCCAATGGCTGTCCTTCGCGGGGATTGCTGGCACGGGGTTCGACATCATTTCCACCTTTTGTTGTGTTCGCTGTCCTCTGCAGCCTTGCCATCGGGCATGGCCGCAGAGGACAGCGCAGGCAGTCCCGGCTTGCGTCCGGGGACCTGCGCCCGCCGGACACCCACCCTTGCGGGAGGGCGCCGGCGTTTCTTTCGCTACTGGCTAGACCTTGTCGATCAACGCAGGAGCGACAGCACGCCTTGCGTGGTCTGGTTGGCTTGCGACAGCACCGAGGTACCTGCTTGTTGCAGGATCTGGGCGCGCGTCATGTTCGACACTTCGACCGCGTAGTCGGCGTCCTGGATGCGCGAGCGCGACGACGACAGGTTGGTCACCGTGGTGCCCAGGTTCGAGATCACCGAGTCGAAACGGTTTTGCACCGCGCCCAGCGAGCTGCGCAGCTGGTCGACCTTCGACAGGGCGGCGTCCAGTGCCTTCAGCGGATCGATCGTTGCCTTGCCTGCGCCAACGGCCTTGTCCGTCAGGCTTCCGGCCTTGTTCGAGTCGGCATACACGATGCTGCCGCTGGTGGTCGTGATGTTGCCGTTGGCGTTGACGTTGATCGTCTCGGCGGCAACCTTCGTCAGGCCGCTCACGCCCATGAAGCCGTCCGTCTTGCCATTGGCAGCGGCCAGGTTGTACACCGTGGTGCCAGCGCCGGTCTGGTCGATGGTGCCGATCGACGAGTTGATCTTGGCAGTCACGAGGCCAGCCGAAGCCTTCTCGCCGGCAACGTCGAACGTAGCGGCAACGCCGGTGCCCGGGGTGTTGACCGTGTACTTGGCGCCCGTGGCGGCGAACGTGATGGAGTCACCGGCGGCCTTCATGCCGTTGGTGCTGTCGACCAGGTTGGCCAGGGTTGCGGCCACCGGTGCGCCAGCGCCGGTCTTGGTCAGGTTGCCGGTTGCATCGAGGTACAGGGCCGAGTTGTCGCCAGCATCGGTCAGAGCACCGTTGCTGTCGATCTTGACGTTCATCGACTGCGAGCCGAGCTTGACGGTGGCGGTCACCGTGGTGCCGGCAGCCGGCGTCAGCGCGGCGAGCGTGTTGGTCGCGGTACGGGCCGTTTCAGCAACGGTGTAATCCTTGCTGGTGGCGCTGTACGTGTACGTGGAACCGCCGATGACGACCTTGCCGCCGTCCTTCATGCCGGCCAGCACGTCGTTGGCCGATGCGCCGTTGGCAGCAGCCGTGAGCGTGCGGGTGTACGGCGTCACGCCGCCAGCAACTGGCTGCTTGGCGAAGCCGGCGATCAGCAGGTCGGATTCGGTCGCGGTCTTGTTCTTCGCGCCGGTGTTGTTGACGTTGAAGCCGTCCAGGCCCAGGGTCTTGGCGCTGATTTCCTTCAGGTCGATGTCGATGGTTTCGCCATCGTTCGCACCGACTTGCACGGTCAGCTTGCCGGCGTCGGCCGACAGAACCTTCACGCCGTTGAACTGGGTTTGTTCCGAGACGCGGTTGATTTCGTCCAGGCGCAGGGTGATTTCACCCTGGATCGAGTCCAGGTCGGTCGACGAGTTCGTGCCGGTGGCGGCTTGCACCGACAGTTCGCGGATGCGTTGCAGGTTGTTGTTGACTTCGGTCAGCGCGCCTTCGGTCGTTTGAGCGATCGAGATGCCGTCGTTGGCGTTGCGCGTTGCTTGCGTCAGGCCCTTGATGTTGGCGGTGAAGCGGTTGGCGATGGCCTGGCCGGCTGCGTCGTCCTTGGCGCTGTTGATGCGCATGCCGGAGGACAGGCGCTCGATGGCGCTGTTCAGAGCCGATTGCGACTTCGTGAGGTTGTTCTGCGTGAGCAGCGAAAGAGAATTGGTATTAATGACTGATGCCATTTTCGACTCCTGGTTTACGAAGGTTGTGGTAACCGGCACTAGGCCGTAACGCTGGACCCGCTCCTGCTGTCAGACTCAAGCCATCGTTGATTTGGTTATCGGCCGGAGCTTTCAAACATTTAGGGCGGCGTACAAAAAAGTTCCATGTACGGCGGCCCACACCACAACCCCCACCCGCATCAAGCCTGCAGGTTCATCACTTCCTGATAGGCCGTCACCAGGCGGTTGCGCACCTGCAGCCCGGTCTGGAAGGCCACGTTGGCCTTCTGCAGGTCGACCATCACGTCGTTCAGCGCCACGCCGGGCTTGCCCAGCTCGAACGACTCGGCCTGCGCATAGGCGCTTTGCTGCGCGCCGCTGATATTGGCAAGCGAGCGCTTCAGTTCGGCCGCGAACCCCCCCGCCTCGACGGGCGCGCCCGACGCGGGCGCGATGCCGGTGGCGAGCGCGGTGGTGCGCATTTGCTGCAAGACGGATTCGATGGCGTTGATCGACATGAGGAATTCTTTTTTCGTGTGAACACTTCTGCGTGACTTGACATGGAGGGCCCAGACCCTCCGGCTTGCGTGCAGCGTAACAAGGGAAGACCCCGATTCAAGCGCTCAACTGAGGGCAAAAACCCCGGCTGTTCGACCGATCGAATTTCGCGGCGACTGTTGACAATCGTTCGCGAAACGAACAAGCCGCGGACGACATCACCGGCCCCCCGGAATGACATCTCAACACCGAATCCCCTCTCTCACCATGGCGCTGGACCACTGCGGCCCGAAGGCCATGACGAAGGCCAGCCCATGAGCACTGCAGCGCCCGCGGGCAGCCTGCCGGCGGCCAATGGCCTCCCCCCGATCCTGGACCGCATGCGCGCCCAGCCCAAGCTGCCGATGATCATCGGCGCCGCAGCGCTGGTGGCCGCGGCGGCCGCGTTCCTGCTGTGGAGCCGCGCCCCTGACTACAAGGTGCTCTACACCAATGTGTCGGACCGCGACGGCGGCGCGATCATCGCGTCGCTGCAGCAGATGAACGTGCCCTACAAGTTCGCCGAAGGCGGTGGCGCGATCCTGATCGCGGGCGACAAGGTGGCCGAAACGCGCCTGAAGCTCGCGGCCCAGGGCCTGCCCAAGGCCGGCGGCGTCGGCTTCGAACTGATGGACAACCAGAAGTTCGGCACCAGCCAGTTCGCCGAGCAGATCAACTACCAGCGCGGGCTCGAAGGCGAGCTGGCGCGCTCCATCGAGTCGATCGGCACCATCGAGTCGGCGCGCGTGCACCTGGCGCTGCCCAAGCCCTCGCTGTTCGTGCGCGACCAGAAGAAGCCCTCGGCGTCGGTGGTGCTGAGCCTGATGCGCGGGCGCAGCATCGACGAAGGCCAGGTCAGCGCCATCGTCCACATGATTTCCAGCAGCGTGCCCGACCTGGACGCCAAGAGCGTCACCGTGGTCGACCAGCGCGGCAACCTGCTGTCTTCGGCGCGCGGCAGCGACCGCGGGCTGGACGTGAGCCAGCTCAAATATGCGCAGGAGATCGAGGCCGGCTACATCCGCCGCATCGAGGCCATCCTGCAGCCCATCGTCGGCACGACCAACGTGCGCGCGCAGGTCGCGGCCGAGATCGACTTCACGGTGGTCGAGCACACCGACGAGAAGTACAAGCCCAACCAGGACCCGACGCAATCGGCGATCCGCAGCCAGCAGACCAGCGAATCGGCGCAGCACAACGGCGCGCCGCCCGGCGGCGTGCCGGGCGCGCTGTCGAACCAGCCGCCGGTGAACCCGAGCGCGCCGATCGTCGGCCCGCGCGCACCCAATGCGCCGGGCACGCCCCCAGCACCGGGAACGCCGGGCGCACCGGGCGCGCCGGGTGCCACGACGGCATCGACCGCCGCCGCCGCCAACGGCCCGAGCAACACCCGCAAGGACGTCACGACCAACTACGAGCTGGACCGCACCATCCGCCACATCCAGCAAGCCGCTGGCGGCGTGAAGCGCCTGTCGGTGGCCGTGGTGGTGAACAACCGCGATGCGGTGGATGCCGCAGGCAAGACCAGCAACCGCCCGCTGACGCCGGCCGAGCTGGAACAGATCCGCAACCTGGCGAAGGAAGCCATGGGCTTCAGCCAGGAGCGCGGCGACTCGCTCAACGTGGTCAACAGCGCCTTCGCCCGCGACACCGAGGCCGGCCCCGCGCCCGAAGTGCCGTTCTGGCGTGACCGCGAGAACGTGGAGATCGGCAAGACCCTGGGGCAGTACCTGCTCCTGGCCCTCCTGGCGCTCTTCGCCTGGCTCGCCGTGGTGCGTCCGCTGATGCGCCGCCACCTGGCCGACGCAACGCCGCCGCCAGCAACCGTTGCCGCCCCCATCGCCCCGGTCGACGAACCGGGCACGGATGGGCTGTCGCCCGCAGAAAGCCTGCGCGAGCGCGAAGCCAACCGCCAGAAGGCCGACATGGACTACGCCCACCAGATCGCAGACAAAGACCCGAAGCTGGTCGCGACCCTGATCCAGCACTGGATGAACACCAATGACTAGCGAACTCGGAACCCGCAAGGGCGCGATCTTGCTGATGGCGCTGGGCGAAGACCGCGCCGCCGCCGCGCTGCACCAGTTGCCCACCTCCGAGGTGCAGGCGCTGGGCCTGGCCATGTCCAAGCTCACGTCGGTCTCCAAGGAAGAGCTGGCCGCCGTGCTGGCCGAGTTCCGGCAAGAGACCGAACAGCTCTCGGCCCTGCACCTGGGCTCGACCAGCTACATCCGCGCCGTGCTGAAGAAGGCACTGGGCGACGACCGCGCCAGCAACCTGCTCGAAGACATCCTGCAGCCCGACGAGCCGCACGGCGGCATCGAGCGGCTGAACGAACTCGAAGCCAGCGAAGTGGCCGAGCTGATCCGCGACGAGCATCCGCAGATCCTTGCCACGCTGCTGGTGCACCTGGACCGCATGAAGGCGTCCGAAGTGCTGGAGAAGCTGCCCGCGCGCCTGCGCCACGACGTGATCATGCGCGTGGCCACCTTCGGCGGCGTGCAGCCTTCGGCGCTGAACGAGCTGACCGACGTGCTCACCGAAATGCTCGCGGGCCAGGGCCTGCGGCGCAGCCGCCTGGGTGGCGTGCGCACGGCGGCCGAGATCGTCAACCTCATGAGCACCGCGGTGGAAGAAGAAGCCATTGCCCATGTGCGCGAACAGGACGAGGCGCTGGCCCAGCGCATCGTCGACGAGATGTTCGTGTTCGAGAACCTGCTGGGTCTGGAAGACCGCAGCATCCAGCGCCTGCTCAAGGACATCGAGAGCGACTCGCTCATCATCGCGCTCAAGGGCGCGCCGATGGAGCTGCGCGACAAGTTCCTCAACAACATGTCGCAGCGCGCGGCCGAGACCCTGCGCGAAGACATGGAGCTGCGCGGACCGGTGCGCGTGTCGCAGGTCGAGACCGAGCAGAAGGCCATCCTGCAGGTGGCACGCCGCCTTGCGGAAGCCGGCGAAATCGTGATTGCAGCGCCTGGCACCGATGACTTCGTCTGACCCCACCGCCTTCGGCGGATCGCGCGAACGCCTCGCGGCCATCCATGCGGCCGCGCGCCAGGCCACACCCGGCAAGTCCGGCAAGCCAGTGCTCTCGGCCTGGGAACGCTGGGAGATGGGCACGCTCGACGGCAAGACCCCGTCCTCCGCCACGCCGGCATCGCGCAAGGCCGCCGAACGCAACAACAGCGTGCCGGCCGCACCGCCAGCGCCGAAGATCGACCTGGCCGACCTGGCCCGCATCCGCAAGGAAGCGCGCACGAACGGCGAAGCCGAGGGCCGCATCGCGGGCCTGGCCGAAGGCCGCAAGGTAGGCCACACCGAAGGCCTGGCCACCGGCCTTGCCGCGGCCAGCGTGCACGCCGAACGCCTGCGCGCACTGGCCCAGTCGCTGCCCGATGCCCTGCGCCGCGTGGAAGGCGAGCTGGCCGAGGCCGTGCTCGCGCTGGCGCTCGACGTGGCGCGCCAGGTGGTGCATCGCACCTTCCAGGCCGAGCCCGAATGGGTGCTGCCGCTGGTGCGCGACCTGATCAACGCCGAGCCCGCGCTGCGCGGCGAACCGCGCCTGCTGCTGCATCCCGACGATGTGGCGCTGGTCAAGAACAGCCTGGGCCACGAACTCGAAACCGCCGGCTGGCAGGTGCGCCCCGACGACACCATCGCGCGCGGCGGCTGCCGCGTGCAGTCCGCCACCGGCGAGCTGGACGGCAGCCTGCCCACGCGCTGGAAGCGCGTGAGCGCGGCCCTGCGTGGCGATGCCGACGGCGAGGCCGAAGCGGTCTGACCTTCGATGCAGACCACCGACCCCAACCCCCATCTGCAATCCCTGCGGGCCACGCTGGACAAGGCACGCGGCGATGTCGGCCGCTGCACGACCACCACCGCCTCGGGCCGCCTCACGCGCGCCGTCGGCCTGGTGCTCGAAGCCGTGGGCCTGCAACTGCCCGTGGGCAGCGATTGCCTGATCGAGCTGCCACCCGGCCATCCGCAACGCCATGCCGAGGCCGAGGTCGTGGGCTTCGCCGGCGACCGCCTCTTTTTGATGTCGCAGACCGAAGTGGCGGGCCTATTGCCCGGCGCGCGCGTGTTCGCGCGGCCCGGCCTGCTGGAGCCCGGCACGACCGGCGATGCCCATACCAAGCGCCTGCCGGTCGGCGAAGGCATGCTCGGCCGCGTGGTCGATGCGGCCGGGCGCCCGCTCGACGGGCTCGGCCCGCTCGACGTCGCGCGCAAGGTGCCGCTGGCCTCGCCGCCGATCAACCCGCTGTCGCGCGCGGCCATCGACTCGGTGCTCGACGTCGGCGTGCGCGCCATCAACGCGATGCTCACCGTCGGCCGTGGCCAGCGCATGGGCCTGTTCGCCGGCTCCGGCGTGGGCAAGAGCGTGTTGCTGGGCATGATGGCGCGCTACACCAGCGCCGAAGTGATCGTGGTCGGCCTGATCGGCGAACGCGGCCGCGAGGTGAAGGACTTCATCGAGAACACGCTGGGCGAAGAAGGCCTGGCCCGCGCGGTGGTGGTGGCCGCCCCCGCCGACAACTCGCCGCTGCTGCGCCTGCAGGGCGCGGCCTATGCGACCTGCCTGGCCGAGTACTTTCGCGATCAGGGCCGCGACGTGCTGCTCATCATGGATTCGCTCACCCGCTATGCGATGGCGCAGCGCGAGATCGCGCTGGCCGTGGGCGAACCGCCCGCCACCAAGGGCTATCCGCCTTCGGTGTTTGCGCGCCTGCCTGCATTGGTCGAACGCGCCGGCAACGGTGCACGCGACGCGCAGGGCCGGGGCGGCTCGATCACCGCCTTCTACACCGTGCTGTCCGAAGGCGACGACCAGCAGGACCCGATTGCCGACGCGGCGCGCGCCATCCTGGACGGCCACGTGGTGCTCTCGCGCACGCTGGCCGAGGCGGGGCACTACCCCGCCATCGACATCGAGGCCTCGATCAGCCGCGCCATGACCTCGCTGATTTCGCCCGCGCAGTTCGACACCGTGCGCCGCTTCAAGCAGATGCTGTCGCGCTACCAGCGCAACCGCGACCTGATCAGCGTGGGCGCCTACGCGCCCGGCCACGACCTGCAACTGGACCAGGCGATCGCGATGTACCCGCGCATCGAAGCCTTCCTGCAGCAGTCGATGCACGAGCGCACCGACTACACGGATTCCATCGCCCACCTGGACAGCCTGTTCGAGCCCGAGCCACCACGGGTGCAGATGAAGCAAGGACGCATATGAGCAGCAAGCTACCCCTGGACATGCTGATCGACCTGGCGAAGAACCAGACCGACGATGCCGCGCGCCGGCTGGGCGCGCTGCAAAGCGCCCACCTGAGCGCCCGGCAGAAGCTCGACCTGCTGCTGCAGTACCGCCAGGACTATCACGACCAGCTCGACGCGCTGATGCGCGGCGGCCTGCCGTCCTCGCAATGGCGCAACTACCGCAACTTCCTCGGCACGCTGGACGGCGCCATCGAGCAGCAGCGCGCCATTGCCACCCAGACCGAAACCCGGCTCGACCGTGGCCGCACCGACTGGCAGCAGGAAAAGCGCCGCCTCAATTCCTTCGACACCCTCGCCGAGCGCGTGCGCATGCAGGAGCTGATGGTCCAGGCCAAGCGCGAGCAGCGCGACAGCGACGAGCGCTCCGCCCGCAAGTTCTTCGACCGGGCCTCGCACCCGACCCTCTGAATTCCCAGGAATCGACATGCCTCCCATGATCACGCCCTCCGTCACTCCCAACGCCTCCGGCCAGCCGGTGTCGCAGGGCGGCACGCGCAGCCGCAACGCCGACGAGGCGCAGGGCCGCAGCTTCGGCGCCGCGCTCGACCGCTCGCGCAACGGCAACACCGCGAAGGCACAGGACGGGAGCACCGATGTCGCCACCATCGAACGCAAGCCGCTGCGCAAGCCGGAGCCGGCCGAGGACACGAAAGACGCGCTGCCGCCCGACCCGAACCTCGCCTTCCTGGCCACCGCCCACACGCCGCTGCATGCGCTGACCCTCGCCGGGCGCACCGCCGCGCAGGACGGCCGCACGTCGGACGCACCCGGCGTGCCGGTGGCCGCCGGCGTGGCAGCAGACATTCCCGTGGACACCGCCGTGCAGGACGCGCAGGCGAAAACCCCGCCTGGCACGATGCTGGTCGGCGCCGACACGCAGGCCACGCCCGAGGCCGCCTTCGCAGCCAAGGACGTTGCTACCGAAAAGGCTGCTGCACCCGTCGCCCAGAAAGCGCCGCCCGATACCGACGCTGCGCCGGTCGCACCGCCCGCCTCGCTGCAGGACCTCGCCCGCGCCGCCGTGGCCGCGCAGACGGTGGCCGTCGGCAACGCGAAGCCTGCCTCCACGCCTGCCGGCGCTCCCGTCGGCACGGCCGCATCGGGCCGCGCCGGCGCAAGCCGCACCGCCATGAGCGCGACCACCGCCGAGCAGTTGGCGGCTGCCACGCAGCCCAAGGCTGCCGAAGAAGCGAAGTCCGTGGTCGCACCCACGGCCGCCGTGCTGGCTGCCGCAAGCGGTGACCACACGGATGCCACCGCGACCGCAACCCCCGTCGCGCTGCAACAACCCGCCGCCGTCACGACGTCGAGCGAACGCGCGGCCGACGCCTCCGCCACGCGCGGCCCCCTGCACACCATCGCACCCGAAGTCGGCAGCGACAAGTGGGCACCGGCCCTCGGCCAGCAGCTCGCGCGCATGAGCGTCAGCGGCACGCACACGGCAGAGCTGAACCTCAACCCCGCCGGCCTCGGCCCGCTGAAGGTCACGCTGTCGATGGGCGAGAACCAGGCACAGGCCATGTTCGTGTCGGCCCATGAAAGCGTGCGCAAGGCCATCGAAGCCGCGCTGCCGCAGTTGCGCACCAGCCTGTCGGAGCAAGGCATCACGCTGGGCCAGGCCTCGGTCGGCGCGGAAACCCGCCAGCCCTTCGGGCAGGACGCAGCGTTCGCGCAGCAGCAGCAACAACAGCAGCAGAACGCCGCGCGGCAACAGCAAGGCCCCGCCTACCCCGGTGCCGGCCGCATTGCTGCCAGCACGCCGGCCGCGCCTGTCGCCGCCGCACGCACCAGCCTTCCCGGCAACGCGGCCCCAGGAGTCGACACCTTCGCCTGAGGCCCGCGCCCCCTCGCCTCCCCGCCCTGATGGCGCCCCCTCCGGGGCGCCCGGCAATGAACGGATATGAAACGCCTTTGTGCGCTTGTTCGGCCGTTCATTCGCGGGGGACTTCGCAAAGAATAGATCGGACACGTCAACCCGCTTCACCATGGCTTCTTCCTCTCCAGTTGCAACCGCCGCCGCCCCTCTTTCGGCCGGGTCATCGGCCCCACGCCGCTCCTCGAAGCTGCTGATCGGACTCGTGATCGCCGTCGGCATCGCCGCCGCCTGCGCGGCCGCCTACGTCTTCGTTCCCCGCCTGATGGGCGCGGTCGCCACCCCCACGGAAACGGCCAAGGCACCCACGCCCGAAAAGCCGATCTTCGTGATGCTGGACCCGCTGACCGTCAACCTCCAGTCCGAAGGCCGCTCGCGCTTTCTGCAGATCGGCATGGCGCTGAAGGTGCGCGACGAGGCGGCCAAGGCGCAGATCGTCGAGTTCATGCCCGAGCTGCGCAGCCGCTTGCTGGTGCTGCTGTCGAACCGCCCGCCCGAGTCGCTGGTCACGTCGGACGACAAGGCCAAGCTGGCCGAGGAAATCCGCAAGGCCCTGAACGCGCCGCTGGCCAGCGGCATGCCCGAGCTGGGCATCTTCAGCGTTTCCTTCAGCACCTTCGTCGTGCAGTGACACCCTTCCCCAGACAAGCGACCCATGGCGTATGAACAGGTGCTTTCCCAGGACGAGGTCGATGCGCTCTTGCAAGGCGTCACCGGCGGCGACCTCGACCAGGCGGCCTCCCCGCCACCACCGCCCGACGGCTTGCCGGCCTACGACCTCGGCGCGCCCGACCGCGTGGTGCGCAACCGCATGCACACGCTGGAGGTCATCAACGACCGCTTTGCGCGTGGCCTGCGCAGCGCGCTGCTGAACTTCATGCGGCGCAGCCCCGACATCTCGGTGGGGCCGGTGCAGATCCAGCAGTACGGCGAGTTCGTGCGGCACCTTCCGGTGCCCGCGAACATCAACATGATCCACATGAAGCCGCTGCGCGGCACCGCCCTCTTCGTGTTCGACCCGAAGCTGGTGTTCCTGGTGGTGGACAACCTGTTCGGCAGCGACGGCCGCTACCACGTGCGCGTGGAAGGCCGCGACTTCACGCGCACCGAGCAGCGCATCATCAAGCGCCTGCTCGACCTGTCGCTGCAGTGCTATGGCGATGCCTGGCAGCCGGTGTTTCCGCTGGACTTCGACTACGTGCGCGCCGAGATGCACGGCAAGCTCGCCAACATCGTGGCGCCCAACGAGGTGGTGATCAACACCACGCTGCAGATCGAGTTCGGCCCGGTGGGCGGCTTCCTGCACGTGTGCATTCCCTACTCGATGATCGAGCCCATCCGCGACCTGCTGTCCAACCCGATCCAGGACGAGGTCGAGGTCGACAAGCGCTGGGTCACGCAGATGTCGCGCCAGATGCAGAGCGCCGACGTCGAGCTGACCGCCGACTTCGTGACCATGCCCTCCACGCTGGGCGAAGTGATGAAGCTGCAGATCGGCGACGTGCTCCCCATCGAGCTGCCGGCGACGGTCGTTGCCAAGGTCGGCGGCGTGCCGGTGATGGAGTGCGGCTACGGCACCTCCAACGAGCGCTACGCCCTGCGCGTGCAACACATGATCTCCCACCAAGACAGCGATTTGAAGAACGACCATGACTGACAACACCCCTGCCGCCAGCGACGCGGACGACTGGGCCAGCGCGCTGGCCGAGCAGACCGCGGCCACCGCGCCGACGCCGGCTCCCGAACCCGCCGTGGCCCCGGCCACCGCGCAGGTCTTCCAGCAGATCCTGGACACGCCGATCGCGCCCTCCAGCAGCTCGACGCCCGTGGACATTGCCCGCGTGCTCGACGTGCCGGTGCAGCTCACGGCCGAGATCGGTCGCACACGCATCACCATCAAGAGCCTGCTGCAACTGTCGCAGGGCTCGGTGGTGGAACTGGACGGCCTGGCCGGCCAGCCGCTGGACGTGCTGATCAACGGCTACCTGATCGCGCAGGGCGAAGTGGTGGTGGTGAACGAGAAGTACGGCATTCGCTTGACCGACATCGTCACGCCCTCCGAGCGCATGCAGAAGCTCGCGCGCACATGAACCTGGCGCGACGCCACCTGACGCGGGCCGCATCCGTCGTTGCGCGGGGGGCGGCGTTGCTGGCCCTCGGCACACGGGCAGTTCACGCGGCCCTGCCCACGGTGCCGACACCGGTGCACGAGGCCGCACCGGTCGCGACCGGCGGCGCGGGCCTGCTGCAGGCCGGCTTCGGCATGGCTGCGGTGGTGGGCCTGATCTTCCTGTGCGCCTGGCTCGCGCGGCGCTTCGGCCTTCAGCGGATGGGCGGCAGCCAGGTGGTGAAGGTGGTTTCCAGCGCCATGGTCGGCCAGCGCGAACGCGTGGTCGTGGTGGAAGTGGGCGGCCAATGGCTGGTGCTCGGCGTCACCAGCAGCCAGGTCAACACGCTGCACACCCTGCCGGCCCAGGCGCATTCGACGCCTGCCCACACGCAGGCCACCCCGCGCGGTGCGGTCGAACTCTTTTCCCAGAAGCTGCGCGAATCCCTCTCGGGCAAGGCGCGCACCGCCCCATGACGCATCCTGCCTTGCGCCGCGGCCTGCGCGTCGCGCTGTTGCTGCTCGCCGCCACATTGCCCGCCGCCGCCTGGACCCAGGGGCTGCCCGGCATCACCAGCACACCCGGCCCCGGCGGCAGCCAGACCTGGTCGCTGAGCGTGCAGACCATGGTGTTGCTGACCTCGCTCACCTTCCTGCCCGCGCTGCTGCTGTCGATGACCAGCTTCACGCGCATCCTGATCGTGCTGGGCCTGCTGCGCACCGCCATCGGCACGCAGACCTCGCCGCCCAACCAGATATTGGTGGGGCTGTCGCTGTTCCTGACCTTCTTCGTGATGTCGCCGGTGTTCGACAAGGTCTACACCGACGCCTACGTGCCCTTCTCCGAAAACAAGCTCAGTGCCGACAAGGCACTGGAGCGCGGCATTGCGCCCTTCAAGACCTTCATGCTCAAGCAGACCCGCGAGACCGACCTGGCGCTGTTCGCCCGGCTCGCCAAGGTGCCCGACATGCAGGGCCCTGAAGAAGTACCGCTGCGCATATTGCTGCCGTCCTTCGTCATCAGCGAGCTGAAGACGGCGTTCCAGATCGGCTTCACCATCTTCATTCCCTTCCTCATCATCGACCTCGTGGTGGCGAGCGTGCTGATGTCGATGGGCATGATGATGGTGCCGCCCGCGTCCATTGCGCTGCCCTTCAAGCTGATGCTGTTCGTGCTGGCCGATGGCTGGCAACTGCTCATCGGCGCGCTGACGCAGAGCTTCTACCTTTAGGCATGCACAGATGACTCCCGAATCCGTCATGACCATGGGCCACCGGGCCATGGAAATCTCGCTGCTGCTGGGCGCGCCGCTGCTGCTGGTGGCGCTGATCATCGGCCTGATCGTCAGCATCTTCCAGGCGGCCACGCAGATCAACGAAGCCACGCTGTCCTTCATTCCCAAGCTGCTCGCGGTGTTCGCCACGCTGGTGGTGGCCGGCCCCTGGATGCTCGACCGCATGCTCGACTACATGCGCGCACTGTTCGCCGGCATCCCGCAGATGCTGGCGTGACGCCTTCGATCTTTTCCGTCACCTCGGGCCAGCTCGAAGCCTGGACGGTGGCCTTCCTGTGGCCGTTCATTCGCATGCTGGCCCTGGTCAGCACGGCGCCGGTGTTCGGGGAACCGTGGGCGCCACGGCAGGTCAAGGTGGGCATTGCCGCCATGCTGGCGCTGGTGATCTCGCCCACCATCGGGCCGTTTCCCGCAGTGCCCGTGGTGTCGGCCGGCGGCTTCTGGATCATCATCCAGCAGGTGCTGATCGGCGCGGCCATGGGTTTTTCGATGCGGCTGATTTTCACGGCCGTGCTGGCAGCGGGCGAATACATCGGCCTGCAGATGGGCTTGTCTTTCGCATCCTTCTTCGACCCGATGAGCCACGGCAGCACGATGGTGGTGTCGCGGCTGCTGAACATGCTGGCCATGCTGATCTTTCTTGCGCTCGACGGACACCTGCTGATGGTGAACGCGCTGGCCCAGAGCTTTCACACACTGCCCATTGCCGATGGGCCCTGGGTGGCCGGCGGCTGGATGTTCCTGGTGCTGGCCGCTGGCGACATTTTCACGAGCGGACTGCTGCTGGCGCTGCCGCTCGTCACCGCGCTGCTGACGCTCAACCTCGCCATGGGCATCCTGAACCGCGCCTCGCCGCAGTTCAGCATCTTCGCGGTGGGCTTCCCACTCACGCTGCTGGCCGGCATCGTGATGCTGCAACTGCTGATGCCCAACCTGGGCGCTTTTCTCGAACCCCGCTTTGCGGAATCGCTGGCGAACATGCTGCGCTTCACGCAAGGGCTGCGGCCGTAGCGCACAGTCCTTGCGAGGCGGGTCATCAGCCCAGGTAGTTGAAGAGCGAGATGCTGTTGAGCCGCGCAAACGTCATCTGCGTGGCCTGCAGCGACGACTGGCGCTGGTAGAACTCAGCGATCGCGCTGTACGGGTCCAGGTCCTCGATGCTCGACAGGTAGCTTTCTTCCTGCAGCTTGCGCGCGGAACCGCCGGTGTCGAGCGCATCGATCTCGTTCTGGCGCGAGCCCACCGACGACAGCACCGTCAGCACGTTGTCGTGCGCGTTCGTGACCTTCACGTTGGCGGTGCTCAATGCGTTGAGCAACTGCGCCTGTGCCGCCGGGCCGCCGCCGGTCAGCGGCGTGCGCAGTGCGCTCACCAGTTGCCCGATGGCCGCGAAGATATCGGTGCCGGCGTTCTTCGCGGCCGACACGTCGAAGGTGTCGCCGTCTGCCGGTGCGCCACTGATCTTCAGTTGCACGCCGCCGAATGAAATCGGCGTGTCCGGCGAGAAGGGGCCGCTGGCCGCCACCACGGGTGGCGTGTCCTTGGTCGTGACCGTGTAGTTGCCGCTGTTGAAGCTGATGGTGAAGTCTTTCCCGTAGCCCGGCGTGGTGGCGCTCGTGACGGCGATCGGGCCGAAGACGCCGGTGCCGATGTTGCTTGCCGCGCCCGAGGTCACATAGCCCGCGCCGCCCTGCACCGACTGGAAGATCGACCGGCCGTCGTCCGCGGTCGCCAACTGGCGCGCCACGTCGATCTGCATCAGCCGCTGGCCCTGGTCGCCCACGTACTGCACGCCGCCACCGGGGCCGGCCACGAAAGGCGGGCTGCCGCTCTTGAAGCCGGCAAACAGAAACTGCCCGTTGCCGTCGTCGGAGTTGGCCACGCCCACGAGCTGGTCGAGGTTGTTCTGGATGGTGGTGGCGAGCGAGCCGCGGTCGGCGTCCGACAGCGTGCCGCTGCCCGCCGCCACCGTCAGCGTCTTGATGTTCTGCAGGATCGAGGTCACCGAGTTGAGCGCGTTCTCTTCGGTCGACAGCGACAGCGCCGCGCGCTGGCGGCTGGTGGCGTACTGCGAAATCTCGGAGAGCGTCTGGCTCACGCCGAGCGCGCGGGCCGCACCGACCGGGTCGTCGCCCGCCGTGAGGAACTTGGAGTTGGTCGCCAGTTGCTGCTGGACCTTGAACAGCTTTTGCTGTTGCGCGCCCATGGCATTGACGTTCTGCTCGTAGAAGGATTGGGTGCTGATGCGCATCGCGGTTCCTGAAATCTGTGCGTGGTGGGGGTCAGCCGTGGATGCCGAGGATCGTGTCGAACATGGTCGACGCGGTCTGGATCACCTTGGCGTTGGCCTGGTACATCTGCTGGAACATCAGCAGGTTGGCGGTTTCCTCGTCCTGGTTGACACCGGAAATCGCCTGCTGGCTGGCCTTGATCTGGCCGGTCACGCTGTCCTGCGTGGCGCTGGCGACCTTGACCGCCATCGCCCGGTTGCCGACTTCGCTGACCAGTTGCGAGTAGGCGCCGCTGAAGGTCGCCGTGCCGTTGGCCATCGTGGTCTTGCGCTGCAGCGCGCCCAGCAGCAAGGCATTGCTTCCGTCGGACACACCCGAGGTGTTCTTGTTGATGGTGAAGGTGTCGCCCTGCGCGGGCGTGCCGGTCATGCCGACGGTGATGCCGTCGAAGCTCATCTTGGCGCCGGCCGTGTAGGGCACGGGCGTGCCGGCCGGGTAGCTGGTGCTGGCGCCGTTGGCCAGCGTGACCGTGACCGCCGACGTGGCCGGGAAGCCCGACAGCGTGCCGGTGGCCGCGTTGAAGCTCAGCGTGACCGGCCCGGCCAGCGGCGTGCCCGGATAGGACGCATCGACCGTGGCCGCGCCCAGCGCGCCGCTGCCCTTGTTGCCCGCGGTGTTGCCCGTGACGATGGGCGATGCGGCGGCCACCTTGGCCGGGTCGCGCACCAGCACGTCGAGATCGCGTGCGCCGGTGCGCGTGGGCTGCACCAGGAACGAATCGCCGGCCTGCGCCGTGCCGCTGGCGGCGGTGAGGCTCACGCCGTCGAAGGTGATCGGGAAGGTGGTGAAGCTGCCCATCGACGTCTTGTCGGACAGCCGCGTGACCGAATAGGTCAGCGTGCCCGCCACGTCGGTCACGCTCACGTTGTAGTCGCTGGTCGTGAGCTTCGATGCGTCGGACAGGGTGGCGCCCAATTCGAGGTTGCCCGCGTTGCCGGCGTTGGCGATTGCGCCCGGCACGGCCTGGGTGAAGAAGTTCGTGCCGAGTGCGCCGTTCAGGTCCACGCCCAGCTTGTGCTGCGCATTGACCGCGTCGGCCACCGACATCGCGAGCCGGCCGATGGCGTTCTGCGTGGGAATGAGCGTGTCCTGGCGGAAGGCCATCAGGCCGCCGAGCACGCCGCCCTTGATGGTGCTGTCGTCCAGCTCGCTGGTGTTGCCGGCAAAGCCCGAGAGCGCGACCACCTTGCGGGTCGGGTCGGCCGCCGACGGCACCGCCGCCATCTTCGCGGCGTAGTCGCCCACCACCAGTGACTGGCCGGTGGCGATGAACACGTTGTACTTGCCGTTGTCCTGCTGCAGCACCTTCACGTCCACCACCTGGCTGAGCTGGCTCACGAGCTGGTCGCGCTGGTCGAGCAGGTCGTTCGGCGGCTGGCCGCCGGCCATCGCGCTGATCTGGCTGATCTGCTGGTTGAGGCTGGCGATCTTGGTCGCGTAGGTGTTGATCTGGTCCACGCTGCCGGTGATCTGCTCGTTGACCGAGCTGTTCAGGTCCGACAGGTACTGGTCGGTCGCGCGGAACTTGCTCGCCAGTGCCTGCGCGGAGCTGATCATCTGCTGGCGCGCGGCCGGGTCGGCCGGCGTGTTGGCCACGCCCTGAATGCTGGTGAAGAAGCTCTGCATCAGCGGAGCGATGCCCGAGGTCTTGTCGGCCAACAGCGTGTCTATGCGGTTGATCTGCGTGCCGTTGGTGGCCAGCGCGGCCGAAGCCGATTGCGCGGTCGCGAGCTGCGCGGTCAGGTAGCGGTCGTAGCTGCGCGACACGGTGAGCACGTTGGCGCCCGAGCCGATGAAGCCCGAGCCGCTCGAAATGCCACCGGCCGAGGCGATCTCGGCCACCTGGCGGCTGTAGCCCGCCGTGTACACGTTGGCGGTGTTGTGGGCCGTGGTCATCAGCGCGGTGCGGGCGACGCCGAGGCCACTCAGACCCGTGTAGAACATGCTGGACATAAGGCTTTACCTGTCAATGGAGTGATGGTGCTGGCATCGCGAACGATGCCTCTGGGTATCTATCGGCAGCGCGGGCCAAAACTTGAGGGCCGGTTTGGCGCATGCCGGTTTTCTTGATCAGAACTCCGACCAGTCGCCCTTGGGGTCGTTGGCCACGGCGAGCTGGGGTGCCGTGCCGGTGCCCGGCTCGCGGCGGGTGGGCAGCGCCTTGGCGGGCGGCTTGGGCGCCGGCTTGGCCGGCTTGGGGATCGGTGTGATGCGGGTAAAACCGGGGCGGGCCGTGGTTGCTGCTGCGTTGGCGTCGAGCTTGAAGATGCTCACGGCCTGCACGAGGCTGCCGGCTTGCTCCTGAAGCGATTGCGCTGCGGCCGAGGCTTCTTCGACCAACGCGGCGTTCTGTTGTGTGACCTGGTCCATCTGCGTGATGGCCTGGTTGATCTGTTCGATGCCCGAGGTCTGCTCCTGGCTTGCGGCGGTGATCTCGCCCATGATGTCTGTCACGCGCTTGACGCTGCCCACGATCTCTTCCATCGTGCGGCCGGCTTCTGCGACTTGTTTGCTGCCCTCTGCGACTTTCTCGACCGAGTCACCGATCAGGGTCTTGATTTCCTTGGCAGCGGCTGCCGAGCGTTGTGCAAGGCTACGCACCTCAGAGGCGACGACCGCAAAACCACGGCCTTGCTCGCCTGCACGTGCAGCTTCGACTGCCGCGTTCAACGCCAGGATATTGGTCTGGAACGCGATGCCATCGATGACACCGATGATGTCCACGATCTTCCTGGACGACGCATTGATCGAACCCATCGTGTCCACCACTTGCGAGACGACATTGCCACCCTTCACAGCCACTTCCGAAGCCGACACGGCCAACTGGTTCGCTTGACGCGCGTTGTCCGCGTTCTGCTTGACCGTAGAAGTCAGTTCCTCCATCGAAGCCGCCGTCTGCTCCAGCGAACTCGCCTGCTCTTCAGTCCGCGAAGACAGATCCTGGTTGCCCGCCGCGATCTGCCCCGAGGCCGTGGCGATGGTGTTGCTCGAATCCTTGATCCTGCCCACGACCGAGGTCAGCGTCGCCTGCATCTGCTTGATGGAGTGCAGCAGGCTGCCGTCACGCGCGGCGTCGGCCTCGACCTCGAGCGACAGGTCGCCGTTGGCGATGCGCCCGACCACGTCGGCGGCGTACTGCGGCTCGCCGCCCAGTTGGCGGCCCATCAGGCGCGCGACCAGCACGCCCAGCCCCACGCTGACCGCGATGCCGGCCAGCGCCATCACCAGCATCATCAGCCGCGATGTCTTGTAGGTTGCATCCGCCTGCTCGGCGCGCACGCGCGCAAGCTCCTTGCTGTGCGCGACCATGCCCTTGAGAACGCCTTCCAGGCCGCGCGATTCCTTCAGCAGCGCCGTGCTGTCCTCGCCCACCTGGTTCGTGAACTGCGAGCTGTCCAGCGGCTGCTTGTTGACCAGCGCCACGAAGTCGTTCATGTGCGCCTTCAGCGGGCCCACCAGGCTCTCGAACTGGCCGTAGAGCTTGGTGCCCTCCTCGCTCTCGTCGAAGAAGGACTTGACCTCGGCGGCGCGCGACGACAGGCTTCCGCGACTTGCTTGCTGCCTTCCTCGACCTTCTCCACCGAGTCGCCGATCAGGGTCTTGATTTCCTTGGCTGCTGCGGCCGAACGTTGCGCGAGGCTGCGAACTTCAGAGGCAACGACCGCAAAGCCACGGCCTTGCTCACCTGCGCGCGCGGCTTCAACAGCCGCGTTCAGCGCGAGGATATTGGTCTGGAACGCGATGCCATCGATCACGCCAATGATGTCCACGATCTTCTTGGACGACGCATTGATCGAGCCCATCGTGTCCACTACTTGCGACACGACGCTTCCGCCCTTCACTGCCACCTCAGAGGCCGAGACAGCCAACTGGTTCGCTTGACGCGCGTTGTCCGCGTTCTGCTTGACAGTGCTGGTCAGCTCTTCCATCGAAGCAGCCGTCTGCTCCAGCGAGCTGGCCTGCTGCTCCGTACGTGACGACAGGTCCTGATTCCCCGAAGCAATCTGCCCCGAAGCCGTCGCGATCGTCTCCGTGCCCGTACGCACCTCGCCCACCACTTTGGCCAGGCTCTCGTTCATGTCCTTCAGCGCCTGCATCAACTGGCCTGCTTCGTCGCGGCTTTCCACGCGGATGTTCGCGCTCAGGTCACCGGCGGCCACCGTCTCGGCGACGGCCACGGCACGCCCGAGCGGGCGCACGATGCCCACGCTCAAACGCCATGCGAACAGCGCACCGACCAGCAGCGCGATGCCCGACAGCACCATCAGCGTGGTCTGGCCGCTCGACTGGTCGGCTGCGATGCCCTGGGCCACCGCATCGATCCTGTCGCGCTGGTGTGCCGCAAGGCTGGCCACGGCGTTTTCGTAGACGGTCAGTCCCGCCGCGAACTTGGTGTCGGCCAGCTCGCTGGCCTCCGCACCCTTGTCCTCGGTCTTGAGCTTGTTGATCTTCTCGATGATCTCCAGCACGACCGCACGCGCATCGGCCACGTTGGCGTACAGCTTCTTTTCTTCCGGCGAAGTCAGCATCTCTTCGAGCTTCTTCTGCACCGGGTTGATCTTTGCCGAGCTTTCGGCGCGGGCATTGGCGAAGTAGGTCACGACGGCCGGGTCCGTGGCCTTGACCATGGCGAAGGAGCGCACGATCGTCGGGCCCAGCAGGTTCGACCACTGGTTGGCCAGGCGCTCCTTGACCAGCGCGTGCTTCATCATTTCGTCGGTGGCGCTGCCCACGTTCGCCAGACGCAGCATGCCGGTGCCGGCAATGACCGCCATCAACAACAGGATGGCCGCGAAGCCGAGCCCCAGGCGGGTGCCGATTTTCAGATTCTTCAAACTCATTTGTCTTCTTCTTTCAGAACTGGAACGAATCTCGCCGCGGAACGCGGCGTTGTCGCTTCGTTATCGGCACCGGCCGGGCGGTGTTGAGCCCCTTTCTCTTAAAACTCGGCCCAGTCGCCCTTCGCATCGCCGGCCATGGCAAGTTGGGGGGCCGTGCCCGATCCGGCCGCACGACGCGCGGGCAGTGCCTTCGCGGGCGGCTTCTGCCCCGGCTTGGCGGTCTTCGGAATCGGCGTCAGGCGCTTGAAAGCGGGGCGCGCGGCCACGGCGTGGGTGCCGAGCTTGAAGATGCTCACGGCTTGCACAAGGCTGCCGGCTTGCTCTTGCAGCGATTGCGCTGCGGCGGAGGCTTCTTCGACCAGTGCCGCGTTCTGTTGCGTGACCTGGTCCATCTGCGTGATGGCCTGGTTGATCTGTTCGATGCCGGAAGTCTGTTCCTGGCTTGCCGCCGTGATCTCGCCCATGATGTCGGTCACGCGCTTGACGCTGCCGACGATCTCCTCCATCGTGCGGCCGGCTTCCGCGACCTGCTTGCTGCCTTCTTCGACCTTCTCCACCGAGTTGCCGATGAGCGTCTTGATTTCTTTCGCCGCAGCGGCCGAGCGCTGCGCAAGGCTGCGAACTTCGGATGCAACGACGGCGAAGCCGCGGCCTTGCTCGCCGGCGCGTGCGGCTTCGACAGCCGCGTTCAACGCCAGGATGTTGGTCTGGAAGGCAATGCCATCGATCACGCCGATGATGTCGACGATCTTCTTGGACGACGCGTTGATCGAACCCATGGTGTCGACCACTTGCGACACAACAGCGCCGCCCTTCACAGCCACTTCCGACGCCGACACCGCCAATTGGTTCGCCTGCCGCGCGTTGTCGGCGTTCTGCTTCACGGTCGAAGTCAGCTCCTCCATCGAAGCCGCCGTCTGCTCCAGCGAACTCGCCTGCTCCTCGGTACGCGAAGACAGATCCTGATTGCCCGAAGCAATCTGGCTCGATGCCGTCGCAATGGTGTCCGTGCCCGTGCGCACTTCGCCGACGATCTTCACGAGGCTGTCGTTCATGCCTCGCAAGGCGTCCAGCAGCAAGCCGGTCTCGTCCGTCGTCTGCGCCTCGATGTGGCTGGTCAGGTCGCCCGCCGCCACCGATTGCGCCACCTTCACCGCTTCGGCCAACGGCCGCGCGACGATGCGCGCGATCCACAGCGCCAGCGCCAGGCCCAGCGCCACGCTGCCCAGCAGCAGCCCGAGCACCCACAGGCGGGCTTCCGCGTACACCACATCGGCCGTGCGGCCGGCCTTGATGGCACCCGCCACGTTCACGTCGGTCAGCTTGTCGAGCGCTGTGTTCATCTCGCGGTTCAACTGCAGCGACTTGCCCCGGATCAGCGCGGTGGCCTGCTCGCTCTCCTGCGTGTGCGAGATGGCGATGATCTTCTTGTGCTCGATCTCGTACTGGGCGAGCAGCTTCTCGTACACCGGGTAGACCTCGCGCTCCTCGGGCTCCGAGATCAGCGTCACGTACTCGGCACGGGCCTTCTGCAGGCTGGCCCAGGTTTCGTCCATGGACTTTTCATAGCCGGCCATTTCGTCGTTCGAGCCCGACAGGATGTGCTGCAACTCCTGCGAACGGTAGCGCGACACCAGGTTCTTCATCTCGAGCAGCGAACGCGTGGCCGGCATCCAGTTGGTCGCCAGGTCCGTGGACATGTCGTGGACCTTGCCGAGTTGCACCATCGAGAAGGCGCCGACGCAAGCCGTCAACACAAGGACGGCGATGAACGACACAAGCAGCTTGGTCGCGATTTTGAGGTTGTAGAAAGTTTTAATGATTTTTCCTTTGGGCCATGGGGCGCCCGATTCAATTCACCGCTGCGGGATGCGGTCGCCCGGCCGGGCCGGCCGACGGTGCCCGCAGCGGTATCCATTCCTAAAACGCACGCCAGTCGCCGGTGTCGGCGCCTGCCGCGGCCAGCCGGGGCACTGCGGCGGCCGGCTTCTTCTGGCTCGCGGCGGGCAGCGCCCTGGCGCGAGGCCGGGATGCGGCCTGGCCGTCCGTGTCGAGCTTGAAGATGCTCACGGCTTGCACAAGACTGCCGGCTTGCTCTTGAAGCGATTGCGCTGCGGCCGAGGCTTCTTCGACCAATGCGGCGTTCTGTTGTGTGACCTGGTCCATCTGCGTGATGGCCTGGTTGATCTGTTCGATGCCTGAAGTCTGTTCCTGGCTCGCGGCGGTGATCTCGCCCATGATGTCGGTCACGCGTTTGACGCTGCCCACGATCTCTTCCATCGTGCGGCCGGCTTCTGCGACTTGTTTGCTGCCCTCTGCGACCTTCTCCACCGAGTCGCCGATCAGCGTCTTGATTTCCTTGGCAGCGGCTGCCGAGCGTTGCGCAAGGCTGCGAACCTCAGAGGCGACGACCGCGAAACCACGGCCCTGCTCGCCTGCACGAGCAGCTTCGACGGCGGCATTCAACGCCAGGATGTTGGTCTGGAAAGCAATGCCGTCGATGACGCCAATGATGTCCACGATCTTTTTGGAAGATGCATTGATCGAGCCCATCGTGTCCACGACCTGCGACACCACGCTGCCGCCCTTCACCGCGACTTCCGAAGCCGACACAGCCAACTGGTTCGCCTGCCGCGCGTTGTCCGCGTTCTGCTTCACGGTCGAAGTCAGCTCTTCCATCGAAGCAGCCGTCTGCTCCAGCGAGCTGGCCTGCTCTTCAGTCCGCGAAGACAGATCTTGATTCCCCGAGGCGATCTGCCCCGAAGCCGTCGCGATCGTCTCCGTGCCCGTGCGCACCTCGCCCACCACCTTCGCCAGGTTCGCGTTCATGTTCTTCAGCGCCTGCATCAACTGGCCCGCTTCGTCACGGCTCTCGACCTCGATGTTCGCGCTCAGGTCACCGGCAGCCACCGTTTCCGCCACCACGACGGCCCTGGCCAGCGGCCGGACGATGCTGCGCGAGATGAAGAACGCGAAGATCGCGCCGCTGATCACCGTCAGAAAAGTCAACAACATCTGCAGGTTGAAGCTGTGCGCGTTCGCCGCGTCGATGGCGATGCTCATGTCGTCGATTGCCTTGCGTTCCATCTGCAGCAGGTCGAGCACCCGGCCTTCGTAGGCCTTGGCGGCCGGCTGGAACGACTCCTTGAACGCGCGCGTGGTGTCCACTGCGCTGCCGCTCGCCCTGGCCTTGCCCACCTCGTCCTTGGCCGCCTGGTACTTGGCGCGCAGTGCGACGATGGACTTGAACAGCGCTTTCTCTTCCTCGGTCACCAACAGCTTCTCGACCTTCGCCATGGTCTCGCTGCCCTTCTTCACGCTGTCGGAAATGACATCCGCAAAAACCACCGGCAGCGTCTCGTCGGTGGTGCGGGCGATCATCGACGTGCGCGCAATCGCCGAGTAGGTCAGCACATACCAGTCGGAGATCAGCCGCTCCTTGGCCAGCGGGCTTTCCATCATGAGCCGGGTGGCCTCTGCGTTGCTTCGCGCGGAGACCAGGGCAATCGCGGTCGAGACCACGGTCAGGCCCAGGACGATGGCGAAGGCCACGGCCAGCCGTGTCCCGATACGAAGGTTGGAGAACAATGTCATGGTGCTGGCTTTGAAGGTTGAAGGCGGTGAACCGGACCTGGCCATGCGGCCACGACGCGGCAATCAGGCGGTGGCGGCGGCCTCGACAAGGCCCATTTCGTCGCTGGACATCAGCCGGTCGATGTCCACCAGGATCAGCATCCGCTCGTCCAGCGTGCCCAGCCCGATCAGGTAGTCCGTGTCCAGCACCGAACCCATCTCGGGCGCAGGCTTGATCTGCTCGGCCGTCAGCGTGATCACGTCCGACACGCTGTCCACCACCATCCCCACCACACGGCCTCCGATGTTCAGCACGATCACCACCGTGAACTGGTCATAGGTCGGATCGCCCAGCGCGAACTTGATCCGCATGTCGATGATCGGCACGATGATCCCGCGCAGGTTCACCACGCCCTTGATGTACTCGGGCGCGTTCGCGATGCGCGTCACCGCGTCGTAGCCGCGCAGCTCCTGCACCTTCTGGATGTCGATGCCGTATTCCTCTTCGCCCAGCTTGAAGGTCACAACCTCCAGCTTGGGGCCGTTGGCCGCCGGGGACGGCGCCGAGGCGGCTTGTTTCAATGGATCTTTTGCGTTCGTCAGCATCTCTTCTCCTCCGGTTTAAAACTCGTTCCGACCGCTGGCGCCATCGCCGGCCTCGGCCCTGAAAACCCGCACGGCACTGACCAGGCCGTCGGCTTGTTCCTGCAGCGATTGCGCGGTGGCGGAAGCTTGTTCCACCAGTGCGGCGTTCTGCTGCGTGACCTGGTCCATCTGCGCGATGGCCTGGTTGATCTGTTCGATGCCGGAGGTCTGCTCCTGGCTCGCGGTCGTGATCTCGCCCATGATGTCGGTCACGCGCTTCACGCTGCCCACGATGTCCTGCATCGTCCTGCCAGCCTCTGCGACCTGCTTGCTGCCCGCCGCGACCTTCTCCACCGAGTCGCCGATGAGCGTCTTGATTTCCTTGGCGGCCGATGCCGAGCGCTGCGCGAGGTTGCGCACCTCGGAGGCCACCACCGCGAAGCCCTTGCCCTGCTCGCCCGCGCGTGCGGCCTCGACAGCCGCATTCAGCGCAAGGATGTTGGTCTGGAAGGCAATGCCGTCGATCACGCCGATGATGTCGACGATCTTTTTGGACGACGCATCGATCGAGCCCATGGTGTCGACCACTTGCGACACGACGGTGCCGCCCTTCACCGCGACTTCGGAGGCCGACATGGCCAACTGGTTGGCCTGCCGTGCGTTGTCCGCGTTCTGCTTGACGGTGCTGGTTAGCTCCTCCATCGACGCTGCCGTCTGTTCCAGCGAACTGGCCTGCTGCTCGGTGCGCGAAGAAAGATCCTGGTTGCCCGAGGCGATCTGGCTCGACGCCGACATCACGCCGGCCACATTGGTGCCCACATCCGCCACGATCGCGAAGAGGTTCGCGCTCATCTGGTTCAGCGCGCGCAGCAGCCCCGTGATCTCGTCGCCGGGCCGTACCTCGAAGCGCGCCAGATCGCCGCCCGCGATGGCCCGTGCCACTTCCACCGCCTCGTCCAGCGGGCGGAACACGGTGCGGCCAAGGAACTGCCCCAGCCCCAGCCAGGCCAGCGCAGCGCCCACGGAACCCACGGCGACGACACCGGGAAGCCAGCTTTGCGCACCGGAGGCCGCAGCCAGCCTGGACGCTTCCATCCAGCCCATCGCGCCGAAGCCCAGCGACAGCAACGCGGCCACCGCCGTCGCGCCGAAAACCCTGCCCCGCACCGGAATGCGCCGCAGGCGTGCCAGCGGGTTCGTCCAGCCGCGCTGCACCACCTCGCCCTGCAGGATCTCGATGCCCTTGGCGCCGCCCTCGCGCATGCGGCGATAGAGCGCATCGGCTTGCGCCACTTCGGCGCGCGCGGGCCGGCTGCGCACGGACATGTAGCCCTGCACGCGGCCGTTGCGGCTGATGGGCGTCACGTTCGCGAGCACCCAGTAGAAGTCGCCGTTCTTGCGCCGGTTCTTGATCAGTCCGGTCCAGGGCAGGCCCTGGCCCAGCGTTTGCCACAGGTCGGCAAAGGCCTCCGGTGGCACATCGGGGTGACGCACGATGTTGTGCGCCTTGCCCATGAGTTCGCCGACGGCATAGCCGCTGGCCTCGACGAAGGCCGGGTTGACGTAGGTGATGCGCCCCTTGAGGTCGGTGCGGGACACCAGGGCCTCGCCCTGCGAAAGCTCGTATTCGATGTCGGTGATGGGCAGATTGACGCGCATGGTCCGGTCGCCGCTTTCAGGCCAGCGCCAGTTGGTTGGAGCCGCCGAGGCGGAAGACACCGACGACCTGCGAAAGACTGCCTGCCTGTTCCTGCAACGATTGCGCTGCGGCCGAGGCTTCTTCCACCAGCGCCGCGTTCTGCTGCGTGACCTGGTCCATCTGCGTGATGGCCTGGTTGATCTGTTCGATGCCTGAAGTCTGTTCCTGGCTCGCTGCGGTGATCTCGCCCATGATGTCTGTCACGCGTTTGACGCTGCCCACGATCTCTTCCATCGTGCGGCCAGCTTCTGCGACTTGCTTGCTGCCCTCTGCGACCTTCTCGACTGAGTCGCCGATCAGGGTCTTGATTTCCTTGGCGGCTGCGGCGGAGCGCTGCGCGAGGCTACGCACTTCAGAGGCAACGACAGCAAACCCACGGCCTTGCTCGCCTGCACGTGCAGCTTCAACGGCAGCATTCAGTGCCAGGATGTTGGTCTGGAAGGCAATGCCATCGATCACGCCAATGATGTCGACGATCTTCTTGGACGATGCGTTGATCGAACCCATCGTGTCGACCACCTGCGACACAACGCTTCCGCCCTTCACCGCGACCTCAGAGGCCGACACAGCCAACTGGTTCGCCTGCCGCGCGTTGTCGGCGTTCTGCTTCACGGTAGAAGTCAGCTCTTCCATCGAAGCAGCCGTCTGCTCCAGCGAACTGGCTTGCTGTTCCGTACGCGAAGACAGGTCCTGATTGCCAGAAGCGATCTGGCTGGATGCCGTCGCAATGGTGTCGGTGCCCATGCGAACCTCGCCCACCACCTTGGCCAGGCTGGCGTTCATGTCCTTCAGCGCCTGCATCAACTGCCCCGATTCATCGCGGCTTTCCACGCGGATGTTCGCGCTCAGGTCACCCGCGGCCACCGTCTCGGCCACTTCCAGTGCGTGGCCCAGCGGGCGAACGATGCCCAGGGTCAGGCGCCATGCGAACAGCGCGCCCACCACGAGGGCAATGGCGGACAGCACGATCAGCGTGGTGCGGCCTTCCGTATGGTCCACCGCGATGCCCTTGGCTGCGGCATCGATCTGTTCGCGCTGGTGATTGGCCAGTGCCTCGACGGCGTTGGCATAGACGGCCAGCGCCGCCGTGAACTTGGTGTCGACCATCACGTTGGCCTCGTCCAGCTTCTTCTCGTCCTTGAGCTTGTTGAGGATGCCCACCGTTTCGAGCACCACGGCGCGCGCAGCCGCCACGGCGGCGTAGAGCGCTTTTTCTTCCGGCGTGGCGAGCATCGCCTCGAGCTTCTTCTGTGCGGGCGTGATGCGCGCCGAGCCTGCCGCCTGGATCTTGGCGAAGTAGGCGGCGATCTCGGGGTCGGTGGTCTTGACCATCGCGAAATTGGCCACCGTGTTCGATCGCAGCAGGCTGAGCCACTCGGTCGCCAGGCGCTCCTTGACCAGCGCGCCTTCCACCATTTCGTCGGTGGCATTGCCCACCTTGGTCAGGCGCAGCACGCCGGTGCCTGCAATGAAAGCCATCAGCAACAGCATCACCGCGAAGCCCAGCCCCAGGCGCGTGCCGATTTTCAGATCCTTCAAACTCATCGCTCTCTTCCTTCAATAACGGGGACGGTGTCCGCGGCGCGCAGCGGGGCCACCGGCATGAAATGGATTCATGACGGGCCGCCGAGACAACACCGTCTCCCTGTTATCGGCATCAGATCACCAGACTTGAGACCTTTCTTCTCAAAATTCGGTCCAATCGCCCTTGGCGTCGTTGGCCATGGCGAGTTGGGGGGCCGTGCCGGTGCCGGGCTCGCGGCGGGAGGGCAGCGCCTTGGCAGGCGACTTGGGCGCTGGCTTGGCCGGCTTGGGGATCGGTGTGATGCGGGTGAAGCCGGGGCGGGCCGTGGTTGCTGCTGCATTGGCGTCGAGCTTGAAGACGCTCACGGCCTGCACGAGGCTGCCGGCTTGCTCTTGCAGCGATTGCGCTGCGGCCGAGGCTTCTTCGACCAATGCGGCGTTCTGTTGTGTAACCTGGTCCATCTGCGTGATGGCCTGGTTGATCTGTTCAATGCCGGAGGTCTGCTCCTGGCTTGCTGCGGTGATCTCGCCCATGATGTCGGTCACGCGCTTGACGCTGCCCACGATCTCTTCCATCGTGCGGCCAGCTTCCGCGACTTGCTTGCTGCCTTCTTCGACCTTCTCCACCGAGTCGCCGATCAGGGTCTTGATTTCCTTGGCTGCTGCGGCCGAGCGTTGCGCGAGGCTGCGAACTTCAGAGGCAACGACCGCAAAGCCACGGCCTTGCTCACCTGCGCGCGCGGCTTCAACAGCCGCGTTCAGCGCCAGGATATTGGTCTGGAAAGCAATGCCATCGATGACGCCAATGATGTCCACGATCTTCTTGGACGACGCATTGATCGAGCCCATGGTGTCGACCACTTGCGACACAACGCTTCCGCCCTTCACTGCCACCTCAGAGGCCGAGACAGCCAACTGGTTCGCTTGACGCGCGTTGTCCGCGTTCTGCTTGACAGTGCTGGTCAGCTCTTCCATCGAAGCAGCCGTCTGCTCCAGCGAACTCGCCTGCTCTTCAGTCCGCGAAGACAGATCCTGGTTCCCCGAAGCAATCTGCCCCGAAGCCGTCGCAATCGTGTCCGTGCCCGTGCGCACTTCGCGCACGATCTTCACCAGGCTCTCGTTCATCGCCTTGAGCGCGGACATCAGCCGGCCGGTCTCGTCCTTCGACCGCACCTCGATGCGCGAACTGATGTCGCCCGCCGCCACCTTCTCCGCGACCTGCACCGCCGCGCCAATCGGCCGCGTGATCGAACGCGTGATGAACCACGCGATCGCTGCGCCCGCGAGCATCGCGAAGCCGCCCAGCACGAGCATCAGGTTGCGCGCCCATGCGTATCCCGCGTTGGCTTGCGCATTGGCCTGGTTCGACAGCTCGGTTTCGTGGGCGATCATTTCATTGAGCACATCCACCAGCGCCTGCACAGCCGGCTGGAACTTGGTGACGAACAGTTGCGTCGCCTCCTCGTTCTTGTTCTGCAATCCGAGTTCGGTCAACTGGGCGTTCAGCGGCAAGAGCACCGCCACCCTTTCCTCGACCCTGGCCAGCAGCGCCTTGCCATCCTTGGTGACCAGCATCTTGACGAGCATCTCGCGGCCCGCGGCGAAGCGGTCCCGCGCAGCGGCGATCTTCTTGACCTCCTCGCGCATGGCGGCGTCTTCTGTCAGCAGGATCAGGTTGCTGTCGAAGATCGCAATGTCGCGGATCGCATCCACCATCGCGTTGACCGAAGACACCTTGACGTTATTGCTGGTCACGATGCCGTTGAGCCGCGCCTGAATGTCGGCCATCGAGTTCAGGCCGAGGCCGACCACGGCCGCCAGCAGCAGGAGCACGGCTGCAAAGCCCATGCCGAGACGGGTGCCGATCTTGAGGTTGAGAAGGGAGTTCATGGCGCTTTCAGGAATCTTTGGCGTTGACATGTTGAAAGACCCGGTCCAGCCGCTGCGCGACCTTCACCGCGTCGTCGGAGGACCGGCTGATCGAACGCGTGACGAACCACGCGATGGCGATGCCGCCAAGCAATGCGGCACCGGCCAGGAACAGCACCACCTGGCGTGCCCAGGCGCAGCCCGCACCGGCATGGAAGCCCAGGCCGAGCGCCGCCGCCAGCAGCAGAAGCAAGGCAACGAAGCCCATGGCCAGGCGAAGCGCAATCTTCGGATTGAGACGGGAGCGCAACACGGGTGCTTCAGGCCGCCAGGGCTTCGTCGGCATCGAGCTTGAAGGTGCTGACGGCCTGCACGAGGCTGTCGGCCTGCTCCTGCAACGATTGCGCCGCGGCGGACGCCTCTTCGACCAAGGCCGCGTTCTGTTGCGTGGCCTGGTCCATCTGCGTGATGGCCTGGTTGATCTGCTCGATGCCGGAGGTCTGTTCCTGGCTCGCTGCGGTGATCTCGCCCATGATGTCCGTCACGCGTTTGACGCTGCCCACGATCTCTTCCATCGTGCGGCCAGCTTCTGCGACTTGCTTGCTGCCCTCTGCGACCTTCTCTACCGAGTCGCCGATCAGCGTCTTGATTTCCTTGGCGGCGGCTGCCGAGCGTTGCGCCAGGCTGCGCACTTCGGATGCCACCACCGCAAAGCCCTTGCCCTGCTCACCCGCGCGCGCCGCTTCCACGGCCGCATTCAACGCAAGGATGTTGGTCTGAAAGGCGATGCCGTCGATCACGCCGATGATGTCCACGATCTTTCTCGACGAGTCATTGATCGAGCCCATGGTGCCCACCACCTGCGACACCACGCTGCCGCCCTTCACCGCCACGGCCGATGCCGACACGGCCAACTGGTTGGCCTGCCGCGCGTTGTCCGCGTTCTGCTTGACGGTGCTGGTGAGTTCTTCCATCGAAGCAGCCGTCTGCTCCAGCGAGCTGGCCTGCTGCTCGGTGCGCGACGACAGGTCCTGATTACCCGCCGCGATTTGCCGCGATGCCACCGCGATCGAGTCGGTGGAGGCCTTGATGCGGGTCACGAGGTCGGTGAGCGTGTCTTCCATCTCGCCCATGCCGCGCAGCAGCCGGCCGAAGTCGCCGCCGCGTTCGGTCTCGAACTCCTGGCTCAGGTCGCCAGCGGCCACCGTCTCGGCGATCAACAGCGCCTCGGCAATCGGCTGCGTGATGCTTTGCGTCAGCAGCCACGCGAGCACCGAGCCCAGCGCGACGGAGAACACAGCCAGCGCGATCAGGTACACACGGCCCGAACGGTACTGCGCGTCGATGGCGGCTGCCGTCTTGTCGATGTCCTGCTGCTGGTGAGCCACCATGGCGCGGATGCTCGCGTCGTAGCCGTCGAGCGCCGGCAGCAGCCGGGTGTCGGTGAGCTTCGCGGCCTCGTCCAGATGGCCGTCGGCCTTGAGCTTGAGGATCTGGTTGCGCAGCTCGACATAGTCGCCGCGCTTTTTCTTGATGCCGGCGCTCAGCGCCAGTTCGGCCGGCGAACTCAGCATGTCTTCGAGCTTCTTCTGCGTCTCGGAGATCACGGCGCTGGTGCTGGCGATGTTCTTCTGCAGGTAGGCCTGCACCTCGGCGTCGTTGCTCTTGAGCAATGAGAAGGTGCGTACGCTGTTGGTGCTGGTGCCCAGTTGCCAGGCCGAAGCCAGGCGCTCCTTCACCAGCGAGCGCTGGGCCATCTCCTGCGTGGCCTCGCCCACGCCCTGCAGGCGCAGCACGCCGACGCCCGCCGTGGCCACCAGCAGCGCCAGCACCAGCGCAAAGCCGGCACCCAGGCGCATTCCTATCGTCCAATTCTTCATCTGCGTGTCTCCTCTCTAACCTCTGCCGTTGTTGTGTCGCTTCGAGGGCTCACAAGGTGTGAAGAAACCGTAGCGAGCGCGCCGAGCTTGCACGAGGACCGGAGCCGTACTCTGTACGGTGAGGACCGCAGGTGCGAGATCGGGGCGCGCAGTAGGTTTATTCGCACCTTGTCAGGCGGCGATCTTTTCGATGAGCCCCATCTCGTCGCTGGACATCAGCCGGTCGATGTCCACCAGGATCAGCATCCGCTCGTCCAGCGTGCCCAGACCGATCAGGTAGTCCGTGTCCAGCACCGAACCCATCTCGGGTGCCGGCTTGATCTGCTCGGCCGTCAGCGTGATCACGTCCGACACGCTGTCCACCACCATCCCCACCACGCGGCCACCGATGTTCAGCACGATCACCACCGTGAACTGGTCATAGGTCGGATCGCCCAGCGCGAACTTGATGCGCATGTCGATGATCGGCACGATGATCCCGCGCAGGTTCACCACGCCCTTGATGTACTCCGGCGCGTTCGCGATGCGCGTCACCGCGTCGTAGCCGCGCAGCTCCTGCACCTTCTGGATGTCGATGCCGTATTCCTCTTCGCCCAGCTTGAAGGTCACAACCTCCAGCTTGGGGCCGTTGGCGGCGCTGCCTTGCGATGCGTGCTGCTGCACTTGCTGTCTCTGGATGCCTGCAATCTCTGCCATGGTGTTCCTTTGCGTGGTGTGTCCCGCCGCGCGCATGCGTACGAATGAACCTGCGAATGAAAGGCCGGGCCGCGGGCAGCTCAGCCGAACTTCTGCATGATGCGAACCAGCTTCTCGCCGTACCGTGGATCGGTGGCGTAGCCCGCGCGCTGCAGGCCGTGCGCGGCCTCGGTCGGGTCGCTGGTTGCCAGCACGTTCGCGTAGCGCGGGTTGCGGGTGATGAAGCGTGCGTAGTCGGTGAAGGCTTCGTCGTACGAGGCGTAGGCCCTGAACTTGGCGCGCACCTTCTGTGGCTCGCCGTCGACGTACTCGGTGGTGGTGGTCTCGACCGTGGGGCCCTTCCAGCTTCGGTCGGCCTTGATGCCGAACAGGTTGAAGCTCTGCGTGCCGTCGTCGGCGCGAATCTCGCGCTTGCCCCAGCCGGATTCGAGCGCAGCCTGCGCCAGGATCAGCGGCGCGGGCACGCCGCTCGCGGCACTGGCCACTTGCGCCGAGGCGCCCATGCGGCCCACGAACTCATCGACCTGCCCCTGCAGCGATGCATTCGCGGCCGGTGCACGGCGGTCGTTGCTGTTGATCTGGTAGACACCCAGGTCGGCGGCGGTCGACACGCGGGCGCTGGGCGCCGAGCCGATGGGAATGCCCGCATTCGGCGCAAACGGCAGGCCGCCGCGCGGCTCCAGCGACATCGGTTTGATGCCGATCTGGGCGTCGGCCTCGGCATCGGGCGGGCCCGACGGCATGGTGCGGCGCAGTTGCGCGAGCATCGCCTCGGCCAACCCCACGCCGCGCCCCGAAAGGTTCTGCGTGAGCTGCTGGTCGAACATCGACAGGTAGACCTTCTGGTCCTGGCTGTCGAGCATGCCGCTCGAAGGCGTGGCCTCGCGCATGCTCTTGAGCACCATGTTCATGAACAGGGCCTCGAACTGGCGCGAGACCTGCTGCAGGCCCTCTTCGGGCGAGCTGCGCACGGTGCGCCGCAGGGCATCGACGCCCTGCACGTCGAGCGCAAAACGCTGGTCGAGCGCGCCGCTGCGGCTGGCCGCGTCGGCGCCGGTCCACGCGCTGTTGGGAGAGATGGTCATGGATGCGGCCTCAGATGATCTCCAGCTCGGCGCTCAGCGCACCGGCCGACTTCATGGCCTGCAGGATCGACACCAGGTCTTGCGGATTCGCACCCAGGCTGTTCAGGCCCTTGACCACATCGGAGAGCGACGCACCGCCGCGCACCATCTGGATGGCGCCGCCGCCCTGATTGACCGAGATCTGCGAGGTCTGCGCCACCACCGTGCTGCCGCCCGAAAGCGCGCCCGGCTGGCTGATCACCGGCTCGGTGTTGATGACCACCGACAGGTTGCCGTGCGCAATGGCGCAATCTTTCACGCGCACTGCCTGGTTCATGACGACCGAGCCCGTGCGCGCATTGACCACGACGCGCGCGCCGGCCTGCGTCGGCGTGACTTCGAGGTCTTGCAGTTGCGCGAGAAAGCCCACGCGCCGCTGCGGCTCGGGGGCCTGCACGCGGATCACGCGGGCGTCCATGGCCTCGGCCGTGCCGGGGCCGAACTGCCGGTTGATCGCATCCATCGCGCGCTGCGCGGTGCCGAAGTCGGAACGGTTCAGTTCGATCGTGAAGGTGCCTTCGCCCCCCACCGGCGCCTCGACCGTGCGCTCGACCAGCGCCCCGGCGGGAATGCGCCCCGAGCTGAGCTGGTTGATCTGCACCTTGCTGCCATTGGCGGCGGCGCCCGCGCCGCCCACCACCATGTTGCCCTGCGCCACCGCGTAGGTCGCGCCATCGACGCCCTTCAGCGGCGTCATCAGCAGCGTGCCGCCGCGCAGGCTCTTGGCATTGCCCATGGACGACACCGTCACGTCGATGTTCTGCCCCGGCCGCGCGAACGAAGGCAGCGTGGCCGTCACCATGACGGCCGCCACGTTCTTCAACTGCATGTTCACGCCCTGCGGAATCGTGATTCCCAGTTGCTGCAGCATGTTGTTCAGGCTCTGCGTGGTGAACGGCGTCTGCATGGTCTGGTCGCCCGTGCCGTCCAGCCCGACCATCAGCCCGTAGCCGATGAGCGGGTTGTCGCGCACGCCCTGGATGTTCGCCAGCTCCTTGAGCCGCTCTGCATGCACGGGCACGCAAAACACGAGCGCGCAAAGCGCAGCGATGCGCAAGCGGGCCGAAAAATTCTTGAGATGCAGCGGAACCGGCTTTGCCGGGCGCGAAGCCTGGGGGTAAGTCATATTCAGAATGGCATCACGTTCAAGAAGATGCGCTGCATCCATCCCATGGTCTGCGCCTCGTCGATGTAGCCCTTGGCCGAGTACTCGATGCGCGCATCGGCCACCAGCGTGGAAGGCACGGTGTTGTTGCCCGACACGGTGCGCGGGTTCACCACGCCCGAGAAGCGGATGTACTCCGTGCCCTGGTTGATGCCCATCTGCTTTTCGCCGCTCACCAGCAGGTTGCCGTTGCTCATCACGTCCGTCACCGTGACCGTGATCACGCCGTTGAAGGTGTTGTTGGCATTGGCGCCGCCCTTGGCGTTGAGCGTGTTGGTGCCCGACAGCTTGGTGTCCTGCCCGTCGAGCAGGCCGCCGATCAACTTCGGAATGCCGGCGAACACGCCAGTGGTGCCACCGCTGCGGCTCGCATTGGCACCGGAATTCTTGGTCGCGTTGACCTTCTCGCTGATGAGAATCGTGAGGATGTCGCCCACGTTGCGCGGACGGCGGTCCTCGAACAGCGCGTTGGCGCCGGGTCCGTCCTGGAAGATCGCGCCCGGCGCGCGGCGCGACTGCACGGCGGCATAGGCATCGGCGCGCGCAGTCATCGGCTGGTGCACCAGCGGTTCGCGCGGCACCTGCGCGCAGCCCGCGGCCAGCACAGTGGCAAGCACCAGCAGCAGCGCCCGCAGGAAGACGCCACGACGAAGAAAGCGCGCACCCTGCATCACAGCTGGGCCAGGCGCTGCAGCATCTGGTCGGAGGTCTGCACGGCCTTGCTGTTGATTTCGTACGAGCGCTGGGTGGCGATCATGTTCACCAGCTCTTCCACCACATTGACGTTCGATGCTTCCACGTAGCCCTGGCTCAGCACGCCGGCACCGTCGACGCCGGGGTTCACCTGGTTGGGTGCGCCCGATGCATCGGTCTCGGCATACAGGTTCTCGCCCTTGCTTTCCAGGCCGGTCGGGTTGACGAAGGTCGCCAGTTGAAGCTGGCCGATCTGCACGGTGTTCGTGCTGCCGGCCTGCACCACCGACACGATGCCGTCGCGGCCCACCGTGATGCTGGAAGCGTTGGCGGGAATGGTGATGGCCGGCTGCACCGGGAAGCCGCTGGCGGTCACGAGCTGGCCGTCGCGGTCTTTCTGGAACGAGCCGTCGCGCGTGTACGAGGTGGTGCCGTCGGGCATCAGCACCTGGAAGAAACCGCTGCCGCTGATGGCCACGTCGGTCGGCTTGTCGGTCTTGGTGAGGTTGCCCTGCGAGTGGATGCGCTCGGTAGCGACCACGTGCACGCCGGTGCCGACCTGCAGGCCCGAAGGCAGGCGGGTCTGGTCGGAGCTTTGGCCGCCGACCTGGCGCAGGTTCTGATAGACCAGGTCTTCGAACACGGCGCGGCTGCGCTTGAAGCCCGTGGTGCCGACGTTGGCCAGGTTGTTGGACACGACGTCGAGCTGGGTCTGCTGGGCGTCCAGGCCGGTCTTGGCGATGTAGAGGGAGCGAATCATTTCTTGAGGAGTCCTGCGGGTGTGTTGCGGCGTGTGTGGCCGGGTGGGCTGCGGATCAGCCGTACGACAGCAGCTTGTTGGCCGACTGCGCGTTGGTGTCGGCGGTCTGCAGCGACTTCATCTGCATCTCGAAGCTGCGCGCGTTGGCGATCATGGCCACCATGGCCTCGACCGGATTGACGTTGCTGCCCTCGACCACGCCGGTGACCAGCGTGACGGCCTCGTCGGCCTCGGCGGGCGGCTGGCCTTCGCGCATGCGGAACAGTCCGTCGTCGCCGCGCACCAGATCAGCGGTGGGCGGGTTGACCAGCTTCAGGCGGCCGACTTCGGCAATGCCGGTGAGCGTGCCCGAGGCGGCGTCGCGCGATGCGACCAGGCCGTTGGAGGCAATGACCACGGTGGAGCCCGGCGGCACGGTCAGCGCGCCGTTGTCGCCCACCACCTGGCGTCCGCCCATGGTCGTGAGCTGGCCGTCGGCGCCGATCTGCAGGTTGCCCACGCGGGTGTAGGCCTCGCCGCCGTCGGGGGTCTGCACCACCAGCCAGCCAGCGCCGCTCACAGCAACGTCGAGCGAGCGGCCGGTCTCGGTGAGCGGGCCGTGGGTGAAGTCGGCGCCGGGCGTGGTGGCGGCCACGAAGGCGCGGGTCTGCGCTTCTGCGCCCACCACAGGCACCGCGCGGAAGTTGGCAATCTGCGCGCGGAAGCCCGGCGTCGAGACGTTCGCCATGTTGTTGGCGACCGAGGCCTGCTGTTCCATGGCCTGCTTGGCGCCGCTCATGGCGACATACAACATTCGATCCACTGGGTGCTCCTGATTTTTTCAGTCGTGCGGGGTGGCCGCGTCAGCGGATGTTCATCAGCGTCTGCATGACCTGGTCCTGCGTCTTCACGGTCTGCGCATTGGCCTGGTAGTTGCGCTGCGCGACGATCAGGTTGACCAGTTCGGAGGTCAGGTCGACGTTGGACGACTCCAGCGCGCCGGAAGCCAGCGAGCCCATCTTGGTGCCCTCGCCCGGCGTGCCGGTGAGCGCGTTGCCCGAGGCCAGCGTCTCGGCCCACACGTTGTTGCCCTTGGGCTCCAGGCCGTTGGGGTTGGCGAAGGACGACAGCACGATCTGCCCCATCAGCTTGGTCTGTTCGTTGGAGAACTTGCCGGTGATGGTGCCGTCGGGGTTGATCGAGAACGAGGTCAGCTCGCCGGACTTGTAGCCGTCCTGGCTCAGCTTGGTCATGCCGTTGGTGGCGCCGAACTGGGTGGTTCCCGTCAGGTCGACCTTGGCGCTCAGCGGCGCGGAGCCGTTGGCGAAGTTGATGGGGCCGATGTTCAGCGAGCCGCCCGCCGGTGCGGTCATCACGCCCTTGGTGTCGAAGGTCATGCCGGTGAGCAGGGGCGCGCCGGCGGCGAGCGGCGCGCCGTCGGAAGTGCCGTACACGTTCCAGGTGTTGGCCGCGGTCTTCACGAAGTAGACGGCCACGTCGTGCGGATTGCCCAGCGAGTCGTAGACCGGGCCGATGGCGTTCGAGTAGTTGAAGGTGGCGGAGTCGCCGGCCGCGAAAGGCGTCTTGGCGGGCACCGTGCTGCGCGCGTCGAGGTTGAACACGGCGTTGACGTTGCCGGTCGGGTTGGGCGTCATGGATGCGCTTTGCACCTGGATCGGCGACGGCGTGCCGCCGTTGATGCCGCCGCTGGCGTTGACGCCGTAACCCGTCAGGCGCAGGCCCGAGGCGTTGACGATGTAGCCGTCCTTGTCGCGCGTGAACTGGCCGTTGCGCGAGTACATGACCTCACCGCTGGGGCTGCTCAGACGAAAGAAGCCGTCGCCGTTCAGGATGGCCACGTCCAGGGGGCGGCTGCTCGATTGCGTCACACCCTGCGTGAAGTTCTGCGTCACGCCCGACACCGAGGCGCCCAGGCCGACGCGCGAGCCGGCGTACACGTCCTGGAAGGTCGCGGCGGCGGACTTGAAGCCCACCGTGCCGGAGTTGGCAATGTTGTTGCCGATGACGTCGAGGTTTGCCGCGGCCACGCCGAGACCGCTGATGCCCTGGGAAAAACTCATGATGGATCCTTACTTCAATGCGTTCGATGCGATGGAAAAAAGACCTGCCGCGCGACGGCTGCAAAAGCCGCTTGCGCGCAGGACGTTTCGGAGATTCAGAGGAACAGGCGCACGTCGGCCAGGCCGATGCTGGCGCCCGAGGCCAGCTCGAGCGTGACGCCACCGGTGCCCTGCTTGACGGCGGCCACTTGCGAGAAAGTCAGCGCGGTGGCCTTCACAGCCACGCCGCCGTTGTTGGCGTCGACCGTGAAGCGGTAGGCGCCCACGGGCACCACGGCGCCGGCGTCGTCCTTGCCGTCCCAGGTGACGGCGTTGACGCCTTCCTTCATGGCGCCGGCGTCGATGGTGCGCACCACCTTGCCGGTGGCATCGACGATCTTGATCTCGACGTCCGCGGCCGTGCCCGGCAGTTGCACTGCAAAGGCCTGGGTGGCCGTTTCCTTGCCCTCTTCGGGCTTCTTCGTGGTGAGCACGTCGCCCGGCGACAGCACGTTGTAGCCAATCAGCGAGGCGGCCTGCAGCACCTGGTTGGAACCGGTCTGGTTCACCAGGCCGGCCAGCGTGGTGTTGAGCTTCTCGATGCCGCTCACCGTGCTCATCTGCGCAAGCTGCGAGGTGAGTTCGGCGTTCTGCATCGGGTTGAGCGGGTCCTGGTTGTTGAGCTGCGTGACCAGCAGCTTGAGAAAGCGCTGCTCGCTGTCCGCGTTCGCGACGTTGTTGCTGTTCGTCGCGGTGGAAGCGTTCTGCCCGCTGATGGAAGAGGTGTCTGAGATGGCCATGGCGTGTCCGGGTTTTTCTGAAGATGGATTTACTGGCCGAGCGTCAGCGTCTTGACCATCAGCGTCTTGGCGGTGTTGAGCACTTCCACGTTGGCCTGGTAGCTGCGCGAGGCCGAGATCATGTTGGTCATTTCCTCGACCACGTTGACGTTGGGCATCGACACATAGCCCTGGGCATTGGCATGCGGGCTCTTGGGGTCGAACACCAGCCTGGCGGGCGACGGGTCGTCGATGACCCCGGCCACCCTGACGCCACCGATGTCCTGGTTGCCGGAGGAGGCCACCTCGAACACCACCTGCTTGGCGCGGTAGGGCATGCCGTCGGGGCCGGCCACGCTCTCGGCGTTGGCCAGGTTGCTGGCGGTGACGTTCATGCGCTGCGATTGCGCGGTCATGGCGGAGCCCGCCACGTTGAAGATGTTCATGGAATTGCTGGCGATGGGCATGCGTGGTGCTCCGTGCTGTCTGTGGCGGTTTACTGCTGAACCGCCGACAGCAACGACTTGATCTTGGCGTTGATGATGGTGAGGTTGGACTCGTAGCGCAGCGCGTTGTCGGCGAAGGCCACGCGCTCGACATCCATCTCGACGGTGTTGCCGTCGATGCTGGACTGGTGGGGCGTGCGGTACAGCAGGTCCTTGTCGGACGCGGCCTGCGCCTGGCCGGCCAGGTGGCGCGACGAGGTGGTGGCCAGCGACACCGACTGCGACGAACGGCCGCGCTCGACGGCTTCGTTCAGCCGGCTGCTGAAGTCGAAGTCGCGCGCCTTGTAGTTGGGCGTGTCGGCATGGGCGATATTGGCCGCGAGCACCTCCTGGCGTTCTGCCCGGAGGTTGAGGGCTTCGCGGTTGAAGCGAAGCGCCGCATCCAGCTTGTCGATCATCTGTTTTCCATCTCTTGAGTCGTCGCCAATGCGCGGGGCGCGGCAACCGATGGAAAGCGAGTCTATGCATGCGGCGCGTTTGCAATCGCCCGAACAAAGGGGGTTTTCGCCTGCTGCTCGCGACTTCGCCTGGGGCCCGAATTTCTAGAATTGCACGGCGCCGGACTGTGTGTTCCTGGTCTGGCGCACCGCATTTTTCGCACGCCCTCCTCTCGCCAGATGAACCACTTTCTGCCCCGCACCCGCCTGCCGCGCATCGTGTCGATGACACTGATGGCGGCCATGGGTTCGGCCTGCGTTTTCGCGGCCGCACCGGCACCTGATGCCGCCACGGTGGCCATCGAGAAGTACCTGCAGATGCAAAGCGCCGGCCTGCCGGGCAAGGTCACGATCAGCCTGGAAGGGCGCGGCACCGCCACGCTGCCCGAATGCGAAGCGCCCGAGGTTTTTCTGCCGCCGGGCGTCACGCCGTGGGGCCGGATCTCGGTGGGCGTGCGCTGCCAGACGGAGCGACCCTGGACGCGTTTCGTGCAGGCCCGTGTGTCCGTCGAAGGCAGCTACTTCGTTGCCACGCGCGCGATCGACACCGGCCGGCCGCTGGGCGCGGGCGATGTCACCGAACGCACCGGCGACCTGTCGCGGCTGCCGCGCTCGGTGATCACCAGCGCCGCCGAGTTGGTCGGCGTAGTGAGCGCCAACCGCATCGCGCCCGGCGCGCCGATCCGCAAGGAGCTGGTGCGCGGCGTCACCGTCATCCAGCAGGGGCAGGCCGTGAAGGTAGTGGCCCAGGGGCAGGGTTTCGTCGTCAGCACCGAGGGCAAGGCCATGACCGGCGCGAAGGTCGGCGCCATCGTGCAGGCCAAGACCCTGGACGGGCGGCTGATCAGCGGTGTGGCCGACGAAGAAGGACAGATCCAGCTGACGCAATAGGCCATCGCCGCCCGCCGCAAGCTTCGTGCACGCAATGCCTAAAGTTCTTGCCCAAGCTGCCGATATACGGGTCAGCCCCTGAGGAATCACCTTGAAAATCGATCCACCCGCCCCTTCGCCGACGCCCCTCCATCGAACGCCCGCAACCGGCGTGGCTGCGCCCGCGACCGGCACCGAAGCCGTCGAGCGCCCGAAAGAGGCGGCGCAGGCCTCCGCGCACGTTCATTCGATGCCTGCCGCCGTGGGCGGCAGCGATTTCAACGCAGCGCGCGTGGCGGCGATCCGCGAGGACATTCGCGCCGGCCGCTACGAGATCCGCCCCGAGCGCATCGCCGACGGCCTGCTGGCCAGCGTGCGCGACCTGCTCGATCCGAAGGGCAGGGAATGAACACATTGCTGGCCCACCTGCGCACAGAGGCGTCCTGCATCGAGGAATTTCTCGGCGTGCTGGGCCGGGAAGCCGAGGCGATGTCGGGCGGCGTCTTCACCGATCTGGCTGCCATTGCCGGCCAGAAGACCCAACTGCTGGACCGCATGGCCGAACTCGACCAGCAGCGCGAAGCCCTGCAGGCAGCGTTGGGCTTCGAGCCCGGCCGTGCCGGCGCGGATGCCGCGGCGGCCGCCGGCGGCGCGCCCATGCAGGAGGCATGGGCCGCATTGCTGGCGTTCGCCGTGGAGGCACGCAGCCACAACATGCGCAACGGCTCGATGGTCTATGCGCATCTCGATTTCACGCAGCAGGCGCTGCACTTCCTTCAAGCCAGCGCCCAGCTTTTCTACGGGCCCGACGGCGTTCGCAAGACGCAGGCGGGCGCCGGCACCCGGCTTGCCGCGGGCTGATTGCCCCGCGTCACGCTGCCAGCGGGTTCACCGCATTTCTTCAGTCAACGGACATGGTCACTCCACACAGCGAAAGCGCGACAGGCGACGGCAAGGGCAGGCAGCCCGCGTCGTGCGCGCGCCTCGCGTGGGCTGGCGTGCTGGTTGTTCTTTCGCTCGCCGCTGTGACCGTGCATGCCAGCGCCAGCGCCTTCGAGCTGGCACCGGGCGTGCTGCCCGGCGATGCGGTCAACCTCGGCCAATTGAACCAGGTGCGTGCCGAGGGCCGCGAGGTGGCCCGCATCGCCTACTCCGGCACGGCCATGGCCGTGGCGCTGTCGGGCGCCTACGCGCCGACGCTCTACCCCGGAGAAAAGTCCATCGGCCTGGCCATGGGCACCTACAGGAGTTACGCCTCGGCCAGCCTCGGCTTCAAGGCCCTGTCCGACGACGGCCGGATGGCCTGGGGCATGGCCGTCGCCACCTCCGGCAGCGACTGGGGCCTGAATGCCGGCATCGGCTGGAAGCTGCCGCGCGCCGGCGATCACTGACCCATTGCCTGCCGTGCCTTCGTTTCACTCGGCGCCCCGCCGCGCCTCCTTCCACCACAACCGCATGGATGCCATCGATATGAAGAATCCTCTTCCGAAGCCAATGCCCCTGAACGACGTGGCCATGCCGGGCGGGTCGCAGTCATGACGGCCTCCCAGGGTTCGCGCCAGATCGCGCTGGTGGGTTGCGACGAAGCCCAGCAGGCCACCTGGGGCAACAGGCTGCGCCTGATGGGCTGCGAGCCGGCCTCGTTCGACACCAGCGCCGACTTTCTGCTGGCCGTGACCGGCGGCAGCCAGTTCGGCCTGCTCCTGATCATGCTGAAGGACGAAGGCGCATGGCCGATCCTGACGGCCATGTGCAAGGCGCTGCGCATTCCGATCTGCCTGGTGGCAAGCGCCTCGCAACGGGAACTGCTGATCGAGGTGCTTTCGGCGGCAGGCAATGATTCGCCGGGCGCGAACATCGACTTTGCGGTGCTGCCCATCGACGACTTCGAGCTGGAACTGCGCGTGCGCGAATCGCTGCGGCGCAACGAGACGCTGCTGCATCCCCAGTCGGTGAGTGCGTTCTTCGGCGACTACCAGTTCCTGGGCAGCCGGCGCGTGGTGATCCACAAGGGCACGGAGATCCGCCTGAAGCCCCGCGAATTCGAACTGGCGTTGTTGCTGTTCCGCAATGCCGGACGGCTGCTGGAACGCGACTGGCTGCTGGCCTCGCTGTGGGTGGACGCCAGGATCGAAAGAAAGAGCCGCGTGCTCGACTGCTGCGTGGCCAACATCCGTCGCAAGCTCTCGCTGCACAAGGAGAGCGGGTTCGACCTGCATTCGGTGTACGGGCGGGGCTACGAGTTGCGCCATCTGCCGACCACATCATTGGGCGACGACGATGCGCACGCGCACCACCGCGACGACATGAACGGCCACCCTGGCATGAATGCCTCCGGCTTCCCGGACACGTCGAACGAGCCGGTGTGGATCGGTGAGACGGCGCGCGCCCGGGCCTGAGCCACGAGGCGATCTTCTTCAGATGCGGGGGCTGCGGCCCCGTGCCCGCAGCCCCCGTGACAGGGGAAATTTGTGACGACCTCCGGCCTCGAGGAACCACTCTTGTGAGCGGGTGCCGAAGCGACCTCTACCAACGCCTGAAGACCGTCCGCTCGAGTATCGCCACGCAACCTTAAGCCGGGCTGAAGGGAGCCAACACTGGCGCGGGTTGAAGGCGGCGGGGCCGCCGGACGGCGTCACCGCTTCTGCGATTTCTCTTTCCGGCGCTCCAGCAATGCCTGCCACTCTCCCACCAGCCCGCGCCGGAAGAACGACACGCACAGGATGAAGGTCATGCCGATCACGATCGTGACCACGCCGCCGAGCGCCGCCAGGTGGTTCTGCAGGCTGACCACCAGCGTCGCGCCGACCACCGGGCCCCAGCTCGTGCCCAGGCCGCCGAGCAGCGTCATCAGCAGCACCTCCGTCGATGTGCTGAGCATCACGTCGTTGAGCGCCGACAGTTGCAGCACCAGTGCCTTGAGCGAACCTGCAAGCCCCGCCAGCCCGGCGGACAGCATGAACGCATAGAGCTTGCAGCGGTCGGTGGCGTAGCCCAGCGACACGGCACGCGGCTCGTTGTCGCGCAGCGCCTTCAGCGCCTGCCCGAACGGCGAATGCACGATGCGGTGGGTGGCGAGAAAACCGGCCACGAACACGGCCAGCGTGAAGTAGTACATGTGGTTGTCGTCCGACAGGTCCACCAGCCCCAGCAGGTGCCCGCGCGGAATGCCCTGCATGCCGTCTTCTCCGCCGGTCCACGGAATCTGCACCGCGAGAAAGTAGGCCACCTGCGACAGCGCGAGCGTGATCATCGCGAAGTAGATGCCGGTGCGGCGAATCGCCAGCGTGCCGATCAGCCACCCGATGGCGACGGCGACGGCCACGCCGGCCAGGATGGCCAGCTCGACTGGAAAGCCGCTGGCCGAGAACCGGATCATCAGAATGCCCGTGGTGTAGCCGGCCCAGCCGAAGAAGGCGGCGTGCCCGAAGGACACGAGGCCGGTGAAGCCGATCAGCAGGTTGAAGGCCAGCGCAAAGAGCGCATAGCAAAGCACCTTCATCACGAAGACCGGGTACGCAATTTCCGGAAAGGCCGGCACCAGCAGCGCGGGAACCAGCAGCACTAGCAGGATGCGGATGGGCATCGGAATCGACTTCATGTTCTTATTTCTCCTTGCCGAACAGGCCAGCGGGACGGGTCAGCAGGACGATGGCCATGATCACGAAGACCACCACGGTCGAGGCCTCGGGATAGAACACCTTGGTCAGGCCTTCGAGAATGCCCAGCGCGAGCCCGCTGACCACGGCGCCCGCGATGGAGCCGAGGCCGCCGATCACGACCACCGCGAAGACGATGTTGAGCAGGTTGGCTCCCATCAGTGGATTGACCTGCATGATGGGCGTGGCCATGACGCCGGCCAGCCCCGCCAGCCCCACGCCGAAGCCGTAGGTGAGCGTGATCATCAGCGGGATGTTCACGCCGAACGCCTGCAGCAGCTTCGGATTCTCGGTGCCCGCGCGCAGCAGCGCGCCGAGCTTGGTCTTCTCGAAGAGGTACCAGGTCACCAGGCAGATCAGGATCGCCGCGACGACCACGAAGGCCCGGTACACCGGCAGGAACATGAAGCCCAGGTCGACACCGCCCTGCAGCAACGGCGGCGGGTCGTAGCTCACGCCGGAGATGCCGTAGAAATGCCGGAACAAGCCTTCGAGCACCAGCGCCACGCCGAAGGTCAGCAGCAGCCCATAGAGATGGTCCAGGTGGTACAGGCGCTTGAGCAGCGTCTTCTCCAGCAGCACGCCCAGCCCGCCGACGATGACGGGCGCCAGCACCAGCGCCGCCCAGAAGTTGATCTGGAACGTGGGGCCGAGCAGCAGCGGCAGCTGCGTGAACCCGATCCACGCCAGGAACGCCGCCACCATGAACTGCGCGCCATGCGCGAAGTTGATGATGTTGAGCAGCCCGAAGATGATGGCCAGGCCCATGCTCAGCATGGCGTAGAAGCAGCCGTTGATCAGGCCGACCAGCAGCTGGGCCGCCAGCGCCTGCATCGAGATATCGAACATGGTGCGGGCGTTACTTGCCGTTCTGGCAGGCGGGGTTCAGCGGCGGATACACGTCCGCGCCCTTCAGCACCGACTTGACCTTGTAGTAGTCCCACGGTGCCTTCGACTCGGCGGGCGACTTGACCTGCAGCAGCAGCATGTCGTGCACCAGCGCGCCGTCCTCGCGCAGCTTGCCGTTGCGGATCACCGCATCGTCGATGGTCATCTTGCGCAGTTGCGCCATGACGGCCTTGGCCTCGTCGGTGCCCGCGGCCTGGACGGCCTTCAGGTAGTTGAGCGTGGCCGAATAGACGCCGGCCTGTGCGGCGGTCGGCATGCGTTTCTGCTTGTCGAAGAACTTCTTCGACCATGCGCGCGAGCGGTCGTCGAAGTCCCAGTAGAAGGCTTCGCTGAGGTACATGCCCTGCGCCTTTTCAAGGCCGATGCTGTGCACGTCCGAGATGTAGGTGAGCAGCGGCGCCACCACCTGCTTGCGCGTGATGCCGTACTCGTTGGCCTGCTTGATGGCGTTGACCGTGTCGTTGCCCGCGTTGGCGAGCGCGATCACGTCGGCCTTGGAGGCCTGCGCCTTCAGCAGGAACGAAGAGAAGTCGTTGCCCGGGAACGGATGGCGCGAGCTGCCGACCACCGTGCCGCCCTCGGCCTTGATGACCTCGGTGGCGTCCTTTTCGAGCGAGTGGCCGAAGGTGTAGTCGGCGGTGATGAAGTACCAGCTCTTCTTGCCGTCCTTGACCAGCGCGCGCGCCGTGCCGGCCGCCAGCGCGTAGGTGTTGGTGGTCCACTGCGCCGTGAGGGGCGTGCACTTCTCGCCGAGGATCGCGGTGGCCAGCCCGGAGGAAGGCATGACGATGCGGTTCTTCTGCTTGGCGATCTCCATCACGGCCAGCGCGGTGGATGCGGTGGGAAAGTCCGTGACCATGTCGACCTTGCCCTGGTCGAACCAGCCGCGCGCCAGGTTGGCCGCCACGTCGGGCTTGTTCTGGTGGTCGGCAAAGACCAGCTCGACCGGCTTGCCCAGCACCTTGCCGCCCATCTCTTCGATGGCCAGGCGCGCCGCCGTGACCGAGCCCTGGCCCGCAAGATCCGAGTAGATGCCCGACAGGTCGTTGAGCACGCCGATCTTGACGACGTCGTCGCTCACCTGCGCGTGGGCCGTGAGGGCCGCGCCGGTCATCAGGCACACGGAAAGTTTCTTGAAATGCATGAAAGGCTCCAGGGTTTGAAGATGGGAAGACAAGGTGTTGGAAAGACGGCAATGCGTCGGGCTCAGATGCCGAGCAATTCGTTGAGGCGGTCCTGCTTGGCCTCGACTTCGTTGCGCTCGATCACCTCGACCACCTGGCCGTGCTCGATGACGTAGTGGCGGTCCGCCAGGTGCTTGGCGAAGCGGAAGTTCTGCTCGACCAGCACCATCGTGAAGCCGCGCGCCTTGAGCTCGCGGATCACCTGGCCGAGCTTCTGCACGATCACCGGTGCCAGCCCCTCGGTGATTTCGTCGAGCAACAGCAGGTTCGCGCCGGTGCGCAGAATGCGGGCCATGGCAAGCATCTGCTGCTCGCCGCCCGAAAGGCGCGTGCCCGGGCTGGAGGCGCGCTCCTTGAGGTTCGGGAACATGCCGTAGATCTGCTCGAGCGACATGCCGGCGTCGCCGACCTTGGGCAACAGCAGCAGGTTCTCTTCGGCCGTGAGCGATGCGTAGATGCCCCGCTCTTCCGGACAGTAGCCCAGGCCCAGCCGGGCGATGCGATGCGGCGGCATGCCGATGGTCTCGGTGCCCGCCACCTGGATGGAACCGGTGCGCTTGCCGACCAACCCGAGGATGGCGCGCAGCGTGGACGTGCGGCCCGCGCCGTTGCGCCCCAGCAGCGTGATGCATTCACCGGCCTTGACGTCGAGGTCGATGCCTTGCAGCACGTGCGACTCGCCGTACCAGGCGTTGAGGTTTCGGATGGTCAGCATGGCCGCGGCCGGCCTTCCCTGCGCGTTGGCCTTGGCGTCATTCATGCTCTTCGGTTCCCATGTAGGCTTCGCGCACGGCCGCATCGACCGAGACGACGGGGTACGGACCTTCGGCGAGCACCTCGCCACGCTGCAGCACGGTGATCGTGTCGCTGATGTCCGCGACGACCTTCATGTTGTGTTCGACCATCAGCACCGTGCGATCGGCCGAGACCTTCTTGATCAGGTCCTTGATGCGGTCGACGTCTTCATGGCCCATGCCCTGCGTGGGCTCGTCGAGCAGCAGGAGCTCGGGGTCCAGTGCCAGCGTGGTGGCGATTTCGAGCGTGCGCTTGCGGCCGTACGGAAGATCGCGGGCCAGCGATGCCGCGAAGCGCGGCAGGCCGACCTGCTCCAGCAGCGCCATCGCAGGGGCATCGAGCTTGCGCATCGCGGACACCGACTGCCAGAAGCGGTAGTCGACACCGAGCTTGCGCTGCAGCGCGATCTTCACGTTCTCCAGCACGGAGAGTTCGGGAAACACAGCCGAGATCTGGAACGAGCGGACGACGCCGCGCCGTGCGATCTGCGCCGGTTTCTCATGCGTGATGTCCGCACCGTTGAACAGGATGTGTCCGCTGGTGGGGATGTGAAACTTGGTCAGCAGATTGAAGACCGTGGTCTTGCCGGCGCCGTTCGGCCCGATCAGCGCATGAATCGATCCGCGCCGCACGCGCAGGTCGACGTTGCGCACAGCGAGGAAGCCGCGGAACTCCTTGGAGAGCCCCTTGGTTTCAAGAATGATGTCCGTGTCCATGCGATGGGTTCCGCGCGAGCAGCTCGGTGTGTCGGCGCTTCAGGCGACCGACTGGTACTGGGCAGGACGCGTAGCCAGCGCCTTCTTGACCACCGCTTCGATGAAGGCGCGTTCCTCGCCGATCAGCGGCAGGCGCGGGCGGCGCATGTGCTCGGAGCCCACGCCCACCAGCAGGTCGATGAGCTTGAGGTTCTGCACCAGCTTGGTCGATACGTCCAGGTGCAGCATCGGCGTCATCCACTGGTAGAGCTTGAGCGCCTCTGCAAACTTGCCGGCCTTCATCAGGTCGTACAGCGCCACGGTCTCGCGCGGGAAGGCACAACCGACGCCGGCCAGCAGGCCATCGCAGCCCAGCGCCAGGCCTTCGTAGGCCAGGTCGTCCACGCCCAGGAACAGTTGGTAGCGGTCGCCCACGGTATTGCGCAGGTCGGTGATGCGGCGGATGTTGTCCGTGCTCTCCTTGATCGCCGCGATCCATTCGCAGTCGGCCAGCTCGACCATGTGCTCGGGCTTGAGGTCGACACGGTAGGCCACCGGGTTGTTGTAGACCATGATGGGTTTTTGCGCGGCATTGGCGATGGTGCGCACGTTGAGCATGGCTTCGCGCGCATCGGCCACATAGATCACCGAGGGCATCATCATGAAGCCGGCCACGCCGAGCTTGTTGGCGCCGTCCACGTAGCGCAGCGCCTCGCGCGTGCTGGTTTCCGACACGTTGGCCAGCACCGGGATGCGGCCGTCGGCGGCTTCGAGCGCAATCTTGGCGACCTGCAGCTTTTCTTCCAGCGTCAGCGTGCTGGCTTCGCCCAGCGAGCCGCAGGTGACCAGGCCGTGGATGCCATTGCGGATCTGGAAGTCGATGTGGCGGGCGGTGCCCTCGGCATCGATGCTCTCGTCGGCGTGGAACTTGGTGGTGATGGCGGGAAAGATGCCTTGCCAGCGGGGATTGCTCACGTTGAATGCTCCTGATACGGATGAAGGTCGGTTGTGAGGAAGCTGATTCCCTCGAATTACTAATATATTAGAAAGATATCTAAAATATTTTCTCGGTGTATTTAGCAGGTTGCGTGCCAACCGATTTCTGTTTATGAGACGGCTGGAACGGGCTGTCGGAGGGAGAAGTGCCCCGGGGTGGAGCGGGACGGGCACCGTGCTGATGCGCCGAAAGGTCCGTGCCGCAGATGGACCCGGAAGGGCGCGCGCAATGCGTGCGCTGCGACGGGAGGGGCGACAGAGCATCCAGCTGCAGACTGCTCGCTGGATCGCGCTGCAGGCCCCTGCGGCCCGTCGGAAAACTTCTTGCGACTCGACCGCGGGCCGCCAACAGACTCGCGCTCGCTGGCTACTTTGCCGGGTTGACGCTCATGATGAGCCCGGCTGCCGTGCTGGCCAGGCCCGAAAAGGTTCGATTGCCCACCGTTCGCGTAACGCGCTCCATCGGCGTCTTGTCGAGCCCGCCCACGGCCTCGGCCATCACGACGGTGATTGCGTCCGCGATCTCCCGCGTGTTCGCACCTTTCGTCACGGCTCGCGCACTCGCAACCACCACCGTGTAGGCAAAGTCGATGTTTGCGCCACGCCCGATTTCGACGGCAAAGTGCAGGCTCAGCATCTTGCCGGTCTGCTTGCTGACGGCGCCGATGATGGAACACCTGGGGTATGGACCATACCGAGTACCCCGCCGAAATGCTGGAGTTTGCGCTAGCCCGCTTGGTGGGCGACCAGACGGTGCGCGCCTATGCCCGCAGCGACATGGTGGAAAAGCGCCGCCGCTAACCAAGCCAACGTTCGTCGTCCAGGACCACCGTGGCGATATCGGCCTGCATCGGCTACCCCGCATGTGGCACGGCAGCAATGCCGCCGCGGTTTCCAGCGCCCTTTTGCATGGAGCCCCCGACGATGACACGATGCTGTGCCTGCTGTCGCAAACCTTTCGCGCCACGCCCGCAAACTCCCGACCAGGCCTACTGCGCCTCGACCGACTGCCAGCGCGCCCGCAAGCGCCAGTGGCAGCGGACAAAGCGCCAGTCCGATTCCGACTACCGGATCAACCAACGCGCCGCCCAGCAGGCGTGGTCGCAGCGCAATTCCGACTACTGGCGCAACCACCGCGAGTCGCTCGGCCCGAGTACGTGCAGCGCAACCGCGAGCAACAACGGTCGCGGGATCAGGGCCGAAATGACGATCTTGCAAAGATGGATGTATGCGACCTGCCCCATGGCGTGTCCGCGCAAGATGGACATGTCAAGAGAGGACTTGATCGACGCCCAGCCGATCCAACCGTAATTTCGCCTCCAAGCGGGTTCTCAAACATCCTGCATGGCAACGATTCCAACCGTGTGCGCGGCTGGCCGAGGGCGCGACCATGCCTCCAACGATGGAGGCCGTGAAAGTGCTCGAAGGCCATGGCGTGCTGTATGCGCCCGGCAAGCCGCGGTTGACCTGCACTTCGCCCTGGTCGTCGACCCAGGACACGCGAAACATGATCACGCGCTCGGGCTCCACGAGGCGTTCCAGCAGGCTGTGGCCGGTGTACTTGGGGTGTTGCTCGATGTACGGCCAGAGGCTTTCCATCACTTCGGTCACGGCCTGCAGGTACTCGGACTGTCCGGGGTTGCGTTGTGCGACATGTGCCAGGAAACCCCGACGGATGCGTGCTTCATTCCAATCCTTCCCTCTTCAAATTGACGCATAACCTTATGCGAATCTTGCATTTCGCCTGATTCATGAACCAATTCGAGGCCTGAAGCCCCTTCAGGTGCATTCAAAAGATTGCCCGATCCGCCTGCGCCCCCAAAAGGGGTTGCCCGTCGACGGCGCTTCATCGCCTCTCGCGCGCGATAACACCACCTCTGCTTTTTTGTCATTGGACTTTGGTCCGATGCGCCGGCCGACGCATCTACCTAGTATTTGCCCACTCATTTGTGTGACAAAACACCAATATATGTAACTTTTTCAACTCTAGGTACTTGTTTTTATTGGGTTTTGTCTCGTGCAAATGGAGTCCCTACCCATTTCTGGGGATTGTTAGTAAATATCTCTATTTGTATCTTCCGTTCGCCTTTGATGCATGTCGGGACTGCAACGGCAACGGTCCGTGCGCCGCCCAATCTGGCGAAGAGCGCCGAAAAACTTCACGTGTGTTCTTGTCAATTCAACCTTTTCTGAGAGCGAAAAATGTCGAATAGCCTGCAAAACTGGGTGGGACGCAACCGTCCGCCGCGCGTTCAGATCACCTACGACGTCGAGATCGGCGATGCCGTCGAAAAGAAGGAGCTCCCACTGGTCGTGGGCCTGCTGGCCGATCTGTCCGGCCAGCCCGCACAGCCCCTGCCCAAGCTCAAGGAGCGCCGCTTCGTCGAAGTCGACCGCGACAACTTCGACGAGGTGCTCGGCAACATCTCGCCCCGCCTCGACCTGTCGGTGCCCGACACCATGAAGGGCGACGGCAACCTGAAGATCGAGCTGAACTTCAAGGAATTCGGCGACTTCCACCCCGAAGCCATCGTGAGCCAGGTGCCCCGCCTGGCCAAGCTGCTCGAAGCCCGCCAGCAACTGCGCGACCTGCTCGCCAAGCTCGACGGCAACGACGAACTCGACGACCTGCTCGAGCGCGTGGTGCAGAACAGCGAAGACCTCAAGACGGTCCAGAGCCAGGCCAGGGCCGAAGCGGGCAGCGCACCGGCGCAGACCGCCCCGGCAGCACCGGCTGCGCAAACCGAATCGTCCCCCGAAGCCGAAGCACCGGCAGCGTGATCAACCACGCCGGCCGCAGCCCCTTCCGGGGTGCGCCTGGCAACTTTTGAATGGTGATAGAGATGGCCAACAAATCCAAAGCCGCCGAAGCCGGCAGCGCAGCAACCACCGTCACGACCAGTGACATGGGTCTGCTCGACAAGATCGTCCAAGAAGGCAACATGACGACCGAGCCTTCGCAGGGCGCCTACGCGAAGAAGCTGATCGGTCAGCTGGCTTCGCAGATCCTCGACGAAGGCATGAAGACCAGCCCCGACAAGGGCGTGGTCACGCTGATCAACGAGCGCGTCGCCGAAATCGACCGCCTGCTGACCGACCAGCTCAACGCGATCCTGCACGCCCCCGAGTTCCAGGCCCTCGAAGGCTCCTGGCGCGGGCTGCGCGACATGGTTTTCGGCACCGAGACCGGCAGCAACCTGAAGCTGCGCCTGCTCAACGTGAGCAAGAAAGACCTGCTCAAGGACCTGGAGACCGCCGTCGACCACGACACCAGCGTGCTCTTCAAGAAGATCTACGAAGAGGAATACGGCACCTACGGCGGCCACCCCTACTCGCTGCTGATCGGCGACTACTACTTCGGCCGCCACCCGCAAGACATCGCCCTGCTGGAGCGCGTCTCCCGCGTGGCCGCCGCCGCGCACGCGCCCTTCATCGCCGCCGCCGCGCCCGCCCTGTTCGACTTCAAGTCGTTCACCGAACTGGGCATTCCGCGCGACCTGTCCAAGACCTTCGAGAGCGCCGAGCTCGCCTCGTGGCGCAGCTTCCGCGAATCGGAAGACTCGCGCTACGTGTCGCTGGTGCTGCCCAGCTACGCCGCGCGCCTGCCCTACGGCGCCAAGACCAACCCCGTCGAGAACTTCAACTACGAAGAAGACGTGGACGGCTCCGACCACGGCAAGTACCTCTGGGCCAACGCGGCCTACCAGCTGGGTCTGCGCATCACGCAGGCGCATTCGCTGTACGGCTGGACCACCGCCATCCGCGGCGTCGAGGGCGGCGGCAAGGTCGACGGCATGGTGGCCCACGCCTACAAGACGGACGAAGGCGACATCGCGCTGAAGCCGCCGACGGAAGTGACCATCACCGACCGCCGCGAAAAGGAACTGAGCGACCTGGGCTTCATCGCCATCGTCAATTCCAAGGGCTCGAACACCGCAGCCTTCTTCGGCGGCCAGACCGTGAACAAGCCCAAGGTGTACGACAAGGACGCGGCCAACGCCAACGCGGCGGTCTCGGCGCGCCTGCCCTACATCCTGGCGGCTTCGCGTTTCGCGCATTACCTGAAGGTGATCGTGCGCGACAAGGTCGGCAGCTTCCAGACGCAGACCGACATGCAAAAGCACCTGAACAACTGGGTCGCCAACTACGTGCTGGTGAGCCCCTCGGCGCCGCAGGCCATGAAGGCCAAGTACCCGCTGAGCCAGGCCCGCGTGGACGTGACCGAAGTGCCGGGCAAGCCGGGCTCGTACCGCGCCATCGCCTTCCTGAAGCCGCACTTCCAGCTCGAGGAACTCTCGGCCTCGATCCGCCTGGTGGCCGACCTGCCGGCCGCAGCCGCCTGAGCCCCTTCGTCCGCACTCACAAACTGAAAGAACATCCAGATGGCTATCTACATCAAGTTCCCGGGTATCACGGGACAAACTCAGGTCGAAGGACACAAGGACGAGCTGGAAGTCTCGAGCTTCTCGTTCGGTGCCCAGATCTCCGTGACCAGCATCACCACCAACAAGACACGGACTCTCGACAAGCCGAACTTCTCCGACATCAGCCTATCGCGCTACTGCGACTCGGCGACCCCGCAGCTGCTGCAAAAGCTCGCCTCGGGTGAAGTCTTCAAGGGAGAAACCATCATCTCGTTCACGCGCGAGGACAACGGTGCCCTTCTCGACCTGATCGTCATGAAGCTCACCGACGCGATCCTCAGCTCGCTTCAACTGTCCAGCGGTGGCGATCCTCCGAGCGAGAGCCTCAGCCTGAACTACTCCAAGATCGAGATCGCGTACAAGCAGCAGAAGAAGGAAGGCGGCCCGGATGGCGTGGCGCCGTTCGTCTGGAACGTCGCGACGAACACCGCTTCCTGACCGACGCTCACACCCGACGCCTACTGTGTCCGAACTCGTCAAAGGGGGCGTCGCGCCCCTGTTCGACCGGCTGGTGTCGGCGCCGTCCGACCGCGTCAACGGCGCGCATCTCGAGACGATGGAGTCCGTCCAGGATTCCATCGGCCGCGAGCTGCGCCAGCTGTTCAACACGCGTTCGCCGCTGTCGGTGGCCGATTACGCGCAAGGAAGCGGCACCGTGCTGGAGTACGGCATTCCCGATTTTTCCGCGCTCAGCGCACAGAACGCCGCCGACCTCCAGCAGTTGGCGGCGTCGTTGCACCTGGCCGTGCAGCGCTACGAGCCGCGCCTGTCGGACGTGAGCGTGCAAGTGAGCGCCACGCCCAACCGGCATGAAGTGGCACTCGTGCACATCGGCGCACAGGCGCAGGCCGGGGTCACGCTGCGACGCGTGGACTTCGAGATGCTGCTCGGCACGCCGGACAGCCTGATGAAAGTCGCCTGACGTGTCCGACATCCAGCATAGCGACCTGCTGCAGTACTACAAGCGCGAACTGTCCTACCTGCGAGGACAGGGGTCGGACTTCGCCCAGCGCTATCCCAAGGTCGCCTCGCGGCTGTCGCTGCACGGCGGCGAATCGCTCGATCCGCACACCGAACGGCTGATCGAATCGGTGGCCTTTTTGTCGGCGCGCGTGCACCGCGACCTCGACCAGGAATTTCCAGACGTCGCCTACGCGCTGCTCGACAACCTCTGCCCGTCGCTGGTGCAGCCGCTGCCCTCGATGTCGGTGGCGCAATTCGGCCTCGATCCGGCGCAAGGCAAGGTCACTGCGGGCTTTCGCGTGCCGCGCCACACCATGCTGCATGCGCGCACCGCGCGCGCCCAGCCCGTGCCGCCGCAATCCGCGCCCTCGCAGGAGTGCCGCTTTCGCACCGCCTGGGACACCGTGCTGTGGCCCCTGCGCATTGCGCACGCCGCCATCGACACCGACGCCGTGCTGCGGCTCACGCTCGAATGCGATACCGAGGCCGACTTCTCCGAACTGGAGATCGACTGGCTGCGCATCCACCTGCAAGGCGACTGGATGACCACGATGCCGCTGTACGACGCGCTGGTGTCGGGCGTCAAGTCGGTCAGCGTCACTCCCGAAGGCGGCGCGCCGCAGACGCTGCCGGCCAACGCGTTGCGCGAGGTCGGCTTTGCCGAAGGCGAGGAAGTGCTGCCGCAGCCCGCCAACGCACAACCGGCCTACGGCCTGCTGCAGGAGTACTTCGCGTTTCCGCGCAAGTTTCATTTCTTCGACCTGCACCACCTGCGTTCGCGCCTGGGGCGCGGGCGCCGCTGCGAGCTGGCATTCCAGCTCGACCGGCCCGCACGCGCGCTGCGGCACCTGGACGCCGACAACTTCCAGCTCGGCTGCACGCCCATCGTCAACCTGTTCCCGCGCGTGAGCGAGCCGCTGGTGATGGACCAGCGCCACTACGAATACATGCTGGTGCCCGACCGCCAGCGCGACGCGACCACCGAGGTGCACTCCATCGTCTCGGTGATCGCCTCCGACCCCGATGCCGACAAGCCCGTCGACGTGCCGGGCTTCGCCGCCCTGGGCCACATGGATGGCGCACAGGGCACGCAGGGCGCGGTGTTCTGGGCCGCGCGGCGCGAGCCCTGCCTGCGCCAGAACATCCCCGGCACCGACGTCTTCCTGTCCTTCGTCGACCAGGGCAAGACGCACAGCCGGCCTGTGCAGCCTGTGGTCTACGCGCACCTGCTGTGCACCAACCGGCGGCTGGCGGAGCAGGTGCCCGTGGGCGCGCGCCTTGTGGCCGAGGGACCGTCGCAGCCCACGCACGTGCGCTGCCTGTACGAGCCCACCGCGCAGCGCGACCCACCGCTGGGCAGCGAGACGCTGTGGCGGCTGGTGTCGCTGCTCACACTCAACCACCAGTCGCTGGTGGACGGCTCCACCGGCCGCGACCAGTTGCGCGAGATGCTGCGGCTGTTCGCCTCCGACAGCCGCCGCGACCATGCCCAGATCCACGGCATCACCGGGCTCTCGGCGCGCGGCGTCACCGCGCACGTGGGCACCGAGGCCTGGCGTGGCTACTGCCGCGGCACGCAGGTCACGCTCGATTTCGAGGACGACGCCTTCGTCGGCGGGTCCCCGCTGCTGATGTCGGCCGTGCTCGCGCGGTTCTTCGCGATGTACACCTCGGTGAACTCCTTCGTTCGCCTCGCGGTGCGCAGCGGCGAGGAAGTCCGCAAGCAATGGGCGCCGATGACAGGTCGCCAGGTCGTGCTGTGATCGAACGCCTGACCGCCCGTCCGCAGGACTTCAACCTGTTCCAGGCCATCAGCCTGCTCGAGCGCGCCGCGCCCGAGGCGGTGCCCGTGGGCCGCTCGCGAGGCCCGCGCGAGCGCGAGGCCGTGCGGCTGCACGCCTTCGTCTCGCTGGCATTCGAGGCCAGCGACGTGCGCGAGGTTGGCACCGATGCGGTCACCGGCGAGCCCTTCACGCTCACAACGCCCGCGCTGTCGCTGGGCGGCAGCGGCGGCCCGCTGCCGATGCCTTTCACCGAAATGCTGCTGGAGCGCCGGATGCGGCGCGACCATGCGACGGCGGACTTCCTCGACATATTCAACCACCGCTTCCTGGCGTTCCTGTACCGCAGCCGCCGCAAACACCATGTGGCGCTCAACCCGCAGTCGCCGTCTGGCTCCACCCTGGCGTCCACGCTGGACGCAGCCAGCGCACTGGGCCTGCGCACCGGCGTGCGCGCGCCGGATGGCTCCGCCCTGTGGCTGCGCCATGCCGGCCTGCTGGGCGGCGCGCCGCGCAGCATGACCGCGCTGCTGGCCCTGCTGCGCGACCGCCTCGGTGTGCAGGTGCAGGGCACCCAGTTCCGTGGCCGCTGGCTCGCGCTGGAGCCCGATGCCTCGGCACGGCTGGACATGCGCACGCCGCTGGGCGGCGGCGCGGTGCTCGGCAAGCGGGTGTGGGACCAGGGCGCCGGCATCCGCCTCACGTTCAGCGACCTGAGCCAGCAGCGCCTGCACGGCCTGCTGCCACGCGGCGCCGACCACGCGCTCGCCAAGTGGCTGGTGCGCCGCTTCATCCCGCAGGACCTCAAGGTCGAGACGGAACTGCGGCTCGCGCCCACCGAGGCGCGCAGCAACAAGCTCTGCGCCGCGAACCCGATGCGCCTGGGCTGGACCTCGTGGATCGCGGGACCGACTTTCCGGGGCGCACTGCCCCCTGTTCGACACACCCTGACAAGCGACGCCGGCGACACGCCCGGCGCCTGACCCGCACACGCCCTATGGACATCGACATCCGCACCCTGCTCGGCCGGCTCAACCCCGAATGCAAGCGCGCCATGGAACAGGCGGCCGAGCTGTGCGTGCAGCAGACGCACTACAACGTCGACCTCGAACACCTGCTGCTGAAGCTGGTGGACAACGAAGCACCCGACCTGCGGCTGGTGTTCGGCCGCTTCGGCATCCGGCCCGATGCCGTGCAGGCGCAACTGCAGAAGTCGCTCGACACCTTCAAGCGGGGCAACGGCCGCACGCCGAGCCTGGCGCCCGACTTTGCGCCGCTGTTCCAGGAAGCCTGGCTCATGAGCTCGATGCTGCTGGGCCAACAACACATCCGCTCGGGCACGCTGATGCTGGCGCTGCTGGAGGTGGACCGGCTGCGCGGTCGCCTCGTCGACGCCGCGCCTGCGCTGCTGCAGATTCCGCGCGGCACGCTGCGCGACGAACTTGCCGGCCTGCTGCAGTCCTCGCCCGAGGACGCAGCCGCTTCGGCACTGGCCAATGCCCCGGTGGCGCCAGCGGCATCGGCGCCCGCCGTGAACCAGCCGGCCGCGCCATCGGCGTCAGCCGCCGGCACACCGCCGCTGCAGATGCCCACCGCGCGCCGCAACAACTCGGCCACGCCCTCGCTCGACCAGTACACCGTCGACATGACGCAGCTCGCGCGCGACGGCGCGATCGACCCGATCCGTGGCCGCGATGGCGAAATCCGCCAGATCATCGACGTGCTGCTGCGCCGCCGCCAGAACAACCCCATCCTCACCGGCGAGGCCGGCGTCGGCAAGACGGCCGTGGTCGAAGGCTTCGCACAGCGCGTGGTGCAGGGCGACGTGCCGCCCGCGCTGCGCCAGGTGTCGGTGCGCTCGCTCGACCTTGCGCTGCTGCAGGCCGGCGCGGGCGTAAAGGGCGAGTTCGAGAACCGGCTCAAATCGGTCATTGCCGAGGTCAAGGCCTCGCCCACGCCGGTGATCCTGTTCATCGACGAGGCGCACCAGCTCATCGGCGCGGGCGGCGCCGAGGGCCAGGGCGACGCGGCCAACCTGCTCAAGCCCGCGCTGGCGCGCGGCGAGCTGCGCACCATTGCCGCCACCACCTGGGCCGAGTACAAGAAATACGTGGAGCGCGATCCGGCACTGGCACGGCGCTTCCAGGTCGTGAAGATCGAGGAGCCGAGCGAAGAAGTGGCCATCGACATGCTGCGCGGCATGGTCGAAACGCTGGAGAAGCACCACGGCGTGGAGATCGTCGACGACGCCGTGCGCGAGGCCGTCAAGCTCTCGCACCGCTACATCACCGGCCGCCAGTTGCCCGACAAGGCCATCAGCGTGCTCGACACCGCCTGCGCGCGGGTGGCCATCGGGCAGAACGGGCTGCCGGCCGAACTCGAATCGGCCGCGCGCGACATCGCCACGGGCGAGAGCGAACTGCGCGTGCTGCGCCACGAAGCCGCCACCGGCGGCGACCACCAGGACGCCATCGCCACGCTCGGCGCGCGGCTCGATACGCTGCGCCAGAAGCACAAGCGCCTGTCCGACAAAGTCGACGAGGAGAAGCACGCGGTGATGGAAATCGTCGCGCTGCGCCGCAAGATTTCCGACAGCCTGCGCGACAACGCACCACCGCCCGACGAGGAGAACGACCCCGCGCTGCTCACCGCCGCGCTGCGCCGCCTCGAGAAAGGCCTGGAAGCTCTGCAGAGCGACGAGCCCATGGTGCCCGTTTGCGTCGACGGCGTGATGGTGGCCGAAGTCATCTCGGGCTGGACCGGCATTCCGGTCGGCAAGATGATGACCGACGAGCTGCACACGGTGCTCAACCTGAAAGAGAAGCTCGCCGAGCGCGTGGTCGGGCAAGACGACGCACTCGACGCCATCGCGCGGCGCGTGCGCACCTTCCGCGCCGACCTCGACGACCCCGGCAAGCCCGTGGGCGTGTTCATGCTGGTGGGCCCCAGTGGCGTCGGCAAGACCGAGACGGCCTTTGCGCTGGCCGACCTGCTGTACGGCGGCGAGCGCAATGTCATCACCGTGAACATGTCGGAGTTCCAGGAGGCGCACACCGTCTCCAGCCTGAAGGGCGCACCACCCGGCTACGTGGGCTACGGGCGCGGCGGCGTGCTGACCGAGGCCGTGCGCCGCCGCCCCTACAGCGTGGTGCTGCTCGACGAAATGGAGAAGGCCCATCCCGACGTGCTGGAGCTGTTCTTCCAGGTGTTCGACAAGGGCACCATGGAGGACGGTGAAGGCGTGCAGATCGACTTCAAGAACACGCTGATCCTGCTCACCTCCAACGCCGCGCAGGACGTGATCACGCAGGCCTCGCAGGGCGGGCGCAGGCCCGACCCCGAGGAGCTGGTGGAGCGGCTGCGCCCCGAGTTGCTCAAGCAGTTCAGCCCGGCCTTCCTGGGCCGTCTGGCGCTGGTGCCGTATCACCACCTGGGCGACGAACAGATCCGCTCGATCGCGAACCTCAAGCTCGGCAAGCTGGCGCGGCGCTTTGCGCTGAACCACCACGCCGCCTTCACCTGGGACGTGCAGGTGGAAGACGCCATCACCGCGCGCTGCACCGAGGTGGACAGCGGAGCCCGCAACATCGACCACATCCTGGCCCATGCGGTGCTGCCCGAACTCTCGCGCCAGGTGCTGGAGCGCATCTCGATGGCCGCCGCGTTCACCGCGGTGCACATGGGCATGGACGGCGACGGCGCCTTCGCCTTCCGCTTCGAGCCGGCAACGCTGAGCTGATGAACATGCGCGAGGGCTTCACCCAGCACGGCGCCTTCCTGACGGTGCGGACCGCGCTCGGGCCGGACGAACTGCTGCTCGACGCCTTCCAGGCCACGGAGGGCCTGTCGCAGCTGTTCGCGTGCACGCTCACCATGCGCGCCGACTCGAACACGCTGGAGGCCGCCGATGTGATCGGCACCTCGGCCACCGTCGCGCTGCAGCGGCACGAGAGCGAAACACGCTTCTTCAACGGCATCGTCTCCCGCTTCACCTACCTGGGCAGCAGCCGCAACTTTGCGATCTACACGCTCGAGCTGGTGCCGCGCATGTGGCTGCTCACGCTGGGCCGCGACCGCGTGATCTACCAGACCCTGAGCACGCCCGAGATCGTGGAGCAGGTGCTCACGGAGTTCGGCGTGGTCTACAGCACGCAGCTGAGCGGCACCTACGCAAAGCGCGAGTACTGCGTGCGCTACGACGAGACGGCCTTCGACTTCGTCTCGCGCCTGATGGAAGAAGAAGGCATCTTCTATTACTTCACCTTCGCGGACGGCGCGCACACGCTGGTGCTGGCCGACAGCCCGTCGGCATACGCGCCCTGCCCCCATGCCGAGAAGCTCGTCGTGCGCAGCGGCGAGGAAGACAGCGCGCACACCCATGCCGTCACCCGCTTCGAGTCGGATGCACGGCTGGTGGCCAGGTCGCAGGCGGTGGACGACTACGACTTCCTCACGCCCGACACCAGCCTGCTGGCGCAGCGCGAGGCCGAAAGCGGACGCGGCTTCGACTACGTATATCCCTCGCGCGCCGAGTCGCCGGCTGCTGGCGCCACGCGCGCGCGCATCCGCCTGGAAGAGCACCAGGCCGGCAGCCGCTCGGGCCGCGGCGACAGCCATTGCCATTACCTGACGCCGGGCACCACCTTCACGCTGGAAGAACATCCGCGCGAGGAACTCAACGCCAAGCACGTGGTGCGCAGCGTTCAGCACCACGCCGAGCAGGAGCGCTACAGCAACAGCTTCGAGACCCTGCCTCCCACCACCGCCTTCCGCCCGCCGCGCCTGACGCCGCGCCCGGTGGTGGCGGGCAGCCACACGGCGCGGGTGGTCGGGCCGAGCGGTGAAGAAATCTGGACCGACGCGCACGGTCGCATCAAGGTGCAGTTCCCATGGGATCGCCTGGGCAAGAAGGACGAGAAGAGTTCCTGCTGGGTGCGCGTCTCGCAGATGTGGGCCGGCAAGGGCTGGGGCGCGCTCTTCCTGCCGCGCATCGGGCAGGAGGTGGTCGTGAGCTATGTCGATGGCGACCCCGACCGGCCGCTGGTCTCGGGCAGCGTCTACAACGGCACGAACCCCACGCCGGTCGCCTTGCCGGGCATGTCGTCGCAAAGCACCATTCGCTCGAACTCGACCAAGGGCGGCGAAGGGTTCAACGAGCTGCGCTTCGAGGACAAGAAGGACGCCGAAGAGTTCTACCTGCACGCGCAGAAAGACATGCGCGTGGAAATCGAGAACGACCTGAGCACCACGGTGATGGCCGGCAACGAGGTCCACGCCGTCACCAAGGGCAATCGCACGGTCAAGGTCGACACGGGCAACGAGACCCACTCGGTCAAGGGCACGCGCGCGCTGGACATCACGGGCAACGAGACGCACGGCAACAAAGCCGACTTCACGCAGACGGTGACGGGCAACTACGAGCTCAAGGTCACGGGCAACCTGGTGATCGACGTGACGGGCACCCTGCTCATCAAGTCGGCCCAGACGCTGGACCTGAAGGCCGGCACCGACCTGGGCGCCAAGGCTGGCGTCAACTTCAAGGCCGAGGCCGGCGTGGCACTGTCGGCCAAGGGCGGCGCCTCGCTGTCGAACGAAGCGCCGTCGATCAGCAGCAAGGCCTCGGGCATGAACGCCGTCGAGGGTGGCGGCATGGTCACGCTCAAGGGCGGGCTGGTGAAGATCAATTGAGCGCCATGGCCCTTCCCTCTCTTCCATCCGCACCCGATACCGTCGTGCGCGAGGCGCTGGACGGCGCCGGCCAGACGGTCGTGCGCGCGTCGTTCCTGGGCGATGCAGCACACGGGCCGATGCAGGTTTTCTCGGCCACGGGCAAGCCTGCGATGGAAGCCTCTTATCAGGCAGGCCTGCCGCACGGCGCGATGCGCCTCTTCGACGAACACGGCCAGCTGCTGCAGGAAACGCAGCGCCTGGGCGGTGTGGCCGAAGGCATCACGCGCAGCTACTACCCCAGCGGCAAGCTGATGCAGACACAGCAGCATGTGCGCGGCGCGCTGCATGGCGAAGCCGTGGCGTATGCCGAATCGGGTGATGTCACGGCGCGGCTGCGCTACACGGCCGGCCGGCTCGAAGGCGAAGCCACTTACTTCCACGAAGGGCGCCTGGTGCGGCGCGAGCACTACCGCACCGGACTGCTCCACGGCGAAGTGCTCGACCACCTGCCAAGCGGCGGCGTGGCGCAGTCGTCCACCTATGTGGCCAACGTGCTGCACGGTCCGCTGCGGCGCTTCTGGCCCAACGGCCAGTTGATGGAAGAGATCGCCTACCGCCAGGGAAAGCCGTACGGCAACCCGCGCCGCTACGACGACGCGGGCCGCGAGATCGTGGACACCGCCGCGCCACCGGGCTTCATGAAGAGCCTGGAAAAACTTGTGAGAGGAGGCTGAACCATGGGCATGCATGTCTGCATGGGGGCCACGCTGCAGTGCAGCTTCGGCGCCGCGCCTTCCAGCCTTGTGGTGCTGCCCGTGAGCGGCGTGGTCACCAGCGGCGTGCCGGGCGCCACCATCATGGACAACAAGCCGCTGGCCAACATCCTGCCCTTCGGCACCTGCAACAGCATGTCGAACCCGATGGTGGCCGCTGCCACCGCCGCCGCGCTCGGCGCCTTCACGCCGATGCCCTGCATTCCGGTGACGGTCGCGCCCTGGGCGCCCGGTTCGCCCACGGTGCTGCTCGGCAACATGCCCGCGCTGCAGGACAGCTCCAAGCTCGCCTGCAACTGGGGCGGCGTGATCCAGGTCGTCGTGCCGGGGCAGTTCACCTCCATGGTTCCCTGAGCCGGTCATCACTCAACCCCCGCCCACCCATGTCGCAATACGTTTTCACGATGAGCTCCCGCATGGTCGCCATCACGGTGACCTGCCTGGTGCTGCTGTGCGCCCTCCTGTTCCTGATGGGCATCGAGATCGGCAAGCTGCTGGCGCCCGCGCCTGTTCCTGCTGCCGCCGTCGTGGCGCCCGCGCCGCTGCAATCCCCATCGTCTTCCCCCGCGCCCGCTCCAGCGGTCGCGCCGGCTCCCGCCCCCACCCAATGACCAAAGTGATTCCAAGCATGTCGAACAACACACGACACCTCACGGGCATGCACATCGCGCTGCGGCGCCTTGCCCTTCCCGCCTTGCTGGCATTCGCCGGCCTCTGCGCGAGCAGCGGCGTTGGCGCGGCGGGCGAGCGGCCCGTGGCGCAGGGCGTGATCGCCGCGCCTGCCACGGCTGCACCCGTGGTGGCAGTCGCCGCTTCCGCAACATCCACGGCCGCCACCACGTCGGACGTCCCCGCAGCGCCGCCCGCCCCGGTGATCACCAACGGCCTCGTGCGGGTGCCCGACGGCCGCCTGCTCGCACCCGACATCGCGCGCATCGTCACGCGCGGCGAGCTCGTGGTGGCCATGCTCAAGGTCGACACGCCGCCATTCTTCTTCTTCGACGACAGCGGCCAGTGGACCGGGCTGGAAGTGGGCCTGGCGCAGTCGCTCGCCAAGGAGCTGGGCGTCAAGCTGCGCTTCAACCGCGACGCCGGCACCTTCAACGCGGTGGTCGACCTGCTGGCCAGCGGCCAGGCCGACCTGGCCATCAGCAAGCTGTCGCGCACGCTGGCGCGCACGCAGACCATCGCCTTCAGCGACTCATACCTCACGCTGAACCACTCGCTGATCCTCAACCGCGTGAAGTTCGCACAGCTCTCGCACGGGCGGCCGCTGCCGGAGGTCATCCGCAACTTCAACGGCAGCATCGGCGTGATCGCCAAGTCGTCGTTCGCGGACTACGCGCGCACCAACTTCCCGCACGCCAAGGTGCAGGAATTCCCGACGTGGAACGACGTGCTGGCGGCCCTGCACAAAGGCGAGATCGTGAGCGCCTACCGCGACGAGTTCGAAGTCAAGCGCGTGCTCAAGGCCGATCCCACCGTGTCGCTCGTGCTGCGCACCGTGACGCTGAAGGACCTGGAGGACACGCTGGGCATCGGCGTGGCCGTGACCGACCCCACGCTGCTGGCCTACGTCAACCAGTTCCTTGCCCAGCGTACCGAGAAGCTCGACATCCAGAAGGTCCTGCAGGCACTCGAGCGCTGAGCGGCACAGGACACACCACCATCATGAATCCCTCCAAGTTCTACGCCTTCGTCCTCAACCCCTGGGTCGTGATCATCAGCCTCGGGGCCGGCGTCGCCTTCGGCATGCTCGCACCCGCGCTCGCGACCACCCTGGGCTTCGTGGGCGACATCTACGTCGACCTGCTGAAGATGATCACGCTGCCCTTCATGGTCTCGGCCGTGATCTTCAGCCTGCAGCGGCTGTTCCGCGACGGCGGCACCGCGAGCCTGCTGGGCCGCGTGGCGCTGGTGTTCCTCGCGTTCTCGGCCTTCGTGGCCATTGCCGGCGCAGCCACGCTGCTGATTCTTCGCCCCGGCGAGAACCTGCCGGCCAGCACCATGCAGACCTTCGGCCAGATCGTCGGCGGCGACCTGAGCGCCAGCGACACGGCCATGAACCTGCGCGGCGTCGACGAAGTCAAGAAGACCGCGAGCTTCGCCGACATGCTGGTGAGCCTGGTGCCGGCCAACATCTTCTCGGCGCTGGCCAACGGCGACACGCTCAAGACGCTGGTGTTCGCATTGCTGTTCGGCCTGGCGGTGGGGCACGTGCCCACCCGCATCTCCGATGGCCTGACGCAGGCACTGGAGACGGTCTATCACGCCTGCCAGACGCTGATGCGCTGGCTGAGCTTTCCGCTGCCGGTGGTGCTGTTCTGCATGAGCGCGGCGCAGCTGGGAAAAACCGGCATCGAGCCGCTGCGTGCGATGGGCGCCTTCGTGCTGGCGTTCCTGGTGGTGTCGGTGCTGCTGCTGGCGGTGGCGTGCGTGATCATCTGGAAGCGCTCCAACGGCACGCTGGGGCAGACGCTCAATGCCATGCGCGGCCCCTTCGCGCTGGCACTGGCCACGCGCAGCAGCGCCACCTGCATGCCGATCATGATCGAGAGCCTGGTCACGCGGCTGGGCTTCGCGCGCTCGCGGGTCGAACTGCTGGTGCCGCTCACGGTGTCGCTGCTGCGCATCGGGCCGGTCGTGTACTACGTGTGCGCCACGCTCTTCATCGCGCAGATCTACGGGCGCTCGCTGTCGGCAGTGGAGATCGGCATCGTGCTCACTTCGTCGGTGCTCGCGGGCTTCGCCTCGGCGGGCATGACGGGGCTGGTGACGGTGTCGCTGATCGGCATGACCTGCACCTACCTGGGCCTGCCCTTCGAGGCGGCATTCATCCTGTTCCTGGCGGTGGACCCGGTGTGCGACATGCTGCGCACGCTGGTGCTGGTCATCGGCAACACAGCGGCCGTCGCTGTCGTGTGCCCCCGGCCACTGAAGATCTAGAGGGCACGCACTCATGTCACGCATCGGCGTTCTCGGCGGCATGGGCCCATCGGCCACGGTGGACTTCATGGAAAAGATCATCCAGCTCACGCCCGCCACGCGCGACCAGGAGCACTTGCCGGTGATCGTGGCGAACCTGCCGCACGTGCCGGACCGCTCCAGCGCCATCCTGGGCACGGGGCCCGACCCGCTGAGTGCGCTGCTCGCGGGCATCGACGTGCTCAACGGCATCGGCGTGGGCGTGATCGCGATTCCCTGCAACTCGTCGCACCACTGGTACGCGCAGATGGCCGCGCACAGCCGGGCGCCGCTGATCCATATCGCGCAGTCGTGCGTGGCCGCCGTCGCGACGGCGCCGAACGAACGGGCCGTGCGGGTGGCGGTGCTCGCCACGCGCGGCGCACTCGCCTCGGGCTTCTACCAGCAGGCGCTGCGCGAACGCGACATCGACTTCATCGTGCCCGACGCCACGACCGGCCAGGACCATGTGGACGCCTGCATCCGCGCCGTGAAGGGCGGCGACGTGCAGGCCGGCGCGGCCGCCTTCGAGCTTGCACTCGAAGCCTTGGCCGCCACCGGTGCCACCGCGGTGATCATGGGCTGCACCGAGTTGCCGATTGCCGCACATGCCGCGAACGCCGCCGGGCACAGCGCGCTGACGCTGATCGACAGCTCGCTGGAGCTGGCCCGCGCCACCGTCGCCTTCGCGCTCGACAGGGGATGGAACAAGCCGACATGGGTTTCCTGACGCGCATGTCCCACAGCCTGCTCGCCCTGCTGCTGTGCATGGCGGCAGGCGCTGTCGCGGGCGTGTATGCGCCCGCGGTGGGCGACGTGGCGTACACCGCGGCGCAGGTGTACCTGTCGATCGTGAGCATGGCGGCCATTCCGCTGCTGGTGGTGGCCACCTTCTTCGGCCTGCGACAGACCATGGGCCTGCCCTTTCCAGGCCGGCGCATCGCGATGATCGCGGGCCTTGCGCTGCTGCTGGTGGCGAGCTGCGCGGGCACCGGGCTGGCGCTGGGCTGGGTGAATGCGCCGGGCGCGCATCTGGACGCCGATGCACGCGAGCACCTCGGCGAACTGGTGCAAAAGGCCGGCGACGGCGGCGACCTCGAGATGCGCCTGTACGAAAGCGGCACGCAGGCAACACCCATCGAACGCCCCCGGGCCACGGTGGTGCCCGACAACTTCTTCCGTGTGCTGGTGGAAGGGCGCTCGCTGGGCATCCTGTCGTGCGCGCTGATATTCGGCCTGGCCTTCGCCGCGCTGGCGCGCACGCAGCATGCCGCGCTCAACCACATGTTCGAGGGCATCTACCGCACGCTCGAACTCATCATCGCGCGCGCCAACATCCTGCTGCCGGTGGTGGCCTTCGGCATGTCGGCGCATGTGTTCTCACAGACCGACGCGGTGACGATCCGCGCCATGAGCGGCTTCCTGCTGCATTTCGTGGTGCTGGTGGCGCTGCTGGGCATGGCCGCCATCGCGGTGATCCACCGGCGCGGCAACCAGCCGCTGGCCCATGTGCTGCAGCACCTGAAGACGCCGATGCTGGTGAGCCTGATGTCGTCGAGTACCACGGCCAGCATTCCCCACACCATCGAGGCGATGAGCGCGCGCCTGGGCTTCAGCCGCGGCATCGTCGAGCTGGTGGTGCCCACCGCATCCGTGTTCCTGCGCGCGGGCTCGGCGCTTTACTACGTGCTGCTGGCGCTGTTCGTGGCCAACCTGTACGACCGCACGCTCAGCGCGGCCGACATCGGAATGATCGGCACCGGCGCGACGGTCGCGGCCTTCGCCTCGGCGGGCAACAACAGCCTGACCAACGTGGGCTATGCGGGCATCGTGCTGTCGCTGCTGCAGTTGCCCATCGAAGCGGCGTTGGCGCTGTTCCTGGCCATCGACCTGATCTGCGAGGGGCCGCGCAACCTGCTCACGCTGCTGGCCAGCTGCGCGCTGATCTCGATCGTGTCGGCCGGCCTGCCGTCGGAGCGCGTGACGGCGCCCGCGGCAGACGCGACGCCCCCGCAGCCGCTGCGCCTGGTGCTCACGCGCGGCCACATCGCGCTGCTGGCGGGCTGCAGCGTGCTGGCCTCCCTGCTGATCCTGCTGATGGGCATTGCCGTGGGCGCGCGGCAGGCCGTCCTGCCCTCCGCCGCGTATGCGACTTCCGCCGCGACGAATCCTGGAATTTCGCGATGAACCGGACAAATAATTTTTTCTTCCGATGGGTCGCCGCCGTGCTGCTGCTCACGCAGCTGGCCGCGTGCGGCAGCCTGCTGCCCAAGGGCACGCGCGTGGACTGGAGCGAGTTCACGCTGTCGGCCGCACCCGGCGCCAACCAGAACAGCCCGGTGGCAGTCGATGTGGTGATGGTGCTGGACGACACCATGCTCGCCCGCATCACCGAGCTCACCGCAGCCAAGTGGTTCGGCGCGCGCGCCGACCTGCAGAAGACCTTTCCGCAGAGCCTGTCGTACCTCTCGTGGGAGCTGGTGCCGGGCCAGACGATTCGCGTGCCCTCCAGCGCCTTCGGCTCGCAGCGCGTGGCGGCCGTGCTCGTCTTCGCGAACTACACCACGCCCGGCGCCAATCGCGTGCGGGTGGAAGACCTCAAGGGCGCCGTTGTCGCCCGCTTCGACGTTCAAAGCTTCGACGTGTCCACCACACGCTGAACAACCCGGACCTTCATCAGTGAACACCGCATTCCATCTTTCCCGCGCAGGAGCCCGCCATGTCTGACGTGCACCGCGCCGCGCCCATCACCGACCGCATCGAGTGGCATGAAGGCATGCTGCTGTCGCCGCAGCACTTCCAGCAGTTCTCGGCGCGCATGGACTCCCTCGTGGCCTGGCAGACGCTGGCCGCCGTGCCCTTCAGCTGGGGCGTACGCCGACTGGTGTTCGACCAGGACCTGCTGCCCGCCAACCTGCTGCGCGTGCAGGCACTGGACGCGATCCTGCCGGACGGCACCGCCGTGCAGTACTCGGCCGCCGAGGCCGCGCACGGCACGCTCGAGCTGTCGCTCGCATCGCATGCGGAGCAACTGGCCAACGGGCCGCTCGACATCTACCTCACGCTGCCGGTTACCGGCCTCACACGGCATCGCTCCGATACCGTGCGCTATCGCTCGGTATCTGGCGCGCCGCTGGAAGACGCCGTGTCGGACGCCGAGCCCGCGGACATTCCACGCATGCTGCCGCGCCTGGCGCTCAGCGCCGGCGCCGTGCCGCCCGGCACGCACGTGCACCTGCGCCTGGGCCAGGTGTTCAAGGAAAACGAGGTGGTGAAGCTGGGCGACGTGCAGCCACCGCTGCTGGAGGTGGCGCGCGACAACCCGCTGTGGACGGCGGCTGCCGCCCTGCTGGGCCAGTTGCGCGGCAAGGCCGCCTTCGTTGCGAAGCAGACGGCCGTGCCGTCCTCGCGCGTGGACGACCGCCTTGCGCATCTCGAACTGAAGGACCGGTTGCGCAGCCTGCTGTCGGGCCTGCCGCATGCCGAGGCCGTGCTGCGCACGCCGCACCTGCATCCGCTGCCGATGTACTGGTCGCTGTGCGCGCTGCTGGCGTCGCTGAGCCTGCTGCGGCCCGGCGGCCTGCCACCGCTGCCGATGGACTACGACCATGCGAACCCCTCGCGCGTGTTCAAGCCGCTGCTGCAGGCGTTGCGCGATGCGGTGTCCGAGGTGAGCCAGGAATACCGCGAGCACAAGTTCGAGTTTCGCCAAGGGGCCTTCGAGACCACGCTGCAGCCGCCGTGGCTGGCCGGCACGCGCATCGTGGTCGGCCTGCGCGGCCAGTCGGACAAGGACCTGCTGGCCTGGATGGACAGCGCCATCATCGGCTCGCAGTCGGCCTACCCCTCGCTGCGCGAGCGCCGCGTGCTGGGCGCGGTGCGCCGGCCCATCGAGTCGGCCGACGAGCTCGGCCTGCGCCCCGGCTCGGGCTACCTGCTCTACGCCATCCAGACCAGCACCGCGCTGACCGTGCCCGGCGAGCTGCTGGTGATAGCCAATGCCAACGAAGGCGCCACCGCGCAGCCTCCGCAGGAAATCGTGCTGTTCATCAAGGACTGACGCCCATGGCACGCACCCTTCCCGACCTTGCGGTCGACGACCACATCACCAAGCAGTTCCGCGCGTTCTACGACGAGATCGTGAAGGCCCGCGACCGCACCGTCGAATCGCGCGAGACCGACCCCGACATGGTGGCGCAGGCGCTGGCCCGCCACCTGGAAAACCTGCTGGAGCTGCAGTCGCTCGAATCGCGCCGCGACAGCACGCGCTTCGAGCTGGAGAACGTGGCCGACGCGCGCTACCTGAAGGCCGCGCTGGCCGACGAGATCCTGCTGCAAACGCCGTGGGTCGGGCGCGAGCGCTGGACCGCCCACCTGCTGGAGTCTTCGCTGTTTCGCACCAACATCGCGGGCGACCTGGTGTTCAGTCGCATCGAAGAGTTGCTGTCGGCCCGCGAGCCCTCGAAGCGCGACATCGCGCGGCTGTATCTCTTTGCGCTGGCGCTGGGCTTCCAGGGCAAGTACCGCGGCAGTGGCGAAACAGCGCGCCTGCTCGGCTATCGCGAGGAACTGTTCCAGTTCGTCTACCAGCGGCCGGCCGATTTCTCGGGCCGCGACCGCGTGGTGTCCGAGCGGGCGTATGCGAGCACGCTCTCGCACATCGCGCCGCGCAAGCTGCCCACGCTGAGCCGCTGGACGGTGTTGTTCCTGCTGGGCGTCGCCTCGCTGCTGGCGGTGTCGGAGTTGTTGTGGCTGTGGCAGTCGTGGCCGGTGCGGCAGGTGCTGCAGCCGGGTGCGGTCGATGCGTCGGGGGCCTACCAGCGATGAACATCGTCCGCCAACTCAAGAGCCCCAGGAGGTCGTCGCCATGCTGACAGACCAGCTCTTCCTCATTTCCATCGCGGTGCTGACGCTGGTGGTGCTGCTCGTGCTGGGCATGGTGCTGTACTTTGCAGCGCGCCGCTCGCACGCCAAACCTTCGAGCGACCCGAAGGTCGCGCGCATCCGCTTCGATTCGCTGCGCAGTTCCTTCCGCCAGGCCGTCGAGCTGATCGAAGGCAACATCGCCTCGCGCGCCGACCGCTACGGCATCCCGTGGATCATGGTGCTCAACGAGGGCGACGACCACCGGCAGTTGCCCATCGAGCAGTCGGGCGTGGCGAGCGCACTGAGTACCGAATCGGCCTCGGCCGCGACCACGCAGGGCATTTCGTGGCACTTCTTCGACCGTGGCGTCGTCATCGACATCCAGGGCGCGTACCTCGGCTCGCCCGATGACGACGATGCTTCCGAGAAGCCGTGGGACGAGTTCCTGGGCATGTGCCGGGCCTACCGGCCGCAGCGGCCGTTCGACTCGGTGGTCATCACCATTCCGGCAGCGCTGCTGCTCGACGACAGCACCGACGGGCGGCTCGAACTCTCCAAGCGCGCCAAGCTCGCACACCGCCGCCTGTGGCTCGCGCAGAACCGCTTCGCGATGCGCTTCGCGGTGTATGTGCTGATCACCGGCGCGGAACAGCTCGAAGGCTTCAGCGCCTTCGCGAGCGCCCTGCCCGAGCCGCTGCGCGCGAGCATGCTGGGCTGGTCGTCGCCTTACGACCTGTCGACCACCTACCAGCCGGGCTGGGTCGACGAAGCGGTGGGCACGGTGGTTCGCACGGTGTCCGACGTGTCGGCCGAGCTTTTTGCCACCGACACCGCGCCGCAGGGCGCAGGTCCGCAGCTGCTGCTGCCCTCGCGCATCGAGGCGCTGCGCGGCCAGTTGCAGCTGTACGTCGACGAGTTGATGCGCCCGAGCGCGTACCACGAGCCCTTCTTCTTTCGCGGCATCTACCTGACCGGCGACAGCGGCGAATCGGCACAGGCCGTTGCCGCCATCGACGCCGAGCGCGACACCTACGGCCGGCAGGAGCCCGCCAGCGACGACCTGATCGCGCAGCTGATGCGCCAGCCGGCGTTCCTGCGCGACCTGTTCGAGAAGAAGATCTTTCTCGAGTACGGCCTCACGCGGCCGTCGCGCACGCAGACCCTGGCGCGCCCGGTGCTGCACCGCGCGCTACGCTGGACGGCGGTGATCTTCCTCGGCGGCTGGGGCATCGGCCTGGTGGTGGCGACATGGCAACTGCACCGGCACAACACCACGCTGGTGTCGGCCCTGTCGCAGTTGCAGCACGACGCGCAATACCGCATGCGTGCGCTGCAGCGCGGCGAAGCCATTCCGACCGCGTGGTACCGCAACAAGGCGCTGTCGCTGCTGGCCATGAACGAGCGGCTGCGCACCGACGGCACGTACTCTTTCTTCATGCCCGGCTCGTGGCAGCCCTTCGACGACCTGAACGAACGCGTGATCGAGCGCATCGAGCGGGAGTTCGGCGACATCGCCGTGAGCACGCTGCGGCGCGAGCTGATGGCCCGCGTGAGCCAGTTGAGCGGCGTGGAGCAGGACGAAGCCACCGGCGAGTTCATCGTCGGCGCCAATTGCAGCCTGCCGCCGAGCTTCAAGACCATCGGCGACGCACCGCGCAAGAACGGCTTGCTGGTGGAAGACCAGCCCGAGTTCGGCGCCCTGCAGCGCTACCTGGGTTCGGCCGAACAACTCGACACCGCGCTGCAGGCGGTGGAGCGCCTGCGCCAGCCATCCACCGGCAATGCGGAAGACCTGCGCGTGGCCGTGCGCTATGCGCTGGGCGCCGAGCTGCCGGCCGACCTGAGCCGCAACCTGCGCTACTTCCGCCAGGCGGCCGAGGGCAAGGCGCTGGCGATTCCGCTGACGCCGGTGCAAGCCGCGCTGCGCTGTGCGCTCGACAAGGGCACCGCACAGCTGGACGCGCGGCTGTTCGTCAACAACGAGCTGCTGGTGTCCGAGCAGTCGCTGGCACGGCTGCTGCCGTCGCTCGCCAGTGCCGGCACCTTCGCGCGCACCACGGCGAGCTACCGAGAAGTGATCGCCGCCATCAAGGACCAGGAAGACCTGGTGGCCTCGGGCAAGGGCGGCTGGATGCGCCAGCCGGTGCTGGTGCTGGGCGCTTCTTACGACCGCACCATTGCGCGCATCGAGCAGAACCGGTTGCTGGGACAGGAGCCGGCCGATGCGGTGCGCAGCCGCGCGCAGGACGCGTTCCAGAAATTCCGCGCCGAGTTCAATCTGCGCTTCGGTGGCGCGCAGCCCGGCCTCGTGTGGCAGGACAAGGAAGGCCGCTTCGCCTTGGCGCCCGAACGCATCGCGCTGCGCGACGCGCTCACCGCGCTGCTGGCGCAGCCCTTCATGGCGGCCGCGCGCGATCGCGACCTCCCGGCCGCGGGCATGCGCCCGATGGCCGGATGGGACTTGTCGCGGCTCGACCAGGCGTTGGCCATCGGCGATATCCGCAAGCGCTACATGACCGACGGCATGCAGGCCTTTCCGGCAACGGTTCGCCCGGGCATCGAGAGCGCGCTGAATGCGCACTTCGCGCAGCTGGTGGTCGACCAGGTGGCCGAGGCCGCGACCGGCACGAGCGAGGGCATGCGCCCCGCATCGGGCGCGCTGATGGCCACGGACACGCAGGCCGCATCCTATGAAGCCTCGCGCCAGCGCCTGGCCAAGGTGCAGGCGCTGCTGTACGAGCTGGGCGCGGGCCCGCGCGCCGAAGACCTGCGCGCGCTGATGTCGCGCGATGCGCTGCAGCGCCTCGAAGGCGTGGACGAAGCCTTCAACCAGTCGGAGCTGTACGCCATGCGCGGGCGCGACTTCCAGGGCTGGCGCGGCGAGCGCGGGCCGATGCTGGTGGCCTTCGGTGTCTCGGACGCGGGCTCGCTCGCGGCCTACCTGGGCCAGCAGTTCAGCCGCACCGAAACGCTGGGCAAGCTGGCCGACGGCTACATCGCGGCGCTCGACGGCGCGGGTGCGGGCTCGGTGCTCGCGCAGCGCTGGCAGGCGATCAACCGCGACCTGGAGCGCTACCGGCTGAAGAACCCGAACAGCAGCCTGCTGCTGCTCGAACAGTTCCTGGGCACGACCGGCGCCGAGATCGATCGCGAGACCTGCGCCGCCAAGCTGGCCGGCAAGGCACCGGCGGCGCGCATCGGCGACTACTTTGCCGACCGCCACCAGCAGATCTACAGCGCCCTGCTCGCGCGCTGCTACGAGCTGCAGTTCGGTGACCAGCAGGAACTGTGGACGCAGTTCTCCGCGCGCTTCAACCGCTCGCTGGCGGGCCGGCATCCGTTCGGCGCGGCCACCACGGCGCGCGCCTTCGACCTGGCCGATCCGGCGGACGTGAACGACCTGGCGCGGGCCTTCGACCCGCTGGCGCGCGCACTGAAGGAAAGCCGCGCGGAGGGCGGCGTGCGCACCGCCGCCATGCCGGGTGCGGCCGCGCGCCGCTTCGCCGACCAGTTCGGCCGCGCGCGCGACTTCCTGTCGCCGCTGTTCCCGACCGAGGATGGCGCCACGCCGGGCTATGACCTGAGCGTGGACTTCCGCGCAAACACCATGGCCGAGATCGAGGGCAACAAGATCATCGACTGGTCCTTCGAGGTCGGCGACCAGGTGCTCAAGCAGCGCGATGCACCACGCACGCTGCGCTGGGAATACGGCATGCCGGTGGCGCTGGTGCTGCGCATCGCGAAGGACTCGCCGGTGGTGGCGCGCGCCGATCCGCAGCAGCCCGCGCTGTTGACCGACGGGCAGAGCGTGAGCTTCCGTTTTGCCGATCCGTGGGCGCTGCTCACGCTGGCGCAGCGCCAGCGGGAAGGTGATGCGTCGCAACGCCCGGACGGCCGCACGCAGCTGCTGAAGTTCGAGTTTCCGCTGGTGGCCCAGTCGGCCGGCGACGCGGCGCAGACGCCGGCCGGCGGTCGCGCGCGCGTGTTCCTGCGCGTTGCGGCAAGCCCCGCCGGCAAGAAGACCGCCCTGATCTGGCCCGCCGCGTTCCCCGCACGCGCTCCTGAATGGAACACGCCCTGATGGCTGCCCTGCTCGCCCCCCTGAACGCCGAGGCCGCCAACGGCTTTGCGCCCGACCTCGCGGCCTTCCTTGCACCGGTGGAGGTCGAGGGCCCCGCGGGGCCGTCGCTTCGCTACGACCCGGTGTACGCCCGCATCCGCGAAGCGCGCACGGAGGAAGACGCCAGCCTGCCGATGGGCGAATGGACCCGTCCGCTCAAGAAGGCCGACTGGCGTGCCGCCGAGATGCTGTGCTCCGAGCTGCTGCAGCGGCGCAGCAAGGACCTGCAGGTGGCCGCGTGGCTCACCGAGGCCTGGGTACATCGCCATGCGATCGACGGGCTGATCGCGGGAGCGCGGCTGCTCGAAGGGCTGGCACGCGAGTTCTGGCAAGACGTGCATCCGCGCATCGAGGAGGACGGCGATGCGGACATGCGCGCGGCCACTTTCGTGTGGATCAACGACACCCTCGGGCAGACCCTGCTGATGCGCGTGCCCCTGCTCGCATGGGCCGACTTTTCGCCGCCCTTCATCAACCTGGGCGACTGGCAGCGCGCGCTGACCACCGAGTTCGGCGCCGGAGCGGCTGCCGCCGCCGGCACCGCCAGATCGACGGAAACGGAAGTGGCCGAAGAGCTGACCGCGCAGACGGTGTCGCGGCAGGACATCCTCGACCACGCCTCGCGCAACCTGCATGCGCTTGCCGCGCTCGACGACCAGGTGGCCCTGGCCGTCGATGCCTGGCGCGAGCTGACCGTGCTGCTCGACGAGCGCCTGGGCGCCGACGCGCCCAGCCTGTCGAAGGTGGCGGAGATGCTGACGCGCATGCGGCAGGCGCTGCGCAGCCTGCTGCAGGAGCGCGACCCGCGCGACCAACCCATCCCCGCAACGCTGTACGCACCACCGCATGCGGTGGACGACGTGGCAGTGCGGCCTCCCGCGAACCCGATGGACGACGACATGAGCGAAGCCCCTTTTTCTTCTTCCGCCGCCTTCACCGCGTCCGCGGAGCCTTCCTCACTGCCCCAGGCGGTAGCTGGCGAGCGCATCGGCAACCGCGCCGAGGCCTACCGGCTGCTGGAACTGGCGGCCGCCTACCTGCTGCGCGAAGAGCCGCACAGCCCGACGCCCTACCTCGTGAACCGCGCGGTGGCATGGGGGCGCATGCCGTTGCCGCAGCTGATGCAGGAAGTGCTGCGCGAGGACGGCGACCTCAATCGCTACTTTTCGATTCTGGGCATCAGGCCGGAGTGAGTCGGCTTTCAAACCGTGTGCTGTCCGTGAGCGGAATGGCTCCGCTTCATTTGTTGATGATTTTTATATTCATGAGGAAAAGATATGGCGTTCAATCCAGATCCATTCAAGCAAGCTGAATTGGAAGTGGCAAACAAGAGCATGGGCTCGCAGATTGCGCACTCCCGTCTCTTCCACTCGACGCGCAGTGCGTTCTCGAGCAAGGGTTCTTTCGCCAGCAAGGGCATTGGAGCGGCTGTGGGCGTGGGAAAGCTGTTCCTTGCCTTGATACCGGTTCCTGTCGTGGGCTCCGTCGTAGGTGCGGTCGTCGACGCGGTCAACGGGAAGGTCCGGGGCGCACTTCATGGCAGTCATACGGGTACCGGCGCTTCGAACGAGGACATGGCCAAATTCGGCATCAAGGAGCTGACGGTCGAAAACCTCGACAGGTATCGCTGGAAGGTCGCCCAGTCTTTTGAAGCGCTCAACGAAGGAATCGGGGTCTACAACACAAGCCCCCAAAGATGCGATGACATGTACCAGTTCACTCTTTTGTACGAGCAGGTGCAGCGCCGAAAGAAGATGCTCAAGGAAGAGTTGGACAAGTTCAAGAGAGTGATGGATGCGGTGGACGGCTGGATTGCGGATCTGGAGCGTGTCCAGGAGGTGCAGCTCACGGACATGACCAACAAGATCACGAAAAACGTGCGCGATCAAATTGCCCTGATGACTACTTTGAGCCCCAGCAATGCCGCTCAAGCCATGCAAATCACGGCGATCCAGACGCAGCATGTGGACTGCAAACTGTGGTGCTACTGCAAAAAGCAGGCGAAGTACGACCCCAATACAGGCTGGGAGACCTTGAAGACCTACGCGGGCACGGTGTCCACCTTCCTGCAGCCGATCGCCGTGTCGGCGGTGGCGGTCACGAAGTCCGCCTACACCAACGATGCCGATAATTCGAAGTTCAACTGAGTCTTTCCTGCCCTGACGCACCGGTCGACACGCGTGCGCGGCGAGCTCACCAGATATGGTGATTTCCGATGTCCGCCGGGCGGTCAGACTCGCCGGACACATGAGCACGCGTGCGATCGCGGCGAAGGAAGCAAATGGCAATGGAATCAGGCGGCCCGGCGCGCACTCTGCAGCTGGGCCCCGAAGGCGGGCGCGACGCGGTTCTTCCGGCCCCCGTGCTGGTGGTCGAGGACGATGCGTTGATGCAGCGCCGCATCTACGGCGTGCTGGCGGCGCTGGGCTACGGCAATGACGCGCTGGTCTTCGCCAAGTCGATCGCGCAGGCGCGCGCCCACATGGCCGCGCAGCCGCATGCGCTGGCGCTGGTGGACATCGGCCTGCCCGACGGCAGCGGCGTGTCGCTGATCGAGGAACTGAGGGCCGACGACCCCGCCTTGCCGATCCTCGTCATCTCGGCCTGGAGCACGGAAGACGTCATCCTGAATGCGTTGCGCAGCGGCGCGACCGGCTATGTATTGAAGGAGCGCGACGACATCGAGTTGTCGCTGTCGGTGCGCAGCGTGCTGCGTGGCGGCGCACCCATCGATCCCTTCATCGCCCGGCGCATCCTCGAGCTGGCACATTCACCGCCGACCGCGGCCAACGATGACGCGGCGCCCGCCGCGACGCATGCGACGGCACCCGCTTCGCCGCGCCGCGAGGAAGCGCGGGCGGATGGGGGACGACCCGATGTCGACCTGACACCGCGCGAACGCGAGATCCTGCAGTTCGTCGCGCAGGGCCTGACCAACCGGGAGATTGCGCAGCAGCTCCTCCTGTCCCGACATACCGTTGAATGCCACATCAAGCACATCTACCAAAAGCTCGCCGTTTCGAGTCGGACCAAGGCGGTCTTCGAGGCGCGCTCTCGTGGCTTGTTGCCCTGATCCTGCTGCTCACGGCCACCGGTGCCTGGAGCCAGGACTGCGCGCCCCGCATCGAGGCCGTGTCGGTGTTGCGCGCCGCGCCGGACATCCGCGATCCGGCGGCGCTGCCACGGACCGGCTGGGAGCCCGCCAGCCTGCCGGACCGCTGGACGCAGCGATGGTCCGATTTCAAAGGCACGGCGTGGTATCGCATCGACTGGAGCCTGCCCTGTGCGGCCCAGGCCGGCAACGCCGACAGCGCCGCGCAGTTGGGCGTGGCGCTGGACTACCTCAACATGGCCGGCGCTGTCTTCGTCAACCAGACCTTGCTCTGGCGCGATCCCAGCCTCGTGGAACCGCTGAGCCGCAGCTGGAACATGCCGCGCTTCTTCGCCCTTCCGTCCGCGGCGCTGCGGCCTGAAGGCAACGCCCTGTTCATCCAGGTCGTCGGCGCCAGCCGTTTCGACTCCGGCCTGGGCAACCTGATGATCGCGAGCGTCGACGCGGCGGCATCGCACGCGCAGAACCGGAGCTTCTTTGTCCGCACCTTGCCGGGCATCAACCTGGTCATCTCGGCCACGCTCGGTGCCTTCTTCCTGGCGCTGTGGCTGTTACGCCGCCAGGACAGCGCCTACGGGTGGTACGCCCTGACCTCCGCCACCTGGCTGCTGTTCTTCAGCAATACCGTGGTCACGACGCCCTGGCCTTTCAGCACCACCGAAGGCTGGTCGCGCCTTGTCACGGTCAGCATGACTTTCTTTTGCAACGCCCTGTGCATGTTCCTGTGGGCCTTCGGCGGTCAGCGCTTCCCGCGCCTGGCGCGCACGCTGTGGGCCGTCAGCGGCGCGGTTGCACTGCTGTTCCTGTTCATGCCCCCGAGCTGGTATGCGAACGCGACACGCACCGTCTTCTTTAGCTGCGTGCTGCTTTTCATCGCGGCCTGCCTGCAGTTCATCGTGCGGGCAAGTCGCACGCGCGAGATCGAACACCTGCTGCTGGCGGCGTGCCTTGTGGGTTTTCTGGTCGCGGCGGTACACGACACGCTGCTGGTGCTGGGCCTCATCGGCGCGGGCTCCGCCTACACGCCGATCACTTCGCCCCTGATCACGATCGGCATGACGCTGATCCTCGCCAGCCGGTTCGCGCGCAGCGTGAAGCGGGCCGAGTCCTTCAATGTCGAGCTCGAGGGGCAGGTCCGCCTCGCCCGCGACGACCTGGCACGCACGCTGACGCGCGAGCATCGGCTGGAACTCGACAACGTGCGCCTGAGCGAACGCCTCCAGGTCGCGCACGACCTGCACGACGGCCTCGGCGGCTCGCTGGTGCGCTCGATCGCGCTGGTGGAACAGTCGGGGCAGGCGATCGAGGTCAAGCAGTACCTGTCGATGTTCAAGTCGCTGCGCGACGATCTGCGCCAGGTGATCGACACCAGCAGCAGCGCGTCCACCACCGTGGCTGATACGCCATTGCAGTGGCTGGCGCCGATCCGCTACCGCTTCGTCCAGCTGTTCGACGAACTCGGCATCGACAGCGAATGGCAGGTTCCGCCGACCTGGCCATCGCCGCTGTCCACCAAGCAGTTGCTCGGCCTGACACGCATCCTGGAAGAAGCGCTGACCAACGCCATCAAGCACAGCCGCGCCACCCGCCTGCACGTCTCGCTGTCGGTACAGGCCGATGGCCAGACGCGGCTGGCGGTAGAGGACAACGGCGTCGGTTTCGACGCGGCCATGGTGTCGGAGTCCATGCTCGGCATCGGCCTGCGCAGCATGGAGGCGCGCGCCAGCCGGATCGGCGCAGAGTTCCGGATCACCTCGTCGTGCGAGGGAAGCCTCATCGAGGCACGCATCGACGCCGCGCCGGGCGCCGGAAGGGGTGCTCCGCCTGATACATGAGGGCGCCGGGAGCGCGGCAGAATGTGCGGTGAAATCACATCCACGGTGGACATCTCCCGCAGACACTCGCCCATTTCATGAAAATCGCCAAACGGAATTTCCAGTTGCGCAGAGATCCGTGCAATCGGCACGCCGAGAGGGCAGATCGGAAACTGCATCCGCAAGGATTCGCTTTCCAGTAAAGGTCGAAGATAGCTCATTGGTCTGAATGACAGGTTCTGGCCGCTTGTAGCACGGTCGCGAGTTCCACCCCGATCTGCGTGCTGCTCAGACGCTCAATACCAAAGCCATCAGCAGGCATGCCCCTCGGCCGACGTTCGTAGTTCCGGCCGCAGGTTCAATCGATCACCGACGGAAAAGGCGAATCGCCCCCCAAAGCGACGGAAATGCCAGCAGCGAAAACACCGCAATTTGCTTGAGAACATCACGAAGCATCGATGGCTCAACTCTTCCGTCGGTTGATCTCGTGATGACCTCGGTTTCTCGCTGCGCATTCACCCCTACTTCGGAGTAGTAGCCCTGCGGCGGCGCTGGTAGAAGAAAGAAGACCGCAACGTAGAGCAGATACATCGCGCACAGTGTCAGAACGACAAAGAGCCAAGGGCGAGAGATTGTTGGCCATGCAAGGAGCGCGCTTCCAGCAACGTAGATTGCAGGAAGAATCACGATAACGAGCATTTCGAGCAAGAGCATCCGGAACCCAGTGTGGAGGTGAGCGTGTGACCGACAGCGGCGCACCGAATCGTCGCAAAAAACTTACCTGACTGGCGGGGCTGCTCACCCGAGCGGCGCGTCGTTGAATGCCCGCAATGCCATTCGTCAAAAAGAGGGCATCTACCACCCCACCGCCATCGGCGGATATGGGCCCACTGCGGTCTTCCGACATTGTCCAAAGCTGCCGGTCGTCGCGCCAAAGCCAAGCGACATCTCCTTCCACGCATTGTCTAGCCAGGCATGCTGAATAAAATCCAGCCATGTCCGCCGCTTTAGTCCCACGCCCCCAGTGCACCGCTTGCCTGCGCCCGCTCAGCGCCTGCATTTGCCGCTGGGTCGCGCCCACCGCCCACGCGGTGGAGGTACTGGTGCTGCAGCACCCGCTGGAGGTACACCAGGCCAAAGGCAGTGCCCGCCTGCTGCACCTCAGCTTGGCGCACTGCCGCTTGGTGGTGGGTGAGGCATTTGCCGTGCCAGTCTGGCCGGTGGACGGCAAGCACACGCTGCTGCTGTACCCAGACAGTCTGCAAGATACCGCCCCGGACCTGCGGGTCCCGCCCCCGCTACCGTCCGAGTGGCCGCAAGCCCAGTCGCGCCTGCGCCTGGTCGTGCTGGACGGCACCTGGCGCAAAAGCCGAAAGATGCTCTACCAAAGCCCGCCACTGCAACAGTTGCCCCGCTTGGCCCTGCACAACGTGCCGCCTTCGCACTACCGTATCCGCAAAGCCCATGGGCCCGACCAACTGTCCACGCTGGAGGCGACCTGCTACGCCTTGTGCCAACTGGAAGGCGGTGCAGCGCGGTTCCAGCCCTTGTTGGATGCCTTCGACGGGTTTGTAGAGTACTTGGAGCAGGCTGGCGGGCAGCGAAACGCGCAAACTGACAAGTCCTGCCCTCGACCAAGGGTTACAGGGTTCATTTAAGCGACCAGCTAAATGGCTGGTTTTGGCCGCGTTGTGCCCGCTGCCTTACTCTTCTGTTTGCTGGACTTCGGCCTGGCGCCAACACCCACCGCGCACGGGGGCAAACCAAAACATGGGCAAAACCATTGCACGCGGCCAGCCAACCAGTGCTCCAAGCCCCGCGCCCAGCAAAAAGCCCCAGTAACAAGGGCTGCTACTGGGGCTTGAGTTTGGAGGAGAGGGAGGGATTCGAACCCTCGGTACTATCGCTAGTACGCCTGATTTCGAGTCAGGTACATTCGACCACTCTGCCACCTCTCCGGTGCTGTCGAGCCTTCGATTATAGCGGATGAAATCCCGCTTTTTTGAAGCCCCTGCTTCAACCGCGCAAAACTTCGATGCCGCCGATGTACGGCCGCAACGCTGCAGGTACGTTGATCGAGCCGTCTTCGTTCTGGTGGTTTTCCAGCACGGCCACCAGCGCGCGCCCTACTGCCAGGCCAGAGCCGTTGAGGGTGTGCACGAGTTCGTTCTTGCCCTGCACGTTCTTGAACCGCGCCTGCAGACGACGTGCCTGGAAGGCCTCGCAGTTCGATACCGAGCTGATCTCGCGGTAGGTGTTCTGCGCCGGCAACCAGACTTCAAGGTCGTAGGTCTTGGTCGAACCGAAACCCATGTCACCGGTGCACAGCAGCACCACACGGTACGGCAGCTCCAGCGCCTGCAGCACGACTTCAGCATGGCCGGTCATCTGTTCGAGCGCGTCGTAGCTCTTTTCGGGGTGCACGATCTGCACCATCTCGACCTTGTCGAACTGGTGCTGGCGGATCATGCCGCGCGTGTCGCGGCCCGCGCTGCCGGCTTCCGAGCGAAAGCACGGCGTGTGGGCCGTGAGCTTGATCGGCAGTTGCGACTCGGGCACCACTTCGTCGCGCACGAAGTTGGTCAGCGGCACTTCGCTGGTCGGGATCAGGTACAGCGCCGAATGGTCGGGCGCGGGCTCACCGTCCTGGCCACCCTTCTTCGCGGCGAACAGGTCACCCTCGAACTTGGGCAACTGGCCGGTGCCGCTGAGCGTGGCGGCATTGACGATGTAGGGCACGTAGCACTCGGCATAGCCGTGCTTTTCGGTCTGGATGTCGAGCATGAACTGCGCGAGCGCGCGGTGCAGGCGGGCGATCGGCCCCTTCATCACGGTGAAGCGCGAGCCGGCGAGCTTGGCGCCCATCTCGAAGTCGAGACCCAGCGGCGCGCCGAGGTCCACGTGGTCTTTCGCGGCGAAGGCCAATGGTTTGGCGTCAGCACCAGCGCCGCCTTGCGGAGCCCAGCGACGCATTTCGACGTTGCCGGTTTCGTCTTCGCCGAGCGGCACGCTGGCGTGCGGCAGGTTGGGCACCGCGAGCAGCAGCGCGTGCAGCTCGGGCTGAATTTCTTCGAGCCGCTTCGATTGCGATTCCTGCTCGGCCTTGAGCGCATTGACTTCGGCCATGAGCGCATCAACCGATTCGCCCTTGGCCTTGAGCGGGCCGATCTGCTTGTTCAGCGTGTTGCGGCGTGCCTGGATTTCTTCGGTGCGGGTCTGGACGGTCTTGCGCTCGGCTTCGAGCGCGCTGAACGCCGACACGTCGAGATAAGGCTGGTTCTTCTTGCGTTTTTCGAGGCCGGCCACAGCGGAGGCCAGGTCTTTTCGGAGCAGGGTGATGTCGAGCATCGGCCGATTTTAGGTGGGCGCGGCATCGGCCGTGCCCACCCTGCCCGCGGGATCAGGCGACGGTGGCCGGATCGACGTTCGCGCCGCAGATGATCAGGCACACCTTCTCGCCTTCGCGCGGCACGTAGGCGCCGGTCTGCAGCGCCGCCAGCGGCAGTGCGGCGGCAGCCTCGACGGCGAGCTTCATCTCTTTCCACATCCACTGCTGCGCGGCACGGATCGACTCGTCGGACAGCAGCAGCGCGTCTTGCACCTGCTGCTGCGTGATCTCCCACGCGATGGCGCCGATGCGGCGCGCGCCGAGCGAATCGGCCGCAATGCCGCTCACGTCGACATCAACCGGCTCGCCGGCCTCGCGGGCGCGGAACAGCGTGGGCGACTTCTCGGGTTCGAGCGCCACCACACGGGCGCGCTTCTCGAACCAGCCGGCCAGGCCACCGATCAGGCCGCCACCACCGACGCTCACCAGCACCGAATCGGGCAGGCCGCCCTGCGTTTCGATCTCGTGCCCCAGCGTGCCTGCGCCAGCCACCACTTCGGGCTGGTCGTAGGCGTGGGTCAGCAAGGCGCCGGTTTCCTTCTGGCGCGTCAGGCAGGCAGCCAGTGCGTCGGGGTACAGCTCACCGACCACGACCACTTCAGCGCCCAGCGCCCGCAAACGCGCACGCTTGGCTTCGGGCGACACACCGGGCAGGAACACCTGGCAGCGCACGCCCAGCGCCTTGGCTGCGGCTGCGGTGGCAATGCCGGCATTGCCACCGGATGCCACGACCACACCGCTTTCGGGGATGTCGTTGGCCAGCAGCCGGTTCATCATGCCGCGCGCCTTGAAACTGCCGCTGACCTGCATGTGTTCGAGCTTGAGCCAGACCTCGACGCCCGGCACCGTGATGCCGAACGCGGCCGCCGGCAGCTTCCAGAGCGGGGTTTCACGCAGAAAATTGCCGGAACGCTCGCGCAGCCTTTGGATGGCGCTATCTATTTCAGAGCGCCAGTTGGTTGTATTCATGGTGTTCAAGAGATGTGCCCTGGGGGCGGAATGTCGTCGAGCTTCAGGCCCTTGGGGAGCGGGAACTTGATGGTTTCCTCGATGCCGTCCATCTTGCGGACCGACACCGCGCCGAGCGCGCGCACGCGGTCGATCACCTCGCGCACCAGCACTTCGGGCGCCGAGGCACCAGCCGTGAGTCCGATGCGCGTCTTGCCGTCGAACCACTCGGGCTTGAGCTCGTCGGCCGAATCGACCATGTAGCTTTCGGTGCCCAGGCGCTGGGCCAGTTCGCGCAGCCGGTTGCTGTTGGAGCTGGTGGGGCTGCCGACCACGATCACGAGATCGACCTGCGGGCTCATGATCTTCACCGCGTCCTGGCGGTTCTGGGTGGCGTAGCAGATGTCCTGCTGCTTGGGCTCGCGCACTTTGGGAAAGCGCGCGCGCACGGCAGCCGCGATCTCGGCTGCGTCGTCCACGCTCAGCGTGGTCTGGGTGACGACCGCGAGCTTGTCGGTCTGCCCGGGCGACACCGTCGCCACGTCCTTCACGTCTTCCACGAGGTGGATGCCGCTGGACAACTGGCCCATCGTGCCCTCGACCTCGGGGTGCCCCTTGTGGCCGATCATGATGAACTCGTAGCCTTCCTTGGCGAGCTTGGCAACCTCGACGTGCACCTTGGTCACCAGCGGGCAGGTGGCGTCGAAGATCTCGAAGCCGCGATCGCGCGCCTCCTGCTCCACCGCCTTGCTCACGCCGTGCGCGCTGAACACCAGCGTGGCGCCGGGCGGCACATCGGACAGTTCCTCGATGAAGATCGCACCCTTGGCCTTGAGCTCGTTCACCACATAGGTGTTGTGCACGATCTCGTGGCGCACGTAGATCGGTGCGCCGAACTTGGCGAGCGCACGCTCGACGATCTCGATGGCACGGTCGACCCCGGCGCAGAAACCGCGCGGCTCGGCCAGGAGGACTTCGGAGATGTCGGGGTTCATCGTGCCTCCTGCCGGGCCGCCCCAAAGGAGACACGCGCCCCCTCGGGGGGCAGCGATACGCGAAGCGATGAGCGTGGGGGCGTCATAGAACTCCGATCAGCTTCACTTCAAAGGTCACGGGCTGGCCGGCCAGCGGATGATTGAAGTCGAAGCGCACGGCGGTCTCGTTCGATTCGATCACCGCGCCTGCGTAGCTGCCCGTGCCGTCTGGCGTGGGGAACTGCACGACATCGCCGTTGGCGTACTGCTCGTCGGGATCGCCCATCTTCGCGAGCAGCTTCTTGGCCACCCATTGCTGCATTTCGGGATTGCGCTCGCCGAAAGCCTCGCCGGCCGGCAGCTCGAAGGTGGCGTGCGTGCCCTCTTCCAGACCCAGCAGGCGCTGCTCCATGGCAGGCGAAAGCTCGCCGGTGCCGAGCGACAGGGTCGCGGGCTTGTCGGCAAAGGTGTTGATGATGTCGCCCGCCGGACCGGCCAGCCGGTAGTGCAGGGTCAGGAAGGAGCCGGAAGTCACAACATGGGACATGGAGGCATCAGAGGTGGGCAAAGACAAGGTGGGTGTCCCGATAAACTGGCCCTCATTTTAAGGATCGGGACTTCGACCCGCATCCGCCAAGGTTTCAGCAGGGTTTCATGGCATTCAAGGATCTCCCAATCGACGCCCGCCCGCGCGAAAAGCTCATCGCGCGGGGCGCCGCCGCGCTGGCCGACGCCGAGCTGCTGGCACTGCTGCTGCGCACCGGCGTGGCGGGCAAGAACGTGCTCCAGCTCGCGCAGCAACTGCTCGAACGCTTCGGCGGCCTGTCGGGGCTGCTGCACACCCGCGCCGACGACCTCAAGACCATCAAGGGCATGGGCGGCGACGCCAAGCGCTCCGAGCTGATCGCGGTGCTCGAGCTGGCGCGCCGCGCCATGGGCGAAAAGCTCCGGCACCGCACGGTGTTCGACTCGCCCGATGCGGTCAGGCAATACCTGCAGATGCACATCGGCGCTCGCCCGCACGAGGTGTTCGCGGTGCTGTTCCTCGACGTGCAGCACCGCCTGATCGCCATGGAAGAAATGTTTCGCGGCACGCTCACGCAGACCAGCGTGTACCCGCGTGAAGTGGTCACGCGCGCCCTGCACCACCAGGCCGCAGCCGTGGTGCTGGCGCACAACCACCCGAGCGGCAGCATCGAACCCTCGCGCGCCGACGAATCGCTCACCAAGACGCTGCAGGCCGCGCTGGCGCTGGTCGACGTGCGCGTGCTCGACCACATCATCGTGAGCCCGGGGTTGAGTTTCTCGATGGCAGAAAAAGGACTGCTCTGATGGCCTCGCGTCCACCTTCTCTGAAGAATCTTGCCGATCTCAAGCAGGTGCAGCGCGTGCTCGCCGAAACCCGCGAGCGCGAAGCTGCCGAGGCGGCTGCGAAGGCCGCCGCCGAACGCAGGCGCGCAGCCGAAAAAGACCTGTTCACCCGCGCCATCGGTGCCACCGAACCGCTGCGCCGCAAGGCCTCCGTGCCACTGACGCCCGAGCCTCCCGCGCCGATCCCGGTGCAGCACCAGCTCGACGAGCAGCGCGTGCTGCGCGAATCGCTGTCCGACGAGTTCGACGTGACCACGCTGCTCGACGTCGACGACGCCATGAGCTTTCGCCGCCCCGGCATCGGCACCGACGTGACCGCGCGGCTGCGCAGGGGCGACTGGTCGATACAGGCTCAAGTCGATCTGCACGGCCTGCGCAGCGACGAGGCGCGCGAGGCCCTCGGCGGCTTCATCCGCACGTCCCACAAGCAAGGCCTGCGTTGCGTGCGCGTGGTGCACGGCAAGGGCCTGGGCTCGCCCGGCAAGCAGCCGGTGCTCAAGACCAAGACGCAGCGCTGGCTGATCCAGAAGAACGAGGTGATTGCCTTCGTGCAGGCGAAGCCCGCCGAAGGCGGGGCGGGAGCCCTCGTGGTGCTCCTAGCGCCCGTGCGTCGCTGAGTCTTGCTCCTTCCCCCTCCGGGGGAAGGTTGGGATGGGGGCAGGCCGTCGAACAGGCGCCACGCATGCGGCAACGCCGTCGTGCCCCCCACCCCTGCCCTCCCCCGAAGGGGAGGGAGCAATGCGGGTTACTTGCTCAGGTCCAGCTTGTAGACCGAGCGGCCCTTGCCACTGCCGTCGTCCGGCGTCAGCACCGAGATGTTCGCGAGCCCCGCATCCGTCGCCGCGCCCAACTGCCCCTGCCCCGACGTGAACACCACGTTCCCCGCCGTTGTCACCTGCGTGAAGCGCCAGCTGCGCGCCGCACCATTGGTTGCGCGCGTGATGGTCTTCTTGGCCTTGATGTACGCGATCAGCACGTCGCGGTTCGCATCGGGCGATGCATAGATCGTCGCGCGCCCGTCCAGCGCAGGAATGAAGCTCCCACCACTCGTCGCACGGTAGTTGTTCGTCGCGATGACAAATTCCTTCGCCGGGTCGATGGCTGCGCCCATGTACGTCAGGTTCTTGATGCGGCTGCCCACGTCCTGCGTCACGTCGATCTCGTACTGCATGTCCGGCGTGGTGAACATGTCGAAGTTGTAGCCCGGGAAGGTGCTGATGAGCTGCTGGTCCGTCGTGACGGAAGTGCTGATCTTGTTGAAGCGCTTGGCCGCCGCTTCGAGCCAGCCCTTGATCTCCGCGCCCGTGACCTTCACCGCATACACCGTGTTCGGGTACAGGTACAGGTCGGCCGCGTTGAAGATCGCCAGGTTGCCAACGGCCACGTCGGTGTAGTCGCGTCCGCCTTCATAGCCCGACTTGAAGGGCGCACTCACCGACAGCACCGGCAGGCTCGCGTACTGCGGCAGGTTGGCCTGGATGTAGGTCGTCACATAGTCGGCCTGCGCCTGGTTCACGATCTGGATCGCGCCCGGATCGCCCACGTCCGCAAAGTAGGTGTTCATGCGGAAGTCGGTGCTGCCGATCGGCGTCTTCACGTACGTGATTGCGGCCCGGTGCTGGGTTTCGATCAGCGGTGCAACGCTGGGGTCGGCATCGACGTAGATCGCCTTGCCTGCGCCGTCCTTGCCGGTCTGCGTGGAGCGCACCTCGACGGCCGTCTTGGTCTTGTCCACGCTCCAGGCCTTGCCGTCATACACAAGATCGAGCCTGATCAGGCCCAGCGCCTTGCCCCACGAGCTGGCCATCACGGCCGGCACGCCATTGACGGTGCCGGCCTTGTTGTCCACGCCCGGCTGCTTGTAGCTCGGGTTGGTGCCGGGGTCAGGGAAGGTGCCGTGCTGGTGCCCCATCATCAGCGCGTCGATGCCCGGCACCTTCGACAGATAAAGGCCAGGGCTTTCCATCGTCGGCGAATAGGGCGAGGCATCGAGGCCACCGTGCTGCAGCGCCACCACGATATCGACGCCCTTGGCGCGCAGCTCGGGGATGTACTTGGTGGCCGCTTCCACCGCGCCCTGGGTGCTCACCTTGCCTTCGAGGAAACGCTTGTCCCAGTTCAGGATGCCGGGCGTGGTGAAGCCGATCACACCGACCTTGATCGGCACCGTCACGGCCTTGCCGTCGGGGCCGGTCGCGGTGAACTGCTTGGTCACGATGGTGTAGGGCGCCAGCAGCGGCTTGCCGCTCTTCACGCTCTGCACGTTCGCCAGCACCATGGGGAAGGTCGGGCCAGCGCACTTCTTCGTGCCGTCGACGCCCTCGACATCGAGGCCGCCGCCAATCACCTGGTTAAGAAAATCCAGGCTGTAGTTGAACTCGTGATTGCCCAGCGTGCCGGCGTCGTAGCCGGTGGCGTTCATGACCTTGTAGATCGACAGCGGCTGGGTGCACGGGATGCGGCTCACCAGCGCTTCATAGTCGGCCAGCGCCGTGCCCTGGATGGTGTCGCCGTTGTCCAGCAGCACCGTGTTCGGAAACTCCTTGCGCGCCGCGTTGATCAGCGTGGCGGTGCGTTCATAGCCGTACGACTTGTCTTCGGCGAGCTTGAAGTAGTCGTAGCTGCGCACGTTGAAGTGCAGGTCGGTGGTCTCCAGCAACGCGACCGTCGTGCGCGTGCCTGCGGCAACGGGTGCGGGACCAGGCACCGGCACGACCGGCGGAAAGACCGGGCCGCCTCCGCCTCCGCCACCACAGGCGGTGAGCGCGGCGGCCAAAACTGCGGCACAGGTGGACATGGGGGCGAGGCGCCAAAGCGACGCAGCCACTGCTTTCTTCATCGAGGGGTCTCCCTGCTGATTTGAGGAAGACCCAGTCTCTGAAAGCAGAGTGACAGGGTGGTGAATCCACCCTGACTTGCGGCGCGGCTACGACAGGTGATTCTTTAGTGGTATTGAAGCATCGGCGATTGCCACGGGGTCGGGGCTGCGGCCGGCTTCGAGCAGCTTGCGGCTCATCATGTGATCGACCGGCGCATTCACCGACTCGACGCACACGAGCTGGCCGTCGACGTAATGGAACAGCGAGAACGCCTCGGGCTTGGGCCCCGGGCGGCGCACGCTGCTCAGGCCCGGCGTGCCTTCGGCCGGCATCAGCCCGACCATCTGCAGGCGCATGCTGCCCTGGTCCGACCAGAACCACGCGACCGCATCGTGCGTGCGCGCAGCGCCGGTCAGCGTGGCCACTGCAGTGCGCGCCTGGTCGTTGGCGTTCTGTACCGATTCGAGCCGCAGCGAGCGGCCCGCGCGGCGATCCGGAAAGCGCGTGCAGTCGCCCACCGCGAGCACGTCGGCCGCGCTGGTCTGCATGTGGCCGTCGACCACGATGCCGTCGGCACATTCAAGGCCGGCGGCCTGCGCCAATGCCGTCTCGGGCACCGCGCCGATGCCGAGCAGCAAGAGATCCACAGGCTGCTTCGCGCCGTTGACCTCGATCGACACCAGCCGGTCGCCTGTCACTTCAAACGCGCCAGTCTGCGCGCCGAGCACGATGTCGATGCCTGCCGCGCGGTGCGTGGCAAGCACGTGCGCCGAAAGTTCGGGCGACACGGCACGGCCCAGCAGGCGCGGCGCGCTTTCGATCACCTGCACCGACTTGCCGAGTGCCTTGGCCGTCGCGGCCACTTCGAGCCCGATGAAACCGCCGCCCAGCACCGTGACCTGTTCGGCCGAAGCAAGCCGCGCGCGCAGGCGATGCGCTTCGTCGGCGGCGCGCAGGCTGGCGACGTTTTCAAGCCCCGGCTTCAGTTCGGCCATCTGCCGTGCGCGCGTGCCGGTGGCCAGCACCAGGCGCTCCCACGGCAGGGTCGCACCCGAGCGCAGCGTGACGGTGCGCGCCTCGCGGTCGATCGCCACGGCCGCGTCGCCCAGGTGCAGCGTGATGCCCGCTTCGCGGTACCAGTCGGTGGCCTTGTGCGGTTGCGTCGTTTCTTCGGCGCTTTTCAGGAATGCCTTGGACAGCGGCGGCCGGTGATACGGCTCGCAAGCCTCTTCGCAGACCAGGTGCACGCGCGCGCCCTGCCCGGCTTCCGCAAGCCCGGCACAGAGCTGGGCGGCGGCGTGGCCGCCACCGATGATGACGATGGAATTCATGATGAAGAACAGTCTTTCGGAGTCGTTGTCTGGTTGTCTGGCTTACTCGCCGCGGTTGCGCATCCAGTCGGCGGTCTGGAAGAACGAGCCGCGCAGGCGCTCGCGCAATGCATCGGGCACCTCGGTCTCGCCCATCGCCTGGTCCATGCAGGCCAGCCACTGGTCGCGCTCCTTGATGCCGATGGTGTGGCCGCCAATGGCCTGCGGCATATGGCGCGCACGCAGCATCGGATGGCCGAAGCGGTCGGTGTAGTGCTGCGGGCCGCCGAGCCAGCCGCACAGGAACCAGAACAGGCGCTGGCGTGCGTTGTCGAGGCTGGTGCCGTGCACGGCGCGCAGTTGCGCGTAGGCCGGCTCCAGGTCCATCAGGTCATAGAAGCGTTCGACCAGCGCCTGCACTTTGGGTTCGCCGCCGATCCACTCGAAGGGGGTTCCGGCGGGCGGTTTTTCTTGAATCTGCATGGGCGGGAGTATCCCTCCGTGGACTCCCTAGACCTGGATCAGGTCCGGAATCCCCACGTCGGGATTCACGTCGGCCTCGTAGTCCACGCCCTCGACGGCAAAGCCGAAGAGCCGCAAGAACTCGGTCTTGTAGCCGGCGAAATCGGTCAGCTCGTACAAGTTCTCGTTGGTCACCTGCGGCCACAGTTCCTGCACACGGGCCTGCACCTGCGGCGCCAGTTCCTTGTAGTCCGCGCGCAGGCGGCCTTCGTCGTCGATGTGCGGAGCATTGCCGTACAGGCTCTCGGCATAGAGGCCGTGCACCTGCTCGATACAGCCTTCGTGCGTGCCCTCTTCCTTCATCACCTTGAACAGCAGCGACAGGTACAGCGGCATCATCGGAATGGCCGAGCTGGCCTGCGTGACCACCGCCTTCAGCACCGACACGCGCGCGTCGCCGCCCTTCTCGGCCAGCGTCTCGCGAAGGCCGAGCACCTTCTGGTCGAGGTCTTTCTTGGCGGCGCCAATGGAGCCGTTCCAGTAGATGTCGTGGGTGATCTGCTCGCCCAGGTAAGTGAAGGCCGTGGTCTTCACGCCGTCGGCCAGCACGCCGGCCGCTTGCAACGCGTCGATCCACATCTGCCAGTCTTCGCCGCCCATCACGGCCACCGTGTTGTCGATCTCTTCCTGCGTGGCGGGCTGCAGCACCGACTCTTTGACGACCTCGTTGTCCGTGTCGAGGCCGCGCAGGTTGACGGCCTTGCCGATGGGCTTGAGCGTGGAGGTGAAGACCTGCCCCGTCTTCGGATGCGTGCGGCGCGGTGCGGCCAGGCTGTAGACCACGAGGTCGACCTGCCCGAGATCCGCGCGGATCGTGTCGATGGTCTGCTGCTTGACCGCATCGGAGAAGCCGTCGCCGTTGATGCTCTTCGCGTAGCGGCCCTCGGCCGTGGCGGCGCGGTGGAACGCCGCGGTGTTGTACCAACCGGGCGATGCGGGCTTGGTCTCGCTGCCGGCACGCTCGAAGAAAACGCCCAGCGTGTCGGCACCACAGCCGAAGGCCGAGGTGATGCGCGCGGCCAGGCCGTAGCCGGTCGATGCGCCGATCACCAGCACCCGCTTGGGTCCGCCCAAGATGGGTGCCTGGGCTTTGACGTAGTCGATCTGTTGCCGGACATTGGCTTCGCAACCCACAGGATGGGTGGTAATGCAGATGAAGCCGCGCACACGCGGTTTGATGATCATGGGAAGCTCGCTGGGTGAGATGCAGAGGGGAACGGCGGGAGCGCGTTTTCGGCGCCGCGAATTTAACCCAGCCCGAAAGCGGGGCCTTCAGCATCCCCAAAGGCAGAATGCCACCGGCGCGGCCATCGGTGCCGCGAACGACATCCACAACCGATCTGTTTTGCGAGGCCAGACATGGGTGACTATTCGGAGCTGTACTTCTCGGGCGTCAAGACCCCTCCAGGGCGCGGGGAGCTTTCGGACACCTCTCCATACCTGCTCTCCAAGTACCACGTGCCTCTGTTCTGGCTTGCCATGTTCGATGGCGAAGACATCGCCGATCGCAGAGAGTCGGAAGAGCCGGACGACGTCTGGCCCTACCTCGCCAAGAAGAGAGCGCAGGCCATCGCCATGCTCGACACGCGACGCCCGCGGCTGATCTCGCATTTCCCAGGCATGGACCCGGTCTGGCTGAACCAGTTCGCCTCGATGCTGGCACGGACGCCCTTCGAGTACGTCCACCTCGACACCAGCCAGATCGGCGGCATGGTGGGCACAGGCCCCGAATGGCGGCAATCGCTCGAGACCATGCTGGGTATCTTTGAAGTCGAACCGCCGCCGCCTGTGAGGCAACGTTCATTCATCGGCAGGCTTTTTCGCACGGCCAACGAGCCACCGCCCCCACCAAGCTGGCGCCTGTTCAACGCCAGCTTCGGCGGCTCCTACACCGGCACCCGGGGTACCCAGCCTTGGCCCTATTGCGGCGGCAGCGGGACAGACGAAGCCATGCCATGGGAGTTGCCGCCATGAGCCGTCGCCCGCTCATAGCCGCACGTACATGTCGATATATGAATTGACCATTTAATGATCTGAAGCTTTATTGATAAGGTGCCGCTCTTGCTTTCCCAGAAGGAGAAGAACATGCGCTTGAACCTCATTGCCGCGGCCGTCGCCGCTTCCACCTTCCTGCTCGGCACCGTCGCCCACGCCGACCAGCTGGCCGACATCAAGAAGAAGGGCGAACTCGTGGTCGGCGTGCTCGGCACCGACGAACCCGCCACCTTCATCGACCCGAAGACGCGCCAGATCGTGGGCTACGAAGTCGACCTGGCTAACGCCATCGCGAAGAAGATCGGCGTGAAGCCGGTGCTCAAGCAGATCGCCGTGGCTGCGCGCATTCCCGAGCTGCAACAGGGCCACGTGGACCTGGTGGCGGCCGGCCTCACGCACAACAAGGAGCGCGAGGCGCAGATCGACTTCTCGCTCACCACCTTCGTGACCGGCCAGAAGGCCATCGTGAAGAAGGACAGCGGCATCACCGATGTACCGCAGCTCGGCGGCAAGAAGGTGCTGACCATCCGTGGCGGCACGCAGGAACCCAACATCCGCAAGGCCGTGCCCACCGCCGACGTGGTGACCTTCGACACGAGCCAGCAGGCCTTCCAGGCGCTGCAGCAGGGCAAGGGCGTGGGCTACGTGGACGACGAAGCCGCGCTGCTGCGCAGCTACGCCAAGCTCGGCCCGCAGAAAGCGCAGTACGTGGTGCTCAAGCAGAACCTGAGCACCGAGTCGCTGGCCATCGGCATCAAGAAGGGCGAGACCGGCCTGAAGGCCGTGGTGGACGACACGCTGCGCGAACTCGAGAAGTCGGGCGAGGCGCAGAAGATCTTCATCAAGTGGTACGGCCCGGACACGGCCTCCGGCTTCCAGACGCGCGACTTCAAGCTCGATACCGACAAGATCGACTGACCTCCCGGTGTTTCTCCTTCCCCCGCTGGGGGAAGGCCGGGATGGGGGCATGCGGCCTTTGAACAGGTCGCAGGCCGTGACGCGTTGATCGCCGTCGTGCCCCCACCCCAACCCTCCCCCAGCGGGGGAGGGAGCCAATACCGCTCGCGACGGTGATACTGTCGCCCCCCATGCCCCTGTTCGACTATTCCTTGCTGCTGACCGGCAAGTACCACGACATGCTTGTCGCGGGCCTGCTGCTTTCGCTGCAACTGCTCGCGGCCGCGCTGGTGCTGGCGCTGCCGATCGCGCTGACAGTGGCGATGCTGCGGCTGTCGCCGTTCGCGGCGTTGCGCTGGCTCGGCTTTGCGTACGTCGAGTCGATCCGCAACATCCCGCTGCTCGCGCACATGCTGTTCTGGTATTTCGGCGCGCCCGAGCTGCTGCCCGAGGGCATCAAGCAGTGGCTCTATGCCGGGCACATCGAAGCCTTCAGCGCGGTGATCGCGCTGGCGCTCTACACGGCCGCCTTCATGGCGGAAGACATCCGCAGCGGCATCCGCGCAATTCCCACAGTGCAGTTCGAGGCCGGACGCGCGATGGGCTTCAGCTACCTGGCCACCATGCGCCGCGTGGTGCTGCCGCAGGCGCTGCGCGTGACCATTCCGCCGCTGATCTCGCAGACGCTGAGCCTGTGGAAGAACACCTCCATCGCCACCGTGATCGGCGTGGCCGAGCTGATGTACCAGGCCGGCCAGGTGGAAAGCGCCACCTTCCGCAGCTTCGAGTCGTTCGCCTTCGCGAGCGCGGCCTACCTCACGGTGTCGCTGGCGATCACCGGGCTGGCCACCTGGTATCAGCACCGGTTCCCGGTAAGAACCATCTGACGGGGCGCACGGCATGCTGGAAATCATCAACGACTACTGGGTCTACTTCCTCATCGGGCAGTACCCGAAGGGGCCGCTCGGCGGGCTGGTGCTCACGCTGGTGCTGGCCTCCTGCGGGCTGGTGCTCGCGCTGCCGCTGGGCATCGCGCTCGGCCTGGCGCGCGTGAGCCCGTGGCGCTGGCTGCGCTGGCCCGTGACGGGCTTCGTGTTCGTGGTGCGCGGCCTGCCGCTGCTGATGGTGATCTTCTGGGCCTACTTCTTCCTGCCCAGCGTGACCGGCATCAAGACCGACCAGTTCACCACCATGCTGATCGCGCTCGTGATCTTCGACGCCGCCTACCTCGCCGAGATCGTGCGCGCCGGCATCCAGGGCCTGCCACGCGGGCAGATGGAAACCGCCCGGGCGCTCGGCCTGAGCTACTTCCGCGCGATGCGCCTCGTGGTGCTGCCGCAGGCGCTGCGCAGCATGCTGCCGTCGCTGGTGAACCAGTTCGTGTCGACCATCAAGGAGACCTCGCTGGGCTACATCATCGGGCTGGCCGAGGTGTCGTTCATCGCGACGCAGATCAACACACAGGTGTTCACCAAGCCGGCGCAGATCTACCTGATCCTGGGCCTGACCTATTTCATCCTGTGCTTCGGCCTGTCGCGCTTCGCCTACTGGTTGGAACGCCGGCTCGCGCGACGCGGCCTCTCTACCGTTGCCTCTACCGCCCCCAAGGTGCCCGCATGATCGAACTCGACAAAGTCAACAAGTGGTACGGCAGCTACCAAGCCCTGGTCGACGTGACCGAGACCATCCACAAGGGCGAAGTGGTGGTCGTGTGCGGGCCTTCGGGCTCGGGCAAGTCGACGCTGATCCGCACCTTCAACCGGCTGGAGCCGATCCAGTCGGGCCGCATCCTGGTCGAGGGCAAGGACATCCATGCGCCCGGCACCGACGTGAATGCCTTCCGCTCGCGCATCGGCTTCGTCTTCCAGCAGTTCAACCTGTTCCCGCACCTCACGGTGCTGCAGAACTGCACCATGGCGCCGATGCAGTTGCGCGGCCTCAGCCGCAAGGAGGCCGAGGAGCGCGCGATGGCGCTGCTGCACCGCGTGGGCCTGTCGAACAAGGCCAACGCGTGGCCGAGCGAGCTGTCGGGCGGTCAGCAGCAGCGCGTGGCCATTGCGCGCGCACTCGCGATGCAGCCGCCGCTGATGCTGTTCGACGAGCCCACCAGCGCGCTCGACCCCGAGATGGTCGGCGAGGTGCTGCTGGTGATGCGCGATCTCACGCGCGACGGCATGACCATGGTGTGCGTCACGCACGAGATGGGCTTTGCGCGCGAAGTGGCCGACCGCGTGCTCTTCATGGACGAAGGCAAGGTGCTGGAGCGCGCCACGCCCGACGATTTCTTCAACCGCCCGCAACACCCGCGCGCGCAGCAGTTCCTTTCGGACATCCGCTCGCCGTTCTCGCGCGGCGCATGAGATGCTTTCCACGACCATGACCACCACTTCTTCCGACCTTCTCTCGCTGCCCGTGATCGACGTTGCACCGCTCGTGGCCGGCACCGCAACACGCGACGGCGTGGCCGCGCAGATCGGTGCGGCCTGCCGCGCACACGGCTTCTTCTATGTCACGGGTCATGGCGTCGACGCGGCGCTGGTGCAGCGGCTCGAAGACCTGAGCCACCGGTTCTTCGAGCTGCCCGAGGAAACCAAGATGCAGTGGCGCATGGCCTTGGGCGGCCGCGCATGGCGCGGCTTCTTCCCGCTCGGCGGCGAGCTGACCTCGGGCCGGCCCGACTGGAAGGAAGGCCTGTACCTCGGCACCGAGCTGCCTGCCTCACATCCGCTGGTGCAGGCGAAGACGCCGGTGCACGGGCCCAATCTCTTCCCCGACGTGCCGGGCTTTCGCGAGACCATCCTCGACTACATGGCGGCCGTCACGCAGCTCGGGCACCGGCTGATGGAAGGCATCGCGTTGAGCCTCGGCCTGCCCGCTTCGTATTTCGCCGAGCGGTACACGGCCGACCCGCTGATCCTGTTCCGCCTTTTCAACTACCCGACGCAAGCAGTGCCCGAAGGCCTCGACGTGCAATGGGGCGTGGGCGAACACACCGACTACGGCCTGCTTACCATTCTTCACCAGGACAACGTAGGCGGCCTCGCCGTGCACACGCCAGGTGGCTGGATCGATGCGCCGCCGGTTCCGGGCTCGTTCATCTGCAATATCGGCGACATGCTCGACCGCATGACCGGCGGGCTCTACAAGTCGACGCCTCACCGCGTGAAGCGCAACACCTCGGGCCGGGACAGACTGTCGTTCCCGTTGTTCTTCGATCCGAACTTCGAGGCGCGCGTGCAGCGCATCGACGGGCTTGCGGGCGCCGAGGCGCTGGACGACAGCGCCGAGCGCTGGGACCGCGCCAACGTGCACGCCTTCAGCGGCCGCTACGGCGACTACCTGCTCGCGAAGGTGTCGAAGGTGTTCCCGCAGTTGCGCGACGAAGTGCTCTGAGGCACGTTGGCAGGCTGGTCGAGGAACTCGTCCTCCCAGCGGCCGATATCCGCGTCGGGGTCATTGATCGGCACGAGCTTGTCGCTGCGGCAGTAGAAGGTCCAGCCCTCGAACAGCACGTCGTAGTAGGTGCCGGGCAGGTAGCGCTCGCTGGGCGCCGCGTAGGGCAGGCAGCGAGACCACTTCGACGATGCGGCCCACTGCACGCTCGGTCATTGGCGACGCGAGGCAGCTGTCGACCACATGGCAGAGCGTGCCGATCCTGATCACACGCGCTGCGCCGGTGGCACCGGAAACCAGCGCGGCACATGCGCCACCGCATCGTGCAGCGAATCGAGCACATGGAACGCGCGCTCGACGATCGAGGCCGGCGGATGCTTCAGGTCCGGGACGACCACGACCCGCATGCCTGCCGCCAGCGCAGCCTTGGCGCCGTTCTCGCTGTCCTCGAAGGCGATGCACTGCGCCGGGTCCACGTCCAGCCGCTCGGCGGCGAGCCGGTAGAGCGCCGGGTCGGGCTTGGCGCGCACCACCTCGTCACCGCCCGCGAAGGCCGAGAAGTGATGCAGCAGGCCAAGGCTGCCGAGGCAGGCCTGGATCTGGCCGCTGGTGGACGACGACGCCACGGCGCAGCGCGTGCCGCGCTCGCGCAAGGCGGTCAGGAACTCGTTCGCGCCGGGTTTGATGGGAAAGAGCGGCGTGCCGTCCACGCGCTCCAGTTGCAGGCGATGGCGGACATGCGCCACAGCATGGCGGTACGCCTCCGCCCCGCCCAGCAGCGAGGCCAGGATCAGTTCGGACTCCACGGTAGCCAGCCCGACCACCTGCAGGTACTGGCTGTGCGAAAGCTCGATGTCGAGCGTACGGGCCGCCTCGATCCAGGCGGCCATGATGGGCCGCTCCGAATCGATGAGCAGCCCGTCCATATCGAAGATGGCGGCGGCAAACATCGGCGAATCCTAAGCCAGTGAGCCGGCCGTTGCGCCGGAAATGGAAAAGGGGCCCACAGGCCCCTTTGGAAAGAACGGCGACAACGCCGCTCAGTCAGTCAGTCGCGCACCAGCGCCCGGTTCAGGCCCAGTGCCGCCAGCGTGGCAACGGCGCCCGACAGCAGGTAGATGCTGACGTAGGCCAGCCCGAAGTGGGCCGACAGGCCCAGCGCGACCAGCGGCGCGAACGCGGCACCGATCAGCCAGGCCACGTCGGCCGTCAGGGCTGCACCGACGTAGCGGTACTTGGGCGCGAAGTTCGAGGTCACGGCGCCGGCCGCCTGACCGTACGACAGGCCCAGGATCACGAAGCCCACCAGAATGAAGATGTCCTGGCCCACGCGGCCACCATCGAGCAGCGTCGGCGCAAAGCCACTGAACGCCGCGATCACGGCGGCCAGGCCACCCAGCGTGAAGCGACGGCCGATGCGGTCGGCCAGCAGGCCCGAGGCCACGATGCCGGCGGCACCGAGCACAGCGCCGATCATCTGCACCACGAGGAATTCGGTGACCGACTGGTCCGAGTACAGCGTGATCCACGAGAGCGGGAACACGGTGATCAGATGGAACAGCGCGTAGCTGGCCAGCGCGGCGAACGCGCCGATCAGGATGTTGCCGCCCTGCGAGCTGACCAGCTCGGTCACGCTGGTGGGTTCCAGTTCGCGCTCTTCGAGCAGGCGCGCATAGTCGTCGGTGGCCACGAGGCGCAGGCGGGCGAACAGTGCCACCACGTTGATTGCGAAGGCCACGTAGAAGCTGTAGCGCCAGCCCCAGTCGAGGAAGTCCTCGCTCGGCAGGCTGGAGTACAGGTAGGCAAACAGCGCACTGGCAATGAAGAAGCCGATGGGCGCACCCAGTTGGCCCAGCATGGCGTACCAGCCGCGGCGGTTGGCCGGTGCATTCAGCGCCAGCAGCGACGGCAGGCCGTCCCACGAGCCGCCCAGCGCCAGGCCCTGGGCAAAACGGAAGACCGACAGCAACACGATGGCCGTGAAGCCAAGGCTCGCGTAGCCCGGCAGGAAGGCGATGCCGGCGGTGGAGGTGCCGAGCACGAAAAGCGCCAGCGTCAGCTTGGCCTCTCGCCCGAATCGTCGCTGGATCACCATCGAGATGACAGTCCCGAAGGGACGGGCGATGAAGGCGAAGGAGAAGATCAGGAACGAATAAAGAACGCCTTCGAGCTTTTGCTCGAACGGGAAGAAGACTGCCGGGAACACCAGCACCGAGGCGATGCCGTAGACGAAGAAGTCGAAATATTCGGAGGCGCGGCCGATGATCACGCCGACCGCGATTTCGCCGGGGGCGATGTGCGAATGGTCGGCGTCACCCTGCCGGGGCCCGCGTTCGGGCGAGTGCGGCACAGGCTCCGCGCCTTGTGGACTGATGCTGGACGTCGTCATGGCTTGCTGTAATTCGGGTGTCACTTCACAACGCGACACATAAGATTCTGGACAACCTGTAGCGTCGCACCGAAACCTGTTTACCGCCATAGGACAAAACGTCCAATAGGCGAAACCCGTCTTCGGGCGTAGATTGTGGGGTCTTTTCGCGCCGTCCTCGCACCTCTTTTCTCGGCATGCACATCCTCAAGAACCTTCGCCGATCACTCCTTTTGCTCCCCGCCATCCTCCTGGCGGGCTGTAACACGGTGTTGATGAACCCTTCCGGCGACATCGCCAATCAGCAAGGACGACTGATCGTCGTCTCGACCGTGCTGATGCTGATCATCATCATCCCGGTGATCGCGCTGACGATCTTCTTCGCCTGGCGCTATCGCCAGTCGAACAAGGAAGCCACGTACAGCCCCGACTGGGACCATTCGACCCAGCTCGAACTGGCAATCTGGGCGGCACCGCTGCTCATCATCATCGCGCTGGGCGCGATCACCTGGATCAGCACCCACACGCTCGACCCGTACCAGCCGCTGCGCCGCATCGACGCCCAGCGCGCGATTCCCGCGGACACCAAGCCGCTGGTGGTCGAAGTGGTGGCGCTCGACTGGAAGTGGCTCTTCATCTACCCCGAGCAGGGCATCGCCACGGTGAACGAGCTGGCCGCCCCGGTGGACCGCCCGATCATGTTCAAGATCACGGCGTCCTCGGTCATGAACTCCTTCTTCATCCCCGCGCTGGCCGGCCAGATCTACGCCATGCCGGGCATGGAAACCAAGCTGAACGCGGTGATCAACAAGCCGGGCGAGTTCGAAGGCTTCTCCGCCAACTACAGCGGTGCCGGCTTCTCGGGCATGCGCTTCAAGTTCCACGGCCTGAGCCACGGCGACTTCGACCAATGGGTCGCCAAGGTCAAGACCGGCAAGGAAGGCGAGCTGACCCGCGAGGGCTACCAGAAGCTCGAAGTGCCCAGCGAACGCGAGGCGGTGCGCCACTACGCCTCCGTGCCCGCCGACCTGTATGACGCCATCCTCAACCGTTGCGTCGACCGCAACAAGATGTGCATGAAGCAAATGATGGCCATCGATGCCGACGGCGGACTGGGCAAGCCCGGCGCCTTCAACGTAGCCACCATGCAAACCTGGCAGCCCGACACCCTCAATTCGCCGAAACGCAAGTACGTCACGGCGATGTGCACTACCGAAGAATGACGATGCTCGAGAACCTTGACCTGACGAAGCTCGTCTTCGGCCGCCTCACCTGGGAGGCGATTCCCCTTCACGAGCCCATCCTGCTCGTGACCTTCATCGCCGTAGCGCTCGGCGGGCTCGCCGTGCTCGGCGCGCTGACCTACTTCAAGCTGTGGGCCCCCTTGTGGCGCGACTGGATCACCAGCATCGACCACAAGAAGATCGGCATCATGTACATCATCCTGGGTCTGGTGATGCTGCTGCGCGGCTTCTCCGACGCCATCATGATGCGTGCCCAGCAGGCTTTTGCCTTTGGCGACAACGCCGGCTTCCTGCCGCCGCACCACTACGACCAGATCTTCACCGCCCACGGCGTGATCATGATCTTCTTCGTGGCAATGCCGCTGGTCACGGGCCTCATGAACTTCGTGGTGCCGCTGCAGATCGGCGCGCGCGACGTGGCCTTCCCGTTCCTGAACAACTTCAGCTTCTGGATGACCACCTTCGGCGCCGGCCTCGTGATGGCCTCGCTGTTCGTCGGCGAGTTCGCCAAGACCGGCTGGCTGGCCTACCCGCCGCTGTCGGGCATTCTCTTCAGCCCTGACGTGGGGGTCGACTACTACATCTGGTCATTGCAGATAGCGGGGGTCGGAACCTTGCTCTCTGGCGTCAACCTGCTGGCAACCATCGTGAAGATGCGCGCACCCGGCATGACGATGATGAAGATGCCGGTGTTCACGTGGACCGCCCTGTGCACCAACGTGCTGATCGTCGCCGCCTTCCCCGTGCTGACCGCCGTTCTGGCCCTGCTGACGCTCGACCGCCATGTCGGCACCAACTTCTTCACGAACGACCTTGGCGGCAACGCCATGATGTACGTGAACCTGATCTGGATCTGGGGCCACCCCGAGGTGTACATCCTGATCCTGCCGGCCTTCGGCATCTTCTCGGAAGTGGTCTCGACCTTCTCCGGCAAGCGCCTGTTCGGCTACGCCTCGATGGTGTATGCCACGGTCGTGATCACCATCCTGTCGTACCTCGTGTGGCTGCACCACTTCTTCACCATGGGCTCTGGCGCCAGCGTGAACTCGTTCTTCGGCATCACGACGATGATCATCTCGATCCCGACGGGAGCGAAGATCTTCAACTGGCTCTTCACCATGTACCGCGGCCGCATCCGTTTCGAGCTGCCCATGATGTGGACCATCGGCTTCATGATCACCTTCGTGATCGGCGGCATGACCGGCGTTCTGCTCGCGGTGCCCCCGGCCGACTTCGTGCTGCACAACAGCCTGTTCCTGATCGCCCACTTCCACAACGTGATCATCGGCGGCGTGCTGTTCGGCATGCTGGCGGGCATCACCTACTGGTATCCGAAGGCCTTCGGCTACAAGCTCGACCCGTTCTGGGGCAAGTGCTCGTTCTGGTTCTGGATCATCGGCTTCTGGTTCGCCTTCATGCCGCTGTACGTGCTGGGCCTGATGGGCGTCACCCGCCGCATGAGCCACTTCCAGGACATGTCGCTGCAGATCTGGTTCCAGGTCGCCGCCTTCGGCGCCGTGCTGATCGCGCTGGGCATTGCATCGTTCATCATCCAGCTGGTGGTGAGCTACATCCGCCGCGACTCGCTGCGCGACACCACGGGCGATCCGTGGGATGGCCGCACGCTGGAATGGTCGACCTCGTCGCCCCCGCCGGCCTACAACTTCGCCTTCACGCCGCGCATTCATGACAACGACGCCTGGTCGGACATGAAGGCCCGCGGCTACCAGCGTCCGGTGGACGGCTTCTCGCCGATCCACATGCCCAAGAACACGGCAGCCGGCTTCATCATCGCGGCACTGGCCGCGGCCTGCGGCTTCGCGCTGATCTGGGCGATGTGGCTGGTGGCGGGCCTGGCGTTCGTCGCCATGCTGGCCGCCGTGATCGTCCATACCTTCAACTACAAGCGCGACTACCACATCCCTGCGGAAGAAGTCGTTCGCACCGAAGACGCGCGCACGCGCCTCCTGGCTGCCCATGTCTAATAGCACTGCTCTCCCCTCCCGCAACGCATCGGGCGCTCCGGCGTTCGAGCTGTTCAACGTCCGCAACGAGGACCACCATCCGGAGAACGGCACCCTGCTGGGGTTCTGGCTCTACCTGATGAGCGACTGCCTCGTCTTCGCCTGCCTGTTCGCGGTGTACGGCGTGCTGGGGCGCAACTACGCGGCCGGTCCCTCGGGCGCCGACCTGTTCGACCTGCCGCTGGTGGCCATCAACACCTCGCTGCTGCTGCTCTCGTCGATCACCTACGGCTTCGCAATGCTCGAGATGCAGCGCAAGCGCATGCGCGGCGTGCTGATCTGGCTGGCCATCACCGGCCTGCTGGGCGCAGGCTTCATCGGCCTGGAGCTGTATGAATTCGCGCACCTGCTGCACGAAGGCGCGGGCCCGCAGCGCAGCGCCTTCCTGTCGTCGTTCTTCGCACTGGTGGGCACCCACGGCCTGCACGTGACCTTCGGCATCGTCTGGCTCATCGTGCTGATGGTCCAGCTGCCCAAGCACGGCTTCACCGCCGCCAACCGCCGCCGCCTGATGTGCCTGTCGATGTTCTGGCACTTCCTGGACGTGGTCTGGATCGGCGTCTTCTCCTTCGTGTACCTGATGGGATCGCTGCAATGAGCGCGCATATCGAAACCGCCGGCCACGGTGCCCATGGCCATGACGACCATGACGACGGCCCGGTGAGCCACAGCACCTTCAAGGGCTACATGACCGGCTTCGTGCTGGCCGTGATCCTGACCGCGATTCCGTTCTGGCTGGTGATGGCCAAGGTCTTCGACAAGCCCAACACCACCGCGCTGATCGTGCTGGGCTTCGCCATGGTGCAGATCGTGGTCCACATGATCTATTTCCTGCACATGGACGCCAAGTCCGAAGGCGGCTGGAACATGCTGGCGCTGATCTTCACGATCGTGGTGGTGGTCATCACCCTGGCCGGCTCGTTGTGGGTCATGTACCACATGAACACCAACATGATGCCGTCCATGCACGACATGAAGAACATGCCTTGACGCCCTCGCCGCCAGTCCACTGCCGCGACGACAACAGCGGCAACGCAGCCACCGGCCGCAACAAGCGCTCCGTGGCCGGGCTGGTGGCACTGGCGGTCTTCCTGGCCGCCGCCTTCGCCGGATTCCTGGCGCTCGGCACCTGGCAGGTCGAGCGCAGGGCCTGGAAGCTCGATCTCATTGCCCGCGTCGACCTGCGCGTGCATGCCCCGGCCGCCACGGCCCCTGGGCGGGAAACCTGGCCGCAGATCAACGCGGCCAATGACGAATACCGGCAACTGCGCATCGCCGGCACTTTTCTCCACGACAAGGAAACCCTCGTGCAGGCCAGCACCCGGCTCGGTGCCGGCTTCTGGGTGCTGACGCCGCTGCAAGCCGCCGACGGCACCGTCGTGCTGGTCAATCGCGGCTTCGTGCCGCCCGAGGCGCGAGAACGCGCGGCCCGCACCGCCCCCGAACCGAAGGGCGAGACCACCGTCACCGGCCTGCTGCGCATCACCGAACCCACGGGCGGCTTCCTGCGCAAGAACGACCCGGCGGCCGACCGCTGGTTCTCGCGCGACGTGCAGGCCATTGCCGCTGCGCGCGGCCTGCATGACGTGGCGCCCTACTTCGTCGATGCCGAGGCCGCCCCCTCTTCGCCAGGCGCCGGCGATGCCGCCTCTGCCTGGCCCGCTGGCGGCCTGACGGTCATCGCCTTTCCCAACAGCCACCTCGTCTACGCCCTGACCTGGTACGGCTTGGCGTTGATGGTGTTGGGCGCGGCATGGTTCGTGTGGCGCGACGAACGGCGCCGGCGGGGCCTGAACGGCGGCAATCACGGCAGCGACGAAAATGCAGCCCATGCCGACGCCAGCCCCACCCAAGATGCCCGCCGCGACTGAAGCCGTCGCGATCGCGGGGGAACTGCACGCGCCCCGCGCCGGGGTCGCGAGCCTGGACAACGCCACCGGCCACAAGAACATGCAGCAGCTGATCCAGCTGCGCTGGTTCGCGGTGGTCGGGCAGGTCGTGACCATCCTGGTCGTGCACTACGGCTTCGGCATCCGCCTGCCGCTGGACCACATGCTGCAGGTGCTGACATGCCTGGCGCTCTTCAATGTGGTGAGCCTGCTGCGCTCGCGCACCCACCGCCGCGTGACCAATGGCGAGCTGTTCCTTGCGCTGCTGGTCGACGTGGCCATGCTGACTGCCCAGCTCTACCTGAGCGGGGGCGCGACCAACCCCTTCGTGTTCCTGTACCTGCTGCAGGTTATCTTGGGCGCGGTGCTGCTGAAGGCCTGGTCGACCTGGACCATCGTGGTGGTCACGAGCTTCTGCTTTGCACTGCTGGCGCTGTTCTCGCGCCCACTCGCACTGCCGCTGGACCACAACCGCGGCCTGTGGAGCCCCTACATCCAGGGCATGCTGATCTGCTTTGCGCTCAACGCGTCGCTGCTGGTGATCTTCATCACCCGCATCAGCGGCAACCTGCGCGCACGCGACGCGCGGCTGGCCGACCTGCGCCAGCGCGCCTCGGAAGAAGAACACATCGTGCGCATGGGCCTGCTGGCCTCGGGCGCCGCGCACGAGCTGGGCACGCCGCTCGCCACGCTGGCGGTGATTTTGGGCGACTGGCGCCGGCTGCCGCACTTCAGCTCCGACCCCGAGCTGCTGACCGAGGTGGCCGAGATGGAACTGCAGATCCAGCGCTGCAAGAGCATCGTGAGCGGCATCCTGCTGTCGGCCGGCGAGGCGCGCGGCGAGTCATCCGAAGAAACCACCGTGAGCACCTTCCTGGACGACCTGGTCGAGGAATGGCGCACCACGCGCCCGGTGGAAGACTTCGACTACGAGAACCGCTTCGGACACGACCTGCCCATGGTTTCCGACTCGGCGCTCAAGCAGATGATCTGCAACGTGCTCGACAATGCCCTGGAGGCTTCGCCGCACTGGCTGCGCCTCGAGGCGGCACATGACGGCGACACACTGACCATCACGGTCAGCGACGCGGGCCCCGGCTTCCTGCCGGGCATCCTGAAGGAATTCGGCAAGCCCTACCAGTCGAGCAAGGGTCGCCCCGGCGGCGGGCTCGGGCTGTTCCTGGTCGTCAACGTCGCGCGTACCGTGGGCGGCCGCGTGGCCGCGGGCAATCGCCCCGAAGGCGGTGCCATCGTGAAGATCACGCTGCCGCTGGCGGCCATCGTGCTGGAAGAAGAAGAGGAAGAAGACGAAGACGTGGAAAGCGAAACCATCGAAGTGCAAAGGCCATGACTGACACCGAAGCCGAGCGCCAGTTGCTGATCGTCGAGGACGACGATGCCTTCGCGCGCACGCTGGGCCGCTCCTTCGAGCGCCGGGGCTACACGGTCACGCATGCGAGCAACCTCGAAGAGGTCGAGACGCTGCTCGCAACCCGTTCGCCCGGCTACGCGGTGGTCGACCTCAAGCTCAACGGCGAAGCCTCGGGCCTGGCCTGCGTGCAGATGCTGCACCGGCACAACGCCAAGATGCTGATCGTGGTGCTGACCGGTTTTGCCAGCATCGCCACCGCCGTGGAAGCCATCAAGCTGGGCGCCTGCCACTACCTGGCCAAGCCCTCGAACACCGACGACATCGAAGCCGCCTTCGGGCGTGCCACCGGCACCATCGAGGTGGAGCTGACCAACCGCTCGACCTCGATCAAGACGCTCGAATGGGAACGCATCCACGAGACGCTGGCCGAAACCGGCTTCAACATTTCCGAAACCGCGCGCAGGCTCGGCATGCACCGGCGCACGCTGGCGCGCAAGCTGGGCAAGCAGCAGGTCAAGTAGGCCCCTCGATCGGGAACGACCGGAGAAGTCCTTGATCGCAAGCTGGTCAAGCGCACAGAACGCACCGCGCAGTTCTGGCAAGCTTGACGCCGCAATCCATTTTTCATGAGGTTTCGCTCCTGATGACTGCACCTTCACAGACGCACCCTTCGCCCCGTGCCCCCGTTCTGGTGGCGCGCGACCAGACGGCGATGGAAGAACTCTTCAATGCGCTGAGCCATGGCCTGGGCCTGGTGCTCGCCATTGCCTCGCTTCCGATCCTGGTCTACAGCGCCTCGCAGAAGGGCCAAGCCGCGGGCATCGTAGGCGCCTGCCTGTTCGCCGGCACGGCCATCGTGCTGTACCTGATCTCGACGCTGTACCACGCGCTGCCGATGGGCCGCGCCAAGGCCTGGTTCAACCGGCTGGACCATGCGGCCATCTACCTGTTCATCGCGGGCAGCTACATGCCCTTTCTGTTCGGCGTGCTGCGCGGGCCGCTGGGCTGGACCCTGTTCGGCGCGATCTGCGCAGCGGCCGTGCTGGGCGTGAGCGCCAAGTTGTTCAACCGGCTGCAGCACCCGCTGTGGTCGACCGGGCTTTATGTAGCGATGGGCTGGATGGCGCTGATGGCGGCGGTGCCGCTGTACGAGCGCATGTCAGCGGCGGGACTGGGCTGGCTGGTGGCCGGTGGGCTGTTCTACACGGCCGGCGCGGTGGTGTTCCTGTTCGACAACAAGGTGCGCTACGCCCATTCGGTGTGGCACTTGTTCGTGCTGGCAGGCAGCACTTGCCACTTCTTTGCAGTGCTCTGGCATTCGCACGGCTGATCGTTCCTTGAGTCTGTTTACGGTCCGTTCAGGGCCGTGTAGGTGACTGTCGGGTGGGGTGCGCTGCGTGGGTTCATTCGGGGTGCGTGCGAATGACACCGGGTGCTCCCCTCCGCGAATGTCCCCCGCTTCGCTCCTCCTTTATTTCGCTGCGGGGAGCACCTGGCGTCATTCACACAGGGGCACGCTCTGATTGATCCTGCGATCAACGACCGCTCTGAGCGCTCACGTCGATACGGGGCTCTTTTTAGCTAAATAAAGGAGGAGCGAAGCGGGGGACATTCGCGAAAAAGAGCACCGTGTCGGCGTGAGCGTCGCCCTGAACAGCAGCGCGGAAGCAACGCACTCCAGACAGACCGCAAACAGGCCCTCAGTAATGCGGCGGCAGCTCGTCACGCGGATTGCCGCCGGAGCCGTCCTGTGATGCGTTCTGGCTCTGCTGCCGGAGATGCGCAACCTGCTGGATCAGGCTGTCGATCTGCTGCTGTTGGCGGTAGATCGTCATGTTCAACTGGTCCAGCAGGTCTTCGGCGTAGCTCGACTTGATTTCGAGCTCGGTCACGCGCTCTGCGAGTTCGTTCGATTGGTTTTCCATGCCGCTATTGGACAGGAAGACCATCCGCACTTTTGTGACGCCCCGCTCAGCGCCGAACCTTCGCTTCGAGCAGGTCGCCCATGCCGATGCGCTTGGCGAACTCGACGCGCACGCGCTCCGACACCTCGAACACCTCGGTCGCACCGTCGCCCACGAAGTCAATCAGCGAACGCATTGGCCGCGTGCCGGCCGGCAGGCCCACGATGCGGACGATGTCGTCGGCCACCGCTTGCGGGTCGGCGTGGTCGGGCGTCAGCGCGGACAGGCGCTCGCCGATCTGGTCCATCACGCCGTCGTAGCGGCTGTAGGCGGCAGCGGTGGCCGCATCGGCCGGCTTGCCTGCGCTCGGGAAGTGGTCGGTTCCCTTTGTGAACGCACCCGGCACAACGATCGAGGTCTCGACGCCGAAGCGCGCGATCTCGTAGGCCAGCGTCACGGCCAGCGAATCCATCGCCGCCTTGGCCGCGCCGTAAGGGCCCATGAACGGCGGAAAGCCGCCCTTGGTGGTCGTGCTGCTGATCCAAAGCATCAGCCCCGACTCCTGCTTGCGCAGGAATGGCAACACCGCACGGTTCACGCGCTGGGCGCCGAGCACGTTGGTGTCGAACACCTTCATGATTTCTTCCGGCGTGAAGGCCTCGGTCGGTCCGACCACGAGATGGCCTGCGTTCTGCATCACCACATCGAGGTGACCCTGCTCGCGAACGATGGTCGCTGCGGCTGCATCGGCGGATGCCTGCGACAGCACGTCGAGTTCGAGCGGATGCAACTGGAGACCCTTGGCCGCAGCCAGGGCACGCAGTTCAGTGGCACGGCCGCTGTTGCGTCCCGCAATGTCTCGCATCGACGCGTAGACCACATGGCCGGCTTCAGCCAGAGATTGGGCCGTGAGCTTGCCGATGCCCGTGCCGGCACCTGTGACCAGGATGATTTGCTTTTGCATGGTGTTTCTCCGAAGGGAAAAAGAAGGAAGGGACTCAAGCCACGCCGCCATTGGCCCGCAGGATCTGTCCGTTGACCCAGCCCGCATCCGGACCGACAAGGAACGACACCACTGAAGCAATGTCCCCGGGCTGGCCCAGGCGCTGCAGCGGCGGCATCTTGGCGAAGGCCTGGATCTGCTCTTCGGTCTTTCCGTCGAGGAACAGCGAAGTGGCGATCGGGCCGGGCGCCACCGCGTTCACCGTGACGTTGCGCCCGCGCAGCTCCTTGGCGAACACATGCGTGAAGGCCTCGACCGCCGCCTTGGTGGCGTTGTAGATCGCGTAGCCGGGCATGTTCAGCGCCAGCGTGGTGCTGGAGAAGTTGACGATGCGCCCGCCCTCGTTGAGCCGGGTGGCAGCCTCGCGCAGCGTGTTGAAGGTGCCGCGCACGTTGATGTCGAAGGTCTGGTCGTAGAGCGCATCGGTGTGCTCGGCCAACGGCACAGTTTTGAGCACACCGGCGTTGTTGACCAGCACGTCGACCTTGCCAAGCTGCGCTTCGACGGCGTCGAACATGGCGCGCACTTCGCCGGCGCTGGCCACGTCGGCCTTGATGGCCATCGCACGGGCGCCTGCAGCGGTGAGTTCGGCAACCAGCGCATCGGCCTGTGCCGGGCTCGACGCGTAGTTGATGGCGACGGCAAAGCCGTCTTGTGCGAGGCGTTGCGCAACGGCGGCGCCGATGCCGCGCGATGCGCCGGTGACGATGGCTACCTTGGTGTGAATGGGCTGGTTCATGGGGCGTTTCCTTTGCAGTGGTGGATGGGTGAGCGAATCTTCGATCGTTCCATTCAAAAGATAATCAGCCGTAAATCGCCATTACCATTCCATTTACTTCAATAATTAACGAGGGACCCGCGCCATGGACCGCTTCCAGGAAATGCAGGCCTTCGTGCGGATCGCCGAGCGCCAGAGCTTCACGCAGGCATCGGAAGACCTGCAGATCCCGCGCGCCACCGTCACCAACCTCATCAAGCGCGTGGAGCAACGCATCGGCACGCGGCTGCTGGAGCGCACCACGCGCACCGTGCGCCTCACCCCCGACGGCGAGGCCTACTACCGCCGCTGCGTGCGCCTGCTGGCCGACGTGGAAGAAGCCGAGGGCCTGTTTCGCGACGAGGCGCCCAAGGGCCTGCTGCGCGTGAACCTGCAGGGCACGCTGGCGCGCCATTTCGTCGTGCCCGCGCTGCCCGATTTCCTGGCGCGCTACCCCGGGCTCGAACTGCACATCGGCGAGGACGACCGGCTGGTCGACCTTGTGCGCGAAGGCGTCGACTGCGTGCTGCGCGCGGGCAACCTGCAGGACTCGTCGATGGTCGGACGGCGCGTGGCGCTGCTGCCGCAGGTCACCGTCGCGAGCCCGGCCTATCTGGCGGCGCACGGCGAGCCCGACAGCATCGAAGCGCTGGCGACGCACCGCGCCATCCACTACATCTCGAGCGGCACGGGCAAGGCGGTGCCGCTCGAGTTCACCGTCGATGGGCGGGTGACGAACGTACAGCTCGGCGCCATCGTCTCGGTGACCGGTGCCGACCTCTACACCGGCTCGGCCGTCGCGGGCCTCGGGCTGGTGCAGGTCCCGCGCTACCGCGTGGCCAACGAACTCGCGGACGGGCGGCTGAAGGTGCTGCTGGCCGATTTCGCCCCGCCGCCGATGCCGGTGTCGGTGCTGTATTCGCAGAACCGGCAGTTGTCGTCGCGCGTGCGGGTGTTCACGCAGTGGCTGCGGGACATTTTCGCGGCTGCGGAGTCCTGACCCTGTTGCCTTGCTCCCTCCCCTTCCGGGGGAGGGTCGGGGTGGGGCCAGCGGCACAACAACCCGCAGCGGCCTTGCCAAGGCCGCGTGCCCCCATCCCAGCCTTCCCCCGGAAGGGGAAGGAGCAAGACAGTGCCCATCAACAGGCCGGCGACTCCAACGCCACAGCGCTCGCCACCGCATGCGTCTCCCCACGCAAGAACACGAACACCACCAGCGCAGTCAACACAGTCACCCCCGCCAGCACGCACAGCAACGTGCCGAACGCCGCGCCGTACGCATGCAGCAGCGCCGCACGGTCCACACCGGGCAACAGCGCCAAAGCCTGCGACAGATCCCCCGTCGTCACGCGCTGCGCCGCCTGCGACGCGGCTGAAAACGATCCCAGTTGCCGCGTCACCAATGCTGTGAGCCCCGCTCCCACCAGCGCCAGCGCAATCCCCTCCCCCGCCACCCGCACGGTGTTGAAGATGCCCGAGGCCATGCCTGCCCGCTCGCGCGGCACCACGCTCACGGCCAGGCCATCCATCAGCCCCCACGGCAGGCCGATGCCCGCGCCGATCAGCAGCAGCGCCCAAACGATGTCGTGCAGCGGCGTGCCCGGCGCGCAGCGGCTCAGCCAGAACAACCCCACCGCGCACACCAGCAGGCCCACGGCCGAGATCACGCCCGCCGAGTAGCGATGCGCAAGCCACGCCGCCAGCGTCGGCACCACGAGGATCGGCCCCGACAGCGCGAACATGAAGCCGCCCGCTTCCAGCGCACTGCGCCCTTCGAGCCCGATGAAGCGGATCGGCAGCAGCACCAGCAGCACGACAAAGCCATAGGCCGGCGCGGCTGCCAGCAGTTGCACGCCGACGAAACGCGGAAAGCGGAACAGCGACAGGTCGAGCATCGGATGCGCCACGCGCCGCTCGATGGCGATGAAGGCCGCGCCCATCAGCACCGCACCCGCCAGCGCGCCGATCACCCACGGGCTGCCCCAGCCGCTGTCGGGCGCCTGCAGCACGCCCAGCGTGAGCAGGCTCAATGCGGCGGTAAAGCTGACCGTGCCCGGCATGTCCAGGCCCATCGCGCTCGGGTTGCGCGACTCGCGCATGCTCATCGAAGCGATGCACAGCGCGACGAGGCTGACCCCGCCGGGGCTGAGCATCACCGCCTGCCATCCGAAGGATTCGGCGAGCCAGCCCGAAAGAATCGAGCCGCACGACAGGCCCACGCCGAACGAAGTGCCGATCAGGCTGAAGGCCCGCGTGCGGGCTGCGCCATCGAACACCTGCGCGAGCGCTGCAGTACCGGCCGCGAACGCCGCCGCCGACCCCAGCCCTTGCAGCGCGCGTGCGAGGTCAAAGGCGACGATGCCCGGTGCGAGTGTCAGCAGCGAACTGCTCAATGCGACCACCGCCAGGCCCAGCAAGAAAACGCGCTTGCGTCCATAGGCATCGGCCAGCGCTCCGGCCGCCATCAGCGTGGCGCCGAAGCTCAGCATGAAGGCGTTGGTCACCCAGTTGAGTTGCACCGGGCTTCCGCCCAGCGCCTCGCGGATCGCGGGCAGCACCACCGCTGGCCCCGTGAAGCTCAGCGGCATGCCCAGCGCCGCCAGGCAGACGGCGGCCAGCAGCCAGTTCTTGTTGGAAGACGAGGACATCGCAGGAAGGCTTTCACGCAGAAGGGAGAAACAGATCGGCAACGGCGGCCGGGCGTGAAGAGAAGATAGAAAGGATTCAATGGAATGAAAATAGCGCCATTGATCCTCAAACTCCCAACCAAAGGTTGTTAATCAGACCATCCATGGACAGCTTCAGCGGACTCGAATCCTTCGTGCGGGCGGCCGACCTGCTCAGCTTTGCCAAGGCCGGCCGGCTGCTGGGCATCTCGGCATCGGCGGTCGGCAAGAACGTGGCGCGGCTCGAACAGCAGCTCGGCCTGCGGCTTTTCAACCGCACCACGCGGCATGTGCACCTGACGCAGGAAGGCGCGATGTTCCACGAGCGCTGCCGCCGCATCCTCGACGAGCTGGACGATGCGCGCGCCATGATGCAAGACGCCGTTGCGGCGCCGCGCGGCCGCCTGCGCGTGAGCTTGCCGACCATCGGCTACCGCTTCCTGCTGCCGATGCTGCCGGCCTTCAAGGCACGCTTTCCCGAGATCGAACTCGACCTCGACTTCAACGACCGGTTGGTCGACGTGATCGCCGAAGGCGTGGACGTGGCGATCCGCAGCGGTGAGCTGGTCGACTCGCAGCTCGTGGCGCGCCGGCTCGGCCCGTTCAGCTTCGTGCTCGTGGCCTCGCCGGACTACCTCGCACGCCACGGCGTGCCGCAGGTGCCGGCCGATCTCGCGCAGCACAGCTGCCTGCGCTACAAGTTCGTGACCGGCGGAAAGATCGAGGACTGGGACCTGCCAGGCCTGCCCGCGCAACTGCCGCCCGGCCTGATCTGCAACAACATGGAAGCCATGCTCGGCGCGGCCGTGGCCGGCCTCGGCGTGGCCTACATGCCGGACTTTCTCGCGCGCGATTCGCTTCGCCGTGGCGAACTGCAGCGCGTGCTGGCCACGCACCTCGTGCGCAACGGGCAGTTCTCGGCCCTGTGGCCTTCGAGTCGCCAGCTGTCGCCGAAGGTGCGGGCCTTCGTGGACTTCGCGAGCGAGCACATGTTCAACGACCCAGATGCGTCGCCTGGGCGCTAGAACGCTCTCTACGCGGCCTGAGTGAGTTCGCTGTCCGCCTGTTCGCTCGCAACGCTGGCCGGTGTCTCGGTCGGCACGCTGCTCTCAGCGACCACCGGCTTCACGGGCTCTGGCGCCACGGCAACCACGGCTTCGGCGGGCGCGGCGACCGGTACAGCCATGGCAACAGGTGCCGTTTCGGCAGCGGGCTTTGCGCTCTCCACAACCACCGGCTTCGCAGGCTCCTGCTTCGCTGGCGCTGGCATTGGCGCCGCGACAGGCGCTGCAACCGGTGCGATCTCGGCAACGGCCACCACTTCAACGGGCTTCACTGCCTTGGCAGGCTTTGCTCCCTCCGTAGCAACAGCCTTTGCAGGCACAGCCTTCGTCGGCTCCGCCTTCGCAGCCGCCGCTTTCACAGGCTCCGGCTTCACCGGCTCGCCCGCGATCCGGCTCAGAGCCAGCGCAGCCTTCAGCGGGAACAGCGTGCGCTCATCGCCTTCAGCGGTATTGCTCACCGTGGTGCCGCGAGCCTCATCAAGGCTCGCCGTGCGCACCGCGTCGATCCGGTGCGTCGGCACCATGAACGGCGAATGCGTGGTGTAGATGATCTGGTTGCCGAAGTCCTTCTCGAAATGCGCCAGCAGATCGGCCTGCGAGTGCGGGTGCAGGTGCAGCCCCGGCTCGTCCAGCAGCAGGATGGCGTCTTCAGCGCGACCGCCCTTCGTGTCCGCGAAGAAGGCAATGTAGAACGAGAAGAACCACTGGAAGCCTCGGCTGCGCTCATCGAGATTCACTTCCACCTCGTAGCTGCCGTTCGGGTCCGACACCATCGTGTCCAGGTGCTGCCCGTCGAGGTTGAAGCGAACCTTGAGCGCGCGGTCCTTCCAGAGCCGGCGGATCTCGGCAGTGACCACCGAGCCGGCGCGATTGGCGAGCTGGTTGCGCGTGGCCTGGTCGTTCTTTTCCAGCAGGTCCTGCAGTTGCTGCGGGTCGAGCCCCGCGACCTTGCACAGCTTCTCGAAGCTCTGCTGCTCGGGCGTGGCCTGCCCCCAGCCCTTGCGCACGAGGTAGTCGGCAAGGTTCTGGCGGCCGGGCAGCGCCGGGTATTCGTCGACGTAGATGAAGCGAGGCAGCTTCTCGATGACCCAGGCCTTCGCCCGGTCGAGGGCCGGCTTGTCGTTGGTGATGGACAGCGACAGCTCTTCGAGCTCGACCAGCATCTGTTCCTGCTTGTCGCTGAGCTCTGCATCTGCGGCAGCGAGCGCCTTGCGCAGTGCCTGCGTGGCCTTCACAGCGCCGGCCGACCACTTGATGAAATCGGGGCTGGCGATCATGGCTGCGTCGAAGGCATCGGCCTCCTGCTCCAGCATCGCCTTGGCCTCTTCGGCGACCTTTTCGGCGGCAGCCTTGATGGCCGGCACGATCTTGCGGACCTTGCCCTTGATGTCGCTCACGTCGATGGACAGGTCAACCAGTCCCTCGAACCCGGCCCAACGGGCCGTGTCGTAGCCCCGGCTTGCGGTGACGTGGCGAACGCCGGTGGCGCGCGGGAAGATAGCGGCCAATTCGGCCCGTTCGCTGTCGTCGAGAGCCCAGCGTGTTTGCACGACGGGCGTGTCGCCCGCGCACTCTTCCAGGCGCCGGTGTCTGGGGAAGTCCTTGATCGGGCTGAGTGGTGCCAGGCCCTGTGTCGGGTTCAGGCTGTGGAGCGCGCGCAGCAGGTTCGATTTGCCGCTGTCATTTCTACCGAGGATCGCTGTGATCTGTGATGAATCGATGGGGCCGCTGTCGTTGATCGAGCGAAAGTTGGTGATCTGGAATGACGCCAAGCGCATGTAGGGGGCTTCTCTTCGAATGAATGCAGGGTCGGGGAATGTATTGCATTCCCCACCCCTTCCCCGCCCGCGCCGGAAGAAAAATTTATTTATTCGGCCGCGCGGCGCAGCGTCTCGACCACCGGCCGGCGCAGCACGTCGCGCAGGCCCCACCAGCCCGCGCCCAGCGCCAGCACCGCGCCGGCCAGCGCGCCCAGCACGGGCACAAACGGCGACGCGGTCCAGGTGAACTCGAACACATAGCGCGCCAGCGCCCAGCCGATCACCGAGGCCACGATGCTCGCGAGGAAGCCCGCGAGCAGGCCCACGCCCACCAGCTCTGCGCGCTGCACCTGCCGCAGCAGGCTGGCGCGCGCACCCACAGCACGCATCACGGCGAATTCACGCGCCCGCTCCTCGCGCGTGGCCGTCACCGCGGCAAACAGCACCACCAGCCCCGCAGCGAGCGTGAAGCCGAACAGGAATTCGACCGCGCGGATCACCTGGTCGAGCACGCGCTGCACCTGGTTGATGGTCGCGCTCATGTCCACGTTGGTCACGTTCGGGTAGCTGCGCACCAGCGCGTTGTCGAAGCCCTTGGTCTCGGGCGCGCGGAAGGCGCCCATGTAGGTCACGGGCACATCGGGCAGCGTGGCCACGGTGTACATCACGAAGAAGTTGGCGTGCAGCGAGCCCCAGTCGACCTTGCGCAGCGAGGTGATGCGCGCGTCGCTCTGCATGCCGCCGATGTCGAAGCGCAGGCTGTCGCCGAGCTTCAGGCCCAGCGTCTCGGCCAGGCCCTCTTCCACGCTCACCTCGCCTGCCGCGCCGGGCGTCCACTTGCCGGAGGTGATGCTGTTGTGCTCGGGCGCCTGCACGGCGTTGCTGAGGTTGAACTCGCGGTCGACCAGCCGCTTGGCGCGGTCTTCCGCGTAGTCGTCGGGCGTGACGGGCTTGTCGTTGATGGCGACGAGCCGGCCACGAATCATCGGATACCAGTCGAACTTGCCCACGCCGGCGTCGCGCAGCGACTTCTGGAACGCATCGCTCTGGTCGGGCATCACGTTGATGACGAAGCGGTTCGGCGCATCGGGCGGCGTGGCCTTGCGCCAGCTCGCAACGAGGTCGGTGCGCAACAACACCAGCAGCACCAGCGCGAGCAGGCCGACCGCCAGCGCGCTGACCTGCACCACCGCGTAGGCCGGCCGCGCCGAAATCTGCCGCGTGGCCAGCACCAGCCAGCGCGGCGCCGTCGTTTCGTTGACGCTGCGGCGCAGCACCTTCACCGCGAGCCAGCTCAGCAATGCGAACACGGCCACCGCACCCGCGAAGCCGCCGACCGCGATCAGGCCCAGCTTGATGTCGCTGCTGGCCGCCATCAGCAGGGCCGCGAAGCCCGCCACGCCGATGCCGAGCACCGCGAGCGATGCGGGTTTCAGGCCGCCCACGTCGCGCCGGATCACGCGCAGCGGCGGCACGCGGGCCAGTTGCAGCACCGGCGGCAGGCCGAAGGCGAACAGCAGCGTCAGGCCCATGCCCAGCCCGAAGGCCACGGGCCACAGCGTGGCGGCCGGCAGCGCAGTCTCGACCAGCCCGGCCAGCAGCAGCACGAAGATGTAGTGCACCGCGAAGCCGATGGCCACGCCCAGCGCGCTGGCCACGAGGCCGATCACCGCGAACTCGAAGGCATAGGCCATCGCGATGGTGCGCTGGCTCTGGCCGAGCACACGCAGCATCGCGCAGTCGTCGAGGTGGCTGGCCGCGAAGCCGCGCGCGGCGAGCGCCACGGCCACAGCGGACAGCAGCGCCGCGAGCAGCGCGACCAGGCTCAGGAATTTCTCGGCACGGTCCAGTGTCTGGCGCATCTCGGGCCGGCCGCCTTCGAAGGAATCGAGCCGCACGCCGCGCAGGTCGCCCTTCTTGATGGCCGCATCGGACCAGTCGGTGAAGCGCTTCACGGCCGCATCGGCGCCCGCCACCGCGAAGCGATAGCCCACGCGGCTGGCCGGCTGCACGAGCGCGGTGCGTGCCACGTCGGCTTGGTTGAGCATCACGCGTGGCGAGAAGCTCATGAAACCGGCCCCACGGTCCGGCTCGAGCGTGATCACGCGGCCTACACGCAAGCTGGTGTCGCCAAGCAGCAGCGGATCGCCCACCTTGAGCCCGAGCGAGTCGAGCAGCGAGGCATCGACCCACACCTCACCCGCAGGCGGGATTTCTCGCGTGATCGCGCCCGGCCCGTCGACGGTGTTCGAGGTCTGCAGACTGCCACGCAAGGGATAGCCCGTGGTCACTGCCTTCAGTGCGACCAGCTTGCTGGCACCGCCCTGAGCATCTTCCGCGCGCGCCATGGTCGGAAAGCCATAGGTGCCAGTCCCTTCAAGGCCCAGCGACTTCGCCTGCGCCACGAAGGATTCGGGCGTCGGGTTGTCGCTGACGATCACCGCGTCGCCGCCCAGCAGTTGCCGCGCATCGCGCTGCAGGCCGCCCTGCAGCCGGTCGGCAAAGAAGCCGACCGCCGTGAGCGCGGCCACGGCCAGCAACACGGCGACGATCAACAGGCGCAACTCGCCGGCGCGCAGATCGCGCCAGAGCGTGCGCCAACCCAGGCGGAGGGAAGCATTCATGGCGCGAACGATAGCCGACGGGCCCGGCCACGGCTCGGTTCAAGGGTTATTGCGCCCCCATGGCCCTTGATCGCGGCCAGATGCTGTCGCATGATGCGACAAACGCCTCCTCTTTGTTGCAAACCGGGCATGCCCCTGCCAGCGCAAAGCGGTGCAAGAAAAACAGCCCGTAGTCAGACCGCCTTTCCCCAAGGAGTCTCGATGCCACGATGTCAGCGCTTGCAACTCATGGGCCTCTGCCTGGCCCTGGGTGTGCTGTTGAGCGCCTGCGATCCCAAGCCTCCCACGCCCAAGGCCACCACCGGCGCGAGCCCGGCGGGCATCACTCCCGCCGAGTCCGGCGACAAGGTCGAATCCTCCGCATCCCACAAGGGCCCGTCCGAAGGCGGCACCGCCATCGGCGGCATGAGCGGCCCGAACGGCGGTGGCAGTGCCTCCGGCGGCGCGCCCGCGCCGAGCGGCGGCGATGGCACCGCGCCCAAATAGCGGCGCCCGATTCGCTCCTTCACGATTTCCACGCAAAGAAGAAGACCCCGATGAAACAACCCACTTCAGCGATGCAGGAGGTGATGTCATGGACATAAGCCGCCGCCAATTCTTCCGCGTCAGCAGCGCCGGGCTGGTCGGCTCCAGCATCGTGGCGCTCGGCTTCTCGCCGACCGCCGCGCTGGCCGAGACCCGCAACTTCAAGCTCGCGCGCACCACCGAGACCCGCAACACCTGCCCCTACTGCTCGGTGGGCTGCGGACTCATCATGTACAGCCTGGGCGACAAGGCGAAAAACGTGGTGTCCGACATCCTCCACATCGAGGGCGATGCCGACCACCCGGTGAACCGCGGCACGCTGTGCCCCAAGGGCGCCGGCCTGCTCGACTTCGTGCACAGCCCCAACCGCCTGAAGTACCCCGAGGTGCGCGAGGCCGGCAGCACCGAGTGGAAGCGCATCGGCTGGGACGACGCGCTCGACCGCATCGCCAAGCTGCTCAAGGCCGACCGCGACGCCAACTTCCAGACCACCAACGCCGACGGCAAGACCGTCAACCGCTGGACCAGCTCGGGCATGCTCTGCGCCTCGGCCTCGTCCAACGAAACCGGATACATCACGCACAAGGCATTCCGCTCGACCGGAATGCTGGTGTTCGACAACCAGGCACGCGTTTGACACGGACCTACGGTGGCCAGTCTGGCCCCGACGTTCGGCAGAGGCGCAATGACCAACCACTGGCAGGACATCCAGAACGCGGATGTCGTGCTGATCATGGGCGGCAATGCCGCGGAGGCGCATCCGTGCGGCTTCAAGTGGGTCATCGAAGCCAAGAAGCAGAACAAGGCGCGCCTTGTCGTGGTCGACCCGCGCTTCACGCGCTCGGCCGCCATGGCCGACTTCTACGCACCGATACGCGCGGGCTCCGATATCGCGTTCCTCGCGGGCGTGCTGAACTACCTGCTGAGCAACGACAAGATCCAGACGGAGTACGTGCGCAACTACACCAACGCGCCGTTCATCGTCGGGCCTGACTACAAGTTCGAGGACGGCATCTTCAGTGGCTACAACGCCGAGAAGCGCAACTACGACCCCTCGTCGTGGAACTACGCGCTCGACGACAAGGGCATGGCCAAGGTCGACATGACCATGCAGGACCCGCAGTGCGTGCTGCAGGTCATGAAGCGGCACTACGCGCGCTACACGCCCGAGCTGGTGAGCCGCATCACCGGCACGCCGCAGGACAAGTTCCTGAAGGTGTGCGAGTACATCGCGAGCACCAGCACCAGCGGCCGCACGATGACGGTGATGTATGCGCTGGGCTGGACACAGCACAGCCAGGGCTCGCAGATGATCCGCACCGGCGCCATCATGCAGCTGCTGCTGGGCAACATCGGCGTGGCGGGCGGCGGCATGAACGCGCTGCGCGGCCACAGCAACATCCAGGGCCTGACCGACCTGGGGCTGCTGTCGAACTCGCTGCCCGGCTACATGTCGCTCGCGCGGGACAGCGAACAGAACCTGCCCGACTACTACAAGACCCGTGCACTGAAGGCGCTGCGGCCCAACCAGATGAGCTACTGGCAGAACTACCCGAAGTTCTTCGTCAGCATGCAGAAGTCGTGGTGGGGCGATGCGGCCACGGCCGACAACGAATGGGCCTTTCACTACCTGCCCAAGATCGACAAGCTCTACGACATCCTGCAGGCCTTCGAGCTGATGAACCAGGGCAAGCTCAACGGCTACATCTGCCAGGGCTTCAACCCGGTGGGCTCGTTTCCGGACAAGAAGAAGATCGTCGATGGGCTGTCCAAGCTCAAGTTCCTCGTCACCATCGACCCGCTGGTGACCGAGACCAGCGAGTTCTGGCGCAACTTCGGCGAGTTCAACGACGTCAAGACCACCGACATCCAGACCACGGTGTTCCGCCTCCCTTCGACCTGCTTCGCGGAGGAAGACGGCTCGCTCACCAATTCCAGCCGCTGGCTGCAGTGGCACTGGAAGGGCGCCGAGCCTCCGGGCGAAGCCAAGGGCGACATCGAGATCGTGGCGGGCATCTTCAACCGCATGCGCGCGGCCTACATCAAGGACGGCGGCGCCTTCCCCGACCCAATCGTCAAGCTGACCTGGCCCTACAAGATTCCGCACTCGCCTTCGGCGCAAGAGCTGGCGATGGAATACAACGGCCGCGCCATCACCGACCTGCTCGATCCGAAGGACCCGAGCAAGCCGCCGCTGGCCAAGGCCGGCGAACAGCTCTCGGGCTTCGGCCTGCTGCGCGACGATGGTTCGACCGCATCGGGCTGCTGGATCTACAGCGGCGCGTGGACGCAGGCCGGCAACCAGATGGCGAGGCGCGACAACGCCGACCCGTATGGCATCGGCATGGTGCAGAACTGGGCATGGGCGTGGCCCGCGAACCGGCGCATCCTCTACAACGGCGCCTCGACCGATCCGACCACCGGCAAGCCGTGGATCGCCAAGCGCCGGCTGATCGCGTGGGACGGCACCAAGTGGGCCGGCTCCGACATCCCCGACATCCGGCCCGACGCGAACCCGATGGAAGCCGACGCGGTGCGCCCGTTCATCATGACGGCCGAGGGCGTGGCGCGGCTCTTCGCGCCCACCGGCATGGCCGAAGGCCCGCTGCCCGAGCACTACGAGCCCTTCGAGTCGCCGCTGGTCAACAACCTGATGCACCCGAACAACGAGAAGGCGCGCGCCAACCCCGCGGCGCGCATCTTCAAGGGCGACCTCGAACGCCTGGGCGTGCCGAAGGACTTTCCATACGTGGCGACCAGCTACCGCCTGACCGAGCACTTCCACTACTGGACCAAGAACGTGCGCACCTCGGCCATCATCCAGCCGCAGCAGTTCGTCGAGATCGGCGAAGAACTGGCGAAGGAGAAAGGCATCGCCAATGGCGACACGGTGAAGGTGTGGAGCAAGCGCGGCTTCATCAAGGCCGTGGCACTGGTGACCAAGCGCATCGTCGGGCTGCAGGTCGACGGGCGCACGGTGCACACGGTGGGGCTGCCGAACCACTGGGGCTTTGTCGGGATCGCGAAGCCCGGGTATCTGGTGAACACGCTGACGCCTTTTGTCGGCGATGCGAACACGCAGACGCCGGAGTACAAGTCGTTCACGGTGAACATCGAGAAGGCATGAGATGAAGCGAGCTTTCAACGCCCTCGATGACTTTGTCTTTCTCCCTCCCCTTCCGGGGGAGGGCCGGGGTGGGGGCACGACGGCCTCCACGACAACGCGGCGCTTCATCGAAGGCCTGCCCCCATCCCGACCTTCCCCCAAAGGGGGAAGGGGCAAGACAGAAGACCGGAGCCGCTGATGTCCTCCCTCCAAACCCTCGACATCGCCGCCCGCTCGGCCACGACCACGCCGTCGCCCGACATCCGCAACCGCCCGCAGGTGCAGCAAGTCGCCAAGCTGATCGACGTATCCACCTGCATCGGCTGCAAGGCCTGCCAGGTCGCATGCATGCAGTGGAACGACCTGCGCGACGAAGTCGGCACCACGCACGGCACCTACGACAACCCGGTCGACCTCACGCCTTCGTCATGGACGGTGATGAAGTTCTCCGAAGTCGAGCCCGAGGCCGGCAAGCTCGAATGGCTGATCCGCAAGGACGGCTGCATGCACTGCGACGACCCGGGTTGCCTGAAGTCGTGCCCATCGCCGGGCGCCATCGTCAAGTACAGCAACGGCATCGTCGACTTCATCAGCGAGCATTGCGTGGGCTGCGGCAACTGCGTCACCGGCTGCCCCTTCGACGTGCCGCGCATCAGCAAGGCCGACAACAAGGCCTACAAGTGCTCGCTGTGCTCCGACCGCGTGGGCGTGGGCCTGGAGCCGGCCTGCGTGAAGGCCTGCCCCACCGGCGCATTGCACTTCGGCACCAAGGAAGACATGCACGAGTACGCATCGGAACGCATCGTCGACCTGAAGGACCGCGGCTTTGCCAATGCCGGCGTGTACGACCCGGCCGGTGTCGGCGGCACCCACGTGATGTACGTGCTGCAGCATGCCGACCGACCGGGCCTCTACGCCGGTCTTCCCAAGGACCCGCACATCAGCCCGCTGGTGTCGCTGTGGAAGGGCGTGGCCAAGCCGCTCGCGGTGGTCGCGATGATCGGCGCGGTAGTCGGCAGCTTCTTCCACTACATGAAGGTCGGGCCGATCGAGCCGAAGGACGAGCATCCGGATGCCGGCCTCGACGGCAAGCCGGACGACGTGGTGGTGATCGAAGCGCCGCCCACGGCATCCACACCCGCCGAACCCGTGCGCGAACAACCCCGCGCCTGAGGAGACTGCGATGACACGCTACTACCTTCGCCGCTACCGCGATGCCACGCGCATGAACCACTGGTTCGTTGCAATCATGTTCTTCGCGGCGGCGCTCTCTGGCCTGGCCTTCTTCCACCCCAGCCTGTTCTTTTTGAGCACGCTGTTCGGCGGCGGCCCGTGGACGCGCATCCTGCATCCCTTCATGGGGCTGTTGATGGTGCTGGGCTTCGTGTTCCTGTTCTTCACCATGTGGCGCGAGAACATCCTCGACAAGGTCGACCGCGAATGGATTGCCAACGCGCCGAAGATGCTCAAGGGCGACAAGTCGAGCATGCCGCCGGTGGGCAAGTACAACGCGGGCCAGAAGCTGGTGTTCTGGGCCTTCGGCATCAGCCTGCTGCTGCTGTTCGTGACCGGCTTCATGTTCTGGAGCCCGTGGTTCGTCGGCTTCTTCCCGATCCTCGTGCGCCGCATTGCGGTGGTCGTGCATTCGGCCTCGGCCGTGGTGCTGATCCTGTCGGTCATCACGCACATCTACGCCGCGATCTGGGTCAAGGGCACGCTGCGCGCCATGACGCGCGGCACCGTCACCGAGGGATGGGCCAAGCTCAATCATCCCTTGTGGCATCGCAAGATGACGCGCGGTGAATAACGCCTCCTGTCTTTCTCCCTCCCCTCCCGGGGGAGGGTTGGGGTGGGGGCACAGCGGCCTCGCCCCTGCAAAGGCGCTCGTTGGGCGCTGCCCCCACCCCAGCCTTCCCCTGGAAGGGGAAGGAGACATGCGGGAACGCAGATCGCTGTAGAGTGGGCGGAATGAACAGCCCCACCGGCACCCCACCACCGATCCGGACCACGCGCGTTCTCGATCCCGAACAGATCGCGATGCAGGCCGGGCGGCAAATGCCGTTCCTGCGCCTGCCCGTGCGTGCCGCCGTGTTCTCCGACCGGCAGTTGCGCCTGCGCCAGCTCGCGGCCTCGCACCCGATGCGCGAGTACCTGATCTTCATTGCGGACTTGGCGCAAGCACAGCATCAGGTGCTGCAGGACTACCCGAAGGTCGCCCTGCCTGAATCCACCGCACTCGAAGCCGCATCGCAAGCGCTCAAGCCACCGATGCCTGCCTTCGGCTGGCCGCGCGATGCCGTGTGGCGGCAGGAGCTTCGGCGCCTGCTGGGCCTCTTTCGCGTTCGCCTGCCCGAAGGCGCGGCGCGCGACACGCTCGACCGCGTGGTGGCCGCCGACGATGCCTGGCTCGACCAGCAGGCCGATCTTCTCTCGCGCCGCATCATGTTCGGACTCGATCTTGCTGCGGCCCCGCTGATCGCCTCCGGTCTTCAGGCCTACTGGACACAGCTCGTGCTGCAGGTGGCCGAACGCGATGGCGAGAACATCTTCGGCCGCACCGACCCCGGCAATGAATGCCCCTGCTGCGGCAGCGTGCCGACCGTGAGCATCACGCGCATCGGCGCCGACGAGGCGGGCTTTCGCTATCTGCACTGCTCGCTGTGCAGCACCGAGTGGCACTACGTGCGCATCAAGTGCACGCACTGCGAAAGCACCAAGGGCATTCACTTCGAATCACTCACGCCGCAGCCCGGCATCGAGCTGCCCGCCACGGGCGCGCGCGAAGGTGCGGTGAAGGCCGAGTGCTGCGACAGCTGCGGCCACTACCTCAAGCAGATCGCGATGGAGAAAGACCCCGAGGTCGAACCCGTGGCGGACGACCTCGCCAGCGTGACGCTCGACCTGCTGGTGTCCGAAGCCGGCCACCAGCGCAGCGGCCATAACCTGATGCTGCTGTTCGGCGACCCTGAAGAAATCACCGACGACGGCGGAGGCGGCTGATGGCGACGCCCGAAGAGTCCGTGGTCCACGGCTCGACGGCAAGGCCCCAGGATCTGCCTTCTGTCGATCAACTGCTGCGCGCCGAAGCGCCGCGTGCGCTGCTGGCCGAGCATGGCCATACCCTCGTTGTCAGTGAGGCGCGTGCGCTGCTCGAAGGGCTTCGCGCTCGCGCCGTCGCTGGAAAGTTGCCCACCTCGGAAGTGCAACCCGATGCGCTCGGCCATGCACTCGCCGCCCGCGTGCAACACCGCCTCGCACCGCGCATGCGCGCCGTGCTGAACCTCACCGGCACCGTCATCCACACCAACCTCGGCCGCGCGCTGCTGGCCGATGCGGCGCTGCAGCGGCTGCTGACGGTGATGACCTCGCCCAACAACCTCGAATACGACCTCGCCACTGGCAGCCGCGGCGACCGCGACTCGCTGGTCGAGGAGCTGCTGTGCACCATCACCGGCGCCGAAGCCGCAACGGTGGTCAACAACAACGCGGCAGCCGTGCTGCTGACCATCGCGGCATTGGCACGCGATCGCGAAGTCATCGTCTCGCGCGGCGAGCTGGTCGAGATCGGCGGCGCCTTCCGCATGCCCGACGTGATGGCCAGCGCCGGCGCGCGCATGGTCGAGGTGGGCACCACCAACCGCACGCACCCGCAAGACTACGAACGCGCCATCAACGCACAAACCGCGCTCGTGATGAAGGTGCACACCAGCAACTACGCCGTGCAGGGCTTCACCGCCGCGGTCGACGAAGCCACGCTCGCCGGCATCGCGCATGCGCGCGGCGTGCCGCTGGCCACCGACCTGGGCAGCGGCTCGCTGGTCGACCTGGCCCACTACGGCCTGCCGCGCGAACCGCTGCCGCAGGAGATGCTCGCAGCCGGCTGCGATGTCGTCACCTTCTCGGGCGACAAGCTGCTGGGCGGCCCGCAGGCCGGACTCATCGTCGGCAGCAAGGAGGCCGTGGGCCGCATCCGCAAGTTCCCGATGAAGCGCGCACTGCGCATGAGCAAGCTGCCGCTGGCCGCGCTCGAAGCGACGCTCTCGCTCTACCTGCGGCCCGAACGGCTCGCCAAGGACCTGCCGACGCTGCGCCTGCTGACGCGACCGGCCGACGCGATCCGCGAGATGGCCGATACGTTGCTGACGCCCGTGCAGGCTGCCGTGTCGCCCCGCTTCACCGTCGAAGTGGTGTCGCTGCTGGGCCAGATCGGCTCGGGCTCGCTGCCGGTGGAACGCCTGCCCTCGGCCGGCCTCGCGCTCTCACCTGCCGGCACCTCGAAGAAAGGCATCGGCACCGCGCTCGATGCGCTCGCCACCGCATTGCGCGGCCTGCCATTGCCGGTGATCGGCCGCATCGCGGAAGACCGGCTTCTGCTCGACCTGCGCTGCCTCGAAGACAGCGCGCCCTTCACAGCCCAGCTCGACGAACTGCGAGAGCGACTGACGTAGTTTCTTCCCCCAACCCATCCACCCACCAGGAGAAAGCGATGAATCCCCTCGACGTGCTCGCCAGTATCGAAACTGAAACGCTGCAGCCACTGGCGCCAAGGACCGACAGCGAGGGACGCTTTCCACGAGAGGTGATCGATGCGATGGGCAAGGCGGGCCTGCTCGGGCTGGTCTCCACCGCATCGGTCGGCGGCCAGGGCCTCGGCCTGAAGGAAGCCGCGCAGGTCGTTTCGCGCATCGCGCAGACCTGCCCCTCCACCGCAATGGTGGTGTGCATGCACTACTGCGCCAGCGCGGTGATCGAACAGTTCGGCCCGGAGGCCACACGCCGCGCAATTGCCGCAGGCAAGCACCTGAGCACCCTCGCCTTTTCCGAAGCCGATTCGCGCAGCCACTTCTGGGCGCCCACCGGCACCGCGCGTGCCGATGGCGCGAATGTGGTGCTCGATGCGCGCAAGAGCTGGGTCACCTCCGCCTTCGAGGCCGACAGCTATGTGTGGTCGAGCAAGCCGCTCGCGGCCGAAGGTGCGAGCACGCTGTGGCTGGTCGATGCGAAGTCCGATGGCCTCACCCAGCCCGGCCGCTTCGATGGCCTCGGGCTGCGCGGCAACGCCTCCACCCCGATCACCGCGAAGGACGTGCGCGTGGCCGCCAGCGCGCGGCTTGGTGAAGACGGCAAGGGCTTCGACACGATGATGGGCGTGGTGCTGCCCTGGTTCTCGGTGCTCAGCGCGGCCTGCTCGGTCGGCCTGATGGAAGGCGCGTTGAGCCGTGCCATCGGCCATGTGGGCCAGACGCGGCACGTGCACCTCGATTCATCGCTGGCCGACCTGCCCACCATCCGCGCCTACCTGGCCCGCGCGCGCATCAAGACCGACATGGTGCAGACGCTGCTCGACGACACGGTGGCCGCCATCGGCGCCGGCCGCGCCGACACCATGCTGCGCGTGCTCGAAGTGAAGGCCGCAGCCGCCGAGAGCGCGCTCGAAGTGACCGACATCGCCATGCGCGTGTGCGGCGGCGCGGCCTTCCGCAAGGAGGCCGGCATCGAACGTCTGTTCCGCGATGCACGCGCCTCCAGCGTGATGGCGCCCACGTCCGACGTGCTCTACGACTTCATCGGCAAGGCCATCACCGGCCTGCCGCTGTTCTGAAAGATTGCCCTTCATGTCCGAACCCACATTGATCATGGGCGCCGTGGCCTATGCGCCCAAGGTCGTCACCATCTGGGAAGGCTTCAAGGCCTTCTTCGTGAAGAACGGCCTGCCCTTCGACTACGTGCTGTATTCGAACTACGAAAAGCAGGTCGAGGCGCAATTCGACGACACGCTGCACCTGGCCTGGAACTCGCCGCTGGCCTGGGTGCGCGCCGACCGCATCGCGCGCAGCCGGGGCCAGCAAGTGAAGGCGGTTGCCATGCGCGACACCGACTGCGACCTGCGCTCGGCCATCGTCGTGCGCGCCGACAGCCCGGTGCAGACGCTGGCCGAGCTGCGCGACAAGACCGTCGGCATGGGCGCACTCGATTCACCGCAGGCCACGTTGATCCCGCTCGATCATCTGCGCAGCGCAGGCCTTGTGAAGCAGCGCGACTTTCAGTTGCGTTACTTCGACGTTCTGGGCGGCAAGCACGGCGACCACATCGGCGGCGAGCGCGATGCAGCCGTGGCGCTGATGGCCGGCGAGGTCGATGCCTGCTGCCTCATCGACGGCAACCACCTGGCCTTCGGCCTCGATGGCACGCTGCCTTCGGGCAGCACGCGCGTCATTGCGCGCACTGGCGCTTATGACCACTGCAACTTCACCACCAGCCCCGGTGCGCCTGCCGATTTGATCGAGCGCTTCGTCGCGCTGCTGATGGCCATGCGCTGGGACGACCCCCAGGTGCGGCCGCTGCTCGAACTCGAAGGCCTGCGCGAATGGCGTGCGGGCCGCACCAGCGGTTACGCGTTGCTTGAACGCGCGGTGGACGACGAAAACTTCTACAGCCGCGATGGCGCCATCCTCAACCCCGACTATCGATATTGAGTCGCTGGGCCTGGACCAGGGCGCCCTGCTGCTCATTCGCCGCGCGCTGGCCGAACGGCCGGTGGGTGGTGAGCTGCAGGTGCGCGGCCGTTCGCCGGATTGGCAGATGCACCTGGAAGCCTGGTGCCGCAGCCAGGGGCATCCGCTGCGCTTCGAGACTGCAGTGGACGGCATCGCGCAGGCCCGCATCACGCGCGGCCCGCATGCCGAAGGTCGATGGCGCGATGCGCAGGCGACCGGCACTGCGCATGGCGACATCAACGGCATGCCCGCTGAAGACGCTGCCTCCGGCTGGGGGCTGGCCGCGCGCGGTGCCACGGTCGAAGCCGGCAGTCCTGATTTTTTCTTTGCGCTGCACCGGCGTCACGAACTCTGGGCCGCGACCGCCGGCGAGCTGTATCGACAGGCCGCAGCGGCCCAATGGGACCCGGGCACGGCCATCGACTGGGATGCGGTGTTCGAGCTGCCGCCCCCGATCGAAGCCGCCGTGGTGCAGGTCATGACCTACCTGATCGAGAACGAGAACGCCGCGCTGCTGGTGCCCGCGCGCCACCTGGGGCAGATCCATCCGCACTACCGCGAGGTGCTGCAGCTGCTGGCGCTGCAGTGCGGCGACGAGGCGCGGCATGTCGAAGTGTTCACCCGGCGTGCCACGCTGCGCGGCCACGAGCCTGCGCTGTCCACGGCCGGCGGGCAGGCTTCGTTGCGCACGCTGTTCGACGCGCCCGATTTCTCCGTCGCCACTTTCCTGCTCGCCGTGCTCGGCGAAGGCAGCTTCGTGAACCTGCTCAACTTTCTGCAGGCGAATGCACCCGATCCGGTGACACGGCAGATCGCGCGACTCACCGCGCGCGACGAGGCGCGCCACGTGGCCTTCGGCATGGCGCATCTGGAATATCGGCTGTCGGTGCAACCCGACTACCAGGCCAAGCTGCGCAACGCCATCGAGGTGCGCTACGACGCACTGGCCCACACCGCGGGCCTCAACGAAGAAGTGTTCGATGCGCTGGTGCTGCTGGCGGCGGGCGAGCTGTCGCCCGAGGCCATCGCGCGCGGCCACGCGGCCGTGCAGCAATTGCAGCGCGACATGGCGGCCGGTCGGCGCGCGCGGCTGGCGCGGCTGGGCTTCGAGCGCGACGAGGCGAAGCGGCTGTCCGACCTGCACACGCGCAACTTCATGTGAAGCCGCCACGACCATGATCATCGGCACCGCAGGCCACATCGACCACGGCAAGACCTCGCTGGTGCGCGCGCTCACCGGCGTCGACACCGACCGGTTGCCCGAGGAAAAGCGGCGCGGCATTTCCATCGAACTCGGTTATGCCTACTTGCATGCGCCCGATGGCGTGTCGCTCGGTTTCGTCGATGTGCCGGGGCATGAACGTTTGCTGCACACCATGCTGGCTGGCGCCACCGGCATCGACCATGCCTTGCTGGTGGTGGCCGCCGACGACGGCGTGATGCCGCAGACGCGCGAGCACCTTGCCGTGGTCGCGCTGCTGGGTGTGCGCGCGGCCACGGTGGCGATCACCAAGATCGACCGCATCGACACAGCCACGCGCGCGGAACGGCTTGACGAAGTGCGCGCAAAGATCAACGCCCTGCTCGCGCAAACAGCGCTGGCCGGCGCGCCGGTGCTCGCGGTGTCCGCCACCACGGGCGAGGGCATCGACACGCTGCGCACGCGGCTGCTGGACGTCGCACGCGAAGAGCACATACGCGAAGACGATCTCGCGTTCCGTCTCGCGGTGGACCGTGCCTTCACGCTGGCGGGTGTCGGCACCGTCGTCACCGGCACCGTCTTCAGCGGCACGGTGCGCATCGGCGACGCGCTGCGGCTCGTGCCCGGCGAACGCACGGTGCGGGTGCGCGGCATTCACGCCCAGAACAGGCAGGCCGAACTGGCGCACGCGGGGCAACGCTGCGCGCTCGCGCTGGCGGGAGTGACCAAGGACGAAGTGCATCGCGGCGACTGGGTCTGCACCCCGGCCATCGCACTCGCAACGGCGCGCATCGATGTGCTGCTCACGCTCTGGCCCGACGAGGCCAAGCCCCTGCGCTCGGGTGCGACGGTGCACGCACACCTGGGCGCCAGCGATGTGATGGCCTCGGTGGCCCTGCTCGATCGCGATGCGCTCGCGCCGGGCGAGACCGCGTTGGCTCAACTGGTCTTGCGCGATGAAGTCGGCGCATGGCACGGCGACCGCGGCGTGTTGCGCGATGCCTCGGCCACCCGCACCGTGGCCGGCGTGCGCGTGCTCGACCCCTTCGCGCCCGTGCGCTACCGGCGCACGTCCGAACGCCTGCGCACGCTGGCAGCCTGGGCCATCGACGACCGGCCCGCGCGCGTGGCGGCGCTGCTGCACAACGCGCCGCTCGGCATCGACACGGCGCGGCTGGCCTGCGCGCTTTCGCTGGCGAACGAAGATGCACTGGCACTGCCCGACGATGCGGTGCGCATTGCGCACACGGCCATCGCGCAGCAGCACCTCGACACGCTGCAAGCACAGATCACCGAACGCCTGGCCGACTTCCATCGCGCGGCGCCCGACGAGGTCGGCCCCGACGCGCGCCGCCTCAAGCGGCTGGCCGGCCCGCGCACCGACGATGCGTTGTGGCGGCACGCACTCGACGCACTGGTCGCGCGCGGCGCGCTGGTGCGCAGTGGCACATGGCTGCACCTGCCGGACCATGCGACACGTTTGAATGAAGCCGAGCAGAAGCTCGCACAGAAGCTGTTGCCCAAGCTGGCCGATGGCGGTTTCGATCCGCCATGGGTGCGTGATCTCGCGAAGGACTGCGCGGTGAGCGAACCCATGGTGCGGCAGACCCTGGCGAGCCTCGCACGGCAAGGCGAGGCCTTCCAGGTGGTGAAGGACTTGTACTATCCGCTGGCGACCATCGAGCAGTTGGCCGGCCTGGTGCGCGACTGCATTGCGGGACCTGAAGGTTTGCAAGCCGCGAGCTTTCGGGATGCGACCGGATTGGGGCGCAAGCGCGCGATCCAGTTGCTGGAATTCTTTGACCGTGTGGGCTACACGCGGCGCGTGAAAGACACGCACCTGCTGCGGCCCGACACCTCGTTGTTCGGAGCAGGCCCGTGACCGGGCCTCATGGGAGGGGATCGTCCCTGGTGGGGCGGCTGGGCTTCAAACCCAGTGGGTGGCGCCAGTCGTCGCCGGGAGGGTTCGACTCCCTCCTCCTTCCGCCGTTTTTGTCTTTATCTTGCTCCTTCCCCCTCTGGGGGAAGGTTGGGATGGGGGCAGGCGGCGCTTGCAACACCGCAGCGCTGAATCGAAGGCCGCGTGCCCCCACCCCTGCCCTCCCCCAGCGGGGGAGGGAGAAATACGAAAATTCAGGACACGACGCGCAACGCGGGCTTTCCGGCTTCGACGCGGCCGATGACCGCTGCCTGCGCGAAGCCTTCCTTGCGGAAAATCTCCAGCACCGCGTCGACGGCCCCGGGCGCGCAGCTCACGAGCAGGCCGCCCGAGGTCTGCGGATCGCTCAGCAGGTTCTGCGCCGTGGCCGGCAAGTCGGCCGCCAGTTCCACATCGGCCCCATAGCCCGCCCAGTTGCGCCCCGATGCGCCGGTGACGAAACCTTCCGCAACCATCTCCGCCACGTTGTCGAGCAGCGGCACCTTCGACCATTCGACCACCGCAGTGAGCTTCGCACCGCGCGCCAGCTCGAGCGTGTGGCCGGCCAGGCCGAAGCCGGTCACGTCGGTCAGCGCATGCACGCCGTCGAGCGCCGACAACGCGATGCCGGGCGTGTTGAGCTTGGTCGTGTTCTCGATCAGTTGCCGGTAGCCGGCCTCGGACAACTGCTCCTTCTTGAGCGCAGCAGACAACACGCCCACCCCCAGCGGCTTGCCCAGCACCAGCACGTCGCCGGCCTTTGCGTCGGCGTTGCGCCGCACGCGGTCGGGGTGCACCAGCCCCATCGCGACAAGGCCGTAGATGGGCTCGACCGAATCGATGGTGTGGCCGCCCGCAATCGGGATGCCGGCCGCACGGCACACGTCCTGCCCGCCGCGCACGATCTCGGCGATCACTTCCACCGGCAACTGGTTGATCGGCATGGCAACCAGTGCCAGCGCCATGATCGGACGGCCGCCCATGGCGTACACGTCGCTGATGGCGTTGGTGGCCGCGATGCGCCCGAACTCGTAGGGGTCGTCCACGATGGGCATGAAGAAGTCGGTGGTGGCAATCAGCGCCTGCTCGTCGTTGAGCCTGTAGACTGCCGCGTCGTCGGCGGTCTCGATGCCGACCATGAGTTCGGGCGGGATCATTCCCCCCGCATGGTTCTTCAAAATCTGTGACAACACGCCCGGCGCGATCTTGCAGCCACAGCCGCCACCGTGCGAGAAGCTGGTGAGCCGCAACGGCGCCAGCGGATTCAGGAGCTTGGAGGTTGCGGCATCGGTCATGGCAGCGGTTCGGTCGAATGAAACAAGCCGCGATTATCGAAGCCTTGCCCATGTTGCGCCCGCCTCCGCCGACACACCCTTTTCTTGAACCCAGCCCACACACAGGCAAACCCATGAACAAACTGTCCCGACTGGCGCTTGCGCTGACCCTCTCCCTCACGGCCTTCGGCGCCTTTGCCCAAGGCGTCCTGCGCGTCTCGGCCATCCCCGACGAGGCACCCACCGAACTGCAGCGCAAGTTCACGCCGCTGGGCGACTACCTGAAGAAGGAAACCGGCATGGACGTGCAGTTCACGCCCGTGACCGACTACGCCGCCGTGGTCGAGGGCCTGGCGACGAACAAGATCGACATGGCCTGGCTCGGCGGCTTCACCTTCGTGCAGGCGCGCATCCGCACCAACGGCGGCGCGGTGCCGATCGTGCAGCGCGCGGAAGACGAGGTGTTCACCAGCAAGTTCATCGTGCCGATCGACAGCCCCGCCAAGACGCTGGCCGACCTGAAGGGCAAGACCTTCGCTTTCGGTGCGCCGTCTTCCACCTCGGGCAGCCTGATGCCGCGCTACTTCCTGCTGCAAGCCGGCATCAACCCAGAGAAGGACTTCAAGACGGTCGCGTTCTCGGGCGCGCACGACGCCACGGTGGCCTTCGTGGCCGCGTCGCGCGCTGAAGCGGGCGTGCTCAACGCCTCGGTGTGGGACAAGCTGGTCGAGTCGAAGAACCCCAACGCCGCCAAGGTGCGCGTGCTCGCGACCACGCCGACGTACTACGACTACAACTGGACGGTGCGCCCCGGCATGGACCCGGTGCTGCAGAAGAAGCTGACCGACGCTTTCCTGAAGCTCGACCCGGCCAACCCGGCGCACAAGGAAATCATGGCGCTGCAGCGCGCGAGCAAGTTCATTCCGACCAAGTCGTCGAACTACGATGGCATCGAGACGGCGGGCAAGTCGGCGGGTTTGATCAAGTGAGCTTGCGCGCATGAGCTTTTCGCTGGAAGGCGTGGGCGTGGTGCACCCCAACGGCCAGCGCGCGCTGGCCGGAGTGACGCTGGCCGCGCGCGACGGCGAACGCATCGCCGTCATCGGCCCCTCGGGTGCCGGCAAGACCACGCTGCTGCGTGTGCTCGGTGCCGCGCTGCGCCCGGGAGAAGGCGAGGTCCAGACCCTGGGTGCCAGCCCTTGGCAGTTGCCGGCAAGCGCACTGAAGAAACTGCGCGCGCGCATCGGCACCGTGCACCAGGCGCCACCGATTGCACCGCGCCTGCGGGTGGTCACGGCCGTGCTGGCGGGGCGCCTGGGCGAGTGGTCGGCGGCACGCGCGCTGGGCTCGCTCTTCTATCCCTCGGACATTGCGGGCGCGCACGAGGTGCTGTCGCGGCTGGCTTTGGAAGACCGCCTGTTCGATCGCTGCGACCGCCTCTCCGGCGGCCAGTTGCAGCGCGTGGGCATCGCGCGTGCGCTGTACCAGTGCCCCGCCCTGTTGCTGGCCGACGAACCCGTGTCCGCGCTCGACCCGACGCTGGCCGACGCGGCCATCGGCCAACTGGTCGCGCAGAGCGAATCGACCGGCGCCACGCTGGTGGCCTCGCTGCACGCGGTGGACCTGGCGCTGCGCTGGTTTCCCCGCGTCGTCGGCATGCGCAACGGACAGGTGATGTTCGACCTGCCCGCCACGCAGGTCACGTCCGCGATGCTCGACACGCTCTATGCCAGCGAAGGCGGCGTGGCCACGCAAGGGCCGCTGCCACCGACTGTCACTGCGACGGAGCCGGCGTTCCAGCGACCGGACTGCCCTTGAGCGGCACTACGTCGCCACAGCAGGTGCCGACACGCGCCGCCGTCGCGCTGCGCGACCCGCAGGCATGGCGCCGCCTGGCCGGCTGGTTGGCCGCGCTCGTCATCGCATGGCCGATGCTGGCGCTGTCGGAGTTCAAGCCGTGGGCGCTGTTCGGCAGCGGCAACCTCGCCGTCATCGGCGGTTTTCTCGCGGGCTTCTTTCCGCCCGAAGGCTCGCCTGACTTTCTGGCCCTCCTCGCCAAGGCCACGCTCGAAACGCTGGCCATGGCCACGGCGGGCACCGCGCTCGCGTTGCTGATCGGCGCGCCGCTGGCCTTCGTGACCACGCGCGCGCTGTCCATCTCGCGCATTGGCCCGGGGCCCGGCCGCGTGCAGGCCGCCGTGGTGCGGCAGGCGGCGCGCTGGCTGCTGATGGTGCTGCGCGCCATTCCCGAGATCGTGTGGGCGCTGCTCTTCGTGCGCGCGCTCGGCCTCGGCCCGGCGGCCGGCGTGCTGGCGTTGGCCATCACCTACGGCGGCATGCTGGGCAAGGTCTACGCCGAGATCCTCGAATCGACCGACACGCGCCCGGCGCGCGCGCTGCTCGAAGGCGGCAGCGGCCGGCTGGCAGCACTGTGCTACGGCCTGCTGCCGCACACCGCGCAGGAGCTGGCTTCATACACCGTGTACCGCTGGGAATGCGCGGTACGCGCCTCGGTGGTGATGGGTTTTGTCGGCGCGGGCGGACTGGGGCAACTGATGGACCAGTCGATGAAGATGCTCAACGGCGGCGAGGCCAGCAGCATCCTGCTGGTGTTCCTCGCGCTCGTGCTGCTGGCGGACGTGTTGAGCAACGCGCTGCGAAGGCTGCTCGCATGAGCATGAATCTGCCGCCGCGTCCGCGCCCTTGCCTGCGCTGCTGGTTCACCGTGCTGCTGATCGCAGCGGCGGTGGTCGCCAGCTTCGTCTACCTCGGCATCGACTACAGCGCGCTGGGGTCGGCCGAGTCGCTGCGGCTGATGGGCAAGTTCATCGCCGAGTTCTTCCCGCCCGACGTGTCGTCCGACTTCCTCGTGAAGGTGGGCAACGGCGCCTTGCAGACGCTGGCGGTGTCGGCGCTCGGGACCGTGCTTGCGGCGCTGGCGGGCGCTGTGCTCGCGCTGCCCGCATCGGGCCGTGCGGGCGGACTGCCGCGCCATGCGGCGCGCTTCATCCTGAACTTCCTGCGCAGCGTGCCCGAGCTGGTCTGGGCCGCGCTGATGGTGCTGGCCGCCGGCATCGGCCCGTTCGCCGGTGCGCTGGCGTTGTCGCTGCACACCACGGGCGTGCTGGGACGGCTGTTCGCCGAGGCGCTGGAAAACGCGCCGCGCGAGCCCGAACACGCCCTGACGCTGGCGGGTGCCGGCCCGGTCACCGCCTTCAGCTACGCCAGCCTGCCGATCGTGCTGCCGCAATGGGTGGCCTACACGCTCTACCGCTGGGAGATGAACATCCGCATGGCCGCGGTGCTGGGCTTCGTGGGCGGCGGCGGGCTGGGCCAGTTGCTGTACTTCCACCTGTCGATCTTTCAGCAGCAGCAGGCGATGACGGTGTTGATCGCGATGTTCGTGCTGGTGACCTTCGTGGACTTTGCGAGCGCTCGCTTGCGAAAGGGGCTTGGCCCTGCCTATGCCTGAGACCTGCGGTGACAATCGAAGCATGAGGTTCCTGCCATGAGTCATCGCCAGCCCGTGCGGGTCGGCGACCGCCACGCCTTCGACACGCTGATCGACGCCCGCTCGCCGGCCGAGTTCGCGCTCGACCATATTCCCGGCGCCATCAACTGCCCGGTGCTCGACGACGAGGAACGCCGCATCGTCGGCACCGTGTACGTGCAGACCGGCGCCTTCGAGGCGCGGCGCATCGGCGGCGCGATGGTCGCGGCCAACATCGCCAGGCATCTGCGCGACACGCTGGCCGACCGGCCCGAGAACTGGAAGCCGCTGGTCTACTGCTGGCGCGGCGGCATGCGCAGCGGCTCGATGGTGACGTGGCTGCGCCTCGTGGGCTGGGACGCGCAGCAGCTCGCGGGCGGCTACAAGAGCTTTCGCCGCCACGTGATCTCGCAGATCGACGCGCTGACCCCGCAGCTCGACCTGCGCGTGGTCTGCGGCGCCACCGGCAGCGCCAAGACACGCGTGCTGCATGCGCTGGTCGAGCGCGGCGCGCAGGTGCTCGACCTGGAAGATTTCGCCAGCCACAAGGGTTCGCTGCTCGGCTCGCTGCCGGGCGTGCCGCAACCATCGCAAAAGCACTTCGAGACGCGCATCGCCACCGTGCTCGAAGCCATCGACCTGTCGCGCCCGCTGTATGTCGAGGGCGAGAGCGTCCGCATCGGGCGGCTGTCGCTGCCCTTGTCGCTGGTGGCGCGCATGCGTGCGGCGCCGTGCATCGAGGTGCGCGCCACGCCCGAGGCACGGCTGGCCTATCTACTGCGCGACTACGCCTACCTGGGCGACGACCGCGAGGCGCTCGCCGACAAGATGGGCGTGCTCAAGGAAATGCAGGGCAAGGAAACGGTCACGCGCTGGCAGCAATGGGCGCGCGAAGCCGACCTGCCCCATCTGTTCGCCGAGCTGATGACGCTGCACTACGACCCGCATTACGAGAAGTCGCAGGAGCTGCACTTCAAGGCCTGGGCCCAACGCCAGAGCGTGCCTGCGACCGACCTGTCGGATCAGGGCATCGAGGCGGTGGCCGATGCGGTGCTGGCGCTCGACGGACGCGCGAGTCCGTCGGCATAGAGCACGCCGCGCGGCGCGCGGCACAGCCCCCAGAAGCGCAGGCCGCTGAGTTCGGCCATGCGCACGCCCATCGAGGTTGGCGCGGAGATGGTCGCCATCGCCGCAATGCCCAGGCGCGCGCACTTGCGCACGAGTTCATGGCTGCCACGGCTGGACATCAGCACGAAGCCGGGCTCTGCCAGGCGGCCCGCCTGCGCGAGCTTGCCGAGCAGCTTGTCGAGCGCGTTGTGGCGCCCGACGTCTTCCATCAGGTCGGTGAGTTCGCCATCCACCGTGGCCCATGCGGCGGCGTGGATCGCACCGGCTTCGGCGTTGAGGGTCTGGCGCGGTGGCATGGCGGCGAAGGCGCGCAGCACGGTGGGCAGGTCGATGCGTTCGATCCAGTCGCGCTGCGGCACGCGCTGCGGCGAGAGGTCCAGCCCCGCGAAACTTTCGACACCGCACACGCCGCAACCGGTGCGGCCCGCGAGGCTGCGGCGGCGGTCCTTCAGGCGCTCGAAGCTGCGCGTGGACACTTCGAGCCGCACCTCGATGCCCGGCATGCCTTCGGGCAGGCCCGCGTCGAGTGCGTCGACCGTCCGCACGTCGATGCCGCGGCAATCGGCTGCGGTATCGAGGATGCCTTCGCTCAATGCAAAGCCCAGCGCAAAGACGTCGAGGTCTTGCGGCGTGGCCATCATCACCGCGTGCGAGACGCCGTTGAAGACCAGCGCCACCGGCACCTCGGCCGCCAGCGTGTCGTCGCGAATCACGCCTTCGGGTGCGACGCCGCGTTCGCCGAAAACATGCACGGCATGCCGCGAGAGCGGCGGCAGGGTGTCGTCGGATTCAGGGATGTCTTGCATGGCCGCAGCCATTCTCCGCTCAGCCGGGATTTTCGTCAGCAGGCAAGGCTTCGACCCATGCGCGCCCGGCGTCGGTGAGGTGCGCGACCCAGCGGTCGTCGAGCTGCACCACACGCACCCAGCCGGGGCCGCGTACGCCGCCAATGGCGGCATCGCCCATCAGCGTGAGCTGGCGCATCACCACGCTCGCGCCCTGCCCGAGCCGCTTGCCCAGGCGCGGCAGCGATATGCCGCCATCGCCGGGCGCCTCGGCCAATGCGCGCAGGATGGCGACGGAAAAGGAATCAGCGTCGAAGGCCGCTGCCGTCATGCCGCGACGGCGTCGGCATCCACCGGCGCAGGAGCTGGCGCCACATGCAGCGACAGCACCACCGGGATGGACTTGGAAGTCGGCGTGCCCGCGTTCTCCGCCACCGACGACAGCGGCACCAGCGGGTTGGTCTCAGGGTAGTAGGCCGCGAGGTTGCCGCGTGGAATGTCGTAGGCCACGAGCTTGAAGCGGTCGGCACGGCGCTCCTGGCCGTCGCTCCACACCGTCTGAATGTCCACCCAGTCGCCGTCCTTCATGCCCAGCACGCGGATGTCTTCCTTGTGGATGAACACCACACGCCGCTGGCCGAACACGCCGCGGTAGCGGTCGTCCATGCCGTAGATGGTGGTGTTGTACTGGTCGTGCGAACGCGTGGTGAGCAGCGTGAAGACCAGCGTGTCACCCTTCTTGCCATAGCGCGCGCGGGCCCGGTGCGAGGGCGTGTCCAGCGGCACGGCGTGCGTGAAGAACACGGCCTTTTTCGACGCGGTGGCCCACACCCGTTCGCTCGCGGTGTTGCGCAGGCGAAAACCGCCGGGGTGCGCCACGCGTGCGTTGAAGTCCTTGAAGTCATCGAACACCGCTTCGATCTTGTCGCGGATGCGTGCGTAGTCTTCGATGAGCCACAGCCATGGCGTGTTGCTGCGCGCGCCGATGGTCGCGGCCGCGAGCCGCGCCACGATGGCCGGCTCCGACAGCAGGTGCTCCGACGCGGGCGGGTTGATGCCCATCGAGATGTGGACCATGCTCATCGAGTCTTCCACCGTCACGCCCTGCGGGCCGTGGGCCTGCATGTCGATCTCGGTGCGGCCCAGGCAGGGCAGGATCAGCGCCTCGCGACCGTGCACGATGTGACTGCGGTTGAGCTTGGTGGTCACGTGCACCGTCAGGTCGCACTGCTGCAGGCCCTTCCAGGTCTGGTAGGTGTCTGGCGTGGCGGCCGCGAAATTGCCGCCGAGCGCGAAGAACACCTTGCCCTTGCCGTCGAGCATCAACTGGATGGCCTCGACCGTGTCCACGCCGTTCTTGCGCGGTGGCTCGAAGCCGAACACCTGCTGCAGCCGGTCGAGCAGCGCCACCGGCGGCTTTTCCCAGATGCCCATGGTGCGGTCGCCCTGGACGTTGCTGTGGCCGCGCACCGGGCAGGCACCCGCGCCCTCGCGGCCCATGTGGCCGCACAGCATGAGCCAGTTGAGGATCATCTGGATCGTGGCCACCGAATGCTGGTGCTGCGTGATGCCCATGCCCCAGCAGGCGATGACCTTCCTGGCGCCGAGGTACACCTCGGCGGCGGCGCGGATCTGCGCTTGCGTGAGTCCGGATTCCTGCACCAGCACGTCCCACGATTCGGCGCGCAGGTCGTCGGCCAGCGTCTCGAATCCCGTGGTGTGCGTGGCGATGAAGGCGTGGTCGAGCACCGAGGCTTCGCCGCGCGCCACGGCCGCGTCTTCGCGCTCGATGACGTGTTTCATCATCCCCTTGACCGCCGAGAAATCACCGCCCACGCGCAACTGGAAGTAGTGCGTGCTGATGGGCGTGGAGCCCATGGTCGCCATCTCCAGCTTGTCCTGCGGATCGGCAAAGCGCTCCAGGCCACGTTCGCGCAGCGGGTTGAAGCTCACGATGCGCGCGCCGCGCTTGGACGCCGCACGCAGCTCGCCGAGCATGCGCGGATGGTTGGTGCCGGGGTTCTGGCCGAAGATGAAGATGGCGTCGGCCTTCTCGAAGTCCTCGAGCGTGACCGTGCCCTTGCCCACGCCGATCTGCGGACGCATGCCGCTGCCGCTGGGCTCGTGGCACATGTTCGAGCAGTCGGGAAAGTTGTTGGTGCCGTACTCACGCACGAACAGCTGGTACAGGAAGGCGGCTTCATTGCTCGCCCGGCCCGAGGTGTAGAACATGGCCTGATTCGGGTCGGGCAGCGCGTTCAGATGGCGCGCGACAAGCGCAAAGGCATCGTCCCATTCGATGGGCACGTATTTGTCGCTGGCCGCGTCGTAGACCATGGGGTGCGTGAGCCGCCCCTGGTCTTCGAGCCAGAAGTCGCTTTGCGCGGCCAGCTCGGCCACGGTGTGCTTTGCAAACAGCGCAGGACCGGCGCGGCGGGCGGTGGCTTCGGCCGCCACGGCCTTCACACCGTTCTCGCAGAACTCGAAGGTCGAGGCATGGTTGCGGTCGGGCCACGCGCAGCCGGGGCAGTCAAAGCCGTCGGGCTGGTTGGCCGAGAGCAGCGTTTTCGCGCCCTTGATGGGAATGTCCTGCCGCAGCAGCGCATTCGTCACGCTGCGCAATGCGCCCCAGCCGCCGGCGGGACCCTTGTAAAACTCGATCTTCTGCTCGCTCATGGCGGCAGTGTTGGCCTAGGGGAGCCCGGGCGTCAAATTGAATCGGGATATGCGGCGATTCAAAACGGAAATGAACACGCCCGGCGTTGCGATCAGGTGCCGCGCATGTCCTGCATCAGCAGCCCGCGCAGCTTGCTGCGCAGCGGCGTGTCTTCGACCTCCGGTACGCCGGCGATGTCCCGCAGGGCGAAGTCGCGGCTTTGCGCGTTGTGCAGGTCGATCTCGCGCACCACCTGGCCGTCCTTGTAGACGAAGGCCACGTCGGCCAGGGCCAGCACGTCCTCGATGTCGTGCGTGATCATCAGGACCGGAATGCCCCACTGCTTGCGCACCTGCGCCAATTCGTTGCGCAGTTCGCTGCGCAGCATCGGGTTCAGGGCGGCAAAGGGTTCGTCGAGCAGCAACACCTGCGGCTCGCAGGCCAGCGCGCGCGCCAGGGCCACGCGCTGCTGTTGGCCGCCCGAGAGCTTCTGCGGCCGGCTGTCGGCCAGCGCGGCAAGGCCGAAGCTTTCGAGCAGGGCCTGCACGCGCTCGGCGTCCTTGGTCGGCAGGCTGCGGCGATACCACGCGGTCAGCCCGAAGGCCACGTTCTCGCGCACCGTGAGATGCGGAAACAGCGCGTAGTTCTGAAACAGATAGCCGATGCGGCGCGCCGGCGCAGGCACGTCGATGCGCTGCGCCGAGTCGTACAGCGTGCGGCCGTCCAGCCGCACATGGCCCGCCGAAGGATGCAGCAGGCCGGCAATGGCCTGCAGGGTCAGCGACTTGCCCGCGCCCGAAGGGCCGTAGAGCGCGGCGAAGGGAACGTCGGTCTGAAAGCGCACGGCCAGGTCGAAGCGCCGGGCTCCGTCCTTCACCGTCAGTTTCAGATCGACGTCGATCATGGCTTGCCGAAGCCGTAGCGCGTGAGCACTTCCTGTGCGGCGGGCGTCGAGAGGAAAGCGATGAAGTCGCCGGCCAATGCCTTCTGCTTGCTGTCGGCGACCACGGCGATCGGGTAGGTCACGGGCGTGTGGCCCGTGGGGGTGAACGCAACCTTCACCTTGTCGCCGGCCACGGCCGCATCGGTGCGGTAGACAAAGCCGGCTTCGACCTCGCCACGGCTCACGTAGTCGAGCACCTGGCGCACGCTGTCGGCCTGCACGAACTTGGGTTCGAGCACGGTCCAGAGGTTGGCACCGTCCAGCACCTGCTTGGTGTAGCGGCCGACCGGCACGGTGGCGGTCTTGCCGACGGCGATCTTCTTCACACCGGCGCCGGTCAGGTCTTGCAGCGTCTTCAAGCCGACGGCGTCCTTGGTCGGCTCGATGAGCACCAGGCTGTTGGTCACGAAGTCCTTGCGCGTGGCGGTGTCGATCGCCTTCTGCTCCACACCGCGGTTCATGGTTTCCTGGTCGGCGCTGGCGAACACGTCGACGGGCGCGCCCTGGCTGATCTGCTGCAGCAGCACGCCCGAAGCGGCGAAGTTGAAGCGCACCGTGGCGCCCGACTTTGCCGCCTCGAACTTCGGACCGATTTCCTTGAACGCGTCGGTCAGGCTGGCGGCAGCGGACACGGTGATCTGCTGCGCGGCGGCAGCCAGCGGCAGTGCGAGAGCAACCACGAGAGACAAGAGACGGAACGGACGCATGTGCAACTCCTTATAAGAATGATGAAGAACGAAATCAGCGAAGTGAGAAAAATCGGTTCGACAGCACCAGCACGGTGATCGACAGCACCGAAGTCACGATGACCAGCAGCAGCGCGAGGTCGTCATGCCCGGACTGCACTGCGTCGTAGATGGCCATCGACAGCGTCTGGGTCTGCTTCGGAATGGACCCCGCCACCATCAGCGAGGCACCGAACTCGCCCATGGCCCGCGCGAAGGCCAGCAGCGTGCCGGCCAGGATGCCCGGCCAGGCCAGCGGCAGCGTGACGCGCAGGAACACCGAGAACGGCGACTGGCGCAGCGTGCTCGCCGCCGCTTCGAGCGAGCGGTCGACGCCCGCGAAAGCGGCGCTGGCCGACTTGAGCACCAGCGGCAGCGCCACCACGGCCGAGGCCACCACGGCACCATGCCAACTGAAGATGATGGTGTAGTCGAGGTGCTCGCGCAGCCACGCGCCCAGCGGGCTGCGGCGGCCGGCCGCCACCAGGATCGCGTAGCCGATCACCGTGGGCGGCAGCACCAGCGGCAGCATGAACACGGCTTCCAGCACGTTGCGTCCGAAAAAACGCTTGCGCGCGAACACCCAGCCCAAGGCCACGCCCACGACCAGCGCCAGCAGGGTCGCGACCGCGGCGACCTTGAGCGACAGGGCCAGCGGAAACCAGTCCGTCGAGGCGATGAGCGATTGCGTCGTGTTCATGAAAATACGGCGGGATTGTTACACGGTGAGCCCTAAGGTTCTCACGGGGATGCGCAAACCGATGACTCTTCATATACTGCGGGATACAGCGTCAGCCAACCCCCATGCGCCCCTTCGCCCACGACACCGTTGTCCGCTCGATCTCCGGCAGGCCGGAGCTTCGCCATGCGACACAGGTGCAGGAATGGCGCATCGAGCAGGCCATGGATTCCGAAGGCTTCGTCATTTCCATCACCGCCCCTGGTGGCGAAAGCCAGTCCTTCTTCGTGGCACAGGCCGACGCCAACGACATCGGGGAAGTCCTGCGCCGCAAGGCGGTGTGGGTCGACCATCGGGAGCAATGACGCACATGTGGCGGCACATGACAGGTGCGGAGCGCATCCTCGAAGTCCTGCTGACGCGGCGCTCGGTATCGCCGCGGCGGCTGCAGCAACCGGGGCCCCATGCCGATGAACTCGACGCCATCCTCCAGGCCGGTTTGCGCGCGCCCGATCACGGCAGCCTGCACCCTTGGCGCGTCATCGAATTCCGTTCGCAGAACCGCGAGGCGCTGGCCTGGTGCTTCGAGCAGGAAAAGCTGCGGCGCGACCCGCTCGCCAGCCCGACCGACCTGAAGCGTTCGCGTGAACACGCCACGCGCCCGCCCGTGCTGCTCGGCTTCGTGGTGTCGCCGCGCGAGCGCAGCCGGGTGCCGGCGCGCGAGCAGTGGCTGAGCGCCGGCGCGGCGCTGGGCAACATCCTGAGCGCGGCGCACCAGTTGGGCTACGGCGCGATCGTGCTGAGCGGCGAACGCTGCTATGACGAGACGCTGGCGCGGCAGGTGGGCGTGCTGCCCGGCGAATACCTGGCGGGCTTCATCAGCATGGGCACCATCCGCGAGGCGCCTCCGCAGGCGCGCGAAACGCTGTCGCAAAGCGTGTGGTCGTGCTGGCAGGGCGATGCGCTGCCAGCTTCATCACCGGAGCCGGACGCTCAGCCCATCCTGTCGTCGGAGCGGATGCGCGGCAACTGATCGAGCCGGGTGCCGAACCAGCCCACGCGTTCGGTCTCGCGCACGTCGAAGCGCGGCACGTAGGGCTTGATGTCGAGCACGGGCGTGCCGTCCATCATGTCGTTGCCGCTGAAGTGCAGCGTGGTGCCCTCCACCGCCGTGAGCTTCACGATCGACAGGCCCAGCCGGTTCGGCCGCGCGGGGGCTCGCGTGGCGAAGACGCCGTGGGAGGCGTTGTCCAGAAAGGGCACCACCTCCAGCCGCTCGTGCGCGCACTGGTGCAGATGGGTGACGAGGATCAGGTAGTCGAAGCCTTCGATGTCGCGCAGGCCCGGTGCGAACTCGGCGAACACTTCGAGCCGGCCCGTTTCTTCGGGCGCACCCGCCGTCTGGATCGGCATGCCGGTGGCTTCGGTGAAGCGGCTGCGCACGATGCCGACCGGGCGGCACACGACCTTGGCTGTCTCTTCGCCGCTCATGGCGCCAGCAGCCGAGTGAGCGCGCGAATGTCCGCCGCCGTGGCCAGGCGCGCCGCGTTCTCGATCGCGCGGTAGTGCTTGACGATGTCCTCGCCCACCTGCGTGAGCGCCGTGCCGCCGCCGCGCGAGCCACCGGCCGCCGTGTTCACTGCCGGCGAGGCCAGCGACTGGTTCATTTCGTCGATCAGCATCCAGGCCCGGCGGTACGACATGCCCAGCAGCCGCGCCGCCGCGGAAATCGAACCGGTCTCGGCCACGGCCTCGAGCACGGCGATCTTGCCGGGGCCGATCGCGATGGTGTCGTCCCGATAGACGCGCAGACGGAACTGGACTTTGGATTTCATGTTGGCGCGAAGCGTAAACCAATGCGGGCCGCCATTGTCCGCCCGCAGCGGGCCGCAGTCGCTATGCAACGACGAATACTGCGGCGCACCCACCCCGGGGAAACGAGGATTCTGCGAAAAAGGCCGAAGCCGTTTGTCTATCAGGTCGGCGGAAGCGTTTCGCCCAGCGTACCGCTGTGCTGCTGCACCTGGACCTGCCATTCAGGCGTCTGCAGGAAGGCCAGCGCGGCATCCAGCGCACGCGAAGGCCGCACGCCGTGCTGCGTCATGAAGCCGATCGGGGTGCGAACCTCGGGCGCCACCAGCGGCAGCGCCTCCAGTTCGCGGTGGCTGCGTACGGCCGCGACCATGCCGCCCGGCAGCACGCTGCTGACGGTGCCTGCGCTCACCGCCAGCGTGAGGGTGAGCACCGAGTTGGTCTCGATGGCTGGCGTCACCGACACGCCGGCCTCGCGCAGTGCCTGGTCGACGATGGCGCGGTTGTGCATGTCGGGCGTGAGCAGGCACAGCGGCAGCTTGCCCGCGTCGGCCCAGGTGATGGGCTCGCCGATGCGCAGCTTGTCGGTGGAGGGTGTCTTTGCGCGCCGCAGCAAGAAGTAGTGCTCGATGCTCTGCGGCCAGGCCGTGAGCTTGATGCCCGGCAGGTGCATGCGTTCGGTGTAACCGAGGGCTAGGTCGATCGACAGGCTTTCGAGCCCCGTCTCCAGTTCCTGCGAACTCATCGACAGCACGGCCGGCACAAGGCCCGGATGCCGCTGGTGCAGCATGGCGGCGAAGCGCGAGAGCATCGGGATCGCGGTCGGCACCGCGGCCATGCGCAGGCGCCCGTGCGGGTCGCCCTCTTCGCTGCGCAGTTCCTGCAGCAGCACCTCATTGTCGCGCAGCATGCGCTGGCCCGCCGCGAGCACGCGCTCGCCTTCGTGGGTGAGCCCGACGTAGACGCGTGCCCGCCTGACGATGACCACGCCGAACTCGGTCTCGAGTGCGCGCAATGCGTTCGACAAGGCCGGTTGCGTGATGTGGCAGGCCTGTGCCGCGCGGCCGAAATGCTTGTGCTCGCTGAGCGCGACCAGATAGCGCATCGAGGCGAGCAGGTTCATGCCTGTGGCTCCGCTGCTTGTTGCTTTTGTTCGGGACACGCTGCTGGTGTGCAGCCGATCAACGACCGCTCTGTCCAACGCTCACGTCGATACGGGGCTCTTTTTCGCGAAATAAAGGAGGAGCGAAGCGGGGGACATTCGCGAAAAAGAGCACCGTGTCGGCGTGAGCGACGCCCTGAACAGCAGCGCTCAGAACGCACAACACATCGAATCGATGCGCAGGATGCCATCCCCTACGTGTTCTTGCTGATCGAGATGGTCGGAAACTTGGACGAGAAGTCCTTGGCCTTTTCGGCGATGCCCACGGCCACGCGGCGTGCCAGGTCCTTGTAGAGACCCGCCACCTCGCCGTCCGGATCGGACACCACAGTCGGCGCCCCACTGTCGGCCTGCAGACGGATCTTGATGTCCAGCGGTAGCGCGCCGAGGTATTCCATCTGGTATTCGGCCGCCATCTTCTTGCCGCCATCGGCGCCGAAGATGTGCTCGACATGCCCGCAGTTCGAGCAGATGTGCACCGCCATGTTCTCGACGATGCCCAGGATCGGCACGCCGACCTTCTCGAACATCTTGATGCCCTTCTTGGCGTCGAGCAGCGCGATGTCCTGCGGCGTGGTGACGATCACCGCGCCCGTCATCGGCACGCGCTGGCTCAGCGTGAGCTGGATGTCGCCGGTGCCCGGGGGCATGTCGACGATCAGGTAGTCGAGGTCTTTCCAGTTGGTCTGGCGCAGCAACTGCTCCAGCGCCTGCGTGGCCATGGGGCCGCGCCAGATCATGGCCTGGTCCTGGTCGACCAGGAAACCGATCGACATGACCTGCACGCCGTGGCGCTCCATCGGCTCCATGGTCTTGCCGTCGGCGCTGTCGGGGCGGCCTTCGATGCCCATCATCATGGGCTGGCTCGGGCCGTAGATGTCGGCGTCGAGCAGGCCTACCGTGGCGCCTTCGGCAGACAGCGCGAGCGCCAGGTTGGCGGCCGTGGTGCTCTTGCCCACGCCGCCCTTGCCCGAGGCCACCGCGATGATGTTCTTGACGTTGGGCATCAACTGCACGCCGCGCTGCACGGCGTGGCTGATGACCTTGGTGACGATGTTGACCGACACGTTCTCCACGCCCGGCACCGCCTTGGCGGCCGCTACCAGCGCCTTGCGGATGGCCGCGTGCTGGCTCTTGGCCGGGTAGCCGAGTTCGAGGTCGAACGAGACATCGCCCTCGGCGATCTGCAGGTTTTTGAGCGACCGGCTCGCCACGAATTCTTTGCCGGTGTTAGGGTCTGCGACGCTCTTGAGCGCGTCCATGAGCCCTTCTGGGGTGATTGCCATTGATCGAACTCCTGAGTGGCCGCTAGTCTAGTGCGCTCTCCAGGGGCGCACCGAACAGCCTTCCAATAACCAAGAACAATCGATACATGCCAGAGACAAGCCCCGTCACCGGCCTCCTGCTCACCGGAGGCGGCGCGCGGGCCGCCTACCAGGTCGGCGTGCTCGAAGCCATCGCCGAGATACGGCGTGCCGCCGGCCCCGCCGCCGGCACCGGCAACCCCTTTCCCGTCATCACCGGCACCTCGGCCGGCGCCATCAATGCGGCAGCGCTGGCCTGCGGGGCGGACAACTTCGACCACGTGGTGGCACACATCGCCGAGGTGTGGAGCCAGTTCCGGGCGGAACAGGTCTACCGGGCCGATTCGCTCTCGGTGATCGGCAGCGGCGCGCGCTGGCGCATGCTGCTGGGGTTCGGGCGCTTTGCGGCCAACTGGATGCGCGTCAAGCCCAAGTCGCTGCTCGACAATGCGCCGCTGGCCGATTTGCTCCAGCGCATGGTGCCGCTGGACCGGCTGCCGCAACTCATGCAACAGGGCCACGTGCAGGCGCTGGCCGTGACCGCATCGAGCTACAGCTCGGGCGAGCACGTCACCTTCTTCGAGGCGGCCGTGCCGATGGAGCCCTGGGTGCGCTCGCAGCGGCTGTCGGTTCGCGACCGCATCACGCATGCGCACCTGCTGGCTTCTTCCGCCATTCCCTTCGTTTTTCCGGCGACGGCGCTGCCGATGCAAGGCCACACCGAGTACTTCGGCGACGGCTCGATGCGGCAGTCGGCCCCCATCGCGGCGGCCATCCATCTGGGCGCGCAGCGCATCCTGGTGATTGGCGCGGGCCGCATGCACGAGCCGCGCGAGACGCCCGCGCCCAACACCCACAGCGGCTATCCGACAATGGCGCAGATCGCGGGCCATGCGCTGTCGAGCATTTTTCTCGATGCGCTGGCGGTCGACATCGAGCGCCTGCACCGCATCAACCACACGCTGGGCCTCATTCCGGCGGAAGCGCGCGAAGCCAGCGGACTGCGCCCGCTCGACCTGCTGGTGATCTCGCCCTCGGAGCGCCTGGATGTGATCGCGGCGCGCCACGTCGACGCATTGCCCGGCGCAGTGCGGCATCTGCTGGGCGGCTCGAAGGTGGCGGCCGACGTGAAAGGCGGCGCACTCGCCAGCTACCTGCTGTTCGAGTCGGGCTACACGCGCGAGCTGATGGCGCTCGGGCGTTCGGATGCGATGAAGCAGCGCGACGAGGTCCTGCAGTTCTTCGGGTGGAACGCGGTCTGAGGCAGCCTTCAGCCCACTGAAACGGCCTGCGCGCTCGTGCGCGTCGCTCCCAGGCGCAACCGGACGATTTCCGCGAAGTAGCGCGCGCCTGTCGCAAGCACTGCGTCGTTGAAGTCGTAGCTGCCGTTGTGCAGCGGCGTGCCGCCGGGCTCGCCCTCGGCCCCGTTGCCCAGGAACACGAAAGCGCCCGGCACGGTCTTCAGGAACACGCCGAAGTCTTCGGACGCCATCACCGGTGCCACGTCGGCATCGACGTTCCCGGCGCCCACGATGGCCGTCGCGGCAGCCACCGCCGTCGGCACGCACTCGGCCCAGTTCACGGTGGGCGCGAACTCATGCGTGTAGCTGAAGTCGCACTCGGCGCCGTGCGTGCGGCAGATGCCTTCGCTGATCTCGCGCATGCGCGTGGCCAGCATCTTCTGCACCCCGGCGTCGTAGCTGCGCGTGTCGCCCTTGATGACGACGTTCGACGGGATCGCATTGCGGATGCCGTCGGTGATGAACTCCGTGCACGAAACCACCGCCTGCGCGCCGGGGTCGAGCGTGCGCGACACGATGGTCTGCAGCGCCAGCACGATCTGCGCGCCGATGACGATGGGGTCGATGCCCATGTGCGGCCGCGCGGCGTGCGTGCCCCGGCCCTTGATGTGAATGACGAAGTTGTCCTCGCTCGCCATCAGGCCGCCCACGCGCGTGGCGATCGTGCCGGCGCGCAGGCCGGGCATGTTGTGCAGGCCGTAGATTTCGTCGACCGGAAAGCGCTCGAACAGGCCGTCGTCGATCATCGCCCTGGCGCCGCGGCCATGCTCTTCGGCGGGCTGGAAGATGAAGCGCACGGTGCCGTCGAAGTCGCGGCGCTCGCGCAGCAGTTGCGCCGCGCCGAGGATGATCGTCATGTGGCCGTCGTGGCCGCAGGCGTGCATCTTGCCGGGCGTGCCCGAGGCGTAGGCGCGTCCGGCCGCCACCTCGGTGATGTTCAGCGCATCCATCTCGGCGCGCAGGCCGATCACGCCCTTGCCCTGGCCGACCTTCAGGTTTGCCACCAGCCCGGTGCCTCCGATACCCGTGTGCACTTCAAGCCCCAGCGCTTTCAGCACACCGATCACGAAGGCCGAGGTCTTCGCCTCCTCGAAGCCAGTCTCGGGCATGGCGTGCAGTTGCCGCCGCCAGCCGGTGAGCTGGTCACGCAAGGGTTCGTCAAGGTGTGTCATGACGCGATGCTATGGACAATGCGGCGGTACGGGCGCGCAAAATCAGCCTCCACAACGCAACGTTTTTGCGTGCGCCCGGGTAACGACCAAAGATCCATCGCAATGCACCCCAAGAACCGTCTCGACGCGCTGACCGATGGCATCTTCGCCGTGGGCATGACGATCCTCGTGCTGGACCTGCGCATCCCCGACGACACCGCCGTGGGCCCGGACGAGATGTCGCTGCTGCGCGCCCTGTGGGCATTGAGCCCCAAGTTCCTGCCGTACCTGCTGAGCTTCTATGTGCTGGGCGCCAGTTGGCTGTCGCTCATCAAGGCCCGCTCGCGGGGCGAGATGGTGGGTGAGGGCTACGCCAAGTGGAGCCTTGTCTACCTGCTGTTCGTCACGCTGATCCCGTTCTCGACGGTGCTGATGGGGCGCTTCACGTCGCACATTGCAGCGACCGTGATCTACGCCGCCAACATCGGCGTCGTTGCGCTGACCGCGTTCCTGCTGATGTCGCTGCTGCCCGATCCCGTGCGCGACGCGCACTGGCTGGACCGGCGCGTGTCGCTGCTGGTGCTGCTGGCTTCATGCCTGCTCACGATGGCCCTGAGCTTCGTGATTCCGGGGCAGGCGCTGTGGGCCCTTGCGCTCAATCTGGGCGCGGGGCTGGTGGTGCGGGTGTACCGGCGCTTCGCACCTGCGGGCTGACTGTCCGCAGCCTTAACGGCCTTGCGCAGAAAGACCGGCACCTGCCGGCATCAGCATCGATCGCAGCAGCAGCGTCATCCCGCAGACGATGGGCGCCAGTGCCAGCAGACGGCCGGGCTCGAAGGCCAGTCCGGCCGCCGCGCCCACCGCGCAGCCGAGCTTGATCCAGGACGGCACCGCGTCCCACCCGCGCCGGTGCGCCAGGGCGAAGCCGGTCAGCGCGGCCCAGCCGAACAGCCCGCCGAACACCGAGAAGACCCAGCTCGACAGGTAATACACCGTGTCCATGTCCCGGAACGCGAGCGCCGTGCCCAGGCCGCGCCAAGTGTTGAGGTAACCATCGAACAGGAAGAACCCGGTGGCCGACGCGGCCCACCAGAAAAGCGCATAGAGACTCGCGATCCCAGCCAATGCGGCCAGCCCCGCGAGCGCACGCCGAGTGATGTCGTCGAAGGGCATGTGGTCGCGCCACGCTGCGATGTGTCCGTTGTCCATGGCCAGTGCTCCATTGGTGATGTCTGCAATGGGGTCCGACCTTAGGGATCGCGCGTGCGGTCAGCGTGAAGCCTGTGTGAAGTGCCGCGCGCCGATGTTCACGTCTGTTGCACGAGCGCCTGCTGAATCGCCGCTTCGACCGGACTGCGCATGGACACCGCACGGCCCGGGTCGAACGACCCCATGGGGAGCAGCGGCGGCTGGGCCATGAAGCGGGGCTGCGTGCCGCGATGCGGCTGAGCCGAGTGCACGAGAAACGGGTGGCAGAGGTAGACCGTGCCAGCGAGCCCCGTCGCCAACACCTCGGGCCGCCCAACCGATTCGGCAAAACCGTTGCGCGCCAGCTCCCCCAGTGAGCGGCCTTCCTCGCCAGCGGGAGCGAGCATCCTCGCGATGTCGAAATGGGAACCGGCACGGATGCGCGTCGGCGCGTCGTCTTCGCCCACATCCGAGAACAGGAACAACATCAGCAGCGCCCGGCCTTTTGAATGGATGTTGGCCCTCCATGCCATGAAGTCGGGGTTCTCCAGCCCGAAGCTCACGTCGATGTGCCAGCCGGCATCGCCCGGGTCTTCGTCCGAAGGAAAGCGTACGGGAAAGGTCCCCATGCTGCTGCACGGCTGCCACCGCCCGGCGCCGACCAGCAAGTCGAAGGCGTGGTGCAGAAGCGGTGTGTTGGCGGCATCGACAAAGGGCGGCTGCGGGTACATGCCGAGGCGAACGACCGGCCGCGTCCATGTCGACGGCTCGTCGGGGTTGCAGCCGGTATCGCGCCACAGGATCGCCAGGGCCTGATCGGCCAGTTCGCGAGGAAAAGCGTTGTCGATACGCAGGAATCCGTCGCGAATGAAGGCATCCGCACGCGCTTCGCTCAAAACCGCGCTGTCAGGCATCGCTTACGAAAGGAACTTGAAAAGCAGCACGACCGGCACCAACAGCACGACGCCGCCGAATATCAGGACGTCCAGCCGCGCGATGCCACCGAACATGAACAGCGGCACCCGTGCCGCAAATGCCCGAAGCTGATCCGCAGCACGATGACCCCGGGGAAGCAACGCGGCAATACCCAGCGAAACCACGATGAGAGTGACGCCCACCGCGATCAATGCCGCCATGCAAGTGAGGATGAACGAGAGCGGAGGTTTCATGTGCCGCGCAAGATACCCCAGCGTGCGCCCACCTGGCAAATCGCCACCCTCGACCCCATTTCAGCCCGCTTCAGAAATCCCCAGCTCCGAACACACACGTCCAACGAGCGCCTTCAGCGTTGCAAGCTCGGCTTCGAGCCGCGCCACGTTGGCCTTGAGCGCAGCCACTTCGCCGAGCGACACATCGTGCGCCGCATAGGACCCATCGGATGACGACGCGCCCCCCGGGCCCGCGATTTCCTCCGCCGGTGCACCGCTGAGCAGATGTGCCCAACGACTTTCGCGCGCGCCGGGCAGGCGGGCCAGCTTCACCACCAGCGCACCGGCCGGTCGCTCCGCAAGCTCTTCGAGGAAGCCTTCGACCGACGAGATGTCGGCGAAGTTGTGCATGCGGTCGCAGGCGATGCGCAGTTCGCCCGCCGTCTGTGGCCCGCGCAGCATCAGTACCGTGAGCAGGATGACCGACTGCGACGGGATGCGCAGCACCCGGTCGGTGTTGTGCTCATAGCGAAACGCGCGCCCGCCGCTGGTTTCCGCGACAAGGCTGTAGCCCTTCAGGCTGTCGATGGCGGCCTGCACCTGCGACTCAGTGAGTTCGAGCACGGGGTTGCGGCTGGTCTTCTGGTTGCAACCCGACACCAGCGAGTTGAGCGTGAGCGGGTAGCTGTCGGGCACGGTGCGCTGCTTTTCCGCCAGCACGCCGAGGACACGGGTTTCGAGAAGGGACAGGATGGGCAGCGGTGTAGACATGGCTCAACGACGATCGAAAGTGAAAACGCAAAGAGGCTGGTGAGGGCTTGACGGGTTCAAGGCGACACCACGGCCAGTATCGGTCCCAGCTCGCGCACGAAATCGCTGCGGTGCAACGCGGGCGAACGCAGGGCCGAGACGGTGCCGTCGAGGTACAGGGCATCGCGGCAATGGAGCACGTCGCGGAAGTAGAGCGCGAACTCGTGGAAATTCACCGGCGTCTCGCTGATGACGAAGACCGCCACATGGCCCGACACGCCCACGCCGTTGCGGATCTTGCGCGAGTCCGAATGCGGGATGAGCGCGGGATGCAGCACGCCATGGCGCAGCAGCAGCGGCCCCGATTGCGTGGCCAGCCGCACGCCCTTGGCCAGCGCCGGGTATTCCGACGACTCGACCACGCGCGGGCCTGCGTCCGACACCAGGAACACGCCATTGGGCTTGAGGAAGAAGTTGCCGGCGCCGCTGTCCAGGTTGAGCGGCGCCTCTTCGCGGCCATCGCGCACCAGCAGGCCGACCGGCGCGAAGTCCGCGTGGTACATGCCGGCGTTCATGGCAAAGCCGAGCTGCCGGTGCTGCGCCTTCAGCCAGGCGTCGAGCCGGTCGAAGCGCTTGAACGCGACGCCGGTGTCGTCGTTCAGGAACAGCTCGAGCTTCTCGGTGCGAAGGTCAACCTTTACCACTGTGTAGCGCGGGTCCGCCGCAGCGGACGAAAAGCTCGCGAAGAGAACGGCCAGCGCGAGCAGCAGCTTTTTCATGAAGCGTGTGCGAGCCCTGCGCCCCGCGTATCAACCGCCCGCGATGCGGCTGACCAGCGCCTTGGTGAAAGCCGCCGTGCCCGCCGTGCCGCCCAGGTCACCGGTACGGACCTTGTCGATGTTCAGCGTCTCGTCGATGGCCTTGCGCAGGCGCGTGGCCAGCTCGGGCAGCTTGACATGGTCGAGCATGAGCGCGGCGGCCAGCAGCAGCGCGGTGGGGTTGGCAATGCCCTTGCCGGCGATGTCGGGCGCGGAGCCGTGCACCGCCTCGAAGATCGCGGCATCGGCGCCGATGTTGGCGCCGGGCGCCATGCCCAGGCCGCCGACCAATCCGGCCACGAGGTCGGACAGGATGTCGCCGAACAGGTTGGTCGTGACCAGCATGTCGAACTGCCAGGGATTGAGCACCAGCTTCATCGCGCAGGCGTCGATGATGACCGTGTCGAGCTCGAACTTGCCTTTGTACTTCTTCTCGTAGAGGTCCAGGCCGGTCTCCAGGAAGATGCCCGTGAGCGCCTTCATGATGTTGGCCTTGTGCACGATCGTGACCTTCTTGCGGCCCGTGTCCACGGCCGTCTGGAAGGCGTAGTCGAGCAGGCGGCGGCTGCCCTGGCGCGTGTTGATGCCGGTGGCCATGGCCACGGCGTGCGGATCGCCATCGATGGGCACATAGTGCTCGTGGCCGATGTAGAGGCCTTCGAGGTTTTCGCGCACGACCACGAGGTCGATCTTGTCGAAGCGGCCGCCGGGAATGATGGTGAGCGCGGGGCGCAGGTTGGCGTAAAGCTGGAACTCTTCGCGCAGCCGCACGTTCGACGAGCGGTAGCCGCCGCCCGATGGCGTCTCCAGCGGGCCCTTCAGGGCCAGGCGGGTGCGGCGGATGCTGTCCAGCGTGGCAACGGGCAGCGGATCACCCGCAGCCACCACGCCGCCGAGGCCGGCGATCTGGCGGTCCCACACGAAGGGCGCCTTCAGCGCGTCGAGCGCGGCCAGGGTGGCGTCGACGATTTCAGGGCCGATGCCGTCGCCGGGAATCAGGGTTGCGGGGATGGGGGTGGTCATGGAAGCGCCCTTGTGAGGTAGATGAGGTGTCGCGGCCGGTTCGGCGCGAAGGCTGGAGAATAACGCCGCCCTCCGCTACCCAACGAGCTTCAGGGTCGCTCCAAAGGGTCATGGTTGAGGAAGTGCGTGGTTCATGGTGTGGCGTTGCCGGCCCGGGCCCCTTGGGCGTCTTGCTCCTGGTCGAGCAGCGTCGCGCGGCCCACGACATACCCCGGCGCAAGCAGCGCGCCAGGCGCGACGACCGCATTGGCGCCGATGCGCACGCCGTCGCCCATCAGCGCACCGAACTTCTCGCAGCCCGAGGGCTGCAACGTGCCGCCCTCGCCGCTTCGCACGCGGATGTTCTTGTCGGCGCGCTCGTTGCGGTGGTTGCAGACGATGCTGCCGGCTTCGAGGTTGACGCCGGCGCCCAGCACCGAATCGCCCACGAAGTTGAAATGCGCGAGCGCCGTGCCCGCGAACACGAAAGACGACTTCAGCTCGACGCCCGGCCCGATGCTGCAGTTTGCATCGACCCAGTTGCCGCCGCGCAGGTAAGCGCCCGTGGCCACGAAACAGCCGGCGCCGAGGATCAGCGGCCCCTTGAGCACGGCGCCGGGCTCGATGCGGGCGCTGCGATGGATGGCAATGTCGCCTTCGATGGCGTATTCGCCGGCGGGCAGCGCCGCCAGCAATTCGCGCACGATCGCATTCGCCTGCATCGGCAGTTCCCAGGGAAGACAGGCACCCCATCGCGCCAGGGGCGACGTGGCAAATCCGACGACGTAGGCATGGAGGTCGATGGCGTGCGGCATGGGGTGATGCTGCCAGCAAACACGCAGACGGACGCCGCCACCTAAAATGCCCGGTTCCCGCAAGTCCGTCACTCCCGAAAGCGCCCTCCCCGATGTCCGCCCCGCGCAAGCTCTTCGTTACCACCGCCCTGCCGTATGCCAACGGCAAGTTCCATATCGGCCACATGATGGAATACATCCAGGCCGACATCTGGGTGCGGAACCAGCGAATGAATGGCGCCGACGTCAACTTCGTCTGCGCCGACGACGCGCACGGCGCGGCCATCACGATCGCGGCCGACAAGGCCGGTGTGACGCCGCAGTCCTTCGTGGCCGAGATCGCGGCGGGCCGCAAGCCCTACCTCGACGGCTACTACATCTCGTTCGACAACTGGCACTCGACCGATGCGCCCGAGAACCACCAGCTCGCGCAGGACATCTACCGCGACCTGCGCGCCAACGGCCTGATTGCCACCAAGAGCGTCGAGCAGTTCTACGACCCTGAAAAGGGCATGTTCCTGGCCGACCGCTTCATCAAGGGCGAGTGCCCCAACTGCCACTCGAAGGACCAGTACGGCGACAACTGCGAGGTGTGCGGTGCCGTGTACGCGCCCACCGAGCTGATCAACCCCTACTCGGCCCTGTCGGGCGCCAAGCCCGAGCTGCGCAGTTCGGAGCATTTCTTCTTCAAGCTGTCGGACCCGCGCTGCGAGGCCTTCCTGAAGGAATGGACCGCCACGCTCGGCCACGTGCAGTCCGAGGTGCAGAACAAGATCCGCGAATGGCTCTACAAGGACGATGAAGGCAAGGGCGGCCTGGGCGACTGGGACATCAGCCGCGACGCGCCCTACTTCGGCATCGAGATTCCCGATGCGCCGGGCAAGTACTTCTACGTGTGGCTCGACGCACCCGTGGGCTACCTCGCCTCGCTGAAAAACCTGCTCGACAAGCGCTGCATCGAACTGGGCGGCGACGGCATCTCGTACACCGAGTACATGGCCGACCCCGACCTGGAGCAGGTGCACTTCATCGGCAAGGACATCATCACCTTCCACACGCTGTTCTGGCCCGCGATGCTGCACTTCAGCGGCCGCAAGGCGCCCGATGCCATCTACGTGCACGGGCACCTGACAGTGAGCGGCGAGAAGATGAGCAAGAGCCGCGGCACCGGCATCGACCCGCTCAAGTACCTGTCGATCGGGCTCGATCCCGAATGGCTGCGCTACTACATCGCAGCCAAGCTCAACGGCCGCAACGAGGACATCGACTTCAACCCCGAGGACTTCGTCGCGCGCGTCAACAGCGACCTCGTGGGCAAGTACATCAACATCGCCAGCCGTGCGGCGGGGTTTATCGGCAAGCGCTTCGGTGGCCAACTGGGCGAAGTGTCGGCCGACGGCGACGCACTGCTGTTCGCGCTGCGCGACGCGGCAACCCAGATCCATTCGCTGTACGACGGCCGCGACTACGCCCGTGCGCTGCGCGAGGTGATGGCGCTGGCCGACAAGGTGAACGAATACGTCGACCAGAACAAGCCCTGGGAGCTGGCCAAGAAGGAAGGCGCCGAGGCCCGCCTGCACGACGTGTGCACGGTGTGTATCGAAGCCTTCCGCCTGCTTACGCTGTACCTGAAGCCGGTGCTGCCGGCTCTGGCGGTGAATGTCGAAGCCTTCCTGAAGATTTCACCGCTCGTCTGGGGCGACGCCGCACAGGCGCTGCCCGCCGGCCACGCCATCGGCGACTACAAGCACCTGATGCAGCGTGCCGATGCCAAGGTGGTCGACAAGCTGTTCGATGCGCCCGAGCCTGCCGCTGCCGCGCCGGTCGTCGTGGAAGCACAGGAACTGCCGGGCGGCGAAGCCATCGCGCCCACCATCACCATCGACGACTTCGTGAAGATCGATCTGCGCATCGCGAAGATCGTGAATTGCGAGAAGGTCGAAGGCTCGACCAAGCTGCTGCGCCTGACGCTGGATGCCGGCGAGGGCAAGACCCGCAACGTGTTCAGCGGCATCGCCTCGGCCTACCAGCCGGAACAACTCGTGGGCAAGCTCACGGTGCTGGTCGCCAACCTCGCGCCGCGCAAGATGAAGTTCGGCGTGAGCGAGGGCATGGTGCTGGCCGCGAGCCATGGCGACGAGAAAGCCAATCCGGGCATTCACGTGCTCGAACCGTGGCCAGGTGCAACACCGGGCATGCGGGTTCGCTGAGCGTTACGCCATGCAGCGCCGCTCGCCCCTGCTGTTGATCGCGATCCTGTCGCTTGCGGTGGCAACGCTCGGCGGCTGCGCAGTGGTGAGTGTGGCGGGCACTGCGGTGAGCGTGGGTGCCAGCGCCGTCGGGCTGGCAGCCGACGCGGCCATCGGCACCGTGCGCATCACCGGCAAGGCCGTGGGTGCCGCGGCCGATGCGGTGATTCCCGACAGCCAGTAAGCCACCCAGCAGAGGCTCAGTCCGCCAAGCCCAGCCGGGCGACGTGCGGCGGCGTGTGCAGCGCCTTTTCCTTGCGCACGAAGGCGGATCGCAACGCGCGATGCGGCTCGCTCGCGTCGAAGAAATTGCGGCGCATGTGCGCCAGTTCTTCATCGCGGTATTGCTGCAGCGGCTTCGCTGATTCGCCCTGCGCTCGCGCCGCTTTCTTTTTCTCGATGCGCGCGGCCAGGTCGGGTGAGGCGGCCAGTTGCGCGGCCAGCCGGGCCACTTCATCGCCCAGTTCTTCCGGTGCGGCTTGCAGCACACGTTCGGCCATGCCGAGTTCGACAGCTCGCTTCGCGCTCACGGGCAAAGCCGATTGGATGAGGCGCTGCGCCTCGCTCTCGCCCACGCGGCGCGGCAGGGTGTAGGTCCAGTATTCGGAGCCGTGCAGGCCCATCAGCGTGTAGTGCGGGTTGAGCACGGCGCCATCGCGGCACCAGACCTCGTCCGCCGCCAGCGCGAGCATCACGCCGCCCGCGGCCGCATTGCCGCCCAGTGCGGACACGGTGAGCCGGTCGGTGGTGGTGAGCACCGCTTCGACCAGGTCGTTCATCGCGTGGATGTTGGCCCACGATTCCTCGGCCGGATCGTCGGCCGCCTCGATCACGTTGAGATGGATGCCGTTGGAGAAGAAATCGCGCATGCCGCCCAGCACCAGCACCGAGGTCGGGCGCGTCTTCGCGAAGCGGTAGGCCTCCAGCAGGCGCCGGCATTGCACGGTGCTCATCGCGCCACCGGGGAATGAAAAGTTCAGCACGCCGACCGCGCCGTTCTCGCTGTAGCGGATGTCGGTCCAGGTACGCCGGTCGGCGGGCAATTGCAGCGGTACCGGCACTTCGGGCACCTCGAAGGGAAGCAGGTCACCGAGCGCCTCGACGGCCGACAGCTTGTAGCTGGGAAGCGCCGAACCGGGCTCGCGCCAGGGGCGCAGTTGCGAGATCCACACCGCGCCATCGACGGTCGCACGGCAGATGGCGCCGGCACGGCAGGCAATCAGTGCACCGGGCACGCCGCGCAATTCATCCTCGGGGTGGCCGCCGTGCAGGTACCACTTCTCGCCGAGCAGTTCGTCGAGCACGCCGGGTTGCGAATCGGCTGCGCGCAACTGGCGCAGCACCGATTCGGTCGATTGCGTGGCCCAGTCGATGCGGCGTTCGGCCTGCTTCATGAACGGGCGCCAGCCGGTGGCAAGGTCCGCGGCCTTCTGCCGCTTGGGCTTGTATTTGCCGGAGGCGAAGCGTTCCACGGCCAGCAGCACCGCGTCGATGGCGGCATCGGCCACCTCGCCGCGATAAAGGTCGCTCTTGCCGGCCAGCGGCGGCACCTTCAGCGGCGACCAGGCCCAGACATCGCCCGCGTCCATTTCGGCGACGGCTTCGAGCACCGTCACGCCCCAGCTTTCCACGCCGCCCTGCAGCGTCCAGTCGAGCGACGACGGGCCCCGGTCGCCCGGTGGGCCGGGGTGGACGATCAGGCAGGTGTGGGCGGTCCAGACGTCCTCGGGGATCGCGGTGGTCAGCATCGGCGCCACGATGAGCTGGGGCGAATGCCGGCGGACGGCTTCGCGCAGGGCGTCGTCATTGCCCAGGGCCAGTTCCACGCCGACGGTGTGGCCGCGGTCCTGGAGTTCGGCCAGAACCCGTTGCGTCAGGCTGTTGAACGCGCTTGCGACAAGCAGGATGTGCATCGGGACGCCCTTGGTAATGTTGGTGTCTAAATGTCAATTAATGTCAAAAATGTATCTGGATCTTCCGTTTCGGATAAGTTGATCGAAAGTTCGCATGAAGGGTTGCTGAGAGGGCCCTCGGGGCGCGCAGGCCACAATGACCGCCCATGCAATCGCCGTTGAACATCACCCGCTTCCGTCCACGCCTGATGGACGCGCTTGCCGGTTACAACCGCGAACGCTTTTTCAAGGACCTGGGTGCGGGCGCCACAGTCGGCATCGTGGCGCTGCCGCTGGCGATGGCCTTTGCCATCGCGTCGGGGCTGAAGCCCGAGGCGGGCATCTGGACGGCGATCATCGCGGGCTTCCTGATCTCGCTGCTGGGCGGCTCGGCAGTGCAGATCGGCGGGCCGGCCGGCGCCTTCATCGTGATCGTCTACGGCATCGTCGAGCGCTATGGCGTGGCGAACCTGCTGATCTCGACCGCCTGCGCGGGTGTGCTGCTGTTCATGGCGGGGCTGTTCGGGCTGGGGCGGCTGGTGCGCTTCGTGCCGCTGTCGATCGTGGTGGGCTTCACCAACGGCATTGCGGTGCTGATCCTGCTGTCGCAGTTGAAGGACCTGCTGGGGCTGTCGGTGGCGAAGATGCCGGCGGACGTGTTCTCGCAACTGCATGCAATGGCACTGCAGATCGGCACCTTCAACCCCTATGCCTTCGCGCTCGGGGTGGTGTGCGTGGCCGGCCTGCTGGTGTGGCCGCTGCTGCTGCGCGTCGAGTCGAAGGTGGGCCATGCGGTGCATCGCGTGGTGGGCCGGGTGGCGCGCTCCCGCGCGGTGCAGGCGGGTGCGCGCCTGCCGGGGCCGATCGTCGCGCTGGTCACGCTCACGCTGGTGTCCTACGGCTTCGAGCTGCCGGTGGAAACCATCGGCACGCGCTTCGGCGGCATTCCCGAAGGCGTGCCGGCCTTTGCGCTGCCCGACTTCTCATGGGAGACGGTCAAGCAGCTCGTGACGCCGACGCTGACCATCGCGCTGCTCGGCGCCATCGAGTCGCGGCTGTGCGCGCGCGTGGCGGACCAGATCAGCGGCCAGCCGCGCCACGACCCGAACCAGGAGCTGATGGCACAAGGCATCGCGAACATCGTCACACCCTTCTTCGGCGGCATGCCGGCCACCGGCACCATCGCGCGCACGGTGACCAACATCCGCTCGGGCGGCAATTCACCGATCGCGGGCATCGTGCATGCGATCACGCTGCTGGTCGTGGTGCTGCTGGCGGCGCCGCTCGCGCGCCATGTGCCGCTGGCGGTGCTGGCGGGCATCCTGGTGTTCGTGGGGCTGAACATGGGCGAGTGGCGCGAATTCACGCCGGGCCAGTTGCGCCACTTCAGCCGGCACTACCGGCTGCTGATGCTGGGCACCTTCTTCCTGACGGTCGTGTTCGACCTGACGGTGGCGGTGCAGGTGGGCATCGTGCTGGCGTGCGCGCTGTTCATCCGGCGCATGAGCGGCCTCTTCAGCGTCGAGCTGGTGACGCTGCAGCCGCCGGTGCTGACCTACCGGATCTACGGCGCGCTGTTCTTCGGTGCGGCCGCCAAGCTCGACGAGGCGGTGAACGCGGCCGAGCGCGCGCCGCGCGGCATGACGGTGGTGCTGGACGCCACGCACCTGATCTACCTGGATGCCACGGGGATCGATGCGTTGCGGCAGTTGCACCGGGCGGTGCTGGCGCGCGACGGGCTGCTGCGCGTGGAGTCGCTGCAACCGCAGCCGCGCGAGGTGATCGAGCGCTCGGGCTTCGCGGCGGAGCTGGTGGCCGGCCGGCCGGGAGCGCCGCCAGCGGAAGAAAGCTAAGGCGCTTCGGTGCCGCGATCGGGCGAGGAGCCGCTGCGCAGCACGCGCTGGTCGTCGTTCAGCGTGGCAGTGAACACCATTGGTGAATTCGGCGGCTGCACCCAGCGCCATTCCCATTCGGTCTCGCGCTTGAGCGCATAGGGCGTGACCTTGGCAGGCTTGCCGAGCAGCTTGCGCAGTTCTTCCATCGGCATGCCGGGCTGCACTTTGGCGAAGTTCTCGGGCGTGAGCACCTGTCGCAGCGCGCTCATCTTGCCGTCAGCGCCGATGGTGATCATGTAGTTCTTCTGGCCCTGGGGCTGGCGGTTGTACTCGAACACGCGGCCCCTGTTCGGGGCGTCCCAGACGTTCTCGGGTTCGCCGAACCGGGCGCGCACATCGGCCTCGGTCGACACGCCTTCTTCAAGCTCGCTGATGTTCTTGCGGTCGCAGCCTGCGAGGCCGATCACCACCGCCAAAAGCCCCGTTGCCATGCCGATCTGCCACAGTCGCCGTTGCCTCATGCCGTCCCCGGTAAAATTCGCGCCATAAAGGTTCAGTCTATGTCCATCTTCAACCGCCCCCACTACTCTTCCGAGATCACCAATTTCATCGAGGAGATGAAAGAAAAGAAGCCGACGCTGGAAGCCGAACAGCGCGCCGGCCGCGCCCTGCTGTGGGACAAGAACCTCGACCGCGGCCTGCTGGAGGAATACAGCGAAGCCCGCGTGCCGATGCAGCCGTACGTCTACCAGACCCAGGCCAAGTAATCCGGCAATGCCGAATCGGCATCTGACGCCCGTCCGCATTGCGCATGCCGCTATTAAAAAGATAGTGATCATTCGATGAGCAGCGACGAGGACAACGGCAGGCTGGTGGTCGCCATGCCCGATGTGGTCGACCAGGTCGCGCTCGCGAGGCTCTATGGCGAGCCGCTGTTCGCGATGCCGAAGGACCTGTACATCCCGCCCGAGGCGTTGCAGGTGTTCCTGGAGGCCTTCGAAGGCCCGCTGGACTTGCTGCTCTACCTGATCCGCAAGCAGAACTTCAACATCCTCGACATCCCGATGGCGGGGCTCACGCGGCAGTACCTGAGCTACGTCGACGAAATCCGCCAAACGAACCTCGAACTCGCGGCCGAGTACCTGCTGATGGCCGCGATGCTGATCGAGATCAAGTCGCGCATGCTGCTGCCGCCCAAGAAGGTGGCCGACGGCGAAGAGGCCGAAGACCCGCGCGCCGAACTGGTTCGCCGCCTGATGGAGTACGAGCAGACCAAGCTGCAGGCCGCCGCCATCAGCGCCCTGCCGACCTACGGCCGCGACTTCTGGAAGGGGCAGGTCTACATCGAGCAATCGCTCAAGCCGCGCTTTCCCGATGTGGACGTGATCGAGCTGCGCGACGCGTGGGCCGACATCATGAAGCGCGCCAAGCTCGTGCAGCACCACAAGATCTCGCGCGAAGAGCTCAACGTGCGCGAGCACATGAGCATCGTGCTGCGCCACCTGCAGGGGCAGCGCTTCGTCGAATTCGAGAAGCTGTTCGACGTGTCGCGCGGCGCGCCGGTGCTGATCGTCACCTTCATCGCGATGCTCGAGCTGGCGAAGGAAACGCTGATCGACATCACCCAGGCCGAAGCCTTCGCCCCCATCTACGTGCGGCTGGCCTACTCGCCGGCCTGACCCCCTCCCTACTTCGAGAATTCCGCCGTGCACGACTTCGACGTCCTCATCGTCGGCAGCGGCCTCGCTGGCCTCTCCGCCGCGCTGCTGCTGGCCCCCACGCACCGCGTGGCCGTGCTGACCAAGCGCGCGCTGAACGACGGCTCCAGCGCCTGGGCGCAGGGCGGCATTGCCGCGGTGCTGGCGGCGGGCGACAGCTTCGACGCGCATGTCGAAGACACGCTGGTGGCCGGCGCCGGCCTGTGCGACCCCGAGGCCACGCGCTTCGTGGTCGAGCACGCACCCGAAGCCATCGGCTGGCTGCGCGAGCTGGGCGTGCCCTTTTCCGAAGAAGGCGGCGGCCTGCACCTGACACGCGAAGGCGGCCACAGCCAGCGCCGCATCGTGCACGTGACCGACGCCACCGGCGCGGCCGTGCAGCAGGTGCTGATCGAGCGGGTGCGCCGCACGCCGAACATCACGCTGTTCGAGCACCACACGCTGGTCGACCTGGTCACCGGCACCAAGCTCGGCCTGAACGACCCGGCCTGCGTGGGCCTCTATGCGCTGGACGACGCCACCGACGAGGTGCTGAGCTTCCGCGCGCCGCACACCATCCTGGCGACGGGCGGCGCGGGCAAGGTGTACCTGTACACAACGAATCCCGACACGGCCACCGGCGACGGCATTGCCGCAGCCTGGCGCGCCGGCTGCCGGGTGTCGAACATGGAGTTCATCCAGTTCCACCCGACCTGCCTTTACCACCCGCATGCCAAGTCCTTCCTGATCAGCGAAGCGGTGCGCGGCGAAGGCGGCCTGCTGAAGTTGCCCGACGGCACGCGCTTCATGCCCAAGCATGACGAGCGCGCCGAACTCGCGCCGCGCGACGTGGTGGCACGCGCCATCGACTTCGAGATGAAGAAGCACGGGCTCGATTGCGTGTACCTCGACATCTCGCACCAGCCCGCCGCGTTCCTGCAAGAGCACTTCCCCAACATCCTGGCGCGCTGCGCCGAGCTGGGCATCGACATCACGCGCGAGCCGATTCCGGTGGTGCCGGCCGCGCACTACACCTGTGGCGGTGTGCTGAGCGACCTGAGCGGCCGCACCGACGTGCCGGGCCTCTACGCCATCGGCGAAACCGCCTGCACCGGGCTGCACGGTGCCAACCGGCTGGCCAGCAATTCGCTGGTCGAGTGCATGGTGTTCGCACGCGCCGCGGCAACGGCCATTGCCGAAGCGCCCGCGCATCGCACCGCCGCGCTGCCGGCCTGGGACGACAGCCGCGTCACCGACGCCGACGAGTCCGTCGTCATCTCGCATAACTGGGACGAGCTGCGCCGCTTCATGTGGGACTACGTGGGCATCGTGCGCACCAACAAGCGGCTGGAGCGCGCGAGCCATCGCATCGCGCTGCTGCAGGCCGAGATCCAGGAGTTCTATGCGAACTTCCACGTCACGCGCGACCTGCTGGAGTTGCGCAACCTCGTGCAGGTGGCCGAGCTGATCGTGCGCTCGGCCCAGGCACGCCACGAAAGCCGCGGGCTGCATTTCAGCCGCGACTACCCTTCGCTCGCCGAGCCCACCGCACCGACCGTCCTGGTGCCGCCGGCCGGCTGACGACCCACCCGCTTTCATCTTCTGTCACCCAAGGATGCCCGGCCACCGACGCCCGCAGGGAGAAACCCAACCATGTCGACCACCACAGCCACCGCCCTCCACACCGCCCCGCCGGCCTCGCCCTACGGCACGCTGCCACCGGCCTCACCGCCCGCGTCGCGCAAGCCGGTCAGCCTGCCGCGCCTGGCCGACATGCATGCGCGCGGCGAGAAGATCGCGATGCTGACCGCCTACGACGCCACCTTCGCGGCCATGGCCGATGCGGCGGGCATCGACTGCCTGCTGGTCGGCGATTCGCTCGGCATGGTCTGCCAGGGCCTGAGCAGCACCGTGGGCGTGAGCCTGGACACCATGCGCTATCACACTGACAGCGTCTCGCGTGGCCTGCGCCGCGTGCAGGGCACAGCCTGGCTGATTGCCGACCTGCCCTTCGGCAGCTACCAGGAATCGCGCGAACAGGCGCTGCGCAGCGCCACGGTGCTGATGCAGGCCGGCGCCCACATGGTCAAGCTCGAAGGCGGCGGCTGGACCACCGAGACGGTTCGCTTCCTGGTCGAGCGCGGCATCCCCGTGTGCGCGCACCTGGGCCTGACGCCGCAGACGGTGCATGCGCTGGGCGGCTACCGCGTGCAGGGCAAGGGCGATGAAGCCGCCGCCCTGCTCAAGCAGCAGGCCCATGCCCTGCAGGACGCGGGCGCGACGATGCTCGTGCTGGAGATGGTGCCGGCCGCGCTGGCCGCCCAACTCACGACCGAACTGACGCACTGCGCCACCATCGGCATCGGTGCCGGCAAGGCCACCGCCGGCCAGGTGCTGGTGTTGCACGACATGCTGGGCATCAACCTCGGCCGCATGCCGAAGTTCGTGCGCAACTTCATGGCCGATTCTTCGAGCATCGCGCAGGCGCTTCAGACCTACGTGCATGCGGTGAAGGACGGCAGCTTTCCCGACGATCAACTTCACGCCTGGTAAGGACTGTTCATGTACATCGCACACACCATCGCCGACCTGCGCGACCATCTGGCGGCCTTCAAGCGCCCGGCCTTCGTGCCGACCATGGGCAACCTGCACGAAGGCCATCTGGCGCTGGTGAAGCAGGCCAAGCCGCTGGGCGACGTGACGGTGGCGAGCATCTTCGTCAACCGCCTGCAGTTTTTGCCGCACGAAGACTTCGACACCTACCCGCGCACCTGGGACAGCGACTGCGAGAAGCTGCGCGCCGCCGGCTGCGACGTGCTGTTCGCGCCCGACGAGAAAGCGCTCTACCCCGAGCCGCAGACCTGCAAGGTGCACCCGGACCCGGCGCTGGCCGACATCCTCGAAGGCCACTTCCGGCCCGGCTTCTTCGTCGGCGTGTGCACGGTGGTGATGAAGCTCTTTCAATGCGTGCAGCCGCGCGTGGCCGTGTTCGGCAAGAAGGACTACCAGCAGTTGATGATGATCCGCCACATGGTGCGGCAGTTCGCGCTGCCCATCGAGATCGTCGGCAGCGAGACCTTCCGCGCCGACGACGGGCTGGCGCTGTCGTCGCGCAACGGCTACCTGAGCGAGACAGAGCGTGCAGAGGCCGTGCAATTGTCGAAAGCGCTGAAGGCGATGGCTGCGGCCGTGCAGGCCGGCGAGCGCGATTTGGCCGCGATCGAAGCGCGGGCAATGCAAACGCTGACGCAGCGCGGCTGGCAACCGGACTATCTTGTGCTGCGGCGCCGGTCGGACCTGCAGGCCCCGTCGGCGGGTGAGCCGCTGGTGGCACTGGCTGCGGCGCGGCTGGGCAGCACGCGTCTGATCGACAACCTGGAAACCGACTCTCCCGCCTCATGACTTACAGCGTCAAGGAAATCTTCTACACCCTGCAAGGCGAAGGCGGCCAGGCGGGCATGCCGGCCGTGTTCTGCCGCTTTGCGGGCTGCAACCTCTGGACGGGCCGCGAGGAAGACCGCGCCAGTGCCGTCTGCCGTTTCTGCGACACCGACTTCGTGGGCACCGACGGCACGCTGGGCGGCAAGTTCAAGAACGCCGATCTGCTCGCCGACACCGTCGCTGCGCAATGGCCAGCCGGCGACGCCGAGCACCGGCTCGTGGTGCTGACGGGCGGCGAGCCGCTGCTGCAGGTCGATGCGGCGCTGGTCGATGCGCTGCACGCGCGGCGCTTTCGCATCGCGGTCGAGAGCAACGGCACGGTCGTCGCGCCCGAAGGCATCGACTGGCTGTGCATCAGCCCCAAGGCCGGCGCACCGTGGGTGCAGCAGCGCGGGCAAGAGCTGAAGCTGGTCTGGCCGCAGACCGCGTTCGACCTCGACACGATGGCGCGCACCGGCGAGTTCACGCACCGTTTCTTGCAGCCCATGGACGGGCCCGACCGGGTCGCGAACACCGAGCTGTGCATTGCCGAGTGCATGCGCCAGCCGGCATGGCGGCTCAGCGTGCAGACGCACAAGATCACTGGCATCCGCTGAGTGACAGCCTTTATTTTTGAGTTTCTTTTTTGACGATGCGCTTCACCATCAGCCAACGCTTTTTCTTCGATGCCGCTCACACGCTGAAGCGGGAGATCGAAGTCGAAGGCAGCCGCCGTATCCACGGCCACACGTACCACGCCGAAGTCTGGCTCGCAGGGGAGCGCGATCCGGTGACGGGGATGGTGATTGACCTGGGATTGCTGCGTCGGCGGCTGGAGGATGTGCGCGAGCTGCTCGACCATCACCTGCTGGACGACGTGGCGGGGTTGCATCCGCCGACGCTGGAAAACCTCTGTGTGTTCATTGCGGATGCGTTGCCGGATCTGCGGGCTTCACTGGCGCGTGTGAAGGTCTGGCGCGAGGCGCTCGGCGATTCCTGCACCGTGGATTTCTAGGTCTTGCTCCCTCCCCTCCCGGGGGAGGGCTGGGGTGGGGGCAAGCGGCGTACCCATTGAGCGCTCTGCCCGCCCCCATCCCAACCTTCCCCCAGAGGGGGAAGGAGCAAGACAAGGTCAGGCTGCGCCGATGCCGGCGATCAAACTGCCGGGCGCCTGCCCGTTCTTCAGGCCTGCCGTGAACGCAAGCATCCGATCGATCGGCACACGCGCCCGCAGGCCCAACCCCGGGTCGACATGAATTTCGCCCGAGCCCGTTTCCAACGCATTCGCCAGCTCCACCAGCCCATTCATCGCCATCCAAGGGCAATGCGCGCAGCTCTTGCAGGTGCCGCCATTGCCAGCGGTCGGCGCTTCGATGAAAGTCTTGCCGGGGTTCAGCGTGCGCAGCTTGTGCAACATGCCGCTGTCGGTGGCGACGATGAATTCAGTGGCATCCATGCGCTGCGCCGCGTTCAGGATGGCCGAGGTGGAACCCACTGCATCGGCCAGCGCGATCACGTCGGACGGCGATTCCGGATGCACCAGCACCTTCGCCTTCGGATGCTCTTTCATGAGCAACTCAAGTTCGAGCGCCTTGAACTCGTCATGCACGATGCAGGCGCCGTTCCAGCTCACCATGTCGGCGCCGGTCTGGCGCTGGATGTAGTCGCCCAGGTGGCGGTCGGGGCCCCAGAGGATCTTCTGGCCGGCAGCGTGCAGCGCGTTCACCACGTCGAGCGCGCAGCTCGACGTGACCAGCCAGTCGGCGCGCGCCTTCACGGCCGCGCTGGTGTTGGCGTAGACCACCACGGTGCGGTCAGGGTGCTGGTCGCAGAAGGCGCTGAATTCGTCGACGGGGCAGCCCAGGTCGAGCGAGCAATTGGCGTCCAGATCGGGCATCAGCACGCGCTTTTCAGGCGAGAGGATCTTCGAGGTCTCGCCCATGAAACGCACGCCCGACACCACCAGCGTCTGCGCGGCATGGTCGCGGCCGAAGCGCGCCATCTCAAGCGAATCGCTCACGATGCCGCCGGTTTCCTCGGCCAGGTCCTGCAGATCGGGGTGCACGTAGAAGTGCGACACCATCACCGCATTGCGCTCGCGCAGCAGGCGGCGAATGCGCTCCTTCAGCGCGATGCGTTCGTCCGGCAACGGCTCGGGCGGGACACGGGCCCAGGCATGGCGCGTGTCGCACACAGCGCCCTGCAGCATTGCGGGCTGCTCGTAGTCAACATCGATGACGAGAGAGGACGCCATGCGTGGATCAGCCTTCCTGGAAGCGCATCGAGAAATCGATGGCCTTCACGTCCTTGGTCAACGCGCCGACCGAGATGCGGTCGACACCGGTCTCGGCCAGGGCGCGCAGGCCGTCGAGTGTGACGCCGCCCGAAATTTCGAGCACAGCCTTGCGGTCATTGCCCGCTTCGTCGTTGATGCGAACCGCCTCGCGCAGCGTGGGCAGGTCCATGTTGTCGAGCAGCACCATGCGCGCGCCGGCTTCCAGCGCCTCTTGCAACTGGGCGAGCGTTTCGACCTCGACCTCGACGAAAGCCGCGCGCCCGGCCACCGGCGCCACCGCGCGCAGGGCCGCAGCGACACCACCGGCTGCGGCGATGTGGTTTTCCTTGATGAGCACCGCGTCGTACAGGCCGATGCGATGGTTCAGGCCGCCGCCGGTACGCACCGCGTACTTCTGCGCCAGGCGCAGGCCCGGCAGGGTCTTGCGGGTGTCGACGATGCGGGCGCGGGTGCCTTTGATGGCATCGGAATAGACAGCCGTCTTGGTGGCGACGGCGCTCAGCAATTGCAGGAAATTCAACGAGGTGCGCTCGGCCGTCAGCAGCGCGCGGGCGGCGCCTTCGATCTCCAGCACGGTCTGGTCGGCGGCGCAGCGCTCGCCTTCGCCGCACAGCCAGGTGATGCGGGCCTGCGGATCGAGCTGCCGCAGCGTGGCCTCGACCCAGGGCGCGCCGCACAGCACGGCGGATTCGCGCGCGAGCACGCGGGCACGGGCGCGGCGGTCGGGATCGACCAGCGAGGCGGTGAGGTCGCCGTCGGCGACGTCTTCCTGCAATGCACGCGTGGCATCGGCCAGGGCCAGCGCGGCCACGGCCGACGCAGAAAAATCAAAGCGAGGGCTCATGGCTCTTTTTGTCTTCAGCAGTCTTGTCAGGGGGAATGGTGGGGGTTCGCCGCGGCCGCGCCGGGCTGAACCGATTCGGGCACCGGGTCGCGGCCAGTCAGCGCAGCGACGGCGTCTTTGGCGCTCACACGGCCGTCGAGCAGCGCGACCACGCCTTCGGCGATAGGCATTTCGATGCCCAGGCCGCGAGCACGCTGCACCACGGTGCGCGCGCAGTACACGCCTTCGGCCACGTGGCCCAGCGAAGCAACGGCCTGCGCCAGCGTGTGGCCCTGGGCCAGCAGCAGGCCGACCTTGCGGTTGCGCGACAGGTCGCCGGTCGATGTCAGCACGAGATCGCCGAGCCCCGAAAGGCCCATGAAGGTCTCGGCCCGCGCACCGAGCGCCAGGCCGAAGCGCGTCATTTCGGCCAGGCCCCGCGTGATGAGCGCCGCACGGGCATTGAGCCCCAGCGCGAGGCCGTCGCACAGGCCGGTGGCAATGGCGAGCACGTTCTTGACCGCGCCGCCGACCTCCACGCCCACGATGTCGTCGTTGGCGTAGACGCGCAGCGCCGGACCGTGGAAGGCGTCGACCAGGGCATCGCGCACTGCCGCATGCGGGCTGGCGGCCACCAGCGCGGTCGGCCGCCCTTCGGCGACCTCTTGCGCAAAGCTGGGGCCACTGAGCACGCCCGCTCTTAAATCAGGAGCAACCTGCGCCCATATTTCGTGGGCAAGCAGGCCGAAGGATGTGGGGGATGTGTCGAGCGCGGGTTCGACGCCCTTGCACAGCCACGCCACTGGCGCGGTCGTGCCGCGCAGTGCAATGAGCTGTTGGCGCAGGGCGGCCATGGGCGTGGCCACGATGACGAGGTCGGCGCCGGCCTGCGCCTGCCGGATGTCGCCCGCACGAACGACGAGCGAGGCCGGCAGTGCCAGCCCCGGCAGGTAGCGGGTGTTTTCGCGCGCCTTCAAAATGGCATCAGCCTGGGCCGCATCGCGCGCCCAGAGCGTGACCTCGTGGCGAGTTGCCGCGTTGACGGCGACTGCCGTGCCCCAGGCACCGGCGCCATGAACGCAGATCTTCATCGGCGTTGGTGGCGTTGTGCCGTGTTTACTGCGTGACGATCGACGAGGGCTGGCCGGCGGCCTGCGCCTGCTGCTGCTCGTACATCGCCTGGAAGTTGATTTCGGCGAGGTGCACGGGCGGGAAGCCGCCGCGCTGGATCACGTCGGCGACGTTGCCGCGCAGGTACGGGTAGACGATTTGCGGGCAGGCGATGCCGAGAATGGCGCCCATCTGGTCTTCCGGCAGGTTGCGGATTTCAAAGATGCCGGCTTGCTTGGCTTCGACCAGGAACACGGTCTTCTCGCCGATCTTGGTCTGCACGGTGGCCGACACGGTGATCTCGAAGATGCCGTCGGTCACGGGCTGGGCGTCCACGCCGAGCTGGATGTCGACGGTGGGCTGCTCCTGCTCCAGCAGGATCGCGGGCGAATTGGGTTGTTCGAGCGACAGGTCCTTGAGGTAGACGCGCTGGATCTGGAACACGGGATCTTGGGCTTGCTGGTCGGCCATGGCTGAACTTTCGAGGATCAAAACAATGCCCGCCGGGGAGAGGTTCCCGCAGCGGGCTGCAGATGAATGAGCAAAGGATTATCGCCCTACCGCCGGACCACTTTCGTGACGGCGGCCGCTTTGTGTTTCAGGCGCCCTGGAGCAATGGCACGAGGCCGCCCCGGCTGTCGAGCGCCACCAGGTCGTCGCAGCCACCGACATGGGTGTCGCCGATGAAGATCTGCGGCACCGTGCGGCGCTGGGTGATCTCCATCATGGTGCTGCGGGCCTGGGGGTCGGTGTCGATGCGGATCTCTTCGATCTGCTCGACGCCCTTGGACTTGAGGATTTGCTTCGCACGCGTGCAGTAGGGGCAAACGGCGGTGGTGTACATCTTGACTGCTTGCATGCTCTTTACCTTGGGAAGCTTCAGGCCTTTTCAACGGGCAGGTTAGCGTCTTTCCAGGCCTTGAGCCCGCCAGCGACCGCTTGGGCCTGCTCGTAGCCGAGCTTCTTGGCCACGGCGACGGCGCGCTGGGCGCGGGCACCGGTGGCGCATACCAGCAGCAGCGGCACGGTCTTGTTCTTGACCGCGCCGGCCAGCTTTTCTTCGAGCTGGTTCAGGGGAACGTTCTTCGCACCGATCATGTGGCCGGTGGCGAATTCTTCCGCCTCGCGCACGTCGACCAGCACGGCGCGTTCGCGGTTGATGAGCTGCACGGCGCCCTGGGCCGTGAGCGTTCCACCGCCCGCTCCCCGCACCAGCGGCCACGCCAGCATGGCACCGGAGCTGAGCGCGATCAGGATCAGCATCCAGTTCGCGGTGACGAATTCGATCAATTTCACGGGGGGTTCCTTGAATGGCAAACCGGGGATTTTAGAATGCGAGGTTTCGCAAGCGCAGCCAAAGGCCTCCCACATGCACAAACTGGTACTGATCCGTCACGGCGAATCGACCTGGAATCTCGAAAACCGCTTCACCGGATGGACGGACGTCGACCTGACCGAGACTGGCGTGGCGCAGGCCAAGCAGGCCGGCCGGCTGCTCAAGGCCGAGGGGTACGACTTCGACGTCGCCTACACCAGCGTGCTCAAGCGCGCCACCCGCACCCTGTGGCACACGCTCGACGAACTCGACCGCACCTGGCTGCCCGTGGTGCACTCCTGGCGCCTGAACGAGCGCCACTACGGCGGCCTGCAGGGCCTGAACAAGGCCGAGACCGCCAAGAAGTACGGCGACGAGCAGGTGCTGGTCTGGCGCCGCAGCTACGGCACCCCGCCGCCCCCGCTGGAAGCCGACGACCCGCGCAGCGAGCGCGGCGACGTGCGCTACGCCAAGCTGTCGCCCGAGCAGATTCCGCTCACCGAATGCCTGAAGGACACGGTGGCGCGCGTGCTGCCGTTCTGGAACGAATCGATGGCGCCGGCCATCCGCACCGGGCGCCGCCTGGTGGTGGCGGCCCACGGCAACTCGATCCGGGCGCTGGTGAAGTACCTCGACGGCGTCTCGGACGACGCCATCGTCGGCCTGAACATCCCGAACGGCATTCCGCTGGTCTACGAGCTCGACGACGACCTCAAGCCGCTGCGGCACTACTATCTCGGCGACGCCGCCGCAGCCGAACAGGCCGCCGCCGCGGTGGCCTCGCAAGGCAAAGGCTGAAAGAAAACCCCGCTTGCCGGCTCCCCCGTGGAACCCCGGCAAACAAATTGCTTCCAAGCTGTGTATATTGGTTCGACAGCCGCCGACAAGGACAACCACTCATGATGGGCCAGAAACTGAAGATCACCGGCTGGGTCGCCGCCGGCGCCGTAGCTGGCGTCCTGACCACCGTCTCGTTGCAGACGGTCGCACGCGGATCGCTTGCGCCGCTCCCGCTCGAGGAATTGCAGCAGCTCGCTGCCGTCTTCGGCATGGTCAAGAGCGACTACGTCGAACCGGTCGACGAGAAAAAGCTCATTTCCGATGCAATTTCCGGCATGGTCGCCGGGCTCGACCCGCATTCCCAGTACTTCGACAAGAAGTCCTTCAAGGAATTCCGGGAAGGCACCACCGGCCGATTCGTCGGCGTGGGCATCGAGATTTCGCAGGAAGACGGCCTCATCAAGGTCGTCTCGCCCATCGAAGGCTCCCCGGCCTTCCGTGCCGGCCTCAAGCCCAATGACCTGATCACCAAGATCGACGACACCGCCGTGCGCGGCCTGTCGCTGAACGAAGCGGTCAAGCGCATGCGCGGCGAAGCCAACACCAAGGTGCTGCTGACCATCTTCCGCAAGGACGAGAGCCGCACCTTCCCGGTCACGATCACGCGCGAGGAAATTCGCACGCAGTCGGTCCGCGGCAAGATCATGGAGCCGGGCTACGGCTGGATCCGCCTGTCGCAATTCCAGGAACGCACTGTCGAAGACTTCGTCAAGAAGATCGACGAGATGTACAAGGAAGACCCGAACCTCAAGGGCCTGGTGCTCGACCTGCGCAATGACCCAGGCGGCCTGCTCGACGCGGCCGTGGCGGTGTCTTCGGCCTTCCTGCCCGAGAACGTCACGGTGGTGACCACCGACGGCCAGCTGGCCGAAAGCAAGTCGGTCTACAAGGCGGCCCCCGAGTACTACCAGCGCCGCTCAGGCAGCGACCCGCTGCGCAGCCTGCCTGCGGCCCTGAAGACCGTGCCGCTGGTGATCCTGGTGAACGAAGGCTCGGCCTCCGCCAGCGAAATCGTGGCGGGCGCGCTGCAGGACCACAAGCGCGGCATCGTCATGGGCAGCCAGACCTTCGGCAAGGGCTCGGTGCAGACGGTTCGCCCGCTCGGCCCGGACACCGGCCTGAAGATCACCACGGCGCGCTACTACACGCCAAGCGGCACCTCGATCCAGGCCAAGGGCATCGTGCCCAACGTGCTGGTCGACGAAAGCGCCGAGGGCAGCCCCTTCGCCGCCCTGCGCATGCGGGAAGCCGATCTCGAAAAGCATCTGGCCAGCGGCCAGGGCCCCGAGACCAAGGACCCGGAACGCGAAAAGGCCCGCGACGAAGCCCGCAAGCGCCTCGAGGAAGAGGCCAAGAAGCCGCCGCAGGACCGCAAGGTGCCCGAATTCGGTACCGACAAGGACTTCCCGCTGGTGCAGGCGCTCAACCGCCTGAAGGGCCAGCCGGTGCTGGTCAGCAAGACGCAGGTGATCGTCGACAACAAGGAAGAGAAGAAGGAAAACTGAAGCCGGTGACCGGACCGCACGCACAGTGCGGTTCGCGCCGTCAACGGTTTCGCTTCTTCATTCGCGAGAACCGAAGCGCGCATGGACGATCACGACCTGCTGCGCTACTCGCGCCATATCCTGCTTGAAGAGTTCGGCATCGACGGGCAGGCGCGCGTCAGTGCCGGGCGTGTTCTGGTGATCGGCGCAGGCGGATTGGGCTCCCCCGTCGCGCTTTACCTTGCCGCCGCCGGTGTCGGCCACATCACTCTGGTGGACGACGACGAAGTCGACCTCACCAATCTCCAGCGGCAGATTGCCCACACCAACGCCCGCGTCGGCAGCCCCAAGGTGGAATCCGCTGCGCAGGCGATGCGCGACATCAACCCCGACATCGCCATCGAAACTCACGCTCTGTGTGCCGACGAAGCACTGCTGTCGCGCCTTCTCGCGGCAGCCGATGTTGTGGTGGACTGCTGCGACAACTTCGCCACCCGCCACGCGATCAACCGTGCCTGCGTGGCACATGCCAAGCCACTCGTGGCGGGCGCAGCGATCCGTTTCGACGGCCAGTTGAGCGTGTACGACACACGCGATGCCGCTTCGCCCTGCTACGCCTGCCTGTTCCCCCCCGACGCTGCCTTCGAGGAAACGCGTTGCGCGGTACTGGGCGTGTTCGGCCCCGTGGTCGGCACCATCGGCACGCTGCAGGCCAGCGAGGCGCTCAAGCTGCTCGCAGGCATCGGCCCGTCGCTGGCGGGCAAGCTGCTGATGTTCGACGGTCGCAGCACGGCGTTCGACACGCTGCGCGTGGCGCGAGACCCGCACTGCAGCGTCTGCGCCCAACGCCCCGGCGCCTGACCCCTGCATCCGGCCTCAAGGCTGCCTGGCGCCCTTCGCCCTCGCAGCCCCATTGGCCGCGGCCCCAGCCGTCGGACGATTCGCATCCGCCACCACACCCTTGCAATCCGAATCCTCGCCGGGCCCGGTCTCGATGGTCGCGGCCAGCGCCAGCAGCGGATTGATGGCGCCGAGCGCCAGCGCGGCAAGGCCTCGCCCTGCCAGAGGCGCGATCTCGATGCCACCCTTCGGGCTGCCGAAGGTGCCACCCACGACCAGCGGCGTGCGGATCGAAAGGATGCTCTTGCTCTTGGGCTCCGGATGCACCACGAAATCGAGCGTTTCATTGGCCAGATTGGCCTGGCCGCTGGCGGTGAACAGCGCATTGGTGGTGTCCACCACGAGCGTGCGCCCGGTCATCAGGCCCTTGTTGACGTCGAAGGCAATGGCCGCACAACGCAACTCGACATTGCGGTCGCCACGCAGCAAAAACTTGATGATGTCGCCGCCCACGAGCGTCGCGAACACGGGCAGCAGGTTGCCGAACTGGCCGCGCCCAGACAGCACCGCCACGTCGCCCGACGCCCCACCGAGCCAGTTGGCCACAGAGCTGCCCGGCCCCGAGAGGTTGAGGCGACCATCGAGACGGCCCACGCTGTTGCCCGTGGTTTCGAGCTTGGGGAACAGGCGGGCCAGTTGCATGCCCCGCAGGTCGAGCGAGGCACGGATGTCCGCCGGGTTCTTCGCCCCATCGATGCGGATGGCGCCCACCAGCTTGCCGCCACCCACGCCCAGGTCGAGCGGATCGAGCGTGAGCACGCCATCGTTCAGCTTCACCTGCACGCTGCCGCTGTCCAGCGGAATCTCGCGCACGTTGCGGATGCGATCGGCCGTGTACTTCACGTCGGCATTCATGGCGCGCAAACGCTCGAAGTCGAGCGGCGCGGTGGGCAGCACCTTGCCACCCGCCGGACGCTTGACCTGCGTGATCGTCGGCGGAGGTGCGACGCCTTCCACTGCGTTGGCCGTGCGTGCCGTCGGCGGCAGGCCGATCAGCGGCCCAAGGTCGTCCATGTCCATCACCTTCGAGCGCAGCTCGCCCGCCAGATGAGGCAGGCTCCCAGCTTGGTCGAAGCGCATGTCGCCCGCGATGTCTGACAGGCCCAGCTTGCCCTTGAGGCCCGCCACTGCCCACAGCTTGCCGCGCTTGCTCAGGTCGCCGCTCAGCGCGTAGGGCGAGGTCTGCGGCAGCGCGATGCCCAGCAACGGGAACAGTGCGCCCAGCGTCTGTCCCTTGATCTCGAACTTGGCATCGATGCCGTCGAGCCCCGCCAGCTCGGCCACGGTGCCGGTGGCCTTGAGTTGCGTCTGCCCGGCCGCAGCAGTGATCTCCAGCGGAAACGGCGGCGCGCCGGCGGCGTTGATCTGCAGCACGTTGCCCGTGCGGCCACTGGCGGTCAGCGGCTGTCCCTTGTAACGGCCCTTGATGCGGTAGTTGAGCGGCAACTCGCCGCGGCTCGTGTCGTAGCTCAGGTCGGCGTGCAGGTCGACGCGCAGGTGCTTGGCCAGGAAGTCGACCGCCCCGGTGTCGACCTGGATGAGCCCGATGCTGGGCACCGTGCCCGAATCGGAGGTGTCCTTGCCGAGCGCCCAGGTGCGGCGCCCGTCCTGCTCCATCTGGAGCCCGACCGTGGGCGAGAAAAGCGCCAGGCGTGGAATGTCGATCTTGCTGGCGATCAGCGGCCAGACGCGGATGTCGAACTCGGCGCGGTCGGCTTTCACCAGGTAGGGGTCGCGCGCCCACGAAGGGTTGGCGAACTCCAGGCCGTCGAGCTTGACGGTGGCCGTGCGCCAGCCCAGGTCGACATCGAGCCGCCGCGTGATCTCGAACTTGCGTCCGGTCTTCTCGCTCACGTAGCGATTGACCGGCTCGCGCAGCACGTCCCACGGAAAGAAGATCAGCGCAATCAGCAATGCGGCGAGCAGCAGCACGAGGGACACCAGCAGCTTCTGCCAGACCGGCCGGGTGCGAAAGATGTGCGTTGCCATGTTCAAGTGAATACCTCAGTGGAGACAGGCCCCGGGTCGGCAATGGACCGCACAAACCGTGCGGCATTGCCTACGAATGCGCTGCCGGCAGCGCGTGCGTCGGAACACGCCTACAACACCCGGCCCATGAACCCTGCATGATGCGCGACGGGATGGCCTCAATGTCCATGTGCAGGCATTCCCTCAGCGGGGGCGCTTCGGGTGCACCTGCCAACGTCAGAGGAAGCGTGGCTCGGCATGGATTCCAGATTGCAGACATACGTCGTCGAAGACAACCTCACGATCCGTGAAAACCTCATTGGCACGCTGGAAGAACTCACCTGCACCACGGTCGTCGGTTTTGCCGAGACCGAAGACCACGCACGCGAATGGCTGCTCGGCCACGGCCCCGAATGGGACCTGGCGATCGTCGATCTTTTTCTCAAGCAGGGCAGCGGTCTGGGTGTGCTGCAGGCCTGCCAGGCACGCAAGCCGACCCAGAAGGTGGTGGTGCTCAGCAACTATGCAACACCCGACATCCGGCGGCGTTGTGCCGAATTCGGTGTCGACGCGGTGTTCGACAAGTCGAACGAAATCGACGCGTTGGTCGACTTCTGCCTCGCGCAGGCCAAGGCATTGCGCCGTGCGCCCGAGGCGGGCTGAAGAAGAAACCGGCCCCGGCCTCTCCCCCACCCCCATGCGCCTGTCAGTCGATCAGCTTGTTCTTCAGCGCGTAGTACGTCAGGTCGCTGTTGGACGAGAGGTTCATCTTCTCCATCAGGCGCGTGCGGTAGGTGCTCACCGTCTTCACCGACAGCGACAGCGTCTTGGCGATGTCTCCCGCGGTCTCGCCCTTGGCCAGCTTCAGGAACACCTGGAATTCGCGTTCCGACAGTTGCTCGTGCGGTGCCGCGTCGTCCTTGCGGTCGAGCTGGCGGGCCAGCAGTTCGGCCACGGCGGGCGTGATGTAGCGGCGGCCCAGCGAGATGGTGCGGATGGCGTTGACGATCTCGATCGGATCGCACTCCTTGTTCAGGTAGCCGCTCGCGCCCTGACGGATCAGGTTCATCGCGTAGTGCTCTTCCGGATAGCCACTCAGGATGAGGATGCCCACATCCGGCGCCTTGGCCCGGATCATGGCCAGCGCATCGATTCCGCTCTGCCCCGGCATCGAAAGATCCATGACCAGCACGTCCAGCTCCGTGGTGCGCACCAGCTCGATGGCTTCGCGCCCGCTGGCTGCCTCACCCGCCACGCGCAGGTCCACGTGCTCGGAGAAGAACTGCCGGAGGCCCGATCGCACGATGGCGTGGTCGTCCACAATTCCAATTTTGATCATCTGTTACTTTCGTCGTTGTGTTGCGCGCATGCGGTCCGCCACATGCCGGGCCCCTGATTGTTGTCAATTATTCACGAACTTGCGTAGTAAGCAGCTTTGAAAGTTTCATGCACTGGCTAGTCCCTCAAAAAATGGCCGTGAGCCTCCTGCTCGCGGCACTGGCTGCGCTGGCCCTCGTCGGCATCAACGAGGCCGGCTACCGGCAGTCGAGTCGCGCCCTGGCCGACATCGACGAGGCCCAGCAGGTTCGCGGCACGCTCAACCAGATCCTGCAGAACATGCTCGATGCCGAAACCGGCCAGCGAGGCTATCTGCTGACCGGCGAAACCAGCTACCGGCAACCCTACGACTCGGCGGTCAAGGAGGTCGACAGCCACCTCGCGAGCCTGCGCCGACTGTACGCCGAGCGGCCGGCCGAACTCACCCAGCTGACCGAGCTGTCCAAGCACGTGTTGCGCAAGATCGCCGAGATGGACATGAGCGTGCGGCTGCGCCAGGACGGCAAGGAAGACGCCTGGAAGTTCGTCATCACGACCGACGTCGGCCGCGAAGAGATGGATGCCATCCGCGCCACTGCGGGCGAGCTGGTCAAGATCAGCAACAAGACCCTGCACGAGAGCCAGGTCCAGGTGCTCAAGTCGCTGCAGCTTGCTCGCATCGGCACCGCCATCGTGGCGCTGGCCGCGCTGATCGCCTTCTTCCTTTACCTGCGCCAGACCCATGCCCTGCGCTCCATCGGCGAGCGCCAGCAGGAAGCCTTGCAACGCGAACGCAACGCCCTGGAGGACGAGGTGCGCGAGCGCACCGCCTCGCTGGCCGAGCTGGCGACCCACTTGCAGGACGTTCGCGAAACCGAGCGCGGCTACCTGGCGCGTGAACTGCACGACGAGCTGGGCTCGCTGCTCACCGCCGCCAAGCTCGACGTGGCACGCCTCAAATCGCGGCTGGTGGATGCGCCCGACGCCATCCAGCGGCTGCAGCATCTGACCGAACTGCTCAACAGCGGCATCGCGCTCAAGCGCCGCATCATCGAAGACCTGCGGCCGTCCTCGCTCTCGAACCTCGGGCTGGTCGCGTCGCTGGAAATCCTGGGACGCGAGTTCGCCGAGCGCTCGGGCCTGCAGATCGAGATGGTGCTGGAGCCCGTGACGATGGACGAATCGCGCCAGCTCACGATCTACCGCATGGTCCAGGAAAGCCTGACCAACATCGGCAAGTACGCGGAGGCCAGCGAAGCCACCATCGTGATGAAGAACTACGAGAACCATGTGATCGTGGAAGTCGCGGATAACGGCAAGGGCTTCGACGCCCAGCGCGTGCGGCCGTCGACGCACGGCCTTGCGGGCATGCGCCACCGGGTGGAAGCGGCCCGCGGCAAGCTCACGGTGTCCTCGACACCCGGCCGGGGCACGCGCCTGAGCGCCATGCTGCCGGTCGTCAAACCGAGCTGAATCGGCACTCCTTCACGGCCCTGTGCGGAGTGACTCGGCCATCTCCTACGCACCTCATCCCCGACCGCTGACAGGTCCCGCGCAGGGCCCCAATTAAGGTTGCTCCAAGCCATCCGGCTCTTCCTTGCGAGGTTCCGGATGCGCTGTTCATCAAAACAACGAGGGCAGCCTCGAAGGAGTTCCGCATGTTGCATTACGCAGTGGTGTTTCTGGTCATCGCGCTGATCGCCGCACTGTTTGGCTTCGGTGGCATTGCCGCCAGCGCAGTCGGCATTGCCAAGATCCTTTTCGTGATCTTCGCCGTGCTTGCCATCGCCAGCTTCCTGGCCGGCTTGCTACGACGCAAGTAGCGTAGTTACGATCCACAGGCTCCCGCATTTCATCTTTCCGAAAAGGACTTACACATGAACACGACCAAGACCCCCTCGCAGCTCGCCGACGACGCGCGCCAGACCGCCAACGACGCGGTCGAATCGACCCGCGCCTATGCACAGAACGCGGTGAATGCGGCGGGCGAAAAGGTCCGCGACCTGCGCCGCGATGCCGAGCCGGCCGTCGAGCAACTGGCCGCCCGCGTGCAGCAAGCCGTGCAGCGCGGCCTGGACGCCGCATCGACCACCAGCGCCCGTGCGCAGCGCCGCATCGAGAAGGCTGCCGACGTCACCGGCCGCTACATCTCGGACCAGCCCGTGCGCTCGGTGCTGCTCGCCGCTGCCGCCGGCGCCGCCATCACCGCGCTCATCGTGCTGGCCAGCCGCCGCAGCCGGGACGACTACTGATCCGCTGATTTTTCGTTCCACCGATCCCCCGCACCATGCTTCATCCGATCTTCTCCACGGTGCTCGGGCATCCGGAACTCATCGCTGAACACGTCGCCAACTACGCCGCCCTCGTCCGGCAGGAAACCGCACAGGCGGGGCGCGGCCTCGTCGCCCGCCTGGTCGCGGGCGTGCTGGCGGCGGCAAGCGCCATGCTGGCCCTCGGGCTGATCGGCGTGGCCGTGCTGCTCGGTGTGCTGCATGGCAGCTTTCATTGGGTGCTGGTCATCGTGCCGGGCGTCGCCGTGCTGATCGCGGCCTTCTGTGCCTGGTACGCGATGCATCCCAACCCGGGCTACGGCTTCGACGACCTGCGCACGCAGCTCGACGCCGACCTGCAAGCCCTGCACAACGCCGGAGCCCACCATGGCCAGCGCTGACCGTTCCCCCCTCCCCCTGACCCCACAGCAGCGCCTGGCCATTTCGCGCCGTGCGCTGGTGCGGCAACTGAACGGCGGCGAGGAAGAAGCGCGCCACCCGGCGCGCGAACCCGACGACGATCTGGAATATGCACACCACGACAACCCGGCAGGCGCGGCCTACGCAGCGCCTGCGCAGGGCCGCGGCGGCAACGTCTGGGGCTCGATGGCGCGCAGCGTGGTGCAGCGCTGGTGGCGCCGCCACCCGGCCCATGCGGTGGGCCAACTGGCGCGCCCCCTGCTCGAACATTACGCGCGCAAGGAGCCGGCCAAGCTGATGGCGGCCGCGGCGGCCACCGGCGCGGTGCTGGTGCTCGTCAAGCCGTGGCGCCTGCTGTCCGTCACGGCAGTGCTGGCTGCGGTGCTGAAAACATCCGACGTGGCTGACATCGTCAACACGTTGATGCAGAAGACCACAAGCCCCCCACGAAAGGACCCTCCATGAAAGCCGTTGTTTCCTCTTCTTCCAAGGCTGCCGATCACAAGCACCTGGTGCTCGACCAGCGTGGGCTCGACGCGGCACGCCAGAGCCTTGACGATGGCGCCGTGACGCCCAGCTACGGCCCCTGGCGCGACGACGTCGTCAAGCTGCTCAACGACGCGCTGGCCACCGAGCTGGTGTGCGTGCTGCGCTACAAGCGCCATTACTTCACCGCCAACGGTGTCGAGTCGCCCGCCATCGCCGACGAATTCCTGGTGCACGCCAACGAAGAATCGGGCCATGCCGACCGCATTGCCGAACGCATCGTGCAACTGGGCGGCGAACCCGATTTCGCGCCCGGCCACCTGCTCGAGCGAAGCCACGCCGCCTACGACGAATCGACCGACCTGCAGGCAATGGTGCGCGCCAACCTCATTGCCGAACGCATCGCAGTGGAGTCGTACCGCCAGATGATTGCGCTGATCGGCGACAAAGACCCGACCACGCGCCGCATGCTCGAGGACATTCTTTCCGACGAGGAAGAGCATGCCGACGAACTGAAGGACTGGCTCGGCCACTGATCGATGCACCCGGGCCCGAGCGGCCCGCCCAAGAAAAAGCCCGGCCATGACCGGGCTTTTTGCTGTCTGTGACGGGGACCGGGACGATCAGCTCTTCACGTCGAGCTGGTTGTCCACCGAGGTCACGCCCTGCACGCCCTTGGCGATCTCTTCGGCGCGGGCCTTGGCAGCGGCCGAGGGTGCGGGGCCCTTCAGGCTCACGGCGCCGCCCTTGGTGTCGACATTGATCTTGATCGCGCTCAGGTCCGGGTCCTTCGCCAGGCCCGCCGAGACAGAGGCGGTGATGGCGGCGTCGTCAACGGTCGCGCTCACAGTTGCGCCGGCGTCCTTGACGGCTTCCTTCACATTGGCCATGCCTTCCTTCACATCGGCGGTGGTGCCGGAGGCATCGGCCTTGGCCTTGGCTTCCTTGAGGGCCTGCTCGGTCTTGGCGGCGGCGGTGTCGGCGGCCTGTTCGGTCTTGGCGACCGCGCTGTCGAGCTTTTCACCGGCGGTGCGGTTGTCCGATTTGTCGCAGGCGGCCAGCGTCAGTGCGGCGCCGGCCACGAGCACGGCGAGCCACGCGCGCGAATGCGGCATGGCGGTGTATGGGTTTGATTTGTTCATTGAAATCCTCCTGTCGCTCATCGGAAAACGGGAAATACGGGAAATGGAAAGGAAGTTGCGCGCACCGGGCGCGCAACCCTGTTCGGTCAACGGTCAGGTCAGAGCTTGTCGGCACCCGTCTTGATCGCGTCCTTGGCCTTTTCCTTGACGTCGCCGTAGGTCTTTTGCACCTTGCCGGCGGCCTGGTCGGCAACGCCTTCGCCCTCGAGCTTCTCGTTACCGACAACCTTGCCGGCGACTTCCTTCAGCTTGCCCTTGGCCTCTTCGACGCGGCCTGCCACTTGGTCCTTGTTCATCTCGATTCCTTCCTGCGTAGGGTGGTGAAAACACGTGGGCCGGTTGACCCACTGCTTTCAATCTAGGTGCCACGCGGTCGCCAGGAATTCCGCCGGAAGCCCGAAGCGGTGTAGGACAAGAAGGCTCAAGCCGTGACGATCCATCCTTCAAGCGCATCGAAACTGGCCGGTAGACCATGGCCGAGTCCGGGGCTTTCGGCGCGCTGGAGACCCCAGGCGGCCTGCAGAAGGCACAGCACCGCGTCGATGTCATCGCCCCGGGCATCGGCCAGCAACTCGGCACGCTGGCCTGCGGTGACGCCGAGCCGCAGGCCGAGCCGGGTGGTACCGGCTTCGAGGGCCACCAGCAGGTCGGTGCGCGCCGCCAAGCGCTCCGGCGTCTGCTTTCGCAGGTCGTCGCTCTTGTAGCTGCGCCGCCCGATCAGCTCGCGTGCCAGCAGGCCGGGATAGGCCTCCAGGGCCACACGGTTGCGGTGGCTGCCCTCATGCAGGCCGGGGATGCGCGCGCCGGCCGCCAGCAGGCGCGGCACGCCGGCATGGAGCATGTAGGCCACCGGGGGATTGACCCACTTCATCGACGGGCTGGAGCCGGCGGGCACATCGGTTGCGCGGTGCGCGAACTTGCCGCCGACGGGGCGCACGGCGCAAAACGCTGCGAAGGTGTCGCGTATCTCGGCGCGGCTCAGGCCGGCGTAGTGGGCCATCAGCGTGTCCCATGTCGTTGGCCAGTGCAGGTGCTCGACCAGCTCGCGCGGCAGGCTGAACGGAAAGTCGAAGCCACCGGTCCATGCGGGCGTGGCCTGCAGCCATTCGCCCCAGGCGTCGAGCGTTGCAAAGCGCTGAAGCCGGGTCAGCACGACGCGGTCGGCATCGGCCAGCTCGCCCATGGCCACCACGATGGGCTTGCGCGCCGTGGGCGCGCTCGAAAAGTCGCACCCGAAGAGCATGGCCTCAGCCCAGCGCGAGCGCCACCACGCCGGCGGCGATGAGCAGCGCGCCCATCAGCCGCAGCAGCCGGTCGCCCTCGCGCAGCAGATGGCCGCCGATCAGCGCGGCGAACAACATCGACACCTCGCGCGCCGGCGCCACGTGCGAGATGGGCGCCTGCTGTACCGCATAGAGCACGAGCACATAGGAAACCGGGCTGATCGCCGCCACCAGCAGCGCGTACTTCCACTGCTCACGCCACATGCGCGCGGTGGTGACACGGTCCTGCAATGCGGCGGGCAGCAGCAGCACGAGGCGCACGAAGTTGCCCATGTAGTCGAGCAGGATCGGCGACATCGCCAGGAACTTCACCGCGTAGCTGTCGGTCACCGTGTAGGCGGCAATGAAGGCACCGGTCAGCACGCCGTAGCGGATGCCCTTTTGCACCCGCTCTCGCTGCGCCGGGTCATGCTTCTTGTGAAACAGGCGCGGACCGCCCGCCACGAGGAACACGCCGAGCACCACGCCGAAGATGCCGGCAATGCCGATCAGGCTGATCTTCTCGCCGAGAAACAAAATCGCGACCAGCGACGACAGCAACGGCCCCGACCCACGCGCCAGCGGATAGACCACGGTGAGGTCGGACTTGCGATAGCCGCGCAGCAGGATCACGTAATAGAAGACATGCAGCACGCCGCTCAGCACGATGAAGCCCCACTCCCTCGCGCCCCATGTCGGCACGACGCTCCAGCCCAGCGTGACGCCCACGGGCGCCCACACCACGGCCATGAACACGCTGCTCTGGAGCGCGAAGCGCGCGTCACCGTTCGCCTTCTTGGCGGCGATGTTCCAGCTGGCGTGAATGACCCCGGCGAGCAGGATCAGCGCAAAGGCAGAGAGCGGCACCCCGGCAGAAAGAGGACTAGTGGCGGCCGACGATGGCGGCGGTGGCCATCAGCTCTTCGAGCAGCGCCAGCGAGACCTTGCCCGAGACCTTGTAGGGGTCGAGTTCGGGCTTCTCGGAATACTTGAGCAGCGTCGAGGCATTGAGCTTCGACAGGTTGACCTGCCCCATCGTCCAGCCGCCGAAACGGCGCTCGGAGATTTCTTCGTAGTGCAGCAGCACCACGTCTTTGTGGCGCGCATCGCGCTGGATGTGGCCGTAGAGATCGCTGATGGCGTCGCGCCCACCCTCGATGGCCTGCAGGAAAGTGCCGGCACCGTAGCAGAGGATGCCGGTGATGCCGCAGGCCGGGTTGTGCGTGCGCGATTGCGTGAGGATCGCGTCGATGGCTGCCGGGCTGGTGTCGACGGCACGGCTGGCGTAGAGGAGTCGGACCAGCATGGCTTTAGCTCTTTCTTGGCAAGAGGGACAGGAATTCGCGACGCAGGCTCGGGTCTTTGAGGAACACGCCGCGCATCACGGAGTTGATCATCTTGCTGTCCATTTCCTTCACGCCGCGCCAGGCCATGCAGAAATGTTCGGCTTCCATCACCAGCGCCAGGCCGTCGGGCCGGGTCTTTTCCTGGATCAGGTCGGCCAGTTGCACGATCGCCTCTTCCTGGATCTGCGGACGGCCCATCACCCATTCGGCCAGGCGTGCGTACTTCGACAGGCCGATCACGTTGGTGTGCTCGTTGGGCATCACGCCGACCCAGAGCTTGCCGATGATCGGGCAGAAGTGGTGCGAGCAGGCGCTGCGCACGGTGATCGGGCCGACGATCATCAGCTCGTTCAGGTGCTCGGCGTTGGGGAACTCGGTGAGCGCAGGCGGCGGCACATAGCGGCCGCGGAACACCTCGTTCAGGTACATCTTGGCCACGCGGCGGGCGGTGTTGCCGGTGTTGTGGTCGTTCTCGACGTCGATGACGAGGCTGTCGAGCACCCCCTTCATCTTGACCTCGACCTCGTCGAGCAGCGCCTCCAGCTCGCCGGGTTCGATGAACTCGGCGATGTTGTCATTGGCATTGAAGCGCTTGCGCGCTGCGTTCAGGCGCTCGCGGATCTTCACGGAGACGGGCGTGCCCTCGTCATCGTCTTTTCGATCGGGGAGCGGTTCGACGTCGGTTTTCCTCAGCATCCGCGCATCGTATCAGTGATCTTTTTTGCCCGTCCGCTCAAGGGAACACCGCGAAACCGGCTCCGCCGGGCCGCAGGTGTTGCCCCCCGGTAGGGGGTTGGAGAAGCGACACGCAGTGCGCGAAGCCTGGGGGCGAGCTCAGACCAACGAGAAATCGGCCACCAGCGGCAGGTGGTCGGACATGCGGGCCCAGATCGGGCCGCGCGGCACCGCGCAGGCCAGCGGCTCCAGCTTGCGTCCATAGATGAAGTCGAGCTGTGCCACCGGCAGGCGCGAGGGATAGGTGAGCGTGCGCGGGCCGCGCAGGTCGCTGGTGTCGCGCAGGCCCATCGCGTTCATGGCGTAGCGCATGCGCGCGCCCCAGTCGTTGAAATCGCCCGCCACCACCACCGCCTCGTCGGCGGGCACTTCGCGGTCGATGAACTCGCGAAGGCGCGCGATCTGCCGCACGCGGCTGCCCTTGATGAGCCCCAGGTGCACCACGATGGCATGCACCGGCTGGCCCTCGACCTCGATCACCGCGTGCAGCAGCCCGCGCTGCTCGAAGCGGTGGTCGGAAATGTCCTGGTGGCTGGTACGGATCACCGGCCAGCGCGTGAGCAGCGCATTGCCGTGCTCCCCGTGGCGCGTGACGGCATTGGTCTCGTAGACGGCGGTGTAGCCCTCGGGCGCCAGGAAATCGGCCTGGGGCAGCTCGGGCCAGCGCGCGAAACGGGCGGCAGCCTGGCGGTTCATCTTGCGCACTTCCTGCAGGCAGACGATGTCGGCATCGAGCTGCTCGATGGCGTGGCCGAGGTTGTGGATTTCAAGTCGCCGGGCGGGCCCGATCCCCTGCACACCCTTGTGGATGTTGTAGGTCGCGACCCGAAGGTTCTGTGCTGCCGGCTGGTTCATTGCGCAAATTCTGGCAGCAACAGAATGGCTTCGGCGTTCGACGGGGAAAAGCAGGCGTCGGCCGCCTCGCGATACGACAGCCATTGCCAGTCGGTGTGCTCGCGCGGATCGAGCGTGGGCGTCAGGCGCTCAGGCACGCACAGGCCGAACAGGTGCTCGGTGTTGTGCGTGACGCCTGGCTCGTAGCGAGCGCGCCAGCGTGGGTAGATTTCGTAGATGTTGCGCAGTTGCCAGTCGACCAGTTGCGACGCGAGCGCGCTGCGCTGGCCGCACTGGATGCCGGTTTCTTCAGCCACCTCGCGCGCCGCCGTGAGCGCAAGCAGCTCGTCGACGGTGTCCTTGCTGCCGGTGACCGACTGCCAGAACTCGGCCGCGTCGGCGCGCCGGATCAGCAGCACGTCGAGCGCCGGCGTGTGGATCACGACAAGCACCGACTCCGGGATCTTCCAGGGCCGGGTGCCAGTCGTCATGCCGGCATCAGGCTGCGGCTTGGGGGGTGTTGCGCAGCTTGATGTGCAGTTCGCGCAGCTGCTTCTCGTCGACCGGACTCGGTGCCTGCGTCAGCAGGTCTTGCGCGCGCTGGGTCTTGGGGAAGGCGATCACGTCGCGGATCGACTCGGCGCCGGTCATGAGCATCACGAGGCGGTCCAGGCCGATGGCGATGCCACCGTGCGGCGGCGCGCCGTATTGCAGCGCGTCGAGCAGGAAGCCGAACTTGAGCTGTGCGTCTTCGGCGCTGATCTTCAGCGCGCGGAACACCTTGCTCTGCACTTCCTCGCGGTGGATACGCACCGATCCGCCGCCCATTTCGATGCCGTTGAGCACCATGTCGTAGGCCTTGGCGATGCACTTCTCGGGCGCGGTGTCCATGAGGTCTTCATGGCCGTCCTTCGGTGCGGTGAACGGGTGGTGCACGGCCGACCAGCGTTGGCCATCCTCGTCGAACTCGAACATCGGGAAGTCGACCACCCACAGCGGTGCCCAGCGGTCGTCGAACAGGCCGCTCTTCTTGCCGAAGGGGCTGTGGCCGATCTTCACGCGCAGCGCGCCGATGGCGTCGTTGACGACCTTTTCCTTGTCGGCGCCGAAGAACAGGATGTCGCCGTTGCGGGCACCCGTGCGGGCGATGATCTCGGCCAGCGTGTTGTCGTCCAGGTTCTTGACGATCGGGCTTTGCAGGCCTTCGCGGCCGGCGGCTGCGTCGTTGACCTTGATGTAGGCCAGGCCCTTGGCGCCGTAGATCTTGACGAACTCTTGATAGGCGTCGATTTCACCGCGCGACATGCCGCCCTCGGCACCGCCGCCGGGCACGCGCAGTGCCACGACACGGCCACCGTCCATGGTGGCGGCGTTCGAGAACACCTTGAACTCGACGCGCTTCATCAGCTCGGTGAGTTCGGTGAATTCGAGCTTCACACGCAGGTCGGGCTTGTCGGAGCCGTACTTGAACATGGCGTCGCCGTAGGTCATCGTCGGGAACACCGGCAGATCGATGTTGGCAGCCGAGCGGAAGACCTGGCGGATCATGCCTTCGAACATTTCGCGGATTTCTTCTTCCGCCATGAACGAGGTCTCGATGTCGATCTGCGTGAACTCGGGCTGGCGGTCGGCGCGCAGGTCTTCGTCGCGGAAGCACTTCACGATCTGGTAGTAGCGGTCGTAGCCGGCCACCATCAGCAACTGCTTGAAGAGCTGGGGCGACTGCGGCAGCGCGAAGAAGCTGCCGTCGTGCACGCGGCTGGGCACGAGGTAGTCGCGCGCGCCTTCGGGCGTGGACTTGCCGAGCATCGGCGTCTCGATGTCGATGAAGCCGTTGGCATCGAGGAACTTGCGCGTCTCCATCGTCACCTTGTAGCGCAGCATCATGTTGCGTTGCATGGCCGGACGGCGCAGGTCGAGCACGCGGTGCGTGAGGCGGGTGGTTTCCGACAGGTTGTCGTCGTCCAGCAGGAACGGGGGCGTGACCGAGGGGTTGAGCACCTTCAGCTCGTGGCACAGCACTTCGATCTTGCCGCTCTTGAGGCTGTCGTTGGTCGTGCCTTCGGGGCGCGCGCGCACCAGGCCCGTGATCTGCACGCAGAACTCGTTGCGCAGGTTTTCGGCCACGGCGAAAGTGGAGGCGCGATCGGGATCGCACACCACCTGCACATAACCTTCGCGGTCACGCACGTCGATGAAGATCACGCCGCCGTGGTCACGGCGACGGTTGACCCAGCCGCAAAGGGTGACGGTCTGGCCCATCAGGGCTTCGGTCACAAGACCGCAATAGTGAGTACGCATGGCCATAGGGATCAATTCCGGCGCCGTTCGGGCGCGTTCGTTTTATGAGTTGGAAGGCTTGACCGCCACCGTGGTGGGGCCGCCTGGAACGACCACCCCCATCGAGACGATGTACTTGAGCGCTTCGTCCACGCTCATCTTCAGTTCGATGCAGTCGCTGCGCTTGAGCATCACGAAGTAGCCGCCCGTGGGATTGGGCGTGGTGGGTACGTAGACGCTGAGGTATTCCTCGTCGCCGAGGTGTTCTGCGACTTCATTGCCGGGCGCACCGGTCACGAAGGCGATGGTCCACACGCTGGTGCGCGGCCATTCGATCAGAACCGCAGTGCGAAAGGCATTGCCGTTCTCGGAGAACAGCGTGTCCGACACCTGCTTGACGCTGGAGTAGATCGAGCGCACGACCGGAATGCGCCGCACGACGGCATCGCCCCAGCCGAGCAGGCGCTTGCCGACAAAGTTGCTGGCGGTGGCGCCCACCACCAGCAGGATGGTCAGCGTGAGCAGAACGCCCAGGCCGCGCACCTTGTGATCGCTGAGCCAGACCTGCCACTGCTCGGGCAGCAGCCACAGCGTCTGGTCGAGCGTGCCGATGATCCAGTTCAGCACGCCGAGCGTGATGACCAGCGGCACGATGACCAGCAAGCCGGACAGCAACCATTTGCGCAGGGCGAGCATGGGGGTCGATCAGTCGCCGCTCTTGGCGGCAGCAGCCGGCGCGGGGGCCGATGCCGCGGGCGCCGGAGCGGGGCTCGGCGCGGCAGCGGTGGAAGAAGAAGACTCGGCAGGTTTGGCGCCGTCGCTCGCCGCAGGCGCTGTGGCGGGCTCGGCCTTCTTGCCGCCACCCTCACGGAAATCGGTCACGTACCAGCCCGAGCCCTTGAGCTGGAAGCCGGCGGCCGTGACCTGTTTTTCAAACGAACTCGCGCCGCACGCCGGACACACCGTCAGGGGCGCGTCGGACATCTTTTGCAGCGTGTCTTTGGCAAAGCCGCAGGCGCTGCACTTGTAGGCGTAGATGGGCATGGAGATTGAGGGGTCAAAAAAGCGGCGCAGCTGCCGCTCGCAAAGCCCATGATTATAGGCGCTACCCTCCGGCCAGAGCGGCCTGCCCCTCCCTGTACCGGCGCCGCTCCCGTGCGGCGATCAGGTAGCTGGAGGCCACCACGAAGATCGCCGCCAGCACGATCACCACTGTGGCCAGGGCATTGACGGTCGGGTCGAGCCCCAGCCGGGCGCGCGAAAAGATGACGAGCGGCAGGGTGGTCGAGCCGGGCCCCGACAGGAAGGCCGACATCACCACGTCGTCGAGCGAGAGCGTGAAACTCAGCAGCCAGGCCGCCAGCAGCGACTCCGCGATCATCGGCAGCGTCACCAGGAAGAAGACCTGCAGCGGGCGCGCGCCCAGGTCTTGCGCTGCCTCTTCGTACTGCGGGTTGAGGTCGCGCAGGCGGGCGCCGATCACCACCGTGGCATAGGCCATGCCCACCAGCAGGTGCCCGAGCCAGATCGTCGTGAGCCCGCGCTCCGGGAAACCGAACAGGCGCTGGACCGACACCAGCATCAGCAGCAGCGACAGGCCGACGATGACCTCGGGCATCACCAGCGGCGCGCTGACCATGCCCGCGAATGCGGTGCGCCCGCGGAAGCGCGGAAAACGCTCCAGCGCGAAAGCCGCCAGCGTGCCCAGCAGCACCGCGCCGGTTGCACTGGCCGCCGCGATGCGCAGCGACACGAACAGGCCCTCGCGAATCTCATCGTCGCCGACCAGCTTGTGGTACCAGCGCAGGCTGAAGCCGGCCCAGACGTTGGGCACCGGGGAATCGGTGAAGCTGAAGACGATCAGCGCCACGATCGGCAGGTAGAGGAACGCAAAGCCCAGCAGCAGCCAGATGCGGCTGGTCCAGCGACCGGCGGGGGTGGCGATCATGTGCCCTCCCCCTTGGACCGGGCCTTGGCCTTCGCCTGGCTGCTGTTGAGCAGCGCCAGCGGCACGATGATGAGCAGCACCATCACCACGGCCACGCTTGACGCCATCGGCCAGTCGTTGTTGGAGAAGAACTCGTCCCACAGCACGCGGCCGATCATCAGCGTCTGCGGGCCGCCCAGCAGCTCGGGAATGACGTATTCGCCGACGCAGGGAATGAACACCAGCATGGCGCCCGCGATGATGCCGCTGCGCGAGAGCGGCACGGTGATGCGCCAGAACGCCTGCCAGGGCGTCGCGCCCAGGTCTTGCGCGGCCTCGAGCAGCCGCAGGTCCATCTTGGAGAGCGTGGCGTACAGCGGCAGCACCATGAACGGCAGGTAGGTGTAGACCATGCCCAGCACCAGCGAGAACGGGCTGTACATGAACTGCCCGGCCGAGGAGATGAGGCCCAGCGGCAGCAGCAGCCGGTCGGCATGCACGAAGGTCAGCAACTGCCCGACCCAGCCGGTCTGGGCATCCAGCAGGCCCTTCCAGGCATAGACGCGCAGCAGGAAGCTGGTCCAGAACGGCAGCATCACGCCCATCAGCAGCAGCGGTTGCAGGCCGGCCCTGGCGCGGGCCATGAAGTAGGCGAAGGGATAGCCGACGAACAGGCAGATCAGCGTGGTGATTGCCGCGTACATCAGCGAGTGCCCGTAGGTCGCGAAATACAGGTCGTCCTGGAACAGCGTGATGTAGTTCTGCAGCTTGAGCGTCAGCGTCAGTTGCTGGTCGGCCCAACCGACCAGGTCGGAAATCTTCGCGCCGTCCATCTCCGAGAAACTGATGCGCAGGACGATCAGGAAAGGCAGCAGGAAAAAGACCAGCAGCCACAGATAGGGCGCGCCGATCACCAGATGCCGCCCCTGGAAGGGACGCAGCCAGCTCTTTCTCTTGCTGTCGGTGGAAGAAGCCATGGCGGTCCTCTTCCCTACTGCGTCAGCACGACCTGGGAGCTCGGCAACCACCGGGCCCAGACGGCATCGCCCTGCGCGGGCAGGCCCTCGCGATGCCGGGTTTCGTTCTCGACATTGACCTTCAGCAACGCCCCGCTCGCCAGCCGCAGGTGATAGACGGTGTACAGGCCGAAATAGGCCGAGGCCTCGACGATGCCGCGCACCTTGTTGTGCGGCTCTGCCGGCTCATCGGGGCTCAGGTGGATCTTCTCGGGGCGCACCGCCACCGTGACGGTCTGCCCCTCGTAGCCGGTGATGCCGTGCCCGATGCGGTGCAGCACATCGGCGCACTGGATGTCGACATGGTCCGCCTCGTCGGCCACCACGCTGCCGTCCATGAGGTTGACGTTGCCGATGAAGTCGGCCACGAAGCGCGTGGCGGGCGTCTCGTACACATCGGCCGGTGCACCGACCTGAAGGAAGCGGCCTTCGCTCATCACGGCGATGCGCGAGGCCATGGTCATCGCCTCTTCCTGGTCGTGCGTGACCATCACGCAGGTCACACCGACCTGCCGGATGATGTTGACCAGCTCGATCTGCGTGGCCTCGCGCAGCTTCTTGTCGAGTGCGCCGAGCGGCTCGTCGAGCAGCAGCAGCTTGGGGCGCTTGGCCAGGCTGCGCGCCAGCGCCACACGCTGCTGCTGCCCGCCCGAGAGCTGGTGCGGCTTGCGCTTGGCAAAGGTGGTGAGCTGCACCAGGCGCAGCATCTCGTCGACGCGCGCGGCGATCTCGGCTTTCGGCAGCCCGTCGCGGCGCAGGCCGAAGGCGATGTTGTCCCAGACCGTCAGGTGGGGAAACAGCGCATACGACTGGAACATCATGTTCACCGGCCGCTTGTACGGCGGCAGGCCCGCGAGGTCGTTGCCGTCGAGCACCACGCGTCCCGACGAGGGCAGCTCGAAGCCCGCCAGCATGCGCAGCAAGGTGCTCTTGCCGCAGCCCGACGAGCCCAGCAACGCGAAGATCTCGCCGCGGGCTACGTCGAGGCTGACCTCGTTCACCGCGCGAAAGTCGCCAAAGTCCTTCGTGACGGCCTCGATGCGCAGGAAAGCGCCTTCCTCGTTGGGAACACTCATAACGACTCTGTCAGCGCGGTCAGCGGTTGGCCTTGAAATTGGTGAAGGTGCGCGTGACCAGCCGCAGCGTGGCCTGGTCGGGCGTGTCCGGCGAGATCATGGTCTCGAGAGCCGCTTCGGGCGGGAACACCGACTTGTCCTTGGCCAGCGCCGGATTGACGAACTTCATCGCCGCCTTGTTGGGGTTGGCATAGAACACCTTGTTGGTGAGCGAGGCATGCACCTCGGGCCGCAGGATGTAGTTGATCCACTTGTAGGCATTCTCGGGATGCTTGGCGTCCTTCGGGATGGCCATGGTGTCGAAGAACAGCAGGCCACCCGTCTTGGGCAGCAGCACTTCGAGGTTCTGCGGCGTCTTGGCCTTGGTCGACTTGTCCTTGGCGATCATGATGTCGCCCGACCAGCCGATCACCGCGCAGAGCTGGCCCTTGGCCATCTGGTCGATGTAGTCGGAGCCCGAGCCGGCAAAGCGCGTCACGTTGGGCCGCACGGCTTTGAGCATCTCGCCCGCGGCCTTGTAGTCGTCCGGGTTCTTGCTGCGCGGGTCCTTGCCGAGGTACTTCAGCGCGATCGGCAGGATCTCGGAGGCCGTGTCGAGGAACGAAATGCCGCAGCCCTTGAGCTTGGAGGCGTACTCCGGCTTGAACACCAGGTCCCAGGCGTTGTCGGGCATGGGCGTGGTGCCCAGCGCCTTCTTGACCTTGTCGGCGTTGATGCCCACCGTGGTGTAGCCCCAGAGCCAGTCGACGATGTAGTCGTTGCCCGGGTCCATCTTCGCCAGCTGGGCCTGGATCGCCGGGTCGAGGTTGGCGAGATTGGGGATCTTCGATTTGTCCAGCTTCTGCAGCAGGCCGGCCTGAATTTGCATCTTGGCGAAGTGCGAGCCGGGCACGACGATGTCGTAGCCACTCATGCCCGCGACCAGCTTGGCGTGCAGCGCCTCATTGCTGTCGAAGAGGTCGTAGCGGACCTTGATGCCCGTTTCCTTTTCGAAGTTCGCGACCGTGTCCGCGGCGATGTAGTCGCCCCAGTTGTAGATGTTGAGGACTTTTTCTTCCTCGGCGCGCACGGCAGTCGTGCCCAGCAAGGCAGCAGCAACAGCAAGCGCACCGAGAACCCGGCCGGGACGCAGCGACATTGATTTCATGGGACGTAGCCTCCGGAAAAAATTGAGCGCGAGGGACTGACCAGCGCCTAGAACAGGCGCACGCGCACCAGCAACTGCATGGCGAGCAACCCCAATACAAAACCTATGCCACCGTAGACGATGGTCTGCAGCAACCGGTTGGTGCGCTTCTGCTCGGCCAGCAGTTCAAGCAGCTCGCGGCGGTTGTCGGCGGGCCGATTCTCAAGGAAATCGTGCAGCAGGCGCGGCAATTGCGGCAGCAATTTCGCGTAGCGCGGCGCCTCGGCCTTCAGTTGCTGGAACAGCTTCTTGGGGCCGATCTGGTCGACCATCCACTTCTCGAGGAAGGGCTTGGCGGTGTGCCAGAGGTCCAGCTCGGGGTCGATGCTGCGGCCCAGGCCTTCGATGTTGAGCAGCGTCTTCTGCAGCAACACCAGTTGCGGCTGGATTTCGACATGGAAGCGGCGCGAGGTCTGGAACAGGCGCATCAGCACCATGCCCAGAGAGATTTCCTTCAGCGGCCGGTCGAAGTACGGCTCGCAGACGGTGCGGATCGCGGCTTCGAGTTCGTCGATGCGCGTGCCTTCGGGCACCCAGCCGCTTTCGAGGTGCAGCTCGGCCACGCGCTTGTAGTCGCGCCGGAAGAAGGCCACGAAGTTCTGCGCGAGGTACTCCTTGTCCGACTCGGTCAGCGTGCCGATGATGCCGAAGTCCAGCGAGATGTAGCGCCCGAAGGTCTCGGGCTCCAGGCTCACCTGGATGTTGCCCGGGTGCATGTCCGCGTGGAAGAAGCCGTCGCGGAACACCTGCGTGAAGAAGATCGTGACACCGTCGCGCGCCAGCTTGGGAATGTCGACGCCGGCCGCGCGCAGGCGGTCCATCTGGGCAATCGGCACGCCGGTCATGCGCTCCATCACGATGACTTCGGGGTGGCAGAAGTCCCAGAACATCTCGGGAATGAGCACCAGCTCCAGCGAAGCCATGTTGCGGCGCAACTGTGCCGCGTTGGCCGCCTCGCGCACCAGGTCGAGCTCGTCGTGCAGGTACTTGTCGAACTCGCCGACCACCTCGCGCGGCTTCAGGCGCTTGCCGTCGGGCGAGAGCTTCTCGACCCAGGCGGCCATCATGGCCATCAACCCCAGGTCTTTCTCGATCACGCCACGCATGTTGGGCCGCAGCACCTTGACCGCGACATCGCGCAGCTCGCCCTCTTTGGTGCGGATGACGGCAAAGTGCACCTGCGCGATCGATGCACTGGCGATCGGGGTTTCGTCGAACTGCACGAAGACATCGCCCACGGGACGGCGGAACGCACGCTCGATGGTCGCAATGGCCACCGCCGAAGGGAACGGCGGCACGCGGTCCTGCAGGAAGGCAAGTTCGTCGGCGATGTCCGGTGGCAGCAGGTCACGCCGGGTCGACAGCACCTGGCCGAACTTCACGAAGATGGGGCCGAGGCGCTCCAGCGCCTCGCGCAGCCGCTGGCCGCGCGGCGCATCGAGGTTGCGCCCGACCGAGACGACGCGCGCCACCACGCGCAGCCAGGGCTTCTGGAAGCTCGTGAGCACGAGCTCGTCGAGGCCGTAGCGCAGCGCGATCCAGACGATGAACAGGCCGCGGTAGAAGCGCCTCATTCGGCCTTGCCCGCCGAGCCAGGCGCCGAACCGCCGGCATGTGCCGTGCGGTCGCCGACAAACTGGCGCAGCGCGCCCACGACACGTCGCACGCCATTGCCCAGGGTGTACGCAGGCACATCGCCGATCACGCGGGCAAGGTCGTCCTCGACATCCCAGCGCACGTGGTCGACCAGCCAGTTGACCTCGGCGGCCAGTTGCACGTCGCCGACGATCTGCACCGAAGGCTTGTCGCCGCGCAGCGTGGCGCGGGCGATGTCGAAGGGGGAGTCGTCGGTCACGGTCAGGGTGAGTTCGGGGACCGAGCCTTCAGGCGCCAGGTCGAGCAGCCCGGCCGGCGTGGCCACCAGCTCCATCGTCACGAAGCGCCACTGGAAACGCACCACCCGCCCCTGCTGACGCAGCAGCCGCTGCTGGGCCTCGGGCTCCTGCTGCAGCACATGGTTCAGGAACAGCACCGCGCGGTGCTGGATCTCGTGGACCGCCCAGCCTGGAGGCTGCAGGCGTTCGCCAATGCGATTGAAGAGGTCGCCGAGAAAAGAAAAAGGGGACGATGGTGTAGCCATGGTCCCCATTATCCCGTCACTGCCGCGGCCCTGTGACGGCCGCGCTTCAGCTTTTTGCTTTACTGCAGTGCTTGCACACCGGCCACGAGCCAGCCGCTGTTGCCGCTGGTCGGCTTGGTCATGTTCCAGACTTCGCGGAACGGGCCGGGGCCTGCCGAGGCGTCTTCGCGGATCATGCCGGAGAACTCCACGCTGGCCATGTAGGCGTCGGGCAGCTCTTCGATGCCGAGCAGCTTGGCGTCGAGCATCACGACTTCGGTCTTGTTCGAGGAACCGCCGGTATGGCCGGCGCGATCGGCCAGTTGCGTGCGAATTTCTTCGACCATGCTGTCGGTCATCATCGAACGCAGCGTCGAGACATCGGCGCGATCCCATGCGTCCTGCAGCGTCACGAAGTTGCGCTTGGCGGCGCCAAGGAAGCCTTCCACGTCGAAGCCGGCGGGCGTGCCCCAGGCCTGCGAGCCGACCAGCGCCGAACCGATCATGCTGCCACCAGCCGCAGCACCTGCCGCGGAGAGGCTGCTGCCGTGACGGTCTGCATCCACTGCAGGCGTGGCGTCGAAGGCGGTCGCACTGCGCTCCCACGGACGGGCCGATGCATCGTTGCCCACGTTGGCCGGGCTGTATTGCGCGGGGGCGCTGGCGTTGGTGGCACTGCCGCCTGCGCCCTGGAACGCGAAGCCACCCTGGCGATTGGCACCAGAAGCTTGCGAGCGCGCCTTGATCATGCGCCACACCACCACACCAGCCAGCACCAGCAGGCCGATCAGCAGGATGTTGCCGAAGCCGGCGCCAAGGCCGAGCGAATGTGCGAGCCACGCGAGGCCCAGGCCGGCTGCGAGGCCGCCGAGCATTGCGCCCCACGGACGCTTCGGTGCGGCGGCTGCGGCCGGCGTTGCGGGCTTGGCCGCTGCGTTGGTGGCGTTCTGCTGCGCGGGTGCACCGGGCGATGCGGGAGGCGTGGCCTGGCGTTGCGTCACGTTGGACGACTGACGCCCGACGGACTTGCCACCACCCATGCGAGCGGCTTCAGCCTGGACACTGCCCAGCACCAATGCAGCCGCCAAAAACAAAGTACCCAAATTCTTCATGTCGTCTCCTCTTGAGCGAAAGATTCGCCTCATCAACACTTGATTCCAACATGGAGGGCAGCCACGCCACCCGTCATGTTGTGATAGTCCACATGTCCGAAACCGCCCTCTTTCATGAGGGTCTTGAGCTCCTCTTGCGCGGGATGCATCCGGATCGATTCGGCGAGATAGCGATAGCTCGCATCGTCACCAGCCACGAGCTTGCCCAGACGCGGCAGCACGTTGAAGGAGTACCAGTCGTAGACCTTGGCAAGCGGCTTCGCGACCTTCGAGAACTCGAGCACGAGCAACTTGCCGCGCGGCTTGAGCACGCGGTTCATTTCCTTGAGCGCAATGTCCTTGTGCGTCATGTTGCGCAGACCGAAGGCCACGGTGACGACATCGAAGTGGTTGTCGGGAAAGGGCAGTTTTTCTGCGTCGCACACCATCGTGGGCAGCGACACGCCGGCGTCGAGCAGGCGGTCGCGGCCGGTGCGCAGCATGGCTTCGTTGATGTCGGTGTGAACCACCTGGCCGGTGGCGCCAACCTTCTTGGCGAAGGCCATGGCGAGGTCGCCGGTGCCGCCCGCGATGTCGAGCACGCGCGAGCCTTCGCCCACGTTCGCAACCATCACGGTGTATGCCTTCCAGGCGCGATGCAGGCCGGCCGACATCAGGTCGTTCATGATGTCGTAGCGCGTGGCGACCGAATCGAAGACGCCGCGAACGCGCTTCGCCTTCTCGCTTTCGTCGACTTTCTCGAAGCCGAAGTGTGTGGTACTCATGCAACCGATGTTAGGCCGGAAGCCTGCACATCAAGCTGACGACCCCGCACGCACGCCGGACATTTGTTGCTTTTTTCGTCAAACACAGGTGCGCCACAACGCGCGCCCTTCCTGCCTGTAGGGCTATCTTTTCAATAGCACGGGCCGGCTGCGGGCCTCAGTGGCTGCTGCAGGCGTGGCCGCTCTTGTCGATCATCGGCGCGTCGCGGTCGACACCCGCCAATGCAAGGCGCCGCTCGTACTCGGCCCACAGCTCGACCTGCTTCGCACCCAGTTCATAGAGCAGGTCCCACGAGTAGATGCCGGTGTTGTGGCCATCGCTGAAGGTCGGCTGCACGGCATAGTTGCCGACCGGCTCCAGATTGGCCAACTCGACCTCGCGCTTGCCGGTCTGCAGGATCTCCTGACCCGGCCCATGCCCCTGCACTTCGGCGGACGGCGAATAGATGCGCATCAGCTCGAAGGGAATGCGGAAGGTCGCGCCGTCCGAGAAGCCGACCTCGAGCACACGCGACTGACCATGCACGGTGATCGCTTGCGGCGTCGGTGCGCCCGGTTTCAAACCTGCCATCAGAAACTCCTTGTGACCAGTCGCTCGATCATCGCAGCCTCGATGGCCGGCAGGTGCGCCGTCACATCCGCCTGCTGCGCCGCATTCACCTCGCGTTGCACCGGCGCCCAGACCGAGCCGGGGAAATGGCTGTCGTCCGCAAAGCGCGCGATCACGTGCCAGTGCAGGTGCGGCACCATGTTGCCGAGTGCGGCGAGATTGATCTTGGCCGGCTTCAGGTGCTCGCGCAGGCACTGCTCGACCACCGTCACCGCCTCCATGCACAGCACGCGGTCGGCGGCATCGAGATCGGAAAACTCCGCCGCATGCTCGCGCCAGATCACGCGATAGAACGCCGGAAAGCCAACCTCTTGCGCATGAACGACGCGCAGCTTCGCGCCCTCGAACACGACACGGCCACCGGGGCCTTCGCAGAAAGGACAGCCCTGCACCTTCATACCAGCACCCGTTCGATGCCGCCGTGATTGGCGGCCGCCACGTATTGCGGCATCCAGTCGGCGCCGAGGATCTTGTTGGCCATCTCGACCACGATGTAGTCGGCTTCGAGCAGGCCGTTGTTCAGGTCGTCGCCATAGCGCGAGAGGCCTTGCAGGCAGCTCGGGCAGCTGGTGAGGATCTTCACGTTGTCGGTCGCGCCGACCGTGCCGCTCTCGCGCAGCGCGGCCTCGCCCTTCTTCAGTTCCTCTTCCTTGCGGAAGCGAATCTGCGTCGAGATGTCGGGCCGCGACACGCCCAGCGTGCCCGACTCGCCGCAGCAGCGGTCGTTCTTGAGCACGTTGTCGCCGACCAGCGCCTTCACGGTCTTCATCGGGTCCTGCAGCTTCATCGGCGAATGGCAGGGGTCGTGGTACAGGTAGCCACCGCCGCCCGCACCGGCCAGCGTGATGCCCTTTTCAAGCAGGTACTCGTGGATGTCGATGATCCGGCAGCCCGGGAAGATCTTGTCGAACTGATAGCCCTGCAGTTGGTCGTAGCAGGTGCCGCAGCTCACCACCACCGTCTTGATGTCGAGGTAGTTGAGCGTGTTGGCGACACGGTGGAAGAGCACGCGGTTGTCCGTGATCATCTTCTCGGCCTTGTCGAACTGGCCGCTGCCGCGCTGCGGATAGCCGCAGCACAGGTAGCCCGGCGGCAGCACCGTTTGCACGCCCGCATGCCAGAGCATCGCCTGTGTCGCGAGGCCGACCTGCGAGAACAGCCGCTCCGATCCGCAGCCCGGGAAGTAGAAGACCGCCTCGGTTTCCGACGTGGTCGACTTCGGGTTGCGGATGATCGGCACGTAGTCCGCATCCTCGATGTCGAGCAGCGCGCGCGCCGTCTTCTTCGGCAGGTTCCCCGGCATCTTCTTGTTGATGAAGTGGATCACCTGCTCCTTGATCGGCGCCGGACCCAGCGTGGCCGGCGGTGCGCCGGTCTGCTTCTTCGCAAGGCGCCGCAGCAGGTCGTTGGCCAGGCGCTGCGCCTTGAAGCCGACGCCCACCATGCCCGCGCGCACCATCTTGATGGTCTGCGGGTTGGTCGCGTTGAGGAAGAACATCGCAGCCGCGTTGCCGGGACGGAAGCTCTTCTGTCCCATCTTGCGCAGCAGGTTGCGCATGTTCATCGATACGTCGCCGAAGTCGATCTTCACCGGGCATGGCGTGAGGCACTTGTGGCAGACCGTGCAGTGGTCGGCCACGTCCTCGAACTCTTCCCAGTGCTTGATGCTGATGCCGCGCCGCGTCTGCTCTTCGTAGAGGAAGGCCTCGACCAGCAGCGAGGTCGCGAGGATCTTGTTGCGCGGGCTGTAGAGCAGGTTGGCGCGCGGCACGTGCGTGGCGCACACCGGCTTGCACTTGCCGCAGCGCAGGCAGTCCTTCACGCTGTCGGCAATGGCGCCGATGTCGCTCTGCTGCATGATCAGCGACTCGTGACCCATGAGGCCGAAGCTCGGCGTGTAGGCATTGGTCAGGTCGGCGTGCAGCGTGACGGCTTCGCCCGCAGGCGCGCGCAGCAGCTTGCCCTTGTTGAAGCGGCCTTCGGGGTCGACCCGGGCCTTGTATTCGGTGAACGGGCGCAGCTCTTCGTCGCTGAGGAATTCGAGCTTGGTGATGCCGATGCCATGCTCGCCCGAGATCACGCCGTCCAGGCTGCGCGCCAGCGCCATGATGCGCACCACCGCGGCATGCGCGGTCTGCAGCATGTCGTAGTTGTCGCTGTTGACGGGGATGTTGGTGTGTACGTTGCCGTCGCCCGCGTGCATGTGCAACGCAACCCACACGCGGCCCTTGAGCACGCGTTTGTGGATCGCGGTGCATTCGGCCAGGATCGGCGCGAACTCGCCGCCCGAGAAAATTTCCTGCAGCGGCTGACGCAACTGCGTCTTCCAGCTCGCGCGCAGGCTGTGGTCCTGCAGTTGCGGGAACAGCGCGTCGACGTTCTGCAGCCAGCCGGCCCACAGCGCGCGCGTGTCCTGCACCAGCGACACGGCCTGCGCCACGCGGTCTTCGAGCAGCTCGGCCGCCGGAATCTCGTGTGCGTCGTCGGTCTTGCCCAGCGGCAGGTTGCCGCGCGTGAGGAAGGCTTCCAACTCGTCGGTCAGTGCGAGCTTGTTCTGCAGCGACAGCTCGATGTTGATGCGCTCGATGCCATCGCTGTACTCGGCCATGCGCGGCAGCGGGATCACCACGTCTTCGTTGATCTTGAAGGCGTTGGTGTGCTTGCTGATGGCGGCCGTGCGCTTGCGGTCGAGCCAGAATTTCTTGCGTGCCTCGGGGCTGATGGCGATGAAGCCTTCGCCGCTGCGCGAATTGGCGATGCGCACCACCTCCGAGGTGACGCGCGCCACCGCATCGGCGTCGTCGCCCGCGATGTCGCCGAACAGCACCATCTTCGGCAGGCCACCGTGCTTTTTCGACTTGGTGGCGTAGCCCACGGCTTTCAGATACCGGTCGTCCAGGTGTTCGAGGCCGGCCAGCAGCACGCCCGAGCGCTTCTGCTCGGCGAACATGAAGTCCTTGATCTCGACGATGCTGGGCACTGCGTCTTTCGCATTGCCGAAGAATTCGAGGCACACCGTGCGCGTGTGCGAAGGCATCTTGTGCACCACCCAGCGGCAGCTGGTGATGAGGCCGTCGCAGCCCTCTTTCTGGATGCCCGGCAGGCCCGAGAGGAACTTGTCGGTCACGTCCTTGCCGAGACCTTCCTTGCGGAAGCTCTTGCCGGGGATGTCGAGCTGCTCGGTGCGCAGCTTGGTCTTGCCGTCGGCCGCGTAGTACTGCAGCTCGAACAAAGCGCGCTCGGCGTCGTGGATCTTGCCCAGGTTGTGGCCGATGCGCGTGACTTCGAGCCATTCGGCCTGCGGCGTGACCATGCGCCACGAGGCGAGGTTGTCGAGCGCCGTGCCCCAGAGCACAGCCTTCTTGCCACCGGCGTTCATCGCGACGTTGCCGCCGACGCACGAAGCTTCGGCCGAGGTCGGATCGACCGCGAACACGAAGCCCGCGCGCTCGGCCGCATCGGCCACGCGCTGCGTGACCACGCCGGCTTCGGTCCAGATGGTGGGCACGGGCGCTTCGAGGCCGGGCAGCGAGACGTGCTCGACCTCGGTCATCGCCTCCAGCTTCTCGGTGTTGATGACGACGCTGTTCCAGGTGAGCGGAATCGCGCCGCCGGTGTAGCCGGTGCCGCCGCCGCGCGGAATGATGGTCAGGCCCAGCTCGATGCACCCCTTGACCAGCAGCGCCATTTCGGTCTCGGTGTCGGGGCACAGCACGACGAAGGGGTACTCGACACGCCAGTCGGTGGCGTCGGTCACGTGGGACACGCGCGAGAGGCCGTCGAACTTGATGTTGTCCTTGGCCGTGAGCCGGCGCAGCACGCGGGTGGCCTTGCGGCGCAGCGCGGCGACGTTGCTGAACATGGTGTCGAAGGTGGACACCGCGTTGCCCACGAGGTGGGTCAGCTCGCCCACGAGTTGGTCACGCGGCAGGTCGCTGTCGGGGGTGCGGCGCTTCTGCACCTCGGTCAGCCGGTGCTTGAGCGCATCGACCAGTTGGCCGCGGCGACGCGGGTTGTCGAGCAGGTCGTCGACGAGGTAGGGGTTGCGCTGCACGACCCAGATGTCGCCCAGCACTTCATAGAGCATGCGTGCCGATCGGCCGGTGCGGCGCTCGGCACGAAGGGTCTGGAGCAGGTCCCAGCCGCGTTCGCCCAGCAGGCGAATCACGATCTCTCGGTCAGAGAAGCTGGTGTAGTTGTACGGGATCTCGCGCAGTCGTGCGGGCTCTGCGGCCTGCGACAACAACGCGTTCAACGCGGTCGGAGCATTCATCGGGTGGGGCCCTTGGCCAGGCGCTGCGCGCCCATGTAGCCGGGGGGTGGATTTTAGGGCAGGGCTTGGGGGCTTTGCCTGTGGGTTTTTTGTTGCCCTTGTGCTAGGGGAGCGAAGAGTGCTTCTTGCGGGGGCATTGGATATCGAGCGCGCTCGATATGGAGGGCGCCCGGTACGCGGTGTGGCGCAGTCAGCCCCACTGTGCCGGCCCTTCGGGCTCCCCTGCGGTGCTCACGCTTCGCGGGGTCTCGCAGAACTCGCTGCGCTCAAACAGCTGCGAGCCCTGATTCGCGAAACGCTGCGCTCCTCGGCGGCCCAGAGGGGCCGACCACGCCGCACCGCATACCGGGCTTGGGGGTGAATGAAGGCCCTGTACTTCTTTGAGGCCGTCTGCCCTCACCCCAACCCTCTCCCAGAGGGAGAGGGAGCAAGACAAGGAGCGGGCTCCGCAGAGGGGGAATCAACAACCGCTCTGCTCACGGCGATGGGCGCTGTGCCCTTGGGTGGGCGTTGAGGCACCGCCGAGCAGCGCAGCGACGGGCGGATCAGGGCTCGCAGCTGTTTGAGCCGAAGGCGAGTTCTGCGAGACCCCGCCCGTCGTGAGCAGCGCAGGGAAGCCCGAAGGGCCGGTGACGTCGGCCGCCCAAGGGCACAGCGCCCATCGCCGAGCCCTCCGGACGAACCAAAGCCTCAGAACAGCACGCGACTCCGAATCGTCCCGTTCACCTTCGCCAGCTTCTCCAACGCCAGGTCCGAAGAAGCAGCCTCGATGTCCATCACCACATACCCGACCTTCTCGTTCGTCTGCAGGAACTGGGAAGCGATGTTGATGTGGTTGTCTGAAAAGATCTTGTTGATCTCGGACAGCACGCCCGGCACGTTCCGGTGAATGTGCAGCAGCCGGTGCTTGCCAGGGTGAGCAGGCAGTGCCACCTCGGGGAAGTTGACCGACGACGTCGATGTTCCGTTGTCGCTGTACTTCACCAGCTTCTCGGCCACTTCCAGCCCGATGTTGGCCTGCGCCTCCATCGTCGAGCCGCCGATGTGCGGGGTCAGGATCACGTTGTCCAGGCCACGCAGTGGCGACAGGAACTCGTCCTTGTTGCTGCGCGGCTCCACCGGAAACACGTCGATCGCGGCGCCCAGCAGCTTCTTCTGTTTGAGCGCCTCGGCCAGCGCTTCGATTTCGACCACGGTCCCGCGCGATGCATTGATCAGGATCGAACCCGGCTTCATGGCAGCGATTTCCGTCGCGCCGATCATCCATTGCGTGGCCTGCGTCTCGGGCACGTGCAGCGTCACGATGTCGCTTTGCGCCAGCAACTGGTGCAGATCGCGCACCTGGCGGGCATTGCCCAGCGGCAGCTTGGTGACCACGTCGAAGAACGCGACATGCATGCCCAGCGCCTCGGCCAGCACCGACAGCTGCGCGCCGATGGAGCCGTAGCCCACGATGCCCAGCGTCTTGCCGCGGATTTCGAATGCGTTGTCGGCCGACTTGAGCCAGCCGCCACGATGCGCCACCGCGCTTTTTTCGGGCACGCCGCGCAGCAGCAGGATCGCTTCGGCCAGCACGAGTTCGGCCACCGAACGGGTATTGGAGAAGGGTGCGTTGAACACCGCCACGCCATGTTCGCGGGCGGCTTCAAGATCGACCTGGTTGGTGCCGATGCAGAAGCACCCGGCCGCCACCAGCTTGTGCGCAGCCGCAAAGACTTCGGCCGTCAGTTGGGTCCGCGAGCGGATGCCCACGAAGTGCACGTCGGCGATCTTGGCTTTGAGTTCTGCATCGGGCAAAGCGCCCGGCAGCGACTCGATGTTCGTGTAGCCGGCGGCGCGCAGAACCTCCACGGCCGAAGGGTGGATGCCCTCGAGCAAAAGGAACTTGATCCTGCTTTTGTCGAGGGAGGTTTTGCTGCTCATGACGTACTCAAGGAAGCCCCGGCCACGGCGACAAGCTAGGCCAAAAAAGGGAGGGCGATGCTAGCATGGTGCATCGCAACATGCAGGGCTGCAGCCCGCGCCGGGCTTGACGCCAAAGGGGTTTCCCCGATTGGAATAGGCCCCGGGTCCGTGCGCCAATGTGACGCGGCTGTGTCATCCACATGCCCTAGCATCCGCGCTTACTATTTTTCCCTTCAGGAGTCTTCATGCGATTCAAGACGCTCGCGCTGGCATCGGCGCTGGCCGCCACGCTGTTCAATACAGCCCAGGCCCAGACAGAGATCCAGTGGTGGCATTCCATGACCGCCGTCAACAACGAGTGGGTCAACGACCTGGCCAAGCAGTTCAACGAGAGCCAGAAGGAATACAAGATCGTGCCGACCTTCAAGGGCACGTACGACGAATCGATGACGGCTTCCATTGCGGCCTTCCGCGCCGGCAACGCGCCGCACATCCTGCAGGTGTTCGAAGTGGGCACCGCCACCATGATGGCCAGCAAGGGCGCGATCATTCCGGTCGGCCAGGTCATGAAGGACGCGGGCGAGAAGTTCGATCCGGCCGCCTACATTCCCGCCGTGGCCGGTTACTACACCGCCCCCAACGGCCAGATGCTGAGCTTCCCGTTCAACAGCTCGACGACCATCTTCTATTTCAACAAGGACGCCTTCAAGGCGGCCGGCCTGCCGACCGACAAGGCACCGTCGACCTGGCCCGAAGTGGTGGCCGCGGCCGCCAAGCTCAAGGCGAGCGGCCACAAGTGCCCGTTCACCACGGCCTGGCAGAACTGGACGCAGGTCGAGAGCTTCTCGGCCTGGCACAACGTGGAATTCGCCAGCAAGGCCAACGGCCTGCAGGGCCTGGACGCCCGCCTGAAGGTGAACTCGCCGCTGCACCAGCGCCACATCGAGAACCTGGCCAGCATGGCCAAGCAGGGCCTGTTCGTCTACAAGGGCCGCGGCAACGTGCCTGAAGCCTCGTTCGTCTCGGGCGAGTGCGCCATGATCAACACGTCGTCGGGCTTCTACGGCAACGTCGCCAAGAACGCCAAGTTCGCCTACGGCCTGGCACCCCTGCCCTACTACCCGGACGTGCCGGGCGCACCGCAGAACACTGTGATCGGCGGCGCCAGCCTGTGGGTCATGTCGGGCAAGAAGGCTGCCGAATACAAGGGTGTGGCCAAGTTCTTCAGCTTCATCTCGACGCCTGAAGTGCAGTCCGCCAGCCACAAGCGCACGGGCTACCTGCCCGTGACCACCGCGTCGTACAAGCTCACAGAGGAATCGGGCTTCTACAAGCAGAACCCCGGCACCGACGTGGCCGTGACGCAGATGATCCGCAAGGTCACCGACAAGAGCCGCGGCATCCGCCTGGGCAACTACGTGCAGATCCGCGCCATCGAGGACGAAGAGCTCGAACAGGTCTGGAACGGCAAGAAGACGGCCAAGGAAGCCCTCGATGCCATCGTGACGCGCGGCAATGAACAGCTGGAACGCTTCCAAAAAGCGAACAAAAGCTAACGATTGAAGCTCCGGGCCTCCGTGTCCGGCTAATATCGCCCGCCCCCGCTCTCCCTTCACCAAGGGTGAGCCGGGCGGGATTTTTTATGTAGAGGGTTCATGGAAAAACGCGTTTTCTTTCGCTCGGGCTGGCTGCCCTGGCTGCTGCTGACACCGCAAATGGCGGTGATCCTCGTGTTTTTCTTCTGGCCGGCGGGGCAGGCCATCCTGCAGTCGCTGCAGCAGCAGGACGCGTTCGGCACGTCGGTCGAGTTCGTCGGGCTCGACAACTTCAGGCAACTGCTGAACGACTCGAGCTATGCCGCGTCGTTCAAGACCACCGCCGTGTTCTCGGTGCTGGTGGCAACCATCGGCATCAGCCTGTCGCTGATGCTGGCCGTGTTCGCCGACCGCATCACGCGCGGCGGCACCTTCTACAAGACGATGCTGATCGTGCCCTACGCCGTGGCGCCCGCCGTGGCGGCCGTGCTGTGGGTCTTCATGTTCTCGCCCTCCCTGGGCGTCGTGGCCTATGCGCTGGGCAAGATCGGCATCAACTGGAACCACCTGCTCGACTCGGGCCACGCCATGACGCTGATCGTGATGGCCTCGGTGTGGAAGCAGATTTCCTACAACTTCCTGTTCTTCCTGGCCGGCCTGCAGTCGATCCCGAAGTCGCTGATCGAGGCCGCGGCCATCGACGGCGCACGCCCGTGGCGCCGCTTCTGGACCGTGCAGTTCCCGCTGCTGTCGCCCACCACCTTCTTCCTGCTGGTGATCAACGTGGTCTACGCCTTCTTCGACACCTTCGCGATCGTCGATGCGGCCACCCAGGGCGGCCCGGGGCAGGACACCACCATCCTGGTCTACAAGGTCTATCACGACGGCTTCAAGAACCTGGACCTCGGCGGCTCAGCCGCGCAGTCGGTCGTGCTGATGGTGATCGTGGTGGCGCTGACCGTCATCCAGTTCCGCTACGTCGAGAAGAAGGTCCAGTACTGATGAAACAGCAGAAAAACAAATCCGGCGGGGTGCACCATGGTTGAGAAACGCGGCACCCACGGCATCCTGGCCCACGTCATCATGATCCTGGGCGTCCTCATCGTCGCCTTCCCGCTCTACCTGGCGTTCGTGGCCTCCACGCACACCGCGCAAGAGATCGTGCAGGCGCCGATGCCGCTGCTGCCCGGCCCCCACATGTGGGACAGCTACAAGGCCGCGCTCTTCGGGCGCGAAACCAGCGCGGGCTCCAACGCTCCCGTGGCGCACATGATGTGGGTGAGCTTCGTGACGGCGATGGTGATCGCCATCGGCAAGATCTCGATCTCGCTGCTGTCGGCCTTTGCCATCGTCTACTTCCGCTTCCCGTTCAAGAAGATCTGCTTCTGGGCGATCTTCGTGACGCTGATGCTGCCGGTGGAGGTGCGCATCCTGCCCACCTACAAGGTGCTGTCGGACCTGAACATGCTGAACTCGTACGCGGGCCTGACGGTGCCGCTGATCGCGTCGGCCACCGCCACCTTCCTGTTCCGCCAGTTCTTCCTGACGGTGCCGGACGAACTCACCGAAGCCTCGCGCATGGACGGCGCGAGCCCCATGCGTTTTTTCTTCGACGTGCTGCTGCCGCTGTCCAAGACCTCGATCGCGGCGCTGTTCGTGATCCAGTTCATCTACGGCTGGAACCAGTACCTGTGGCCGCTGCTGGCGACCACGAGCGAAGACATGTACCCCGTGGTGGTCGGCATCAAGCGAATGATTGCCGGCGGCGACGGACAGAACGAATGGAACGTCGTGATGGCCACCGCCATCCTCGCGATGCTGCCGCCCGCGCTGGTGGTGATCCTGATGCAAAAGTGGTTCGTCAAGGGCCTTGTGGACACTGAGAAATAGGCTCGCCCCCAGGCTGCGCGCACTTCGTGTCGCTTCGCCAACCCCCTACCGGGGGCACCACCAGCGGCCCGGCAAAGCCGGTTCCGCGGTGGTTCTGGAAATAACAGTGCCTCGCAATAGAGGCCGAAATCGAGAAGAACATGGCTGCTCTTTCCCTACGCAACGTCATCAAGCGCTACGGCCACGGGCCGAAAGCCAACCAGGTCATCCACGGCGTGAGCGCCGAGATCGCCGACCATGAATTCATCGTGATCGTCGGGCCCTCGGGCTGCGGCAAGTCCACGCTGCTGCGCATGGTGGCCGGCCTGGAAGAAATCTCCGCCGGCCAGATCGCCATCGGCGGCAAGGTGGTGAACGAACTCGAACCCTCCGAGCGCGACATCGCGATGGTGTTCCAGAACTACGCGCTCTACCCGCACATGAGCGTGTTCGCCAACATGGCCTACGGCCTGAAGATCGCCAAGGTGCCGGTGCCCGAGATCAAGGTGCGCGTCGACAAGGCCGCAAAAATTCTCGAACTCGGCCATCTGCTCGAGCGCAAGCCGCGCGAACTCTCCGGCGGCCAGCGCCAGCGCGTGGCCATGGGCCGCGCGATCGTGCGGCAGCCGCAGGTCTTTCTGTTCGACGAACCGCTGTCGAACCTCGACGCCAAGCTGCGCGCGCAGACCCGCCTCGAAATCCAGAAGCTGCACCGCGAACTCGGCATCACCTCGCTGTTCGTCACGCACGACCAGGTCGAGGCGATGACGCTGGCGCAACGCATCATCGTGATGAACGGCGGCGTGATGGACCAGTTCGCCACGCCCGAAGAGGTCTACAACCGCCCCGCCACCACCTTCGTGGCGAGCTTCATCGGCTCACCGCCCATGAACCTGCTCAAGCACGCGCCGGGCGTGCGCCCGGGCCAGATCCTGGGCATTCGCCCCGAGCACATGAAGCTCGACGAAAACGGCTGGACGGTACAGGTCGAGCAGGTCGAACTGCTGGGCGCCGAGCGCCTGGTCTATGGCCGCATCGGCGAAGAGCAGATCATCATGCGCACCGACGAAGGCGACCACCCGCCGGTGGCAGGCGACACCGTGAAGATCGCGGCGCGCGAAGAGAAGCTGCACTGGTTCGACGCCGGTTCCGGCAAACGCGCAGACTGAGCGATGGCAGCGCTGAAACCCTGGCCCTACCCCCGCTGGGTGGCTCATCGCGGCGCCGGCAAGCTCGCGCCTGAGAACACGCTCGCAGCCTTCAAGCTCGGCGCATCGCACGGCTACCGCATGTTCGAGTGCGATGCCAAGCTCAGCGCGGACGGCGTGCCCTTCCTGATGCACGACGCCACGCTCGACCGCACCACCAGCGGCCACGGCACCGGCGGCGCGCAGCCCTGGAGCGCGCTGTCGCAGCTCGATGCGGGCGGCTGGCATTCGCGCAGCTTCGCGGGCGAACCGCTGCCCACGCTGGAGAACGTCGCGCGCTTCTGCCGGGCCAACGCATACCTGCTCAACATCGAGATCAAGCCGACGCCTGGCACCGAACGCGAGACCGGCGAGGTGGTGGCACGGGAAGCCGCGCGCCTGTGGCTGGGCGCTGCAATTCCCCCGCTACTCACGTCCTTCCAGGTCGAATCGCTGAAGGGCGCGCTCGCCGTGCAGCCCGAGCTGCCGCGCGGCCTGCTGCTCGACACGCTGCGCGGCGACTGGCTCCAGACCGCGCTGGACCTCGGCTGCGTGGCCGTCGTCTGCAACCATGCGCTGTGGGATGCGGCCGTGGTCGCCAAGGTGCATGGCGCCAGCCTGCGTGCATTGAGCTACACCGTCAACGACGACTGGGCCGCGCAGCGGCTGATCGACCTGGGCACCGACGGCATCATCACCGACAGGGTGGACCTGTTCAGTCCCGCCGGCTGACGCTGCATTTCTTACCGGCGCTTACGACATGGCGGCTTCTATGATGCGGCCATGAGTTGGACCCTACGCCTCGCGACCTTCTTCCTTGCCGCCCTCCTGATGTGTGGCGGCGCGCTGGCGCAACCGGACAGCAGCAACAGCAGCGGCGCCGTCACGGCCGCGCCGGCCCCCACGGTGGCCGAGCTGCGCGCGCAGTTCACCAAGATCCCGGCCTCCGCCGAAACTGACGAGGACGCGCGCAAGCTGCTCACGCAGATCAACGATATCGGCACGCAGGCCGACAAGTTCGTCACCGCACGCACCGGCGAGCTGGCCGACCTGAATGCACGGCTCGGTGAACTCGGCAACCCGCCCGCTGCGGGCGCCACCGAAGACCCCGACATCACACGCCAGCGCGCGCGCCTGACCAAGGAGCGCAACGCACTGGACGCCGACATCCGCCTGGCGCGCCTGCTGTCCGTCGATGTGCGCCAGCGCGGCACCGATCTGGTGAGCCAGCGCCGCGCGCTGTTTGAGGCGCAACTGACTGAGCGCGCGGCCTCGCCGTTGACCGGCGAGTTCTGGAGCGACCTGAAGGAAGCCTGGCCCGACGACCTGGAGCGCCTGCAAGGCATGGCCTCCGCGGTCAACGACGGCCTGCTGACCGCCACCCAGCCCCAAACGCGCCTGCAGGTGATCGCCGCCCTGATCGGCGCACTGCTGCTCGCCGTGCTCGGCAACTGGGCCGCCGAGCATGCCCTCACCCGCATGGCCGCGCGATTCCTGCCAGCCGGACGCCTGCGCCGCTCGGTGCTGGTGATCGGCATCGTCGCGAGCCATGTGCTGCTGGTCGCCGTGGCCGCGCACGGCTTCGTCCAAGTGCTCAAGGAATACGCCACCTGGGAACCGCAGGCGCGCAAGGCGCTGCAGTCGATGGCGCAGGCGCTGGTGTTCATGGCTTTCGTGATCGGGCTGGGCCGCGGGCTGCTGGCCACACGCCGGCCCTCATGGCGGCTGCCGCCGATTCCCGATGCCATGGCCACGCGCCTGGCCGCCCTGCCCTGGTTGGTCGCGCTGGTGGCGGCGCTGGCGTGGACGCCGGCCGAGGTCAATGCGCTGATCGACGCGAGCTTCGCGGCCGTGGTCGCCACGCATGTGCTCACGGCGTTGATGCTCACGGCGCTGGTCGCCTCGGTGCTCTACCTGGTGAAGCCGTTGCGCGCCGACGCACCGGAAGCCGGGCTGCCGGAGCGGCCGATGTGGGTCGGCCTGCTGGTGGCGCTGATCGGCGCGCTGATGATCACGATCTGGGTGCTGGTGGCGCTGGGCTACGTGGCGCTCGCGAGCTTCCTGGCCTCGCAGATCACATGGAGCGGCATCGTGGCCGCGGCCTTCTACGTGCTGTTCAAGTTCGCGGACGACGTGTTCATGGCCGTCGTGTCGTCGCGCAGCACCTTCGGCCAGCGGCTGCAGAAGAGCTTCAACCTCGCGCCGCAGACGCTGGACCAGGCCGCGACGGTGCTCTCGGCGATCAGCCGGGTCGCGCTGTTCTTCTACATGCTGATCGCGCTGGCCGCGCCACTGGGCACCGGCCCCGGCGAGGTGTTCCAGCGCAGCGGCAAGTTCGGCTCCGGCGTGAAGGTGGGCGAGTTCCAGCTGGTGCCGGGTGCGATCTTCAGCGCCATCTCCGTGGCGGTGGTCGGCTTCGTCGTGCTGCGCGTTTTCAAGCGCTGGCTCGAGCGCAGCTACCTGCCCAACACGCAGCTCGAGCCCGGCATGCAAAGCTCGATCACCACGCTGCTGGGCTACGTCGGCGGCATCCTGGTGATCGCGTTCGCGCTGTCGGCGCTGGGCATCGGCATCGAGCGCATCGCGTGGGTGGCGAGCGCGTTGTCGGTGGGTATCGGCTTCGGCTTGCAGGCCATCGTGCAGAACTTCATTTCGGGCCTGATCCTGCTGGCCGAGCAGCCGGTGAAGGTGGGCGATTGGGTGGTGCTGGGCACGGCCGAGGGCGACGTGCGGCGCATCAACGTGCGCGCCACCGAAATCCAGTTGGGCGACCGCTCGACACTGATCGTGCCGAACTCGGAGTTCATCACCAAGACCGTGCGCAACATGACGCTGGCCAATGCCGAAGGCCGCGTGCTGATCCGCCTGCCGATGCCGCTGACCACCGACGCGCAGCGCGTGCGCGAGCTGATCCTCGAGGCCTGCCGTTCGCACGAAGGCGTGCTGGAGACGCCGGCGCCATCGCTCACGCTCGAAGGCATCGAGAACGGGCTGCTGATCTTCCAGGCGATCGCCTATGTGGCGAGCCCCCGTCTGGCGGGCGGCGTGCGCAGCGACCTGCTGTTCGTGATCCTCGACGAGCTCAAGAAGGCCGCGCTGCCGATGGCGACGCCGACCACGTTCATGATCGCGCCCACCGAGCCGGCCGCGGCTGCTCCGGCGCCTGCGACGTCGAACTCGCCGATCCCTGGCATGCCGACCTGAGCTTGTCTGCAGACTGGTTGGGGCGCTGTTGCTGCTGTTCGTTCAGGGCGTCGCTCACGCCGACACGGTGCTCTTTTTCGCGAATGTCCCCCGCTTCGCTCCTCCTTTATTTCGCGAAAAAGAGCCCCGTATCGGCGCGAGCGATCAGAGCACTTGTTGATCGGCGATTACCAGCAGCGTGCCCATGTGCGAATGACGCCGGGTGCTCCCCGCAGCGAAATAAAGGAGGAGCGAAGCGGGGGACATTCGCGGAGGGGAGCACCTGGTGTCATTCGCACGCGCCCCGAATGAACCCGCTCGAAGAGCACCCGATTCAATCCAGCGGCAACGCAGTAGTGCACTTGATCTCGTTGAGGCACACGCTCGAGCGCACCGCCGACACGCCCGGCATGTGCATCAGCGTGTGCATCAGGAACTGTGAAAGCGCCTCCAGATCCTGCGCGACGACCTTGAGCACGTAGTCGAAGTCGCCCGTCACCGAATAGCACTCCAGGATCTGCTTCAGGTCTGCAATCAGGTCCTGGAACTTGGGCAGTTCATCGACATGGCCACGGGCCATGGTCACGTGGATGAAGGCGATCACGCCCAGCCCGACATGGCGCGCATTCAGCCGCGCCGCATAGCCGCTGATCAGGCCCAGCTCCTCCAGCCGCCGATGCCGCCGCAGGCACTGCGCAGGCGAGAGATTGGCCACTTCCGACAGCTCCACGTTCGATGCGCGGCCGTGCACCTGCAAGTGCTCCAGAATCTTCCGGTCGATCCTGTCGAGTTCGATCTCATGCAACTTCATCTCTCGAATCCTCCGATACATGAAATTATATTTCCCAAAGCGGGGTAAGCCCGAGGGGTTCATGCACCTTAATTGTGCAAAGTACGATCTAGACTCCGAAGCTGCCGGAATTGCATGCCGCAATTTCCGGATCGCTGAATTCCCTGCCCCGGCCCCGTCGGCGGCCTCATCAGACACACCCATCCCCCATCCGGAGACCCTCACGTGAAAAACGCTTTGCTTCGCACTCCCTTCAGCGCAGTGGCCCTGGCCCTCGGCATGCTGGCCGCCGCGCCGTCCTTCGCGGCCGACATGAAGTCGGTGGCCGTGACCGCCATCGTCGAACACCCGGCCCTGGATGCCGTGCGCGATGGCGTGAAGGCGGAGCTGAAGGCCGCCGGCTACGAAGAAGGCAAGAACCTCAAGTTCAGCTACCAGAGCGCACAGGGCAACGTGGGCACCGCCGCCCAGATCGCCCGCAAGTACATCGGCGATGCACCCGACGTGATCGTCGCCATCGCCACGCCGTCGGCGCAGGCCGTGGTGGCCGCCACCAAGACCATTCCGGTCGTGTACTCGGCCATCACCGACCCGGTCGCCGCCAAGCTGGTGAAGAACTGGGACGCCACCGGCACCAACGTGACCGGCGTGTCGGACCTGTCGCCGCTCGAAAAGCACGTTGCGCTGATCAAGCAGGTGGTGCCGAACGCCAAGCGCATCGGCGTGATCTACAGCCCCGGTGAAGCCAACTCGGTGGCCATCGTCGCCGCGCTGAAGAAGGCCGCCGCCGACGCCGGCATGACCGTGGTCGAAGCCGCCGCCGCGCGCACCGTGGACGTGCCGACCGCCGCGCAAAGCCTGGTGGGCAAGGCCGACGTGATCTACACGCCGACCGACAACAACGTGGTCTCGGCCTTCGAGGGCATCGTGAAGGTGGCGCAACAGGCCAAGCTGCCGGTGGTGGCCGCCGACACCGCCACCGTCGAGCGCGGCGCCGTGGCTGCCCTGGGCCTGAACTACAGCGACATCGGCCGCCAGACCGGCAAGATCGTGGTGCGCATCCTCAAGGGCGAGAAGCCCGGCACCATCGCCTCGCAGACCAGCACCAACTTCGAGCTGGTGGTGAACCCCGGCGCGGCCAAGCTGCAGGGCGTGACGCTGTCCGATGCGCTGCTGAAGACGGCGAAGGTCGTGAGCACCAAGTAAGCCCTCCGCAGGCCCGCTTGCCTCGTTTCAATAACGGGGGCGGGCCTGTTCCTGCCTCGCCGGAAGCCCCCACATGTCCCTCATTGCATCGCTGGGCGCCATCGAGATCGGTCTGATATTCGGACTGGTCGCGCTGGGCGTCTTCATGTCGTTTCGCATCATCAATTTCCCCGACCTCACGGTGGACGGCAGCTTTCCGCTGGGCGCCGCCGTGGCCGCGACGCTGATCGTCGCCGGCTGGAACCCGGTGCCAGCCACCGTCGTGGCCTGCATCGCCGGTGCCGCTGCCGGTTGGGTCACCGCCTGGCTCAACGTCAAGCTCAAGATCATGCAGTTGCTCGCGAGCATCCTGGTGATGATTGCGCTGTACTCCATCAACCTGCGCGTGATGGGCAAGCCCAACGTGGCGCTCATCACCGAACCCACCGTGTTCAGCATGGTCGACTTCGGCGGCATGCCCGAGCAGTGGGCCAAACCATTGCTACTGCTGCTGATCGTGATCGCGGCCAAGATCGTCGTCGACATGTTCTTCGCCTCCGAAGCCGGGCTCGCGATGCGCGCCACCGGCGGCAACGCGCGCATGGCGCGGGCCCAGGGCATTTCGACCGACTTCCACACGATGGCGGGCCTGGCCCTGTCGAACGCGCTGGTGGCGCTGGCCGGTGCGCTGTTTGCGCAGAGCCAGGGCACGGCCGACATCTCGATGGGCGTGGGCACGATCGTGATCGGCCTGGCCGCGGTGATCATCGGCGAGACGCTGCTGCCCGCGCGCAGCATGGTCATCACCACGCTGGCCTGCGTGCTGGGTGCGCTGCTGTACCGCTTCTTCATCGCGATGGCGCTGAATACCGACTTCATGGGCCTGCAGGCGCAGGACCTGAACCTGGTCACCGCCGTGCTGGTGGCCGTCGCGCTGCTGGTGCCTGCCTACAAGCGCAAGCTGGGCAAGCTGTTCGGCCGCTCGAACAATGGCAATGGCGCTTCGAAGGGGAAGAACTGATGCTGCGCGCCCAACACCTTGAAATGACCTTCAATCCGGGCACGCCGATCGAGAACCGCGTGCTGCGCGGGCTCGACCTGGAGATTCCCACGGGCCAGTTCGTCACCGTGATCGGCTCCAACGGCGCGGGCAAGTCGACCTTTCTGAATGCGGTGAGCGGCGACCTGATCGTCGACCACGGCAGCATCGAGATCGACGGCAAGGACGTGACCCGCATGAACGCCTGGCAGCGCTCGGGCATGGTGGCCCGCGTGTTCCAGGACCCGATGGCCGGCACCTGCGAGGCGCTGACCATCGAGGAGAACATGGCGCTGGCATGGAAGCGCGGCGAGCGGCGCGGCTTCGGCTTCTCGCTCAACCGCAACCTGCGCGAGCTGTTCCGCGAGAAGCTGTCTATCTTGAAGCTGGGGCTGGAAAACCGGCTGGCCGACCGCATCGGCCTGCTCTCGGGCGGGCAGCGGCAGGCGGTGAGCCTGCTGATGGCCTCGCTCAAGCCTTCGCGCATCCTGCTGCTGGACGAACACACGGCGGCGCTGGACCCGAAGACCGCAGCCTTCGTGCTGGAGCTGACGGCCAAGATCGTCGAAGGCAGCCAGTTGACCGCGATGATGGTCACGCACAGCATGCGGCAGGCGCTGGACTACGGCTCGCGCACGGTGATGCTGCATGAAGGCCAGGTCATCCTCGATGTGGCCGGGCCGCAGCGCGCGGGCCTGGACGTGCCCGACCTGCTGCGCATGTTCGAGCAGACGCGCGGCGAAAAGCTCGACGACGACAAGCTGCTGCTGGCCTGATGGGGACGAATGCCGTCTTCGTGCGTGCGATGCGCGCGGACGACCTCGACGCCGTGCTCGCGATCCAGCTCGCCTGCTATGGCGCGGGGTTCGTGGAAGACGGTGCACTGATCGCGCGGCGGCTCGCGACCGCGCCGCACACGGGCTGGATCGCCGAACACGAGGGCCGCGTGCGGGCCTATCTGGCGGGCTACCCGTCGATGGCCGGCAAGCTCACGCCGCTGCACGGCGAGTTCGAAGTCGCACAGGAACCCGATTCGCTGTACCTGCATGACCTGGCGGTGCATCCCGAGGCTTCAGGGCTGGGCCTGGGGCCAGCGCTAGTACGCCATGCCTGGGCCCATGCCACGCAGGCAGGCTGGCGGCATTCGACGCTGGTGTCCGCGCAGGCCTCGGTGGGCTTCTGGGAGCGCCAGGGTTATGTGACGGCGCAACCTGCGGGTTCGGACCAGCAGGCCCGGCTCGCGACCTACCCCGGCGCGTCGGTCTACATGGCCCGACGGCTGGACTGACCGGCTTTCAGCGCCGCCAGCCGCGCATCGCTAGCCATTGGACGGTGCCGCAGACCACCACGAGCGCTGCATAGGTCGCCATGGTTCCGTCGCGTCCGAACACCACGAGACCGGCCACCGACACCGCCACGCCGGCCGCGAAGGTCAGCGCCCACTGCATCCACCAGCGAGGAACGCCCGCGCGTCGCCCTCCCAGATACCGGCCGGCAAAGACCAGCACAAGGGCGATGAAGGCCGCGGGTGCGACGAAATTGAGGAGGTGGTTGAGGAGGTCCAGCAGGTCCATCGGGTGGGCCACGCGCAGGCGTCGCGTCATGCGGCAGAGGTTATGGCTGTCATAGGGAATGCCATTTGTCCCTCGGCAACCCTGGAGCGGCTGCTGATTTTATAATCACGGCCATGTCAGTCTGGGCTCTCGGCTTGAACCACACGACCGCGCCGCTCGATCTGCGCGGTCGTTTCGCGTTCGCGCTCGATCAGATCGCCCCCACGCTGCAGAGTTTGCGCAGTTCTTTCGGCAGCGGCAGCCACCCCCAGGTCGAAGCCGCGATCATCTCCACCTGCAACCGCACCGAGATCTACTGCGCCTCCGAGCACATCGCGCTGGACCACACCTTCGGCTGGCTGGCCCAGAGCGGCGGCGTGGCCCCTGCCCTGCTGCGCTCGCACGCCTACACCCTGCACGACGACGAAGCCGCCCGCCACGCCTTCCGCGTGGCCAGCGGGCTCGACTCGATGGTGCTCGGCGAAGCCCAGATCCTCGGCCAGATGAAAGACGCCGTGCGCGCGGCCGAAACCGCCGGCGCACTGGGCAGCACGCTCAACCAGTTGTTCCAGCGCTCGTTCGCGGTCGCGAAAGAAGTGCGCACCGCCACCGAGATCGGCGCGCATTCGATCAGCATGGCGGCTGCGGCCGTTCGGCTGGCCGGCCAGCTTTTTGAAGATCTGCATCAAACGCGCGTGCTGTTCGTCGGTGCGGGCGAAATGATCGACCTGGCCGCGACGCACTTCGCAGCCAAGGACCCGAAGTCCATCGCCATTGCCAACCGCACCCTCGAACGCGGCGAGAAGCTGGCCTCGCGCTTCGGTGGCGAGGCGATGCACCTGGCCGACCTGCCGGCACGGCTGGCCGAATTCGACATCGTGGTGAGCTGCACCGCGAGCACGCTGCCAATCATCGGCCTGGGCGCCGTCGAGCGCGCGCTCAAGGCGCGCAAGCACCGCCCGATGTTCATGGTCGACCTGGCCGTGCCGCGCGACATCGAACCCGAAGTGAAGGCGCTGGAAGACATCTACCTCTACACCGTGGACGATCTCGCTCAGGTGGTGCAGCAGGGCCAGGCCAACCGGCAAGCCGCCGTGGCACAGGCCGAAGTGATCATCGATGCCGGCGTGCAGAGCTTCATGCACTGGCTGGGCCAGCGCGGCACGGTGCCGCTGATCCAGCAGCTCAACGCGCAGGCCGACGAATGGCGCGCCGCCGAGATGGCACGGGCGCGCAAGCTGCTCGCCAAGGGCGAATCGATCGATGCGGTGCTCGAAGCCATGTCGCGCGGGCTCACGCAGAAGATGATGCACGGCGCCATGGCCGAGCTGCATGCGGGCGATGCCGCATCGCGCGAGCAGACGGCGCAGACCATCTCGCGCCTGTTCCTGCGCAAAGAGCGTTAGCGACGCTGGTCAGCGGCCCGGCCCTGTGTGCCGCGGCCTCCACGCGCACAGCCGTTGGTTGCACTGCGGCACCTCTCTTCCCATTTTTTCGAGCCTCTTTCGACGTGAAATCCTTCCTGCGCCACCAACTCGAACGCTACGCCCAGCGCCTGGGCGAGCTCGACTTCCTGCTCTCGCGCGAAGACATCATGAGCGACATGGCGCAGTACCGCACCATCTCGCGCGAGCACGCCGAAATCACGCAGATCGCCGGCCGCTACGAGCGCTACAAGCAGCGCGAAGCCGACATTGCGGGGGCAAAGGACATGCTCGACGACCCCGACATGGCCGAGATGGCGCGGGACGAAATTGCCGGCGCCGAAGCCGAGCTGTTGCAGCTCGAAGAAGAGCTGCAGCGCCTGCTGCTACCCAAGGACCCCGACGACGCGCGCAACGCCTTCATGGAAATCCGCGCGGGCACGGGCGGCGACGAATCGGCCCTGTTCGCGGGCGACCTGCTGCGCATGTACACGCGCTACTGCGAGCGCGCCGGCCTGCGTTGCGAGGTGGTGAGCGAGAGCGCGAGCGAACTGGGCGGCTACAAGGAAGTGGTGATCCGCATCGTCGGCGATGACGTCTTCGGCAAGCTGCGCTTCGAATCGGGCGGCCACCGCGTGCAGCGCGTGCCGGCCACCGAGACACAGGGCCGCATCCACACCAGCGCCTGCACGGTCGCCGTGCTCGCCGAGCCTGATGAAACGGTGGCGGTGCAGATCAACCCGGCCGACCTGCGCATCGACACCTACCGCGCCAGCGGCGCGGGCGGCCAGCACATCAACAAGACCGACTCGGCCGTGCGCATCACGCACATCCCGACCGGCATCGTGGCGGAGTGCCAGGACGACCGCAGCCAGCACCGCAACAAGGCGAAGGCGCTGCAGGTTCTGTCGGCGCGCATCCAGGAAAAAGACCGCAGCGAGCGCGCCGCGAAGGACGCGGCGATGCGCAAGGGCCTGATCGGCAGCGGCGACCGCTCGGACCGCATCCGCACCTACAACTTTCCGCAAGGCCGGCTCACCGACCACCGGATCAACCTCACGCTCTACAAGCTGCTGGCCATCATGGAAGGCGACCTTGGCGACGTGCTGGAGGCGCTGCGCGCCGCGCGCGAGGCCGAGCAGCTGGCCGAGCTGGAATCGAGCCTGCCGGCGTGATGACAGCCACCACCACGCCGTCTACCGTGGCGCAGGCGCTGGCTGCGGCGGTCGCGCTGGGCATCGACCGGCTCGATGCGCAGTTGCTGCTGCTGCACGCGCTGGGTCGCGCCCTGCACGACCGGGCGTGGCTGCTGGCGCACGACACCGATGCGCTGCCAGATGCGGCATGGTCCGCGCTCGCGGCGCAGCTGTCGCGCCGGCTGGCGGGCGAACCGGTCGCCTATCTGCTGGGCGAGAAGGAGTTTCACGGCCTCAGCCTGCAGGTCGATGCACGGGTGCTGGTACCGCGCCCAGACACCGAGACGCTGGTCGAATGGGCGCTGCAGTGCCTCGAAGGCCATGCCGCCGCGCGTGCGCTCGACCTCGGCACGGGCAGCGGCGCGATCGCGCTGGCGCTGCAACACGCCCGCCCCGATGCGCAGGTCGACGCAGTCGATGCCAGTGCGGATGCGCTGGCGGTCGCCCAGGCCAATGCACGACGCCTGGGCCTGCCGGTGCGCTTTGCCCAAGCCCACTGGCTCGACGGCGCCGCCGACGGCTACACGGTCATCGCCAGCAACCCGCCGTACATCGCCGCGAACGACCCGCATCTGCCTGCGCTGCGCCACGAACCATCTTCCGCGCTGGTCGCGGGTGCCGACGGGCTCGACGACATCCGCCAGATCATTCAAGACGCCCCCGATCACCTCGCGCAAGGCGGCTGGCTGCTGCTCGAACACGGCCACGACCAGGCCCTGGCCGTGCGCCAGTTGCTCGCCGAACGCGGTTTCACCGAAGTCCAAAGCCGGGAAGACCTGGCCGGCATCCAGCGCTGCTCCGGCGGAATCTGGCGCACGGTGAAATAATCCCCCCAGCCCACTTTTCAGGAGTCCCCATGTCCGACGCTCAACAACGCATCGACGATCTCGTCAAAACCAACGAACTCGTGCTCTTCATGAAGGGCAATGCAAGCTTTCCGATGTGCGGCTTCTCGGGCCGCGCCATCCAGATCCTCAAGGCCGTCGGCGTCGACACCAGGACGCTCAAGACCGTCAACGTGCTCGAAGACGACGGCATCCGCCAGGGCATCAAGGAATACAGCAACTGGCCCACGATTCCCCAGCTCTACGTGAAGGGCGAATTCGTCGGCGGCTCGGACATCATGATGGAGATGTACGAGTCGGGCGAGCTGCAGCAAGTGCTCAACGGCAACCCTGCCTGATTGCACACAGAGGCCTGCAATGAGCCACGATCACGCAGATCACGGCCATTCGCATTCGCACGATGACGACGCGGCCTGGAAGCACGACGGCGTGCGCGTGGTCGCAGCCAACCAGCTCGACGCCAACACCGCACAAACGCCGGGCATGAACCGGGCGGCCGCCATCAACTTCGCCCGCGTGGGCGCCCAGAAGCTCTGGGCCGGCACGGTGACCATCCATGCCGATGCCAAGACCGGCGCCCATCACCACGGGCACCTCGAATCGGTGATCTATGTCGTGCGCGGCCGGGCCCGCATGCGATGGGGCGAAAAGCTCGAATTCACGGCCGAAGCCGGTCCGGGCGACTTCATCTACGTGCCGCCGTTCGTGCCGCACCAGGAAATCAACGCCAGCGCGACCGAGCCGCTCGAATGCGTGCTGTGCCGCAGCGACGGCGAAGCGGTGGCGGTCAATCTCGACATCGAGCCTGTAGAGAAGCCGGAATCGGTGCTCTGGGTCGACCCCACGCACCCGCACGGCGGGGTCTGACCAGACCCTGTTGAGGGACGCCGGCATCTCGGCGTTCCTGGCACTGCGGCCAGTCATGGCACCATGGCGGTCTTCACTGTGCCGCCCATGACCCTTACCCAAAGCCTGCTCATCATCGTTCTGCTGATCGCGATGAGCGCCTTCTTTTCCCTCGCCGAGATCACCCTGGCCGCCTCGCGCCGCCTGCGCCTGCGCCAGATGGCCGACGAAGGCGATCCGCGCGCGGAAAAAGTGCTGCGGGTGCAGGAACAACCCGGCCACTACTTCACGGTGGTGCAGATCGGCCTCAATGCCGTGGCAATCCTCGGCGGCGTTGTGGGCGAGGGCTCGCTCAGCCCGTATTTCGCGCGCTTCTTCGAGAACTGGCTGAGTGTGGAAGCCTCCGCGAGCGTGGCCTTCCTGTGCTCGTTCGTGATCGTCATCGCGGTGTTCCTGGTGTTCGCCGACCTGTTCCCCAAGCGGCTCGGCATGAGCAACCCCGAGCAGTTGGCTGTGCGCCTGGTCGGGCCCATGCAGTTGCTGATCACCACTTTCAAGCCGCTGGTGTGGTTCTTCACGCGCTGCACCGACCTGCTCTTCAAGGTGCTCGGCATGCCGATGGCGCGCGACGACAAGATCACCTCGGCCGACATCCTGGCCATGACCGAGGCCGGCGCGCGGGCCGGCGTGCTCGCGGTGCGCGAGCAGCAGGTGATCGCCAATGTGTTCGAGCTGGAAACGCGCCTCGTCAGCAGCGTGATGACGGCACGCGAAAGCATCGCGTGGTTCCTGCATGACGACCCCGAGTCGGTGCTGCGGGCGCGCATCGTGGCCGAGCCTTTCTCGGCCTACCCGGTGTGCGACGGCGACATCGACCATGTGCTCGGCTACGTGGACGCCAAGGACATGTTCCAACGCGTGCTCAGCGGCCAACCACTGGCCTTCGACCAGGGACTGCCGCTGCACAAGGCGCTGGTGATTCCAGACCGGCTCTCGCTCACCGAGGTGCTGGAGCAGTTCCAGCAGGCGCACGAAGACTTCGCGATCATCGTCAACGAATACAGCCTCGTGGTGGGCGTGATCACGCTCAACGACGTGATGAGCACGGTGATGGGCGACCTGGTGTCGATGCCCGACGAGGAGCAGATCGTGCAGCGCGACGAGAACTCGTGGCTGATCGACGGCATCACGCCGATCCAGGATGTGCAGCGCGCATTGCACATCGACGAGTTGCCGCACGCCGAAGAGTACGAAACGCTGGCCGGCTTCCTGATGGTGATGCTGCGCCGCGTGCCCAAGCGCACGGACAGCGTGACCTGGGGCGGCTATACCTTCGAGGTGATGGACGTCGACAGCTACCGCATCGACCAGGTGATGGTGACCAAGGGCTCAGCAACCGCCAAGGCCGTGGCCGTCTGAACGAACGCCTTCAGGCGGCCGAGCGGTCGCGCTCGCGGTCCTTGTCGTTGAACGCCCAGATCCGCTGGTTCGCGAACACCGCGTTCGGATACGGCGACTTGCCCCGGCTGCCGTTGTAGCGGCCGAGCGTCATGTACAGGTCGCCGTTCTCGCGGTCGAGATAGTGACGCAAGATGACGCAGCCGAAACGCAGGTTGGTCTGCATGTGGAACAGCTTGGCCGGGTCGCTGTCGCCGATCACGCGCGTCCAGAACGGCATGACCTGCATGTAGCCGCGCGCGCCGGCGCTCGACACCGCGAACTTGCGGAAATTGCTCTCGACCTGCACCAGCCCCAGCACCAGGCTCACATCGAGCCCCGAGCGCTTGGCCTCGTACCAGGCGGTCTGCAGGAATTCCTTGCGCGAGGGCCAGTCGGTGATCTTCTTCTTGAGCCGCTCGCTCATTTCGCCGAGCCAGCGCAGGTAGGCCAGCCGGGCTTCGGTGTTCGAGAACTCCGGGACCGGCGGCGCCTTGTTGTGGATGGCCGAGCTGAGTGCGGAGCGCACCGAGTCGATCAGCGGCTCTTCGAGCTGGGCGCCGGCGAAGGCGATACGCGGCAGCGAGATCAGCGGCAGGACGCTGGCAACCGCTACGCCAGTCATGCACTGGCGGCGTGTGAGGCCGCCTTGCGGGGCCGTCATTGCCTGCTCGCCGGGACGGCCCGACAGACTCATCCGGCCAGTTTGCCCGTGATGAAGTCGGCGATGCCGGCGGCGGGCACCTTGGTCGCAGCGGTGTCGCGGCGGTGCTGGTACTCGAGCTGGCCTTCCTTCAGGCCACGGTCGGAAATGACCACGCGGTGCGGCACGCCGATCAGTTCCCAGTCGGCGAACATCGCGCCGGGGCGTTCGCCACGGTCGTCCAGCAGCACGTCGACGCCGGCTGCGAGCAATTGCTCGTAGAGCGCTTCGGCCGCGACCTTGACCTCGGGGCTGCGGTCCATGCCGATGGGGCAGACCACCACCGTGAACGGCGCCAGCGCGTCGGGCCAGATGATGCCGCGCTCGTCGTGGTTCTGTTCGATGGCCGCAGCGGGCAGCCGCGTGATGCCGATGCCGTAGCAGCCCATCTCGAGGAACTGCGGCTTGCCGCCTTCGTCGAGGTAGGTGGCGTTCATGTCCTTGCTGTACTTGGTGCCGAGCACGAAGACGTGGCCGACTTCGATGCCGCGCTCGATGGCCAGCACGCCCTTGCCGTCGGGTGAAGCATCGCCAGCGACCACGTTGCGGATGTCGGCCACGAGGTCGGGCTCGGGCAGATCACGGCCCCAGTTGACGCCGGTCATGTGGAAATCGACTTCGTTGGCGCCGGTGATCCAGTCGGCCAGCACCGCCGCCTCGCGGTCGGCCACGAGCTTGACGGGCTTCTTGAGGTTCAGCGGGCCCAGGTAGCCGGGCTTGCAGCCAAAGTGCTCGTCGATTTCGGCGAGGGTCGCGAAGCGGAAGCCCTGGTCCAGGCCGGGCAGCTTGCTGACCTTGATCTCGTTCATGTCGTGATCGCCGCGCAGCAGCAGCAGCCAGACCTGCGAGCCCTTCAGGTTGCCTGCCGCATCGACGATGTCGGTGGCCAGCACCAGCGACTTGATGGTGGTGGAAAGCGGCACGCCGAGCAGTGTGGCCACGTCGGCGCAGGTGCTCTTGCCGGGGGTCGGCGTTTTCTCCAGCGCGTTGGCGGCTGCGGGACGTGGGCCAGCCGGAGCCAACGCCTCGGCCTTTTCCATGTTGGCGGCGTAGCTGCTGTCCGGGCAGTAGACGATGGCGTCTTCACCCGTCGCGGCAATCACCTGGAACTCTTCGCTCAGGTCGCCGCCGATGGCGCCGCTGTCAGCCGCAACGGCGCGGTAGCGCAGGCCGAAGCGATCGAAGATGTTGCGGTAGGCCTGTGCCATGACCTGGTAGCTGGCCTTGGCCGCGTCGAGGTCGCGGTCGAAGCTGTAGGCGTCCTTCATGATGAATTCGCGCCCGCGCATCAGGCCGAAGCGCGGACGGCGCTCGTCGCGGAACTTGGTCTGAATCTGGTAGAAATTCTTCGGCAGCTGCTTGTAGCTGCGAATTTCCTGGCGCGCGATGTCGGTCACCACCTCTTCGCTGGTGGGCTGGATCACGAAGTCGCGGTCATGCCGGTCCTTGATGCGCAGCAGCTCGGGGCCCATCTTGTCGAAGCGACCGGTCTCCTGCCAGAACTCGGCCGGCTGCACCACGGGCATGGCAAGCTCGACAGCGCCGGCGCGGTTCATTTCCTCGCGCACGATCGCTTCGACCTTGCGGATCACGCGCAGCCCCATCGGCATGTAGGTGTAGATGCCCGTGCCGAGCTTCTTGATCATGCCGGCGCGCATCATGAGCCGATGGCTCGCGACCTCGGCGTCAGCGGGCGCTTCCTTGAGGGTGGAGACAAAAAATCGGGAAGCTTTCATCGGGATCGCGGTGATGGATTCGGAAAGGAAGTGGGGGACTGCTCCCCCGGAGAGACCCTGAGAGCCTGCATCGCAGCTTGCCGAGGGCAACCCGGCATGCATAATCGACTCAGTTCAAAAATTGGGGTTTGATTATGCTCGACCGGGACGGCTTCAGGCCCAACGTCGGCATCATCCTGCTCAACCAGAGAAACCAGGTTTTCTGGGGCAAACGCATACGCACACATTCCTGGCAGTTTCCGCAAGGCGGCATTGATCGCGGCGAAAGTCCCGAACAAGCCATGTTCCGGGAACTGCATGAGGAAGTGGGGCTCCATCCGGAGCATGTGCGCATCGTGGCCCGTACCCGCGACTGGTTGCGCTACGAGGTGCCGGATCGGTTCATCCGCCGTGACGCACGGGGCCACTACAAGGGCCAGAAACAAATCTGGTATTTGCTGCAACTCGTCGGCCACGACTGGGATCTCAACCTGCGTGCCACCGACCATCCCGAATTCGATGCATGGCGCTGGCACGACTACTGGGTGCCGCTCGAAGTCGTCGTCGAGTTCAAGCGCGGCGTCTACGAGATGGCGCTGACCGAGCTTGCTCGCTACCTGCCGCGGCAGGATTTCCGTAACCGTTTCCTGCGCAGCAACGTGCGCGCCCGAGAGTTCGAGCGCCATCCTGCCGCGCCAGGCCATGAACCCAATTTCGAGCTGCCTCCAGGCGCAAGCTTCGACCCGGACCCCAATGCCAAACTTGCGAACGACGCCCCTCTCCCGCCCAACGGCTCTTACCATGCGCCGCGTTGAACGCGCATTGATTCTCGCCGGCCTGTGTGCGCTCGTTGCCGCGTGCAGTTCAAAGGGCTACAACACCGACAACCCCGACTGGGCCCAGGGTGGCATGCCGTTGCCACCCAAGGTCACGAGCACGGATGCCGAGTGGCAGGAAAGCGAGGCCCCGCCACCGCCAAAATTCGATGTGAAGCGCCTCGAACCGATCGCGATGCCTCCCTACATGACACTGAAGTTCGGAGTCGATCCGGCCACCATCACAATCACCCACGATGGGGTTGTGCGCTACGTGGTCGTGGCAAGCAACACTCACAATCAGAACGGCTCGCTCAACGCTTATTACGAGGCCGTGCGCTGCTCGACCGCCGAGATGAAAAGCTACGCGCGCTTCGACAATGGCGCTTGGGAAGAAGTGAAAAAACCCGAGTGGAAGAGCTTCAGGGACCTGAATTCGAGCTACTCGCGGCAGCTGGCGACACAAGGCCTGTGCCGCGGCAATGCTCCGCGGGACTCAGTGAAAGACATCGTTGCCAACCTTCGCGATCCCGCGCGCAAGCTGCAGTAATGACATAGCGGGGTGTGCCCGGGCCCCGCATTCATTTTCAGCCCGCTGGCATCAGCACCATGTTGTCGCGGTGCACCATCTCCGGCTCCGCCGCGTAGCCCAGCAGGCGTTCGAATTCAACCGAAGGCTTGCGGCACAGCAGGCGTGCCTCCACGCTGGAGTAGTTGGCCAGGCCGCGCGCGAGTTCGACGCCGTCGACATCCCGCACCGCAATCACGTCGCCGCGCGAAAACTCGCCCGACACACTGGTCATGCCGATCGGCAGCAGGCTCTTGCCCTCGGCTCGCACCTTGGCTGCAGCCCCTGCATCGACGCTGACCGAGCCGCGCAGTTGCAGGTGATCGGCCATCCAGCGCTTGCGCGCCTGGTGCTTGGCAGTCTGCGCGACCAGCAACGTCCCGATGGATTCGCCACGCGTCAAGCGCAGCAGGGCATCGGATTCACGGCCCCAGGCGATCACGGTGGATGCGCCCGATCCGGCCGCGCGCTTGGCCGCGAGGATCTTGGTGATCATGCCGCCGCGACCGATGCTGGAGCCGGCACCACCCGCCATCGCTTCGAGCGCCGGGTCGCCAGCGGCGGCTTCGTGCACAAACTTCGCCTGCGGGTCCTTGCGCGGGTCGGCGGTGTACAGGCCCTTTTGATCCGTCAGGATGACAAGCGCATCAGCCTCGACGAGGTTGGCCACGAGCGCGCCGAGCGTGTCGTTGTCACCGAACTTGATTTCGTCGTTGACGACCGTGTCGTTCTCGTTGATGACTGGCACCACGCCCAAACGCAGCAGCGTGACGAGGGTCGAGCGCGCATTGAGGTAGCGTTCGCGGTCGGCGAGGTCGGCGTGGGTCAGCAGCACCTGGGCGCTGCCCATCTGGTTCTCACGCAACTTGGTCTCATACATCTGGGCCAGGCCCATCTGTCCGACGGCCGCAGCGGCCTGGAGTTCGTGAATCTCGTGCGGCCGGGTGCGCCAGCCAAGGCGCTTCATGCCTTCGGCGATCGCCCCGCTCGACACCATCACGACCTCGCGCCCGTCGCGTACCAGCTCCGCCAGCTGCCTGCACCACTCGCCGATGGCGGCTTCATCCAGACCGCGCCCCTCGTTGGTCACGAGGCTGGAGCCCACCTTGACGACGATACGGCGGGCATCCCGCAAGGCAGTGGATCCGGAATTCGAGGTCATTTTCGGCTGTAGCGGGCGTGAATGGGTCGTTTCTAGCTATGAATTGAGTAGCATCAAAATCGATGCCACGCCGCGATCAGGACGGATCGGGCGGCAGCTCGACAAAGCGCGGATCGATTTCGACCGGCTCCTGCTCGGCCACCTGCTGCGCCTTGACCTGCTGATAGACAGCCTGCACCAGATGCTCGCAGCCCTCGCGCGTGAGCGCAGAGATCTCGAACACCGGCCCCTTGAAGCGCAAGCGCTTCACGAAATCCTTGACGCGCGCAGCACGCTCTTCGGCGGGCACCATGTCGAGCTTGTTGAGCACGAGCCAGCGCGGCTTGTCGTAGAGCGCGGCGTCGTATTTCTTCAGTTCGCCCACGATGGCCTTGGCTTGCGCGACCGGGTCGACTGCGTCATCGAATGGCGCCATGTCGATCACATGCAGCAGCAATCGCGTGCGCTGCAGATGGCGAAGGAAAAGGTGACCGAGGCCAGCACCATCGGAGGCACCTTCGATCAGCCCGGGCAGGTCCGCCACCACAAAGCTCTGCTCGGGGCCGACGCGCACGACACCCAGATTGGGGTGCAGCGTGGTGAAGGGATAGTCCGCAATGCGGGGGCGAGCATTCGAGATCGCACTGATCAGGGTCGACTTGCCCGCGTTGGGCATGCCCAGCAGACCCACATCGGCCAGCACCTTGAGCTCGAGCTTGAGGCTCTTCTTGTCGCCGGGCCAGCCAGGGGTTTTCTGACGCGGCGCCCGATTGATGGCGCTCTTGAAGCGCATGTTGCCGAAGCCACCGTCGCCACCCTTCGCGATGGTGATGACTTCGCCTTCCGTCAGCAGCTCATACAGCACCTCGCCCGTTTCGGCGTCGGTGACGATGGTGCCGACCGGCATCCTGAGTGTGATGTCCGCACCAGCGGCCCCGAACATGTCGGAACCCATGCCGTGCTCGCCGCGCTTGGCTTCGTGCCGGCGCGAGTAGCGAAAGTCCACCAGCGTATTGAGATTCGAGTCGGCCACAGCGTAGACGTGGCCACCACGGCCGCCGTCACCGCCGTTGGGGCCGCCGAACTCTTTGTACTTCTCATGACGGAACGACACGCAGCCGTTGCCGCCATCGCCGGCGGCGATGTCGATGAAGGCTTCGTCGACGAACTTCATGGGATGTCCAATTTACAAATGAAGAAGCCCCGGCAATGCGGGGCCTCGGGCTGATCGAAGTGACGCGAGGCTTACGCCGCGGGAGTCACGTTGACCATGTGCTTGTTGAGCGCACCCTTGTGACCGAACGACACGTGGCCGTCGACCAGGGCAAACAGCGTGTGGTCCTTGCCCACACCGACGTTCACGCCGGGGTGGAACTGGGTGCCGCGCTGGCGCACGATGATCGAGCCTGCGCTGATCAGTTCGCCGCCGAACGCTTTCACGCCGAGCATCTTGGGCTTGGAATCGCGCCCGTTTCGCGTTGAGCCGCCGCCTTTTTTCTGTGCCATGGAATGTGCTCCTTAGCCGGCGATCGCGCCGATTTGCAGTTCAGTGAACTGCTGGCGATGGCCTTGACGTTTCTGATAGTGCTTGCGACGGCGCATCTTGAAGATGTGCACTTTGTCGTGCAAGCCGTGCGACAGTACCGTGACTGTCACCGTTGCGCCGGACACCAGGGGCGTGCCAACCTTGATTTCAGCGCCGTTTCCGACGGCCAGAACCTGGTCGATCACGATTTCCTGGCCTACGTCCGCAGCAATCTGTTCTACTTTAATTTTTTCGCCGGAAGCAACGCGATACTGCTTGCCGCCGGTTTTTATGACTGCGTACATGTAAACCTCTTAGAAATGAGTCTCCGCAGCGAATTCCGCAGAGCCCAAGATTATAGCGCGGTTTGCCTGCCCTAGCCATTCAAGCCCTGCCCACGCGCAGCAACCGATGGCGGCTCCCTATAATTTGCGCCTTCCGGCCCTTGGGCCGCCCTCCTTCTCAGCAGCGCCCCGCGCCTCCGCTTTGCCAGTTCCAGCCGCCGACACCTCCCCCACCGCCACCGTGCTGGACCTGATTGCCGGCGACATGGTCGAAGTCGACCGCGTGATTGCCCGCCGCCTCGACACGGGCGTGCCACTGGTCAGCCAAGTTTCCAAGTACATCATCTCTGCGGGCGGCAAGCGCCTGCGGCCCGCGCTTTTGCTGCTGATGTCTGGCGCACTGGGCTACACGGGCGAGCAGCGCTTCAACCTGGCTGCGGTCGTCGAATTCATCCACACGGCCACTTTGCTGCATGACGACGTGGTCGACGAGTCGACTCTGCGGCGCGGCCGCGCGACCGCCAACGAGTCGTTCGGCAATCCGGCCAGCGTGCTGGTCGGAGACTTTCTGTACTCTCGCGCATTCCAGATGATGTTGGATGCCAACAACATGCGCATCATGCAGATCCTTGCCGAGGCGACCAACGTGATCGCGGAAGGCGAGGTACTCCAGCTGATGAACATGCACGACGCGTCGCTGGACGAGGCCGCGTACCTGCGCGTCATCCGCTCGAAGACCGCCAAACTTTTCGAGGCCAGCACGCGACTCGCCGCCGTACTGGCAGGCGCCGCGCCAGAGGTCGAAGAAGCCTGCGCCACCTACGGCCAGGCGCTTGGCACAGCCTTTCAGGTCATCGACGATGTGCTCGACTACGCTGGCGATGCCCATGAAACAGGGAAAAACGTAGGCGACGACCTGCGCGAAGGCAAGACCACGCTGCCACTGATCTTTGCCATGCAGCGCGGCACGTCGGCCCAGAGCGCCCTGGTCCGCGCAGCCATCGAGGCCGGCGACACCGCGCAGCTGGGGAAAGTCGTTGATATTGTTCGCGAAACCGGTGCTCTGGATGCATCCCGGGCCGCCGCCGCCGCCGAGGCACAGCGCGCAATTCACGCACTCAGTGGCTTTGCGTCCAATTCGCACGCTTCCGGTTTGCTACAATTAGCGGCTCAGTTGCTTGAGCGACGTGCCTGAACACCTCACCAGAGTTGGCATCTAGGACGATTTCTTTTTTTGCAACCATCGGGGTGTAGCTTAGCCTGGTAGAGCGCTACGTTCGGGACGTAGAGGCCGGAGGTTCGAATCCTCTCACCCCGACCAGCCTTTGGCTGGAACAAATAAATGCCCATCCCTGTTGCTGTGTAGCGATTTACAGCACAGGGGTGTTCAGCGATGATCGTGAAGCACTTTTTCACATCTCTTGCATTCGCTGAATGGCCGCTGCCGAACTTCCTGTTAAAGAACCTACGCAGATTGCCCTCCCCGGGCTTGCGCGCGCCCTGGTTTCGGCCGGCAAACTCCCCGCCAAGATCGCAGAAGACATCTACCAGAAGTCGCTGAGCGGCCGCACCAGCTTCATTGCCGAGCTGACTGGCACTGGCGCCGTGTCGGCCGCCGATCTGGCTCACACACTTTCAAGCGCCTTCGGTGCCCCGCTGCTCGACCTGGATGCCATTGATCACCAGCGCCTGCCCAAGGACCTGCTCGATCCGAAGCTTTGTCATGCGTACCGCATCGTCGTTCTCAGCAAACGCAACAACCGCCTGATCGTTGCAACGGCGGATCCGTCTGATCAACAAGCGGCGGAGAAGATCAAGTTCGCTTCCCAGATGGGTGTGGACTGGGTCATCGCCGAGTACGACAAGCTCTCCCGAATGATCGAAGCCGCCGCAGTCAGCGCGGCGGAGACCATCAACAGCATCGTCGGCAGCGAGTTTGAATTCGACGATGTGTCCGCCGACACCTCGGGCGACGCGAACGAGCAGGCCATTGCCGAGGTCGAGGACGCGCCGGTCGTTCGCTTCCTCCACAAGATGCTGCTCGATGCCGTCGGCATGCGGGCTTCGGACATCCACTTCGAGCCCTACGAGCACCACTACCGCGTGCGCTTTCGCGTCGACGGCGAGCTGCGTGAGATCGCCAGCCCGCCAACAGTCATCAAGGACAAGCTGGCTTCGCGGATCAAGGTCATTTCCCGGCTCGACATCTCCGAAAAGCGCGTGCCGCAAGACGGCCGCATGAAGCTCAAGATCGGGCCCGATCGCGTGATCGACTTTCGCGTGAGCACCTTGCCCACGCTGTTCGGCGAGAAGATCGTCGTTCGTATTCTTGACCCGAGCAGTGCACGCCTGGGCATCGATGCCCTCGGCTACGACGCGGACGAGAAAGAGCGCCTTCTTCGCGCCATCGGCCGCCCCTACGGCATGGTGCTCGTGACCGGGCCCACCGGTTCCGGCAAGACCGTGTCGCTCTACACCTGCCTGAATCTGCTCAACCAGCCGGGCGTCAACATCGCGACGGCGGAAGACCCTTCGGAAATCAACCTGCCCGGCGTCAACCAGGTCAACGTCAACGAGCGGGCGGGGCTGACCTTTGCCACCGCGCTGCGCGCCTTCCTGCGGCAGGATCCGGACATCATCATGGTCGGCGAAATCCGCGACCTGGAAACCGCCGACATCTCGATCAAGGCCGCGCAAACCGGTCACCTGGTGCTGTCGACACTGCACACGAACGACGCGCCGACCACACTCACGCGGATGCGCAACATGGGCATTGCGCCCTTCAACATTGCGTCCAGCGTGATCCTGATCACCGCGCAGCGCCTGGCGCGCAGACTGTGCACCGTCTGCCGCACGCCCGTGGATGTCCCGCGCGAAGCGCTGCTCGACGCGGGCTTCAGGGAGGAAGACCTGGACGGCTCCTGGAAACCGTATCGGCCCGTCGGCTGCTCCGCATGCAGCGGCGGCTACAAAGGCCGGGTGGGCATCTACCAGGTGATGCCGATCACCGAAGCCATCCAGGAAATCATCCTGCGCGATGGCAGCGCACTCGACATCGCAAAGCAGTCCGAGACCGAAGGCGTGCGTTCCCTGCGCCAGTCGGGTCTTCGAAAAGTCATGCAGGGCCTCACTTCGCTCGAAGAAGTGGTGGCGTGCACCAACGAATAACGAACGCTGAACACCGGAGATCGAATGGCAACAGTGGCACCCTCCCGCTCCCAAGTCACCCACAAGGAATTTGTCTTCGAATGGGAAGGCAAGGACCGCAATGGCAAGCTGGTGCGTGGCGAACTCCGGGCAGCCGGCGAAAACCAGGTGCAGGCCGCACTGCGTCGCCAGGGCGTGCTCGCCTCCAAGATCAAGAAACGCCGGATGCGATCGGGCAAGGCGATCAAGCCCAAGGACATTGCGATCTTCACGCGCCAGCTGGCAACCATGATGAAGGCTGGCGTGCCCTTGATGCAGTCCTTTGACATCGTCGGGCGCGGCAACGCCAATGCCAGCGTGGCCAAGCTCCTGAATGACATCCGCAGCGATGTGGAAACCGGTACATCGCTGTCGGCGGCCTTTCGCAAGTTTCCGAAGTATTTCGATAACCTTTACTGCAATCTGGTGGAGGCTGGTGAAGCGGCCGGCATTCTCGAAGAACTGCTCGACCGCCTGGCTACCTACATGGAGAAGACCGAGGCGATCAAATCCAAGATCAAGTCGGCACTGATGTACCCGATTTCGGTGGTCGTGGTGGCCTTCATCGTGATCGCCATCATCATGATCTTTGTCATCCCGGCATTCAAGGAGGTGTTCACCTCATTCGGCGCAGACCTGCCTGCGCCCACGTTGATCGTGATCGGCATCAGCGAGTTTTTTGTGTCGTACTGGTGGCTGATCTTTGGTGGCCTCGGCGGGGGCATCTACTTTTTCCTCCAGGCCTGGAGGCGCAATGAGCGGGTGCAGCGAGTCATGGATCGAGCATTGCTGCGCATCCCCATCTTCGGTACCCTGATCGAGAAGTCCTGCATCGCCCGCTGGACCCGAACCCTCGCAACCATGTTTGCAGCGGGTGTACCGCTGGTCGAAGCCCTCGACTCGGTGGGCGGCGCCTCAGGCAATACCGTCTACGGCGACGCCACTTCCAAGATCCAGCAGGAAGTGTCGACTGGTACCAGCCTCACCACGGCCATGACCAATGCGAACCTGTTCCCGTCCATGGTGATTCAGATGACTTCCATCGGCGAAGAATCCGGCTCCATCGACCACATGCTTGGCAAGGCGGCCGACTTCTACGAGTCCGAGGTCGACGACATGGTGGCGGGCCTGTCGAGCCTGATGGAGCCCATCATCATCGTGTTCCTCGGCACGATCATCGGCGGCATCGTGGTGTCGATGTACCTGCCCATCTTCAAGCTCGGCCAGGTCGTCTGATGCTGGTTTCGCGGGAATTCGACACCGCTTTCGCCGGTGTGCTGGGGCTATTGATCGGCAGCTTCATGAACGTGGTGATCTACCGCACCCCGGTGATGATGTACCGGACCTGGCTGGCAGATGCGGTCGCCAACCTCATGTCGTCGAAGGATGCGCCCTCGCTCTGGTCACTGGTCTTCGGCCCGAAAGCCGTACCACCCGAAGGGCTGGAAGCGGCTGCCGACAAGGCCGCGACGGCCATCGAGGGCCTGCCCCCCTTCGATCTCACGCGCCCCGCGTCGCACTGCGGATCCTGCGGCCACAAGATCCGCTGGTACCAGAACATCCCCGTGCTGAGTTACCTGGTGTTGCGTGGCCGCTGCGCCTCCTGCAAGACCGCGATCAGCCCGCGCTATCCACTGGTCGAACTGGTCACAGGCGCCCTCTTCGCGCTTTGTGCCTACCGCTTCGGCCTCACGCCTTCGGGCGCGTTGTGGGCCGCCTTCGGGGCACTACTGATCTGCCAGTTCCTGATCGATTTCGACACCCAGTTCCTGCCCGATTCTCTGAACTACCCATTGCTCTGGCTTGGCCTTGTCGGCGCCGCCATGGGCTGGACGGGCGTGTCGCTGAGTTCAGCCGTCTGGGGCGCGGTCTTCGGCTACCTGAGCCTCTGGCTTGTGTACCATGGCTTTCGCTTGGTCACAGGCAAGGAGGGCATGGGCTATGGAGACTTCAAATTGCTCGCCGCGCTGGGCGCATGGCTCGGGGCCGATTACCTCATTGCAATCATCCTCGTCTCTTCGCTGGTGGGCGCCGTGATCGGCCTGACACTGCGCTTTGCCGGCAAGCTGGCACACAAGGACATCCCCATCGCCTTCGGCCCCTTCCTGGCTGGCGCAGGCCTCGTGTGCCTTGTGGCCGGCCCTGAACTCGTGCGTCAGTGGATTCCGTTCGCATTCCCCCTCGGCGCGCTGATCCATTGACACAAGACATGGTCCGGCGCATCGGCCTGACGGGCGGCATCGGCAGCGGCAAGAGCACCGTGGCCACGTTGCTGGTCGCCCAGGGCGCCGTGCTGGTCGACACGGACGCCATCGCGCGCGCCATCGCTCAACCGGGCGGCATTGCCATGCCGGCCATCGAGGCCGCCTTCGGCCGCAGCGTCATCGCCCCGGATGGCGGCCTGGACAGGGCCGGCATGCGCCAGCTCGTATTCGCCGATGCGAGCGCCAAAGCGCGCCTCGAATCCATCCTGCATCCGTTGATCGGCACCGAAACCCAGCGCCTGGCCCTCGCGGCCGGCAACGATGCGATCATCGTGTTCGACGTTCCGCTGCTGGTCGAATCCGGACGCTGGCGAACCATCGTGGACCGGGTGCTGGTGGTCGACGCTACCGAAGAAATGCAGCTGAAACGTGTTGTTGCACGCTCGAAATGGACGCCTGAGGCCGTCCGGGCAGTGATCGCCCAGCAGGCCCCGCGCAAAGCGCGTCGGGCGGCTGCAGATGCCGTCATTTTCAATGAGTCATTGACACTGGCGGAACTAGAAACCGCCGTGCAGGGTCTCTGGAAGCAGTGGTCTGCAGCCACCACGCGATAATCCGAGACCGGCCGCCCCCGCGGCGGCATAACGACTACGACAAAAAGGCGCTCGCTGAAGTGCCCTCCCCGAGATGCTGTTCAACTCGTATCCCTTTATTTTTGTCTACTTCCCGCTGGTCCTGATCGGGTTCTTTCTGATCGGCAAGCGCAATACGCGGGCCGCAGCCGGATTCCTTGCGCTGGCTTCGCTCTTCTTCTATGGCTGGTGGAGCGTCAAGGCGCTCCCCCTGCTGCTGGGCTCCATCTGCGTCAACTACTGGTTCGGGTTGCGGCTGTCGCCAGCGCCCGGCCGTGACGATCGAAAACGAAAAACCCTGCTGGTGATCGCGCTGGCAGTCAATCTCGGCGTGCTGGCGATCTTCAAGTACGCCAACTTCTTCGTCGGGAACGTGAACGACGGCCTTGTAGCGGCCGGGCTCTCGCCGATCCCGATGCTGCACATCGTGCTGCCGATTGGCATCTCGTTCTATACCTTCACCCAGATCGCCTTTCTGGTCGACTGCTGGCAAGGCAAGGTGCATGAACGCAGCTTCATCCACTACGTCCTGTTCGTGACCTACTTCCCGCACCTGATCGCGGGCCCCGTGCTGCACCACGCGCAAATGATGCCGCAGTTCGCCAACCCGGCGACCTACCGAGTCAACCCGGACAAATTGGCGCTGGGCCTGGCAATCTTCACCTTTGGTCTCGCCAAGAAGCTGTTGATCGCAGACCCGATGGGGCAGTACGCCGACCTGATGTTCAACGGCGTGCACCAGGGACTGACGCCCACGCTCTACACCGCGTGGTTCGGTGCGCTGGCCTACACACTGCAGATCTATTTCGACTTCTCGGGCTACTCGGACATGGCCGTCGGCCTCTCCCTGTGCCTGGGCGTGCAGTTGCCCCTGAATTTCCGCTCTCCCTACAAGTCCACGAGCATCATCGAGTTCTGGCGCCGCTGGCACATCTCGCTGTCGACCTTCCTGCGTGATTACCTCTACGTGCCGCTGGGCGGCAATCGCAAGGGCCCGGCGCGGCGCTACCTGAACCTGTTCCTCACGATGCTGCTCGGTGGCCTCTGGCACGGCGCCGCATGGACTTTCGTGATCTGGGGCGCGCTGCACGGCATGTTCCTGATGATCAACCACCTGTGGAACTCCAAAGTCAGGCGCCATGCCACGCCCGGCCGCCTGGCACGCTTCCTGGGCTGGCTGCTCACCTTCCTCTGCGTCATCATTGCCTGGATCGTCTTCCGTGCCGAAAGCATGCAGGCCGCCATCGCGATCTACAAGGGCATGCTGGGCATGCACGGCGCGCCGGTCTCGGTGTTCCATGAAATGGGTGCCATCCCTTTCCGCAAACCCAAGTTCTTCCAGACCATGCTGGTCGCGCTGATCATCTGCCTGGCCTTCCCGCCCACGATCACACTCGAACGCTGGGTGCCGCGCGTGCAAATGCTCGCTGGTCGCGCTCGCCTGGCCTGGCTCTCGACCGCCCTGATGGCGCTCTTCACGGTGGTCTTGCTGGGTTTCTGCATCTCGCGACTCGGCAGCTACAGCCCGTTCCTCTATTTCCAGTTCTGAGATGGCCCGTATCACGACGCCAGCCAAAGTCTGGCTGCTGACCTTTTTCGTGGGCTTCGCGGTCATTTCCGCGATGCTCTCCGTCACCCTGGCAACGCCCATTCCCTACGGCGACCTGTCGCGCATCGGGCGCCTGTCCGATCACCAGTTCGGCTGGCTCGCGCCACCGCCCAAGGTCGACCCCGAACTGCTGCGCGGCACGCCCATCGACCAGGCCGACATCGTCGTGATCGGCGACAGCTTCTCCATGACCTACCGGTGGCAGTCCGCGCTGGTCAAGGCCGGCTACCGCGTCTCGACCACCTACTGGCTCCAATTCGGCGAGGCCCTGTGCGGCGACATGGACGACTGGCTGGCCAAAGCCGGTTTCCGCGGCAAACTGGTCATCGTCGAAAGCGTCGAGCGGCTTCTCAACGAGCGGCTGCGCTCCAGCGCCCAGTGCCCGACCATGACGAGACCCTATGAAGCGAAGCTCGTGCCGTTCTCGTCGCCGCTCGAAGACCTGCCAGCCTTTGCCCTCAACTGGAACGCGCAGCTGACCTCGGGCCTGACCACCTACCGGAACACCCAGCGCGCCATCAAGACACCGGGCGACACCGTCTTCAACACCGAGACCATGGCGCGCCCGGTGCAGGATGGCTGCAAGTTCTTCAGCAACCGCCTGTGCGACAAGGCCCTGTTCCTGTCGGAAGACATCCGCAACGGCGAGCTCACCCCGGCGAATGTGGAGGCCATGAAGACCTTCACCGCGGCCCGCCGCACACCGCTGCTGTGGATGGTGATTCCCAACAAGACCACGGTCTACGTCGATCACGACCACTCGAAAGACTTCGTCACTGCGCTCCGGGGCTCCAACCTCGGCCCGGACCTGTTCGGCTGGGCCCAGACGCGGCATGCGCTGACTCGCGACTTCTTTTTTCCGAACGATACTCACCTCTCGATGCACGGACAGCTCGAACTGGGTGAGTTGATGCTGAACGAAGTCCGCAAGAAACTGCCCGAACCGCCCTCGCGTCACCCGTGAGCTCATTCGATTCGACGACAGGAACCCGCCCGTGATCCTCTACGAATACCCCTTCAACGAGCGCATCCGGACCTACTTGAGGCTGGAGCACCTGTTTCGCCGGCTGGGCGAACTGGTGCCCTCGGAATCGCCGCTCTCCCACCACTACGCCCTGATCACGATCTTCGAGATCATGGATGTCGCCGCGCGCGCCGACCTCAAGGCCGACGTCTTGCGCGATCTCGACAAGCACAAGAACGTCTTCAACAGCTACCGGGGCAATCCGGCGATTGCCGAAGCCGTGCTCGACCAGGTGGTCGGCCAGCTCGAGCGCAACTTCACCGCGCTCAACGGCGTGACGGGCAAGGCCGGCCAGGCCCTGACAGAAAACGAGTGGCTCATGAGCATCCGCAGCCGCGCCGGCATTCCGGGCGGCACCTGCGAGTTCGACCTGCCCGCCTATTACGCCTGGCAACACCGCGCCGCGCCCAGCCGCCGTGCGGACCTCGAGCGCTGGTCCAACACGCTGTCGCCACTGGCCTCGTCAATCTACCTGCTGCTGAAATTGCTGCGCGACGCCGACGTGCCCTACAAGGTGATCGCCAGCCACGGCCAGTTCCAGCAGAACCTGCCGCAGGGCCGCAGCTTCCAGTTGCTGCGCCTGCGCATCGACCCCAAGCTCGGACTGGTGCCTGAAATCAGCGGCAACCGCCTCATGGTGTCGGTGCGGCTGATGCGACATGAAGCCGACGACCGGCTGCACCAGAGCACGGACGACGCCCCCTTCGAACTGACACTCTGCGCATGAGCGACGTGAACAAAACCGACGAGCGGATCGTTCGTTGCCCCGCGTGCGGCGGCGACAGCATCTACGCGCCCAGCAACCCCTACCGGCCCTTCTGCAGCGCGCGTTGCAAGGGCATCGACCTTGGCGCCTGGGCGAACGAAGAGTTCCGGATGCCGGCCGAGGCGCCGACCGACGACGAGCTGTTCGGCGACCCCAAGATCCAGTGACGGGGGCCGGTCTGGCAACCCTAGCGGTTGCCGACCGGAGATGGGCCGCCGTGGCCGTCCCCAAGGAACAGCCGGTCCACATAACTTGCGTTCTGCCGCGTGTAATACGGCCGCAGATGCTCCTTGTCCTTGTAGATCGGGTTGCCATCGGGCATGGCGCGCAGGCATTGGCCCGCCTTGCACAGCTGTGCGATCACATCGACGGCCTCCGCACCACTGGCCTCGGCAATGCGCCGCAGCCGCTCGTTGAGCTGTGCTTCTGCAGGTGGCAGTGGCGCAGTCGGCGTGCTCCGTGTGGCTGTCATCGTGCCCAGGCGGCTGCCCTCGATCAATCGCAGCGGCTCGAAGGCCGGGCCGCTCGGGTTGTCCAGCAGCAGGTACACCTTCTTCTTGCGATTCACCAGATCCGTCAGCAGCACCTGAAGCGCATCGAGCGAGCGCCCGATGCCAGGGCCACCGTTGTTCACCGGATAGGCCGAAACGCCGTCCCGAAACTCGAAGTCCAGCGGGAAATTCCCGGTGAAGTAGCAGTTCCAGCAGGCCCCGACCACGACCGTGTCGATTCGCGGGTCGCGCGCCAGCTCCAGCATCCTGTCGCGCTGTCTTGCGCAGTCGGGATTGCCTTCGGCAATCAGCCCGGGAATGGGCGGACAGGCGCCGTAGGTCGAGAAGTAGGCCGTCGCCATCCGTTCGGGCGAAGTGCGCGCCAGTTCCGCTGCACGCGGTCCATATTGCTGTATGTGGCTGTCGCCGATCAGCGCCACCTTGCCGCTCCCATTGCCCACGCGATTCACGAAGCGCGAGCCCAGCTTCTCCCGTGGCACGTCGTCGTAGTAGCCGCCGTCCACCGTGGCATCGGACACCATGCGGAGCATCTCGCCACCGTTGCGCGGCGACATGCCGCCAAAGGCGAGCAGGCCGACCAGCACGATGAGGACACCGCCGCCCAGCAACGCGCGCAGCATGCCGACGCCCGCCTTGGCTCGTGTGTAGCGTTCGACAAAACGGTAGGTGACCCAAGCCAGCACCACGCTCGCAACCACCGCGGCCGCGCGCACAGTCGCCGAAGGCGTGCCCTGTTCGACGATGCGCGCATACACCAGCAGCGGCCAGTGCCACAGGTACAGCGGATAGCTGATGAGCCCGATCCACACCATCACCCGGTTCGACAACACGTAGCGGTTGAACAGCCCATTCGGCCCCGCCGCGATGCAGCTCACCGCGCCCAGCGTTGGCAGCAACGCCCACCAGCCCGGAAACGCCTTGTACGCGCGGATCGACACCAGCCCGTACACGATCAGCCCCACGCCCAGCACCGACTGCGCATGGCTGCGCCAAGCCGAGGGCTGCACCGGCTTCAGCCGCATGCAGGCCAGGATGCCGCCCACCATCAGCTCCCAGAAACGCGAGCCCGGCGAATAGAAGGCGGCTTCGCGGTACGGATGCACCATGAGCACGTTCGCAACGAACGACACCGCCGCCAGCAGCCAGAGCATCCGCACGATGGGCCAACGCATGCGCCATGCAAATCCGAGCAGCAGCGGCCAGAAAATATAGAACTGTTCCTCGATGCCCAGTGACCAGAGGTGCAGCAGCGGCTTGGTCTCGGCAATCGTGTCGAAGTAGCCGGACTCGCCCCAGAAGATGAAGTTGGCCACGAAGGCCATGCCGCCCGCAGCCTGCTTGCCAAGTTCGGAAAACTCCCTGGGCAGCAGCACATACCAGCCCAGCGCCAGCGCGCTCGCCAGTACCAGCGTCAGCGCCGGAAAGATCCGCCGGATGCGCCGTGCATAGAAGTCGCGGTAGCTGAAATCGCCCGCCGCGTGGCTCTGCATGATGATCGTCGTGATCAGAAAGCCCGAGATCACGAAGAAGATGTCGACCCCGATGAAGCCACCGGGCAATGCATCGGGAAAGGCGTGATACGCCAGGACCGACGCCACGGCCACGGCGCGCAGGCCATCGATGTCGGGACGGTACTTGGGATGCATCGGTGCGTTGTTCAGGCCTGCGGCAACCGCTTATCGCGGCGTGGCTTCCTTGTCGGTGCCGAGGAAGATCGGGTCGAGGTAGTTCGCGAAGTGCCGGGTGTAGGCCGCTCGCAGATGCTGGTCGTCCGCGTAGACCGGGGTATTGTCCGGCATGGCCCTCAGGCACTGGCCGTTCTGGCACAGGTGGGAGCTTGCATCGATGATCTCCACGCCACTCGATGCCGCGATGCGCCGAAGCTGCGCGTCCAGGCTGGCCTGGTCAGGCGGCATCTTGCCGGTTCGCACGTCGGTCACGGTCGGCTTGCCCAACCGACTTCCCTCGATCAGGCTCTTGGGCGCGAACTGCGGGCCTGTCGGGTTGTCCAGCAACAGGTAGACCTTCTTGCCGCTCCCCGCCAGGCCCTTCAAGACAGTCTCGAGCGAATCCAGTGACCGCGAGATGCCAGGGCCGCCGTTGTTCAGCGGATAAGCGGCGCCATCGGCTCGGAACTCGTAGGTCACCGGCAGGTTGCCGGTGAAGTAACAGTTCCAGCATCCACCGATCACGACCGCATCGAACTTCGGATCGAGGGCCAGTTGAAGAACCTTCTCACGCCCTTCGCCGCAATCGGGGATGCCTTGGGCGAACACACCGGGAATGGGCGGGCAGGCGAAAAAGGTCGCGAAGTCGGCCGTTGCCATCCGGTCGGGCGAAGACCTGGCCAGTTCCGCGGCGCGCGGCGCGTACTGCATGACGTGGCTGTCGCCGATCAGCAGCACCTTGCGCGCGCCGTCGCCGAAGCGCCGGACCGGAAACCCGTCCAGGTCGCCCAACCGTAGGCCGTCGTAGTAGCCACGGTCCGATTCGGCATCGACCACCTTCTGGAGCAGCTCGCTGTTGTTGCGCGCAGGCGCGCCGGCCAGGACGACCAGGCCGGCCATGATGACCACGACGCCGCTTTGCCAGAGCACACGCAGCGTGCCCGCACCCGAGCGTTCACGCACGAAGCGCTCCACATACCGATAGGTCAACCACGCCAACGCGACGCTTGCCACCACCATCGCTGCACGCACGCCCAGCGGCGGCTCTGCGCCTTCGACGATGCGCGCGAACGCCAGCAGCGGCCAGTGCCAGAGATAAAGCGGGTAGCTGATGAGCCCCAGCCACACCATCGCGCGGTTCGACAGGATGTACTTGTTCAACACCCCCGCCGGCCCGGCTGCGATGCAGCTTGCCGCCCCGAACACGGGCAGCAATGCCCACCAGCCCGGGAATGCCTTGTCGCTGCGGATCGCCACAAGGCCCAGCGCGATCAACCCCACACCCAGCACCGACTGCACATGGCTGCGCCACGGCTTCGATGCCGTCGTCGCGGGCGCCAGCCGCATGCCTGCCAGGATCGCGCCCGCCATCAGCTCCCAGAAGCGCGAAACCGGCGAATAGAAGGCCGCCGTGCGAAACGGATGGATCGTCAGCACATTGACCAGAAAGGAAACCGCCGCCAGCGCCCAGAGCACTCGCACGATCGGCCAGCGCCGGCGCCAGGCAATGCCCAGCAGCAGCGGCCAGAAAATGTAGAACTGCTCCTCGATGCCCAACGACCACAGGTGCAGCAGCGGCTTGGCCTCGGAGGCTGTGTCGAAATAGCCCGCTTCACCCCAGAAAACGAAATTGGCCACGAAGGACGCACCACCCACCACCTGCTTGCCCAGCTCGGCAAACTCGCGGCTCAGCAACACATACCAGCCGAAAGCCAGCGTGGCGGCCAGCACGAGCATCAGCGCCGGGAAGATCCGCCGGATGCGCCGCGCATAGAAATCGCGGTAACTGAAATCGCCCGCCGCATGGCTCTGCAGGATGATCGTCGTGATCAGGAACCCCGAGATCACGAAGAAGATGTCGACGCCGATGAAGCCGCCGGGGACCAGCGTCGGGAAGGCATGGAAGATCACCACCGACGCCACGGCGACCGCACGCAGGCCGTCGATGTCAGCGCGGTACTTGGGATGCATGTATCTGGGTTCTGCTGGCCTGCGGCTTCCTACCGCGGGCCGCTACGCGAGGGTCGAAACGGCCTGTGCCGCGGACGCGGGCAGGCCGCGCTCCTGCACCAGCCACTCCAGCACCGGCAAGGCACCGGGCAGCACCGGCGCCACGTCGAGCGGCAGTTGCTGCCACGCCATCGCCTGCCCCTCACGCATCTCGAACTCGCCGGTCCAGGCCGTCACCTTGCACCAGTGCAGACGCACCAGCGCATGCGGATAGTCGTGCTCCGTGACCTTCCAGACCTCGGCATCCTCGATCGTGATGCCAAGCTCTTCCTGCAGCTCGCGCCGCAAGGCCTGCTCGATCGTCTCGCCCGCTTCGATCTTGCCGCCGGGAAACTCCCAGTAGCCCGCATAAGCCTTGCCTTCGGGCCGGGTCGACAGCAGCAGCGCGTCGTCGGCCAGGCGGATCAACACGCCAACAGCAACCTCGGTGTGCTTGCGGCCCTGTGGTTCTTGCGACTCGCTCACGCGGCGGCCCGTCCTGCGTAGTCGCGTGCGAACTGGTACGCCACGCGGCCGCTGCGCGAACCGCGCTCCAGCGCCCAGACCAGCGCCTCGGCCCGCGCCGCTGCGATGGCGGCCGCGTCGACGCCGAACGACGACAGCCACTGCCCCACGATCGTCAGGTATTCGTTCTGGCTGAAGGGATAGAAGCTCACCCAGAGGCCGAAGCGCTCCGACAGTGAAATCTTTTCCTCGATCACCTCACCCGGATGCACTTCACCATCGTCGGTGTGCGTGTACGTGAGGTTTTCCTTCATGTACTCGGGCAGCAGGTGGCGCCGGTTGCTGGTCGCGTAAATCAGCACATTGGGTGTCGATGCGGCGATCGATCCGTCGAGGATCGACTTGAGCGCCTTGTAGCCCGGCTCGCCCTCGTCGAAGCTCAGGTCGTCGCTGAAGACGATGAACTTCTCGGGACGCTGCGAGACCACCTCGACGATGTCCGGCAGGTCGACCAGCTCGGCCTTGTCGACTTCGATCAGGCGCAGCCCCTGCGGCGCGTAGGCCTGCAGGCAGGCGCGAATCAGCGACGACTTGCCCGTGCCACGCGCGCCGGTCAGCAGCACGTTGTTGGCCGGCTTGCCTTCGACGAACTGGCGCGTGTTGCGCTCGATCTTTTCCTTCTGAACGTCGATTTCCTTCAGCGAATCGAGCGCCATCGTGGCCACGTGGCGCACGGGCTCCAGCACGCCATGACCGGAGTTGCGGCGGCGGTAGCGCCAGGCAATCGACGCATTCCAGTCGGTCGGCGCCGACAGCGGCTGCGGCAGGATCGATTCGATGCGGGTGATGAGCTGTTCGGCGCGCTCGATCAGCTTCTGGAACTGCTCGTTCATGACCGGTAATCGGCGTTGATCGTGACGTAGTCGTGGCTCAGGTCGCAGGTCCACACCGTTTCGCTGGCCTTGCCACGGCCCAGGCCGATGCGCACGGTGATCTCGCTCTGCTTCATCACGCGCTGGCCGTCTTCCTCGCGGTACGACGGGTTGCGTCCGCCCTTGACGGCCACATGCACGTCGTCCAGGAACAGGTCGATGGCGGTCTGATCAAGGTCGTCGATGCCCGCATAGCCGACGGCGGCCAGGATGCGGCCCAGGTTCGGGTCGCTGGCGAAGAACGCGGTCTTGACCAGCGGCGAATGCGCCACCGCGTAAGCCACCTGCTTGCACTCGGCAGCGTCACGGCCGCCTTCGACCTGGATGGTGATGAACTTGGTCGCGCCTTCGCCGTCGCGCACGATGGCCTGCGCCAGTTGGCGGGCCACGTTCTGCATGGCTGCCACGAGCGCCTGGCCGTCGGCCGAATCGAGCGAGGTGATGGTGGCGTGCGCCGCCTTCTGCGTTGCGATGACCACGAACGAATCGTTGGTCGAGGTATCGCCGTCGATGGTCACGCGGTTGAACGAGGCATCGGCCAAGAGCTTGGCCAGCGGCTGGATCAGCGACGGATCGATCTTCGCGTCGGTCGCCATGAAGCCGAGCATGGTCGCCATGTTCGGACGGATCATGCCGGCGCCCTTGCTGATGCCGGTGATGGTGACGGTCGCGCCGCCGACCTGCGCCCGCTGGCTGAAGGCCTTCGGGATTGTGTCGGTGGTCATGATGCCTTCGGCGGCACGGGCCCAGTGATCGGCCGAGGCGTCGGCCAGCGCGGCAGGCAGGCCGGCTTCGATGCGGTCCACGGGCAGCGGCTCCATGATCACGCCGGTCGAGAACGGCAGGATCTGCTCGGGCGCAATTTCCAGGTGGCGCGCGAGCGCGATGCAGGTGGAGCGCGTGCGCATCAGCCCGTCTTCGCCCGTGCCGGCATTCGCATTGCCGGTGTTGATGACCATCGCGCGGATGCCGAAGTTGGCAGCCAGATGGTCGCGGCACACCTGCACCGGCGCCGCGCAGAAACGGTTCTGCGTGAACACGCCGCCGACTGCCGCGCCTTCGTCGATCAGCACGACCGTCAGGTCCTTGCGGTTGGCCTTGCGCACACCCGCTTCGGCCACGCCGATGCGGACGCCGGGCACCGCGAACAAGGCGGCGGGATCGGGGGCGGACAGGTTCACGGGCATGGAATTTCTCTCAATGAAAGGTTCTGGACGTCAGCTCAGCTTGCCGTGGCATTGCTTGTATTTTTTTCCGCTGCCGCAGGGGCACGGATCGTTGCGGCCCACGCGCGCAAAAGCCAGGGCCTCGGCGCTCAGCGCACCCGCACCGGCGGCCGCGAGGCGACGCTGGCTTTCTTCGTCGACACGCACTTCGACCTCGCCCGTTTCGGTGGGCGCGGTGTAGGTGATGTTGGCAAGGTTCTCGCCACGGCTTTCAAGAGCGTCGGCGGCCTCTTCGAGTTGTTCGCCCGACTGCACGCGCACCGTCATCAATTGGCGCGTGACTTCGTTCTTGACCGAATCGAGCAACTGGCCGAACAGCTCGAAGGCTTCGCGCTTGTATTCCTGCTTGGGCTGCTTTTGCGCATAGCCGCGCAGGTGGATGCCCTGGCGCAGGTAGTCGAGCGACGCCAGATGTTCGCGCCAGTGCGTGTCGATGCTCTGCAGCAGGACCATGCGCTCGAACTGCGTGAAGTTTTCCTGGCCGATCAGCGCCAGCTTGGCCTCGAAGGTTTCGTTGGCGGCCTTGACCACCTTATCGAGCACGTCTTCGTCGGAGATGGCGTCGGAGGCCTCGACTTCCTTCTTGAGCGGCATGTCCAAGCCCCACTCGGTGAACAGGCTCTTCTCGAGGCCGTTCAGGTCCCACTGCTCCTCGACCGACTCGGCCGGCACGTACTGGCGCACCAGGTCCATGAAGCAGCCTTCGCGCAGCGCCGCGATCTGGGCCGTGAGGTCGGTCGCGTCGAGGATGTCGTTGCGCTGCTGGTAGATCACCTTGCGCTGGTCGTTCGACACGTCGTCGTATTCGAGCAACTGCTTGCGGATGTCGAAGTTGCGCGCCTCGACCTTGCGTTGCGCGCTCTCGATGCTGCGCGTGACGATGCCGGCTTCGATGGCTTCGCCGTCGGGCATCTTCAGGCGATCCATGATCGCCTTCACGCGGTCGCCCGCGAAGATGCGCATCAGCGGATCGTCCAGGCTCAGGTAGAAGCGCGAGGAGCCCGGGTCGCCCTGGCGGCCCGAACGGCCGCGCAGCTGGTTGTCGATGCGGCGCGATTCGTGGCGCTCGGTCGCGATGATGCGCAGGCCGCCGAGCGACTTGACGAATTCATGGTCCTTGGTCCACTCGGCGCGGATGTGCGCGATGTCCGCTTCTTTGGCTGCATCGTCACGGCCTTCGTCGTTCTCGATCGCCTCGATCATCTTCTCGATGTTGCCGCCCAGCACGATGTCGGTACCGCGACCGGCCATGTTGGTCGCGATGGTGATCATCTTGGTGCGGCCGGCCTGCGCCACGATGTCCGCTTCGCGCGCATGCTGCTTGGCGTTGAGCACCTGGTGCGGCAGGCCTGCCTGCGTCAGCAGGCCGTCGATGATTTCGGAGTTCTCGATGGACGAAGTGCCCACCAGCACCGGCTGGCCGCGCTCGTAGCACTCGCGAATATCTTGAATGGCGGCATCGTACTTCTCGCGCGTCGTCTTGTAGACGCGGTCGAGCTGGTCTTCGCGCTTGCTGATGCGGTTGGGTGGAATGATCGTGGTCTCGAGACCGTAGATTTCCTGGAATTCGTAGGCCTCGGTGTCGGCCGTGCCGGTCATGCCAGCCAGCTTGCCGTACAGGCGGAAGTAGTTCTGGAAGGTGATCGAGGCCAGCGTCTGGTTCTCGGCCTGGATTTCCACGCCTTCCTTGGCTTCCACGGCCTGGTGCAGGCCGTCGCTCCAGCGGCGGCCGCTCATCAGGCGGCCGGTGAATTCATCGACGATCACCACTTCGCCCTGCTGCACCACGTAGCTCTGGTCGCGGTGGTACAGGTGGCGGGCACGCAGCGCTGCATTCAGGTGATGCATCAGCGTGATGTTGGCCGGGTCGTAGAGCGAGGCGCCTTCGGGCAGCAGCTTGAACTCACCCAGGATGCGCTCGGCGTTCTCGTGGCCGTCTTCGGTCAGGAACACCTGGTGGGTCTTTTCGTCGACCGTGAAGTCGCCGGGAACCGTGACGCCTTCGCCCGTGCGCGGATCGGCTTCGCCTTCCTGCTTGGTCAGCAGCGGCACCACCTTGTTGATGGCGATGTAGAGGTCGGTGTGGTCTTCGGCCTGGCCGCTGATGATCAGCGGCGTGCGGGCTTCGTCGATCAGGATCGAGTCCACTTCGTCGACGATGGCGAAGTTCAGGCCGCGCTGAACCCGGTCGGCGGGCTCGTAGACCATGTTGTCGCGCAGGTAGTCGAAGCCGTATTCGTTGTTCGTGCCGTAGGTGATGTCGCTGCCGTAGGCTTCCTGCTTTTCTTCGCGCGGCATCTGCGGCAGGTTGATGCCCACCGACAGCCCGAGGAAGTTGTACAGGCGCCCCATCCACTTGGCGTCGCGGCTGGCGAGGTAGTCGTTCACCGTGACCACGTGCACGCCCTTGCCGGACAGCGCATTCAGGTACACCGGCAGCGTGGCGGTCAGCGTCTTGCCTTCGCCGGTGCGCATTTCGGAGATCTTGCCGTTGTGCAGCGCCATGCCGCCGAGCAACTGGACGTCGAAGTGACGCATCTTCATGACGCGCTTGGAGCCTTCGCGCACGGTGGCAAAGGCTTCCGGCAACAGGGCGTCGAGCGATTCGCCCTTGGCGGCGCGGTCCTTGAACTCCTGCGTCTTCGCGCGCAGCGCGTCGTCACTGAGCTTCTCGAACTCGGGTTCGAGCGCATTGATGCGTTCCACCGTCTTGCGATACTGCTTGAGCAGCCGATCGTTGCGACTGCCGAAAATCTGGGTCAGGAAGTTGGTTGCCATGGGTGGAGATGGACGGGCACCTGACGCGACAGGCACTTCGACCGGATTCCCTAAGATATGGTGAAAGCAGTTGGGCGCGCTCGCTTCGAAATCAAGTTTCAAGGCAGGCGGTCCTTTTTTCCGGCGCGAACGCCGGCAAACCGGGCATTTTAGCTGTCTTGTTTCTAACCCCTGGATTACCCATGTATCGCCGCACGCCCCCGCCCATTTCACTGCAGCAAGCTGCAGAAGGCTCGCCCACCCTGGGAAGCCTGATGGCGCGCGCACGCGATGCGTCGGACCGCCTGAAGGCGGTTGAAGGACTGATCCCACCGGCCATGCGCGCCGCCATCCAGGCCGGCCCCGCCGAAGGCGATGTCTGGTGCCTGCTGGTGAAAGGCAGCGCCGCAGCCGCCAAGCTGCGCCAGTTGTCGCCGATGCTGGTGACGCGACTCAAGAACAGGGGCTGGGACGTGGCGACCATCCGGATCAAGGTGCACACGGGTCGCTGATGCGCGCGGCATCGGCCGACAAAATTTGATGATTTGTCTGGATATGGATAATATTTCCAGATGACACCTCCCACGGCACCCGCCGACGCCCAACTCCTGCTGCTCGACAAGCACCAGGTCGACGCCCTTCTCTCCCCCGACGACGTGCTCCAGGCCGTGCGCGAGGCTTTCGTGCTGCACAGCGAGCGCGAAGGCCGCGTCTTCCCGGTCGTGCGCGAACCACTATCCACGGGCGGCGTGTTCGGCATCAAGTCTGGTGATGTGCAGGCGCAGGGGCTGCTCGGCTTCAAGGCCGCCGGCTTCTGGCCCGCCAACCGGCAGCGCGGCGGCGAGCCGCACCAGGCCACGATCCTGCTGATCGACCCGGCCACCGGCCGACCGCTGTGCGTCATCGACGGCAACGCTGTGACCACGGTGCGCACCGGCGCGGCAGGCGGGCTTGGCCTTCAACAGCTCGCGCGGCCCGACAGCACGCGGCTGTGCATCTTCGGCACCGGCGTGCAGGCACGCATCCAGCTCGACTTCGCACTGCGCCTGCTTCCGTCGTTGCGCGAAGTTCTCTACGTCGGCACGAGCGGCCAGCGCAACGCCGCGTTCGAGGCCCACTTCGCGCAACGCTGCACCATCGCGCCCGCCAGCGACCGCAACGCGGCCGTCGCGCAAAGCGACATCGTGATCACCGCCACCCCGGGCGGCGGCGCACTGTTCGACCTGCAGGCCGTGCAACCCGGCACGCACCTGAATTGCGTCGGCGCCGACACCCGGGGCAAGCGCGAGCTGCCCGAGGGCCTGTTGCCGCGCGTTCGCCTTGTGGTCGATGACCGCACCCAGGCGCAACAGATCGGCGAAACCCAATGGGCGCCCGACACGCCATCCATCGAGCTGGGCGACCTGCTGACCGGCAAGACACCCTTCGAGCGCGCTCCCCCCGACATCACCGTGTTCGACATGACCGGCCTCGCGCTGCAAGACCTGACCGTCGCGCGCCTGCTGCACGCGCGTGCAGCCGCCACCGGCACGGGCACACGCATCGCGTGGCCCTGGTAGCGCCGGTCAGGCGGGCGTGCCGCCGAACAGCTCGGTCATGAACTGCGTGGACTTCAGGCCGGTGCCTGTCAGCAGCGCCACCGTTGTTTCATTCGCCCGGATGTCGCCCCGTTGTGCCAGCACCTCGATGGCCGCCGCCGCAGTGGCGGAGGTCGGCTCGGCATACAGGCCGGTGGCGGCGAGCCGGCGCACGGCAGCCGCGATCTGCTCTTCGGTCAGCGCCACCGTCCTGCCGTTCGTCTCGCGCAGCGCCTGAAGAATTTCCCGCAGGCGCACGGGCCGCTTGATGGCCGTGCCTTCCGCGATCGTCGGCTTCACGGCCCGCTCCACCGGCGTGTCGACGCCCGCGATGAAGCTGGCATCGATCGGCGAGCAGTTCAGCGGCTGCGCCACGAAGATCCGCGGCAGCTTCGTGATCTGCCCTGCCGCCAGCAACTCCTTGAAGCCGATGTGGCAGCCCAGCACATTGCTGCCCGCGCCCGCCGGAATCACCACGTTGTCGGGCGCAACGAAGCCCAGGTCTTCCCACAGTTCGTACGCCAGGGTCTTCGTGCCCTGCAGGAAGAACGGATGCCAGTTGTGGCTGGCGTAGAAGATCGATTCCGACTGGCGCACCGCCTCGTACTCCGACTCTTCGCGCGGCCCCGGCACCAGTTGCACCTCGGCGCCGAACGCGCGTATCTGCGCCACCTTGGGCGCCGGCGTGTAGCTGGGTGCAAGCACCTTGACCCGCATGCCGGCCGCCGCGCCTGCCGCAGCGATGGCGGCGCCGCCATTGCCCGAACTGTCTTCCAGCACCGCGTCGACGCCGATCTGGCGCAGGAACGACATCATCACGGCCGCGCCGCGGTCCTTGAAGCTGCAGGTCGGGTTGAACCATTCGAGCTTGAAGTAAGGCGACAGCTCACCCCACCGCTTCTGCACCAGCGGCGTACAGCCCTCGCCCAGGCTCGAAGGCCGCTCGATCACCACCGGCAGCGCCGCGCGGTAGCGCCACACGGAGCGCTCGCGCGGGTCGATGTCATCGCGCGTGATGCCGGGCAGCGGCGTCACCATCATCGGGTTGCCGTCGTCCGAGCGCCAGCGGCGCTCGGACAGTTCGTGATGTCGGCCAGTGAGCGGGTCGACGTAGCGTGCGCGTTCTTTCGTGGTCATTCACTGCTCCATGAATTTGGACAATATGTCCGTCATTGTACTTTTTGTACAAATTGGATGCTTCGTCCAGACCTGGATACATTCCGGGCATGAAAAAGAAGTCGAACAAGCAGCTGCTGGAGATGCTCGGCCATGTGGCCGAAGGCCTGGGCGAAACCTTCGCGCCGTTCTGCGAGGTGGTGGTGCACGACCTGAGCAACCCGAAGAATGCGATCTACGCAATCGAGAACAGCCTGAGCGGGCGCCAGGTGGGCCAGTCGGTGACGGAGCTCGGACTGGCGCGCATCCGCGACCCCGAATTCCCGGCGGTGATCGCAAACTACGCCAACACCTTTCCCGACGGGCGCAAGGTCAAGAGCACCTCCATCGGCATCAAGGACGAAAGCGGCGAATACGTGGCCGCGCTGTGCCTCAACGTCGACCTGACGCTGTTCCAGAGCTTCCAGGGCGCGATCTCGCAGTTCACGCGGATCGACGACAAAGAGGTGCACGAGCAGCTCGATGCGGGCGGCAACCACTCGAACCGCATCCACGCGCGCATCGACGAATTCGCGGCCGCGCGCGCGACCACCTCGCGCTCGCTCAAGCCCGCCGACCGCAAGCAACTGGTGCAGGAGCTGAAGAAGGCGGGCCTGCTGGAAGTGCGACGCGGCGCCGAGATTGCCGCGGCGCACATGGGCGTGTCGCGCGCCACGGTCTACAGCGACGCCAAGTAGACGGCTGCGCCTCTTGCGAGGCGGCGGCTACTGAGGCTGAAGCCCGATCTCGTGCGCGGCCTTCTGCCAGCGCTCGGCCTCGGAGCGCAGGAAGGCGCGCAGCTCGCCCGGTGTCGAGCCCTTCATCTGCACGCCCAGCACCGACAGGCGCTCCTTCACCTGCGGATGGTCCAGCGCGGCGATGGCCTCGCGGCGCAGCTTATCGATCACATCGAGCGGCGTGGTGGCCGGTGCCACCATGGCCCACCACTGGTCGATCTCCAGCCCCTTGAGCCCGTTCTCCGCGAGCGCGGGCACGTTCTGCAGGCCGGGAATGTTCACGCGCTGCGTGCTCGTCACCAGCAACGGCCGGATGCGGTGGGCGCCCAGCAGGCTGGAGCCGCTGGCCAGCGTGGCGAAGTGACCTGCCACCGTGCCCGCCGCGACGTCGGTGAGCGCTGGCGCCGAGCCTCGGTACGGCACCATGTTGAAACGGATCTTCGTGCGGCTCGCCAGCAGTTCGGCCGCGAGATGGCTCACGGTGCCAGCGCCGCTGTGCGCAATGGCGGGCGGCGCCGACTTCGCGGCGGCCGTCCTGATGAAGGTCTTGAAGTCCTTGCTGTCGTCGTCCATGCCCGCAAAGAACACCAGCGGTGAGGTGCCGATCATGGTCACCGGCGTGAAGTCGCGCAGCAGGTCGTAGGGCAGCTTGGCGGTCACGGCTGGCGCAATGGCGTGCGGCAGTTCGACGATGGCGATGGTGTAGCCATCGGGCGCAGCCTTGGCAGCGGCGTCGGTGCCGATCATGCCGGCGGCGCCGGGCCGGTTGTCCACGATCACCGGGCTGCCGATGGTCTGGCTCATGCGTTGCGCCATCGCCCGTGCAATCGCGTCGGTGCTGCCGCCCGCGGCCCAGGGCACGATGAGCTTGATGGGCCGGTCGGGGTAGGCCGCCCATGCACTTCCGGTTGCAGTGAGCAGGGCTGTAGAGCCGGTGGCCAAGAAGGCCCGGCGATGCATCGTCGGCATGGAGGATTCCTGGAGGGTTAGGGTCTGTCGGGCCAGCTCGGATCGCTCGACGCATTGGCGGTCAGCATCAGCACCACGTGGGCATCGGCCGCGATGGCACTGCTCTCGCGCAGTTGCTGCAGCGCGGCCAGGCCAGCCGCCGCGCACAGTTCGGCACTGACGCCGGCACCGGCAAGCACCCGCCGGGCTGCACGGGCTTCGTCGTCGCCCACGACCACCGCACCGCCGCCCGTGGCGGTAGCAGCCTGCCATTGCAGGTACGTCACGGTGGCGCCTGCCGTCGAGAACTGCGCCGTGTGGCCGGGGTAGCTGCCGTTGAGCGCGCCACCCGCCAGCACGCGTGACAGGCGCGCGAAGGGTTCCACCAGCCAGAGCCTGGGCAGGCGCGTGATGCGCCCTGCCGCCAGCAGGTCGCGAAAGCCCGCGTAGATGCCCCAGGCGAGGTCGCCACGCGCGGTCGGGATCACGATGTGGTCCGGCAACCCGCCGTCGCTCAGGCATTCGAGCGCGATGGGCTTGTAGCCCTCGATCGCCAGCGGTGCGCTGCCCAGCGCGGGCAGGCGGTAGTTGGTCAGCGCGAAGTAGCCGGGGTATTGCGAGCGCTCGCGCACGAAGGCCCAGCGGCCTGCGTTGTCTGCGAAGACGTAGCGCCGCGCGCCCAGAGCATCGAGCTGCCGTGCATAGGTGGCGGGCATGCCTTCATAGGTGGCCACCTCGCAGCCCAGGCCTGCAGCCCACGCGTAGTGCGCAGCCGACACCGCCGCATTGCCCGAGGACGCGAGCACCAGCGTATGGGCGTCGAAGTCCAGTGCCTGCGCCACGCCCACGGCGGTCATGCGGTCCTTGTGGGAGCCGGTGGGGTTGCACGATTCGTCCTTGAGGCTCAGGCGCGCCACGCCGAAGCGCTGCGCCAGCGCGGGCATGTCCTGCTGCGGCGTGTGGCCCTCCCCCAGCGTGAAACCGGGCCCGTAGGGCATCGGCATCGCATCGGGTCCATCGGGCAGATAGCTGGCACGCAGCGCGACATGAAAGCCCGCGCGTTTGCAGGCGGGGCAGCCGTCGTGCGTCAGCGTGACCGGGTAGAGCGCATCGCATCGCAGGCACTGCAAGCCCCGCAGGTGCGGGTTGCGCGGGGGCTTCGGCGTTCGGTCCCGGACGATGGCCGTTTGGCTGCCAGAAGGATGGGCCAAAGGGTCCGCGGGCGGCGCGGTGAACTTGAAGTCCAGGACTTGCGATGTCGTCACGAGGTCATGCGTTGGGAGTTGTGCCTAATTCTTATGCATTCGGAAATAAAATAATGCAGCTACAGATACTCAACCGATAAATAAACTTATCGATGCGGTTCACAGAAATAGAAACCTTCCGGGCCCTCATGCGCGGCAGCTCCACCCGCAAGGCCGCCGCATTGCTGCACGTGACGCAGCCCGCCATCAGCCAATCGCTCAAGCGTCTCGAGGCGCAGGCCGGCATGCTGTTGTTCCAGCGCACCGGCGGGCGGCTGGTGCCCACGCCCGAGGCGCGCGCGCTGTGGATCGAGGTGGAGCGCGTGTTCATCGGCATGGATGCCATCGAGCACCGCGTGCGCAGCCTGCGCGACTTCGGCGTCAGCCAGCTGGAGCTGAGCTGCTTCCCGGCCTACGGCCTGGGCTTCATGCCGCGTGCGCTGGCAAGGTTGAAGGCGCACCGCGGCGCGAGCCCGTGGCCGCAGGTGTCGCTGCAGGTGCTCAGCTCGAAGGACGTGCGCGACCGCGTGGCGATGGGCATTTCCGATTTCGGCCTGATGGCCGACGAGCTTTCGCTCGAAGGCATCGACCATTCGACCTTCTCGCGCTTTCCGGGCGTGGTCGTCATGCCCGAGGGCCATGCGCTGGCGCGCTTCAAGACGATCAAGCCGGAGCAGCTGGCAGAGGCGCCCTTCCTCTCGCTCAACCCCGAAGACCCGTCGCATCAACGGCTGGAGGCCGCACTCGCCCCCTACGGCGTGGCGTTGCGGGTGCTGGTGCAGACGCCCTACGCGGCCAGCGTGTGCGAGATGTCGCTGCGCGGTCTCGGCGTGGGCCTGGTCAATCCGATCACGGCGCTCGACTACGCCGAACGCGGACTGGTGGTGCGTCGCTTCTCTATCGACGTGTCCTTCACCTGCCTGCTGGCCCTGCCGGCGGGCAAGGTCTTGTCCGCGACGGCACGCGACTTCATTTCGCTCATGCGGCTGCAACTGGTCGAGGACGAAAAGCGGCTGCAGCGCTACCTGCGCTGAAGGCCGCCTCGCCTTCTGCTTTCACTTCCAGGTGAACTCGTGGTTCAGGCCGATCACGAAACCCCGCACGCCCTGTGGCCCGGTATGTGACGCGCTGACATCCACGCTGATCAGCGGCGTGATGCTGAAGCGCCCGCCGATGCGCGAGGTCCACACGCCCGCCGCCTTGCTGCGTTCCGCGATCAGCGACACGGTGTCGTTCCACGCCCATTCGACGGCAACACCGCCACGCGGCGTGCGCACGCCGGTGCCCAGCGCCCAGTCGGCGCCGAGGTTGGCGTGCACCTGCAGGCTGCTGGTCGGTCGCCAGGTCAGGGGCACGACGAACTGGCCACCCATGCGGCCGCCGCGCCGCAGGTCGGACACGGTGCCCATCGACACCGCCGCGCTGAAGGGCGCGTCCGCCGGCTGCCCCAGAAAATTCCACTTGATCTGCGGGCCGCCGGTGATCGTGTGAACACCCTCCGCCGAGAGCCGGTCGAAGTTCAGGCCCAGTTCGACAGGGCCGACCCGACAGGCAGGCCCGATGTGGAAGCCTGTGACCGGCTCCGTGCCCGTGCGGCCCCACCAGGTTTCGTACTGGCACTGGCCCGGATCGAGCGTGCCGGCATCGTCGACATCGAAATGCCCCGCCGCCTGCGCACCCAGGCTGGCGAGCGAGCAGGAAGCGGCAAGCATCCAGCCAAGGCATGGCGGTCGGGTTGTTGTTCTGTGCCTGCTCTTCATCTCGTGCGTCCCAAAGGCCCTCGAACCATTCTAGGGACGCGGAAAGTCGGCGCCGTGACGCCGCGCCGGCACTGAAAAGGGAGAGAAGCGGGCTCAGATCTCGAACTGGGGCTGCAGCTCGCGGATGCGCTTGATGGCCACGCCCGCCGCGGCCGTGCGCGTTTCGACGCCCAGCTTCACGTACACCCGCTCCAGGTGCTTCTTGGCCGTGGCCGGGCTGCTGCCCAGGATCTCGCCGATGTCCTTGTTGGTCTTGCCCTTGACCACCCAGTACAGCACCTCGGCCTCGCGCGCCGTGAGCTTCAGGCTCAGGCTCATGGCCTCGATCACGCCGGTGTCGGACACCTCGCGCATGATGATCATCCACTCGTCGCCGTCGTCGTCGCTGCTGGTCTGCTGGTGCAGCCGCAGCGTGAGGCTGCTGGCGCCCTGCGCGATCGACAACGCCGGCGGCTCGATGCCGCGCTGCCGCGCATCGGGCGTGTGGCTGCGCAGCCAGTCGAGCACGGCCGGCGGCGTTTCGGGTGCGCGCGTTTCGCAATAGCGCTGCAGCAGGTCGCGCGCCAGCGCCGTCTGCCAGATCAGGCGCCCCTCGGGCAGCCGCACGGTGATGCTCGCGTAGCCGAAGGCGTCGAGCGCGTTGCGTGCCTGGCCGGCCTGCTGCGCGTCCTGTCGCGCGCGGCGTGCGCCCTGCAGATGCACGTTCATGCGCGCCAGCACTTCCTTCGGCTTGATCGGCTTGGTGACGTAGTCGACGCCGCCCGCCTCCAGCGCGGCCACGAGGTGCTCGGTCTCGGTCAGGCCGGTCATGAACACGATGGGAATGTGCGCCGTCGCGGCATCGGCCTTGAGCCGGCGCGCGACCTCGAAGCCGTCGATGCCCGGCATCATCGCGTCGAGCAGCACGATGTCGGGACGCGCCTGCGCAGCGCGCTGCAGCGCCTGCTCGCCGCTGGTGGCAACGAGCACGGTGTAGCCCGATTCGTCGAGCGCGTCGTGCAGCACCGCAAGGTTGTCGGGCACGTCGTCGACGATCAGCACGAGGTCGCTGTTGGCGCCCTGCTCGCGCAGCGTTCGGGCAAGCGGCGATGTTTCCATGGTCGGGGGTGTCGTGGGGTTCATGGGGCGCTCACTGCTTCGGCCAGCGCGCGGCTCATGGCTTCGAACTGGAACTGGCGGGCCAGCACGCGCTGGGCTTCGGTCCACGCCACGCACTCGGGCTGCGCGGCGTCGATGTCGTCGAGCTGGTTCATGATGCCGCGGAAGTAGCCCAGGCTCACCGCCTCTTCGAGCGCGCGCAGCCGAGGCAGTGAAGGCGCCAGCATGGCCCGCGGCGCCACGGCCGCGGGCGCAGGCTTGACGGCAGCTTCGGTCCATTGAAGGCCCAGCCGGCGTTCGAGCCAGTCGAGCAGTTCGGTGTGGCGCACCGGCTTGACGAAGAAGTCCTCGGGCACGATGCCCACGTCGTTGTCGAGCCCCTTGTCGAAGGCGTTGGCCGAGACGATGGCGACCGAGGCATCGACCAGCCCCAGCTTGCGTGCGCGGCGGATGGTTTCCCAGCCATCGATGCCCGGCATCGCGAGGTCGACGAACATCGCGTCGGGCCGGTAGCCGGCGGCGATGAGGTCGAGCGCGTCATGCCCGCTGGCCGCGCTGCGCAGCTCGAAGCCCAGCGGCGCGAGCACATGGCCAAGCAGGTCGCGATCGGCCTCTTCGTTGTCGACCACCAGCAGGCGACGGCGCGGGCCTTCATAGCCGCGTCGCGCGCGCTGCACCGGCGCGGGCCGGTTGGCGGCGACCGCGATGTCATGCACGCGCGGCAGGAACAGGCGCACGCAGAAGAGCGAGCCCACGCCCGGCGTGCTGCGCACCTTCATCTCGCCGCCCATCAGGTCGGTCAGCATCTTGGCGATGGTGAGCCCGAGCCCCGCACCCGGTGCGGCCGACGCGCCGGCCGTATTGCCGCGCGCGAAGGGCTCGAAGATGCGCTCGATGTCCTCGGCCGGCATGCCGGGTCCGGTGTCCTCGATCTCCACCGAGGCGAACTCGCGCGCATAGGCCAGCCGCAGCGTGACCTGCCCCGCCGCCGTGAACTTGATCGCGTTGCCCAGCAGGTTGATGAGGATCTGGCACACGCGCTTTTCGTCGGCGCGCACCACCTCGGGCAACGGTCCCGCGGCCTCGAAGCGGAACTGCAGGCCCTTCTCGGCCGCCTGCAGCTCGAACATGTCGGCCAGCTCGCGCAGTGTGTCGGCAAAGCGCATCGGCCGTGCATGCAGCGTGAGCTTGCCAGCCTCGATGTGCGCAATGGCCAGCGTGCCTTCGATGAGCGACAGCAGATGCTCGCCGCCGCGCTTGATGACGGCCACCGCCTGCTGGCGATGCGGCGGCACGGAATGGTCTTCGCCCATCAGTTGCGCATAGCCCAGGATGCTGTTGAGCGGCGTGCGCAGCTCGTGACTGATGGCGCTGATGTAGCGGCTCTTGGCCTGGTTGGCCTGATCGGCGGCCTGCCTGGCATGCTCCGCCGCGAGCTTGGCTTGCTCCGCGATCTCGCGCGCTTCGTCGGCGGTCTGCTTGGCCGCCTGCAGTGCGCGGTCGGTCTCGCGGTGCAGTTCGATCTCGCGCACCAGCAGGTGCGTCTGCCGGTTCGATTCTTCCTGCGCCACCTTGCGGCTCTGGTGCGCGAGCACCAGCCACCACGCCACGATGCCCGCGATGACCAGCAGCGCCATGTAGGCCTTCAAAAAACCCGAGCGCAGCGACGACTGCTGCACGCTCGCCCAGGCTTGGGACGCATCTGCCTGCGACGCGAGCGTCAGCGCGCTTTCGGCCAACGCGCGCAACTCCTGCTGGTAGAGCACGCCGAACACCACGGCCAGCAGCGGCACGATGACCAGCATCAGCAACAGGAAGTGCCCGAGCCCCGTGTCGAGGTAGCGCCAGCTGCGGCGCGGCAGCAGCCAACGCAAGACAGCAGACCACTGCGCCGACAGGCTCGCGTGCGGCTTGCACAGATCGCCGCAGCGCGCGTCGAGCGTGCAGCACAGCGAACAGATCGCGCCCTGGTAGGCCGGGCAATGCGCCATGTCCGGTCCTTCGTATTCGCGCTCGCAGATCACGCAGTGCTGCACCTTCAGGCGCTGGTAGCTGCCCTCTTCGTCGTTGCGCTCGACCCGGGCCCAGCGCACCGCGCGCGAGCCCGCGGCCGGCGCAAACAGCGCGGCGCTGCCCGGCCCCGAGGTGCGCGCCAGGTAGTACTTGCCGCCGGTCGCCCAGGCCAGCAGCGGCGACGCCACCAGCGCCGTGCCCAGCGCGATCAGTGCCGAGAACGCCTGCGCCAGCGGCCCGAACACGCCCAAGTGCGCAGTGATCGACAGCACCGAGGCCAGCGCCATCGCGCCCACGCCCACCGGGTTGATGTCCCACAGGTGCGCGCGCTTGAACTCGATGCCCGGCGGCGACAGCCCCAGCGGCTTGTTGATGACCAGGTCGGCCACCACGGCCATCATCCAGGCGATGGCGATGTTGGCGAACAGTCCGAGCACGTCGCCCAGCGCCTCGAACACGTTCATCTCCATCAGCATGAAGGCGATCAGCGCGTTGAACACCACCCACACCACGCGCCCCGGATGGCTGTGCGTCACGCGCGAGAAGAAATTGCTCCAGGCCAGCGACCCCGCATAGGCATTGGTGACGTTGATCTTCAGCTGCGAGATCACCACGAACAGCGCCGTCGCCGCCACCGCCCAGCCGTAGTTCGGAAACACGTACTCGTAGGCCGCCAGGTACATCTGGTTCGGATCGACCGCGCGCTCGACGGGCACCATGTGCGTGATCGCCAGGTAGGCCAGCAGCGCGCCGCCGAGCATCTTGAACACGCCCAGCACCACCCACCCCGGCCCGCCGGCCAGCACGCCGGCCCACCAGCGCCGCGCCGTCGCGGCCGTGCGCGCGGGCATGAAACGCAGGTAGTCGGCCTGTTCGCCCATCTGGGTGATCAGCGCAATGCCGACCGTCAGGGCTGCGCCAAACAGGTGCAGATCGAATCCCTTGGTGCCGGCCCTGACCCCGTTGTAGTGCGCAATGCCCGCGAACGCACCAGGATCGCGCACCAGCACATAGACGAAAGGCACCACCAGCATCAGCAGCCACAGCGGCTGGGTCCACAGTTGCAGCCGGCTGATGGCCGACACCCCGTGCGTGACCAGGGGAATCACCACCAGCGCACACACCAGGTAGCCCCAGACCGGTGGAATGCCCAGCGCCAGTTCCAGCGCGTAAGCCATCACCGCCGCTTCGAGCGCGAAGAAGATGAAAGTGAAGGAGGCGTAGATCAGCGAGGTGAGCGTCGAGCCGATATAGCCGAAGCCGGCGCCGCGCGTGAGCAGGTCCATGTCGACCCCGTAGCGCGCCGCGTACACGCTGATCGGCAGCCCCGCCAGGAAGATGATGAGCCCCGTCGCCAGGATCGCCCAGAAGGCGTTGGCAAAGCCGTACTGCACCAGCAAGGTGGCACCGACCGCTTCGAGCACGAGGAACGACGCCGCCCCGAAGGCCGTGTTGGCCACCCGCCATTCGGACCATTTGCGAAAGCGCTGGGGCGTGTAGCGCAGGGCGTAGTCCTCCAGCGTTTCGCTGGCCACCCAGCTGTTGTAGTCGCGCCGGACCTTGACGATGCGCTGGGGCGCGTCGTCGGGGGTGGCGGTCTGGGTGTCGGGGTTCACACCGTTTCGGTGCATCTTTCGTGCCATCCGTACGACTTTTGGCGAACAGGGCACGACTGTTGCAAAGAAGAAGGCTTGCCCATAATGGCCGCCTCCCTCCGCCACCCGATGCCGATCCCATGGAACTGACCCCGCGCGAAAAAGACAAGCTGCTGATCTTCACCGCGGCGCTGCTGGCCGAACGCCGCAAGGCGCGCGGCCTGAAGCTCAACTACCCCGAAGCCATCGCCCTGATTTCCGCCGCCGTGATGGAAGGCGCCCGCGACGGCAAGAGCGTCGCGGCCCTGATGAGCGAGGGGCGCTCGGTGCTCACCCGCGCCGACGTGATGGACGGCATTGCCGAGATGATCCCGGACATCCAGGTCGAAGCCACCTTCCCCGACGGCACCAAGCTGGTCACCGTTCACCAGCCCATCGTCTGACACCCAGAACAAGAGAGACCTCTCATGCGCCACACCGCTGCTTCCAAGACCCTCGCCCTGCTCGCCTTCCTGCTGCCTTTGGCGGCCAGCGCCCACACCGGCGTCGACGGCGGCCTGCACCACGGCTTCCCCACCGGCTTCATGCATCCGCTGACCGGCGCGGACCACCTGGCGGCCATGGTCGCGGTCGGCCTGTGGAGCGCATTGGCCGCGCGCCGCGCCTGGCCCGATCTGCTGTGGGCGCCATTGGCCTTCGCCAGCATGCTGCTGGTCGGTGCGCTGATGGGTCTGGCGGGCGTGCAGTTGCCGGCGGTCGAGCCGATGATCGCGGCCTCGCTGCTGGTGCTGGGCCTGCTGGTGGTCACGCGCATTCACCTGCCGGCCGTGGTGGCGATGGCAGTGGTCGGCGTGTTCGCCGTGTTCCACGGTGTGGCGCACGGCTACGAACTGGCGAGCGAAGAAGGCGCGGGTCTCACGCTGGCGGGCATGGTCTGCGCGACCGTGCTGCTGCATGCCGCGGGCATCGCCATCGGCTGGGCGCTGCGCCATGCCAACGCCTGGCTGCCGCGCATTGCCGGCGCCGCCGTGGTCGGCCTCGGCGCGACGCTGCTGGCCCAGGCGATCTGAGGCCGCCATGACACCCGGCGAACTCTTCACCGACGACGGCGAGCACACGCTCAACCCCGGACGCCGCACCCTCACGCTGGTGGTGCAGAACACCGCCGACCGGCCGATCCAGGTCGGCTCGCACTATCACTTTGCCGAAACCAACGGGGCCCTCGGCTTCGACCGCGAGGCCGCGCGCGGCATGCGGCTGAACATTGCCTCGGGCGCCGCAGTGCGCTTCGAGCCGGGCCAGCAGCGCACGGTCGAGCTGGTCGATTTTTCGGGTGATCGCATCGTCTATGGCTTTCGCGGCCTCGTTCAAGGAAAGCTCTAAAGCATGGCCACCATCGGGCGACGCGCCTACGCAGAAATCTTCGGCCCCACCGTGGGCGACCGGGTCCGTCTGGCCGACACCGACCTGCTGATCGAGGTCGAGGCCGACTACACCCTGCGCGCTGGCGGCTACGGGGAGGAAGTGAAGTTCGGCGGCGGCAAGACCATCCGCGACGGCATGGCGCAATCGCAGCGCACGAGGGCGCAAGGCGCTGTCGACACCGTGCTGACCAACGCGCTGATCCTCGACCACTGGGGCATCGTCAAGGCCGACATCGGCCTGAAAGACGGCCGCATCGCCGCCATCGGCAAGGCCGGCAACCCCGACGTGCAACCGGGCGTGGACATCGTCATCGGCCCGGGCACCGAAATCATCAGTTGCGAAGGCAACATCGTCACCGCCGGCGGCATCGACAGCCACATCCACTTCATCTGCCCGCAGCAGATCGAAGAGGCGCTGTCTTCCGGCGTGACCACCATGCTCGGCGGCGGCACTGGCCCCGCCACCGGCACCTTCGCGACCACCGCCACACCGGGCCCCTGGCACATCGAGCGCATGCTGCAGGCCGCCGATGCGTTCCCGATGAACCTGGGCTTCCTCGGCAAGGGCAACGCCAGCCTGCCGGATGCCCTGCATGAGCAGATCGAAGCCGGCGTCATGGGCCTGAAGCTGCATGAAGACTGGGGCACCACGCCCTCGGCCATCAGCAACTGCCTGGACGTGGCCGACGCCACCGACACGCAGGTGGCCATTCACAGCGACACGCTCAACGAATCGGGCTTTGTCGAAAACACGATTGCAGCCGTGGGCGGCCGCGCCATCTGCGCCTTCCACACCGAAGGCGCGGGCGGCGGCCATGCGCCCGACATCCTGCGCGTGGTGGGCGAGACGAACTTCCTGCCCTCTTCCACCAACCCCACGATGCCCTACACCGTGAACACGCTCGACGAGCACGTCGACATGCTCATGGTGTGCCACCACCTGGACGCCGGCATCGCCGAAGACCTGGCCTTTGCCGAGTCGCGCATCCGCAAGGAAACCATTGCGGCCGAAGACGTGCTGCACGACCTGGGCGCCATCAGCATGTTCAGCTCCGACAGCCAGGCCATGGGCCGCGTCGGCGAGGTCATCATCCGCACCTGGCAGACCGCGCACAAGATGAAGCTGCAGCGCGGCAAGCTGCCCGAAGACAACGAGCGCAACGACAACTTCCGCGCCAGGCGCTTCATCGCCAAGTACACGATCAACCCGGCGATTGCGCACGGCATCGCGCACGAAGTCGGTTCGCTCGAAGTCGGCAAGTGGGCCGACATCGTGATCTGGAAGCCCGCCTTCTTCGGCGTGAAGCCCTTCACCATCCTCAAGGGCGGCACCATCGCGATGGCTGCGATGGGCGACCCGAACGCGTCGATCCCGACGCCGCAGCCGGTGCACTTTCGCCCGATGTTCGGCGCGTATGGCGGCTCGCTCGCCAAAAGCTCGCTGACCTTCGTCTCGCAGGCCGGATTAGCTTCGGGCATCAAGGAACGCTACGGTTTGGCCAAGAACCTCAGCGCGGTGAAGAACATCCGCAATGTGCGCAAACAGCACATGATCCACAACGGCTACACGCCGAAGATGGAGATCGATGCGCAGACTTATGCAGTGCGCGCCGACGGCCACCTGCTGACCTGCGAGCCGGCGAAGCTGCTGCCGATGGCGCAGCGGTATTTCCTGTTTTGAAGCCGGGGTATGCGCCTGCTTGACAGGCTGCGTATCCTCGAAGGTACTCATCCAGTCAACGGGCGCCGTTGGGGCACCCCTTTTTCATCATGCTCACCGCCAACAAACTCATGCCCCAGGGCCGCGGCCTTGCGCCCGTGTTGCTCAAGCGCGCCGCCACCATCGAACTCGATTGGGACGTGCGCCAGAAAAGCCGTTTCGACGCCACCGACTCGCAGGGCCGGCAGCTCGGCATCTTCCTGCCGCGCGGCACTGCGGTGCGCGGCGGTGACGTGCTGGTGGCCGAAGACGGATCGCTGATTCGCGTGATCGCCGCGCCGCAGTCAGTGCTGCGCATCACGCACTGCACTGCGCACGGGACGCCCTTCGACCTGACGCGCGCGGCCTATCACCTGGGCAACCGGCATGTGCCGATCGAACTCAAGCCCGACCATTTGAAGATCGAGCCCGACCACGTGCTGGCCGACATGCTGCGTTCGATGCATCTGATCGTGGTGGCGGTCGAGGAAGCCTTCGAACCCGAGGGCGGCGCGTATGGGTCGCACGGCGGTGGTCACAGCCATGACAACTCGCACGACCATGGCCATTCGCACAGCAGCGGTAGCAAAGGGCCGAAGCCACTCGTGCTTGCACCGGAACTGCTCGACGACCATGAGCATTCGCACGGTCACGACCATGGGCACCACGGGCATTCCCACTGAGATGCAGCCTTGTCTTTTTGTTCGTCGCATTGGGCGGGTTTTGCGCTGTTGTTCAGGGCGACGCTCACGCCGACACGGGGCTCTTTTTCGCGAATGTCCCCCGCTTCGCTCCTCCTTTATTTCGCGAAAAAGAGCCCCGTATCGACGTGAGCGTTGGACAGAGTGGTCGTTGATCGCAGGATCACCAGCAGCGTGCCCCAGTGCGAATGACACCAGGTGCTCCCCGCAGCGAAATAAAGGAGGAGCGAAGCGGGGGACATTCGCGGAGGGGAGCACCCGGTGTCATTCGCACTCGCCCCGGACAAACGCCCCCGAACAAACGCACAGCGAACACACCCCGCGGTAGAGAACTGACATGCAAAAACCGTCCGGCACACCCGGCGCCCACAGTCTCCTGCAGCTCATCTGGCTGGCGTCCCCAGCACTCCCGGTCGGCGGCTTCTCGTACTCCGAAGGCGTCGAGGCGGCCGTCGAATGGGCCGGCATCGATTCGGAATCGAAAGCCGCCGAATGGCTTTCCGACCAGTTGCACCTGAGCTTCGCGCGCGGCGACCTCGCCCTGGTGGCGCAAGCCATCGCAGCCTGGCGCGCGAACGACACGCAGCGCATCCGCGAACTCAACGAATGGGTGATGGTCACGCGCGAATCGGCCGAATTCTTCCTGCAGACCGAACAGATGGGGCGCTCCTTCGTCGAGTGGCTCAAGCTGCACCATGCCGACACGGCCGAGGTCTTCGCGAACCTGCCCGCGACCTACCCGGTGGCCTTCGCATTCGCCGTCAGCCGCACCGGCGCCACCGTGCACGACGGCTGCCTGGCCTTTGCCTTCGGCTGGGCCGAGAACATGGTCGCCGCCGCCGTGAAGGCCGTGCCGCTCGGCCAAAGCGCGGGCCAGCGCATCCTCGGGCAGTTGGCGAACGACATCCCCGCCGCCGTGACCCGCGCCATGAGCCTCACCGACGACGAACGCCAGGCCTTCGCGCCCCTGCTGGCGGTGTTGTCGGCCCGCCATGAAACACAATATTCCCGCCTCTTCCGAAGCTGAACCGGACACCTGCCCATGACCTCCGCCCTGCACCACATCCCCCACCGCACCAAGAGACTGCCCCCACTGCGCGTGGGCATCGGCGGCCCGGTCGGCTCGGGCAAGACCACGCTGCTCGAAATGCTCTGCAAGGCGATGCGCGACAAGTACGACCTGATCGCCATCACCAACGACATCTACACCAAGGAAGACCAGCGCCTGCTCACAGTGGCCGGCGCGCTGCCGGCCGAACGCATCATGGGCGTGGAAACTGGCGGCTGCCCGCATACCGCGATCCGCGAAGACGCCTCGATCAACCTCGAAGCCATCGACCGCATGCTCGAAGACTTTCCGAACGCCGACATCGTGTTCGTCGAGTCGGGCGGCGACAACCTCGCGGCCACCTTCAGCCCCGAGCTGTCGGACCTGACGATCTACGTGATCGATGTGGCCGCCGGCGAGAAGATCCCGCGCAAGGGCGGCCCCGGCATCACCAAGAGCGACCTGTTCATCATCAACAAGACCGACCTTGCGCCCTACGTCGGCGCCAACCTCGACGTGATGGAGCAGGATACGCAGCGCATGCGCCGCCAGCGCCCTTATGTGATGACCAACCTCAAGACCCACACGGGCGTGGCCGAGGTGGTGGCGTTCATCGAGCAGCGCGGGATGCTCGTCACCGGCTGAGTCGACGGGCGCTCAGAGTTCGCTGCCGTCCCGCAACTGCCGCGCCTTGTAGACCAGCCGCACGCTCGCGCGGCGCGGGTCGCTGACCTGCTGCACATAGACGTCGGTGTCGTTGCTCACCCACGCGGCATAGGCGCTGCCCGGATCGCGCGACGCCAGCTCGTTGCCGAACACACCCCGTCCCCATTGCACGAGCGCTGCAAAAGCCGCTGCGCCGCTGTCGGGCAGTGACTGCGCGGTCGCCACGTATTCGACGCGCCGCAGCTCGGAGGCGGCAAAGAAGAAAGTGGGCTCGAACGTCAGCCCCGCCATCGCGACGGGAGCGGCGCGCCAACTGCCAAGCAGGCCACCGGTCAGGCGCTGCGGCCGCTGCACGTGTTCCGCTGCGGGCAATGCGGCGCGCAGCTCGTCGGCCGTCATGCCCAGACGCACGCCCGGTGGCAGGGCCTGCGCATGCAGCGCACCGGCGGCCAGCATGGCAGCGCCGGCGGCAAGCGCCCGGAGAAGGGTCGAAGAGGCAATGGATCGCACGTGAAGCATCTGGAGAAAGGCGTCGGCACCGTGGGACCGCGAGTATGACGCGGAGTTCCACAGTGCCGCCACCGCCCTGTGCCGGCCCCACCAGAGCGCCCGGCGCGCTCAGTGCGCCTGCATCTGCCCGAAGCGGCCGCTGCCGAAGTCCTTCATGGCCTGCGCGATCTCGTCGCGCGTGTTCATCACGAACGGGCCGTGCCCGACGATGGGTTCGTCGATCGGCTCGCCGCTCAGCAGCAACACCACGGCGTCGTTGTTCGCGTCCAGCGTCAGCGCATCGCCGGCGCGGTCGAGCAGCACCATCTGCGCATCGCGCGCCACCTCGTCGCCGTTCACCATCACCGTGCCGCGCAGCACGACGATGGCGGCCACGCGGCCTTCGGGCACCGGCAGCGTCACGCTCGCGCCCTTGTTCAGGCGCACGTCCCACACGTCGATGGGCGTGAAGGTGTGGGCCGGTCCCTTGTGGCCGAGGTAGTCGCCCGCGATCACGCGCAGGCGGGCCGCGCCGTCGTCGAGTTCCACCGATGGAATCTGCGCATCGGTGATGCCCTGGTAGCCGGGTGCGGCCATCTTGTCCCTGGCGGGCAGGTTGACCCACAGCTGCACCATCTCAAGCTCGCCACCGTCGCGGGTGAAGGCGTCGGAATGGAACTCTTCATGCAGGATGCCCGCGCCCGCGGTCATCCACTGCACGTCGCCGGGGCCGATGGTGCCGCCCTGCCCGGTCGAGTCGCGGTGCGACACCTCGCCCTTGTAGACGATGGTCACGGTCTCGAAGCCACGGTGCGGGTGCTGGCCCACGCCGCGCGGCTGAACGGTGGGCTCGAACTTCGCCGGGCCGGCGTAGTCGAGCAGCAAGAACGGGCTGGTGTGGCGGCCCAGCGTGTCGTAGCTGAACAGCGAGCGCACGGGAAAACCGTCGCCCACCCAATGGGGGCGCGGTGCGCTGTAGGTGCCGAGGATCTTCTTCATGGGGTGCTCCTTCTGAACGCCCTCCCGATGCGGGAAAGCCATGTACAGAGGATGCGGCCGCAACGATGGTTTGAGTAGATGCCAGAATTCGCCTTCATCGTTCCATTTGGCGAACGATCAAGGGCAACGGAGGCCTGGCAAACCATGCGCGACCTGAACGATCTCTACTTCTACGCCCAGGTCGTCGACCACGGCGGCTTCGCCCCGGCCGGCCGGGCGCTGGGCGTGCCCAAGTCCAGCCTGAGCCGGCGCATCGCGCTGCTCGAAGAACGGCTGGGCGTGCGGCTGATCCAGCGCTCCACGCGCCGCTTCATCGTCACCGACATCGGCCGGCAGTACTACGAGCACTGCGTCGCGATGCTGGTCGAGGCCGATGCCGCGCAGGAGGCCATCGACCGCATCCACGCCGATCCGCAGGGGCTGGTGCGCTTGGCCTGCCCGTCGGCGCTGGTGTATTACCAGGTCGGCGAGATGATCGCGAAGTTCATGACCGAGTGCCCGCGCGTGCAGGTGCACATGGACAGCACCAACCGCCGCGTCGACGTGATCCGCGAAGGCTTCGACCTTGCGCTGCGCGTGCGCTTTCCGCCGCTAGCAGACACCGACCTCGTGATGAAGGTGCTGGGCAAGAGCGCCCAGCGGCTGGTGGCCCACCCCAGCCTGCTCGAAAGCCTGGCAGCACCCGCAGGTCCGGCGGACCTGGGCACGCTGCCCAGCCTCGACCTGGGCCCTTCGCAGCCGCAGCACACCTGGAGCCTCGAAGGCCCCGACGGTGCCACGGCCGAGGTGCGCCACCAGCCCCGGCTGGTGACCGACGACATGGTCGCGCTGCGCTTTGCCGCCCTGCAGGGCGTGGGCGTCGCCAAGCTGCCGTCCATGATGGTCCATGAAGACCTGAAGGCCGGCCGCCTGGTCGACGTGCTGCCGCAGTGGGCACCGCGCGCCGGCATCGTCCACGCGGTGTTCCCGTCGCGCCGCGGGCTGCTGCCCTCGGTGCGCAAGCTGGTGGACTTTCTTGCGGATGAATTCGAGGCGCTGGAGGCTACTCAAGCCCCCACACCCTGAATCAGATCACCGCGTTCACTCTTCGACGAACGCCTCTTCCCGCTTGGCCTTCACCGAAGGCAACAGCACGACGATCAGCAGCAGCGCAGCAGCGGCCAGCAGGCCCGCCGACAGCGGCCGCGTGACGAACACGCTCCAGTCGCCACGCGACAGCAGCAATGCGCGCCGCAGGTTCTCTTCCATCATCGGCCCGAGGATGAAGCCCAGCAGCAGCGGCGCCGGCTCGCATTTGAGCTTCAGGAAGGCATAGCCCACGATGCCGAAGATCGCCACCATCCACACATCGAAGGTGTTGTTGTTCTCCGAATAGACACCCACCGCGCAGAACAGCACGATCGACGGAAACAGCCACTTGTAGGGAATGGTCAGCAGCTTGATCCAGATGCCGATCATCGGCAGGTTCAGCACGATCAGCATCAGGTTGCCGATCCACATCGAGGCGATCAGGCCCCAGAACAGTTCTGGGTTGCTGGTCATCACCTGCGGGCCGGGCTGGATGTTGTGGATGGTCATGGCACCGACCATCAGCGCCATCACCGCATTGGGCGGAATGCCCAGCGTCAGCAGCGGGATGAAGGAGGTCTGTGCGCCGGCATTGTTGGCCGACTCGGGACCTGCCACGCCGCGGATGTTGCCCTTGCCGAAGGGCACTTCGCCTTGCTTGAGCTTGATCTTCTTCTCGATGGTGTAGGCCGCGAAGGCCGACAGCAGCGCGCCGCCACCTGGCAGGATGCCCAGTGCCGAACCCAGCGCCGTGCCGCGCAGCACCGCAGGCGTCATGTCCTTGAAGTCCTGCTTGGTGGGCCACAGGCCCTTGACCTTGGCCGTGAACACCTCGCGCTCGTGCTCGGGCACCGCAAGGTTCGCAATGATTTCGCCGTAGCCGAACACGCCCATCGCGATGGCGATGAAGCCGATGCCGTCGGTGAGTTCAGGAATGTCGAAGCTGTAGCGCGCCACGCCCGAGTTGACGTCGGTGCCCACGAGGCCGAGCGCGAGCCCCAGAAGAATCATCGTGATGGCCTTGAGCAGCGAGCCCGAGGCCAGCACCACCGCGCCGATCAGGCCCAGGATCATCAGCGAGAAGTATTCGGCCGGGCCGAACTTGAAGGCCAGCTCGGTCAGCGGCGGTGCGAAGGCCGCCAGGATCAGCGTGCCCACGCAACCCGCGAAGAACGAGCCCAGGCCCGCCGCAGCGAGCGCCGGCCCGGCCCTCCCCTTGCGCGCCATCTGGTAGCCGTCGATCACGGTCACCACCGATGAAGATTCGCCCGGCAGGTTGACCAGGATGGCCGTGGTTGAGCCGCCGTACTGCGCGCCGTAATAGATGCCCGCCAGCATGATGAGCGCGGCCACCGGCGGCAGCGCGTAGGTTGCCGGCAGCAGCATCGCGATGGTCGCCACCGGGCCGATGCCTGGCAGCACGCCGATCAGCGTGCCGAGCAGACAGCCGACGAAGGCATATACAAGGTTCTGCGCGGTGAAGGCCACGCCGAAGCCGATCGAGAGATTGGTAATCAGGTCCATTTTTCTTGTCGTGTTCTTGTTGTTCTGCGCGGATCAGCCGGCGATGAAGGTGGGCCACACCTGGAACTGCAGCTTGAGCGCGACCACGAAGGCCAGGTAGCTGCCCAGCGCCAGGATGCTGGCGAGCACGGTCACGCCCTTCCAGCCGAAGTTGTCGCCCGCCAGGCTCGCGATGAAGGTCAGCGCATAGATCGCGACGATCAGCCCCATCGACGGCAGGCCGATGCTCGGCAGGCCGCCGAGCAGCACACCGAAGATCAGGTTCGCGCCGATGATGAACACCAGCGGCTTCCACGCGATGCGCCCGACGGGTTCGCCGTCTTCGGTCTCCACCGTCAATGCCTTGAGCGTGATCATCACGCCCATGAGCGCAATGAGGATGCCCACGATCAGCGGGAAATAGCCCGGGCCCATGCGGGCGCCGCTGCCGACGTTGTAGGTCGTGGCACCCCATGCGAAGGCCACGCCGAAGGCGCTGAAAAGGACGCCTGAGCAGAAATCTCTCTGACTCTTGATTCTCACCGTTGATGTCTCCTGGAACTTGGCACAAGACGTGCGCAGCCGATCCTAGGAATTCAGCGGTCCGGTGTGTATGAACAAAACATTGCGGTTTGGCAATGTGGCGGCCGCAGCGCAGCCGATCAGTCGGTCGCCGGCAGGTCGATGCACACGCGCAGGCCCGGCGCGGCATCGCCCAGTTGCAGCCGCCCGCCATGCAACGCGACCACTGCCTGCACGCTGGCAAGGCCCAGCCCGTGCCCCGGCGTGCTGCGGTCCAGCCGATGAAAGCGCACGCCGATGCGCTCGTACTCGCCAGCGGGAATGCCCGGCCCGTTGTCTTGCACGAAAAGCTGTGCCCTGCCGTCCACCGTGTGCGTGCCGACGCGCACTGTCGCGCCGATGCCCGCGTACTTCAGCGCGTTGTCCAGCAGGTTGGCCGCCGCGCCCGCGAGCAGATCGCGGTCGCCCAGCGCCACTGCCAGGTCGGCCGGCTCGCGCAGCAGCGTGATGCCCTGCGCCTCGGCCACGGCTTCGTACAGTTCCGCCACGTCGTCGGCAATCACATGCAGCGCCACCGGCGCGAACTGCTGGCGCCGCGCGCCGGCCTCGACCTCGGCGATCTGCAACAGCTTCTCGAACACCACCGCCAGTTCGTCCAGCTCGCGGATCGCGGTGGCCACCGCCTGGCGCTGCACGTCGTTGCCGCCCAGCTCCTGCTCGACCGCGCGCAGCCGCACCAGCACGCGCGTGAGCGGCGTGCGCAGGTTGTGCGCAATGGTGTTGGACACGTGGCGCACACCGTCCATCAGCGACTGGATGCGGTCCAGCATCGCGTTGATGTCGTTCTCCAGCAGCGCAAACTCGTCTTCCTGGCCCGACGGCGCCACCCGCTCCTGCAGCTCGCCCGCCGCGATGCGCGCGGCCGTGCGGCGCACCGCACCCACGCTGCGCTCAAGCTCCTGTCTGAAGACGAAGGTGCCGCCGATCAGCAGCAGCACCGCCACGATGCCCGCCGCCGCGCTCGCACTCGCGACCAGCGATTCGATGGACTCCTGGTCGCGCAGGTCATGGCCCACCACGAGCAGGCCGCCATCGGGCAGGTGCCGCATCACGAGGTAGCCGATGGCGCTCTGGCCCGAGCGCACCACGCGCCGGTGCACGCCGTCGCCTGCATCCGGCGCCAGCGACGGCATCTGGTCGAGGTTGCCCGCGAGCTTGCGGCCCTCGCGGTCGGTGAGCAGGTAGATCTCGTTGTCAGAGTTGCGCCCATCGGACAACGCAAAACCGATCTCCCCCGCCACGCCGTCCGCGCCACGCGCGTCGTAGCGCACCATCAGTTGCTGCAGGCTGGTCGATACCTGCCGCACCATGCGCTGCTGCAGCACGCCGACGGTCTGCATATAGACGATGGCCAGCGCCGCGAGCATCGTGATCGCCACGAGCAGGCCGTAGTAGAACGCGAGCCGGAAGCCGACCGAGCGCCACAACTGGCGCAGGGTCTTGATCATTGCGACGGTTCCCCGTCATCGGGCGCATCGCCGTCGCCCTGCGCCAGCCGGTAGCCCACGCCGCGCAAGGTGTGGATCAGCGTCGGCGCGCCGCCGGCATCGAGCTTGCGGCGCAGGCGACTCACCTGCACGTCGATCACGTTGGTCTGCGGGTCGAACTGGTAGTCCCACACGGCTTCGAGCAGCATGGTGCGCGTGACCACCTGGCCCGGATGCATCATCAGATAGGCCAGCAGGCGGAACTCGCGTGGCTGCAATGCGATGGGCCGGCCGGCGCGCTCCACATGCCGCCGCGCCAGATCGAGCGTCAGGTCGGCCAGTTGCAGCATGCGGATCTCGGGGCCGGTGCGAGAGCGCCGCACCAGTGCCTCGGCACGCGCCGCCAGTTCGGAGAAAGCGAAGGGCTTGGCCAGGTAGTCGTCGCCACCGGCCTTGAGCCCGCGCACGCGTTCGTCGAGCGCGCTCAATGCGCTGAGCACCAGCACCGGCGTTTTCTTGCCGAGAGCGCGCATCGTCGACAAGATCGAGAGGCCATCGACCTCGTTGGGCAACATGCGGTCGAGGATCACCAGGTCCCACGACTCGCCCGTTGCGCGCGCCAGTGCATCCGCGCCGTCGCGGCTGATCACCGCCACGTGGCCGAGCGAACGGAAACCGTCGGCAATGTAGCGGGCGTTGTCGGCGTCGTCCTCCACGATGAGGCAACGCCACATGGCGGTCGGCCCTGTCACTTCGGCGCGGCGCCTTCGTGCAAGGCAGCGAGGCGGGCCGTGGAAAGAAAGAGATCGGGGAGTGGCTGCGTTCTGGTGCTCATGGCGATGGAGTCGGCCGGCCATTCGCTCATGAATGAAGCCGCCGCCGGAGCCATCCTAGCCGCGATTCAACCAGAGAAAGCGCCGGTGCTTCATTACCGTTTGTCCATGTTCGCCGGCCCCGAGGGGCGGAACGCCAGCTCGCCCGAAGGACCGCGCTCGCAGGTTCCCGTGAGCGCATCCGCGCGCGGGCCGGGCACCGCGGGGCGTGCGCCCTCGGGCTGTCCCTCGCACATGTCCCACGCGGCCATCGGCGGTGGTGGCCGGCGGCCATCGAAAGAAGGCCCCGGCGGCCCTTCGCCGCGAAAGCCCGGCGGTGGGCCGTAGGGCATGGGCAGCGGCACGATGATGCAGCCCGTCAGGCTGGTGGCTGCGAGCAGGCTCGCAAGGTGTCGGATTCTGTTTTTCATTTTCTGGAGATCTCCTCACGCCTTGCGCAGCCGGGCGCGGTCCGCAGGGCAAACGCCCCACGGCCGCACCGGCCGCGCAATGCGCCCTGTAGCTCAGAACGCGTGGCGGATGCCGAAGTCGTAGCCCGTCGACGAACGCGGCAGGCCCGTGTAGCCCACGCCGGTGGTGCCGTAGCCCGTGGTGCTGGCGGCGGACAGGTCGCCGGTGTAGGCCGCGTCGTTGCGGTTGTTCACGCGCGCGACGGTGGCGTAGAGCGCCGTGCGCTTCGAGAGGTTGTGCACATAGCCGATCGCAAACTTGTTGACGCGCGGGTTCTCGCCGGTGATGCCCTGCACGCCTTCGTTGTAGTGCACGGTGGAATACGAAGCGCGGATCAGGCCCGCACCGACCGGCACGCTGGCGCCGAGCAGGTAGCCCTTGTAGCTGTCGTGACTGTTGCCCAGCGCGGCGGTGGCGAACTTGTTCTGCACGTTCGAGATTTCGCCGAACAGCTTGACGGGCCCCAGGTCGTAGGACGCGCCCAGGTTGATGGTCTGCACCTTCTGCGTGAGCGAGGTGGTGTCGACCACGACGTTCTGGCCCACGGCCAGTGCCACGTCGAGCGGCCCGTTCGCATAGCCGAAGCGGCCACCGATGTAGCGACCGGCGTTGCTGCTGGTGGCGGCGGTGAGATCGGTGCCGCTGGTGCGGACGTTCTCGTTGAAGCTGTACTGCACCTGTCCGTAGAAGCCACCCAGATTGGGCGGCAGGAAGTAGCCGACCATGTTGCTGGCGCGCACGTAGTTGGTGTTGCCGATGCCGGTGCTCGCACTGACGGTGCTGATGACGTTGGTGCCCGAGCCGTTGGTGCCGAAGGGATCGAAGACGGTGTCGTTCCAGAAGGTCGAGGTGTAGTCGCGGCCCAGTCGCACTTCACCGAAGCCACCGGAGAGGCTGACGGTGGAGCGGCGATTGAAGCTGGCGATGCCGTTGGCGCCGTCGTCGTTGCTGATCGGTGCTTCGAGCCAGAAGCTCGCGGCCAGTCCGCCGCCGAGGTCTTCGGTGCCACGGAAGCCGATGCGGCTGGAGTTGTAGCCCGAGTTGGCAAGGCTCCATTGGCTTTGCTTGCTGGTGGCACCGGTGACGGGGTCACGCGAGGTGGCGGATTGATAGCTCACACCCGCATCGACGACACCGAACAAGGTAACGGACGATTGGGCAGAGGCCAGGCCGGTAACGGCCAGCGCGGCGAGTGCCGTGAGGGATTTCTTCATTCAGGTTTCTCCGGTTTGAGCAGCTCTTCATCGAGCAGCTGGAACGGATGGTCTCGTTCAAATTTGGAGGAATCTGGTGGGTGGCCTTTACTGTTGTTTTTTTCGCTTTCGCGGTTTTGTTGTCGTTGTTTTCCGGAGGTGCGGTGATGGGGGTTGTCGATTCCCCCTCTTCGGAGCCCGCTTCCTGCCTTGCTCCCTCTCCCTCTGGGAGAGGGCAGGGGTGAGGGCAGACGGCCTCAAAGAAAGAAGGAGCCCTCATCCACCCCCAAGCCCGGTATGCGGTGCGGCGTGGTCGGCCCCTCTGGGCCGCCGAGGAGCGCAGCGTTTCGCGGATCAGGGCTCGCAGCTGTTTGAGCGCAGCGAGTTCTGCGAGACCCCGCGAGACGCGAGCACCGCAGGGAAGCCCGAAGGGCCGGCACAGCGGGGCCGACCGCGCCGCGCCGCATACCGGGCGCCCTCAACAAAGAACACGCACAAAACAAAAACCAAGACGTACTAAAAGTCTCCCAAAAGCCAAGCAATGCTCAGCCCCTCGAAGGAGCCCAACATGACCATTGCATTGCAAAGCACCATCGCCGCGTCCCTGGGTGTGCAGCAGCTCGCCAGCGCATTCAGTCCCGCCTTCTCTCACCTGCGCATTCTTCGCAACCTCATCATTCCGATGCCCGAAGGCTGCATGGTGCGAACCGCAAGGATCGACGCCGTGCTGGTGTGCGAAACCGGCGTCTATCTGTTCGAGATCAAGGCCTGGCGCAACGCCTTCGTCTACAGGAAGAAGTCCGACCAGGCCCCGCCGCGCTGGTTCCTTCGGCTGAACGGCTGCAGCAGCGCACGCGAAGTGAAAGACCCCGCCTGGCAAGGCGGCCGCAAGACCACGCAACTGCGCAGCCTGCTGCCCGAAGACCTTCGCCTGCAGTACTTCGTCTTGTTGCCTTGCGAAGGCGTCGAGCTTGAAGGCGTGATGCCCGCCGCAGTCATCACCCAGCAAGACCTGCCCTACATCGCACGGCTGGTTCGCAACAACGGCCGCACCGCACGCACCTACCCGCTGCTCGATGCAGACGCCATCGACCGCACCGTGCAGCGCCTGATCGACATTCAAGGCAACCTGTCTCTCGCGCATCACATGCAGAACTGCCGCGAAAGAAGCGCGCATGCCGTCACCGGCTGGAACAGCGCAACCGCCATCGGATTGCAATAAATAGAAACACCCCGTAAAGCAGCGAGAGAGGAGAAAGGTCCCAAATTTCTCCGACATTGGCAGAGACCATGCGGCGATGAACTTACCCAAGTCCCTCGCGACCATCGCCGCGCTGCTCGCCTCGCTCGCTACCCTTCCGGCCTGGGCCGCCGATCCGTTCACCGTCAAGGACATCCGGCTCGAAGGCCTGCAACGCGTCGAGCCCGGCACCATCTTCGCAACCCTGGGCATCAAGGCCGGCGACACCTACAGCGACGAGCGCGGCAGCGCGGCCATCCGCGCGCTGTTCGAGCTGGGTCTTTTCAAGGATGTTCGCATCGACGTCAACGGCAACGTGATCGTCGTGATCGTCGAAGAGCGCCCCTCCATCGCCGACGTCGACTTCGTCGGCGCCAAGGAATTCGACAAGGCCGCGCTGCAGAAGGCATTGCGAGAAGTCGGCCTGGCCGAAGGCCAGCCCTACGACAAGGCACTGGCCGACCGCGCCGAACAGGAACTCAAGCAGCAGTACATCAGCCGCAGCCTCTACGGCGCGCAAGTGGTCACCACCGTCACGCCGCTCGAGCGCAACCGCGTCAACCTCACCTTCACCGTGACCGAAGGCGAGACGGCACGCATCAAGGAAGTGCACGTGGTCGGCAACAAGGACTTCAGCGAAAGCACGCTGCTCGACCTGTTCGACCAGGACAGCGGCGGCTGGCTCGCCTGGTACACGAAGTCGAACCAGTACGCGCGCAGCAAATTCAACGCCGACCTGGAGACGCTGCGCTCCTACTACATCACGCGCGGGTATCTCGAATTCCGCATCGAGTCCACGCAGGTCGCGATCTCGCCGGACAAGCAGTCGATCACGCTCACCATCAACATCACCGAAGGCCGCAAGTTTGCGATTGCCGGCGTCAAGCTCTCGGGCGACTACCTGGGCCGCGAGGACGAGTTCAAGTCCCTCGTCACCATCCGCCCCGGGGCACCCTACAACGGCGAAGAAGTGGCCGCCACCACAAAAGCCTTCACCGACTACTTCGGCACCTTCGGCTATGCCTTCGCACGCGTGAAGGCCGAGCCCGAGATCGACCGCGCCAACAACCGCGTGGTGATGGTGCTGAAGGCGGAGCCGGCGCGGCGCGTTTACGTGCGGCGGCTCAACATCGGCGGCAATTCAAAAACGCGCGACGAAGTCATCCGCCGCGAGTTTCGCCAGTACGAAGGCGCCTGGTACGACGGCAACAAGATCAAGCTCTCGCGCGACCGCGTCGACCGCCTGGGCTTCTTCACCGACGTGAACGTCGAGACCACCGAGGTCAGCGGCACACCCGACCAGGTCGACCTGTCGATCAACGTGACCGAAAAACCCACAGGCTCGCTGCAACTGGGCGCCGGCTACTCGTCGACCGACAAGATCTCGCTGACCTTCGGCATCACGCAGGAGAACGTGTTCGGCAGCGGCAACTACCTCGGCGTGCAGGTCAACACCAGCTCGTACAACCGCACGATCTCGCTCACCGCCACCGACCCGTACTTCACGAAAGACGGCATCTCGCGCACGCTGAACGTCTTCCACACCACCACCCGCCCCTACTACGAAGCGGACGGCAACTACAAGCTGGCAAGCGACGGCGGCTCGGTGCGCTTCGGCATTCCCGTGGGCGAGCTGGACACGATCTACCTGGGCATCGGCGTCGAGCGCTATGCCTTCACGCCGGGCAGCAACGGCTCCTACACGCTGGTCAATGGCTCCTATGTCTACACCGCCACGCCGCAGGCCTACCTCAACTACTTCCAGTGCACGGGCACCGCGCCGAGCGTGGTCTGCACGGGCGATTCCAAGGTGGGCATTCCCGCCACCGTCGGCTGGTCGCGCGACGACCGCGACAGCGCGCTGGTGCCCACGCGCGGCCGGCTGCAAAGCGCCAACCTCGAGCTGGGCGTGGGCAGCGAGCTGCGCTACCTGAAGACCAACTACCAGTACCAGCAGTACTTTCCGCTGTCCAAGCAGTACACACTGGCCGTCAACGGCCAGCTCGGCTATGCCAAGGCGCTGGGCGGCACCGCGTTCCCGATCTTCAAGAATTTCTACGCGGGCGGCCTGGGCTCCATTCGCGGCTTCGAGCAGAACTCGCTCGGGCCCACCGACGCAGTCACCGCCGGTGCGCTCGGCGGCACGCGCAAGGCGATCTTCAACATGGAGTTCAGCACACCCTTTCCCGGCGCGGGCAACGACCGCACGCTGCGGCTGTACACCTTCTTCGATGCAGGCAACGTCTTCGCCGACCGCACCGCGGGCATGACCGACGCGCAATGGAAGGCGCAGAACCGCCTGCGCGCATCGGCCGGCATCGGCATCAGCTGGATCTCGCCTCTGGGCCCGCTGCGGCTGGCCTACGCGGTGCCGCTGATGTACCAGAAGGCCGACACGGCCAACAACATCGCGGCGGACCGCACGCAGCGCTTTCAGTTCCAGATCGGAACTTCTTTCTGAATGAAGACCGAAGGAGACACAGCCATGAGCCGCATCCTGCTGGTGGAAGACGGGCGCGACAGCAGCGCCCGGGTGTTGATGGACCCGCTGCGCAACGCGGGCCACGAGGTCGAGCAGATCGAGGACGGCGCGGCAGCGCTGGACCGCATCCTGAGTTCGCCGCCCGCGCTCACGCTGCTCGACGTGGCGCTGCCGCACATCGACGGCCTGCGTGTGCTGGAGAAGGTGCGCTCGCACAGCGACCATCCGATCATCATGCTGACGGCGCGCACGCGCGAGGCCGACCGGCTGCGCGGCTTCGACATGGGCGCCGACGACTACGTGTGCAAGCCCTTCTCGCCCAGGGAAGTGGTGGCGCGCGTCAACACCGTGCTGCGCCGCCATGCGCTGCGCCAGTACGCCGCAAAGCCCTCGGCCGCGGTGAACTTCGCCGACCCGCGCGCCGGCGCCTGCCTGGAGGGGCATTCGCTGGACCTCACGCGCCGCGAACTGTTGCTGCTGCGCGCGCTGTCGCGCGACCCCGGCCGGGTGTTCACGCGCTCGAAGCTGCTCGAAGCCGCGTTCCCCGAGGCGCTCGACGTGAACGAGCGTGCAGTCGATGGGCACATCAAGAACCTGCGAAAGAAGCTGGCCCAGGTCATGCCTTCGCACGACTGGATCCGCTCGATCTACGGCGTGGGCTTCAGCTTTGCCGAACGGCCCGCCTGAGCCGGCGAAGAGATGCCGCCGGGCCGGCCGGCCGCGATTCTTTGTGGTGTGTCATGACGTTTCCTTCTCGATCGACCCGGGGCTCGGCACGGTCGGCCGCGTGACGCGCGCCTCGGCCCAGCGCACGAGCAGGACCCACGCGTGGGCCACCAGCCAGAAGCGCAGCACGAGCGACAGCAGCAGGGGCAAATCCGTGTCCGGGTTCATGGCCCGCATTGTGCGTTTTGAATCGGGAGAAATATGGGAGAACACTTCTCCCAGATTCCTCCTCATTTCGCCCCGAAGATCTACCCCTTGCCTATGACGCCCGCCCGCCCGAAACGCATGTCGCAGAATGCGGCCATGCCTGCCCCGAGCCCATGCCGCGCCTGACCCTTTCCCGCAAGATCTTCCTGGCGCTGGCCGCCATGCTGGTCGTCTTGCTGCTCAGCTTCGCCGGTCTCTCGATCCTTGCGCTGCAGCGGGGCCTTGGCTCCTACGTGGCCGAGATCGAGATCCGGCGCATGGACTGGCTCGCACAACTGGTGCTCAAGCACTACGTCGCCAACGGCGACTGGAAGAGCCTGCGCGACAACGACGACACTTGGCACCGCCTGCAGATGGGGCGGCTGGCGGCCACGGCCGATGGCTCCGGAGGCGCCGACGAGCGGCGGCTGCCGCCCTGGTACAGATACCGCGCGATGCGCGAGGCCGAAGCACAAGCCCAGGCACAGTCGCAGGGAACGCCCGACAACAACAGCGGGCCGCCGCCTCCGCCCCCTTCATCGCCGCAACTCGACCTGCTGCCCCGCCGGCTGCCGAGCATGCCGCCGCCGTGGTTCTTTCCCGATCCGCGCGAAATGGCGGATTCGATCTTCCAGCGGCTGGCCGTGCTCGACGCCAAAGGCGTGCGCGTGGTCGGCGCGAGCGTCGACCTGGAGAATGCGGCGCGCCTGCCGATCCGCCGTGGCCGCTCGGTCATCGGCTACCTGGCGCTGACACCCATGCAGGCCCTCGAAAGCGAAGCCGACCGCGCCTTCATCGCGCGGCAGTCGGGCGTGATCGTGCTGACCGGCATGTGCGGCCTGGCCTTTGCGCTGGTGCTTTCATGGCTGCTGGCGCGCCGCTGGTTCAAACCCATCGACGAACTCACGCAGGCCGCGCAGGAAGTGGCGCGCGGGCGGCTTTCCACGCGCGTCGCGGTGCATGGCTCCGACGAACTCGCCCTGCTCGGCAAGACCTTCAACGACATGGCACAGCGCCTTGACACCGTCGAGGCCTCGCGCCGCGCCTGGCTGGCCGATGCGGCACACGAGCTGCGCACGCCGCTGGCGGCGATGCGCGCCGAGATCGAGGCGCTGCAGGACGGCGTGCGCAGCTTCGACGAGCGCACCGCGCTGCGGCTGCACCGGCAGGTGATCCGGCTGGGCCAACTGGTCGACGACCTGCGCAGCAGCATGCGCGAGCCGCAAAGCGACCTGCTGGCCACCACGGTGTTTCCGCTGTCGCTGCTGAAAGAGGCGCTGGACCACACGCGCGACCGCTTCGCCAAGCGCGACATCGCGGTGGACCGGCGCGCCATCGACCTCATCGCGGTCTCGGCGCAGCCGGTGGTCGAAGGCGACGCGCACCGGCTGCACCAGGTGTTCATGAACCTGCTTGAAAACACGCTGTCCTACACCGATGCGGGCGGCAAGCTGCGCATCGACGTCACGGTCGAGGGCGCATGGAGCGGCAACCGCCTCACGCTGGTGTTCGACGACAGCGCGCCGGGCCTGCCCGAGAACGAACTGCCCCGGCTGTTCGACCGCCTGTTCAGGGGCGAGACCTCGCGCAGCCGCGAGTTCGGCGGTTCCGGGCTCGGCCTCTCGATCTGCCGCGCGACCATCGAGGCGCACGGCGGCACCATCGACGCGTCGGCCTCGCCCCTGGGCGGGCTGCGCCTGACCATCACACTGCCACTGGCCGCATTGCCATGACACGCATCGTCATCGTCGAGGACGAGATCGACATCGCCTCGGTGGTGCAGGACTACCTGCGCCACGCGGGCTACGACACCGCGCACTTCACCGACGGGCAGAGCGCGCTCGACAGCATCGTCGCCGAGCCGCCCGACCTCACGCTGCTCGACATCATGCTGCCGCGGCTCGACGGCATCGAGGTGCTGCGCCGCGCGCGCGAACACACGGCGCACCCGATCATCATGCTCACCGCGCGCATCGAGGAGGTCGACCGCCTGCTCGGCCTGGAGCTGGGCGCCGACGACTATGTGTGCAAGCCCTTCTCGCCGCGCGAGCTGGTCGCGCGTGTGCGCGCCGTGCTGCGGCGCACCGCGCCGGGGGTGGCACCGGGACAAGGCAGCATGCCAGGCGATGCACCCGGGCTGGTGCTCGACGACGTGCACTGGCGCGCGTCGCTCGAAGGCGAGCCGCTGAACCTCACGCGGCGCGAGTTCGGCCTGCTGCAGGTGCTGTCGCGGCATCCGGGCCGCATCTTCTCGCGCGCCCGCCTGCTCGAGCTGGCCTACGATGACACGGTGGACGTGACCGAGCGCGCCATCGACAGCCACGTGAAGAACCTGCGCCGCAAACTCGGCGCGGTGACGCCTTCGCACGACTGGATACGGTCGGTGTATGGCGTGGGGTTTGCGTGGGAGGCGCCGCTGCCGGCCTGAGCGGCAACGCCCGCTAGCTGTTCAGACCCGAAGCGCGGATCTGCGTCGCGGTTTTCGCCCAGGTCTTCTCCAGCATCCGCGAGAGATACGAACCCGATTCCCACCCCACCTGCAGTGCGATGGACAACACCGAGTCGCGCGTGTTCTCCAGCAGGTACACGGCGCGCTCCATGCGCCGGCGCTGCAGGTAGGCCAGCGGCGACACGCCGTACTTCATGCGGAAGATGCGTTCCACCTGCCGGCGCGACAGCCGGTGCTGCTGCGCGAAGGCATCGAGCGACAGCGGCTGCGCGAGATCGCCGTCGATGGCCTCGGTCAGCAGCTCGGCCACGAGCAGGGCCGACGAGGGATCGCCATCCGACAGCGGGTTGCCGCTGAGCCGCGCGGCCTCCATGACGAGCGCGCCGCACAGCGCGTAGTTTTCCCCCGTGCCGGCTTTCGCCGACTCGAGCATCCGCTGCGACAGCGCGCGCAGCGCCGTGCTGCCCGAGCGCATGCCCTGCGCCGGCCGCTGCACGCCCTGCGCCTGCAGCGCCGTGGCCCACAGCGCGGGATCGACATAGACCGCGACATGCGTCTGACCGCCGGTCAGCGTGGTGGTCGAGTGCGCGTTGCCCGCCGCGAACCACACGAAGTGGCCGGGCCCCAGGCGCTGCACCTCGCCTTGTGCATCGCCCACGCTGAAGCGGCCCGCGATGGGCACGAACAGCATGTCGCAGTCGTGCACGTGCGGCTCGGTGGCGTAGCGGTCGCTGGTGTTCGCCACCATGGTGGCGTCGTGCAAGAGCCGCTCGACAAACAGCGATTGGCGGGGTGCCGTCGGGCGGGTGTTCGCGTGCATGGTCACTCCTTGTCGCATATGACCCGGCACTGCGCGCCGACATGCTCGCCAAGGGCGTGACCCCGTGGAGCGTGCGGCCCGAGGTGTTCGAGGAACAGATCCGCGGCGACATCAAGCTGTGGGGCAACATCGCCCGCTCGGTCAACGCGAGGGCCGAATGACGATGTCGACGACTTCCGTTTCGCGCGCCCGCGACATCCGCGTCTTCGTGGGCCCCGACAAGGCCATCGGCGGCAACCCCGCGCCAGTCTGGCTCGATGCCGATGCGCTCTCCACCGCGCAGATGCAAGAGAACACACGGCTCAGCGGCCACGAGTCCGTCTTCGTGCTGAAGCCGACCACGCCCGCACACCGCCTGCGCATGCGCTACTTCGTGCCGAACCACGAGATGGAGATGTGCGGGCACGCCACCGTCGCCGCGCTCTGGCTGCTGCACCGGCGCGGCGAATGGGACGGCGCGCCCGTCGCCATTGAAACGCTCAGCGGCACCGTCACCGGCCGGCGCGTCGATGGCACGGTGCAGATCAGCCAGCCGCGTGCGACGGTGCAGGAGGTGACGCAACCGTCGCTCGTCGAAGAGATCGCGCAATGCCTGGGCATCGACGTCGATCAGATCGCGGGGCCGGTGCTCAACGCCGCCACCAGCCGCGTCAAGACGCTCTTGCGTCTGGCAGACACCGCACAACTGCACGCCTTGCGTGTGGACTTTGCGCGTGTCGAATCGCTGTGCGAGCGCCTCGGCTCCACCGGCCTGTATCCCTATGCCATGTCGCGGAATGAGGCCGACACGGTCAGCGCGCGGCAGTTTCCAAAGTCCTCCGGCTACCCCGAAGACGCAGCCACGGGCATCGCCGCTGCGGCGCTGGCCTGGGGCCTGCGCCACCTCGGACTGGTCGGCAACGCAGAGCTTTCCGTGACGGTTCGACAGGGAGAAGCGATGGGATCGCCTTCGGCCATCCACATCGGCCTGCCCTCGGAGGCGATGGCACACGAAGGCTGCTGGGTGGGTGGCGAGGCTTGCGACGCGCAACCGGAAGATTTCCGCTCGCACGCATCTCTCCCCGTCACTGCCAGCCGAAACGCCGGATGTAGTAGCGCTTCATGAGCGTCGTCAGCACCGCGTAGCCCAGCAGGATGGCCACCAACCATGGGAAGTAGCCCAACGGCAGCGCCTGCAGCTTGAAGTAGCCGGCCAGCGGCCCCATCGGCAGGAAGATGCCGGCGGCCATGATGAGCAGCGTCATCACCGTCAGCGGCCAGGCCGCGCGGCTTCCGATGAAGGGCAGCTTCGGCGTGCGGATCATGTGCACGATCAGCGTCTGCGTCAGCAGCCCCACCACGAACCAGCCCGACTGGAACAGGGCTTGCTGCCCTTCGCTGTTCGCGCCGAACACATGCCACATGAGCACGAAGGTCGTGATGTCGAACACCGAGCTGATCGGCCCGAAGAAGACCATGAAGCGGCCGATGTCGCCGGGATTCCAGGTCAGCGGCTTCTTCACCAGTTCCTCGTCGACGTTGTCGAAGGGAATGGCGATCTGCGAGATGTCGTACAGCAGGTTCTGCACCAGCAGCTGCAGCGGCAGCATCGGCAGGAATGGCAGGAACGCGCTGGCCACCAGCACCGAGAACACGTTGCCGAAGTTGGAGCTGGCCGTCATGCGGATGTACTTCAGCATGTTGCTGAAGGTCTTGCGCCCTTCGATCACGCCGGCCTCCAGCACCATCAGGCTCTTTTCGAGCAGGATGATGTCGGCCGCTTCCTTCGCAATGTCGACCGCGCTGTCCACCGAAATGCCGATATCGGCCGCGCGCAGCGCTGGCGCGTCGTTGATGCCGTCGCCCATGAAGCCGACCACGTGGCCGTTGTCGCGCATGGCGCGCACCAGCCGCTCCTTGTTCAGCGGCGACAACTTGGCAAAGACGTTGTTGACCTCCACCGCGTGCGCCAGCGACTTGTCGCTCATGCGATCGATGTGCTGCCCCAGCAGAATGCCCTCGACCTTCAGGCCCACCTGCTGGCAGACCTTGCCGGTCACGAGTTCGTTGTCGCCGGTCAGCACCTTCACCGTCACGCCGTGCTCGGCCAGGGCCTTGAGCGCGGGCGCGGTCGATTCCTTCGGTGGATCGAGAAAGGCTACGTAGCCGACCAGCGTGAGTCCGGACTCGTCGGCCACCGAATACGCGGCCGCGCGCGACGGCGTTTCCTTCATGGCCACGGCCACCACGCGCAGGCCTTCATGGTTCAGGTCGCGGGTGATCTGGCGCACGCGCTCCAGCATCTCTTCGTCCAGCGGCACGTCGCGGCCGTTCTCGTGCACGCGTGTGCAGATGCTGAGCATTTCCTCGACCGCGCCCTTGCAGATCAGCTCGTGGTGGTCTTCGCGCTCCGACACCACCACCGACATGCGCCGGCGCTGGAAGTCGAAGGGAATCTCGTCGACCTTGCCGTAGTCCTGCCCCAGCTTGAGTTCGGACTGCAGCTCCACGTGCTCCAGCACCGCGCGGTCCAGCAGGTTCTTCAGGCCCGTCTGGTAGTAGCTGTTGAGGTAGGCGAACTTGAGCACCTCGGTGGACTCGTTGCCGAACACGTCGGTGTGGCGCTCCAGGAAAATCTTGTCCTGCGTCAGCGTGCCGGTCTTGTCGGTGCACAGCACGTCCATCGCGCCGAAGTTCTGGATGGCGTCCAGCCGCTTGACGATCACCTTCTTGCGCGACAGCAGCACCGCGCCCTTGGCCAGCGTCGAGGTCACGATCATCGGCAGCATCTCGGGCGTCAGGCCCACGGCCACCGACAGCGCAAAGAGAAAGGCCTCGGTCCAGTCGCCCTTGGTGAAGCCGTTGACCAGCAGCACGATGGGCACCATCACCAGCGCGAAGCGGATCAGCAGCCAGCTCACGCTGTTGACGCCGGCCTGGAACGCGGTGGGCGTGCGGTCGGTGGCGGTGACGCGCGTGGCCAGCGTGCCGAAGTAGGTGCGGTTGCCGGTGGCAATGACCAGCGCAATGGCCGAACCCGACACCACGTTGGTGCCCATGAACACGATATTGGCCTGCTCCAGTGGGCTGTGCGCGCCGCTTTGCCGCTCGACGAACTTTTCCACCGGCAGCGATTCGCCGGTCATGGCCGATTGGCTGACGAACAGGTCCTTGGCCGTGAGGATGCGGCAGTCGGCCGGAATCATGTCGCCGGCCGACAGCACGATATGGTCGCCGGGCACCAGGTCCTTGATGGGCAGCTCGACGCGGCTGGGCGCATGGCGCGCGAGCGGCCGGGCCTCGAAGTAGCGCTCGGCGACTTCGGCGGCCTCGGTGCGCAGGTCGCGCCGGATCACCGTGGCCGTGTTGCTGACCAGCGCCTTGAGGTTTTCGGCTGCGCGGTTGGAGCGGCCTTCCTGCACGAAGCGGATCAGCGTCGACAGCAGCACCATGGTGCCGATGACGACGGTGGCCTTGGTGTCCTCGGTGACGTAGGAGACGATGGCGAGCAGCGTCAGCAGCAGGTTGAACGGGTTCTTGTAGCAATGCCACAGGTGCAGCCACCAGGGCAGCGGCTTTTCGTGCGCCACTTCGTTGGTGCCGACGGTTTCCAGCCGGCGCTGGGCTTCGGCGTCGCTCAGGCCGTCTTCATGGGAGTCGAGCCGCACCAGCAGCGATGGCACGTCGTCGTCGGCCGCGCGGAACAGGTCGCGCGCCAGGCGGTCGGAGATGGGCTGCGAGGCGCTGCGGCCGCCGGCCACGGTTTCCAGCATCTCGCCCCGGCCGAAGAGTCGGGAGGTGCGGCGGCTGTTCAGGAAGGCGACGAACCAAGTCTGGAGAAAATTCATCCTCGTTGCTCCACGGTGTGATCGCGTGACTCGCGATGCATTGAATTTGTCGGGGCGTTTTTAGCGCTGTTGTTCTTGGCGCTGTTGTTCGGGGCTCCGTTGTTCAGGGCGTGTGCGAATGACACCGGGTACTCCCCTCCGCGAATGTCCCCCGGGGCGCTGCGCGCCCCTCCTCCTTTATTTCGCTGCGGGGAGTACCCGGCGTCATTCGCACCTGGACACGCTGCTGGCTTGCGCCGATCAACGACGGCTCTGATCACGCTCACGCCGGCGGTGTGCTCTGCGCAGCGAAATGAAGGAGGAGCGAAGCGGGGGACATTCGCGGAGCAGAGCACGCCGTCGGCGTGTGCGCGCCCTGAAAAGCAGCGCCTCAATCGCACAACGCGACAAACAAAAACGCAGGATTTCATTTCAGCGCTCCAGCAAAGGAATGGACTTTCCTGTCAGGCAAAGGACTCACAGGCCGGGGACTGCTTGCGTCGACTGCCCCATCATCCCCCCAGAATGTGGCAGGCGGATTGTGCGTTGACGCGGAGCCCAGGGTTTCGAGACGCAGCAGCACCACCGGCAACACCTGCAGATGCAGCGCCAGACACTGCACCAGCCGGGTCGCACTGCCCAACTGCCCCTGGAACTCGCCGCTGAGCGCCCATTTCGCGAGCGGCACGCCCAGCGGCTGCTCCTGCGCGCGGCGCCAGTACAGGCGCGCATCGAAGAAGCTGCAGCGCAACGCCTCGCGCGCAGCTTCCAGCGCCTCGGCATGGACGATCAGCGTCAGGCGGTGATGAAGCCAGCGGGCTCCGTGTCCGGAATCGAATTCGGCCATGACGGATTTCCTTTCTTTCTCTCTGAAGCTCAGAGCACGGGGTGCTGCCCGATGCTCAGTTGAAGCTGGACGGTGGCAGCGGCCAGGTCGGCCCGCGCCTGCAGGTACGCGAGGAACGCGTCGTCGGCCGAGCGCTGCGCCGCCAGGAACTCCAGCAGCGAGGCCTGCCCGTTGCGGTACGACAGGCGGATGCCCGAAAGCACCTTGTCCGAATCCGCGAGCACGGACTCGCGATACCGCCGCAGGTTCTCGCGCGCGGCAAGAAACTGCGCGTGGCTGGTGCGCACATCGGCATCGATCTTCAGCTCGGCGGCGCGCAGGCCCAGCATCGCCTGCGTGACGGCCGACTCGGCCTGGATCACCTCGCCCTTTTGCAGGCGCGAGAACGGAAGCGGCATCGACACTTCCACCGCCAGCGTGCGCGAGACCGGCGAGCCGGGGGTCTCCTTGCCGTCGCCGTCGAAGGTGCTGCGGCCGATGGGCGTGCGGCCGGCCGTCAGCTTCACGGTGGGGCCGACGTAGCGGTTGGCTTGCACGAGTTCGGCGTTGGCGCGTGTGTTGTCGAGGGTCGCGCGGGCGATCAGCACTTCGTCGCGCGCATCGAGCGCCTGGCGGATCAGCGCATCGACGTCGTCGCCCGGTGTGAACGCGGCGAAGTCGCAGTCCAGCCGGGGCTGTGCGAACAGTTCGCCGAAGCGCTGTCCCAGCGGCACCGACAGGTTCAGCAGCGCAGCCTGCGCGTCGGCACGCCCCTTGACCACCCCGGCCTGGAACTGGTCGCGCTCGGTGCGCGACTGCAGCAGCTCCAGGCCGCCCGCATCGCCCGCCTTGCGGCGCACTTCGTTGGCACGCACGACGTCGGACAGCGAGCGCAGCGACGACTCCTGCCGCACCAGTGCTTCGCGCGTGCGGCAAGCTTCCGCGAAGGCGGTGGCCGAATCGCTGTAGAGCTGGTGCTTGAAGCCTTCCACGTTCGCTTCGGTCAACTTCACGTTGCTCTTCGCAACTTTGATGCGCTTGTCGCGCTTGCCGCCGGTCTCGATCTCCCATTCGAGGGCGACCGTGCGGCTGACTGGTGGCTTCAGTGCGACGGTCCTGCTGAACTCCTTCGGCCCGTAGCCGAGGGTGAGCTTCGGGTCGGGCATGACGCCCGCGATCGACACGCCGGCCTCTGCCGCGGTGATCGACTCGCGCTGCGATGCGAGATCGAGGCTGTGCTTCTCGACGGCGACGAGATAGCTCGCGAAATCGACCACCGTTGCACCGGTGGCCACGGCCGAAGCCGTGCCTTGTGCGCAGGCAATGCCCGTACACAGCGACAGCAGCGCCATACCAAAGCCGTGCCAATGGATGTTCTTTTTCTTCATGCTTGCTCCAGGAGGCCCGCGTCCGGCGCGGCCGTTTCGGCCTGGGCGCGCCGCTTGGCGGCGGCCTCGGCCCGTGTTTCGACAAGGTGGTAGAGCGCCGGCAGCAGCACCAGCGTCAACAAGGTGGCGGTGACGAGGCCGCCCACGACGACGGTGGCCAGCGGCCGCTGCACGTCGCTGCCCAGCCCCATCGCCAGCATCGCGGGCGTGAGGCCGAAGGCGGCCACGGTGGCGGTCACGAGCACGGGGCGGATGCGGCTGCGTGCGCCCTCGATCACGGCCTCGCGCAGCGGCAGACCGTCTTCGCGCCGCAGCCGGTTGATCTGCGAGATCATCAGCACGCCGTTGAGCACGGCCACACCGAACAGCGCGATGAAGCCGACCGCGCTCGACACGTTCAGCGTCATGCCGCGCAGGTGCAGCGCCGCCAGGCCGCCGAGCATGGCGAGCGGCACCACCAGCAGCACCATCGCCGGCTGGCGCAGGTTGCCGAACTCGGCAAACAGCAGCAGGAACATGATCGCCAGCGTCATCGGCAGGATCACCACGAGCCGGGCCTGTGCGCGTTCGAGGTTCTCGAACTGGCCGCCCCAGGCGATCTGAAAGCGCTGGTGGTCGTAGTGCACGTCGCGCTCGATGGCGGACTGCGCTTCGGCCAGGAAGCTCGAGAGGTCGCGATTGCGCGCATTGAGCTTGACCGTGAGGTGCCGCCGCGACGACTCACGGGTGATGGTGGTCTCGCCCGACACGGTACGGATCTTCGCCACCTGCCCGAGCGGCACCTTCGCGCCGTTGGGGGCCGTGAGCATCAGGCCGGCGATGGCGTCCGGGTCGTTGCGGGTCGCTTCGGGAAAGCGCACCGTCATGCCGTAGTTCTTCTCGCCCACATAGACCTGCCCGATGGCCGTGCCACCCATGCCGGTGGAGATCAGGTCGCTCACATCGGCCACGTTGATGCCGTAGCGCGCAGCGGCCGCGCGGTCGATGTCGATCTTCAGGTTGGGCAGCGGTGGCTCCTGGTCGATGGCCACGTCGACGGCGCCAGGCACCTTTTCGAGCACACCGATCACGTCGCCCGCGATTCGGCGCATCTCGTCCAGGCTGTCGCCGTAGACCTTCACCACCAGGTCGCTGTGCGCGCCCGAGAGCTTGTCCTGCACGCCGTCGATCATGGGTTGCATGAAGCCGACCGAGAAGCCGGGCAACTGCTTGTAGCGCTCGGCCAGCCTGGCGATCAGCTCCTGCTTGCTCAGGCCCGACTTCCAGGTGTCGTACGGATGCAGGCCGACGCTGGCCTCGATGTGCGAGACGGTCCACGGATCGGTGCCGTCGTCGTTGCGGCCGGTCTGCGTCACGATGTACGAGACCTCCGGAAACTCGCGCGTGGCGCGGCGCAGTTCGTTCGCAAGGCCGGTCGCCTTTTCGAGCGTGATGCCCGGCGGCATCGTCACCTGCAGCCAGAGCGAGCCTTCATCCAGGTAGGGAAGAAAGTCGCGGCCGATGGTGCTGCCCAGGCCGAGCACGCCCAGCAGCGCCAACGCGCATGTCACCATCACCCAGCGCCCCTTGCCCAGGGCGCACGACAGGAAGGCCTCGTAGCGCACCGTCAGCCATTCCATTGGCCGGTTGTGGAAGATGCGGCGCGGCTTGCGGAACGCGAGGTACGCCAGCCCCGGAATGAGCGTGAGCGCCACCAGCAGCGCGCCGACCAGTGCCGAACCCACCGCGAAAGCCATCGGCGAGAACAGCTTGTATTCGATGCGCTGGAAGGCGAACAGCGGCAGGTAGGCCGCGATGATGACCAGCATGCCGAAGAAGATCGGCCGCGCCACCTGCACCGTGGCGGCGATGGCATCGGCCGGGGTCAGCGGCTTGTCTTGCGCCCGCTCGCGCCGCCGCAGGATGCCTTCGACCAGCACCACCGCGCCGTCGACCAGGATGCCGAAGTCGATCGCGCCCAGAGACAGCAGGTTGGCCGGCACCTGCAGATGCCGCATGAAGATGAAGGCGATCAGCATCGACAGCGGAATGGTCAGCGCCACGATGGCCGCCGCGCGCGGGCTGCCGAGCGACAGCAGCAGCACCAGCGTGACCAGCACGATGCCCTCGATCAGCGTCTTGCCGACCGTGTGCGTGGTGGCATCGATGAGCGAGGCGCGGTCGAGGTAGAGCACGACCTTGACGTCCTTGGGCAGCAGGTGGTCGTTCAGGTCCTGCACGGCCGCGTGCACGCCCTTTATGACCTGCGAGGCCTGCGCGTCCTTCAGCAGCAGCGTGATGCCGGAGATGGTGTCGGGGTTGTCGTCCTTGCCGAGAATGCCGCGCCGCTCGACGTTGCCGTAGCTGAGCGTGCCCAGGTCCTTCACCAGCACCGGCGTGCCGGACTTGGCCGTGACCACCACGTTGCCCATGTCCTGCAGCGAGCCGATGAGCCCGGAGCCGCGCACCACGTAGGCCTGCTCGCCGCGGTTCATCAGGCTGCCGCCGGCGCTGCCGTTGTTGGCGTTGATGGCGTCCTTGATCTGCTGCAGCGTCACGCCGTACTGCACCAGCTTCGCCGGATCGAGCGCGAGCATGAACTGCGTGGTCAGCCCGCCGAAGTTGGCCACGTCGATCACGCCGCTGACTTTCTTCAGGCGCGGGATGACGGTCCAGAACTGCAGCTCCGACAACTCGCGCAGGTTGCGCGTCTTCGATTCCAGCGTGTAGCGGTAGATCTCGCCGATGGGCGAGGTGTAGGCATCGAGGCCGGGTGCAGCGCCGTAGGGCAGCGTCACGCGGCCGATGCGCTCCTGCAGGCGCTGGCGCGACCAGTAGCCGTCCACGCCGTCCTTGAACACCACGACGATCAGCGACAGGCCGAAGGTGCTCTTGGAGCGCAGCACATGCAGGCCCGGCGTGCTCAGCAGTTCGCGCTCCAGCGGCACGGTGATCTGCTGCTCGACTTCTTCGGCCGCAAGGCCCGGCACCTGGGTGACGACCTGCGAGGTGACGTCGGCAATGTCGGGATAGGCCTCGATGGGCAGTTGCTTCCAGCAGGTCCAGCCATAGAGCGCGACGAAGGCGAACACGATCCACGCGATGCCGCGCCGGCGAAAGCACAGGGTGACGAGGCGCTCAATCATTGAGGAGCACCCCTTCCTTCACGGCGATGCGCTCGCCGGCCTTGAGCCCCGAAAGAATCTCGACGCGGTCGCCGATGACCGGCCCCACGGCCACGTTGCGCGCTTCGTAGGTGAAGGCGCCCTTCTCCACGAAGACCTTGGTGTAGAGGCCGCTCTGCACCAACGCGGACGCAGGCACGACCACTGCGGGATGCGCCTCGCCCGAAAACACCACCTTGGCGAACATGCCCGGGCGAAAGCGGCCGCGGCGGTTGTCGACGGCCACGCGGACCTTCACCGTGCGCGTGTCGGCATCGAGCACCTCGCCGATGTACTTGACGGTGCCGTCGAAGGCCTGGTCGGGGTAGGCGTTGAGATCGATGCGCGCCTTCTGGCCGACGCGCAGTGCGGCGATGTCTTTCTCCGACACGTTGGCGGTGAGGAACACGGTCGACAGATCGGCCACCGTCATGATCGGCGCGTTGATGTCGTTCCAGTAGCCGCCCTGTGCGCCGGTCATCTCGATCACGCGGCCGCTGATGGGCGAGCGCAGCACGTATTCGCGGTGCGAGCCTGCACCGGCCGAAGCGCCCAATTGCGCCAGGCGGTTCTTCGCGACTTGCGCATCGCTGGTGGCGGCGCCGTAGGCGAGTTCGGCCGCTTCGTAGTCCTTGCGCGCGGTGATCTCGGCCTCGAACAGCAGCTTCTGGCGCTCGAAGTCGCGGCGCGACTGGCGCAGTGCGGCATCGGCCTTGGTGGCATCGCCGAAGGCGGTGCTCAGGTCGGCCGAGTCGAGCGTGAAGAGCGCGTCGCCAGCCTTGACCGGATCGCCCAGCGCGCGTTGCAGCTTGACGATGCGGCCCGTCACCGGCGAAGTGACCTTGACGAGTTTTTCGGGCGCGGCCTCGATGCTGCCGGGCGCGCTGATCGGCCGCTCCACCGAGCGCGATTCCGCTGCGGCCACCTGGATCGATGCGCGCAATGGAGAGTTCTCGGGCAAGGCGACGACTGCGCCGTCGTGCACCACGGCGCGCGCGGCCGGCACAGGCTGCGCAGCGGCGGAGGACGCGAGCATCTTGCCCACGTCGCAGCCTGCCAGCACGATGCTGGCGGCCACCGAAACAAGGGTGGCGATGAATGTTCTTTTCATGAGTCTTCTCCTCGGGATCGAGATATCTGTTGTTGTGGAATGGGCCGCGGTCACAGCCGCGCCCCTCGCAGCGGCAGGCAGAAAGAAAGCAGGCGCGCGAAGAAGCCCATCGCAGGGCGCACATCGAACGCTCGGCCGCCGACCTGCGCGCAGCGGCTGCGGGCCGCGCGGGTCAGGTGGCGAAAGACTTCGTTGCGCTGCGGAGCAGGCAAGGTCGAGAGCGCGTCGGCAATGACGCGACCCGAGCAGGGCGAGAGGGTGGCGGCGAATGCGGCGGCGCCGTGGCTGTACAGCAGAGCCTGCAAGGCCTGGGGCCGGCGCTGCGCCAGCGCGGCATGCAGCGCGCGGCGCAAGGTCTCACGGCGGTGAGCGAGAGCGAACATGACGGGGACTCCTGCGGCATCGGCGCGCAGGAGTCCTCACGCCTGTGTTCAGGCGAGTCGAGGCCTCCGGGGCAATGCCGGATGCGGGTTCAATGAAAGAGGCGAAGGATGGGCAGGCGCGCGCAAGCGCCAACTAGGGTCTGGGTCCACGGTCTTCTCCTGGGCCCTTTCGGGCGGGTTGATGCAACGAAGCTCCGCTGCATGGACGCACGCGCACAGACCGCCCGGAGGGAGGCCGAAAGATCGCGAACGCGATCGGGCCACCCCGGGCGGAGGATCAATGAATCGGGCGTGAGGAGATGGGCGCGATGCCTGGCCTCCGAAGGGAGTCAGGGCATCGGCAAGGGCTGCGGTCGGCTCGGCGACCTCAACCCGGGAAGCGGGCGTTCAGGAGGCCGGGCAGGCAACAGCGGCCATCAAGGCACGCTTTGCATCACTGCTACAACTACTGGCACTGTCCACGCGCGGCGCTCCAAAAAACAAGATGCGCGGATTATTGCGATGCAGCAATGCGAGCGTCAACAAAAATTCACACTACGTGCGATTTATCCGACGCTGGTCTTGCTGGCTCGTGACGACGGCTGAAGTGGCAGGCCGTGTGAGGCCCAACGCCCCCTCGAGCATGCGGATGATGGTCTCGCGGGCGAGGTCGAAATCGGCCGGCTCCAGCGCCTGCTTGCCCAGCAGCATGCGCATCTGCCATGCGAAGTCGGCATAGGTCTGCGTCATGGCCCACAGCGTGAACAGCAGATGTGGCACAGGCAGCGGCGCCACGTCGCCATTGGCCATCCAGCGGTTGAGCACGGCGGCCTCTGCGCGGAAGGCGGGTACGAGCTTGGCCTCGATGTCGTCAGCGCATTGCGGCGCCTGCGAAATGATCTCCTGCGCGAACAGGCGCGAGCCCGAAGGGTAGTCGTAGGAGAACTGCAGCTTCTGCGTGACGTAGCGCTCCAGCGCGGCATGCGGATCGAGGTCGGCATCCGCGAGGCTGTTGAGATTGGAAAGCCACGAATCGAGCACATCGTTGAAGACGCGGCTGTACAAGGCCTTCTTTGAAGGGAAGTAGTACAGCAGGCTCTGCTTGGAAATTCCCGCATCGGCTGCGATGTCGTCGACCGACACGCCGCCGTAGCCGTGCAGCGCGAAGCGTTCCTGTGCCACGGCGAGGATGGCGCTCTCGATGTTCTGGCGGCGGGTCTGCCGCTTCACGGCCGGTGCACGCGCGGCGCTCATGGGTTCTTCATCCGCGCGAGGAAGCGCACGAGCCGCTCGTCGCCGCAATGCGCCACGTTGAAGCGATACCACGCGAAGGGTTGCGGCGTGCCGGTGAAATCTGCAGCGGCCGCGAGCGGCAGGCTCTGCTTGCGCGCCTCTTGCAGCACCGCGTCGCTGGTCGGTCGCGGCTCGCTGCCGGGCGGCCAGCCGGCGCAGAGAAAGGGGCCGCCATCGGGCACGCACAGCGCCTGCAGGCCCGCGCCGGTGAGCAACGACAAGGTGCGCTCGCCGGCAATCTTCAGCGCGGTGTGGAGCTTCTGCAGGAAGCGCGGATAGCTGGCATCGGCCAGCACCTCGCAGGCCACGCGTTCCTCGAACTCGCTCGGTCCGAGCGTGGTGTGCAGGCAGCGCAATGCAGCGTCGTCGACCCAGCGCTGCGGCAGCAGCACATGCGCGAGCCGCAGTTTGGCCGAGAGCGTGGTCGATACGCCGCCGACTTGTGCGACGCGCTGCAGGCCGTCCATCGCCGCGAGGCTCGGTGCCTGCAGCGGCGAGAGCCCGCGCCAGGTGTCCATCTCGATCACGCGCAGGTCGTGGCGCTCGGCGGCCTGCAGCGCCTGATGCGCGCCTTGCGGGCTCATGCACACGCCCAGCGGATTGGAAACGGCGGTCGAGAGGAAAAGCAGGCGCTGCCGGCTTGCCGCAGACAACAGCGCGGCAAGACTGTCGAGCGCGCCGATGTCCAGGCAGCCGCCGCGCCGTGGCACTTCGAGCATGCGTCGGCCCAGCGTGTGGATCAGCCGGCGCAACTGGCGCGGCGCAGGCGATTCGACCAGCACCGCATCGCCGGGCTCGGTCCATGCCTGCAGCAGGCACATCACCGCGCCGAGGCTGCCTGCGGCCGTCATCACCTGCTGCGGTCCCATCGCGGGCAACTCGGCGCGATGGCGCGTGGCGATCAGTTCGCGCAACCGTGGCAGGCCGAAGCTGGGACGCGTGCCGCTGTCCCAGTCGGGCGCGGCGCGGGCCACACGGCGCATGGCTTCGCGCACGAGGTCATCGCCCCGGTACTCGGCAGGTGGTGGCCTGTCTTCGCCCGTCGTCTGCTCGACCGCGCACTGCATTGATCCGGTGTCGTCAAGCGTTGTGCGTGACGGCCGATGCAGCACGTAGTAGCCACTGCCCGGCCGCGAGGCCAGCACCGAGCGAGCGCGCAACGCGCTGTACGACTCGGTGACGGTGAAGGTGCTGATGCCCAGCTTGCCGGCCAGCGCGCGCACCGAAGGCATCTTGGTGCCGGGTGCCAGGCGCCCGTCGATGACGCGCAGCTCGACGCCCACCACGAGGCGTTGCGCCAGCCCGAGGCCGGGGCCGGCGTCGTCCATCTCGCCCATCAGGCCCTGCATCCATCCGGCACCGGCTTGCGCCGGTGGGAGCAGCGCCGGGGCGTTGCGTGAACTCTGCATCGCTGTGTCTCCTTCGAAACCCGTGTCTCGGTACGAGAGAGGGTTTGCCCTTGGGAACTGTGCTGGACAGTGCACCAAACAGCATGGTCCGCTGCGGCAAACACTTTCTCGCTCGCCGCATCAACTGTGTATGGGCGGCACCCCTTGTTTGCTGAATCATCGCGACATTCGACCACTTGGTCAAACTTCATGAGGGCTCGATCTCTCATATCGCACACAGATCCCCACCACGACCCTGGAGCTTGAACGCCCATGAGCAGCACGATGAATCCCGTCGCTCCCACCGCACACCTGGCATCGGATGTGCGCGCGGGCCGCCTCAACCCCGAGCAGTACGCAAAGAATTTCTGCGACGCCCACCCGCCGCTGAACGTGGTGCAGGCCAACATCGAGGCCGAGCGTTGCTACTACTGCTTCGACGCGCCCTGCCAGACGGCCTGCCCCACGGGCATCGACATCCCGACCTTCATCCGCCGCATCGCCGATGGCAACCTGCGCGGCGCGGCGCGCACCATCCTCGAAGAGAACCCGCTGGGCGGCATGTGCGCCCGCGTCTGCCCGACCGAGGTGTTGTGCGAGCAGGCCTGCGTGCGCAACAGCAACGAGAGCAAGCCGGTGGAAATCGGCCTGCTGCAGCGCCACGCGACCGACGCCTTCTTCGACGCGCCCGGCGCGCCGCTCTTCGTGCGCGCGGCCGACACCGGCAAGCGCGTGGCCATCGTCGGCGCCGGTCCGGCCGGCCTGGCCTGCGCGCACCGCCTCGCGGTGCTGGGCCACCAGGTGACGCTGTTCGATGCCCGCCCCAAGCTCGGCGGACTGAACGAATACGGCCTGGCCAGCTACAAGACGGTGAACGACTTCGCGCAACGCGAGATCGAGTGGCTGCTGTCGGTCGGCGGCATCGAGGTGCGCAACAACCACGCGCTGGGCCGCGAACTGTACCTCGATGCGCTCGCCACCGACTACGACGCGGTGTTCCTTGGCCTCGGCCTGGCCGGCGTGAACACGCTGGGCCTGGGCGAGCAGACCGGCGTGCGCGACGCGGTGGACTTCATCGCCGAACTGCGGCAGGCCGCATCGCCGGCCGACGTGGCCATCGGCCGCCATGTGGTGGTGATCGGCGGCGGCATGACCGCCGTGGATGCGGCCGTGCAGTCGCGCAAGCTCGGCGCGGAAGACGTGAGCATCGTCTACCGGCGCGGCACCGAGGGCATGGGCGCATCGCCCGACGAGCAGAGCTGGGCCAAGGACAACGGCGTGCGCATCATCCATTGGGCCGCGCCGAAGGCGCTGCGCGCCAAGGGCGGCGTGCTGCGCGGCATCGACTTTGCGCGCACCGCGCTGGTCGACGGCAAGCTGGTCGAGACGGGCGAGAGCCTCGCGCTGCAGGCCGACATGGTGCTGTGCGCCATCGGCCAGAGCTTTGTCGCGACCGCGCTGGAAGACGGTGGCCTGCAGTTGCAGGGCGGTCGCATCAGCACCGATGCGGAAGGCCGCAGCTCGCGCCCGAAGGTCTGGGCCGGCGGCGACGCGCGCTTCGGCGGGCGCGACCTCACGGTCGAGGCGGTGGAAGACGGCAAGCAGGCCGCGCTGTCCATCGACCGCCATCTGCGCGCCGCCTGACGCGACCGCACCGATCTTCCTTTCCTCACATCCCATCCGTGCGCGCCTTGCCGCGACAGGAGCAATTCACATGGCAGACCTGAGCATCGACTTCGTGGGCATCCGCAGCCCGAACCCCTTCTGGCTGGCCTCTGCGCCACCGACCGACAAAGAGATCAACGTGGTCCGTGCCTTCGAGGCCGGCTGGGGCGGCGTGGTGTGGAAAACCGTGGGCGAAGACCCGAACGTGGTCAACGTGCACGGCCCGCGCTATGCCGTGTCCTATGCGGCCGACCGCCGCGTGACCGGCTTCAACAACATCGAGCTGATCTCCGACCGCCCGCTGCGCACCAACCTCGACGAGATGGCGCGCGTCAAGCGCAACTGGCCCGACCGCGCGGTGGTGGCCTCGATCATGGTGCCGTGCACCGAAGAGGCATGGAAGAACATCCTGCCGATGGTCGAGGACACCGGCTGCGACGGCATCGAGCTGAACTTCGGCTGCCCGCACGGCATGAGCGAGCGCGGCATGGGCGCGGCCGTGGGCCAGGTGCCCGAATACATCCAGATGGTGGCCGAGTGGTGCAAGCACTACTCCAAGCTGCCGGTGATCGTGAAGCTCACGCCCAACGTGGCCGACATCCGCCCCGCCGCGCGCGCTGCGAAGAAAGGCGGCGCCGATGCGGTGAGCCTCATCAACACCATCAACTCGATCATGGGCGTGGACCTGGACGCGATGGCGATGTTCCCGCACACCGATGGCAAGGGCTCGCACGGCGGCTACTGCGGCCCCGGCGCCAAGCCGATCGCGCTGCACATGGTGGCCGAGATCGCGCGCGACCCGCAGACGGCGGGCCTTCCGATCTCGGGCATCGGCGGCGTCTCGACCTGGCGCGACGCGGCCGAGTTCATCGCACTGGGCAGCGGCTCGGTGCAGGTGTGCACCGCCGCGATGGTCTACGGCTTCAAGATCGTGCAGGACCTGTGCGATGGCCTTTCGAACTTCATGGACCAGAAGGGCTACGCCAACATCGAGCAGATGCGCGGCCGCGCGGTCGGCAGCATCACCGACTGGCAGCAGCTCAACCTGAACCACGTCGACAAGGCGGTGATCCACCAGGACCTGTGCATCCAGTGCGGCCGCTGCCACGTGGTGTGCGAGGACACCTCGCACCAGGCCATCAGCGCGACCAAAGACGGCATGCGTTTCTTCGAGGTGAAGGAAGAAGAGTGCGTCGGCTGCAACCTGTGCGTGTCGATCTGCCCCGTGCCCGGCGCGCTGTCGATGCGCACGCTGAAAGCCGGCGAGATGGACACGCGCACCGGCCACCCGGTGGTCGGCAAGTACGCCAACTGGACCACGCACCCCAACAACCCGATGCGGGCCGACAGCCATGCCTGATTGAATGAATGAATGAGTGACAAAGCCCGGCGAAGACCGGGCGGCGGCAGGAGGGGAATGACAACACAGCCAAGAAAACAGCCCACACGCAGGAGACATCCCACATGACAACCCCATCGCAGAGCGGCGCACCCGCCGCAAACCTCTGGAACGAGGACCTGGCGCCCACCACACTGGCGCAGCGAACGTGGCGCTGGTACCACTTCGCCGCGCTGTGGGTGGGCATGGTGATGTGCATCCCCGCCTACACGCTGTCGGCCAGCCTGATCGAAGGCGGCATGTCGTGGAGCCAGGCGGTGCTGACCGTATTTCTCGGCAACGCCATCGTGCTGGTGCCGATGCTGCTCATCGGCCATGCGGGCGCGAAGTACGGCATTCCCTATGCGGTGATGGCGCGCGCCTCGTTCGGCACGCGCGGGGCGCGGCTGCCCGCATTGCTGCGCGCTGTCGTGGCCTGCGGCTGGTACGGCATCCAGACCTGGTTCGGCGGCGAGATGATCTACACGCTGGTCGGCGTGCTCATGGGCCAGCCGATGGGCGGAGACAAGCTGCCGATCCTCGGCATCAATGGCGCACAGCTTGTGTGCTTCCTGATCTTCTGGGCCATCCAGCTTTACTTCGTGGTGCACGGCATCGAGTCGATCCGCCGACTCGAGACCTACACCGCGCCGCTCAAGATCATCGTGTGCATCGCCCTGCTCTACTGGGCCGTGCAGCGCGCGGGCGGCCTCGGCCCGATCTTCGACCAGCCTTCGCAGTTCGAGCCGGGCGGCAAGAAGGCCGGCATGTTCTGGGCGGTGTTCTGGCCCTCGCTCACGGCCATGGTGGGCTTCTGGGCCACGCTGGCGTTGAACATCCCCGACTTCACGCGTTTCTCGCGCTCGCAGCGCGACCAGGTGGTGGGCCAGGTGATCGGCCTGCCCGCGCCCATGGGCCTGCTCGCGATGATGGCGGTGATGGTCACTTCGGCCACGGTGGTGATCTACGGCAAGGCGCTGTGGGACCCGGTGGACCTGGCCAGCCGCATGACCGGCGCCGCGGTGCTGATCGCGCTCATCATCCTGCTGATCGACACGGTGAGCGTGAACCTCGCGGCCAACCTGGTCGGTCCGGCTTACGACTTCTCCGCGCTCAACCCCGAGAAAATTTCGTATCGCAAGGGCGGCTACATCACGGCCGGCATCGCCATCGTGATGATGCCGTGGAAGGTGCTCGAAACCACACAGGGCTACATCTTCACCTGGCTCATCGGCTATTCGGCACTGCTCGGGCCGGTGGCCGGCATCCTGATTGCCGACTACTACCTCATCCGCCGCAAGGAGCTGGATGTCGATGCCCTCTACCGTGGCAACGGCCAGTACAGCTACAGCAACGGCTGGAACATGGCGGCGGTCATCGCCTTCATCGTCGGCGTGCTGCCTAACATCCCGGGCTTTCTCAATGCGGCCTTTCCGTCGGCCGTGCCGTCGATGCCCGACTTCTTCAAGACGATCTACACCTATGCGTGGTTCGTCGGCGTGGTGCTGTCGGCGGTCGTTTACCTGGGCCTGATGAAGGCACGGGCGCCGCAACTGCAGGGCCTGTCCACGCCCCTCAAGAACCCCACCTGAAACACATGAAGGAACTCACGCCATGACCGTACTCATTCGCGGTGGCACGGTGGTCAACGCCGATGCCGAGCACCGTGCCGACGTGCTCTGCCAGGGGGACAAGATCCTCCATGTCGGCACCGACCTGCAGGTGCCGACCGGCGCCGAGGTGATCGACGCCGGCGGCGCCTACGTGATGCCTGGTGGCATCGACCCGCACACCCACATGCAGTTGCCCTTCATGGGCACGGTCGCGGCCGACGACTTCTTCAGCGGCACGGCGGCGGGGCTGGCCGGCGGCACCACCAGCATCATCGACTTCGTGATTCCCGATCCGAAGCAATCGCTGATGGACGCCTTTCGCATGTGGCGCGGTTGGGCCGAAAAATCCGCCGGCGACTACAGCTTTCACGTGGCCGTGACCTGGTGGAACGACAGCGTGCATGCCGACATGGGCACGCTGGTGCGCGAACATGGCGTGAACAGCTTCAAGCACTTCATGGCCTACAAGAACGCGATCATGGCCGACGACGAGATCCTGGTGAAGAGCTTCCAGCGCTCGCTGGAACTCGGTGCCATGCCCACGGTGCATGCCGAGAATGGCGAGCTGGTCGCGATGCTTCAGCAGCAACTGCTGGCACAGGGCATTCGCGGCCCCGAGGGCCATCCGCTGTCGCGCCCGCCGATGGTCGAGGCCGAGGCGGCCAATCGCGCCATTGCCATCGCCGAGGTGCTGGGCGTGCCGATCTACGTGGTGCATGTGTCGTGCGGCGAGGCACTCGAAGCCATCACCCGCGCCCGCGCGCGCGGCCAGCGTGTGTACGGCGAAGTGCTGGCCGGCCACCTCGTGGTCGACGAGAGCGCTTACCGCGATCCGGATTTCGCGCGCGCCGCCGCCCATGTGATGAGCCCGCCCTTCCGCTCGCGCGAGAACCAGGCCATGCTGTGGCGCGGCCTGCAGGGCGGCAACCTGCACACCACGGCCACCGACCACTGCACCTTCTGCGCAGATCAGAAAGCCGCCGGCCGCGACGACTTCACGAAGATCCCCAACGGCTGCGGTGGTGTGGAAGAACGCATGGCCGTGTTGTGGGATGCCGGCGTCAATGCGGGCCGGCTCACGCCTTCGGAGTTCGTGCGCGTCACCTCGACCAACGCGGCGCAGTTGTTCAACCTGTATCCGCGCAAGGGCGTCATTCAAGCCGGGGCCGATGCCGACATCGTGGTGTGGGACCCGAAGGCCACCAAGACCCTGTCGGTGAAGACGCAGCACTCCAAGAGCGACTTCAACATCTTCGAAGGCCGCGAAGTGACGGGCGTGCCGAAGCACACCGTGAGCGCGGGCCGCTGGGTCTACCGCGACGGCGACCTGCGCGCCGAGCCGGGCACCGGCCGCTACCTCAAGCGCCCGCCCTTCGCACCGATGTTCACCGCGCTGGAGCGCTTCAAGCACCAGCACACACCCACGGCCGTCGTGCGCACCGACGCACCGGCCCACTGAAACACCAAGGAGGCTAGAACATGAATGCAGTCGTGGACAACCACACGTTGACGATCAATGGCGAGCGTCTGTGGAACTCGCTGATGGAACTGGCGCGCATCGGCGCCACCCCCAAGGGCGGCGTCAAGCGGCTGGCCCTGACCGACCTCGACAAGGAAGGCCGCGACCTCGTGGTGTCGTGGGGCAAGGAAGCAGGGCTGAGCATCACGGTCGACAAGATCGGCAATGTCTTCATGCGCCGCGAAGGCACCAACCCCGCGCTGCCGCCCATCGTGTCGGGCAGCCACATCGACACCCAGCCGACCGGCGGCAAGTTCGACGGCAACTACGGCGTGCTGTCGGCGCTGGAAGTGGTGCGCACGCTGAACGACCAGGGCATTCGCACCGAAGCGCCCATCGAGGTCGCGTTCTGGACCAATGAAGAAGGCTCGCGCTTCGTGCCGGTGATGATGGGCTCGGGCGTCTTCTGCGGCGCGTTCAGCCTCGAACACGCCTATGCCGCGAAAGACACCGAAGGCAAGACGGTGCGCGAGGAGCTGGAGCGCATCGGCTACGTCGGCAGCCAGACGCCGGGAGACCACCCCATCGGCGCCTACTTCGAGGCCCACATCGAGCAGGGTCCGGTACTGGAAGACGCGGGCAAAGTGATCGGCGTGGTGCCTGCGGTGCTCGGCCTTTCGTGGTACGACTGCGTGGTCACCGGCATGGAAGCGCATGCGGGCCCGACGCCGATGCACCTGCGCCGCGACGCGATGCAGGTGGCGACGCGGATCATGCAGGAGGTGGTGGCCATCGCACTGCGCTACCAACCCTACGGGCGCGGCACGGTCGGCATGGTGCAGGTGCACCCGAACAGCCGCAACGTGATTCCGGGGCAGGTGAAGTTCTCGGTCGACCTGCGCAACGTGAACGACGAATTGCTCGACCGCATGCACGCCGAGATCCTCGCGTTCGTCGAGCGCACCGGCCGCGAGACCGGGCTGGGCGTGACCATCGAACGCGTGTCGTACATCCCGCCCTGCCCCTTCCACCCCGACTGCGTGGAGGCCGTGCGCCGCGCGACCGAAAAGCTCGGCTACTCGACCATGGACGTGGTCTCGGGCGCGGGCCACGACGCGATCTATGCGGCGCGGCTCGCACCGGCCGGCATGATCTTCGTGCCGTGCAAGGACGGCATCAGCCACAACGAGATCGAGGACGCGCAGCCCGACCACCTGACGGCCGGCTGCAACGTGCTGCTGCACGCGATGCTCGAACGCGCGAAGCGCGTCGACTGAAGCCCTCGCCGCTGCTTGCTTCTTACTGGTACGCCGCCAGTTCTTGCCTGGCGATGGCGTTGCGGTGCACCTCGTCGGGGCCGTCGGCCACGCGCAGGTGGCGCTCGTAGGCGTAGAAATGCGTGAGCAGCGTGTCCTGGCTCAGGCCCATCGCGCCGAAGGCCTGCATCGCCCAGTCGATCACCTTGACGCAGTTGTTGGGCGTCAGCACCTTGATCATCGCGATCTCTTTCGCGGCGACCTTGTTGCCGACCGTGTCCATGCGGTAGGCCGCGTTCAGCACCATCCAGCGCGACTGTTCGATCAGCATGCGCGACTCGGCAATGCGCTCGCGCCACACGCCCTGCTCCGACAGCAGCTTGTGGAAGGCGGTGCGCGACACCAGCCGCTGGCACATCATCTCCAGCGCCGACTCGGCCATGCCGATGGCACGCATGCAGTGGTGGATGCGGCCGGGGCCGAGGCGGCCTTGCGCGATCTCGAAGCCACGGCCTTCGCCGAGCAGGATGTTCTCGACCGGCACGCGCACGTTGTCGAACACGATCTCGGGATGGCCGAACGGCGGGTCGTACATGCCGAGGAGTTGCATGTCGCGCACGATGGTCACGCCGGGCGTGTTCTTGGGCACCAGCACCATCGACTGCTGCCTGTGGCGGTCGGCGTTGTCGGGGTCGGTCTTGCCCATCAGCACGAAGATTTCGCAGCGCTCGTTCATGGCGCCGGTGATGTACCACTTGCGGCCGTTGATGACGTACTCGTTGCCTTCGCGGCGGATGCTGCAGCGGATGTTGGTGGCGTCGCTCGATGCCACTTCGGGCTCGGTCATCGCGAACGAGGAGCGGATCTCTCCCGCAAGCAGCGGCGTGAGCCAGCGGTCTTGCTGGGCCTTGGTGCCGTAGCGCGCCAGCACCTCCATGTTGCCGGTGTCGGGTGCGGAGCAGTTGAATATCTCGGCGCACCAGTAGCGCCGGCCCATGATCTCGCACAGCGGCGCGTACTCGACGTTGGTCAGGCCCGGCCCGTGTTCCGACTCGGGCAGGAACAGGTTCCACAGTCCGCGCTCGCGCGCCTTGGCCTTGAGGCCGGCCATCATCGGCAGCTCGGCATAGGGGCGGCCGGCAAGCGCGTTGGCGGCCAGCTCTTCCTCGCGGCGCTTTTCGTTCGGGTAGACATATTCGTCCATGAACTTCAACAGCTCGTCGCGCAGCGCGATCACCTTGGGTGTGAATTCGAAATGCATCAGGCGTCCTTCAACAACAAAGTGCGGTGAAGTTAAGCCGCGCGGGCGGGTTTGGACGGTCCTTCACGCGACAGGCACCCGGTGCGGCTGTCACCTTCGCAGCAGCGGCCCGGTGGCCAAGCGGCGCGAGAATGCATTCCCATGACTACAAGAACACCGGAGACTCCGCAGAAACCCGCAGCGCCGCGCCCTGTGCGCGCCGCGGCCACGCTCATCGTGCTGCGTGACGAGGGCCGCGGCCTCGAAGTGCTGATGCTGCGCCGGGCCGAGAAGGCCAACGACCAGAACAGCGGCGCGAGCGTGTTCCCCGGCGGCGTGATCGATGCGCACGACCGCAGCCTGCACACGCAATGCAGCGGGCTGGACGATGCCGCCGCGAGCAAGCGCCTGGCAGTGCCCGAAGGCGGCCTCGACTACTACGCGGCCGCGATCCGCGAATGCTTCGAAGAAGCTGGCGTGCTGTTCGCCACCGATCCGTCAGGCGCGCTGGTGAGGCTCGATGGCCTGCCACCCGAGCAGCTCGCGGCCATGCGCGATGCGGCCGTGCAGGGCACCGATGCGCTGCTCGCCCTGTGTGCGGAACACGGCTGGCAACTCGCGGTCGACAGGTTGACCTACTTCACCCACTGGCTCACGCCGCCGGGCATGCCCCGCCGCTTCGACACCCGCTTCTTTCTTGCACCGATGCCCGCCGGGCAGAGCGTGCGGCCCGATGGCAGCGAGACCGTCGAGCACATGTGGCTGAAGCCCGCCGAGGCGGTCGACCCGGCGCGCGGCCTCAAGCTGATGAACGTGACGCGCAGGATCCTGGAGCAGCTTGCGCAGTTCGCGAGCGCGGACGACGTCATCGCGCATGCGCGCGGCCTTCGGCACATCCCCCGCGTCATGCCGCGGCTGGCCAGCGGGCCGGCGGGGCTGCGGCCGGTGAACATGGAAGAGCCGGCGTATGACGAGATCAGCCTCGTCGATCCGGACGGCAAAGGCCACGGCCGCTATGCGCACGAGGCCGGCCTTGTCATGCGCCTGTCCGCGCAGATCGTGCGTGTGACGGGCGCGGCGGCGGACGCATTGGCCCACAGCTACTTCGTGGGCACGGCGGGCGGCGATTGCGCGCTCATCGATCCGGTGCCGGCGGATGCGGCCCATGTCGAAACGCTGCGCGCGGCGGCGCCAGGCCGGGTCCGCTGGATTCTGTGGACACAGGCATCGGCCGGACCATCGGTGCATGCACACGACGCGCTTGCAGCCGCATGGCCCGAGGCGTCGATGGCGCAGCCGGCGCCGGGCGAAGAACTCACCGTGGGCGACGCGAGACTGCGGGTACTGCCCGGCACCGGGGACGAACAGGCGCGCCGGTTTCTTCTGGTGGAAGAGCACACGCTCTTCACCGGCACCGCCCCACAACCCGTGGCCGGCGACGACGGCACGGGCAACATCGAATGGATCGCGCCCGGCCAGGGTTTCGTGCGGCGCGTGTTGAACGGCGTGTAGTCCTGCACGCCGCGATGCCGCACCCGGACACTCGGGTATCGCTGCGGGGTCCACACTGCGGCGGTGCGTAATTTTCACTTTCATCAGCGGCGAAGGAAGAACCCATGTCACGCGACATCCCCATGAAGGAGGGTTCTGCCACGGTGCCCACCGGCCCCACGCGACGCGACGTGGTGCTGGCCGCGGCGGCAGTGGCCGCGCAGGCCACCTTCTTCGGATGGCCCGGCATCGGCGACGCGCAGACATCGCAGGCTGCTGGTGCAGCCGGCGCGGCCGACCCCGAAGCCATCGGCCGCTTCCTCGCATTCTCCAAGGCCATCACCGGCCACGACGACATCGACCCCACCACGGCAGCGCGCATCCACCAGGCCATGCAGCAAGGCAACGCCGCGTTCTCCGGGCAATCGGAGGTGCTTGCGCGCCTGGTGCAGCCCGGCATGGCGCCCGACGCGCTGCTCACGGCCGCCACCAGCGCGGGCGTGCGCGAGGCGGCGCTCGCCGTGGTCACGGCCTGGTACACCGGCACTGTTGTCGCGGGCTCGACCACCACCGTTGTCGCCTATGAGCAGGCGCTCATGTACCGCCCGGTGGCCGACGCGCTCACCGTGCCGACCTACTGCAATGAAGGCCCGATGTGGTGGACCGCCGCGCCGCCCGAAGTCGGCGTGCCGACGCCGCAAGAAGCGGCAAGGCCTTCGCCCACGCCGCCGCCCGTGATGCGCAGCCAGTAGGCGCGGTCTTTCCTTCAACGGCACCCACAACAGAAACATCCCCGATGAAGAAAGCAGTGTTCGATTCAGATGGCAACGCGACGGCCGACGTGGTCGTCGTCGGCTCCGGCGTGGTCGGCGCGATGATCGCCGACCAGCTCGCCGGCGCCGGCCATGCCGTGCTGATGCTGGAGGCAGGCCCGCGCATCCAGCGTGCGCAAGCGGTGGAGAACTGGCGCAACATGCCTTTTGCCAACCGCGTGGGCTCGGACTTCCAGGGCCTGTTCCCGCAGTCGCCCATGGCGCCCGCGCCGCTGTACTTTCCGCCCAACAACTACGTCGGCCTTTCGGGGCCCGACGGCCAGGGCTTCCAGCAGGGCTACCTGCGCGTGGTCGGCGGCACGACCTGGCACTGGGCCGCATCGAGCTGGCGCCACCTGCCGGTGGACCTGCGCATGAAATCGACCTACGGCGTGGGCCGCGACTGGCCGATCAGCTATGACGACCTGGAGCCCTACTACTGCCGCGCCGAGGAACAGATGGGCGTGGCCGGCCCGAACGATCCGGCGCAGCAATCGCCTTCGGAGCGAAGCAAGCCCTACCCGATGGACATGGTCCCGTGGAGCTATGGCGACAAGCGTTTTGCCGAGGTGGTGAACGCGCACGGCTACCGCTCGGTGCCGATTCCGCAGGGCCGCAGTACGCGGCCGTGGAACGGGCGGCCGACCTGCTGCGGCAACAACAACTGCCAGCCGATCTGCCCCATCGGCGCGATGTACAACGGCATCCACCATGTGCAGACGGCCGAGGCCAAGGGCACGGCGCTGCTGCCCGAGGCCGTGGCGTATCGCATCGACACCGACGCGAACAACCGCATCACCGCCGTCCACTGGTACGACAAGGACAGGAAGTCGCACAAGGCGACCGGCCGCCAGTTCGTGATTGCCTGCAACAGCCTGGAAACGCCGCGCCTGCTGCTGCTGGCCGCGAACGACCGCAACCCCAAGGGCATTGCCAACAGCTCCGACCAGGTGGGCCGCAACATGATGGACCACTCGGGCTTTCACTGCACCTTCCTGGCCAGCGAGCCGCTGTGGATCGGCCGCGGGCCGGCGCAGAGCAGTTGCCTGGTGGGGCCGCGCGACGGCGCGTTCCGCAGCGAGTATTCGTCGAACAAGATGATCCTGAACAACATCACGCGCGTCGGGCCGGCCACGCAGCAGGCGCTGAAGATGGGGTTGGTCGGCAAGGCGCTCGACGAAGAGATCCGCCGCCGCGCGGCCTTCGGCGTCGATCTGTCGATCAGCCTGGAGCCGTTGCCCGACCCGAACAACCGGCTCACGCTGAGCACGACGCGCCGCGACCCGCTGGGCCTGGCCTGCCCCGAGATCCACTACGACGTGGGCGACTACGTGCGCAAGGGCGCGGCGGCGGCGCACAAGCAGTTGGAGCACATCGGCAGCCTGTTCGGCGCGACGGAGTTCAACATCACCACCGCGCTGAACGCCAACAACCACATCATGGGCGGCACGATCATGGGGGCCGATGCGAAAGACTCGGTGGTCGACGGCGACTGCCGCACGCACGACCACGACAACCTCTGGCTGCCGGGCGGCGGGCCGATTCCCTCGGCCAGCGTGGTCAACAGCACGCTGACGATGGCCGCGCTGGGCCTGAAGGCGGCCGACGCCATCGGCCGCGCACTGGCAAAAGGTTGAAGCGCATGCGCATCCTTTCTTGCGCACTGGCCGCCACGCTGCTCGTCTTCGGGGCCGGCACGGCCATCGCGCAGGACGCGCCACCGGCCGCGCTGATCGACAAGGGCCGCCAGCTCGCCATCGCGGCCGACTGCATGGCCTGCCACACAGCGCCCGCCGCGTTCGGGCTGCCCGGTGGCGGCAAGCCTTTCGCGGGTGGCTATGCCATCGAGTCGCCGCTGGGCACCATCTACGCGACCAACATCACACCATCGAAAGTGGCGGGCATCGGCGACTACACCGAGGCCGAGTTCGCGCGTGCGCTGCGACAAGGCATCCGGCGCGACGGCAGCCATCTCTACCCTGCGATGCCCTACACCTCGTACACGCAACTGAGCGACGAGGACACCGGCGCGCTCTATGCCTACTTCATGCACGGCGTGGCGCCGGTCGATGCCGACGCGCAGCAGACGACGTTGCCCTTTCCCTTCAGCCAGCGCTGGTCGATGGCGGTGTGGAACCTGCTGTTTCTCGACAACAAGCGCTTCGTGCCCGACGCGACAAAGAGTGCCGAATGGAACCGTGGCGCCTACCTTGCCGGCGCGCTGGGCCATTGCAGCGCCTGCCACACGCCGCGCAACGCGCTGATGGCCGAGCGCGGCGGCCAGGCTTTCGCGGGTGGCGCAGTCGGCCCCTGGTACGCGCCCAACATCACGTCCGACCCCGTCAGCGGCATCGGCGCCTGGAGCGAACAGGAGCTGGTGCAGTACCTGCGCACCGGCCGCGTCGAGGGCAAGGCGCAGGCGGCAGGCGGCATGGCGGAAGCGGTGCAGAACAGCCTGCAGCATCTGCCCGAATCCGATCTGCATGCGATTGCCGTGTACCTGAAAGGCACGCCGCCCATCCGCGATGCGCAGCCATCCGGCGGCAACGACAAGCCAGCGCATGCTTGGGGCGCGCCTTCGAGCACCGAGGCCACGCTGCGCGGCAGCCAGCCCTTCAACAGCGTGGCCCGGCTCACGAGCGGCGAGCAGTTGTACAACGGGTACTGCGCGAGCTGCCACCAGTCCAACGGCGCCGGCAGTCGCAATCAGGCCTACCCGTCCCTGTTCCACAACACGGCCACCGGGCTGTCGAACCCGGCGAACCTCGTTGCGACGATCCTGTACGGCGTAGACCGGGAGGTGGGCACAGAGCACGTGCTGATGCCGCGCTTCGACAAGCTCTCGTATGTCGACCCGTTGACCGACGCGCAGATCGCCGCCATCTCCAACTACGTGCTCGGCCGCTACGGCAACGGCGCAACGCGCGTCAGCGAAGAAGACGTGGCGCTGGCGCGGGCCGGTGGCCCCCGGCCGCTGCTGGCGCAGGTGCAGCCGTACATCCTGCCGGCGATGATTGTTGGCCTCCTGCTGCTGGCGTGGCTGGTTCGCGCGGTGTGGCTGCGGCGCCGGCGGCGGGCGGAGCTGGGTTCCCGCAACGAGAAAGGCATCCAGCGCGAATGAGCGTTCATGCCGCGCAGCCGGTGGTGGTGACCGGGAGCGGCCTTTCGCCTCTGCGGCAAAATTCGGCCGGACCCCGTCACCCTGGCCTCATCACGCATGCATATCCGTCGCCTCACACTTCAAGACGTGCCCTCGTTTCGCGCACTGCGCTTGTCTGCTCTGCGTGATGAGCCCACGGCGTTTGGCGCCAGCTATGAAGAAGAGGCGGCGTTCTCACCCGAAGTGACTGCCACCCGCCTTGCAGAGCATCCCGATCAGGGTGTTTTTGGCGCGTTCGATGGCGCCACACTGCTCGGCATCATCGCGCTCAGACGCGAGAACATGCGCAAGCTGCGACACAAGGGAATGATCTTCGGCATGTACGTCGCCCCTGAGGCTCGGGGCAAGGGCATCGGCCGCAGCTTGCTCTCGCAAGCGCTCGCATTGGCACAGTCGGTGCCCGAACTGCTTCAGGTGAATTTGAGCGTCAACGCCAGCAACGTTGCCGCGATCTCGTTGTACGAGTCACTGGGCTTCGAGACATTCGGTCGAGAACCGGGTGCCATGAAGATCGACGACGTCTTGCACGAAGAGCTGCACATGTTCTGGCACCCAGTGAGGCCCACCGGTGTTTGAGCGCTTGCTCCGGAGCAGGCTCAAATTGGCTTGAGGCCCGGCGCGGCTGGTGGCGTGCGGTCTACCGCCGGCCTGAAACGGAACCTGCCCGTTGCCTTACAGCGGCAGCTCCAACGTCTCCCAATTTCCCAGCATCGTCACCTGCCGACGCAGATAGTCGGTCGGCATTGCTTGCGATCCCCACACGGGAACCCGTCCTGCGTACTCTCCCAGGAGCCACAGTTGCCGCACCGCCATGAAGCGCGCAATGGCGACAAGGTCGACATCGGCGACAGGCCTCACCTCGCGATAGGCAGATATGAAATGCCGCCATTGGCCTTTCGCTTTGTCGCTCAACTGGCCTTCGGGCGTGCGGGGATGGAGGTTCCACGGATAGATCGCCAGCTCGTAAGCCAGATAGCCGGGGCCCGACTCGTCGAAGTCAAAGAACACCGCTTCCCGCTTGCCCCGTGCAGTGCCAACGATGAAGTTGTTGCCGCCATGTGCATCGCCGTGGCACAGCACGCGGCTGAGCTTGCCCATGGCCAGAATGTCGTCGTGAAGGCGTCGCCCCAGCACCTCGAAATGCGGGCGCAGCTCGGCAGTCATGGTCGCGGCACGCAGCAGCCCCTCCAGCGGCCGCAGCAGCAGGTAGTCCAAGTCCAGGCGGTAGGTGCTGTCTGGCCCGTCGTAGCTTTGGCCTGCAATGTGCAGCCCCGCCAGCCCGCGCGCGAAGGCTCCGATGTCATCGATCGAATCGCCCGTGAACTCGCCATCCAGATATTCGAAAAGCATCAGTTCCCTGTGGCCCTCGGGCAGCGCCACGTGTATCGCGACCTCGCCGCCTGCAGCTGACAAGCAGCGAGACACAGGACATCCATGTTGCGCTAGATGCTCGAGCGCGGCGGCCTCGAACAACACGTTGGGGCCGCCTCTTGGGCGCTCGGCGCAAAGTCGGGCCACCACGCGTTGCCCGCTGGCGAAGCTCAGTCGATAGACCTGGTTGAAGCTGCGCCGAAGAAATTCACTTTCGACCACCTTGCCCAAGTTGTAGTGCCGCTCCACAAGCATCGCAATGCTGGCCGCCGTCGGCGTGGATTGCGCGATTTCAATTTGCATCCGTCCCCCTTGAGAAAGGCGCGATTATGCGGAGCCGATGCCCTGGGCCTGGCCACAACCCCCTCTTTGATTGCTGCAAGCCATCTACGGCTCAAGAGAAACGTCCCGGCCGCAAGGGCAAAATGCGGCCACGCTCAGACACCTGCACGGCACCTCCAGTTCACTCCCAAAACCAATCCATGACCGGTTACGTCCGTCTCAGAGACCGGAGGTTCGACGTCACATCGGCCGTCGTTCAGCATTCCAACGGGCGATGGAACGTGGAAATCGACACCGCGCCGAAGGCGTTCGATGGCGAGATGTGGACGCCCAGGCTGTATCACCAGGGCCTGCGACTGCTGGCGCATACGGGAGAAAGCCTGCAAGGCTCGAGCACCTCGTGGGGACGAAAGACGGACGCCGCATACCCTCACCCCGAGCTGGGTTTGATGTACGTGTTCGGCCACCACGATGTGTACGACTCGACTTTGGCGTTCGGCCGCCTGGACGCCGGGCGCATCGAACTCTTGTGGGACGGGCTTTGCGACGTGTTCTGGTCCGATGACTTCACCGAGGCAGTGCCATTTCAGTGTCGCTGTGTTGCGGCGTTGCGCCATGGCTGAAGCCAGGACCGGTCTTTCACCAGGCGTTTGAGTCATGAGCAAAAAAGGCTTTGATGGAGGTCAGATGATGGAAGAGCAGAACATCCGGACGGCTATCGATCGACATTGGGCTGCATCCGCTGCAGGCGACCAGGCCGTCGAGCATGAGATCTATCACGACGATGCCGTGTGCATGTACCCGCAGTCGGGCGAAGTCATCCACGGCCGGCACAACCTGCAAGCGCTTCGCAGCCATCACCCTGGGAAGCCATCCGGGTTCGTCGTTCGACGGACCGTCGGAGAGGGCAATCTCTGGGTGACGGAGTACGTGATCAACTACGAAGGCCAGCGCACCCACACCGTGAGCATCATGGAGTTTCGGGATGGCAAGGTGTCGCGCGAGACCCAGTACTTTGCCAATCCTTTCGATGCGCCCGCCTGGCGCTCGCAGTGGGTCGAGCGGGAAGCGTGATCGACGGTGGCAATGAACAGACACCTCCATAGCTGGTGCATCGCATGGGCCGCCGGTTGCACGATGGGGGCAACAGCCTTCGGCGCAACTGCAGCAACTGCATCCAGCGCAGGAAAGTCTCCATGCGAAGGGCTTCCCATGAGAAAGGCCCCAGCCGTTCGCTATCACCCGGCCGATGGTTCGACGTATCTCAGCGCCCAGTTGCCGGTATCGGTCGCAGACGCAGAGCGGGGACTGCGCGCTTCGGCAACGAGGCAAACTTATGGCGGCTCCAATGGGGTCGGCAAGGTCCTCGTCCCGGAGCGCGGCCGCTTCTCGCTCGAAGACCAAACATCGGTGAGAGAACGCGCCGTTGCAGGCCATCGTGACGACGCCGGCGCAACCGGGCCGGCGTATCGCCGTCTGATGCAGCGCCCGCTCGACGCGGGCGAGCGCCAATACGGGCTCAGACCTGAAGTGACGACGAAGACAGGCTCGACGGAGCTGGCGCACTGGCAGACCGGCTCGTACACGATGAACGGCAAGCCGGCGATGATGTCATCGGACTTTGTCTTGTCATTGCGCCCCATGGGTCCATGGAAAACTGAACTCAACGTGTATCAGCACCGCGTAAGGATTTTCACTGGCCGGGAGGTGAGGATGAATGCCCACGCCCTCATGCCCTACATCGACTGCCGCGAACAATCAGAGGATCGAGCGGTGCCCGAAGATCTTGAGGTGGTGATGCAATGGGCACGCACTGCGATCTATGCAGCGCCGCCCGCCGGCGCAAAGTAGGAGGGTTCGCTGAAGTGCCGAACCAAACTGCATCGCATTTTTTCTTCGTTTTTCGAGGGCTGTTGAGTGCAGTGGCCTTCAGCGTGGCAAGTCTCGATGCATGGTCCCAAAACTCTGTTCCTGCGCAGAACTGTGATTTGCCGGCCCCGCCTCGTGCGGCCGCGGTCAACTCAATCCATGGCCAGTTCATCTTCATCTACCCCAGGCAAGTTGAAGAAAAATACAGTGGCTGCAGAACCGTGTGGACTCACCTCAATACGGTGCTTGCACAGATGAGGTTCAGCCGAGGTCGATTGGTGTCACTCGAGTTGTTTGAGCCTGGAGACGAAAAGACAGCCATGAGGTGCCGCTATGCCGACGGCGCCCTCAGGACGCGAAATACCGACTGCCCCGCGTATGAAGATGCGAAACAAGGCTTCAGAACAATGCCCGTCGACGTAGAGCTGCGCGTTCTACCCGTGCCGCCTGAGAAGGACCCTCGCCGCGACTAGCGTCCAGCTTCCTTCCGTCGCTCCCTGCCAGACATCTCTCGCTGGCTCAAAGCACCGGGGTGCGGGCCACCTCGCTCAGGACTTCATCGAAGTCAAGGCGCAGCAGCTCGACGAGCTTGTCAACGTCCCTCAACTTCATGGCTCCGCTCGCCATCAAGGTTTGGACGCGCCGCTCGGACGTGCCTATCACACCCGCCACGTCGCCAAGAGTGAGGTCGGCCTCGGCAAGCTCTCTTCGAAGAATCGCAAGTAGATGTGGGGTTCCGTTCATCGCTGGGTCGGGAGGGCATGGAGACTCGCGTTTGAACTGCGCGGCTTGGACAGTCCAGGCCGATTGTCCCAAGCCTGGCGATACCTTGGACTGGCTGGTCGCAAGGTATCGTCTCCTGCCGCCCAAGGTATCGCGGTATCACGTACGACCCGAGCACCAGCCAAGGTCGTCAACGTGAATCGTGGGAAGTCACGACGCCGCCGGCACGGTGACAACGAACGGCACGGTTCGCACCTCGCCGCCGGCCTTGAACTGGATCCACAGCGCGTACCGACCCGCACGCGGGGGCGTTGCGTGGAGCATCAGTTGGGCTGGGATGGCAGCCTTCGGATCGCCATGTGACCCAGACCCATGTGCCCCGTGCGGGGCATGGCCGCCCTTCGGCGCGTCCGCAGCCACGGCATGCGCATGAACATAGCCGAGGTCGTCGGTGCCCACGAACACCGCATGCGCCGGCACGCCCAGATAGAGCCCGAGGTCCGTCGCCGGTTTACCGGCCTTCAGGATCGTCAACGCCATCATGCTTTCGGCTCCGACCCGCAGCGCCGAGGCGTCCAGGTTGACCGTATAGGGGCCGTCGGAGCCTTTGGCCGAACCGACGGGTACTTGTGACAGCGCAGTCGGGCCCGTTGCAACGCCCACGGGCACTTCGAATCGAACGACCTGCTGGCCGAGCCCCTTCGACATGGCGTCGGCGTAGACATGGTAAGTCCCGGGTTTCGGAAAGCGCATCGCGACGCTGAAGCGTCCGTCCGCCCCACGCTTGCCTGCATGCTCGTGCACGAAGCTCGAGAAATCGGTGTCGGTCGCCAGCACGTGCAGTTCCTGCGTCAGTTCTTCGTCGAACTGCGTGATGGGCCGGCCCGTCGCCTTGTCGGTGAAAGCGATCAGCAACTCGCGTGTGAGCGGCCCGGTCTCCCGGACCACGAGCTCGGCAGTGGCCTTCTCGGTCACGCCGGGAAGGGCAAAGGTGCCCTTCAGGGGCGCCTGTGCCGCGATCGATGGCAGTGCCGCGGTGCCTATCACCGCCGCGCCGATCGCCAGAAGGTTCTTGATGCTCATGAGTCTTGCGCCTCGATCAGTCGGACATCGCTGCGGGTCACTGCCTGTCCGGATACCCGGCCTCGGTCAGCACCGCGAGGAATGCGCTCTCGTCCATGGCGCTGTCGACCCGGACTTCACGCGCGGGCGGGTCGGTTTCGATGCGGGCTTGCGGATCGATGCTCAGCAGCGCCTTGGTGACGGACTTGGCGCAGCCGCCGCAGGTCATGTTGGGAATGTAGAAACGATGCATCTTGATTTCCTGGTTGGTTGCTGTGTTCGACTAATGTGGGTTTTGACAGCGTGGCAAGGTCAAGACTTTTCAGCGAATTTTTTGTCTTGATGTGCCGCGGCTCACGAAGGAGCCGCCATGGCAGCGCGATGGTGTGACGAGGCGGGCGTGTCGAACCCGAACCGGGGCGCCCTGTGCGGCGCCTGCGAACGCTGTTCCGCCGCCGCTGCGGCAGTCCGCTCAGCCAGGTCCGCAAGAATCGGGCAATCCGGGCGGTCATTCCCGTGGCAGTGATCGGCCAGGTGCCCGAGCGTTTGCGCCATCGCCTGCAGTTCGGCGATCTTCGCGTTCAGGCCGGCGACGTGAGAGAGCGCCATCGCCTTGACGTCGGCGCTCGCCCGGTCACGGTCGAGCCACAAGACCAGCAGCTCCGAGATCTGTTCGACAGAAAAGCCGAGGTCGCGGGCGCGACGGATGAAGCGAAGGCTGTGCGCGTCCGTCGCGCTGTAGTTTCGGTAGCCGGCATCGGAGCGGTTGGCTTTGGGGATCAGGCCAATCTGTTCGTAGTAGCGAATCATCTTCGCCGAGACGCCGGAGAACTTGGCCGCCTGACCGATATTCATCATTTTTTCCTCAGAGGGGGATTCATCGAATGCCGCGCGCCGATGTTTCTTCGGGCGTGAAGAAAACATCGGCATGCAGGTCCTCGGACCGCAGCCCGCGTGCCGCACCGATCTGCATCGCCGCCTCGACCATCGGCGGCGGCCCGGCGACATAGGCTTTCCAGCCGTCGAGATCCTGCAGGTCCTGGGCGACGGCATCGGTCACGAAGCCGGTGCGCCAGCGTGCGCCCCCAGGAGCATCGGAGAGGACGGGCGTGAAGCTCAGGTGGGCGTGCCGTTGCGCGAGCCCCTCGAAATGCTCGACGAGGTAGAGATCGCGGTCGCTGCGCGCGCCGAAATAGACATGGATCGGCTGCTTCATGCCGCCTGCGATTGCCGCCTCGACGATCCCCTTGATCGGCGCAAGGCCCGAGCCGCCAGCGATGCACAGGATCGGCCCGGCATGCTGCTCGCGCAGATAGGAAGCGCCGAACGGCCCTTCGACCCACACCGGATCGCCGGGCTTCAGCAGCGCGTGGATGCGCCGGGTCGTGGCCCCACCCGGCACTCGGCGAATGTGGAATTCGAGTTGTTGCTCACCCGGCCCGCTCGCCATCGAATAGTCGCGGGCGGGAGCGCCCGGGAACGTGAGCCGCACGTACTGGCCCGCCGTGAAGGCCAGCGGATCGGCACCCTCGATGGCGAGCTGGACATGCTTGATGTCGTGTGTGACGTTGGCTATCGCGGTCACGCGGCAGTTCAGGCGGCGGCGCGGATGAGACGGGGTCTCTTCGTCGCCGCCCAGCCGCGCAACGCTCGCATCCGTTGTCGGGACTGCGCGGCAGGCGAGGATCAGCCCCTGCGCCTTCTCTTCGTCCGACAACGCGAAGCGGCTGTGATCGAGAAGATCGACCGCGCCGCTGACAAGGCGCGACTTGCAGGACCCGCAGCGGCCGGAGCGGCAGCCATGCGGATAGGCGATGCCGTCGGCGAGTGCCGCTTCCAGGATCGTGACGCCCTGCGGCACCGCGATGGCGCGCCCCGCCTGGCGTAGCTCTACGTGCTTCGTCATGGCGCGCTCTCTTGGGCGGCATTGAACAGGCCGAGTGCCACAGTCAGGCCCGGCTTTTGCGACGGGAACGTGCCGTAGAAGACCTGCTCACCCACCAAGGTGATCGGTGCGACACGCACGCCGGTGCGCGCCTTGGCCTGCGCCATGATCTCGGGGTCGGTGAGGTCGCTCTCTTCGAACGCGATCCCCTCTCGCTCCAGCCAGGTCTTCAGCATCCGGCAGTCGGGGCAAGTCGGCGTCGTGTAGATGATGACGTCGGGATGAGCTGCGCTGGCCATGACGGCCTCCTTCATCTTGTGTGGGTGTTCAGCCAGGCGGTGCTTCGACCCGGGATCAACGGTCATTCGCCAGGCGTGGCATGGGCGATGCCGTCTCGGCGCGGGCTTCGACCGCCATGGGTGCGCTGAAGCGCTTGAGCCGCAGCGCGTTGCCGAGCACGAAGACACTGGAAAGCGCCATCGCGGCCGCGGCGAAGATCGGCGAAAGCAACATGCCGTTCACCGGATAGAGCGCGCCGGCCGCGACCGGGATCAGCACCGCGTTGTAGGCGAAGGCCCAGAACAGGTTCTGCTTGATGTTGCGGATCGTCGCCTGGCTGAGCGCGATGGCGTTCGGCACGCCACGCAGGTCACCCGACATCAGCACCACGTCGGCCGCCTCGATCGCCACATCGGTGCCCGTGCCGATGGCCAGCCCGACGTCCGCTTCAGCAAGTGCCGGCGCATCGTTGATGCCGTCGCCCACGAAGGCGACCCGCGCACCGTTGACCCGGAACTTCTTCAGCGCCGCGACCTTGCCGTCGGGCAAGACCTCGGCCGCCACTTCATCGATGCCGAGCTGCCGGGCGATTGCCGCGGCCGTGGCCGCGTTGTCGCCGGTGATCATCGCGACCTTGAGGCCGAGTGCGTGCAGCGCCTTGATGGCCGCGGGCGTGGTTTCCTTGATCGGATCGGCGACCGCGATCACCGCCGCCAGCCGGCCGTCGATGGCGGCATAGAGCGGGCTCTTGCCTTGCGCGCCCAGACGCTGGGCGGTCGGCAGGAAGCTCGCCACATCAAGACCGAGCTGTGTCATGAACCGGTCCGCGCCGACGGCGATGGTCCGGCCCGCAACCTTGGCCGACACACCGAAACCCGGTGTTGCGTCGAAGCCTTCGACGGGTGCGAGCGCGATGTCCCGCTGCTTCGCGGCTGCAACGATTGCTTCGGCGATCGGGTGCTCGGAACGGGTCTCGACCGCCGCCACGAGCGCCAGCACCTCGTTGTATTCGAAGCCTTCGGCGGGCACGAGGTCGGTCAGCTCGGGGCGTCCCTTGGTCAGCGTGCCGGTCTTGTCGAGCGCGATGACGGTCACATCGCGCAGCGCCTGCAGGGCTTCGCCCTTGCGAAAGAGAACACCGAGTTCGGCCGCGCGGCCCGTACCGACCATGATCGAGGTCGGCGTGGCCAGCCCCATGGCACACGGGCAGGCAATGATGAGCACCGCGACCGCATTGACGAGCGCGAAGGTCAACGCCGGGTCCGGCCCGAAGATCAGCCAGACCCCGAAGGTCAGCGCGGCCGCTGCCATCACCGCCGGCACGAACCACATGGTCACCTTGTCGACCAGCGCCTGGATCGGCAGCTTGGAGCCCTGCGCTTCCTCGACCAGGCGAATGATCTGCGCGAGCACCGTGTTCGCGCCGACCTTGGTGACGCGGAAACTGAAAGCGCCCGTCTTGTTGATCGTGCCGCCGACGACTTCGGCGCCCACCCCCTTCGACACAGGCACCGGCTCGCCGGTGATCATGCTTTCGTCGACATAGGAAGAGCCTTCGACGACCTCGCCGTCGACCGGGATCTTCTCGCCCGGACGAACGAGCACCACGTCACCGGTGGTCACCTGGTCGAGCGGAATCTCGACGGTGTTGCCGTTGCGCTCGACGCGTGCGGTCTTGGCCTGGAGTCCCACGAGCCGCTTGATCGCCTGCGAGGTGCGCCCCTTGGCGCGCGCCTCCAGCACGCGTCCGAGCAGGATCAAGGTCACGATGACCACGGCGGCTTCGAAGTACACGTTGGCGGTGCCCTGCGGCAGCACTTCGGGGACGAAAGTCGCGACCACCGAATAGCCGTAGGCCGCCGCCGTGCCGACCGAGACCAGCGAGTTCATGTCGGGGGCACCGCGCAGCAACGCCGGCACGCCCTTGCGGAAGAAGCGCAGGCCCGGTCCGAACAGGACGAGGGTGGCCAGCACGAACTGCACATACCAGTTCGTCTGCTCACCCAGGACGCCCATCACCCAATGGTGCATGGCGGGAATCAGGTGCGAGCCCATCTCGAGGACGAAAACCGGCAAAGTGAGAGTGGCCGCAATGATCAAGGAACGCCGCAGCGCCCGCGCCTCGCTCTCGCGACGCTCCGTGTCCTGGTCGTCCGCATTCGGCGTTTCGGCGGACAAGCGGCGGGACTTGTAGCCCGCCCGTTCGACCGCCGCTTCAAGGTCGGCCGTGGAGACGACGCCGGCAAGGAAGCGCACGCGCGCGCGCTCGGTCGCCAGGTTGACGTTGGCTTCGAGCACGCCCGGGATTTGTGCGAGCGCCTTCTCGACCCGGCCCACGCACGACGCGCAGGTCATCTCCTCGATCGCCAGCTCGGTGGTTTCTTCGCGCACGGTGTAGCCGGCGCCTTCGATGGCACGGACAGCCGCCTGCGGATCGGCCGCGCTGCTGAAGGTGATGTCGGCGCGCTCGGTGGCGAGATTGACCGCGGCCGTGTGCACACCGGGGACCGCCTTCAGCGCGCGCTCGACACGGCCGACGCACGATGCACACGTCATACCTTCGACCGGCAGGCTCAGGCGAGTGACCGGCGACCCGGAGGGATTGACGCCTTGTTGGAGGGCAACGGAAGCCATGGAACGACCCTTTGAATGTTTGTTAGGCAAATCTTAAAGATTGACATCGTGTAAAGGTCAAGGCCTTTGAGTGATTTACTTCGTCAAGCGCGAGTTCGACGTTCTGTCGGCTCCGCTGCAGCCGTGATCTGGCTGCGCGCTACCGATGGCTCCGTGCTTCGCAGCCGGCGAATCCCTTGAGGTCAGCCAACTCATCCAGGATGGGACATTCCGGGCGGTGGTCACCCTCGCAGCAGGCGGCCAGGCGCTCCAGCAGGCGCTTCATGCGCTCCAGCTCCTCGATCCGCTGGGCAAGGTCGTCTGCCCGTTCGAGCGCGACGCGCTTCACGTCGAAGCTCGCGCGGCGCCCGTCCCTCCACAGCGCGTGCAGTTCCACGGCTTGCGGGGTTTCGAAACCCAGCGCGTGTGCCCTGCGGACGAAGCGCAATGTCGATACTGCGCGCGCGTCGTATTGGCGGCTGCTCCCATCGTCGTGCGCCCTGCTGCCAAGCAGGCCCAGAGACTCGCAGTCGTGCAGCAATTGCGCAGACGCGCCGGATCGCGCAATGACTTCGGCGAGGAGCAAGCGCTCCGCGGTAGCAGGCGCCATATGGTCTTCCATGGAGATCTCCTTCCAGTTAAAGGGAAAAGTCTCCACGTTCACACGGTTGGAATGTCAAGGGGTTCACCTCAGGCAGACGCATGGCAATTTCTTCAGGCAACCCTGTTTTAATGGCGCCTTGTCGACGAGGTCGACGCCCGGGCACGCGTTCGATGCAGGCGGCCCGCAATACAAAAATGTGTAGGGAGGAGAGCACTTTGGAGATAGATGCGAAGGTCGTGCTTTCGACCGCCATGGTGCTCGTGGCGCAGGCACTCTCTTTCTGGTTCATCTATCGGATCTGGAAGAAGCTGCGTCAGCCCAAGACGCGCGCTCCATCTGGTGCCGGCCTTGCAACGAGCAAGGACGGGGATGTTCGCGTGGCGGCAACTTTCACCGGTTTGCGCGGCCTGCCGTGGGTCGCGTTGGCGAGCAATAGCCTGAATCCCGTTTTCCGCATCGAAGATCAGCACCTGGCTTTCCGGGTGCTGCGCCAACAAAAACGGTCTTATTCGGACATTCGCGAGGTCGATGTCCGCGAAGCCTATGGCACGTTCAACCTGATCTTTGCCTTTCGCGACACGCGCCTGACGTTTGTGGCCAATGTGGGCACGGCTGCCCGTGGCGCACAGGCGCTGGCATTGCTGCCGGACAGCGTCCCCCTCTCCGCACGCGCGCGGAAAGCGCGCGAACCGTGAGTCATCGCGCCTGAGGGGTCGCCACGACCCGTGGCATGCATCGTGCAAGATCGCACCATGCTTTCCCTGTCTTCCGACGCGCTGCGCCAGCAGTTGCGGTCTTTTGCCTCCCGCGCGCAGCCGCTGCGCATCCTGCTCACGCTCGGCAGCCTGATGGCCGTGTGCGGCTACACCGGCCATCCCGATGCGGTGATCCCGCTGTTCCTTGGCGCCATTGCCAGCGCGCTCGCCGAAACCGACGACAGTTGGCGCGGCCGCTTTCGCGCGCAGCTCGTCACGCTGGCGTGCTTCGCGGCGACGGCGTTCGCGGTCGAGGCGCTGTTCGGTTTGCCGCTGCTGTTCATCACCGGGCTCGCGCTCGCGGCCTTCAGCCTCACGATGCTGGGTGCGGTGGAGGCGCGCTACAAGGCCATTGCCTACGCGACGCTGATCCTGGGCATGTACGCCACGCTGGGCATCGAGAACATGACCGCGCACGGCGCCGTCGTGGCCAGCCGTGGACGCGAGCCCCTGTTGCTGCTGGCGGGCGCGGCCTGGTATGGCGTGTTCTCGGTGCTCTGGTGCGCGGCCTTTCCGGCGCAGCCGGTCCAGGCGCGGCTGGTCATGCTGTTCACGGTGCTGGGCAACTTCGTGCGCTTCAAGGCCTCGCTGTTCGAGCCTCTGCGCGGCATCGACATCGAGCGCAAGCGGCTGTCGCTCGCGCAACTCAATGCACAGGTGGTGACCGAGCTGAATGCCGCCAAGGAAAGCATCTTCCGCCGCATCGGTGCGCGGGCGCCGACGGGGCGCATCTCGCGCTACCGCGGGCTGTACCTGATCGCGCAAGACGTGCACGAGCGCGCCAGCTCCTCGCACGACGACTACAACGCGCTGGCGGACGCCTTCTTCCACAGCGACCTGCTGTACCGCTGCCAGCGCGTGCTGGACCTGCAGGGCATCGCATGCCAGCGTCTCGCGGTGTCGATCGAGCGGCGCGAGCCCTTCGAGGTGGGCACGGAAACCGTCCAGGCGCTGGCCGACCTGCGCAGCGCCATCGCGCACGAACGCACGCGTGCGTCCACGCCCGAGCGGCTGGTGCTGCTGGCCTCGGTCGAGGCGCTTGCGCGCAATCTCGCGCAGCTCGACGGGCAGCTCACGGGTGCGAGCCAGCCGTCGGCGCGCGCCGGCCGGACCGAGATGGGTTTGTTCGACCGTTCCCCGCGTTCATGGCGCGACGCGATCGAACGCGTGCGGCGTCAGCTCACAGCGCGCTCGCCGCTGTTCCGGCATGCGTTGCGGCTGTCGATGGCGCTGGTCGTGGGCTATGGCGTGATGCACCTGATCCATCCGGCGCAGGGCTACTGGATCTTGCTGACCACGCTGTTCGTGTGCCAGCAGACCTATGGCGACACCATCTCGCGCATGGGCCAGCGCATCGCCGGCACGGCGCTGGGCGTGGTGGCCGGCTGGGCGCTGCTGCAGCTGTTTCCGCAGCCGCTGGTGCAGTCGGTCATTGCGGTGGTCGCGGGCGTGCTGTTCTTCGCGACGCGCACCACGCGCTACCTGCTGGCGACGGCCTCGATGACGCTGCTGGTGCTGATGTGCTTCAACCAGGTCGGCGACAGCGGCGTGCTGCTGGTGCCCCGGCTGGTCGACACCGCCATCGGCAGCGTGATCGCCGGGCTCGCCGTGCTGCTGGTGCTGCCGCACTGGCAGGCGCGCCGCATCAACGAGCTGGCGGCCACGGCCTTGCGTGGCCATGCGGGCTACCTGCGGCAGATCGTCGCGCAGTACCGCACGGGCGCACGCGATCACCTCGACTACCGGCTGGCGCGACGCAACGACCACAACGCCGATGCGGCCCTGTCGACCGCCGTGTCCGACATGTTCCGCGAGCCGGGCTACGTGCGGCCACGCGCGGGCGTGGCGCTGCGCTTTCTGATCCGCTCGCACACGCTGCTGAGCTATCTGTCGGCGCTGGGCGCGCACCGCGCGGCGCTGCCCGATTCGGCGCAGATGGCGGTGCTGCGCACTGCGGCAGAAGGCGCAATTGCAGCGCTCGACGCGCTGGCGGCCGGGCTGGAAAGCGGCTCGGTCGATGGCCCGCGCGACACCGCCGCGGAGTCGGCAGCGCGCGCCGCATTGGCGGACGCGGTCGCCGCCAGCGGCGAAGCCGATCCACAGGCGCGCACCTTTCACACGGAGCTGGGTTTGATATGGCTGCAGATCGACGCCCTGCGCAGCCATGCGCGTGAATGGCTGCAGCCGGAAGGCACCGAGCCCCCGACCGCATAGCAGCAGGCCCTCAGCCGCGCTGCGAATCCAGCTGCTCGCTGTTCTTCACGACCTCCTGCGCCTTCATGTAGCTCTCGATCAGCAACTGGTACGGCGGGAACACGGCGCTGTACGCCTCGGCCCATTGCAGCGCGTCTTCGCGGTTCCAGGTCTTCTGGATCTCGGAGCAGACGGCCGCGGTGTCGATCGGCACCACGCCGGCCTGCACCACGCGCGCCAGCGTGATCTCTTGCGCCATCTTCGAGTAGGTGCCCGAAGCGTCGATCACCGCGAACACGCGGTAGCCCTCGTGCGCCGCCGCGATGCTGGGGAAGGCCATGCACACGCTGGTGATGGTGCCGGCAATGATCAGCGTGCCTCGGCCGGTGGCCTTCACGGCTGCGACGAACTCGGGGTTGTCCCAGGCGTTGATCTCGCCGCGGCGCGCCACGTACTGCGCATGCGGCGCGTACTTGTGGACTTCAGGGATCAGCGGACCGTTGGGCCCCTGCGGCACCGATGCGGTGGTGATGACCGGAATCTTCGCCAGCGCCGCGACCTTGGCCAGCGTGGTGACGTTGGCGCGCAGCTCGGTCATCGGCATGTCCTTGACGGTCTGGAACAGGCCGCTCTGGTGGTCGATCAGCAGCATGACGGCGTCGTCGGCGTCGATCACGGGCTTGCCGCCGTTGAAGTTGGCGATGTTGTTCGGTGTGCTCATGGCGTACTCCTTACTTGCCTTGCCGGGCTTGGATCAGTTGCGTGTGGCTGGTGATCAGGTTGCGGTAGTCGGGAATGTGGTTGGAGAACAGCGTGCCCAGCCCTTCGACGTCGTTGCGCCAGTCGCGGTGCAGCTCGCAGGCCACCCCGAACCAGGTCATGAGCTGCGCGCCGGCCTGCGACATGCGGTCCCAGGCCGAATGGCGCGTCACTTCATTGAAGGTACCCGAGGCGTCGGTGACGACGAAGACCTCGAAGCCTTCGGCAATGGCCGACAACGCCGGGAAGGCGACGCAGACTTCGGTGACCACGCCTGCGATCAGCAGTTGCTTCTTGCCGGTGGCTTTCACGGCCTTGACGAACGCTTCGTTGTCCCAGGCGTTGATCTGGCCGGGACGGGCGATGTAGGGCGCTTCGGGAAACTGGGCCTTGAGTTCGGGTGCGAGCGGGCCGTTGGGGCCGTTCTCGAAGCTGGTGGTCAGGACGGTCGGCAGCTTGAAGTAGCTGGCAATGTCGGCCAGCGCGAGCACGTTGTTCTTGAATTTGTCGGGGTCGATATCGCGCACCAGCGACAGCAGGCCGGTCTGGTGGTCCACCAGCAAAACGGCAACGTCGTTCTTGTCGAGGCGGACATAGGGCTTGGTCATGAAAGGTTCTCCTGGAAGTTGAGGTGAATGCCCGGCTCGCAGAGGTCGCCGATGCATGTCCAGAAGACTAAAAGCGCAGCCAGGACTCCGGTAGTCGGCCAGATTTGCCATGACCGTCTCATCTCATGGACGATGAAAAACACCCGAACATCCGTGCGGCCCGGTCGGAGAAAGCGCCGTGTTTCGGCCGGGCCGGCCGGCGGCGGGTAAAATTACCCCTTCATGTCCCGCTGGTTTGCCGCTACTGTCCTTGCCCTCATGTTGTCCTGCTACGGCTTTGCCGTGCTTGCCCACAACCTGATCGGTGCCGGCCATTCGTACGGCAACAACCAAACCGCCTCCCAGGTCAGCCAGGTCGAACAGACCCTGGTCACCAGCGTTTCGCTCGCCGACGCGGCAATCGGCGATGCCGATTCGGCATCGGACGATGCAGCCAACATCGACGAAGCAGGCTCGGAACACGCCGAGCTGGTCGATGCCCGCAACGACGTGCGCCTGCCGCAGCGTCTGTCGGAGGAGCCGCCGAAACTCGGCCTGACGACCACGATCTCGCCGTTCCTCGAACGGCCCAAGCGGCCTCCCCGGCTCGCCACCTTCGTCGCCTGAGGCCTTCCGGCCTTGCGCGACCGGGAGCCCCCGCGGCTCCTGCCTCTTCGATACGGCCTGCCGGCCTTCCGGCACACCCGCATCGCAACGACACCTTCCCTTCCGGCCGTTCGCCAACTGCACGTGCCATTCCGTCCAGACCGGCATCGGTCCACATCCCTTCAAGGAAATCAGGAAATCACAATGAACAACAGCCCAACCACTTACCACCCCGGCTTCGACGCACCGATCGCCTCGGTGCAGGAGCGCAACCGCGTTCTGCGCAACACCTACTGGCTGCTCGCGCTGTCGATGGTGCCCACCGTGCTCGGCGCCTGGATCGGTGTCTCGACCGGCCTGGCGCGTGCCATGTCGCCCGGCATCGGCCTGATGGTCTTTCTCGGCGGCGCCTTCGGCTTCATGTACGCCATCGAGAAGACCAAGGAATCCGCCATGGGCGTGCCGGTGCTGCTGGCCTTCACCTTCTTCATGGGCCTGATGCTGTCGCGCCTGGTCGGCACCGTGCTCGGCCTGTCCAACGGCGCCAGCCTCGTGATGACGGCGTTTGCCGGCACCGGCGCGATCTTCCTGGGCATGGCCACGCTGTCGTCGGTCATCAAGCGCGACCTGTCGTCCATGGGCAAGTGGCTCTTCATCGGCGCCATCCTGCTGCTGGTGGCGGGCATCGCCAACTTCTTCATCCAGTCGAGCGCGCTGATGATGACGCTGTCGGTTGCCGCCATCGGCATCTTCTCGGCCTTCATCCTGCACGACCTCAAGCGTGTGAAGGACGGCCTGGAAACCAACTACATCTCCGCCACGCTGGGTGTGTACCTCAGCATCTACAACGTCTTCCAGTCGCTGCTGGCCCTGCTGGGCATCGCAGGCGGCCGGGACGAGTAATCCCCACAAAGGAAAACTGACATGCGCCTCACCACCAAAGGCCGCTTTGCGGTCACCGCGATGATCGACATCGCATTGCACGGCCGCTCGGGTCCGGTCACGCTGGCATCGATCAGCCTGCGCCAGCGGGTCTCGCTGTCGTACCTGGAACTGCTGTTCGGCAAGCTGCGCCGCAACGAACTGGTCGAATCGACCCGGGGTCCGGGCGGCGGCTATTCGCTCAGCCGCAAGGCGGCCGATATTTCCGTGGCGGACATCGTCCTCTCGATCGAGGAACACGATACCGAGTCCACCCGGCGACGCGACAACGGCGCCCCTGGCGACGTCGGCCGCTGCGAGATCGACGAGCTCTGGGCCACCGTGAATCTTCGCGCGGTCGAGTTCCTCAAGTCGATTTCGCTGCAAAGCCTGGTCGACGAGCAGAAGGCCAAGGGCGTGCAGCCCGCGACGCGGCAGGACACCCGGCGTGCGCCGGCCGGCCAGCCCGCCACGCGCAAGCCCTTCGTCGTGGACGCGCCCAACTCCGTGTTTGCCTTGGGCTTGCGCCACCAGCAAAGCGCCAGTTAGGTCCGCCACCACTGCCGCCCACAGGGCGGCAGCAGCAGCGAGCCACAGACCGACCGCCTTCGCGGCCCATGCAGCCAGCCCTCCGCCACGGATCGACGTGGTGGCGAGCTGGTGCCTGCATGGGCCTTTTTTCGTTGGCGACGACTGCTGCTTTCCCGCGCGGCAGTCTTGGGATTTCTTCATGTTGCAACGCAACACCAAAGGCACAATGCACCGTTCAGGTGCAGACGCGCAATCCGGGCAATCCCCCGCGCGCGCGACACCGCGACTCCAGATGGCCATGACCACCTTCAAGCTCTTGCTTCCCCTTTCCCTGCTCGCGCTCGCTGCATGCGGCGCCAAGCAGCCTCCCGCCACCGATGCCGCGCCGCCCGAAGTCGGCGTGATGGCGCTGCACGCCAGCGACGTGGCCGTGCACACCGAACTCTCCGGCCGCACCGCCGCCTACCGTGTCTCCGAGGTCCGGCCGCAAGTCAACGGCATCGTGCGCAAGCGTCTGTTCGAGGAAGGCAGCATGGTCCGCGCGGGCCAGGTGCTGTATGAGATCGAGCCCGGCCCGTTCGAGGCGGCTCACGAGCAGGCGCAAGCCACGCTGGCCACCTCGCAGGCCACCATTGCCAGCCTGCGCGGCAAGGCCGAGCGCTTTGCCGAACTGGTCAAGGCCAACGCCGTGAGCAAGCAGGAACACGAAGAAGCGCAGGCCGCGCTCATTCAGGCACAAGCCGGCGTGAAAGCCGCGCAGGCAGCGGTGAAGGCAGCGCGCATCAACCTCGACTTCACCCGCATCTCCGCCCCCATCGCGGGACGCATCGGCCGCTCGGGTGTGACCGAGGGCGCGCTCGTGGCACCGGGCCAGGCGATGGCGCTGGCCACGATCCAGCGGCTCGACCCGATCTATGTCGACGTGGTGCAGTCGAGCCTGGAGCTGACGAAGCTCAAGCGCCGTTTCATCTCGGGCGACATGGCACCGGCCAGCACCCAGGTCAGCCTGCGCATGGAAGACGGCCTGCCCTACCCGCATGCAGGCACGCTGAAGTTCTCCGAAGTGAGCGTCGATACGGCCACCGGCTCGGTCACGCTGCGCGCGGAGTTCCCGAACCCGCAGGGGCTGCTGCTGCCCGGCATGTACGTGCGCGCGCAGGTCGAGTCCGGCGTGGAGCGCCAGGCCATCCTGGCGCCGCAGCGCGGTGTGGCCCGCAACGAGAAGGGCGAGCCGACCGCGCTGGTGGTCGGTGCCGGCGACAAGGTCGAGCTGCGTTCGCTCGAAGTGCGCAGCGCCGAGGGCGAGCACTGGGTCGTGACCAAGGGCCTGCGCGACGGCGACCGCCTCGTGGTCGACGGACTGCAGCGCGCGCACCCCGGCGAAAAGGTCAAGCCGGTGCCGGTGTCCGCGAGCGCATCGACCGCGGCGACCGCTTCCTCGGCCGATTAAGAAGAATCCCGTGATCCCCAATTTCTTCATTCATCGGCCCGTCTTCGCCTGGGTCATCGCCATCCTCATCATGTTGGCCGGCGGCGTGGCGATTCGCACCTTGCCGGTGTCGCAGTACCCGGACATCGCGCCGCCGACCGTGACCATCTCCGCCAACTACCCCGGCGCCTCGGCACAGGCGGTGGAGAGCAGCGTCACGCAGGTCCTGGAGCAGCAGCTCAAGGGCATCGACGGCCTGATGTATTTCAAGTCGACGAGCAGCTCGGCGGGCTATGTCGATATCAGCGTCACCTTCCGCCAGGGCATCAACCCCGACACCGCGCAGGTGCAGGTGCAGAACAAGGTCAGCCAGGCCACCAGCCGCCTGCCGCAGGCGGTGCAGCAGCAAGGCGTGACGGTCGCCAAGTCGCAGAACAACTTTTTGTTGATCGTGGCGCTCTACGACGAGACCGGCCAACGCACCGACACCGACATCTCCGACTGGATGGCCAGCAACCTGCGCGACCCGATCAGCCGGGTCGACGGCGTGGGCTCGGTGCAGGCATTCGGCGCGGCCTACGCCATGCGCATCTGGCTCGATCCGCACCGGCTGGCCAGCTACCAGTTGATGCCGTCCGACGTGACGGCCGCCATCACCGCGCAGAACACGCAGGTGTCGGTCGGCGAAATCGGCGCGCGGCCTTCATCGCCCACGCAGCACCTGAACGCCACCGTCACCGCGCTCTCGCGGCTGCAGACGCCCGCACAGTTCCGCGACATCGTGCTCAAGACCCAGGCCGACGGCGCCGTGGTGCGGCTGGGCGACGTGGCGCGTGTGGAGATCGGCAGCGAGTCGTATGCGGAAACCACGCGGCTGAACGGCCACCCGGCCGCAGGCTCGGCCATCATGCTGGCGCCCGGCGCCAATGCGCTGACCACCGCCAACGCGGTGAAGGCGCGCATCGCCGAACTCGAACGCTCGCTGCCCGCCGGCCTGCGCGTGGCCTACGCGGAAGACTCGACGCGCTTCGTCAAGATCTCGATCAAGTCGGTCATCAAGACGCTGCTGGAAGCCATTGCGCTGGTGGTGGTCGTGATGTTCCTGTTCCTGCAGAACTGGCGCGCCACGGTGATCCCCGCGATCACCGTGCCGGTGGTGCTGCTGGGCACCTTCGGCGTGCTCGCGGCCTTCGGCTATTCGATCAACGTGCTCACGCTGTTCGGCATGGTGCTGGCCATCGGCCTGCTGGTGGACGACGCCATCGTGGTGGTGGAGAACGTCGAGCGCGTCATGCACGAGGAAGGCCTCGACCCCAAGGCCGCCACCATCAAGTCGATGAAGGAAATCACCGGCGCGCTGATCGGCATCGCGGTGGTGGTGTCGGCGGTGTTCCTGCCGATGACCTTCTTCGGCGGCTCGGTGGGCGTGATCTACCGACAGTTCTCGGTGACCATTATCGCGTCGATGGCGCTGTCGGTCGTCGTGGCCATCGTGCTCATTCCGGCGCTGTGTGCGCGCTTCCTCAAGGCCGACGTGCCGCCGCGCACGCGCGGCTTCCTGGGCGCGTTCAACCGCCGCTTCGACGCCGCGCAAGGCCGTTATGTGAGCGTGCTGGGCCGCATGCTGCGCAAGCCGTTGCGCTTCACGGCCGTGTATGTCGCCATCGTGGCCGGCATGGGCCTGCTGTACGTCAGCCTGCCTGGCGGCTTCCTGCCGGAGGAAGACCAGGGCAGCGTGATGGTCGCGCTCACGCTGCCGGCCGGCGCCACCGCGGGCCGCACGAACGAAGTGAACCGCGCTGTCGAGAAATACTTTCTGGAGACCGAGAAGGACACCACCGACACCATCTTCACGCTCACCGGCTGGAGCTACAGCGGCTCGGGGCAGAACATGGGCATGGCCTTCGTCTCGCTGAAAGACTGGTCCGAGCGGCCGGGCGCGGACAAGCGCGCGCACGCCATCTCGGAACGCGCCGGCGTCGCGCTGGCCAAGCAGCAGCGCGATGCCGAGGTCTACGGCATGGTGCCGCCGCCCATCGAAGGGCTGGGCGAATCCAACGGCTTCGAGTTCTGGCTGCAGGACACCTCGGGCATGGGCTCCGAACGGCTGGTGCAGGCGCGCGAGCGGCTGGTGCGCGAAGCCAACAAGGACAAGCGCCTGCAGTCCGTGCGCGCCAACAGCGTGGCCGGCACGCCGCAACTGCAGATCGACATCGACCAGCTCAAGGCCTCGGCCCTGCGGCTGTCGCTGGACGATGTGAACACCACGCTGGGCATTGCCTGGGGCGGCAGCTACGTCAACGACTTCATCGACCGCGGCCGCGTCAAGCGCGTGTACGTGCAGTCCGATGCACCCTACCGATCGGCGCCGGACGACATCAGCCAATGGTTCGTGCGCGGCAGCACGGGTGCGATGACACCGTTCTCGGCCTTCGCGACCACGCGCTGGTCACAGGGCGCCTCGCAACTGGAGCGCTACAACGGCGTGCCCGCGGTGCAGATCCAGGGCGCGGCCGCGCAGGGCGTCAGCTCGGGCACGGCGATGGCGGCCATCGAGACCATTGCGAAGAAGCAGAGCGGCACGGGCCAGGCCTGGAGCGGCTTGTCCTACCAGGAGCGGCTGTCGGGCGGACAGGCGCCGCTGCTGTTCGCACTGTCGATCCTCGTGGTGTTCCTGTGCCTGGCCGCGCTGTACGAAAGCTGGTCGGTGCCGTTCTCGGTGATGCTGGTGATTCCGCTGGGCGTGCTCGGCGCGGTGATCGCGGCGGCGCTGCGCGGCTTGTCCAACGACATCTACTTCCAGGTCGGCCTGCTCGCGACCATCGGCCTGTCGGCCAAGAACGCCATCCTGATCATCGAGTTCGCGGAAGCGGCGCTGCGCCGTGGCGTGCCGCTGCTCGATGCGGTGGCCGAAGGCGCGCGCCTGCGGCTGCGACCGATCCTGATGACCTCGCTGGCCTTCCTGGCGGGCGTGATTCCACTGGCGCTGGCCACCGGAGCGGGATCGGCCAGCCAGATCGCGATCGGCACCGGCGTGTTCGGCGGTGTGCTCGCGGCAACAGCGTTGGGCATCTTCTTCGTGCCGCTGTTCTACCTGCTGGTCAAGCGCGGGGCTGCAAGGCTGATGGGGCGCAAGGCGGGCGAGGAACGGGCGGCCGCCTGAAGCGATGAATGACGAGACGCCGGGCGCCCTGCCCGGCGGTCTTGTTTTGGCGCAGCGCCTCAGCGCGGCACGTCGAAGCTCAGCGTGGCGGTGTGGCGCACTTCCTCGTACTTCTTGCCATCGACGGTGACCGCGCCGTTCACGCGGGCGGTCACTTCCAGCACATAGAGGCCGGGGAACGGCGTCGTGAGCGTCACGGTGCCGTCTTTCGCGGGCTTGAGCACGCGGCGCCAGCCTTCGGCGGTGTCGACGTTGACCTGCGACGCAGCGACCGTGTTGCCCTTCCACACCAGCTTGAAGGTGTTGCCGTTGGGCTCGGTGGGCACCAGTTCGAGGTCGTTGACGGCCTTGGTTTCGGTGCGGCCCCAGCGGGCCTGGTACTGGGTCAGCGTGTTCTCGCCGGTGACGCGGCTGGCCACGGCGCGCAGGTCGGTGCCGGCCGCAGCGCCAGGGATGCGCACGCGATCGGCTTCGACCGTCAGCGGCAGGTCCTTGCCGTCGGCCAGGAAGGCGCGCGGCGCGGTGACGCTGGCCGCGGGCTGCGGCGTCTTGTCGAGTTCACCCACGCGGGCCGCGGCGGCGGCGCCATCGCGCGAGAGCCAGAGGTAGTCGGCCTGCGCAGCGCCGGCCGTCGCGAGCAATGCGGCGGCGAGAGAAATCGAGCGGATGCGGAAAGAAGAAAACATGGGCAATGAAAGACTCGAGTGAAAGAAGAGAAGCACCGCGTCGTCGTTCAGAACGACAACCCCGCGAATGTCACGGCCAGCCCCACGCCACCGAAGGCGGCGGCACAAGCGGCAAGGCACGCGATGCCACGCGGACGGTAGGGCAACAGCAGCGCGGCCAGCAACGCGCCCGCCGACAGGAAACCGAGCCACGCCACCGACCCGACAGTGCCGCCCCACGCCATCACGCAGGGCACCACGGCGGCCATCAGCAGGACGACGCCGGCCAGGCGAAGCAGCGCGCGCCGTCGCGGCGGCATCTCTCGGCGCTGATGCGTCAACTGTTCATGGTGCCGGTCCATGGCAAAGCTCAATGCGGCCATGCCGGCATGGGCCAGCGCAAGGCTGAGCAAGGAGGCGTACCAGACCGTCATGCCGTGCGCTCCGTGCTTGCGGCGCCACCAGGCAGAGGCCTTGATGCAGGCGCCTTCAGCAGCTTTTTTCGCTGCGCGTTGCGCAGGTGTCGCAGTGCGCCGAGGGCGGCAACGCCGAAGGCCACTGCGCCCAGTTCCACGCCCGCGCTTTCCCAGTCGCCGTGCAACAGTTGCGCCGGCAGGTGATCGCCCGTGGTCAGGAAGTTGAGCACCGGCAGCAGCAGGCACAAGGCCGCGAGCGCGCCGAGTTGCTCGCGCCAGGCCCGCTCGGGGCGGCGGATGAAGGCATGCACGAGCGCCAGCGCCCAGAGCGCGAAGAAGGCACGCAGCTCCCAGCCGGCGCGATGGTCGATGGACACCGGAATCAACCGATTGGCCCACAGGAATCCGATGCACGCCACGGCCAGCCCCGCGATGGCCGCGACGTTCAGCGCCTCGACCAATCGGTAGACCCGCGCGGTCGCGCTGCCGAATTCGCCCAGGTGCTTGTGGCGCCGCTTGACGATGAAGAGGATGGCGCCGGTGCCCATCATCGCGGTGCCGGCCAGCCCGCACAGGAAGTACAGCCACTTCATGCCCCAGCCGCCGAAGCTGACCATGTGCAGGCCGCCCATGGCCGACTGCGCGAGCATCGCGGCGCCGCCATCGGCCCCGCCCGGCACGCGCACGCGTTGCACCTCGCCGGTGGCGGCCGAGAACAGCGCCATGCCGGTGGTGCCGCTCAGGCGGCGCAGCGATTCGTCTTCGCTGTTCCAGCCGTAGATGCCGATACGCGCACCCGCGTCGCCGGGGTGGTCGATGACGACGGCGCGCACCGGCTGCCCCATGAGCTGCTGGCCGCGCGCGGCGAAAGGCTCCGGGTCGGGCACCGCCATCGGACTGCCGATGCGCGCCGGCTTTCCTTCGCCGCTCAGCTCCACAGCGAACTGCGATTGCGCGGTGGCGCCCGCACCGTACTGCATCAGCTTGCCGGCCGGCATGAAGGTGATGCCCGAGATCGCGATGCCGGTGTACGCGATCATGAATTGAAAGGGCAGCGTCAGCACCGCCACCGCGTTGTGCGCATCGAGCCAGCTTCGCTGGCCCTTCTTCGGGCGGAAGGTGAAGAAGTCCTTGAAGATGCGCTTGTGCGTAATCACGCCCGACACCAGCGCCACCAGCATCGCCATCGCGGCAACGCCGACGATCCACAGCCCGACCGTGCCGACGTGCAGCTCGTAGTGGAAGTCGACGAAGTGATGGCCGCCGAGCGTGGCGCGCACGGCATTGCCGGTCTTCTCGGCGATGGGCCGGCCGGTCGACGGATCGAGGCTGGCCGAGACGTACCCGCCGTTGGCGTCGAACCAGTACACCTTGAGTTCGCCGCCGCCGTTCGCATCGGACGGCCACAGCTCCCACATCTGTGCGGTCGGGTGGTGCTCGGCCATGTAGGCGATGCCCCAGGCCAGGCGCTGCGCACGGCCGGCGGTCACAGCGCCCTTCGAGGCGGCGGCGGCGGCCTCTTCTTCGGCATGGTGCTCGGGCGTCATCCAGTGGGTGATGGGCTCGTCGAACACGGCCAGCGTGCCGGTGAGAAAAACCGCGAACAGCAGCCACGAGAACCACAGCCCGCACCAGGTGTGCAGCCAGGCCTGGGCCTGCCGGAAACCGCCCTGCTCCACGGTTCTTGTTTTCTTGTCGGTCGCCATGTTCAGCCCCCCATCCCGCGCAAGCCCCAGCCCAACCCCGCCAGCATGGTGGCGGGCAGCAACAGCCCGACCCATGCACGCACCAGCGAAATCGGCGAGAAGGCCCAGATCACCGCAGCGGTGTAGGCCACGAAGCTGAGCTGCATGCCCGCGATCACGCCCTCGGCGCGGCTGGCCGGCAACACGGCGGCAAGAAAGATTGCGACAGCGGTGGCCAGCGCATAGCCGCCGAAGACGGCGGCCGCGACGCGGCTCAGCAGCAACAGGCTCGCGGGAACGGAAGAAAGGCGGGAATTCATGGGGCGCAAGGAAAACGGGGCGCAGAAATGCGCCCCTTCCCTACATGACCAACGAGAACTGAAAAAGGGTCATGCCGGGCGCGAAATAACAGCCCCGCACGCCCTTTTCTTGTCAGAACTTGTAGTTCAGCGTGGCCACGACGTTGCGCGGCGTGCCGACGTACGCCTGCCCGTCGATGTTGTTGTAGTACTTCTTGTTGAAAAGATTCTCGACGTTGATTTGCAGCGACAGCTTGGGCGTGAACGCATAGCGCGCCATCAGGCTCACCACGGCCAGCGACTTCTGCGTGTAGCGCATCGCCACGTCGCCGACGCTGAACCGGCGGTAGGTGCGGTTCTGCCAGTTGATGCCGCCGCCGATGGTCAGTTGCTGCCACTGGCCCGGCAGCCGGTAGGTGGTGAACACGTTCACCAGCGTCGAGGGCATCGCGGTGTTGATGGGGTCACCGTTGGCTTCCCGCGCGAGGGTGCGTGCGATGCCGGCACTCAGGTTCCATCCGCTGGCCAGCTCGCCCGACGCCTGCATCTCGAAGCCCTTGCTGAGCACGCCCTTGGCGCCGCGGTAGGCCTCGTTCGTCGAGTCCGGCACCAGCCGGCCACCGTCGCGCTGCGCCACGTTGTCCTGCTGGGCGCGGAAGAGTGCGAACGAGGTGTTGAGCTTGCCGCCGAAGTGCTCGCCCTTGATGCCCACTTCGTAGCTCTTGCCGGTCACCGGGTCGAGGTACGCCCCGGTGGCGTCTCGGTAGTTCTGCGGCTGGAAGATGTCGGTGTAGCTCGCGTACGCCGAATAGGTGTCGTTGATGTCGTACACCAGCCCGGCATAGGGCGTGAACACCTCGTGGCGCCGCGTGGCCGTCGAGTTGCGCGTGCGCCAGCTGTTCTGGCGGCCGCCCACGATCAGCTTGAGCGGGTCGGCGAGCGAGAAGCGCACGGCGCCGTAGTAGCCGGTCTGGCGCGTCTTGTCGATCTCGGACACCTTGAGCGGACCCCAGGTGGGCTCGGGGAACGAACCGTTCCACAGGTAGAAATTGCCGGGGTCTGCCAACTTGCCGACCGGCGCGTGCTTGGCCTGCACATAGCGCGACTGGGCATTGCTCATGCCCACCACCAGCTCGTGCTTGCGGCCCAGCAGCTCGAAGGGACCAGTGAGCTGCAGGTCGACGTTGTTCTGGCGGAACGCGTGCTCGAAATGGCCGGTCAGCCCGCCCAGGCCGGTGCCGGTGAAGCGGTCCATGTCGCCGTAGAGATAGAGCAGCTTGGCGTCCTGCTCGCTCTTGCGGTGCGCCAGGTTGGCCTTGAGCTTCCAGCCGCTGTCGAAGCGGTGCGTGAGGTTGGCGAACACGGTGGTGTTGGTTGCGTCCCAGCGCGTCCATGGCGTGCCCACGGTCTTCGAGGCGTCCCAGCGCGTGGGCGAGCCGTCGCTGAACACCAGCGGCAAGCCGCCCCAGGTCGAACCGGTCGGGCGGTTGGCCTGGTACTCGACGCCAACGCTCAGTGTGGTGTCGGGCGTGAGGTCGGCATCGACCACGCCATAGAACACCCGCTTGCGGCCGTGGTACATGTCCATGTTGGAGTCGCGTGCCTCCGCCATGCCGATGAAGCGGGCGCGCACGCGGCCGTCTTCGGTCAGCGGCGTCGACAGGTCCACCGTGGCGCGCCGCTGGTTCCATGAGCCCAGGCCCAGCGACACCGAGCCGGTGAACACCTTGCTGTCGGCATGCTTGCGCACGAGGTTGATCGATGCGGAAGGGTTGCCCGCGCCGCTGAGCAGCCCGGTCGAGCCGCGCACGACCTCGATACGGTCGTACAGCGTGGGGGCGTTGTTGGAGGCGCCGAAGAAGTCGGTGGTGACCGTCGTCGGCACGCCGTCGTACTGGTAGTTGTCGATGTAGAAGCCGCGCGAGTAAAGGTCGGTGCGGTCGGTGTCGGAGCTGACCGCGAAGACGCCGGTCACGCTCTTCATGGCCTGGCCGAGCGACACCAGGTTCTGGTCTTCGATCTGCTGGCGCGTGAGCACGGTGATCGACTGCGGCGTGTCGCGCAGCGACAGCGCAAGCCCCGTGGCCGCGGCCGTGGCCGGCGTGGTGTACGAGCCCGTGCCCTCCGTGGTGCCGCTGCGGTCGGCGTCGGCCATCACCGTGACCGGCGCCAGCGTGTCGACGCCGCCCTGCACATTGGCCGCACGGCGGCCCAGCGTGTAGCTGCCATCGGTGCGCGCCACGACCTGCAGGCCGCTGCCCGCGAGCAGGCGGGTGATGGCGTCACGGGCCGTGAAGCGGCCCGAAAGCGCCGGGCTTGCAAGGCCTTCTGTCAGCGCCGGATCGAACGACAGCGCGATGCCGCTGCCGGCCGCGAACGCGGCCAGCGTGCGCCCGAGCGGGCCGGCGGGAATGTCGTAGGACCGGGCGGCCGCGGCATCCAGCGACAGCGCCTCGGCCGCGAAGGCCACGGGCGCTGCGGCGCCGGCAAGGCCTCCCAGGGCCAGCATCAACAGGGCATGGCGAAGGGCGGTGTTCAGGCGACGCTCGGCATGCGGATGCTGCGGAACGGACGGACGGGATGCGGACATGGAAACGGGCCTTTCGGTTGGGCAACGGTGAGTTCTTCACCTTCCTTGCCAGCCGAAACGAAAAAAAGTCTCACCCCTTGGTCGAAATATTTGGCGAAATATCTGTCGAGATATTCCTCGGCACCAGCGTGACCCAGTAGCCGCGCAGCCGCGTCACCGCGTCCACCGGATAGGTCGAGACCAGCATGCCGAGCACGCGGTCGGTGTCGGCAATGGGAAACGCGCCGGAGATGCGCAGCTCGCCAATGGCCGCGTCGCAATGCAGCGCGCCGGGCCGGTAGCGCGACAGCTCGGCCGCGAAGTCGGCCAGGCGCATCCGGTCGGCCAGCAGCATGCCTTGCGTCCACGCCACGTCGGCTTCGTCGGCCGGCGTGAAGTTGCCGATGTCCTCGGCCGTGAAGCGGCCCTGCTGCCCCGCCGGCAGCACGCGCGGCGCGGGCGCGCCGCTGCCGCCGGGCGAGATGCGCACCGCGCCTTCGAGCACGGCGATGTGCGTGGCCGCCCCTTCGCGGCGCACGCTGAAGCGGGTGCCGAGCGCCTGCATCACGCCGCTTTCTGTCGCCACGCGGAACGGCCGGTGTGCGGCGGTGGTGTCGGGTGCGGTGGCAATCAGGATCTCGCCCGCGTGCAGCATCACGAGGCGCTGCGCGGCGTCGAAGCGCACGTCCACGGCGCTAGCGGTGTTGAGCGTGAGGCGGCTGCCATCGGCCAGCCGCAGTTCGCGGCGCTCGCCGGTGGCGGTGCGGTGTTCGGCCGTCCAGCCGCGTTCGCTGGCGAGCTGCCATGCGACCCAGCCCGCGGGCACGGCCGCCAGCAGTGCGGCCAGCCGGGCGACAGCCGCGCGCCGGCCGGCCTGCGCGGGCCGCGAAAGCGAAGGCATCGCCAGTGCCGACGGCAGGCCGCCGAGCTTGTTCATCAGCAGTTCGGCGCGCGCCCAGGCGCGGGCGTTGTCGGGATGGCTCTGGCGCCAGCGCTCGCAGGCGCGGCGGTCGTCGTCGGTGGCGGCGCTGTCGTTCAGGCGCACCAGCCAGTCGGCGGCTTCGTCGAGCGCGCGGGACGGAGGCGCCACCGAAGGCGCCTCGAACGCAAGCTGCTTCATCGCGCGCTCAATCCATCAACGCCAGGCAGCCGCGAAAGCCCTGCTGCATGTAGCGCTTGACCGTGGCAAGCGACACGCCGATCTCGCGCGCGATGTCCTCGTACTTCATGCCTTCGATCTGCGACAGCAGGAAGGCGCGCCGCGCCAGCGGCTTGAGCGCATCGAGCATCGTGTCGATCTCGTGCAGCGTCTGCAGGATCACCAGGCGCTGCTCGGGCGATGGCGCCTCGGGCTCGGGCAGGACGGCCAGGGCTTCGAGGTAGGCGCGCTCCAGTGCCTGGCGCTGATACCAGTTCACCAGGATGTTCTTCGCCACGCTCGTCAGGTAGGCGCGTGGCTGGGCGATGGCCTCGGGGTTGCGCGCGGTGAGCAGCCGCGTGAAGGTGTCCTGCGCCAGATCGGCCGCGTCGAACGAGTTGCCCAGCTTCTTGCGCAGCCACGACTGGAGCCAGCCGTGGTGGTCGCTGTAGAGGGTGTGGACTTGCTGGAAGGCAGCTTCGGCGGCGGACATGGCGGGCGGCACGGCGGCCGGATCGCCGCTTCTAGATAAGAATTGTTCTCATTCTAGGGCCGCCGGCCGGATCACAGCTTCGGCGTGTACTTCACCGTGAACATCACGTTGCGCGGATCGCCGTAGTTGTTGTTGCCGTTATGAAGCGCGCCGCGATAAATGCGTCTGAATCGGTGCGATAAATCGGCGCTGATTTAGTTACTTCGGCTGCAACAGAATTGCGCCTGACGCGCATGGCGCCCCAGGCCACATTTCAGCGGAACCCGTCTCCGGTCAGAATCAGGTCCAAATAACCTGGAGAAGACATGACTGTCGATACCACGCTGAAGCTGACCGACCTCCTAACGATCGTCGCGACGTTGCTCAGTCCATTCATTGCGGTGCAGGCATCTGAATTCCTGCGAGCCCGTGCCGCTGCGCGTGAAGCTCGGGAGAGGGTCTTCCATATCCTTATGAGCACTCGCAGCGCCAGGTTGTCCACCGACCATGTCGCTGCCCTGAACAGGATCGATCTGGTTTTCCCTCCTCAAAAGTTCTCAGGTGTGAGCGATGCCTGGAATATGTACCTCCGCGAGCTATCCCCCAGTTCGGCCCTTACCGAGGAGCAGGCCAGAGCCTCTTACAACGAGCAAACGCGCCTGTTTCTTAACCTTCTCAGCGCGATGGCCGCAGCGCTCAAGGTCCCTTTCTCGCAAACGGCGCTTCAGCACAATGCCTACCACCCGCAGGGATACGTGTTCAACGAGGCCCAAGCAGCGGAATTCAGGGCAGCGGTCATTAGCGTCTTGAAGGGCGAACAAGCCATCGCCGTAAAGCCCGATCCGAGCTTACGAGCAGGTGGCGAAGAGACGGCTCCGAGAGATCACCCGGGGAACTAGACAAGAGGAAATGTTCCAAATGATGAAGAGAACGCTGATCGCTGGCCTCTTGGCAGCTACTGTGACAAGCGCTGTGCATGCGCAAAGGGATGGTGCTACTTTTAACGGCGTCGGCGTGGAGACTTGCGGCGCCTATCTCAAAGTTCGACGGACCTCTTCCACGGTTGAGGATGCGATCTTCGGGCAGTGGGTGATGGGCTACGTGGCGGCCTACAACCTCTACTCCAACCAGCCTGCAGTCACCGATCTTCCGACGACCTCTACAGTCGTGGCGTATCTCGATAAATTTTGTCGAGACAACCCCCTTGACTCGGTTGCCTCGGGGGCGATGAGCATGTTGGCCGACCTGGGCGGCTACCGCTCGCCGTCAATAAAGAAAAGGGCGAAATAGGCCTATATTCGCGCCCCTCGCGGCACTTGTAGCCCGTGAGGTGCGGGCACACAGCCGAATTTGACAAGAGACCGCGCTGGGTCGCGGCGGCCTCGTGCAATAGCGGCAGTTCGTCGGGCGCAAGCGCGACCTTCGTCATGCCTTGATGCCCGGCCGTGCCTTGGTCAAAGCCTTACTAGAAGAGACCAGCCGGCTCCGCCTCCCGATCCCAGCTATAGATGATCAGCTCCTGACGTTCTGCACGGTTGGCGCCACCGCCCACCGTGTAGTCAATGGCCAGGCTCTCCATGCCGAAGCCCTCGAAGCACCGCCGGATGTCCGGATGGTCGTTCAGGCTGATGATGGCCTTGCCCTTGAGTTGGCGCAGCTTGGCGGCCATCAGCTCGTACTGGTCCCATTCAAAGGGCACACCGTAGCCCTCGGTCTCCCAATACGGCGGGTCCATGTAGAACAGCGTGTGCGGCCGGTCGTAGCGGTCCAGGCAGGTGGCCCAGTCGAGCTGCTCGATGTAGGCGCTGGCCAAGCGCAAATGAGCAGCGCTGAGGTTCTCCTCGATCCGCAGGAGATTGATGGCGGGCGCGGTGGTGGCGGTGCCCCATGTCTGCCCCTGGACGCGGCCGCCGAAGGCCTGCTGCTGCAGGTAGAAGAAGCGCGCCGCCCGCTGGACGTCCGTGAGCACCTCGGGCGGCGTGTCCTGGGTCCACTTGAAGATCTGCCGACTCGACAGCGCGTACTTGAACTGACGGACGAACTCCTCCAGGTGGTGCTTCACGACCCGGTAGAGGTTGACCAGGTCGCCGTTGACGTCGTTGATGACCTCGACCTCGGCCGGGTGGCGCAGGAAGTACAGGGCCGCGCCCCCAGCGAACACTTCCACGTAGCACGAATGCGGCGGGAAGCGGCCGAGCAGCAGGTCAGCCAGGCGGCGCTTGCCTCCCAGCCAGGGGATGATTGGTGACGATCGCATGAGGCACTCTTTCGGTTGAAAGGCGCTCTTGGCGCTCGGGTGTGGGGCTCGCGGCCCTCAGGGTGTTCATGGCCCCGCAGCGGGGGCACTTGATGAGCAGGCAGGTGAACTGTCCCATGCCCAATTTGCGACGGCATGCGCCGCATCTGATTTCTTCCATTTGCAAGCCCGTTTCCGTATTTGGAATCTTTGGTAGGCTCGGTCCCGCTCTGTACAGGGTGGGCGGGCCTTGCCGGCTTGCAGGCACGTTCTGCATGTTGGGGCCTGGGGAGGTGTGACAGCACCCGACCAGGTCGCCCGTTCTTTTTTCGTTGCTGGCGTCCTCCTACGCTGTACGCGTGGTCACCCGACGAACACCTCGATCACGTCGATCGCAGGCGCCGAGGCGGTGATCGCCCCGCCTTTGAGATAGACATGCGCGCCGATCGCGCTGGCCAGCGGGTTGCGCACGCGCATCTGGCCACCGCCGGGCAGCGTGACGATGGCGGTGCCGTCCGCGAACACCGACGACACCTGGCCAACGAGTTGCGGGTCTTCGGCCTGCAGTTCGAGCAGCCGCAAAAACAGGTTGAGACTCATGGCCAATGCCTTTCCACGGTGAGGGACTGCCGCACTTCCTCGGGGCTCGCGCGCACCACGACGCCGCGCACCATGGCGCGCCAGACCTCGCTCGGCTCGGTCACCTGCAGGAGCTGATTCACTCGCAGCACGCCTGGCAGATTGCCCCCCGTCAGGATCGGCAGGCCCACGGAGACGTCTGCCTGCGTGCCGCCCGTGCCGAGCACTGAGCGCCCGCGTTCGATGGCGACTGCCCCATCGGTGATGAGGTCGTCCACCACCATCGGTGCCAGCACCGCGCCCGCGGTGCCCCTGCGCGTCACCTTGCGCCCCACGCCCTGATTGGGGCCGCCGTAGACATACACGGCCTCCCACTCGGGCTCCTCGCGCAGGTCGTAGTCGTCCACAGTGATCGCCCGGCTCGATATCGACACGTCCGGCACGGCCGCGCTGCCCATCCATTCCCACGACAGCAGCGGATAGGCCGGCAAAAAACTCAACTTCGGCTCGGTCGGGTGGCTTTGCAGCACGGCGCCGGCCGCCTCGGCGATACGCACCGCGGCCGCCAGCGGCTTGCCGGTGAAGCTCCAGGCGCCGGCCGGCACGAGCCAGTCCGGGATCTGCCAGTCCACGTCGACGCCGAGGTTCTCGAAGGCTTCGATCACCAGCTGCTGCGCGGTCCTGGGCGCAGCGTTGAGCCAGGTCTGCTGCGGCAGCTTCGATGCGCCGAGCAGCGCCGGCACGCTGCGGCCGGTGATGCGGGCACGGCGCAGGCCCGGCTCGCGCGAACGGCCCATCCCCTCGATTGCGAAGATCCAGGGCAGTCCGTCGATGATCACGCGCACCTGGCGCGGCACGCCGTCGACGGCGCGCAGCTGGTCGAGCAGCTGTGCCGGCCCAGACGCTGAGAGCTTCCAGAACGGCATGCCGCGTGAGGCTTCGATCACGACGCCTTCCAACGGCACGCGCTCCATGGTGGGAAGAAGCCGCGCTTCGAGATAGTGTGTTGCCATATAGGCCCTCAACATGAGAATGACGAGCGGTTCCTTGCCAGGTCCGGTGGTGTGGCGCTCGCAGACGAAGACCAAGGCCTGGCGCAATGCCCACGCCTCGGTAAAAACCAGCTTCGTGGAAGGCACGTAGCAAGGCTCCGGCTCCGGTGGGATGACTGGATCGCGCTGGCCAGGCGGCGGCTTCATCGCTTCCTGGTAGCTGTCGTGCAGCGAGGCGCCCACATGCAGCCCACCACCGGTGCGCTCGCGCCGCTCGATGGCCAGCAGCAGCGCGACCTGGTGCGAGACGCCCAGCACGGCGCGGGTGTCGCGCAGCGAAACCTGCCAGCCATCACGCAGCGGCCAGGCCGAGGTCGGCACCGCGACCTGGTGCTGGGTGCCCAGCGCTCGGCGCGCCGAGCGATCGGCGGCATGTTCGATGAACGTGGTGGGCCGCTTGGCGATGCGCCAGGCGCTCTGGTAGCTGGAGCGCATGGTCGGCTGCGCCAGGCGCACCGTGGCCGCGTGGTGCCCCTGCAGCGCGACGGGCAAGGGCTGCCCCGCCTGCCAGCTGTCGGCGGCTCCCTGCACCTGTTTGGCGGCCTGCTGGTAGCTTTCCGCGATGCCGATGGGAACCGGTGCGGCCGCTTGCCATCCGCTGCGGTGGCTGGCCACCGGCCCGCGCAGCACGTTCACCCGGTACGTGCCGTGGCCGTCCAGGACGATGTTGGCGCCGACCAGGTCGACCAGGTCACCGGCCATCTGCGCCGCCGGCGGCCTGGCGATCTCGCCATTGCCGACCAGCACAGCGACCGGCAGCTCGACGTCGCCATACAGCGTGGCCAGGTTCTCGCTCGCGTCCGGCTCGCCGAACACCAGCACCCAGGGCGGCCCCTTGAGCGGCTCTTTGCGGAAGACGAGATCCGGCGCGGCCATGCGCCTACTTCAGCCGAGTCATGCCGAGGACAAAGCGGCCGCCTTGCCAGAGCTGCGTGTCGGCTTCTCCGGGGAGCTGGTCTGTCACGCTGATCTTGAAGTCGCCCGAGCCGCTCGGCCCGGAGATCGTGAAATCGCCGCACCACTGGCCGCTGCCGTTGACCAGACGGCCCCAGGTTGCGACACCCGATGCGCTGGCCAGCATGTCGCTCGGGTTGGCCGCGGCGAACGTGAGCCACCCGCCCGCGATCGTGCCGGCGGGGCTGGCCAGCTCCACCGTGGCCAGGACGGTGGCCGAGGTGGCCGTGCCGGCCGTGGGCTTCACACCGCCGTAGACAAGCAACCTGGCGCCGGCGCCCAGGAACGCCAGGATGCCCTGCAGGCGGGCGTCCAGGAATGCTGTCGATACCTCGAACGTCATGGCATCAGCTCCACGCCACCATTGGCCAGCGTCAGGCCATCGGCCAGTACGGCACGCTTGCCGTGGTTCAAGTACTGCGCGAGGACCGTGTAGCTCTGCAGCTCGTCCACATAGGTGAAGTCGTAGCCGCCGTCCGCGCCGCTCCACAGCTCGCGCATCTGCAGGCCGTCCGTTTCCCGGATGAGGCGAACGCGGCAGCTGTAGGGCTTGTTGTTGGGCACGCTGTAGTCGAAGGTGTTGCCGCGAACGCGGCCGATGCCTTGACCGAGCACACCTGTCAGATGATCCTTGCGCCCGACGCGAATAGATCTGCTTGTCGTTCCGCCATAGGCCGGCATCGCTCCCGCGCTGTTCACGTAGACCAGCGACCGCGTGACGGTTTGCAAAGGGGCAGGCACGATGTCGGTGGGCGCGAACGTGAAGGCCTTGCTCTCGCCCACAGCCACATCGAGCGAGTACACCTCGACCAGCGAGTTGTTGCCGAACAGCTTCACCGGCTGCACGAGGTCGAGCGGCTGCACCACCAACTCCCAACCTGACGCGTTCACACGCAGCGCGAAATCCAGACGGTAGGTCTCGGTATTGAGGTTGCGAATACGCCCCTTGAAGATCGACACGGCACCGGCGCGCTGGAACAGCACACCCAATGAGCGGCAATCGGTGTCCGGGTGAAATGTGACCAGCGCATCGGGACGAGTTGTGAAGCCGTACATCCGATTGACCGTCGCCAATGGATAGGCAACGTTGACCGTGTTGGCGGGGGCATTCTTGTAAGGAGCAAAACCGCCTTCGCTCGCGAACATGGCAATGGTCGATCCAGCGTTGTAGGGCGATGCGCCCAGCGTGACAGCGAACGACCCATCGTCAGTGTCCAGCGACTGAAGGGTTTCCGTCTCGGAGACGCCCAACGCTTGCGCCCAGGCGGAATACCTTTGCGCGGGCGTGGCCGAGTCCGCCACATCGATGGCGAAGCTCAGACGCCCGAAACTGACCGTCACGCTCACCGCCACGGCCCTGTGATGTCGACGAGCGCCAAGCCGGCCGTGTTGTTGTTGAGCGTTGGATCGCTGCTGTAGGAACCGCCGACCGCCAGGCCCATGAGCTTGCGGCCCGCGAGTTCACCCGTGGCAGGAACGATCTCCAAATGATTGATCTGCCCGACGACGTAGCTTTGGGGAATGGTCAGCAGGCCCGGCACCTCGCAGCGAGGTTCTGGCTGGGTTTCGTCCAAAGACCGTAGGTAGCGCCTGGATAGCCTCAACTTGCCATCGACACGGCTGGGGAAAGCGCCCATCGTGGCGTCTGTCCCCGAAACTGTGGTGGGCAGCCCCGTGTATGGATAGGGAGCCATCGCGAAAGGAGACCCGAGGCCCGTGTGGTTGCGTGGGGTCCAGACCCCTCCACTGGCGTTGTCGAATGCATTGATGGCCGGGTAGCTCACCCATTGCGTGGGAGTCGTCGCGTTGAAGTACGCCGCCAGCGCGCATGCGTAGGGGTCACCCGCGGGCTTGAACGCAAGCATGTCGCCAAAGCCGCGCATCGAGCCAACCGCGTAGCGGTCGTAGCTTCCAACGCCATTGCCCATGTAGGTCGAGACGTGCAGATAGAACGCTCTGCTATCGCCGACCAACACCCACGAAATGGGATTGGTGTTTGCAACGGCGGACTTGCCCCAGACGCCTCCACCAGGGATGAGGTTTTCCCGAGGCCAGGCGCCCACGCCGGTGGAAACGTCCGCCATGGACTCGTAGCCGACCACGCGGCACATCACGGGGTCGGCGTCATTCATGCGCAAGAACATGCCCGAGCTGGCCGGGTCGGCGCTCTTGTAGACGCCGAGATTCGGGCCGCTGAAGGGTCGCAGCCACCCGAGCGGTGCGATCTTCATCGTGATCGTGCCCGCGGCAACGCCATCGGGCGCAGCGGTAGCGAACTGCACCGATCCTGCATTCGGCTTCGCGACGATCTTCTGTTCGCCGTTGAGCGCTGTGAGCGCACCCGTCACACCGGCAATCAGCACAACCGCCTCGGTCCGTGCGGAATGGGTGCCGGAGTAAGACGCGGTGGCCACGCCGCCGGAGACGGTCAGCGTGGCCAGCGTCTTCGTGTCGAAGCCGGTGACTAGGCAGGCGTAGACCAATGCCTCCAACGTGCCGGCCGTGCCGTTGAGGGCGGGTGCAGCGGCGCCCATGAAGCTGCCGAAATGTTTGACGCTGGTATCCACAATGGAAGTCATCGTTATTCCTTGAAAAGTCTTGGTCTGTCTGGGTTACGGCCGGTCGACGTCGCCGCGCACGAGCAGTTCCCACCGGTCATCGACCACGGTCTCTGGCCCCATCTGCACCGAGCGGAACAGCCATGCCGGCACCAGGGCGCCTACTGTGTTGAAGCGCACCACGTTCTGCGCAATGAAGCCGCCCTGGCCGAAGCCGGCGGCGCGGATGACCACGTAGGGCACACCGGTCGCCGGGTTGATCGGCGAGCAGTCCACGTTGATCGACTGGCCCGCGACGACCAGGCCGAGGTGCTCGCCGAACAGGTTGTAGGTCGACGTCGTGATGAACTGGATGCGCCAGCGTTCGGTGACGGCACCCAGGTTGGTCACGATGAGCGGATACAGCGTGTCGTTGTATCGACCGTCCGGCGCGTTGCCGAGCAGCGAGTCGCTCCACTCGTTGGTCCAGGTGGACTGCGCGAACAGCGTGGACACGCGCGCCTTGAGGTCATCGAACATGAGCGCGCTGCTGACGTAGGAGGAGCTGGGAGCGCCGGCCGGGTAGTCGTGCGAGGCATGGCTCACGAAACTCAGCGTCCCGTCGATGCCTACATCGCTCAGGACGATCAGGTCTTCGATGCGGTGTTCGATCGTGACCGGCTGCACGTAGTCCGTCACGTCGGTGAACGTCACGGTGCCGGCGTTGAGCTGGGTCGTGTAGCCCTTGGCGATCGTCTTGCCATCTGCGCCGACGACGCGCACGCGGGACAGGCGCACGCGGCCGCAGTTGATCGTCTGGCCAGCCTGGACGGTTGCAGCGGGCGTAACGCCCTTGTTCCCGATGACGATGCCATCACCCTTGCGGAAGATCGGCACCAGGCCATCCTGCGGCAGGCGCACCGGGTCGATGCCCAGCAGGTTGGCATCGAGCGGCAGGTAGGTGTACGCGACGGCGCTGTAGCGGATCGTGTCCGGCCACACGGCGGCAGGCTTGAAGATCTTCCCGTCGTCGCGCACCGCCTCGGGGTTGTACCAGGCGGCGTTCTCATTGCCGGCCGCCGTCACCCAGGCGCCGAAGCGCAGCCGCACCACGCCGGTCTCGTAGTTGACCGTGCCGGACACGTTGGTGCCGGTGATGACGCCGGCATTCGACGCCCGCACGTTCAGTGTGGTCCCGTCCAGGCGCGTGGCCAGGATCTGCAGCGAGCCGGGGCGAAGCGGTGCGACCGGCGTGCGGAATGTCACCGCGTCGACGCCGGCAATGTTGGTGACCAGCACCAGCAGCGACTGGATCTGCGCGACGGCCGAGGCGCCGGCCGTCCAGAGCGTGATCGTGCAGATGCCCGTGGCGTAGTCGATGCGGCCCGCCGCGGTGCCGGCGCCGGTGGCGGGATCGATGTCGACGTACAGCAGGCCCGAGCGGTCCACGTAGGTCTTGCCGCCGAGTGTGAAGCGCACGCTGCCCGGCACCACGCGCTCGGCGTAGTTGGCCGTCAGGTCCAGCGTCAGGGTGCTGGCGCTGGGCGTGTCGGTGGCGCCGGTGGATGCACCGGTGACCCGGTATTTGATATTGACCGTGTTGTCCACGGGCATCGTGCTGTTGGCCAGGATCGAGCTGACGCCCGAGAAGCCGACGCGGAAGGTGGGCTCGTAGCCGCCGCCCGTCTTGGGCGCTGTGCCGGCCGCCCAGGCCAGGAAGGTCGGCTGCGGGATGGTCTGCGCGAAGTCGGGGAGGAAGTGAACGGCGCCGGTCGCGTAGTTGATCGTGCCGAAGTTGACGCCCGAAGCATCGACCAGGGCGCCGCTGCCGTTGTCGCGCACCGTCTTGTTGGAGACGCCCAGCTGCTGGATGGCCGTGGACCCGGGATAGAGCGCGCCGTCGAAGTTGTTCGGGCCAATGATGATCACCGGCCAGGACATGTCGAAGGTGCCGGGGCGGATGTTGCCCGCGGCCAGCGCGATGTCCACGGTGCCGGTGATGTTGCGTGGCACTTTGGCCAGGGTCTCGGTGCTCGGCTCGCCGCGGTCGAAGGCGGCCGCATACGACTGCGCCGCATCGGGCAACGTGACCGGGGCCAGCGTGGCGATACCAGCGTTGTAGTCCACCGTGCCCGTCATGGCGCCGGTGAGCACGCCCCGGCCGTTGTCGCTGACGCTGCGTGCCTGGCCGTCGTTCCAGTTGATGCTCAGCGAGTTGGGCGAGATCCCGCCCTTGGCCAGCTGCACGGCGATCGTCGCGGCCGGCGTGCCGCCCGAGCGGTTCGTGAAATTCGACTTGCCGCCCCACTGGAACACCACGTCGGAGCCCGCATCGGGCAGCACGTTGAACGAGACCAGGATCGTGCCGGTGCTGTAGTCCACGCTGCCCACGCCATAGCTGGAGTCCGCGCCGCGCAACTGCCCGGCGCCGTTGTCACGCAGCTCGTACCAGGTGCCGTTGGCCATGTAGCTCACGCGCGCGGTGCCCGGTGCCGGCGGCGGCACCACCGTCATGGTGTAGTTGTTGGCCCGGTTCTCGGGGCCGACTGCGATGGAGGCCGAGTCGGCCAGTTGCAGCGGCGCGGCGGCCGGCTTGTAGACGATGTTCTTGGCGCCCACGTAGCCGGGGCTGTCGCTCGCCCAGGTGAGCAGGCCGCGCGCATAGTCGATCGTGCCGATCTTGGAGCCGCCGATCACCAGCGCGCCGGCCGCGTCGGAGATGGTGCCGCCCGATACGGGAATCGACAGCGTGCCAGGCGTTGCTGGGTTGCCCAGAAAGATCGAGGTGTTGGGTGTGAACGGCAGTTGCGTGGACAGCGTCACGGTGCCGGTGGCCGAAGTCACGAGCGCCGTGGACTGGCCCGCGGCGCTGGTGTCGATGACCGGGATCTCGGTCTGTGCGCTCGGCACGAGCTGCTTGTAGATGCTCTTGACCTTGCACTTGAGGTCGCCCTGCGTCACGGGTTCGACCAGGTCGGCCACGCTGTAGTACTTCGCCGCATCGGCGACGACCGTTTCATAGACCGCCGCGCCGCTGCCCGAGCGCTCGAAGAGACGGTTAGCGGGCGACCCCGTGAAATCGGTGCGCAGCGGGTCGCTGATGCCCGCGGTAGCGACCTGGGCCGTGTAGTCCACCACGCTGGCGCTGACCGAATAGCTGAAGGTCCGCACGGCCAGTGCAACGTCGGTCAGGCGTACGTATTGCTCGGTCACCTGCGAGCCGTTGACCTGGCGCAGCATTAGGGTGCTGCCCACGTTGGGGCCGCCCACGGTGGGCCGCTGGAACAACTGGACGGAGCGCTGGCCGTTGTAGTGGTTGCCGAACAGGAAACCGTTGAACTCGGGGCCCGGTGCGAGGTATTGCTCCACGCGGTTCTTGATGTCGCTGCGACGGTCGAAGAAGCTGCTCGCGGCCGCGAGAACGATCGACACGTTGGAGTCGTCCGGCCCCTTCGACACAATCAGGTGACCACCCATGTAGGTGTCGGTGTTCGGCGTCTGGACGTGGACGAAGAGCTTGCGGGCGTCGAAAGCACCGAACGCCCGATCTTTCTCCGAGACGTCCTGGAAGATCGAATTGGTGAGGCCGTCAGGGATGATGTGCGAGGTGGGCGGGCCGCCGCCTTCGGGCACATCGTCCATGACCGCGGAGGCCACGTACTTGATGTCGTCGGCAAAAATCGTCATTCAATACTCCAGGAAGCGCAGCTCGACGCTGCAGTAAGGGTCTTCGGGTTGCAGCTCGTCAAAGGGAAACACCGGCTCGCCGACCACGGCGTTCGTGCCTTCCTGGCCAAGGTCGAAGATGACCTGGTAGACGGTGCCGCGCAGGTTGAGAGAGAACACCGGGTCGTTCTCCAGTGCGGCCCAGGCCTGAAGCGACTGCAGCACGCTGCGCCGCGTCCATGAGCGCTTCTCGTTGCCCACGAGCGTGATGGGCCGCCCGCTCAGGCGCTTGAAGCGATCCACGATCAGCGCGCCCTCGATCGAGTAGCCCGCGCGCTGCGAGATCGGCGACCAGGTCAGCTCGTTGGTCCAGATCAGGTCGTTGGGCAGATCCAGCTTCGTGCCGGCCAGAGAAAGGGTGATGGCCATCAATACCTCCCCGTGTCCTTGCGGGCATCAGCGATCCTGCGGAAAAGGCGCTCGGCGTTGCGCGCACCTGCCTCGTCGGTGTTGAAAGAGCTGCGCTGGCCTCCGAGGTCGAGCTTCATTTCCACAGTGCGCGAAGGCGAGTTGATAGCCTCTTTGCCACCGGTGAAGCGGTCGATCGCGTCCTGAAAAAGCCGCATGCGGTTCTGCCAGGCGCGATCGTCCGCGGCGCCTGCGAGCGAGATGGCGCCGGGGTTGCGACGCGACACGTCGCCGTTGACGATGTTGTTTTGCTTGAGTGCCGCCACGACAGCGCGCAAGCTGCCCACGTCATCCGCTGAGAGAGTGCCGGCGTCGAGCTTGTCCTTGAGCTCGAACATCAGGCGGTTGTCTGTAGCGCCTTGACCAGCGAGCCGCTCCTCACGTGTGTTACCAAGGTCTGACTTCACATCCTGGCTCGGGCCGATGACACCGGCTCTCTGACCGCGGCGGTCCTGGCGAGGGTCGAGGCCGATGTCTTCGGCCATCGGCTGCCTGTCAGGGCCGCCATTGCCGGGGCCATCGCCACGACGATCGTTGTTGGAGCCACCACCGGAGGAGCCAGAGCCCGTGCCAGCAGCGCGCTGCCGCGCGCGAAGGATCTCGCGCTCTGTGTTCGTCCAGGAAGGGGCGATGCCCTTATTTGCCTTGGTCGCAGCATCGGCCGTCTTCTCGAAGGCGACGCGCAGGTCATCAGCTGTTGCCAAGCCGCTGGCCTTCAGTTGTTCATACGCTTCTTGGGTGGACTTCGCCACACGCTGCAGCTGCTCCTCGGTTTGAAGCCCGAATAACTTGAATGCCTCTGCTGTGCTCTGGATGCCTGGCACCACGCCCTCCAGCGTGAGCTTCAGTTCTTCGGCCTTCACCTTTGCTTGGTCGAGGAAGCCGTCCGCAACCTTGTTGCCTAGCTGGGCGCGAACGCTCTCGATCTGCGCGCGCACCGCATCGATCGCCTTCTGCGAGTCGGCCGTGTCGATGCTCTTGGTAATGCCAGCGCGGAGGGCCAGGCCAACGTCGACGCCTTGTTTCTTGAGACGTTCGAGCGATCGGATGATCGCGTCCGTGTCGTTGATCGCGCTGCGAGAAGCTGCGCTCATGCCACCGGAAATGGTGTTGAAGTCGAGGCCGGTGCGCTTGATCGCTTCGCGGACGCCGGCATCGAGCATGGCGGCGAGCCGCTCTGCCTCGCGTGCCGAGCCCGAAAATGCGGCCCGCGCATTGGTCTCGAACACACCGAGGTCCTGGCCCTTGAGCGCTTCCGCCCAGGCGGCCTGGAACTCACCCGCGCTGATCTTCCCCTGCGAAACCAGCCGGTCCAACACAGCGCCGGCATCGGCGATGCCCTTCACCGTCTGGAGGTCGAAGTCCTTGCCGATCTTGCCGATCGCCTCGGCGGCGCTGTCACCGTCCTTGCGCAGCTGGTCGAATTTGGCCGCGGTCACCGACGCTTCTTTGCTCAGGCCGAACTGGGCTTCTTGGATCGCCCGCAGCTTGTCGGCCTGGTCGAGCATCAAGGCAGAACGGGCGCGCTGCGCTTCCTCCTGCAGCTTGGCCTGCTCCTCCGACTTCTTGATGGCGTCGCCGTAGCCCATCCACTTCGCGGCACCTTCTCCGAGGGCGGTTCCCACGGACTGGAGGACTGTCCAGGCGCCATATGCCACCGTGGTCCAGATCGTCAGCCTGGACGCTGCGCCGAGCACGCCACCGGCGAGCGCGCGAAAGCCACCGCCGCCGGCAGCAGCTGCAGCAGTTCCGGCCTGGGTGGCCGCGGCCGCGCCGGCCGAGGCTGCGCCATACCGGGTGACCTCGGCCGCCGCAAGGGTCGCGGCGCGGCCGTGCGCCTGGGTCGCCACGGCGGCCTGAGTGCTTGCCGCGGCTTGCTGTGCCACCGCGATCGCCGATTGCTTCGCCGCGGCCGAGGCAAGCCCCTGCGATACCGCATAGCCGGCCCAGATCGTGCCGGCGACGGTGGCGACCTTGACGACGGCTTCGAGGTTGTTGGCCAGGCCGTTGATCGCTCCTGCGACGGTCGCCGTGATGCCCTTGGTCTTGTCCAGGTCGCCGAGGTACAGCGCCCACTTCGTGCGCAGGTTCTCGACGGCACGGCCCACGGTCGGCGGCAGGCTGGCGAACTCTGACTTGATCACCTCCGACTGGCTGCGCAGCGATCGCGTGACGGTCTCCGCGGTGAGCGCACCGGCCTCGGCCATCTTGCGCAGCTCGCCCGTGGTGACGCCCAGGCCGTCTGCCAGCGCCTTGGCCAGGCGCGGCGCCTGCTCCATGACGGAGTTGAATTCGTCGCCACGCAGCACGCCCGACTGCAGGCCCTGGATCAGCTGCGTGATCGCCGCGTTGCTGGATTCCTGGCTGGCGCCGGACAGCTGCACCGCCTGGTTGATCGTCTCGGTGAGGCGCAGCGAGGACGCGATCGCCACCTCTGTCGACTGGCCTGCGCTCTTGCCCGCCTCGGCAATTCGACCGAACAGCATGCCGGTCTGATCCAGCGCGCTGTGAGTGCGCAGCGCCACCTCGGTGACCTCGGCGAACGACTTGGCGAAAACCGGCCCTTCGCCCGTCACCAGCTTGATGCGCGCCTGTAGGTTGTTGAAGGCATCGGCCGTGGCCAGCGCGTCCTTGGCCAGGCCGCTCACAAAGCCGCCGCCCACCGCGATCGTGGCGATCTGCTGGATGCGCTGCAGCTGGTCGCCGATCGAGCGCACGCCCTCAGCGGCAGAGGTGCTGGCCTGGCGCTGCGCCTGGGCCGATGCGACGGCCTGCTGGCCCGCACGCTGGTAGGCGGGCACGAGCTGGGCGACCTCCTCGCGGACCTGGCCGAGGGCGGCGTCGAGGTTGCGCTCGGCGGCCGTGAGCTGGTCGGTCTGGATGCCCAAGCCCTGCAGCACGGTGCGACCGGCTGCGAGCGCGCTGGTGTTCTCCTGGACGGCGGCACGCATGGAGATGGCGGCGGTGCCGGCGGCCGTGAATTGCTTGGCGAGTGCGGTCTCCGCCTGGGCTGCAGCGGCCGCTTGGGTGGCCGACTCCTTGACGGCCTGTTGCTTCGCTTCCAGGTCGCGGCGCAGTTCGCGGACGGTGCTCTGGAGCTGGGTGCTGGATTCGCGGTATTCGCCCGAGCGCCTGGCTGCGCCGGTGAACTGCTCGCCGAGCTGGGCCAGCGCCTGGCGTTGCGCATCGAGATCTCGCTGGGTGGACTGAGCAGCTTCGCGGGCGGCCTGTTCGGCGGCGGCCAGGCGGTTGGCCTCGGCGGCCGCCGCAGGCAGCGCCTGGGCGAGTTGTTCGACCTGGTGCTCGGCCTCGGCCAGTTCAATGGCCAGCGCACCGGACGAATTCGTCAGCTCGCGAACAGCGACGACAGCGTCCCGCTTCGCGCCGAGCGCTTCGATCGCAGCCGCGGCCGCGTCGGCCTTGGCCTTGAACTCGCCGCCGAGCGAGTCGCCGAGCTTGACGACGGTCTGGGTGAGGTCCTGGACGTCGTCCTTGCCTTCGGTTGCGGCCCGGACCTTGACGTCGACGATGTTGTCCATGCGAGTGGTCTTGAAGAAAAAAAGCCCCACCAGTCCAGCGTTTCACCAAACGAGTGGGGCGAACGCGGCCGAAGCCGCGGGAGACAAACGGCTATCAGGTGAACTGGACGCGGTAGTAACGGCTGATGCCTTCGCCGGCCTTGGTCGGGTCCATGAGCAGCTCGCCCTCGACAGCGAGGCCCATGAAGTTGCCGCTGAGTAGGGCCAAGGTCTTGGCCACGCCCTGTCCGACTCGGTACAGATCGACCACCACGGGCTTGCCCGAGTCGGCCTCGTTCAAGCCGCCGAAGGTGATCACCAGTTCGGGGTTGGCCACGGTGAGCGCTTCGATCGTGGCGGTCGTTTTGCCCGTGTAGCTGATCAGCACGTCATCGGCGTCGGTCAGCGTGGTGCCGGGCAGGATGTAGATGCCTTCCTTGCGCACTTCGTAGTTGCCCGCGGCCGGGATCGTGGCCGCTGCCTTCTTGAACACGACCGCAGAGGGATCGAGATGCTTCAGGCGGATCAGGCCACCCTTGAAGGCCTTGTGCTGTTCGTCCACGACATCGGCGCCTTCGATCTCGCCAGCGGTGCCGAGCACTGCGCGAGCGAAGTTGACCAGGTTTAGGTCGGCCATGTTGATCGCCACGTTGGCCGAGTTGACCCGACGCACCTGGGCGTGTGTGCCGCCGCCGAGGCGGGTGAAGTCCTGCTGCTTCTTGACTTCTTCATCGTGCGTGACCGTGACGTCCAGCACGTTGCCGATCGGGGCCAGCGGGCCGGCGGTGCCGTAGACCCCCGCGTAGACCTGGCCGACGTTGGACATCGGCTTGTAGATTTCTTTGATCAATGCCATGGGAACTCCTCAGGGGGTAGTGGTTGCGTGAAAGTGGGTCTCGACCAGGAAGGCCAAGGGCAGGTACTGATAGCCGGCCTTGTAGCCAGGGCCAGGGCCGGGGGTGAGGCGCATCGGCGACGAGGTGAGCGGAGCGCGGAAGCCCATCAACGCAGCGCCGACCTTGGCCATCAGCTGGCTGGCATCGCGCCTGGCTGCAGCGCCGGAGCGATTGCCTCCGACGTTGCGCGTGGCGGTCACCGCCAACCAGGTGTGATCGAGCTTTGCCAGGCGGCCATCGGATCGAGACTCCAGCACGCGGAAATTGCGGTAGATGACATGCACAGCCGGCACGGGCTGGTTGGCCTCGGCCACGTCCGCGAGATCCGCGGCCGTGAGCACGTGCACGGCAGGCGACATGCCCGCGAGCTTTTCTTTCAGCCGCGCGACCAGGTGCGCTTCGACGGCCAGGTAGTCGTTTTCCGGCGCGACGTTCATTTGAAGTCCCGCGTGCTGTCGTCGGTGATCTGGCGCGGCGAGTAGCTGAAGTACACCTCCAGCCCCTCCTGGGCATCCGCGCCGACCAGGTCGCCTGCCGAACCACCCAGCGGGCACGCCAGCACGGCGCTCCCGTCAGCGATCGCCTCCAGCTCCTTGAGCGCTGCCTTGTGGCGCAGGTAGACGACGTTCTCCGGGGCAACCTCGGAGAACAGGTAGAAGCGCGCGATGTCGCAGGCCAGCCGCACGAGCTGCGGCGGCATGGCGAGCACCGAAGGCCCGTCAGGTGTCGCCGAGGGCTCGATGCATCCGCGCAGCGGCAGGCGGTACACGCGGCCGATCCAGCCATCAATCACGGCCTTCGCATCGCCGAGCTTGACCTCGACCAGCGCCGCGTTGACGGCGACGTTGTCCGGGTCGGTGAGCTGGATCAGCTCGGTCTCTCCGAAGCGGGAGACCATGTCGGCGACGGTGGCGTAGCTCATGACGATGTTGCTGCAGCGATCAGGCGGCCGGGTGCTGGTGCTTGACGACCTGGCACTCGACCAGCTGGCCGGCGGCCGCGGCTGCGCCCAGCGCGCGGCCGCAGTGGTCGTCGGCCGTACCGACCGCTGCCTTGCCGGAGCCATCGGCCGCCGGCTTCAGGTAGGCGCCGAATGCGAAGGCTTCATTGGCCTCGATCAGGCCGCTGTAGGTCGTGATGGCGCTGAAGGCCTGGCCGACATCGGCGGCGTGCTCGGTGATGCCCTGCGAGTCCTTGACGCCACCGGCGCTGGTGGCATGGCCACCGTCATAGGCGGCGAAGCGCGCTGCCGACACTGCGGCCGTGGCCACGATGGTGATGGCGGACAGCTTGCTGAACTGCCGGCCCGTGTTGTTCTGCGATGCCATGAGGATGGGCTCCTGGTGTTGGTTGAAGTGGAGTGGCGTTCGTTACGACGGGTGAAACGGCGTTACCGCTTGCCGGGCTTGGCGGCGTTCTTGACCGCGGGCGTGGTCTTCGCCGCGGCCGTGCCGGCGGAGCTGCGCGGCGCCTGGCTCACCGGCGACAGAGCGGTGTCGGTGCCATCGCCGTGGATGGCCGTGCCCAAGGCTCCGATGTCGCCCGTGTTGGCGCTGCCGCCCGCACCGGTACCGGCGGCCGCATCGGATACGTCGACGGCTTTGCGGGAGTCGGCCTCGGCCTGGACACGCAAACGCGCCTCCTGGAACTCCTCGTCGCCCTTGCGCTGCTCGGATGCGCTGGCCCGGGCCGCGTTGCTTTCGGCTGTTCTGTCCTTGATCGACTTGGAAGCGATCAGCGCTTCCTCGTCGTGCTCGGGCAACTCCGGCAGCTGCTCACCGGGTTTGAAGTTGCGGCGCTCGCCGTTGACGATCAACGCGACGTTGACCAGTGCGATCTTGCTCATGCTCTTTCCTTCTCGATGGATAGGTGGTTCCCTGCTCAACCTCGGGCGGCGGCACAGCCAGTGCTGGCCGCCGCCCGAGGGGCGACGCTTCGCGGGCGGGGAGTTATTTCGGGTTCTGGAAGAGGAAGCCGGCGGTGTTGTAGGCGACGTTCGCGCGGCGCTCGTAGGTGGCGCCGTAGACCCAGCTCTTGAGGCCGCTCTCGTAGTACGGGGTCTCCGAGAACGGATGGCCTTCGAGCACGTTGGTGAAACCGAAGCCGGGTTCGGCCAGGCTGACCTCGGACGTGCCGTTGCCGCCGATCTTCGGCACGTAGGCCAGGATCGCGTTGTTGCCCCAGACGTCCTGGCCCACGTCGTTGCCATCCTTCCAGACAGCATCGCCGACCACGATGTTCTCGACCTTCAGGATCACCTTGAGCTGTTCGAGCGTCGCAGGCCCCATCTGCGTGGCGGGAAGGTAGCTCTTCACCTCGGCGTTCGTAGTGAGGGCCAGCTCCGAGTCGGCCGACAGGTTCAGCGTGTTCGGGCGCTTGCCGATCTTCTTGCGGACGATGTTCGACGCCGCCAGGATGTCGGTGACGGCCGTGCCCGACGTTGCGGTCCACTTCGTTCCGGCGGCCAGAGCCTGCACGTGGCCGGCCGCATAGCTGGCAGGGTCGGTGGCCAGGCCGGCGACTTCCAGCTCGTAATCGAGGCCCAGGATGTCATTGGCCGTCGACATGGCGATCTTCGAGATATCGAGGTAGTTGCCCACGTTGAGCTTGCGGCTCTGGTCGGCTTCGCGCAGCAGCTCGCGTGGCATCGGCACCTCGACCGAGTACTGCTCGACCGTGTAGGTCTTGCCTTCGTACTTGATCTCGACGCGCTTGGTCGGCGTGCCCGGTGCACGGCGCAGGTTGTAGCGACGGAAGCGCTCGTCGCCGAGCTGGGCCAGCGTGATGCCGTTCAGCGCCTGGGGCAGGCGCGGAAAGAGCTTCTCGGCGACATAGGTTCCCTGACCCATGCCGAGCAGCAGGCTGGACAGGATCGGGTTCTGCTTGAGACGTATCTCGGCAAGGGTCATCATGGCAATTGGTTCCTAACGGTGTTGATGAACGGGTGCGGCTGGTGGGTGGCTGGCTGGCTCAGCTCGTGAACGAGGTGACGTGCGACACCGCCTCGGAGTAGCTGACCTTCTTCTCGCGCATGTAGGCCTGGGCGGCCTTGTCGATCTCGGCGTCGGACTTGCCCTTGGCGCCGCCGGCTTCCGCGCCTTCACCGCCACCACCAGGTGCGAACTCGCCGAAGCTCACCACCGGCTTGGCGTCGGCGATCAGGCTTTGCAGCCACTGCAGCGGCGCGACCTTGCGGGTGGTGTCGCCTTCGGAGAACGACACCGCCTCGGCGTCGGCCAGGGCGGCCTGGGTGGCCACAGCCATGTCCTTGTCTTTCGGCAGCAGCTTGCCGGCCTTGATCTGGGTTTCCGCGAACGACACATAAGTCGCATGGCGGTCCTTCTTCTGCTGCTCGGCAAAGCTGGTGACCTGGGTCTTCGCTTCGTCGCGCTCGCGCTCGGCCTTTTCGCGTGCGGTCTTCAGTTCGTCGCGTTCGCGTTGGACCGCGTCGAGCTTGTCCTGCAATTCCTTGCTCATGTCGTCTTGCTCCTGGGAGGGTTGGTTGGTTGAGGGAGTGGCTTCGGAAAACTGGACGAGCCCAGCGGCCTCGCCCTCGGAAAACTGGATGTCTGCCAGGCCGGCGATCGCGGGCGGCTGCGCGCCGAGGTTGGCAACGTGGCGCAAGTACCAGGCACCAGACACGGGGTTGTTGGGGTGGCCCGGCGGATAGAAGCTCGCGCTGCGCTTCTTGAAACGGCCGGCGCGCACCATCTCCGCGAACTGCGGCTCGACCTGATGCGTGTCCATCAGCAGGCGACCGGACTCCGCGCGCAGACCCTTCACCCAGCCATAGGCCGGAAGGTTGTGTTCGGGGTGGCCCACGGTCAGCGGGGCTTCGCGTTTTGCCGGGTCATAGACCGCGGCCATGCGCTGCACGTCGGCCTCGCTGAATTCGTGCGTGGTTCCGCTGTCGTCGGTGTGGCGACCGGCGCGGAAGATCTCGACGCCTTCGGGCAGTGCTACGGTGGGTGCGGTTTTGGGCATGCCCCGCAGTCTCGGGATTACCCGAGAGCGAATCTATGCACCGAGGTCAAAACTTATCTGGGGGTCTGGTGGCCGTTTCGACCAGGTCAAGCGCCGAACATCGAAAGTGCGGTCGGCATCTCGATACCGCCTTCCTCTGTAAAACGTTTAGAAGGCTTTACGGCGGGCCTCAATCGAGGTCGAGCTACATCCGAAGCCACCCGACCCCGCGAAACGCGCCTGAGGGCCGCATTTGAGGGCTTGGTGCGGCATCGCGGTTACGCCCCAACGATGTAGGTCCCGACGATGTCCACGATGTTCGCGCGATCGGCATCCGAGAAGCCAGCGAACTCGCGCGCGGGGATGTCGCCCCACAGGTGCGGGAAGGCTTCACGCGTGCCGCCGTAGTTGAACATCGCGCCGTAGATCATGGGGCTGCCGATCGAGACCGTGTCCTGTCCTTCGAGCTGGTAGTTGATCGTCGTCTGCAACGCCTTCGTCTCGCCCGTGCCGGGCTTCTTCGATGCGGCACGCGCTGCGCCGCGCTTGCTCAACGTGCCGTCCTTCTTGTGGCTGTTCTTGAACAGTCCGAGGTACATCGCCACGGTGACGTCGGAGTTGCGCGCCCAGGGCGTGCCGTCCGGCGACTTCGCATCGGCGAAGTGCTGCTTCATGCTCTCGGTCATGTCCTCGCCGATCTCGGCGAGCGCGGGCTGCATGTTGTCCATGCGCTGCATCACGCCGCCCAGGATCGAGAGCACGCCCTGCGCGTTGACCGACGACTCGATCATGGCTGTGTCCTCGGTGCGGCGAGATCCTGCGACAGCGCGCGTGCGATCGCGGGCGGATAGGTGATGAGCTTGTCCTGCACCATCTGCTGCAGCGACGTGTCGGAGTCCGCACCAGGTGCATACGCCCAGCCGCGGTCGATGCCTACCGGCGCGCCGGTCTTGGGGTCGATCTCGTCCCAGCCGTCCGGCGGCTCTGTCGGGTCGCCGTCTGCAGGCGCACGCTTGGCCACGATGCGGCACTGGCAACCCCAGCCGTTGGGGCCAAAGTGGGTCAGCCAGAACGGATGGTCGTAGGGCAACGTCAACCCGTTCCAGGCCAGGTGCATCGGCCGTGGGTGCAGGACGCCATCGGCATGCAGGTAGCACCAGAACCGGCGCACCGCGAGCAGGCCTGGCTGCAGGAGCTGGGCGCGTCGTCCGGCCGAGTAGCTCGTGCTGACGTTGGCGCTGTAGATCGTGCGGGTGCGCCAGGCTTCGCCGGCCTTCGTGCCTTCGCCGGTCCATCCAGTCCAGCCCGAGCGCGCCACGGCCTGGGCGAAGTCGCGCCGGAACTGCCCGATGCTGTCGCCGCCCACCGCCTTGTCTACGGCCTGGAAGAGATCGGAGAGCAGATCGGCCTTCTGTGCGCCGGCCACGATGAATGCGCGATCGTGCGCCCGCTGCCAGATGTCGTCCCAGCGTTCGGTGGGCAGTGCCAACTTTGCGCGGAAGAAGTCGATCTGCTCCTGGAAGCGCTGGCGCGCCGCCTTGAGCGCGACCGAGAGAGAGTCCGCCATCAGGTGGCTCCCTCGGGCTGCAACGTAGTTTCAGTGGCGACAGCATCCATGCCGGCCAGCTCGGCCGCGGCGAATGCCAGGGCCATCAGCTCCACCAGCTCGGCGCCAGGCAGATCACCGTAGGCGGCGAGCAGTCGATCGCGCAGTTGGTCCGGCCCGTCGACGCCATCGACCATGGCGCGTATGCGTTCCATCCAGTCGCGCAGCACCAGGTCGCCGCCATCGCCGAGGATGCGCGCAATGCGATCGGCCCAGCCGCTGGGCTCGGCGAAGTTGGCGGCCGACGTGGCTTGGCCCTCGTCGTTCGCAGCAGCTGCAGGCGTGCCGCTGCCAGCGAGCCGCGGCAGACCTTGCGGCGGCGGCACCGGTGCAGCTGCCTTCTTCTCCCAGCCCTCGCCGTACTTCGCGCGCACGGCGTCGACGGACAGCTCGAAGCCCATCTCCGTCACGTTCTTGTCTACTTCGCTCTCGGCCTTGCGGTCATCGTCGTCCTTGACCTTGCGATAGACCTGGCAGCGCTGCAAGCCGTTGTAGTCGCAGATCCAGGCGAGCAGCGTTTCGTTGACCGTCTCGCTCAGGAGGTCGCTGTCGGCCTGTGTGAGGTCTTCGCGCACGTCCTCGCGTTCCTTGCTGGCCGCAGCCACCGCGCCGCCGCCCTTCGAGCGCGATTCTTGGCCGGTGAGCACGGCACCGATCCAGTCGTCCATGTATTCGCACAGTGCCTGCTGCGTGGTGACGTTGCCGTTGAGTTTGGATTCCAGCAGGGCGATCTCCATACCCTCGGGCGTCATCACGAAGCCGTCGCTGTTGAAGGCGCGCAAAGCATCGGCGAGCGTGCCTTTCTCTTTCGGGCCAGCGGTGCGCGGGTATTTGCCGTGCAGCGTGGGCGAGCCGAAGCGGTCGCACAGCTTGTTCCAGGCCACGATGCCCTTGCGCTTGAAGAACACCGGCCAGTAGAGCTGCAGACCCAGACCGGTGCCATAGGGGTTGTCGTCCTCGGGGTTCACGCGGTGGACGATGAACTTGCGGTCAGGCACCGGGACGCCGGTGAGCATGTTGTCGCGCTTGAGCATGCGCAGCCGCGGCGGCTCGTTCTCGTCTTCCTGGACGTAAACGAAGCGGCGCTGCGCACGCTTGACGATCCGCTTCGGCACCACCATGCCGTTGCGAATCGTCCAGACGATCTCGGCCACGGCATAGCCGGCCAGTAGCGCTTCGAGCAGCTCGGAACACACGCGGTCGAAGGCCGATTCCTTCAGGATCGAGGTCAGCGTCTCGGCGTCCTTGGTGGCATTGGGGGCGGTGGCGTCGACAGGCTCGACCTGCCAAGGTTTGCCGACGAGCGCGAGCTGGCGCTTTTGCAGACCGTCGAAGACCTTGCCGTCTCGCTTCAGCTCGCGGTAGAGCTGGACGTTGCCCTGTCCGCGTTCGAGCAGCAGCGGGTCGTTGGTCCGCAGCACGCCCATGTAGGCGATCTCGAAGGGATCCTGCAGCCTGTTGGCGAACTCGGTATCGAACTCGGGCGCAGCAAGCGCTGGCGCCGTCATGGTGTTGCGGGTGGGACGGGTGCGTTTAGCCATAGAGGAAGTCCTGTGCGTCGCTGACGCTCTCGCGCGGGCCGCTGCTGGTGAATTCGATCGGGGTGATGTCGAGCTGCGTTGCCGCGTGGGCGTAGACGCAGGCCATCGCGCCGTCGCCGTGGCGATCGCCGGATGTCTTGCCTTCCGGCAGGCGGGCAACACCGCGCACCAACTTGATGGCGCGATGGTCCTGTAGCAGGTCGTCGTGCTCGGGAATGGTGATGGTCCCGTCCTCGAAGGCGGCTTTGTACGGCGGCATGTGATCGCGGTACCAGGCCTCGGTCGCCATCAGACGCTCGACCACCGAGCCGTATTTGTCGAATGCGGCCTCGCCGATGTAGCTGCCGTTGCCGCGGCTGTCGATCACCATGCCGGACAGGCGGGGCAACACATCGGCGATCGCGTACAGCACCTGCAGCTGCTGGTTGTAGGGGACGTTCTTCAGTTCGACCAGGAACGGAATGCGGACATGCAGGTTGCTCGCGATCTCGGCGGGTGCGATGACCGAGAGGTCACCGGTGCGCGCGAAGTCCATGCCGAGCGCATGCCGCAGCTCGGGATTGAACTTGAGCAGCGGCAGCAATTCGTCCTTGATCCAGTCGGCCATGAGCCGCGCGCGCAGCTCCGGACTGGAGTTGTTGAACTCACGTGTGCCGTTGAAGCGCAGCACCGGCGCAGGACGCATGCACGCCTCGATCTGGGTGCGCGTGAGCCAGGCACCACCGCCCTGTGCGGGGATGCAGAACAGTTCCTCATCCTCGTTCGGCTTGTAGCGCTTGATCATGGCGCGGCGCCACTCGGCCTCCCGCTCGGGCGACCACTCTTGGCCGGTGACCGCGCAGATCTTCCGGTAGAGACCGTCGTGCAGCGCATCGTCCAATGTGACGCGGTGCAGGCTGTAGTCGAACTTCCCGGCGCGCACGTCGTTCACCAGCTCGTTGAACGGGTTGTCGTCGCCGTTGTGCGTGCTGATGATGCGGATCTGCCCGCCCCACATCGTCATGGCCATGGCGGCCTTGAGCAGCCCCTGGATGTCGTCCACGAAGCCCGCTTCATCGATCACCAGCCGCTCGCCAGGTCGCCCCTTTGAGCGAAGGTTCCGCGGGTTGCTGGTGAAGGCCTGGATCTGGTGACCGCTGTCGAACTTGATCGTGTAGGTCAGGATCTGCTTGTCCTCGACCTCCAGCACCGACTCCTCGATCTGGCTTGCCGCGGCATTGAAAGCACGCGCCCAGGTGGCGCAGTCCTGGATGAACCCCTGGGTCATCTCCTTGTTGTAGGAGATGTAGTAGACGTTCGCGCCCTCCGTGCTGGCGGCATAGAGCACGTTGTCGGCCGCCTCTGCGTAGCTCAATCCGATGCGGCGCGACTTCTCGATGATCTTGACGGGCGAGGTGTCGGAGATCCACTTGACCTGATAGGCCATCAGGATCGCCGCGGCCTGCGCAGTCTGGGTGCGCTGCACGTCGAGCTGGGTCACAGCGCCCCCAGGATGGCGGCCCGCAGCGCTTCTACGCCGGTCTTGGACAGCCCCTGCTGCTTGGCGGTCTCGGCGGCCTGCTGGGCGGCCTCCGCGAACGCCTTCTTTCGAGCGGCCTCGGCGACCTCGGCCTGGAACTTCTTGAGGTTCACGCTGCTGCGAGTCAGCGTGGCGATGTTCTTCGCTGCGGCGCTGAGCATGCCGACACGCTCGCCAGCGTCATGGTCGGGATCATCAGCCTCCTGCAGGTTGAGGATCGCCTCGAACAGTTCGGTCTGCACCAAGGCCGTTAGCGCCTCGCTGCGCGCGTCCTGGCTGTCGCCGGCATGTTCGCTGATCATGCGCGCGGCTTCCGTGCTCGCCTTGATGGCGGCCAGCCGCCGGTCCAGCTTCGAGCCGTAGCGATGCAGCGCCGAGCGGCTCGGCAAGCCGCCTGCCCTGGCCTCGGCCGGGAAGCGCTCCTGCAGATCGGCGATCAGTTCATCCAGGGTCTGCGCGCCGGTGGCGAGCATGGCCTCAATGTATGACTTGGTCTCCGGCGCCAGGCGGTGGATGGTGCTCTTGCGGCCCATGACTTACCAGTACTTCGCCGGGCGGCCGATGCCAGGCTCGCAGTCGATCGTGTACTCGGCAACGTCGGTGCCGAAGCGCGTGAGGTCGGCGAACCACGGCCCGCTCGGGTCCTTGCGGATCTTGACCAGGTCGCGATCAGCCAGGTAGTCGATCTCGCGGCGCAGCTCCAGGGGTGTGGCGTCTGGATAGATGGCGCTTGCGGCCGACAGCACGACGCTCTCGTGCGCGCCGATCGGGCGCGCGTTGTTGAGCGCCAGCAGGATGAGCCAGCGCAGGCCTTCGCGCCGCACCTTGGCGGAGTCGATGTTCATTGAGTCCCTCCCAGCATTGAGCGCAGCTGCGCGTTTTCGATTCGCCCCGCCAGGCCGTCGAGCTTGGCCTCGATCACGGTCTGCCCACGGATGTAGTCGTCCCGCATGACGTAGCGCAGCGGCAGGTCGGCCTGAAACTTCAGAAATTCGCGCTCCACGCGCTGCCACTGGATGGTCTCGTCGCGGTTGACCTGCTCGATGCCGTCGAGCCGGGAGGCGAGTTGCACCTGAGCCTCAGCGCGTGTCTTCTCCTGGTTGGCGAATCGCTCGTCCAGGTTCTTGCCGATCAAGCGCAGGATGAGCGCAGCGCCACCGGCACAGAAGGTGAAGAACGAGACAAGCAGGCCGACCAGCTGCCAGAAATCAGCTTGCAGCGTCACTGCTGGCCTCCGTCTAGGTAGTCGAGCAGATCGACCAAGCGGCCGGCGCAGATGCCGTAAAGGTCGTAGAGGTCTTTGAGCGTGATGAGCACGGGGTCTACCTCACGGCCTGTCGGCGGTTGGGTTGGCGCTGGGCAGCGCGAGGTGTATTCCGCTGGCAGCGGCTTCTGCAGCGCGGGCGTGGGCCTGGGCGAGCTGGCGCATGCTGTCAGCAGGAAACAGGCAGCCAGCGCGATCGCCAGCGGTCGGGGTGAGGCCATCTTTGAACTCCTGGGTTGACTTGGCATCGGCGCTCTGGCGCTTCGCGAGCGCGTGGCGCATACCGCGGCTGACCTGCGCTGCCGTGTCGATGAGGCCTTGGTGGGAGCTGATCAGGTTGGTGAGCTGGCCCACGGTCTGCGCGTCCTGCTTGGCGGTTGTTTCCGCAACGCCATCGGCGTGCCCGACATACAAACCGCCGCCCGCGCTGGCCACCGAAGCAAGTACGAGGGCGAGCAGCCAGTAAGCGGCGCTCAAAGGGCACCTCCCCAGGAGGCATAGCGCGGCTGCAGGTCGACCAGGATGCGTCGGGGGTAGCCGAGGTTCTCGGCGCAGTGGCTGCGATGACGCTTTGCACTGCCGCAGGCAGCATCGACCGCCGCCCGATCCGGGCCTGCAGCGTTGCGCGCCTCGGCCTGCCAATGGCCCAGACCGCCGTTGTACCCACGCAGCGCCACCCACATGCGATCGCGCTGGCCGTAGGTCTTCGGCGTTCGCTCGAAAAGGTAGAGGTCGTAGGTGACCAGCGCACGCATCGCCCACGACGGATTGAAAGGCTGGTTGGCCTTCAGCGCCGGGTCCACGCCTGCGATCCACTGTGAGGTCCCGGGCATGAACTGCGCGAGCCCGGCCGCACCGACCTGCGACACGGCGCCAGGTCGCCAGCCGGACTCCTGGTGGATCTGCGCGGCGAAGGTGGCCACGGGCGCCTCCAGGCCCCACACCGCCCGCGCAGTGCGCGTCAGCTCGGCGCGGTAGCCGTTGGCCGCCTGCGGCACCTGAGCGCGGGCCGAACTGGGCCAGACCAACCAGGTGACGAACAACGCCAGCATGACGGCCCAGACGACCAGCTTGGCGTTGCGCCGCCACCGGGCGACCCGAACGAGATCCCGCTCGAATGCTTCGTCTCGGGTGAACATCACAGGCCCAGGGCGATGCCGACGATCGCCACTCCGACCACGAGCGCACGCCGCAGCATGGCAAGCGCATAGACCATCTCGTATCCCTTCACCACCCGGTAGTCGGCGCCGAACTCGGGCTCGTCCGTGCCGAGCCGCCAGTCACGCTCCAGGAAGCCGTCAGGGCGCGCGTAGGGAAATAGCGCACGGTCCAGCCAGTAGCCCATGACGCCGGCCAGTACGACGAGCGCGGCTTTGTAGAGCACAACCGGCAGTTGGACGGGCGAGATGATGGCGATGATGGCCAGCAGCACCACCGCCGCGGCGAGCCAAAGGGAGTTGCGCGGCGCGCGCAACCAGACAGGGATCGAATCGGACAGTTTCACGTTGCGCTCCAGTAGAGGACATAGACCAGGGAGCGGTCAGTGTCTCGACGGAGCGGCGTGCAGTCTTATGACGGGGGTCAATATCTCGCGGGGCGTTCGGCCGGCACGATGGCCCGCCCGAATCCCCGGGCTACACCGAAGAAGGTTCCATGACGGACATCAGCAAACACCCCATCCTGCGCGAGATCAGCACGGTGGTTTCAGCGATCGAATCCTGCGGCGCATCGCAGAAGTTGACCAGCGCGGTCATCCTGGCGAGCAGCCTCTACAAGTCGGCCGAAGCGTTGATCGACGCCCAGGCCGCGACCAAGGAAGTGCAAGCGCTCGCACGGCGGCTCACGCCCGCCGACATCGATGGCGCGATCGTTGACCGGCGCTTTCACCGACTGCCGGAGACCGCAATCACGATCTGCGAGCTGACGCTGCGCAACGGTGCGAAGGTGCTGGGCCACAACTACGGCAGCATCGACCCGACGAAGCAAGACTGGGCGCAGGGCGAAGCCGCTGCGTTTGCGCTGGCACGCGAAAAGGTTTGGGAATTGGAGGGTTACCTCCTGCGGGAGCGGCTCCATGCTGCACAGTGACCCGTACTGGCTGGTGTGGCGCACGGGGCGCGAGCCCGGTTTCCCGCCGAGGTTCCAACACACCAGCTATGCAGCAGCTCGTGCTGAAGCCGACTTACTGGCCCGGGAGAATCGCGGCACGCAGTACGTTGTGCTGGAGACCGTCAGCGCCCACCGCGCGGTGGACATGGAGGTCGTTGACCTGCGACCCGATCGCGGGATTCCGTTCTGACTGGGAGCGCTCGGCTGCCTATCCCCCGCCCAACACCTTGCCGGTAGGGCCCTTTCCTTGTTGCGCGTGCTCCCAGAGCGCTTCTCTGTATCCCTGGGTCGCTTGTGTACCCGAAGCAATGAATTTCACTTTCATGGCCTCGTATGCGGACCCTATCTTCTCCGTTCCGCCCGGGTAATTGAACTCCTTGAGACGCAGGAGCATGGCGCCTTGCCGGCCGTGCCCAATCTGCACGAACGGATCACCTAGGGCGAGTTTTTCAATCGCCTCCTCTGAAAGCCCTGTTTTCTTTGAAACCGTGCCCACGGTCGACCACTCAAACTCCGAACTCGCCAGCACCTCTCGAATGCGCTCCCGCTGCTTTTCCTCCATGTCCCACAGTTCGGAGAGAGGCCCGGGCTGCGTTGGCGCGCTGGATTCTTTGTGTGGCTGCGAAGGAGTCGACTTGTTCTCCTCCGGCGTAGGCGCAGGCTCGTCGGCGGCTAGGGCATCCTCAATGTCCGACAGGTCGATGTCAGTCTCGAAGCCATCGTTGACTGCTTTAGGCTTGCGGCCACGCTTTGCACCGGTCGTCGAAATTGAATTTGGTGGGGGAGTTTTGTCCTCGATCAGTCCCACCAATTCGCCGCCCAACTTCTCCAGGCGCTCCTTCAGCGCGCCCAGAGCCTCGTGATCTTTTCGGATCGACTCCATCCTCGTGCGGATGTCATCGCTGGCTTCGAGCAGCGACTTGCGAGCAGCCCGAACGTCGAACCCGAAGAAGCCCACGGCGAGCGCGGCAAAGACAGCGAGAAAGATACCTGCAGCCCATGCAGCCACCTTCACGAAAGTGACCAAGTCTCGATCGAGCGTCAGCGTGACTTGTTGAGGTCCGGCAGGAGCGACCGACTGCGCGGAGACCGCCATTGCGGCAAACGCCAGCGCAAGCACGGCAAGATACCGCGCGGATGATGGCAAACAAGGCCTAGGGCTCATGGCGTGACTCTCCGTTCTTTTGGCGTACGTGGCGTCACAGGCGTGCAGCGCAGGCCTGCGCCGCTGCTAGGCTTTGCTTCATGCCGTCTGTCGAGAGCGCGTCCGAATCGCGCAAGGTGTCGTAAGGCCAGAACCTTAGGCGCAGCTTGATGGATCGGGCGCCGTTGAGCTGGTCGATCAGTTGATCCTGCGCGACAGACGAGAAGCCGACCGCGTGCTGATTGATCGAGCGCGTGATCGGGAGGAACTCGTTGGCATCGACTTTGATGCCCATGCCACTGAGATCGTTGTGAAAGAGGTCGCCGCCGACATCGATCGTTCGCACGGTCACGGCACGCGCACCCTTCCCAAACGTCACTAGCACGCGCGCTGCAACAGCGTTTCGCGACGCCATAACGTAGGTGTACGGAGACCCCGCAAAGCATGCGACGGTGCCAGTCATTTCGTCTTGCTGGCGAATGAACTCCCAACGCTCGCCAGGCCGACTTCCGGCGCCCCACGTCTTGACCTCATCGGTGGCCTTGCTGACGCCTGGGCACTGCGCCTCCTGGTAGGTCACTTTGCCGTCTGCGGCAGTGCATTTGTTGATGGCCCACGCCGGCGCTGCCGCCGATAGCGCCAGTGCAGCGGCGGCCAGCACCCTCACCCTCGATCTGCTCATCGTCGGGCTCCTTTGCGCCTTGCAAGAACGGCCCGCAAGCCATCGATGTTCGCTTGAGCCTGTGCCGCCACGATGCCCTCGACGCGGCGGATTCGGGTCATCCAGATCCCGATAGGCGTCAACAACAAAACGGAGCCACCAACAAACCACCACTCGATGCCTTCAATAACACCGGCCGGCCCACTGGTCAGACTCAGAATGCTCGCCCCAATCCTTGCCACCATCCCGAGCAAGATCGCGGCCATCAGCATCGAAGGTATGTTGAACCAGTAGCGGCGCCAAGCTCGCCAGAACACCGCGCGCTCCTCTCTCAAGGACTCAACAAGTTCGTCGGTCGGCAGTTCCCACCAGGGCATTTCGGGCACTCCTTCTGCGGGGTAGCCCGACGTCCAGTAGTGATTGTGGTTTGTGATGCTTCCAGCCGCGACCTGGCCTGCGTCTCCGTGAATCTCAATGCCCCCACCGTTCTTCATTTTCCCCTCGGCTTTTTTGGCTTCCCCATGTCGATGGAGAAGCTGCTTTGTTCGACATCGCCCTGTATCGACTGCCCCACGCGGCCATGAATGACCACACCAGGCGAGCCCGTGGGTGGTGCACCCCCAGCTGACACGAGCGCACCGAGCGCTGCCTTGCGCACCGCCGGGGAGGCATCTCGGTAGAAGTCAACCATCGTTCGCTCTTCGGACGACAGAACGCGGAACTCTGCCTCGCCGCCGCCGAGGATGTAGTTCAGGTCAGCGCCCATGTCGCGGCGCATCACAAGCAACGAGCTGCCATCAGGTAGCCGCTTGCCTGTCTCCCATCCAGTCACTGACTTTCGATCTACGCCGATTCGAGAGGCGAACTCGGCCTGCGTGAGCTTCCCGCGCAGACCTTGGATACGCCTCCCCACCTCGGCAAACGGCCCCTCTTGGGTCATAAATTGCCCTTGCACATGGGCAATTTATTGCCCATAATCCAGCACACACAAGTTTCAACAAACGCGCATCAACGCCAATTGATGCACACAAAACGGAACGCAGAAATGCCACTGAAAACCCGGCAGCAAGTCCGCGAAGAATTCGGCCGCAATGGATGGTCCTACTCGGGCTGGGCGCGAAAGTACAACTACTCCTCGGCCCTGGTCTCGGAAATCCTGAGGGACGACGACAGGACTCCTCGGCGCAAATGTCTGCGCGGTGAGAGTCACAACATCGCCGTCCAACTCGGCCTCAAGGAGGGCAAGGTTTCCCGTGCCCACCTACCCACCATGTCGCCGGCCTGAGCCCGCACCATGTTGGGCTTTCATCTTACATACGGTTTCCCTTTCCTGTCGTTAAGACAATTTTGGGTGATCGGCTCGCGGGCCACTAGCCCCAGCAGCGCTTTTTCTTTGGAAGCGCCAATCGGAGGCGTCCGAGCATGACTCCAATTGGCCGCCGCAATTGGAAGCGTCTGCGGGCCACCAGCCTCCGCCATGCGCTGGAGCTGTGCAAGGACCACGCTCGCGAAAAGCTCAATCGTTCGGTAGAGGGCATCGCCTCCGAAATGGGCATCGCCGACCACTGGACGGTCTACAAGTGGCTGCAGACGGGCCGCATCCCCGCGATCCTCATCCGCCCCTTCGAGACGGCCTGCGGCATCGACTTCGTGACGCGCTGGCTCGCGGCCAGCAGCGGGCGCATGTTGGTTGACATCCCCTCGGGCCGCGCGCTCAAGGACACCGACCTGGTCGAACTGCATTCCGGCTTCAGCCAGGCGCTGAAGCTGATCACGGACTTCTACGCCGGCAACGCGGATGCCGAAACGACCGGCGCCGCGCTCTCTACCCATCTGGAAAACGTCGCATGGCACCGCGCCAACGTGACGCAGCACAGCGCCCCCGAACTCGACTTCGATTCCGAATGACAGGACCCGCCATGTCTACCTTCGCCAACTCTTCATTGTTCCGGGCCGTCATCGGCTCACGCCTCCACGATTGCGAGTTCGTGGTCTTCTTCGATTGCCCGATGGGAGAGCCCCCCGCGTGCCACGTCGAAGACCTCGTGGCCGCTGTGTGGCATGTCGGTGCGCAAGACCTCGACATCTACAACGTCAACAGCGAGCGCGAGCTGATCGAACAGGCGATCGCAGGCCCGGCCACGGGTGACCTCCGCCTGTTCGAGACCGGCGCCTATCAGAGTCACCCGATGTTCGCCGACCCCTCGCGCACGCTGTTCCTGGTGCGCCCCTCGACGCAGATGCGCCTGGCTGCCGCGCAGATCCTGCTGCCCATCGTCAGCGAGTCGGCGCCGGCATGAGCGCGGATGACAACAAGGGCAGCGCCCAGGTGCTTCGCGCGTTGCGCATGGTCACCTGCCTTGCCGCCGAGCCGCTGCGCGGCCTCTCCAACAAGGATTTGGCAGAGGCGTTGCACGTCCCCCCCAGCTACATCACCCGCACCGCTGAATCGCTCGTCGAGGCGGGCTGGGTGATGAAGGACGAAACCACCGGGCGCTTTCGCATCGCCCGCGAAGCAGCCCGCGTGGGCATCAAGACGATGGCCGCCCTGGACCAGCACGAGAAGCAGCTGGCCGAGGTGCGCCGCAATTTCACGATCACCGACTAACCAAGGAAGAAAAGCAATGGCACGAACAAAGACAGCATTGACCGTGGTGGAGGCGCCTCAGGTCAACGAGGCGGCTCTCGAACGCGCGGAGAGCGCCAGCGTCGAGCTGGCCCACCTGGAGGACGCAGCCAGCGAGCGCGCCGCCTTGATGGCCAAGGAGCTGGGCTACGAAGGCTCGCTCGACGTTGGCGCGCTGGAGGATGGCATCCGCTTCTATCAGCGCCGCACGGTCGAGGCGATCCTCGAAACCGGCAAGCGCCTGGCGCTGCTCAAAGAGCAGACTCCGCACGGCGAATTCACCAAGCGCGTGGAGCTGCTCGGCTTCAGCGGACCCACCGCCCGCCGGTTCATCCATGCCGCCGCGAAGACCGCCAAATCGCTCAATTTGAGCGATTTGAGCACCAAGGTGAAGAACGCCAGCGCGTTCCTGGAGCTGGTCACCCACGACGATGACGTGCTCGAAAGCCTCGGCGAGCTGGACGACATCGACCGCATGAGCGCCACGCAACTGCGCGAGGCGCTGCGCCAGTCCGAGAAGGACTCCCAGTTCAACGCCGAGAAGCGCCAGAAGGCCGAGCAGCGCGCCGACGCGCTGGAGAAGAAGCTCGGGGGCAAGCGCCCGGTGGTGGTGCCGCTGGACGAGCGCATAACCCCGTTCCAGCTCGAAATCACCGAGCGCCAGAGCCTGATCGAGAAGGCGGTCGCCGCGCACCTGGAAAGCGCCACCGCGCTGGAGACATGGTGGATGGCCGAGCTGGAGGGCGACCAGGACGGCGCCGAAATGCCGCAGAGCGTCAAGCTGGTGCTGCTCACGCTCGATGACGCGGTCAACCGCACCGCGTCCCTGGTGGGCGCCTTGCAGAACGAGCTGGAGACCCGCTTCGGCGCGGACATCAGCGCGGCCCGCCAGTACTTCATGTCCACCGGTGATCGTGGCTGAGGTGGACGAGGCCATGCCAGCACTCTCCCCGGAAATTCACCAGTACGTCTGCCGCCTCGCGCGCCAGCTCGATGCGGTGGAGCACGGCGGTGCGACACCCCTTGTGCAGCAGGCGGCGAACTTCCTCAACTGGTCGCCGCAGACCGTGTATAGACACCTGAAGGCCGCTGCAGGGTGGTCATCGGGCCGCCGCGCGCGCAGCGACAAGGGTTCCACCAGCGTTTCCTCCGATGCGCTCGCCACCTTGGGCGCAGCGCAGCGCGAGGCCATCCGCGACAACGGCAAGCAGACGCTTTTTACGACCACCAGCCGCGGCATGCTGGAGCAGAACGGCATCAGCTTCGGCGTGAGCAACGGGCACCTCAACCGCCTCATGCGCGACCGGAAGCTCAACGTTGCAGCGCAGCGTGTCGCAACGCCGGTGCAGCAGCTGAGTGCGCCGTATCCGAACCACACGCACCAGGTCGATCCGTCGCTCTGTCTGATGTACTACATGAAGGGGCGCCAGTACATCATTCGCGACCGCGAGTTCTACAAGAACAAGCTGGACGGCATGGCGAAGGTCCAGTTCAAGCTATTCCGCTACGTCCTCTACGACAAGGCAAGCGCGACGGTGGTGCCCTGGTATTGCGAAGCCCAAGGGGAGAACCAGCACAACCTGTTCGACTTCCTCATGCACGCCTGGGGCGAGCAGGACGGGCGCCTGTTCCGCGGCGTGCCCCGCTTCATGCTCTGGGACAAGGGCAGCGCCAACACGTCGGCCGCGATCAAGAACCTCTTGAAGCAGCTGGAAGTCGAGCCGCTCGACCACGAGGCGGGCAACGCCCGCGCCAAGGGCGGCGTGGAGAACGCCAACAACATCGTGGAGACCCAATTCGAGTCGCGCCTGCGCTTCGAGCCGGTCGACAACATCGAGCAGCTCAACGCGGCGGCCAGCGCCTGGGCGAATGCCTACAACGCAAACCTGATCCCTCATCAGGACACGCGTCTGCGCCGCGCCGGGCTCGCGACCTCGACGGCTCGCTACGACCTGTGGCAGCTCATCACCGCCGATCAACTGCGCCTGCTGCCCCCAGTGGAGGTGTGCCGCGCGCTGATGGCCAGCAAGGAGCAGCCGCGTCAGGTGCGTCCGAACCTCAGTATCAGCTTCAAGCATCCCGCCGCTGAACGCCCAGGCACCTATAGCCTGCGCGGCCTGGACGGCGTCAACGTGGGCGACACGGTGCAGGTCCGAGCCTTGGTCTACGGCGATAACGCGGTGCAGATCGAGGTGCCGCGCTACGACGGCGAGACGCTGATCTACCGCGTCGAGCCGGAGACGGCCTTCGACCGCTTCGGCCAGCCCGAAGCCGCGGCCGAGATCGGCGCCGAGTACAAGTCCGCACCGCGCACCGAGGCCGAGCTGGCCGCGAGGACGATGGATGCGAAGGCATACCCGGGCATGGATGCCGACGAGGTCAAGGCTGCGCGAAGCAAGAAGGCTGCTCCCTTCGAGGGGAAGCTGGTCGCGCACAGCTATCTGCAAGACGTCGAGCTGCCCACGTACCTGCCGCGCAGCGGCACGGAGATCGAGGCGCCCGCGCATGCCCAGGCGGCTCTCGCAACCGCGATGCTGGACGCCACTGAAGCGATGCTGCGCCTGCGCGCCGGCATCGGCCGCAACCTCACGGGCGACGAATACACCTTCATGACGGCCCGCTATGCAGAGGGCGTCCCGGAGGACCAGATCGACGCTCTGGTGCATCAGTTCACCGCGCCGGCCGAGCAGCCGATGCGTGCGGCTGGTGGACTGAGGGCCGTCTGACATGGCAGCACTCCCACTCCTGAAAGACGCGCTGGCGCTCGTGAAGCGCAGTCAATCCGACCTGGCGAAGCACCTGGGCGTGAGCCCGGCGAGCGTGACGCTGATGGTGAAGTTCAACAAGTGGCCCAAGGGCTACGGCGGCGAGTTCGAGCTGCGCGCTCGGATCGTCGGCTACCTGATCGAGCACGGCCTACCCACCGACGTGGCGTATGCAGCGCTCAACGAAGCACCCCCGGCGACGTGCGCCAACACGACGCCAGGGGCCGCGGCAGATGCCGCTATCTCCGGCCCCCCAACGAATCTAGAGGACCCCTACATGCTACTCCGCAAGCACACCATCAATCGCGAGGCGCGTCAGCACTTCCGCATTCCGCGCGACCCGTTCACCGATGAAATGGAGTCGGACGCCGACGTGTTCCTCTCCGAAGACATCCGCTATGTGCGGGCCTCGATGCGCCAGACCGCCAAGCACGGCGGCATGCTGGCAGTGGTCGCCGAGTCGGGCGGCGGCAAGAGCACGCTGCGCCACGACCTGGCCGACTGGATTCAGTCGGCGCGCGAGCCCATCACCATCATCGAGCCCTATGTCATCGGCATGGAGGACTCGGACAAGAAGGGCAAGCCGCTGAAGTCGGCCGACATCACCGGCGCCGTGATCCGCACCGTGTCGCCTGGCACGCCGCTGCGGGCCACGTACAGCGATCGCGCTGCGCAGATGCACAACATCCTCAAGCAAAGTGCCCAGGTCGGCCGCAAGCATGTGCTGATCATCGAAGAGGCTCACGCCCTGGCCACGCCCACGATCAAGCATCTGAAGCGCTTCTACGAGCTGCAGGACGGCTTCAAGAAGCTCCTGGCCATCATCCTGATCGGGCAGACCGAGCTGGAGTGGAAGCTCTCCGAGCACAACCCCGAGGTGCGCGAGGTGGTGCAGCGCTGCGAAATGGTCAAGCTGCCGCCGTTGGACAACCACATCGAGGCGTACCTGCGGCACAAGCTGCAGCGCGTCGAGCTGGACTTCGACGCCCTGATTGCTGCCGATGCGGTCGAGGCGATCCGCAACCTGCTGCGCCACACGGTGACCGAGGCCAGCCGCAGCTCGAAGCGCGAGAGCCGCGTCGTGTCGTTGTGCCACCCGCTTGCGATCAACAACCTGGTCAGTGCTGCCATGAACGAAGCGGTCAAGATCGGTGCGCCCAAGGTGACCGGCGCGCTGATCACCGCCGCGGTGCGGGCGTGAGGGGAAGCGATGAAGCGCTACCTCATTTCCATCACCATGCCGGACGGTTCGCGCGGCAGGCACTCGGGCCTCTATGCCGATGGCTTCGACGCCGTCATCACCGCGTTGGACAACTTCCCCGACGCGAAGCGCATCAGCGCCATGAGGGTCACCTCGTGATCGGCGTTCGCACGGAGATCCGCTCCGACCTGGCCGAACGCACCGCGGTGGGCCAGTGGTTGTTCTTCGGCTTCTGGCTCGTCCTGTTCCTCGGCTGTGCCCTGGTCGCGTTGGCGATCAAGGACAGCGAGCAGCGCGACCACGAGCTGGAGCTGCAGCGCGTCCACACCAGCGGCATGGACGCTGGCTACAAGCTGTGCAAGAGCGAGGGCCGGTGATGTCGATCTTCGTCAACACATGCCCCACGTGCGGCGCCGAGGAGTCCATCGATTCGGTCATCTTCCGGGTGATCGATGACGAGGAGGTCCGCGGCCTGGTCAGCGACGTGCTGCAGCGCAGCTTCGCGCTGGGCGGAACGCTGATCCGCTACATGCGCCTGTTCAAGCCGCCGAAGCACCAGTTGAACTGGGCGCGCGTGCGCAAGGCGCTGGCCGAGTTGGTGCCCGACATCCAGCGCGGCTCGATCGAGCGCAACGGTTCGATCATCACCGTGTCGACCGACCTATGGCTGGCGGCGTTCAACGCCACCTTCGACGCCACCACCAAGGGCACGCTGCGCCTGCCGCTGGCCCACAACGGCTACGTGTATGGCGCGCTGTTCAACCTGGCTGAGAAGGCCGCAGCAAAGGCCGAGGAGCAGCGTGAGGTCGATCGGCGGCACTCGCGGCGCGATACCGTGACCGTGGATGGCGAACCCATGGCAATCGGCGATGCCCTCGGCGTGGTCTTCGGCGGCGTCGACCCTGCACTGGCGAAGGTCGAGGCGGCCTCGCGCAACGCTGCGCCTGTGCCGCAGCAAGTCCTCGACTACCGCGCCAAGCTGGGCGGAAAAGGCGGTGCGCCATGACCGGCGACGAGCAGTTGCAGGTCAGCCTGCTGGCTCTGCTGCCCAAGGGCGGCGAGCCGGTGCAGGCCGCAGCCTTGGCAGCGCTGACTGCCTCGGCCGAGGAGCGCGTGGTGGAGGTGCTGTCCGCGGCCCTTCGCGTCGGCCTGGTCCGGTTCGATGCGGCGTCCTGTTGCTTCGCTGCCATCAAACAGGGAGACGCACTGTGACGCCCGCCGAGCAAGCCATCGCCGCCCAGGCGCTCATCGACCAGCTGACACCGTTGGTCGCGGGCGTGCCGCAGGAAGTCGTTCTAGACGCGCTGCTCGCGATGTTCCACGCCACCGCGATCCATCACCCCGGTTGCCTGGAACGTGCCGTCAGCGACGCCACGTTCGTCGCGATCACCTTGTCCAACCGACTGTTTTTGCAACAGGCGCCCCACGGGGCGTCCATCCACTGAAGGAATGCCATGAACGCACCAACGAACCCGATGGTCGTGATCGAACTTCACGCCCGCGCCTATCGCGAGGCCAAAGACGTCCTGGTCGAGCGCGCGCAGGCGTTGCACGATGAACTTCAGGCGTCCCAGCGCCGTGCCATGCGCGGGCTCCGTAGTGCCGTGGCCACGCTCAACGAGAAGCGCGACGAGCTGCAGCACGCGTTGGAGGAGCAGCCGCAGCTGTTCACGAAGCCCCGCACCGTCGTTTTCCATGGTGTCAAGGTCGGCTTCAAGCTCGGCGCCGGGAAGATCGACTGGGCGGATGACGACCAGGTCGTGAAGCTGGCCCGCAAGTACTTCCCGCAGCAGTTCGACCTTCTGGTCAAGACGACGGAGAAGCCACTCAAGGAAGGCCTCAAGAACCTCACCGCCGTCGAGCTGAAAAAGCTTGGCGTGTCGGTCGAGGGCACCGAGGACGTGCCCGTCATCAGCGACACGACGGCCAGCGTGGACAAGCTGGTGAAGGCGCTGCTGAAGGGCGCAGAAGACGAGGCTGAGTCGTGAGCACCGCCGACACCGCCCGCAATGTGCAGGGCTTTCTGTCTGCCACCAATCGCCCGCGATGCGGCAACTGCAAGCACGGCAAGGAGTTGATCGCCGACCGCATGCCGCCGTTCGACACGCGCAGCTGGCGATGCACCCGAGGTGGCTTCTCGGTCACTGCCGGTGCGATCTGCGCCAAGCACGAGCCCACCCTCATCGCGCGCACTGCTTCGACGGATGCCTGAGACGGATATGAGTTTTCTCCTTGGTCGAGTCCGGCGTGCCAGCCGTTCGGCCTTTACCCCGGCGCTTTCGGGCGCCGGGGCTTTTTCATTTCAAGGTGTTGATATGCGATCTGATGTTTCCGCGGCGATCCTGGCCATCCTGGGCTCGCTCCTCATGGCGGTCCTGGCCAACCCGGCCGTGCCGTTCACTCTGCTCCTGGTGAGCTGCGCCGCCTGGGTGGTGCACGGTAAACGCCGCCGCATGTGGGCGCTCTGCGCGCAGATGCTGGTCTTCGGTTCGTTCTGCCTGCTCGGTGTGTGGAACACCTGGCTTGGCCCCTTGGTGTTGGGCTAGCCATGGAAACACCGGAAATGACGGCTCGCGCCTTCGAGATCGCCGACGACTCGATGTTCAGCCTCTTGATCAACCACTGCGTGATCGGCGACGAGCACGCCACGATCCTGGGCCTGGTTGATGAAGCGGGCATCGAAGTGCGCTCGCTGGCCGTGGCTGATCCCAACGTCATCGAAGCTGTCGAGTGGCTCATGCCCCGCGGTTACGTCGAGGTCGCAGCTGATACCGATGGCGAACACGTCCTGGTCCTGCGGCGGCCTGGAGAGGATTCCTGACATGAGCGCCGAACGCCTACGACTCATCAAGCTGATTCACGTCGCGCGCCGCGATCTGGAGAAGGCCGGGAAGATGGACGAGCCGACCTACCGCACGATGCTGCAGACAGCTGGAGGTGCTGATTCGGCCGCGAAGATGGGCGTTCCAGCGCTCATGCGGGTTTTGGAACAGGCCAAGAAGGCCGGCTTCAAAGTGCGCTCCAAGGTCACCGACCGTCGCCAGGACACGAGCCCGGAGGCTCGCAAGGTCCGGGCGCTGTGGCTGTTCCTGCACGAGCTACAGGTTGTTCGGGATTCCTCCGAGACCGCGCTGGCCAGCTACGTGAAGCGCATCGCCCACGTCGAGGACATGCACTTCGCCGACAGCCTGGCGATGCGCAAGCTGATCGAGTCCATGAAGAAGTGGGCCATGCGATTCCTGCCTGCCGCCGTCGACCAGCTGCAGGTCGAGGTGCACGGTGCGCGCGTGGCTGGTCGGCTGGACCAGGCGCAGGAGCAGGCCGTAGAGGAGGCGCTACGCCGACTACTGGCCTCCGATGGGTTCGACGCCCACTGGGCCGCCTGGACGGCGTTCTCGGCCGCCATCGGCCGCTCGACGGACGCTGACATGCAAGAGGCACTGGGAGGCCGCTGATGAGCAACGACTCTAGGATGAGCGAACTTCGCAACGAGCTGCTGGCCGACTTGGCTGGCACGGCGGAGCGTGCATTGATAGAGAACGAAGTGCCGCCCGCCGTAGCGGCGATCATCGCCAGCTCGGTCGCCGACCATGTGGCCGATCACTGGGGCGGCCAGATGATCTACATCCCTCGCGACTTTCAGCGGAAGCTCGCCCAGATCGAGCTGGAGATCTTCGACGCCTTCACCGGCGCGAACATCCCGGAACTCTCGCGCAAGTACGAGATGACCGACAGCGGCCTGCGCCGCCTCATCACGCGCGTTCGCGCCAAATTGGCGTCTTCTCGGCACGAGCAGCAGCTCGACATGCTGGAGCCCCCGCAAGACCGCTCAAAGTGAGCGATTCGCGCTGCGGGGGCGCTTTACCGCCCGCGTAAAGCCGTTACACGCCCCGTCCCAAGCAATCCCGTCCAGTCCCGGCAAATCCCGATTTATCGCGCCGTTTTGGGTTGTCGTTTCTCAATACCGTTCACCGTTAGTCTCGTTGTAGGCCGGGATGTAGTAGCGCTTGTCGAAGACGTTGTTGACGTTCACGGCCAGCGTCAGCTCGGGCGTGGCCTGGTAGGCCAGCCGCGCGCTCCACACCGCGAAGCCCGGCACCTTGTACGTGCGGTCGTAGCCCAGCGTGTGGCTCTGCACGCTGAAGCCGCCGCCCACGCTGAGCTTGCTCCACGCACCGGGCAATTGGTAGCTGGTCCACACACGCAGCATGTGCTTGGGCGTCCACTGGCTGAACACCTTGCCCTTGTTGTCGGGGTCTTCCAGGAACTTCGTGGTGTTGAAGGTGTAGCCGGCCGTGAGCTGCAGGCGCGGCGCGATCTCGCCGCTCACCTCGGCCTCGATGCCCTGGCTGCGCACCTTGCCGGACGACTTGGAGCAGTACCAGCCGTCACAGGCGTAGCCCGCGTCGCGGTCGGCCACGGCGCGGTTCTTGTGGTCGTAGCGGAACACGGCCAGCGAGGTGTTCAGGCGCCCGTCCATCAGCTCGCCCTTGACGCCCAGCTCGTAGTTGCTGCCGATGATCGGCTTGAGCCCGTTGCCCGACGCGGTGCGTTCGGTCTGCGGCTCGAACACGTCGGTGTAGCTCGCATAGGCCGACCATTGCTTGTTGAGCGCATACACGAGGCCGACATAGGGCGTGACCTCGCCGGAAGCGCTGACGGTGCTGCGGATCTTGTCGGAGCGCACGGTGTAGAGGTAGTCGTACCAGCTCACGCGCGCGCCGACGATGGCCGTCAGCGGCTCCGCGATCTTCGCGCGCCAGGTGCCGTAGATGCCCTTTTGCCGCACGTCGTAATGCGGATCACTGGCGCGCCCGCCGGCCGCGACGATGGTCTGGTAGTTCTGGGGCGCACGGTAGTGGTCGATCGCGAAGATGTTGCCGCCGCCGCTGAAGCGGCGCGCATACCTGTCGTTCGACAGGAACCTCATGGAACTCGCGCCGATGGTCACTTCGTTCTGCATGCCCAGCGCTTCGAAGCGCCCGTTCAGGTAGGCGTCGAAACCGAGCTTGCGGGATTTGAAGGCCGTGTCCCAGTCGGCGAAGTCGACGCCGCTGCCATCGGCCTGCACATCGCCATGCATGCGCTGGTGCTGCGAGGTGTTCTTCTCGTTCATGCCCAGCGCGGAAAACTTCAGCTTCCAGTTGTCGTTGAAGCGATGCGCCAGGTCGGCATAGAGGGTGGTCTGATCGACTTCGGTGTGGTTCCACACCGCGCCCGTGAACACCGAGCGCGGCAGGCCAATGTCGCGGCCATCGGGGTAGCGCGGAAAGCCGCGCAGCATGGGCCGGCCCTTCATCTGCACGTTGCTCACGCCGACGCCCACGGTGGTGTCGGGCGAGAGGTCGTGGTCGAGCGCGGCGTAGAGCGTGCGGGTGTTGCTCCACACCGAGTCGGTGAACGAATGGCTGCGGTCTTCGTCGATCACCACGCGGCCGCGCACCGTGCCTTCAGCATTGAGCGGCCCCCCGGCATCGAGCTGCGCGCCGTAGTGGTCCCACGAGCCGGCCTTGCCGGTCAGCGTGAGCGTCTTCTCGGCCTGGCCACGCTTGCGCACGAGGTTGACCGCGCCACCCGGGCTGCCCGTGCCCTGCAGCAGGCCCGAGGCGCCGCGCAGCACTTCGAGGCGGTCGAAGATCACCATGTCTTCATTGGCCCAGTTGCCCAGCGAGTACATGTTGCGCGGCACCGGCACGCCGTCGTATTGCCAGGCGTCGATCTGGAAGCCGCGTGACGACAGGATCATGCCGGGCCCCACGCCCTTGACGCCGACGATGCCGGTGACGCTGTTGGCCGCATCGCGCAAGTCGACCAGGCCCTGGTCGTCCATGCGCTGGCGCGTGAGCACGCTGACCGATTGCGGAATGTCCTTGAGCGCCTGCTCGCCCTTGCCGATGGTCAGGGCGCGCGCGGTGTACGAGCGCGTGCCTTCGGTGGTGGCACTGCGCTCGGCCTGTGCCATGACGGTGACGGGCGCGAGCGTGGAGCCGCCGGCTTCGCTCTCGGACGGAGCGCCGATGGTCGACGGGCGCAGTGCATAGGAGCCGCCCGCGCCGCCTGCCGCTTCCAGCCCCGAGCCGGCCAGCAGCAGCGCGAAGCCTTCGCGCACCGCGTGGCTGCCCTGCAGGCCGGCCGATCGCTTGCCCTGCACGAGTGCGGGCGGCATCGTGATGCTCACGCCCGCGGCTGCAGCGAAGCCGGACAGCGCCTCGTCGAGCGCGCCGGGCGCAATGCTGTAGGCCTTGCGCGGCTCGGCCTGTGCTGCCGGCGTGGCCGATGCGCCGGCGGCGGGCGGGTTCTGCGCGGCGGCGGAGCCTGCAGCGGCGCAGGCCATGGCGAGCAATGCGCCATGCACCGCGCGCGAGACATGGGAATCGAAGGGAAGCGGTTGGCGACGGGCCATGAAGTGATCTCTCGCGAAAGGTGTGAAGTTGCTGTTCCTCAAGGCTTCACACGCGAGAAAAGGAAAGGGGACACGTAGCGGCAAAAAAAAGATTTCTGCCGCGCCAAACCGGCCGGTGCGCCAGCCGACGCTTCAACCGCCCGGCGCCACCACCGTCACCCAGTAGCGCGTGCGAAAGAGCACGTCCACCGGCAACGCCTGCGGCAGGCTGTCGAGCACCGGGCCGGTGTCGCGCAACTGGAAGACGCCGGACACGCGCAGGTCCGCCACCGCCGGGTCGCAGCGCAGAACGCCCGGCCAGTAGCGCGCGAGTTCGGCGATGAAGTCCTGCAGCCGCATGTTCTTCGTGCGCAGCACGCCACGCGACCAGTCATCCGTCTCCGGCCCCGCAGCCGAGACGCTGCCGACCGCCGCCGCCGAGAACCCAGCCTGCTCGCCCGCCTGCAGCACCACGGCGAGGCCGCGCGCATCGTCGGGCCGTACTTCCACCGCGCCATCGAGCACCGCGACATGGCTGCGGCGGTCTTCGTACTGCCGCACCACGAAGCGCGTGCCCAATGCGCGCAATCGCCCTTGCGCCGTTTCGACGATGAAGGGCCGGTATGTCGCATCGCCGGAGGCCACCGCATCGGGCGCGGTGTCGATCAGGATTTCGCCCGCGCGCAACCGCACGAGGCGCTGCTTCGCGTCGTACGCCACGTCGATGGCCGTCGCGGTGTTGAGCTGGATGCGCGTGCCGTCGGGCAGCCGCAGTTCGCGGCGTTCGCCGGTGGCGGTGCGGTGGTCGGCCATCCACTCGCGCGCCGGCGAAGCACGCCATGCCAGCCACCCTGCGGGCGCGGCAGTCAGCAGAACGGCCAGGGTCTTGATGGCCGCGCGGCGCTCGGTGCGTACCTTGCGGCCCAGTGCCGGCATCGACAACGCGCCCGGCAACATGCCGAACTTGCGGCTCACCAGCTCGGCGCGTTGCCAGGCCGCTTCGTGCACCGGATCGGCCTGGCGCCAATGCGTCCAGCGCGAATGGTCCGCCGCCGTGGCCTCGCCAGACTGCAGCAGGAAGAACCATTGCGCCGCCTGCATGGCGATGCCTTCGTCCACCGCTCCGGTTCGCTGTGCGCTCATGCCACCAGCAGGATGCAGCGCGCCATGGCCTCGGCCATGTAGCGCTTGACGGTGCGCTCGCTCACCGACAGCCTGGTGGCGATCTGCGCATAGTCCAGGCCTTCGAGCTGCGCCATCAGGAAAGCCTGCCGCACCGGCAGCGCCAGCCCGTCGAGCATGGCGTCGATCTCCTGCAGGGTTTCGAGAATGATGGCCTGCTGCTCGGGCGACGGCGCCTGCGGCTCGGGCAACGCGCTCAGCGCTTCCAGGTAGGCCTGCTCCAGCGAACGCCGGCGGTACAGATTGACCAGCAGCCGCTTGGCGACCACCGTGAGATAGGCGCGCGGCTCTCGCAGTTGCCAATCGCCCTGCTTTTCGGGCGTGTGCTCGGGCGCGGTGAGGATGCGCAGGAAGGTGTCCTGCGCGAGGTCCGCCGCGTCGAAAGCGTTGCCCAGCTTCTTGCGCAGCCACGACTGGAGCCAGCCGTGGTGGTCGCAATAGAGCGCTTGGATGTGCGGATGATGAAGAGCGGAATCGGCGGCCATGGCGAACGGGGCGCGGCGGCCGGGGCCGCCTAAATGAGAATTGCTCGCATTTTAGGGGGCCGCCGTTCGCTCCGGGTTTTCAGGCGCCTCAGAACTTCCAGTCGAGACTGGCCCTGACCGACTGGTCCTTCATTTTCGACGCGAACTGCCCGCTGTAGGCCAGGCGAAGCGTCGCGCGAGGCGCCACGCGCAGGTCGAGTTCCAGTTCGGCCAGCGTCGCGTTCTTCGCCACTGGCACGCCGGTCACCGTGAACGGTGCGCTGCCCAGCAGCGTGGACGTCATCTGCGGCGTGAGGTCGCCGAAACCATGCCGCCAGCCCAGCGAAGCCCGCGCCGTGGCACCCACGCCGGCGAGTTCGAAGTCCATCGACGTCCTTGCGCCGAGCGTGCTGAAGGTCACGTTGGTGTCAGTGCCGCTGCCGTACAGCGCCGCCAGGCCGCCCCGCTCGCGCAGCTTGCCGCTCGACAGGTTCACGTGCGCGAGATTGGCGAAGGGCTCGACATCCGCACCGCCGGCCTTCAGCTTGTAGGCCAGCTCTCCGAACACTTGCGCCGTGCGGGCGTGGGAGCTGCCCTGCAAGCTGTCGGCAAAGCCCGGGAACGACACCGAACGGCGGGTCGACAGCTGGTTCCATGTGAGGGCAAGGCCCGTGCGCACGGCCAGCGGACCTTGCTCGGTGCCGCCATAGACGCCCAGGTGGTAGTTGTCGCTCGACCCCGAGGCCTGGCGGTCCTGCACGTCGAAGCTGGTGTGGCTCACGCCGGCCACCACGCCGATGCGTCCTTCATCGAACAGCCGGCCGTCCACGCCGCCCATGAAGCCGCTCGCGGAACGCGAGAGCCTGCCGACATTGGCATCGCCGCCCGCATGCCCCCAGGAGCCGAAGGCCTGGCCCCACACGCCGTAGCGGCCGGGAACGCTCGCAAGGGTCTGCGCATCCTTGCTGCGCGCCTGCGCTGCGTCGCCGTTCGCCTCGGGCGCGGAACGCAGGCGGCGCAGCACCGCGTCGCGCACGAAGCGGCTGTCCTCGATCAGCGCGGTCTTGGCCGAGGCATGCAGCTCGCCGCCGAGCTGGTCGAAGGCCGCGCGCGCCTGCGCCCCGGTCTGCAGGTTCAGCACCGCCAGCTTGAGGCTGCTGGCATCGGGCAGGGTGTCCGCCCCCATCGCGGCGGCGGCCTGGTTGCGCGTGGCGGCTGCCGCGGCGAACGGTGCCACCTGGGCGATGTCCAGGTAGGCGCTGGCGGCGTCGTAGCTGAGCTTGGGGCCGACGAACAACGAGATGGGCGTCGTGTCGCCCGACAGGCCGGCATAGGTGCCGACGATGCCGCCGGTGGCCGTCAGCAGGCTGTAGCGCTGGCCGAAGACGAAGGGCGCATCGCTGGTGCGCACGATCTGGATGGTGCCCCCCTGCAGGATGGCCTTGCCGCCGACCACGATGCGGTCGCTGGCGCCGCCGGGTGCCACTTCGGCCTGATAGAACGATCCGGCCGCCTGCAGGAAGTCGCCGCGCACCGTCAGCGTACCGATGGAGTTGCCCGGTGCCACGGTGCCGCCGGCGGCGATGGTGGCAGCGCCCACCGAGCCCGTGCCGCGCAATGTGCCTCCGGCATTGACGGTGGCGTCGCCCGCGGTGCCGTTCACTGTCAGCAGGCCCGTGTTGTTGACGACCGATGCCGAGACGATGGAGGCCGCCTTGTCGATCACCAGTTCGCCGCCATTGACGCGCGTTTCGCCCGTGTAGGTGTTGTTGCCCTGCAGCGTGAGCTGGCCGGCGCCGCTCTTGGTCAGGCCGGCTTCGTAGGCGGTGGGGTCGGCCAGCTTCTTCGTGAGGTAGGCCACGCGGTCGTTGGCTGTGCTGTACGAGAACTGCATCAGGCCTTTGACACTGTCGACCTCGCTGTCGGCAATGCTGAACGAGCCGGCATTCAGTGCAGTCGTGAGCTGCCCGCTGATGCTCTGGGCAAGCCAGTTGTACGCGGGGTTCGCGGCATAGCTGTCCAGATACGAACCGTACGTCGTGCCGGCCAGCAGACGGGAGAACACCGAAGCCGCGACGGCGTTGCCCTGCAAGGCCTGATAGTCGGCGGCGAAATTCCCCGTTGCGATGGAGGCCGCCAGTTTCTTCAGCAGGGGAACGGCATCGGTGCGCAGGCCGCCCAGGTACGTCGCCAGTTGATCGCCCGGAAGACTGCCCGGCAACGTCGCCTTCTTCGCCTGCCAGCCATTGACCTCGGCCTGCTCTTCCGACTTTCTCTGGACGATGGCCTCCTGCGAGATGTCGTTGCGCCAGATGTCCTTCTGCCCGCCGGGCAGGTTGTAGTCGAAGCGGCCCAGAAACTGCGCCGGGCCGTTCATTGCTTTCTGGAGATCGACGAGGCCCCAGCCGACGATCGCATTGGGAACCTTGCTGTTGCTGATCTTCAGCAGTGTGATGTCGCTGAACACCACGGGGTCGCCCTTGATGATCGGCTTGCTCGTATCCACCTCCATGTTCTGGGACGTGGTGAACAGCACTGTCAGCGCCTGTTCGTTCGTCATGTAGGGGTAGCGCTCCATGATCAGCGCCAGGGCCGCCGACGCGTGCGGTGCCGCAGCCGACGTGCCGTTGAAGTTGGCATAGATGGCCGACGGGTTGGTCGCACTGCCGGAGTAGCTGGTCGACGACGTTCCCGTGGGCGCGGCCACGCACCAGTACTTTGCAATGCCGCACTTGTTGTAGACCTGCCCTTGCTGCTGGGCGTAGCCGGTGGTCGTCATCCAGTTGCCTTCCAGCTCCGGGTGGAAGTACGGCAGCGAGCCACGCAGGCTGGCGTTGTCATAGCCGGTGTTGCCGGCACTGAAGTTGTTGACGACCCCGTTCATCGAAACCTTCATTGCCGCGTTCAGCCAGGTGCCCTGGCCGTTGTTGGCCACGCTGTGCTGCCTGTAGGCATTGACGATGTTGTCCAGCGTGCTGTAGTTCTCGCTGCCGGGCTGCGAGCCCCAGCTGTTGCTGATGATGCGCACGCCCGTGGCCGCCAGCGCGTCGTAGGCGGCCGAAAAGTACTTGGCGTCGGAAGCAGGAAACTTGGGATCGGAGACGCCGAACAGGAACCCGTCCGTGGCGTTGGTGTTGGCCTCGTAGATGGTTGCGTTGAATGCCACGCCGTGCATGTCCTGCCCATCGCGCGCGGCGCCGATGGTGCCGCTGACCAGCGTGCCGTGCGTGTTGTTGTTTGCGTTCAGCACGCCCGGAACCCCGTTGCTCGTGACCGGCAGAAAGCGGCTTGCCGGCAGCCCCGGATGCTTGTCGTAGTAGCCCGAATCGAGAATGCCGATGGAGATGTTCTTGCCCGTGTACCCGGCGGCGTAGGCGTACTGCGCCTTCATCGCGGCGAGCCCCCATTCCGCATTGAACTCGCTGGTGCGCCAGCTTTCGGGGTCCCCGATCTTTCCCGGGTCCTGGTAGCTAGCCGGCTGCGCGTTGGCACACGAGATCGACAGCAGCACCAGGCACGAGCCAAAGACATTTCTGCGAAACGGAGGCACCTTCATTTTTTATTCCCTGTTGGAGTTGGAGGCCGACGAAAAACCGCTCGTCGGATGGCGGTAAAAAATGAAACGGCGATCCACTGCAGGCGCGCGGTTGCCGTTCCGCCTGCCTGCTCAGAGGACGAGGCGTGTCTTGAACATCAGGGTGATGCGCATCACGGGACAGGCGCGCGAGACGCCGCGGGCCACGTGGAACACAAAGCCAGGAAAGACCAGCAGCCGGTTCGGCTTGGGATAGATGGCAGCCAGGATGTCGCTCTTGTCCTTGTTGAAGATCAAGGTCTCGCCGCCCCAATCCGGGTCCCAGTGCGTGTGCGGGTAATAGACGGCGGTGCAGGCGCCCCGTTCCACCGAGTCGGTGTGCGTGGCGCCGTCGCAGCCGTAGGGCAGCCCGTTGGCGTAGCAGCGCTCCAGCGCATGGCCCGCGAAGTGGGATTGCTTCAGCCGCTGCCAGAGCGCGTGGACCGGGGGCGCGTTGCGCGCAAGCTCGGCCTCGACATCCGGCGAAGCGCTGGCTTCGGCGGCATCGAGACTGCCCGCGAAATGCCGGTGCCAGAAGGTCTGGATGGCATCGCTGTCGTGCGAGCGCCAGCCATGCGACCAGTTGCCCGACGAAAGAAAGGAATGAAGGTCCTGCTGCGCCTCAAGGGGCAACAGGTCGTCGACCACGACGATGTCTTGCCAAGGCCGGACGCCCTTGCCGGTTGTTTCTTTCACAGACTCTCCCTGCTCTTCTCATTTTTTGAAGCGCGCGGGATCGGCAGAACAGACGCGGCGCGCACCTCAAGGGCAACGACGCCGAACGATCCAGTTGTTTCCGGAAACCCACGCAATGCAGCTTCTAGCAATGGCTGTGCCACCCCCTGGCGCACGGCCTGCAAATCGCGCAAGCCCGATGGGGTATACCTTTGTCGTACCTATTGCAACATTGTTGCATCAGATCGGGTGCGCGTACCTTGGTGAAATCCCGGGTCGCCTCCGCCCATGCGCCTAGGCCGACTGGCCAATTGCCCTTCTTTCCCGGCCAACCTACAGTGCCCTCCCGCCCCTTTCATCGGCGTGCATGTGCCACTGACACGGAGATTCCTTGAGATGCAATCCCTCGTTTCCTGCTATGCCTGCTTGGGCGCCTGGGGCGTGGGGTTGATTGCTCTCCAGTTGCGGCGGCCCCCCAGGCTGAATGCAGAGCCCCAGATGCGCTCCCTGATCTGCGCCTGCAACGCCTCGGTCAGCGCATCCGACATCGCCCCGGCCGACCCACCGGGCATCGCGTCCAGCAGCGCCCACGACGCACGGCCCGCGCGGCCCGCGCCATCGCCGTTTCCGACTCTGCCCTTCGCACGCACCACGCCGATCCGCTCACCCGGATAAGCGCACACCCCGCACCCAGGCGCCGGCGTCGGGCGTCACAACGCCTTCGCGAAACTGCCGCGGTGTCACGCCGATCCGCTGCCTGAACCGGCGGCTGAAATAGTCCGCATCGCTGAAGCCGCATTGCCGCGCGATGTCGCCGATACGCACGTTCGACGTCAGCAGCAGCTCCTTGGCGCGGTCGAGTCGGCGCTCGGTCACGAGTTCGGTGAAGGTGCGGTCGGTCTGCTTCTTCAGCAGGTGCGCCAGGTAGTTGGGCGACAGCATGGCCGCCGCAGCCGCCTCGTTGAGCGACATCTCTTCGCCCAGGTGGTCGCGCACATAGCGCATCACGCGCTGCAAGGCGTCGCGCCGCGAGCTGCGTCCGCTGTGGCGCTCGGCCTGTTCGATCAGTTGCGCTTCATGCCGCTGGCACGCGAGCGCAATCATCTGCAGCAGGATGCCGCGGATCGCACCCGCTGCCGCAAAGCCGCGTGCGCGGTTCAGCGCGGAGAGTTCGTCGAACCAGCCCAGGATGCGCGTGAAGTCCGCTTGATCGAAACCGAAGTCGACGTACTCCTGGAACAGGAACGGCGCCAGCTCGGGCACGCGGGCCACCGGCACTTCTTCCAGGTCGAGCGGCTCGACGGCCAGCTCCGGCCAGAGAAAGCCCTGGTCGAAGTTCACGATAGCGTAGCGCGCGCCTTCGGGATGCGGCACCACGTGCACGCGGTACGGCAGCACGAAGCTCAGGTGCCCCGCATGAAACGGCCGCACCGCGCCGCCGATGAGCTGCTGCGCGCCGCCCTCGATGCTCACCTGGATCTGGAAGTACTCGTGCCGGTGCGGGCGCGCGAGCACGTCGCGCGCGCCCTCGAAGCGGATGTCGAAGTCGAGATGGTTCGCACGCTCCTGCATGCCGTAGAGGCGGGAGCTGGGAGGACGGGCCGGACGCATCGCGCGATGGTAAGGCCGGCCCCGGCGTGGTGGTTGCGTCCTGTTTTTGCGTAGATGCGTGCGGCCCCGCAGCCGTGCACCGTCTCAGAATCGACGGACGATGCCGAGCACGGCAACGCCTTCGAGAAACCCAAGGAGAACAGATCATGTCCAGTTCACGTCGCGGCCTGCTGGCCGGTTCGGCCGCCATGGCCACGGGCGCCATCGCCGGTTGCGCATTGCCCGCGGGGGCCGCACGCGCGCAGCCGTCAACGCCCTTCGACGTTGCCGCGTCGACCATCCCCATCGTCGGCAGCGAGCAGGTGTACCCGGTGCGCCGCATCTACTGCATCGGCCGCAACTACGCCGCGCACGCACGCGAGATGGGATCGGACCCGACCCGCGAGCCGCCCTTCTTCTTCCAGAAGCCGGCCGATGCCATCCAGGTCGTGATGCCCGGCGTGGTGGCCGACCACCCCTACCCTTCGCTCACGAAGAACTACCACTACGAAGTGGAACTGGTCGTGGCGCTGGCCAAGGGCGGACGCGACATCGCGGCGGCCAATGCGCTCGACCATGTGTACGGCTACTCGCTCGGCCTGGACATGACGCGCCGCGACCTGCAGCGCGAGATGGGCGACCAGAAGAAGCCCTGGGAGATCGGCAAGAGCTTCGACCACGCCGCGCCGGTCGGCCCGATCCATCCCGTGGCGAAGGTCGGCCATTTCACCGATGGTGCGATCTGGCTCAAGGTGAACGGGCAGACCAAGCAGAGCGCGACGCTCAAGTACATGATCTGGTCGGTCGCCGAGCAGATCAGCCGCCTGTCGCAGGCCTTCGAGCTGATGCCCGGCGACATCATCTATTCGGGCACGCCGGAGAACGTCGGCCCGGTGGTGCGCGGCGATGTGATCGAGATCCACATCGACGGGCTGCCCGAGCTGTCGGTGCGGATCGTTTAGGGCCTGTTCAGCGCAGCCCGGCGCCCTCGTTCTTCGAGAGCTTGGTGAACGACAGCAGCGACAGCAGCGTCATCGCGCCCACCACGCCGAAGGCCGGAGAAAAATCCTCGGCCGTCAGCCGGTTGGCACCGCTGCCGTGCCACCACGCCGCCAGCGTGACCAGCGTGGCACCGAGCGTCACGCCCAGGCTCAAGGACAGTTGCTGCGCCATGCTGTTCAGCGTGGCCGCATGGCTCATGCGGGGCTTGGGAATCTGCGAGAAGCCCAGCGTCTGCAGCGACACCATGGCCATCGAATTCACCAACCCGCCGAACAGCAGCGTGATGAAGATCTGCACATGCGGCGTGGTCGGCTGAAAGTAGCCGCAGCTCACGTAGAAGAGGCTGGTCAGGCAGGTTGCACCGACCAGCAGCGAGCGAAACCCGACCGTGCGAATCGCCTTGGCCATGACGGTGCGCGTGGCCAGCGAGCCCAGCGCCGTGGCCATCGTCAGGCTGCCCGAGGCCAGCGGAGAAAGACCGAACCCCAGCTGCAGCATCAGCGGCAGCAGGAACGGCGAGGCCCCGATCGCAATGCGCAGCGGCGTGCCGCCGATGATCGACGCGCGGTAGGTCGAGAACCGCAAGATGCCCAGGTCGATCAGCGGATTGGCCTTGCCGCGGCTGCGCAGGTGATACACCAGCGAAGCCAACGCACCGAAGCCCGCCATGGCCCAGATGGCCGGCACCGGCAGCAGCGCCTTGCCCACCATCTCCAGGCTGCCGAGCAGCGCCGTCAGGCCCACGGCCAGCAACACGAAGCCTTCGATGTCGAAGGGCGCGGGCGAGCTGTCTTCGGGCAGGTCCTTGATGAAGCGCATCGCCCCGGCAATCGCGAGCAGGCCGAAGGGAATGTTGATGAGGAAGATCCACCGCCACGAGGTCAGCGTGACGATGGCCCCGCCGAACAGCGGCCCGGCCAGCCGGCCGAACGCGGGTGGCACGGTGAACCACACCATCGCCGACACCATCTCCGCGGGTGGCACGCTGCGCAGCAATATGAGCCGTCCGACCGGCAGCATCATCGCGCCGCCCAGCCCCTGCAGCACCCGGAACGCCACCAGTTGCGGCAGTGTCTGCGCCGCGCCGCACAAGGTGGAGCCCAGCGAGAAAAAGGCCACCGCCACGCAGAACACCCGCTTGGGCCCGAAGCGCTCGGCCAGCCAGCCGCTCACCGGCAGGAACACCGCCAGGCTCAGCAGGTACGAAGTGATCGCAAGGTTCAGGTGCAGCACGCTGACGTCGAGCGCGTGCGCGATGGTCGGCAGGGCCGTGGCCATCACCGAGGTGTCCAGGTTCTGAAGGAACAGGGGCGAGGCGACGATGAGGGGGACGATGCGGCGGCTGGTCGGCATGCCGCATTGTCCGTGCGGGGAATTAGGCGAGGCTCAGCGCCGCTGGCGATAAGCGATCACACGCCTGGCGTGGTCAGCATCCCGGCGAACTCGTTTGCGAACCGATGTGCGTCACCCGGCCATCGTGCCGACAGGTAGTGACCATCACGCACCGTGAAGCCGGCACCGAGCCTCGAGGGCGCATCGCGCTGGATGGACATCGGCCCTGCGATGAAGTCGCTCGGGCTGGCAAGCGCCGCGCTGACTTCGTCCTGCACCAGGGTGGGATACGTGCGGTAGTAGCTGCCCAGCCACAACGCGGTGAGCGCCCAGGCGGTGAGTTCCATCTGCCTGGTCAGTGCCGTGGTTCTTTTTCCGAACAACACCGACCTGCCATCGGCACCGCGCGACCGCGCCGCGAGCACCACGCCGTGGCAGATCGCACCCACCGGCTTGCGCCGCTGGAACGCAGCCGCGACCAGCGCCTGCAGTGCCACGGATTCGAGGTACGGCTTCATTCCAGGCGCATGGCCACCTGGAAACATCAATCCGTCGAAATCGTCAGGCCCCAGCTCCGCATGGCGCAGCGGGCGGGCGAACCCGGGGCTTGCGGCCATGTCGGCGTAGGCACGCCGACCGTTGGCATCGGCCATCAACATCGACTTCAGAACGCCAAGGCCGCCACCGTCGAGCATGCGCTCATCGGCCTCGCCACGCAGGCCATCCGGCGTGGCGAAGCTCACCGAGTGGCCGAGGGTCGTCAGCACCTGCCACGGCACTGCTGTCTCGGTGGGGTCGAAGCCGTGGCTGGGAATCGGGATCAGCACAGTCGCCAAGGTCGTCTCCTGATGCGGCGGAAGGCCAGGAACAGTCACAACGCGTACTGTGTACCGGATCGGGACAAGAGCCGCCGCTTGCCCCTCTCGCCGACTATCATGCTTCGCAACACATGGGAGACCTATGAAAAACAAAGCCCGACTGCTCATGCTTGCCGGCGTGATCGCACTGCTGATCGGTGGAATTCTCTGGTTTGCCGGCGGCCCACCGCAGGCCGATGCGGCACTGGTGGCACGGTGCCAGGCGAACATGGCGGCCCGCAACGCCGATGCCTCCCTGGTGGTGCAGTGCAAGGACGTTGCATTCGCAACCGCCATGACGGCCACGGACGCCACCGCTGCAGCGCAGGCGATCAGCGCGGCCAACAACAGCGAGGTTGGCGGCAATTCCCTCGCGATGTTCCTGATGGGCCTCGGTGCGGTCCTGCTGGTGGCCGGCTTTGTGCAGGAGCGCAAGCGAAACGGCGCTGCTGCCTGACGGCCATGCGTGGCGGCGATGAGGTGGCGCAAGAGGTGCTGGCCGAGTCTGTATAGGGTCTTCGAGGTCCCGATGGCTGGGTCCCGGTTTCCGACAAGACCGAGGCACCCATTTTTCCGGCGTGGCCACACGAGCCCTGTGCGCGCATGCTGGCCGTGGACTTGGGGGCGAATGCAACTCCGACGCCGATCGACGTTCACGAGTGGATCGAGAAGTGGCTACCCAGCACTACGCCAAGACTTCGAACTCGAATTTGGAACGATGCGTGCATAGGCGCCGAGAGAGTTCATGCAGGTCTGCATGCACGCGCTTCGTTGGCTGCCGACTACGGCAAGTACCTCGACGCCTTCGAGGACGACTGGGATGACGCACAGACGTCCTACTGTCCGTACTTCGATGCGACGACCGACCGCTGATTTCGACTGACGCTGGACCGTCCCACGAACCTCCGTACAGGTTGGCGAGCAGAGCGATGCCGGTCACTTCTCGAGGGCTCCCACTCACCCCAGAAATTCATCGTCTAGGACTTTAGTCCAATGCGCCCGACCACGAGCCCCTCTAGGATCGCGCGCCGTTGGAGGAGTCTTTCATGTCATCAGCTCATTTCGCCGCCGGCCATGGCTTGCCGGCAAAGATCCCGTTGCTCGCTCGTCGTGTGGCGACTGCAATACTGTTCTCAACCCTGGCTGCATGTGGCGGCGGATCATCAGGCTCCTTTCCGACGGTGGCACAGCCCCCAGCGGCGCAACCCGCAGCCCCGCTCTACACGGTCGGAGGCTCCGTCAGTGGCCTCACCGGCACCCTCGTGCTGCAGAACAATGGGGGTGACGACCTTGCCGTTGAATCAGACGGTGGCATTCGCTTTGCCACACCCCTGGCCAGTGGTGCGTCCTATCTGGTCACAGTGAAATCTGCCCCTGCGAAGCCAAAGCAAAGTTGTACCGTCAACAATGCCAGCGGCACAGTGAATGGTGCGGCCGTCGACAACGTGAGTGTGGTGTGTTCGGACGTCCACGCGAGCATCTGCCCCCGAGTGCTCGATGCTGCAACCACCTACACCGGCGGAGCCGCCAGCGGCGAGTACGTGAAGGTGAAGTTCGATCCGCTGGTCAAGAAATATGAGATGACCTTTGTCGAATCATCGGTGCCGATCTCTGCAGGCCAGGTCAACGACACGCGCGCTGGTGCAACGATCACCGGCGACTACGAATACGCTGCAGGCACGGCACCTGCGTTGCCGTCAGCATGCGCGCTTGTACTGAAGAACGGCAAGACTGCTGACGGCACCTACAACGTGACGATCAATCCGCAGGCGCCACCGACGCTCTTCGTCAGCGACGGATTGGTGGTTGGCGGCATTCCGGGCGCGACGATTCAGTACAACGGACTGGAGCTTGCACCCGGACTCGTCATCGCCACTGTCCCTTCGAGGACCTTCGATTCGTATCCTTTCATCGGTTTCAGCCAGACCGTCACCGACTTCACGCAAGTGGCGGGGACCTACAACGAGCTTGGCTTTCGCATGAACCCGGAAGGCACGCTATCGCAAAGCGTGAACGGCTCGACCATGATCGGTTGGGAGCCCAACGCGATCCAGGCCAGCCAGACATTCAACGCCGATGGCAGCTGCACACCCGACACTTCGCAGTATTCGTGTGTATCGACTGGCGCACCATGGACGCGGCGCAACAATCCGGGCGGCACTCCGGACAACGTGTTCGTCAGCAGCGTGGTGGCCGCCAATCTGACCTATCCGGTGGTCGGGGTCAACGTGATCCAGCTCGCCATCACGTCCAATCACGCTCACGGCATCATGATCGTCGGCAAGGTCGGCAATCAACTGATCCCTGTGATCATCCGTGTCGGCGATGCCCACATGGACGCGGGCAATATTCTGAACAACACGCTCGACAGCCAAGCGGGCATCTCTCTGCTCGCACCCGCCACAAAGGTAGCGCAGACCGCGTTGACGGGTGGCTACATCGGCGCAACCAGCGCGTCCGTGTGCGGCGTGGTGACGTCACCCGGTCAAAGCTCTTTTCCGACGGTCGTCAACGGACAGACCATCTATCCGGCCGCCGGCGCTTGCCTGGATGCCAGCGCGTCACGCGACGCGGGCGTAAATTCCGGAGCGATGCTGTTCCAGCCCGGATCCGCGGCGCTGCTGAATCCGTTTACATCGGCTGTGTCGTCCGGCCTCGAACTGGACTTCACGCAGCCTCGACCCGGTCTTGTGGATGTCGCGGCGAGCAAGGACTTCATCTCGGGCAGTACGCCGATCTTCAAGGCGGGCGATACGGGCGTCATGGTGAAGATCGGACCTGTGTATGGCTTGCTGATGAACGGAGTGAACAAACAGTTCACCACATACGACCCGCCGAACAACCTCAGCAAGGTAAATCCGTTCTTCTCGATTGGCACTTTCGTCGAATAACGGGCGGGCTCGACGTTGCCGTCGAAGGTCTGGCCTGTGAAGTGCCTCAACGACGGAAACGGGCTTCTCCCACGAAGACTGTGCAACCGGCTACAGCCGGCCACAAGCTGCCGTTGGTGAGGGTCGGCATTCGAGAGCGAAAGCGGCGGACGTCCCAAAAAGCGAGGCTCGATGCTCGTCGCGCCGATAGCCCGGCGCCCGGCACTGCTTTCACGGTCGCCGGATACTCTTCGGACTACCCACCGACGAGCGAAGCATGCAACTCCTGAAGTCCGGACTCATCCCTTGGTTGCTCCTCGGAGCAACGCCCGTGGTTGCGCAAATCAACGCCGGAACTCTGCCACCCACCCCATCGCCTCCGTTCAAGCTCACGAAGGTCGCGCAGTTCAATCTGCCATGGCGCATCGCCTTCTTGCCGGACGGACGCATGCTGATCACCGAGAAGATCGGCAAGCTTTACCTCACGACCCAATCTGGTCAGAAGGTCGAAGTCACTGGCGTGCCGCCAGTGCTGCACGAAAACCAGAACGGCCTGCTCGGCGTCTACCTGGCCCCGTCCTTTTCGAGCAATGGTGCGATCTACCTGACCTACTCGGAGCCTGGGCAGGATCCGGGCACCTCAAGCTTGGCGCTCGCCCGCGCGACACTCAAGATCGGCACCGGCACCGCCTCGCTGGAGGACCTGAAGGTCGTCTGGCACGATCCGATCAAGGGCAAGGGAGGCCAGGTCGGCGCTGCCGTGGCCTTTTCGCCGGACCAGAACTCTCTCTTCCTCACGGCCGGCGATCGACAGCGCTTCACCCCCGCTCAAGACCCGAACCAACCGGCCGGCAAGATCCTGCGACTGACCCTGGATGGCAAGCCCGCACCCGGCAACCCCATGGAGGGCAAGACCGGTGCGCGGTCGGTCCCGGTGATCGATCCGCCGAGAGATACGGAGGCCGCCAAGACCGCGCCGGTCGTGCGCACCTATGTTTTTGACGGCCCCAACCTGACGCCGGCCGAGACATGGACCTCGGGACATCGCACGCCCTACGGCCTCGCATTCGCGCCGGATGGCCGCCTTTGGGAACTCGAGCACGGGCCGCGCGGCGGCGACGAACTCAACCTGATCGAGCCGGGCAAGAACTACGGTTGGCCGCTCGTCTCCTATGCGGTGAACTACGACGGCGTGCCCATTGCGAGCCCCGACACGCGCCCCGACCTCGCCAAGCCCGCGATCTACTGGACGCCTGTCCTCGCGCCCGGCAACCTGATGTTCTACAGCGGCGCGATGTTTCCGAAATGGAAGGGCTCAGCGTTCGCGACCGGCCTCGTCAGCCGTGCCCTGCACCGGATCGAGGTGCACGGCGCGACCGCGACACCGGCAGAGCACTGGACGGTCGGCTTTCGCGTCCGCGACATCGAGCAGGCGCCGGATGGCGCGCTGTGGCTGATCGAGGACGACCACGAGGGCGGCTTGTATCGGCTCACGCCGAAGTAGCAACCGCGTCGAGGTTGTGGCGCATGGAACATTGCCGACCGGCTGGGCCTGCCCGGGACACCACGGCGCCCGGGTAGGCTTGCCAGCCGATTGCTTCGATCAGGCCAGTGCCGTGCTGAATGTCGCCAGCAGGCGCGTCCAGGCGCGTTCGGCCTGGGCGGCATCGTAGACCTGAGTGTCGGGCGGGCACCAGCCGTGGGCTGCCGGGTACACCTCCACCTCGGCTGACAGCTTCGCGCTGTCGAACGCGGTGCGCAGCGCGACCTTGGCTTGCGGATCTTTGGCGTCGTCGTTCTCGGCCACTGCAACCAGGTAGCGCGCCTGCGTCTGGGCCACCAGGCGATGGGGGCTGTCGGGCGCTGCAGTCACCATGGCGGCGCCGTGGAAGGTTCCGACCGCGCCCACGCGGCCGGGGGCCACGGTGGCAGTGCGCACCGCGATCGGGCCGCCCATGCAATAGCCGGTGGTCCCCAGCTTGCGCGCCTTGTCCACCTCTCGTTGGGCATCGAGCCAGGCCACGAAGGCTTTTCCGTCGCTCAGATGCATGGCCGGCGTCAGGGCCTGCATCAGCGGCATCACTTCGGCTATTGGCGTCTGGCCGCCCTGCGCTGCAGTGGGCGCTTTCTTCTGCCTGTAGAAGGGGTTCACCACCAGCACGCTGTAGCCCGATTCGGCCAGCCGCCGACCCATTTGCCTGAAGGCTGGGCGAAGACCGAACACGTCGGGCCACACCAACACCCCGGGTGCCGGCCCCGACGTGGGTGCGACAAAGTACGCGTCGCAGCTGCCATCTGCTGTTGTGATGATCACCTCGCGCTCGGCAACGGCTGCGGCGTTGGCCACGCTGGGCAACGCGGTCAGCAGTCCGGCGGATGCGGCCCACGTACCGAAGTCGCGGCGGGTGTACTTCTTGAGTTCTTCCTGGTCGTTCAGATCACACACGGTTGGTTTACCTCATAAGGAACACGTCAAACGTCAGCTTGTGCCACGAATCGGGACGGCTAGCAAGCAGGCACGTTTTCCCCCGACTCGTGGGACCAAACGACCGCCTGATGCCACTCCGAGCGAGGACGCCCGCCGATGTGCGCCGGCGGCAGTCGGCCGGAAGCGGGCGTTAGAACACTCGCTCAAGATCGATTGCAAGATACCTACCGACGTCTCGATCCGCCACGCACACGGCTCCGACCCTGCCTCGTGCGCAGTTGCGAAAGTCCACCGCTCTGCAGAGCGGACATAAACTGCTCGCATGACCCCATCAACCGTTGATCCGCACGCCCATTTCAATGATCCCCAGGCGGTGTCCGCGTATGCCGACAAGACCAGCCGGATTGTTCCGGGCTGGTCCGATCTGCAGAAAATGGCCGCCTTGCTGGTGGCCGAGCGGGCACCAGAAAACGCCAGCGTGCTGGTCGTCGGCGCAGGTGGCGGTGTCGAGCTGAAAGCCTTTGCGCAGAGGCACTCGCAATGGCATTTCGTCGGTGTCGATCCGGCGAAGTCGATGCTCGATCTCGCGGAAGTGGCGCTCGGGCCGCTGATGGCACGCGCCCGGCTTCACCATGGCTACGTCGAAACGGCGCCGGCCGGCCCGTTCGACGCTGCAACCTGCCTGCTGACGATGCACTTCATTGCCATCGACGAACGCAGGCGCACATTGAAAGAAATCCATCGGCGCCTGAAGCCCGGTGCGCCGTTCGTCATGGCCCATCTGAGTTTTCCGCAGGCGCCGGAAGAACGGGCGTTGTGGCTCTCGCGTTATGTGGCGTTCGCCATTTCCTCGGGCGTCGATCCCGAAGGTGCGCGCAATGCGGCATCTGCGATCGGCTCGAGGCTGCCGCTGCTTGGCCCCGACAACGAGGAAGCCATGCTCGAAGAGGCCGGCTTCACCCGAACACAACTGTTCTACGCAGGCCTGGCATTTCGCGGCTGGGTGGCGTATGCCTGACAAGGGCCCTTTTCGCGAGCGGATCGGGCCGTGACGAAAACGGCCGCTGAACCCGATCGGCCATCGCAACGCGCCGATCCGCCTGAGCATGCGGCGTTGAGGCCTGCCCTCAAGCCGCCGTCGATGCTGATGCGTGCCTTGCTGTACTGCTTCGCCGTGCTGTGCCTGATCCTGGGCCTGATCGGCGTCGTGCTGCCCGGCATGCCGACGACGGTGTTCATCCTGCTGGCCGCATGGGCGGCGGCGCGCAGCTCGCCGCGCCTGCACGGCTGGCTGCTCAACCACCGCCTGTTCGGGCCGCTGCTGCTCAACTGGCAGAACGGCCGCACGGTGAGCCGCCGCGCCAAATGGAGCGCGACCATCACCATGGCGATCTGCGCCGTGATCGTGTCGCTGACGGCGCACAAGTGGTGGCTCGCCGCACTGGCCATCGGCTGCATGGCGACGGTGCTGGCGTGGTTGTGGTCGCGGCCGGTGCCGCAGCCACAGTGAAATCCGGCGGCTGACGCAGGCCGTGCAGAATCGATCTCCTTCCCACCCGGCGAGACCCAAGCAGTGAACTTCCTCCATCTGCCCGCGCTGCGCGGTGGCATGCTGGCCCTTCTGGCCGCAGCGCTGTTCGGCATCAGCACCCCTCTGGTCCAGCAGGCGGGTGCCGGGCTGGGCGCCTTCACCACGGCCGCCCTGCTCTATGCCGGTGCCGCGCTCATGGGCGCGTGGCTGCGCCAGCCGGCCGAGCGCGAAGCCGCCTTGCGCCGCACCGACCTGAAACGACTGTCGTGGATGGCGCTCTTCGGCGCCGTCGTCGGGCCCGTGGGCCTGGCCTGGGGCCTGCAGCACACCAGCGGCACCAGTGCCTCGCTCATGCTCGCGCTCGAAGCCCTGTGCACTGCGGTGCTGGCCCGCATGCTGTATCGCGAAGTGATGGACCACCGCGTCTGGACCGCGATGCTGTTGCTGCTCGCGGGCGGCATGGTGCTGGTGGTCGATCGCGGCCTGAACGGCGGCGCCCAGTTGCTGGGCCTGCTCGCCGTGCTGGCGGCCACGGTGGCCTGGGGCATCGACAACACCTTGTCGCGCGCGCTGGCCGAGCGCGATCCGGGCCAGGTGGTGCTGGGCAAGTCGCTGCTGGGTGTCGGTGCCACGGTGCTGCTCGCGGTCGTGGCCGGCGAACCGCTGCCCGGCTGGAGCGCAGCCCTCGCGTTGCTCGCCATCGGCGCCAGCGGCTACGGACTGAGCCTGCGGCTTTACCTCCTGGCGCAACGGGCCTTCGGCGCGGCGCGCACCGGCTCGGTGTTCGCGTTCGCGCCTTTCATCGGCGCGCTGGTCGCCATTGCGCTGGGCGATCGGACCCTGAGCTGGGGCATGGCCACCGGCGGCGTGCTGATGCTCGCGGGCGTCGCACTGCATCTGGCGGAATCGCACGGGCATGCGCATGACCACGAGCCGCTCGATCATGAACATGCGCACCGGCATGACGACGGGCACCACGACCATGTGCACGCGCCGATGCCGGTTGGCGAACACAGCCATTCACATCGGCACACGCCGCTGCGTCACACGCATCCGCATGTGCCGGATGCGCACCACGCGCATCCGCACTGAGGCTGTCGGGGCCTCGCCCCTCGACTCACTCGATCTTGAAGACGAACTCCTGTGTGGCCAGGATCTCCGCATCGCCCGTGGTCTGGCACTCGTAGCGCATCATGGCCGAGCGCACCGCCCCGTAGTACACGCGCGGCCCCGACAGGAAGCGCACTTCCGTCACATGGCTGCCCTTGATCCGTACCTCAGCCTTGACGACGCCGCTGGTGCCTTCGTCCAGCGCCTTGCGCGGCATCTCGGGCTTGACCTGCTTGGGACAGGCCACTGCGATGTCTGAAGAGACCGCCTTCGGCGGCGCCGGTGGTGCGGACGGCGCAGGCGGCGCAGCGGGCGGCGGTGCCACCGGCTCGACGCTCTGCACCGCCGTGATCGTGGGCGCGGTGCTCGGTGGCGGCGTCACGGCCGGTGGCGGCACGTAGGCCGGGCGCGGCGGTGGCGGGGCCTTGGGCGTCTCCAGCTTGACGATCTTCTTGGGGGGCGGCGGCGGCGGTGGAGGCGGCGGGGGCAGCTTGATCTCCGCGATGATGGTCGCATCCATCGGTTTCTTGATCATCTCCACCGCCTTGCGGGCCAGGCCCGAGACGAGCGCGTAGCCGACCAGCAAATGAAACAGGATCATCACGCCGATGCCGATAGGGCCGAAGCGGGACTTGGGGTCGAAGTCGTTGGCGCGGCTCATGGGATGAACTGCTCCGAGCCCATGATGCCCAGCTTGGTCAGGCCCGAGCGCTGCGCCGAGGCCATCACGCCGGCCACGATGTTGTACTTGGCGTGCCTGTCGGGGCGCAGGTGCACTTCAGGCTGCACCGCCTGCGTCGCGATCTGCTCGAAGCGCCGTTCCACTTCCGCCAGGTCGGCAATGGCCTCGCCGTTCCACAGCACGGTGCTGTGTTCGTCGATGTCCACGCGCAGCACCTCGGGCTTCATGTCGATGGGCGGCGGGTTGCCGTTGGGCATGTTCAGGTTGACCGCATGCAACTGGATGGGGATGGTGATGATGAGCATGATCAGCAGCACCAGCATCACGTCGATCAGGGGCGTGGTGTTGATGTCCATCATGGGCTCGTCGGACGGCGCACTGCGGCGGCGCCCCTGTTTTTCTTTTCGCATGGCTGTGTCTTCTCAGTTGCGCGCGGGCGGCTCGGTGATGAAGCCCACCTTGACGATGCCGGCGGACTGGCACGCGTAGATGATTTTTCCCACGGGCTCGTAGTCGGAGTGCCAGTCGCCGCGGATGTGCACTTCGGGCTGCGGGGTCATGGCGGCCACTTTCTTGAGCTTGTCGGCCAGGGCGTTCACATCGCGCACGGGGGTGTCGAACCAGTAGATGCGGCCCGTGGCGTCGACGGACAGCACGACGGTGTCGGGCTTGCTCTCGCGCACCTCGTTGCGCTCTTTGGGGACCTGCACCGGCACGGAGTAATTGACGACGGGAATGGTGATGAGAAAGATGATCAGCAGCACCAGCATCACGTCGACGAGCGGCGTGGTGTTGATGGAGGCAATGACCTGCTCCTCGTCTCCCCCGGCGGATGGAATGTTCATCGCCATGATGTGGCCCGGTTCATTGCGGCGGCGCGGGGGCTCAGGCGGCGGCGCTGCCGGCCAGGATGACCGAATGCAGTTCGCCGCTGAATTCGCGCACGTCGTCCATCACGGTGATGTTGCGACGCAGCAGCCAGTTGTAGCCGAGCACGGCGGGCACGGCCACGGCCAGGCCGATGGCGGTCATGATGAGCGATTCGCCCACGGGGCCTGCCACCTTGTCGATGGAGGCCTGGCCGGCGATGCCGATGGCGGTGAGGGCGTGGTAGATGCCCCAGACGGTGCCGAAGAGGCCGACGAAGGGGGCTGTGGAACCCACGGTGGCCAGCAGCGACATGCCGTTGCTCAGGCGCCGTTGAACGCGTTCGGTGGCGCGGTGGATGCACAGGTCGACGAAGTCGGCAAAGTCGACCTTGCCGCGCAGGCCGTCATGCTTTTTGGTGGCGTGCACGCCGGCATCGGCGATGAAGCGGAAGGGGCTGCCTTCGGCGAGCTTCTCTGTGCCGGCCTGCACGGTTCGCTCGTTCCAGAACTCGTTGTCCACTTCCTTGGCCTGGCGGCCCATGCGCATCTGCTCGAGCAGCTTGGTCACGATCACGTACCAGCTGCCCATGGACATGATCGCCAGGATGGCCAGCACGGCCTTGGCCACCAGGTCGCTCTGCGCCCACAGGGCGCCTATGCCGTAGGGGTTGTCGACTTTGGTGGTCGCGGCGGCTGTTGCGGCTGGCACTGCGGCAGGCACCGTGGGTGCCGGGGCCGCGACGCTGCCGGCCGACGGGTCCGCTGCCGGTGCGGTGGTGGCGGGCGCAACGGCGGGTGCGGGTTCCGGCGTGGCCTGGGCGTTGGCAGCGTGCGGCGCGGCGGTCAGGGAGAGCGCCAGAACGAACGGAGCGGCTGCGGCCATCAGCTTCGCGAAAAAGGTCTTCATCATGAGTGGTTCCAAAAATCAAAAACGGGAGCGATTCAGGCGCCGGGTCCGGCTGCATGCCAGCCATGGGCCTTGCCCCATACGGCATACACGCTGGCACCCGTGCCGCGCACGACGTGGTAACGGTCGTAGGGGGCCGCGGTCATGCAGGCGTGGTGCGGCAGGATGCGCACGCGGCTGCCGACAGGCAGCGCATCGAACATCGCCTGCGCGGCGCCATCGCTGTCGCCATCGCAGGCGATGAGGCCGTGCTCCTGGTGCAGCTCGGCCACGCGCAATCCAGCCAGCGGTGTTGTGCCGTCCGCCTTGCAGATCAACCCGAAGCCAAGGCCGTCGCGAAACTCGGCGGCGGATTCGTCTTTCGACAGCGCGAGCCCGCCGGCGTCGATGAGCACGCGGCGCGACCGCGGGTTGTGGCCGATCACGGTGGCCAGCACCGACAGCGCGATGTCTTCGATCTCGCAGATGCCGCGCGCGGCCTGGTCCAGATCGAAGAAGGTGTACACGCCGGGGCGCATTTCGGTCACACCGTCGAGCCGTTCGGCACACACCGCCGTGGGCGTGGCGCCCACGCTGACGGTGTCCACCGTGAAGCCGGCCGCGCGCAGGCGCCCGGCCGCTTGCACCGCGCCGGCACGCTCGGTTTCGGCAATGGCGCGGATCGCGTCCAGCCCCTCGGCGTGATAGCTGTGGCCGGCATGCGTCAGCACGCCGGCCAGCGTCAGCGATCCGCTGCGTTGCACTTCGGCCGCGATGGCGAGCAGCGCCTCCTCGTCGTCGGGCGCGACACCGCCACGGCCGCCGCCAGTGTCGACCTCGATCAACAACCTGAAGGTCGCGCCGATGGCTCGCGCACGTGCGGCTGCTGCACGTACCGCTTCGACGCGGTCCGCGAGCAGGGTCACGCGGGCAGCGTGCGCGAGCTGGATGCGATGCAGCGCGTCGATCTTGCCCGCGCTGATGCCCACCGCATAGGTCAGGTCCAGGAAACCGTGGCGCGCGAAGTAATCGACCTCGGCCAGGGTGGACACGGTGATGGCGCCGCTGTGCCCGCGGGTGGCCAGGCGCGCCACCTCGGCCGACTTGGAGGTCTTCAGGTGCGGGCGCAGTGCCACGCCGTGGTGCGCCGCGCGCTGCGCCATCGCTTCGCAGTTGCGTTCGAGAACCGTGCTGTCGAGCAGCAGCGCCGGCGTGGTCAGCTCGCCCAACGCCGTGTGTGCGAGTTGCGTCATCGGGTGCATCCGAGCTGGGCCATGATCCAGTCGATCTCTTCGGCCACGCGGCTCACGAAGGGCGGCAGCACCACCAGCGTCATGTGCTCGGCGCCTTCGATGCGATGCAGGCGGCTTCGCGTCGACAGCCCCGCATGCGCCTCCTGGTACTCGGGCCAACGCCGTTGCACCTCGGCAGCTTCCTCGGCACCGGGCGGCAGCTTCTGCATGACCGTGGCCGACAACACCGCGAGCGGACGCGCGCCCAGGTCCGGCGAGGCGCCGGCCTGCCGGGCGACGTGCTGAAGGCCTTCGTGCTCCTTCACCATCGTGTCGATGGTTTCCGGCGTGTAGTTCGCGGCCATCTGTCGCAGGACATGGGGCATGTCGGCAAAGATGGCCTGGATCGGCGCAAAGTCCGGCGGCGGCACACCGCCGGCCTGGAATTCGGCGCGTTTCTTGCGCTCCGGCGCGAGCTGTTCCGCCGGCAGGCCCTTGAACAGCTCGAACTGCTCCGGGTGGCTGGCGTCGAGCATCACGACACCGGCCACCTGTTCCGGGTACAGGCCGGTGTAGATGCGGTTGAGCAGCCCGCCGAGCGAATGGCCGATCAGAACGATGGGGCCGGTGACCTCGGCCGCGGCCAGCAGCGCATGCAATTGCTGCGCACTGCGCTTTCCGTCGAAGGGCGCGTCGTCGGCCTCGCTCCAGCCCATGCCTGCGCGGTCGTAGCTGATCACCGGGTACTTGGCCGACAGCACCTGCTGCAGGCGCGCGTAGATCGGCGAGGCGCAGCCGCCACCGGCTTCGATCACCAGCGTGGGCTGCAGGGCACTGGCCGGCACGGGGCCGCTGCGCTGAAGGTGCATCTGGCGTCCGTCGATGGTGTACAGCTCGCCGGGCGCGGGCATCCCGCGCCCGTCCATCGACGACGGCAACCGTGCGGCGCGTTTCGGCTCTTCCACGCGCGGCCAGTAGTCGAGGTCGCGCACGCGGTACGGCAGGTTGGCGAAGTCGGTGCTCAGCGCAGCCGGCGTCGACACGTAGAGCACCGACTTGGCGATCGGGCCGAACTCGGCATGAAAATGCTGCGCCGACTTCACCACGACCAGCTTCTTGGCCGCCAGGTCGATGCCCAGGCCCGTGAAGAGGTCGGACCCGATGACCTGGTTGCGCTTGCTGATGAGCACGATGTCCACGCCGTTCGCCGCCTGCACCCACACGCAGGGGCCCATGGGCGTGTGGTTGCCCACGGCAAGGCCGCGTTGCGTGTGCGCGTCCTTCACGGCCTTGACGGTCACGTGCAGGTCGATGGGGTCGCCCGAGGCCGGGCCGCACTTGCCGCCCAGCCGCAGCTCGAAGCTGGCGCCGACGCCCGCGTCGCGGCACAGCTGCACCGCGCCCAGGTCCCAGACGCCGCCGAAGGCCACGTTGGCGATGCCGCGCTCGATCATTGCGCGCAGCATGAAGGTGCTGTCGCTGGTGGCGCCGCCGCCAGCGTTGTCGGCCGTGTCGGCAATGACCACCGGGCCGCCCGACGTGGCCATGGCCTGGTCGAGCGTCTCGTCGATAGAGAGCGAGGGAACGCCGGTCTGGTGGCGCAGGTCCCAGAACTCGCGGCCCAGTTCTTCGGCCAGCTTTGCGGCCAGCACGGGGTCGTTGTCCGTCACCACCCACAGCTTGGCGCCGGACTCCGGCACGTCGGCCCATGGGAAGCCATGGCCCAGCGACACCGAAAGCACGCCCGGCAACTTCTCGCAGGCTTCCATGCGGCGCACGAAGCCGGCCATCGGTTCGCGCGTGGTGTGCCACTTGCCCACCATGCGGCAGTCGTGCACGGCCGTCACCGGCCGCACGCGGCCCTGTGCGGTGTCCATCACGATACGGACCAATTCCTGCAAGCGGTCCAGCGCGTCGGTGTGCGGATATTCCTTGTAGCAAATGATCACGTCCGCTTCGTTCAGCATCTGCTGCGTGAAGTGGCAGTGCAGGTCGAGCGACACGCCGATGGTCACCTTCGGGCCGACCAGGGCACGCACGCGCGAGATCAGGTCGCCTTCGCAATCGTCGTAGCCGTCGGCCACCATGGCGCCGTGCAGCACCAGGATCACGCCGTCCACCGGGCCGGCATCGCGCAGGTCGGCCAGGATCTCGTCGCGCAGGCTCTCGTACACCGGGCGCACGGTGCGCCCCAGCGGCTGTGCAAAGGCCAGCAGGCTCTCGACCATCTCGTGGCCTTCGGCGGCCAGTTGCTTGCGCACTTCCACCGCGAACATGCCGTAGCCGCTCGCGTCGCGCGTGCTGGAGTCGCCGCGGAAGATGCCGTATTCGTTGTAGCTGCCCCAGCCGGTGGGGGCGGAGACGAAGGTGTTGGTTTCGGTGGCGAACAGGGTGGTGAAGAACTTCATGCGCGTGACTCCTGACGGGCAAGGTGAATGTTTCGCGCGCGCAGGGTGTCCAGCCGCAGTCCCACGACCCGGCCTGCCTTGCGCTCCACGTTGAGGATCGATTTGCCCATCCGGGCCAGCACCGGATTGGCGGAGGTCAGCACCATCACGTCGGCCGACAGCGGCGTCAGCAAGCACAGGTGCTGGCCGTGGCGGCCTTGCACCGTGAGCTGCAGCGTGCCGTCGACCAGCGCCATCTGCGCGGTGGCGTCGAGGTCGGCGCTGGTGTAGTTGCCGCACAGCGCGTCGGCCAGCGACGCGGCATCGGGCGCCGTTGCGGGCAGGCGCTCGAAGCGGCGCGGCAGCCCGCCTTCATGCAGCACCAGCGTGTCGGGCGTGCGCTGCGGATCGATGTCGCTGGCATCGATCACGAGGTCGTTGATCGGGAGGTCCTGCACGCCCAGCCACAGTTTGCCGTCGCCCTGGTGCATCAGTTGCGGGCCGGAGGCCTGCCACGACATGGCCAGCTTGCCGCCGGCGTCCGAAAAGCCGAGCACGCTGCCGGTGGACGGCGCGTGGTAGCGCTGGCCGAGCAGCGCGGGGAAGTCGCTGGCCAGCGGTCGCACTTCACGCGGCGCGAGCACGTCGGGCAGCAGCAGCTCGATCGCGTTGAGGGCCAGCGCCGACGCACCCACCGCGGCGCCGTTCACCATGACGATGATGTCCAGCCCGTGGGCCGGCACGGTGATCATCTGCGACTGGGCGCCAAGGACCGCACCCGCGTGGTGAATGATCTCGACCCCGCGGTAGGGATGGCGCGCCAGCCCGTAGCCGTAGGTCACCTTCGAGCCCGAAGACAGGATGGTGGGTTCGGACAGCAGGGCCCAGCTTTTGGCGCTGCCCACGGTCTTCTCGCTGCTGCGCATGTGCGCGAGCCAGCGCAGCATGTCGTCCACCGTCGACACCAGCGAGCCGCCGCCGTCGAGTTCGCAGGGGTACACGCCGCGTTGCCATCCGCCGCCGGATGTGGGCATGTACAGGCCGGCCAGGCCGGGGACCACCTCGTGGTCGGTCGCCACCGAGGCGGTGTCGGGCATGTTCAGCGGCCCGAAGATGCGCGCCTTCAGGAAGTCGTTGAAGCTCTGTCCGCTCACGCGCTCGACGATCTTCGCCAGCAGGTGGTAGCCGCCGTTGCTGTAGACCATCTGCGTGCCGGGCTCGAAGTTCAGTTCGCTCTGGCGCGCCATGGCAGGCAGCCCCGGGCCGGGCTCGGTGAAGGTGAGGCCGTGCGCAATGGCCCACAGCTCGTCGTGGCCACGCCAGCCGCTCGTGTGCGCCAGCAGGTGGCGCAGCGTGGGGCCGTTGGCGCTCAGCGCCGGCATTTCGGGCAGGTGCTTCTGCACGGGGTCTTCGACGTCGAGCAGCCCGTCTTCGGCCAGTAGCAGCACGGCCAGCGCGGTGAAGTGCTTGCTGGTGGAGGCGATGCGCATGCGCGTGGTCGGCGTGTTGGCCACGCCCATTTCCAGGCTGGCCATGCCGACGGCGCGCCGGTACAGCAGGCGGCCGTTGCGTGCGATGCCGATCACCATGCCGGGCGCGTCGCCGCGGTTGAAGGGCGCCACCAGTGCGTCGATGGCGGCCAGCGCGGCCGCCTCCGCGGCGGCGGTGTCAGGTAAGGGAGGCGAAGGTTGTTGTGACATGGAAGGACAACGAAAGGGGGTGGGAGATGAACGAGGAAAAGATCAGGTGGGCCGCGCCGCGCGCATGAGGCGCACGAACGGGCCTTCGGTGGCGCGCAGCACCATGGCGCCGAGGACACCGCCGATCAGCGTCGTGGCAACGATGGACACCGCCAACCCGTTGGGCACGGACTTGAGGGCGTCCGACAACATGCCCACCACCAGTGGCCCCAGCACGCCGAACGGCAGGCCGCCCACGGAAAGCAGTGCGATGGTGCGGGCGCGCAGGTGGGGCGGTGCCGCGTCCTGCAGCACGTTGGGCAGCAGCACCGCGCCGCTGATGAGCGGCACCACCAGCAGGGCCAGCAACGCGAACGCATCGGTCGCCGAGCGCGTGAAGAGCAGCAGCGTCGACAACAAGGCGGCCGTGAGGTTGCCCAGCATGATGATGCGCAGCGCGGCGGCCGGCCCCATGCGGGGCTGCACGTAGCGCATCGCCGCCACGCCCAGCAGGCCGCCGACCACCGTGCCGCACAGGAAGGCCAGGCCCATGCCTTGGCCCATCTGGGCCGGCGTGATGCCGTACGAGCGTGCCGCCATGATCGGCAGCCAGGTGCCGATCGAGCTCATCCCGACGCTCGCCAGGCCCGCGCCGATCACCAGGCCGGCGAAGGTGCGCCAGTGCAGGCGAAGGTGATCTCGGAAGCTGACGGTGCTGGCCGCATCGTCCGCATCGGCTTGACTCGCCGCAGGTGCGGCATGGTGTGTCACCGTAGCCGCTGAAGAAACGGGCTGCGCCTTCCCGCGTCGCGTCCGGCGGATCGACAGCACCAGCAATGCCACCGGCAGGCCCGCCGACGCCATCACGAAGAAGGTCAGCCGCCATGCCTCCAGGTGCTGCATCGACGCGGGCAGCCAGGGCCGCAGGTCTTCCGTCAGGTGCACGACGGTGCCACCGAGCAAGGCGCCCAGCGCGCTGCCGAAGATGGCCGACAGCGCGAACACTGCGTTGGCCATCACCCGCTGCGCGCGCGGGAACAGGTCGGGAATCATGCTGTTGGTGATGGGTGTGAGGCCCGCCTCGCCCACCCCCAGGCCGATGGAGGCGATGAACAGCACGCCGTAGTCCATTGCGGTGCCGCGCATCGCGGTGGCAGCGCTCCACAGCAGCACACAGGCGGCCAGCACCACGCGCCGGTCGTAGCGGTCGCTCAGCCAGCCCAGGGGCAGCGTGGCGATGCCGGTGAACAGCACGATGCCCGCGCCCTGCAGCAGCCCCAGTTGCGTGTCGGAGAGCGACAGCGCAATGCGCATCGGCTCCGTCAGCAGCGTGAGGATGACCTTGTCGATCGAGCCCAGCACCGTCGCGATGACCAGCACCGCCAGCGCGTACCAGGCGCTGGACGGTGCCTTGCGTGCCGTTTCTTGTGCTGCGGGGCTCGTCGCATCCGGCGGCAACGCGGCCGCCAGTGGCGTAAGGCTCGACATCTCAGAACGGAACGTTGACGTTCAGGCCGATGGTGCGTGAAGGCGCCAGCGCCGCCTGCACCAGGTTCGGGTTCGCCGCCAGTCCGGTTTCGATCGACAGGATGCCGCGCTTGTTGGCCAGGTTGCGCACATAGGCCGAGAGGCTGAAGCGCGGAAAGTCGATGCCCGCCTGCAGGTCGACCAGCGTGTAGGCCGGCATCTTGATGCTTGGAATGACCGAGCTGCCGGAGTAGCCCGCATCGCGCTTGCCGGTGTAGCGCGCACTGACGCCGACGTAGGCCGGGTGATCGGCAATGCTGAAGTTGTGCGTCACGCCCAGCGTGGTCGCAAAGCGCGGCGTCTGGGGCAGGCGGGTGCCCGCCTTGGCGTCCAGGCCCTTGGCATCCTCGGTCAGGCGCGCATCGATGAGTGCGGCGTTGGCGGTGAAGCGCCACGCCTTGCTGGGCTTCCAGTTGAGCGTGAGCTCACCGCCCTTGATGCGGGCGGCTCCGGCGTTGGTGACGAAGACGAAGCCACCGCTGCGCGTGGGTTGCTGCACGTCGCGCCATTCGATGTCGTAGAGCGCGGCCTCCAGCGACAGCTTGCGGTCCAGCAGGTCGGCCTTGTAGCCGAGTTCGTAGCTCCACAGCGAGTCGGACTTGAACATCGGCTGCACGATGTTGCGGTCGGTGTCGGCCTTCAGCGCGTTCGGGCCGCCGGGGCGGTAGCCGCTCGCCGCGCGGAAGTACAGATTGCTGGTGTCCGACAGCGTGTACTTGGCCGCGGCAAGGTAGGTGGTGGGGCTTTCCGACGAGGTGCCGGCGGCGTTGGCGTCGACCGGGCCGACCAGCGAGCCGGACTGCTTGCTGTTGTAGCTCTGGTTGTTGCGCGCCAGCCGCACGCCGCCGGTGAACGACAGCGCGGGCGTCACGTTCCAGGTGACGTCGCCATAAAGGGCCTCCTCGCGGTAGCGCGAGGACTGCGTCGACGTCAGGAAGGTCTTGTTGCCCAGTCCGCCGTTCAGGTTCGCACTGAGGGTGCCGTCGTTGGCGCCGCGTTCGCGGTTCAGGTAGATGCCGGCCAGCCACTCGATGGTGGTGCCCGAGCGCGAGGTCAGGCGAAACTCCTGGCTGACGCGGTGCTGCTCCACGGTGCTGTCCAGCGGCGCCGAGGACGCCGACAGGCGCATCGCGGCCAGCGACGGCCCGTAGAGGGCGGTGAGGTCGGCCGAGTTGTTGATCTTCACGTCCTGCGCGGAGGTGATCGAGTTCAGGCGTGCCCAGCCGAAGTCGTACTCCACGTCCAGGCCGAACAGCTGCGAGCGGTTGCGGTAGGGCTCGCGGCCAGACAGCTGGCGCGTGCGGTCGAGCCCCCACGGGCGAAGGGTCCGCTTGTCGATGTCTTCAAAGCCCAGGCCCTGGCGATTCACGTCCTGCACCATGCCCGTGAGGCGCACCGTGAGTTCCTTCGTGGGCGTCAGCAGCAGCGAGATCCGGCCGCCGTCGGTGTGGCCGCGATCGATGTTGCGGCCCCATGCGGGACCGACGGCGTTGTAGCTGCCGCCGACCCGGTCCGTGAAGGCGGCGATGCGCACCGCCGCCACGTCTTCCTTGATCGGCACATTGAGCACCGCGTTGGTCGAGTAGCCCTGGCCGCCGCCCTGGGTCCACGTGGTGCCGAACTTCACCGAGCCCGCGAACTCCATGGTGTCGGGCTGGTTGGTCACGTACTTGAGCACGCCGCTCATGGCGCCGGCGCCGTACAGCGTGCCCTGCGGGCCGCGCAGCACCTCGATGTGGTTCAGGTCGAGCATGCCCATGTCCAGCGGCGTGAAGCCGGCGAGCGCGCCGGACGAGCTCAGGCCCGTGGCCACGTCGTCCACATACACGCCGACGGTGGCGATGCCCTGCACCGGGCCGGTGGTCAGCCCGCGCATGGTGAGGATGCCGCCCACGCTGCCGCTGCTCGTGAGGCTCACGCCCGGCTGCTCGGCCACGTAGTCGGCCAGGTTCTTGGCGCCGGCGCGTTCCAGCGTCTCGGCCTTCATCACGTTGACCTGCATCGGCACTTCGCGGATCGGCTCGCGGCGGCGCGTGGCCGTGACAGTGACGCTGTCGAGCGACTGCGGCTCTTCGGTCGACGCCCTTGCGGCGGCGGCCACCGGTGCGGCGGCATAGACCACGATCGCACCGTCATCGCCGCGGCGCGTGAGCAGCGGCGTGCCTTCGAGAATGCGCGACAGCGCCTCCTGCGGCGACAGCGCGCCCTTCACGCCGCGCGTCACCTTGCCCTTCACATCGTCGACCTTGTAGAGCAGTTGCACACCGCCCTGGGCGATGTAGGCATCGAGCGCGGTCTTCAGGTCGCCGCCGCTGACGTCGAAGACCTGCTGTGCCTGCACTTGCGCCTGCGCATGCGCCAGCACGGGCAGTCCGCTCATCAGCGCCCACGTGCCACCGATGACCCAGTGGCGGATCGCCACCGGAAAGGCCACCGATGGGCGTTTCTTCTTTTGCTTCTTCTTGGAGGGCTGGCCGAGGCCTTGCTCGATTCGATTCATGGGGGTGTCTCCAGAGTGGTATTTGTTTTGGTATCCACTGAGACGAATGCCCGGTCACATTCCGGTAATAACCTAGTTTGAAATTCTTATTTCGTTACCACTGTCCTGCGCCGCGAGGCCGAAGCCCTGCTTGAGCAAGGCCACGAACCCGCTCATGTTGTTGGCATCGAAGCTGCCGCCGATGCGAATGCGCGCGATGGCCGGATCGGCAATCACCAGCTTGCGGGTGTTGTAGCGATTGAACTGTGCGGCCGCATCGCCCAGCGTGGTCTGGTCGAACACGAGCCTGCCCTGGCGCCAGCTCAGTTCGTCGTCGATCTGCTTGGGCGCCTTCGACATCACCAGCACGCTGCTGGCACTGGCAACCGCCCCCTGGTTGCGCGTGAGCACGGTGGGTGCCACTTCTTTCGCGCCCTGCGCAGACGCGATCTGCACGCGCCCTTCTTCCACGGTCACGTTCACCTGGTCGCCCTGGCGCCGCACCAGGAAGCGCGTGCCCAGCACGGTGATGCGGCGGTCCCCGGCGATGACGACGAAGGGATGGGCCTTGTCATGCGCAATGTCGAAATAGGCCTCGCCGTCTTCCAGCCACACCTTGCGGCTGCTCCCGTTCACCACGGCACGCACGTGCGTGGCGGTGTTCAGCGTGAGCACGGAGCCGTCGGACAGCGCAACCGATTGACGCGCGCCCACGGCCGTGGCGTAGTGCTCGCCCTTCCAGTCCTGCGTGTAGCGCCAGCCCAGCCAACTGCAGGCAGCGGCCACGACCAGCATGCCGGCCGCGATGCGTTGCGTGGCAAAGCGCGGCAGCCGGTACGCAGGCGCCGCCCGTGGAGCGGATGCAGGCGCGTCTGCGGGCAAGGGTATGCGGATGGGAATGGGCGCCGGCTTGGCCGTGGCCGTTCCCGTCAGGGGCGGCGGTGCGCGCAGGACGCCCAGCCGGTCGCTGCGCTGCCAGACGCTGGCCAGCCGCAGCCACGCCACGCGGTGGGCGATCGACTCGGCGACCCAGGCGTCCAGCTTCTGCTCGTCGGCCTCGGTCCATGTGCCGCTGTCGCGGCGCGCCAGCCAGTCGGCGGCGGCGGATTCAATGCGTTCGACTTCTGTCATGTCGAGAGCCTCTTTTCGTTCTGCGCCCGACCGAAGGCCTTGGTGTCCAGATGCACCCCGTCGGAGAGCAGCGCGTCTGCCAGCGCCCTCACGCCCCGGGACACCTGCCGCTCGACCGTGTCTTCGGTGATGCCCAGCTGCGTGGCCACCTCGCGCTGCGAGAGCCCTTCGATCTTGCGCATCTCGATGACGCGGCGGCACTTGGAAGGCAGGGCATCGAGCGCCGTCTGCAGCAGCCGCAGCTCGCCGCGGCCCGAGGCATGGCGCTCGGGCGTGAGTTCATCGGCCGAGAAATCGAGCGCGTCGAGGTCGGCAATGATCTCGATCGACACGATCTGCGCCCGCCGCGCACGGTCGATCAGCAGGTTGCGCGCCGTGGCGAAGACGAAGGGCTTCACCAGCTCGGGCACGGCCTTGGCCGCTGACTCATAGATGCGCATGTAGACGTCCTGACGCAAGTCAGGTATTTCGGCGTCGTCGCGCCAGTTGCGGCGAAGAAACCGCGTGAGTGCGGCCTCCATGGGCAGCACTTCCCTGACGAACCAGTTGTCCAAATCACTGAGAACCAAAAAAGCGCTCCTGGGAATGGCCGGATGGGGTGGCGGCTCGTCGCCGGGATTGGCGACAGACACTGAGACGAACGGCCAGAAGATTTCCGGTAACGCACGGTGAGGAGCACCACGAAATTCTAGGCGGCACTGAAATGGGGCGCCCCGTTACCGGAAAGCGCAGCCGCACTCGTCTCATGGGGGTAACAAGAAAAACCATCTCGCTGGAAATACACCTACATGAATCGATTCCGGAGGCAGACCCCCCTCCTCCACACCGGAGCAGGCCGGCGCATTGCCGTCGCGCTCGGATGCGTACTGATGACCGGCCTGTCCTTCGCCAATACCCGGGATTTCGACGTTCGCAGCGGCGAACTCAGGCCCGCGCTCGACGCCTTCATTGCACAGTCCGGCGTGCAGCTCATCTACAAGATGGAAGACGTCAAGGACCTGTCGACACGGGGCGTGAAGGGAAAGATCGCGCCCGATGCGGCGCTGGACAAGTTGCTGGACGGCACCCGCCTGCACATCCGCCGCGGGCAGGACGGGGCCATGGTGCTCATTGCTGCGCCTGCCGCGAAACCCATCGCCATGCCGGCTGCGGCGGACAGGAAGCCTTGAGTTTCTGGCGGCCGCCTGCGCTGCAAGGGTTCACGGGGAATGCGGCGCAGCAAGAAGAGCTGCGCCAACCGGGTGTCGGGCCCGGTCGCCGGCCGCTCGCAAAAGCACGTCTTCGAAGAACGCGCCAATGGGCCGCTCCAGATCCCGCACCTGGACTTCCAGCACCCAGATTCCGTCACCCGGCATGAAATCGGCCTCGGCCAGACGGTGCTTGCCATAGAGCGCATGCGGAAAGTCCGAGACGCGATGTCCGGCTGTCTCGCGCACGAGCGAGCAACCATGTTCACGCGCCAGCCCGTCCGCCAAGTCGTAGAGCGCGCTGCCGCTCAGGCCTTGCGCCCATGCCAGCCGGGTTCGCTCGAAGATGTGCCGCGCGGCCTGGGTGCAGCGCCGATGGTCGGGGTCGTCACCCATCACGAAGGTGTCGCCGTAGTCACCCTCGTAGCCGTCCCATACGGGGCCCAGGTCGATGGTGAACAGGTCGTCGGCGCGCAGCTTCCGGTGCCGGTCCACCGGCTGGCGGGATGTGCATTGCGTGTCGGGGCCGAAGCGCACGTAGGTGGGATGCCAGTTGTAGGCCGCGCCCATCGCGCGCAGGTGGTTGTCCGCGATGGCGATGGCCTCGCCGGTGGTCATGCCGGGCACCATCAGGGCCGCGATCTGCGGTAACGCCTCCATGGAGCGCCTGCGCGCATCGAGGATGCCGTCGAGCGAAAAGGCCGCTCCCACCTTCTCCCAGGGATGGCGCACGATGTACGGCGCCTTGCCCTGCTCCGCCTGCGCGGCCGGCAGGAATGCTTCGGATTGGAAGCGGTCCTTCGGCAGGCCCGCGGCCTTCAGCACGTCGCGCGCGCCCCGAACCATGGCGGGGTTGCCGCAGGCGTAGACCATGGTGCGTTGCCAGTCGTGGTCGGCTGCGAGTGCCGCTTCCTGCACGTGCCGCTGCCCTCGGGCCTGGACCGCCTCGGTGCTTGGGGCACGCGCCGCAGACACCACCGGCGTCCAATGGAAGCTCGCGTGGGCATCCTGCAGCTTGTCGAGCAAGTCGGATGCATAGCAGTCCTCGGCTCGGCCCACTCCCCAGTACAAATGGACGGTACGGAACGCAGCGCCGGCCAATGCAGTTGTCAGGATGGCGCTGATGCCTGCGAAGCCCGTGCCCGTGGCCAGCAGCACCAGATGCTCGACCGCGTCGGAGGGCGCCTGCCAGGTGCAGGCGCCGTAGGGCCCGTCGAGTTCCAGCAGGTCGCCCGGCCGAAGCTGGGCGAGCCCGTGGTCGGTGAATGCACCGCCCGGAATCCGCCGGATATGAAACTCCAACAGGTTCGCGTCACCGGTCTGCACCGGCAAGTTGGCGATGGAGAAGCTGCGGCGCTCGCCGTTGTCCAGCAACAGTTGCGCATGCTGCCCGGGCTCGCATTGAAAGCGCTGGGCGCTCTGCACCTCAATCACCAGCCGCGTCACGCTGGGTGCCATTGCGTCGAGCGCAACGATCTTCGCGCCATAGCGGGCGGCCGGACGGGCCGGGCTGCGCCAATGCGCAAAGCGCAGGCTCAAGTCGCTGGTGGCGCGGCATTGGCACATCAGCAGCTCGTCATCGGCCACTTGATAGGCGGCCTCGGACGGCGCAGCGATGCGTTCGAAGCCGCCTTCGAGCACCTGCGCGCGGCAGGAACCACACTCGCCGCGCTTGCAGGAAAAGGGCACGGCGACACCTTCGGCCAGTGCCGAATCGAGGATGCTGCCCGCGGCGCCGAGCGGAAACCGGGGACCGTCCGGTGTGACGGTGCAAAAGTGAATGGGCGAATCTGGCATGCGTGGGAATCTCGTGGTTGGGCTTTTCTGGGTCAGGCCCTCATTGAGCGACCGGTCTTGGCGAAGGCAGAACTTACCTAGAATGCGGCCTCATCCATAGAGCCATATCTGCAAATATGACCAGGCCACTTTCTCGCGCCTCGCAGTCACGCCGCACGCTGTCGAGCCTCGACCTCGCGGCGGAGCCGCTGCAGGCGGGTGAGCTGAAGCAGGTGTGGATCTATCGCCAGATCCGCGCCCGCATCCTGGAAGGGGTGCTGGCCAAAGGCGCGCGGCTGCCCTCCACCCGGCACCTGGCCGAGCGCTGGCAGGTGTCGCGCGCCACCGTCGACCTGGCCTACGACCAGTTGCGCAGCGAGGGCTACCTGGTCAGCACGGCGGGCTCGGGCACCCATGTCGCGGCGAAGGTGCCCGATCAGTTCTTCGATGCCGGCGCACGCACGAGCGATTCACCGCGACGCCGCGCGCCCGGCATCGACGTGGCACCGCTCATCGCCAGCGCAGTTGGCAAGCCCTTCGTGGCACGGGTTGCCGACCCCGCGCTCTTTCCCATCGATCAGTGGCGCAAGGCGCTGCAAGCCAGCACACGGCATGTGACGGTCGAACAACTGGACGACAACGAACCCTTCGGACTCGGCGCGCTGCGCACGCAGATCGCCAGCTACCTGGGCGTTGCGCGCGGCATCTCTTGCGACGCGGAGCAGATCGTCGTGCTGGCCGGCATTCGCCAGGGGCTGGACATGTGCGCGCGACTCCTGCTCTCGCCCGAAGACAAGGTCATGGTGGAAGACCCCGGCTACCTTCATGCGGCCCCGATATTCAGCCGGCATGCGCGGGAAGTCATTCACGTGCCCATCGATGCGCACGGCTTCTCGGTGGACCATGCACGCCACCGCACCGGCGCGCGGCTCGTGCACGTCACGCCTGCGCACCAGGCGCCCACCGGCGTCACGATGCCTGTCTCGCGGCGCCTGGCGCTGCTTGCGTGGGCCGAAGAAGCGGACTGCTGGCTGATCGAAGACGACTACGACAGCGAGTTCAGCTACGACAGCGCACCGCTGCCTGCACTGAAGAGCCTGGACGCGGCCGACCGCGTCATTCATTGCGGCAGCTTCAACAAGACGATGTTCGCCGGGCTGCGCATCGGTTATGCCGTGCTGCCTGAAAAACTCGTGCCCGAGTTCCGCAAGGCGCGACACATCACCGGGCGCTCCACCGGCGTGATCGAGCAATTGGCTTTGGCGAATTTTCTGGAGAGTGGCGCCTTTGCGCGGCATGTACGCCGTGCACGCCTGGCCTACGCGCAACGCCGGGACATCGTGCTGCAGGCCCTGCGCGATGCACTCGGCGCCGAACGGCTGTACGTCACCGGGGCGCATTCAGGATTTCATCTGGTGTGGTGGCCGCCGCCAGGGATCGACGTGGCCGCGTTGCAAGAGCTAGCGGCAGGACATGGCCTGCGCTTTCAGGCCATCTCGGATTTCTGCAAACGCGCGGTCCTGCCGCCCGGACTGGTGATCGGCTATGCGGCGCTGGACGACGAGGCACTGCGCCGACAGGCGGGGAAACTGGGCGAGCTGATTTCCCGCTTCCGAGGCAGCGCATCCGGCGCGTGATCGCCCTACCGCGACCCGCTCCGGCGCTAAGAACGAGACAGTGCGGCCAGCTTCTTCTTCGCGCTTTGCAACAGGCCAAGCCGCTCGGTCGACAACTGCGCCTTGGTGTCTCCTTGCGCGATGATCTCGAACGCCGAAGCGGCTGCCAGTTTTGCGGCGAGTGCATCGCGACTCGTCAGCCCGTTGAGCCTGGCCATCGAGATCACGTGGACCTGCAGATGGCGATGAAGAGTCTTCGACAGCTTCTTGCACGCTTCCGTCATCGCGGCCTCGTCGGGCGTGATGGCGCCATGCACGATCAGGAGTTCTATGACGTTGTCGTCGTCCTCTCCCAACACGAAGGCACGCACGACCGAGTTCTTGAACTTGGAACGCAGCATGGTGCGGATCGGCTCGGCTGCGGCGAACGACTTCAATGCGATGCTGCGCAGCTCGCCGTAGAAGACGAACGAACGGTCCGCCTTGACGGTTTCGGGCTCCTCCGCTTTCACCTTCAGCCTTGCGAGGATGCCGCTCTTGACGAGATGCTCCACGGTCTGATCGACTTCGCCAGGCTCCAGCTTCGTTCGCTGGGCCAACTCGTTCACCGAGAACGACTGATCGGGGTCTGCATACACGACCTGCATGAGCTTTTGCACAGCGGGGGACAAGAGAAAATCTGCAGCACTCAAGGGTGTTCCGATTCGTCTGGGTTCTGGGAAGGGCCTGGATTATGAAGTTGAATGCCAGGTCGTTGATGCGCGCTCGATCTCGCGCCTGGCTGGCTTGTGAGCTACCTCGTCACTCGTGGCCCGACGCCACCAGGGCTTCTGTGACGCGGAATCCAATACGCCAGCACTCCCGCCGCTGCAAAGGCGATCAGTCCGGTCACAGCGATTCCCGCAGCAAGCGACAGGCCGCCCGCCAGCAGCGACAGCAGTGCCGGGCCGCTCGAGGAGCCGATGTCGGACATCAGGCGCCATATGCCAAGGAAGTGCGCGCGCCCGTGTCGCGGCGAATGGTCGGCGCCGAGGGTCATGATCATCCCCGAGCCGATACCGTTGCCGAAGCCGATCGCCAGTGAAGCGAGCAGCAGCGTGAAGACACCGGATGTCAGGGGCATCAGCAGCATGGCCAGTCCCATGATCAGCATCGACGGCACCGCGACCCAGCGCCTGCCCTTCCTGTCCATCACCTTGCCTGCCGGGTAGAACACCAGCATGTCGACACCACCCGCCAGACCGTAGATCAGCGAAGCCACCGAGGGCGCGAGCATCAGGTGGTCGGCCCACAGCGGGATCACGGCCTGGCGCGATGCACGCACCGCGCTGACCAGGATCACGCCGACGCCCAGCGTGAGGAACACGCGGCGGTGATCCCGCAGCGTCGACACGATGGAGGTCGAGGCAGGCGCGGCCTGCCCGGCCGGAACCGGCGGCGCTTCGAGGTCGGGGATGCGGGCCCCGATGGCCGCAGCCCCCATCACCGCCACGATGCCCACCACATAAGCCGCCGACAGGCCGAACATATGCACCGCGGCAGCCGCGAGAAAAGGCCCGGCGAACATGCCGATGCGCATGACGCCGCCCAGCGTCGACAGTGCCCGCGCACGGTACTCGACGGGCACCGCCTCGGTCATGTAGCTCTGCCGCGCCAGGTTGTAGACCGCCTGCGACATGCCCACCATGAAGCAACCCGTGGCGAACAGGCCCAGATGCGAAGTCAGCACGCACAGGAGCATGCCCAGAGCGCTCCACACACCCGCCGCGACGATGGCCCAGCGCTCGCCCCATCGCATCGTGATCATCGAGGCCGGGATGTTGTTGAACAGCGAGCCGATGCCGATCATCGCGATCACCAACGCAGCCATCGGCACGGAAGCGCCCAGGTCGCGCGCCGTCAACGGCACGATCGGCAGGATGGCGCCCTCGCCCAATCCGAACAACAGCGAAGGCGCGAAGGCCGGTACGGCGATGCGCCACAGAGAGAACGAGGACGCCGGGGATGAGGTCGAGGCAGCAGGCGGGGATGACATGCGCAGAAGGGTTCGGGTTGTTGCCCCCACCCGCCGGGCGGACCAAGGCCCGGCGATTGTCTCGCCGATGACGAATTTCTGCAGGGCCTCAGGGCCGGCGCATGCCCGGCTCTCTCGACAAGTGGCGTGCAACAAGACGGCGGGTATCGTTTCACGGAACTCCTGCACGGACTTCACGCCGACTTCACTTGTGTCGCGCACACTGCCTCTCGACAGCGGTTCGGCGCTGGTAGAGGCCAGGGAGAAAAAAACCGCTCAGGGAACCGCCTCGATGCCAACCGCTGTCACTCTTCAATAACCAGGCTTGCTCAACCAGCAAGCCCTCTAATCCAGTATCAGCCCCAGGAAGTCCCTGGAACGCTGGCTCGCAGCAGCGCCGAAGAAGTGATCGGGTGTCGCGTCCTCCACGATCACGCCGCCTTCCATGAAGATGATCCGGTCGGCGACATCCTTGGCAAATTTGGTCTCGTGCGTCACCACGAGCATCGTCATTCCCTTGTCGGCCAGATCGCGCATCACCTTCAACACCTCGCCGCGAAGTTCGGGATCAAGGGCAGATGTCGGCTCGTCGAAAAGAATCACCTCGGGGTTCATGGCCAGCGCGCGGGCAATGGCCACGCGCTGCTTTTGCCCACCCGACAGGCGCCCGGGATACTCGTTCGCCTTCTCGAGCAGTCCGACCTGGCCCAGCAGCTCGCGCCCGCGGGGCCGGGCTTCCGACTTCCTGATGCCTTGCACCGAGACCATGCCTTCGATCACGTTGTCGAGTGCGGTCATGTGCGCGAAGAGATTGAACGACTGGAACACCATGGCCGTCTTCTTCCTGATCTCGCGTATCTTGCGACGCGCCTCGCCCGAAGGCCTGGGGCCGGCGTCGGCGATCTCGATGCCGCACATGCGAATGCTTCCGCGATCGGGCATCTCCAGGAAGTTCAGCGAACGGATCAGCGTGGTCTTGCCGGAGCCGGAGGGCCCCATGAGCACCACGACTTCGCCGCGCGCGACCGTGAAGTCGATGTGTTGGAGGACCTGGTTCGAGCCGAAGCTCTTCGCAAGGCCGCGAACCTGGACAGGAGAGTTGGACGCGTCGTTCATGCGTAGCGCTTCGAGAGGTGGTTTTCGAGCCAGGTCTGCAGGATGGTGAGGATCTGGTTGATGAACCAGTAGATGGCGCCGACGATCAGGAACATCTCCATGTACCGGAAGGTCGTCGCTCCCATCTGTTCTGCCACGCGCGTGAGTTCCACGACAGTGACTGTCGACGCCAGCGATGTGTCTTTCATCAGGCCGATGAGCCGGCTTCCCAGCGTCGGCAATGCAATGCGAAAAGCTTGCGGCAGCACGATGCGCAGCAGCGTCTTCCAGTAGCCCATGCCCATCGCCCATGCGGCCTCCCACTGGCCCTTGTCGACCGCCATGATCCCGGAGCGGAAGTTCTCGCTCAGGTAGGCGGCGGCAAACAGGGTCAGGGCCAGCAACGCCGAGGGAACGGGCGAAATCACGATGCCGTAGCTGGGAAGTCCGAAGTAGATCAGCAGGATCTGGATCAGCAGCGGCGTGCCGCGAAACACCGACACGTACGAAAACGCGAACCAGCGCAGCGGACGGAACGACGAGATTCGCGCCAGGGCGATCAGAAGCCCCAGCACGCATCCAAGAAAGAACGCCCCGAACCCGAGGCCGAGCGTGACCAGCACGGCCTTCTCGAGCAAGGGCTGCGCCCTGAGAAACAGATCCATCATCGTGGGCTCCCCGGGTTCACTGCGCGGGCGCTTTGGTGCGGTGTGCGCTGTAGCCGGCGAGCGCTGCCCGCAGGTCGGCGATCAGCTCGTCCGTGTCTTCGAGTCCGATCGACAGGCGAACCACCGGCTGGTCGGTGACCGGAAACACGCGATCGGCTTGCAGCGGTGCGGGGTAGTACGCCGCGAGGCTGTGCACGCCACCCCAGCTCGCGCCGATGGCGAAGCGTTGGAGCGCATCGAAGAAACCATTGAACGCAGCTTCGGGGGCGGGTTTGAGGATCAGGGAGAACAGGCAGCCGTTGGTGCGGAAGTCCCGCTTCCACAGGGCGTGCCCGGGGTCCGACTCGAGCGGCGGATACAGAAGCCGCTCAACGGCAGGCTGTGTTTGGAGCCACTGGGCAATGCGCAGCGTCGACGCGCTCTGCGCGGCCACCCGGAGCTTCAGCGTCTCCAGGCCACGCAGCACAAGGAAGCAGTCGTCCGGACTCACCTGCTGACCGAGGATGCTTTGCGTCTCGCGCAGAACCTCGTAGTGGGCATAGTCGTTCGTGCTGATGCTGCCCATCAGCAGGTCGGAATGCCCGCCCATGAACTTGGTCGCCGCCTCGATGCTGAAGTCCACACCGTGCGCCAGTGGGCGAAACCCCAGCGGGCTCGCCCAGGTGTTGTCCATCATGGTGAGCACACCGCGGCGCCTGGCCACGGCCGCGATGGCGGGCGTGTCCTGCATTTCCATGGTGACCGTGCCGGGCGACTCCATGCAGATCATTCGTGTGTTGGGCCGGATCAGCGTCTCGATTTCCGCGCCGATGGCAGGCGCGTAGAACTCGACATCGACGTTCATGCCGGCCAGCCATTTCTGCGCGAAGGTCTTCAGCGCCCCGTAGCAGGCGGCCGACACCAGCAGGTGATCGCCGCCCCGCACGAAGCCCATGACGGTGGTCATCAGCGCCGACTGGCCAGAGGGCGTCACGACGCAGTGCTTGCCGCCCTCGAGGTCGGCAATCCTGCGCTCCAGTCCGCGCGCCGTCGGCGTGCCGGTGATGCCGTAGCTGAAGCCGTCGGGCTGGCGGCCCTTGCGGTTGACGAAATCGTTGAAGGTGTTGAAAACCACCGTCGATCCGCGCATCACGGGCGGCGACAGGCTCTCGAAGTCCGCATTAGTTTGATCTATAGATTGCATTTAAGCTATTCGTTCAGGTTAGGCATGGCGATCGGATGCAGCGAAGTATTCGCCTTCCTGCCTATAGTCTCAACAGCCTGGAAGACTCGCTCAATAAGCAGAGGTTATGGATGGAAAAGCGTGACATCGAGGTTTTCCGTGCGGTGATGCGCGCAGGCACGACGAGCCGGGCAGCCAATCTGCTGGGGGTGTCGCAGCCCGCCGTGAGCCAGTCGTTGCGCAAGTTCGAAGTCGCCTGCGAGTTGCGCTTGTTCGAGCGGGTCCGTGGCCGGCTAGTCCCGACGCAGGAAGCCCTCGCGCTGATGGTCGAGGTCGACCGCTACTTCACCGGCCTCGAAATGATCGAGCACCGCATTCGCAGCCTCAAGTCCTTCGGCCTGGGGCGCCTGGCCATCGGGTCGCTGCCGGCACTGGGCACCGGCTTCATGCCACGCGCAATTGCCGCGTTCGGCCTGCATGAGCGGCAGATCCAGTTGTCGTTCCAGGTGATGAGCTCGCGCGAGGTCTACCAGCAGGTGTCGGCTGGCCAGCTCGACTTCGGCCTGATGGCCGAGGAGCTGTCCGTCGCCGGCCTGGAACATTCGCAGTTCGCCGCCGTCTCGGGCGTCATCGTGATGAACGCCCAGCATCCGCTGGCACGCAAGAAGGTGCTCGATGCCGACGACCTGGCCGCTTATCCGTTCATCGCGCTCAATCCGGAGGACGTGGGACGGCGCGCGCTCGAACAGGCCCTCGCCGCCGAAGGCAAGACCTTGCGGCCGCTGATCGAAACCCCGTACTCGAATTCGGTCTGCGAATTCGCGCTGCAAGGCGTCGGCATGGGCATGGCCCATCCCGTGATGGCGCTCGACTACGTGGCGCGTGGCCTGCTGTTGAAGCCGACCACCTTCGACGTTCCCTCCACGTCGCTGCTGGTCTTTCGCCCGGGAACGCCGCTGTCGGACAACGCCAAGGAGTTGCTGCGCGTCATGCGCATCCAGCTGGACGCCGACATGAAGCGCGTGCGTGAAGCGCTCGGACAGAAGCTGCCCAGACGCTGACGGCGCGCGGGCGGCTGCATAAGCTGTGCTTATCGAGTAACTACGAACAGCGGATTGTGGCAATACGGTGACGCCGACAAGATCGGCGCATTCACCCACTTCCATCGTCAGGACAGCGTTCATGAATCGAGCACCTCTTCGCCAGTCCCTCATTCGCGGCCTCGTTGCCGCGTGCGCATGGGGCGCGGTCCTCGCCGCGCCCGCAGCCTGGGCGCAGCCGGGCGACACCCTGGCCCACGCGCGGTCCGCTGGCGTGATCCGCATCGCCAACACGCAGGCGAGCCCACCGTGGAGCATGCTGGACGACAAGAACCAGCCCGCCGGCTACGACGTTGAAGTGGCCAGGGAAGTGGCCAGGCGCATCGGTGTCGCCAAGGTCGAGTTCGTGGCCGACCAGTTCAAGAATTTTGTCGAAGGACTCAAGGCCGGCAAGTACGAGCTGGTGATGAACGACCTCACGCCGACCGTGGAACGGGAAAAGCAGGTCGACTTCAGCGCGGCCTATGGCCTGGAAGACTTTCGCATCTTCGTGCGCGCCGCCAACAGCGACATCAAGGACCGTCCGGACCTGAAAGGCAAACGCGTCGGCGTGACCGCGGGCACGAGCAACGAATCGTGGTCGCGCGCGACTCTCCTGGGCTCGGAGATCGTCACCTACGACAACGGCGGTCTGGTTTTCAACGACCTGGCCATCGGCCGCATCGACGCAGTCATCAGCTCCCACTTCGGCGGCATGAAGTACGCCACGGTGAACAAGCTGCCCATCAAGGAGGTGGGCTCCATCCTCACCTACCAGTTGTCGGCCGCAGCCATGGCGAAGAACCAGCCCGCACTGCGCGAGGCCGTGAGCAAGGCGGTGAAAGACATGCACGCCGACGGCACGATCGACCGGCTGTCGAACCGATTGCTCGGTGTGAGCTACCAGATGTCGGTTGAAGTCGCCAAGGCAGAAAAGCAATAAGGCGGCCTTCAGAACAGGTAACTGAAATGATCAAGAGACGAGACTTCATCCACGCCGTGGGCATCGGGGCCGGTGCCCTGCCGATCCTTGGCTTCTCTGCCAACGCCAGGCTCCGAATCGGTGTGATCGGCGCGGGCATCATCGGTGCGTCGATTGCCGCCAGCCTGGCGGAAGCGGGCGCGGATGTCGTGGTGTTCGAAAAGCAGGAGCCGGCCTCGGGGGCGACGAAGGCCTCTCTTGCCTGGATCAATCCCAGCACGGTCAACACGCACTACCGGGATCTGCGCCTTCAGAGCATGCAGGAATGGAAGCGCCTGGATGCGAAGTTGGGGCTGGGTGTGATCTGGGGTGGATCGGTCAGTTGGACGGACAGCGAAGAGAAGGCGAAGGACCTGAACAAGCGGGGAAACGCGCTTCAGGATACCGGGGCGCAGCCGAAGCACCTGACAGAAAACGAGATCGCCGCACTCTGCCCGTACCTGGCGCCAGGCGAAACAAGAGCCGGCTTCTACCTACCCCACGATGGGCACATCGACCCCGTCGCAGTGACGAACAGGATCCTCGCCTACGCGAAGAGGAAGGGGGTGAAGCTGGTCTACCCGTGTTCCGTGGAAGCCCTTGTCATGGAGGGCTCTCGCGTGAAGGGAGTCAAGACCACCAAGGGCGCGTATGCCCTGGACTACGTGGTTTCAGCCTGCGGTGTAGACACGCCCGGCATGTTGGCCAGGGTTGGCCTGGACATCAAGATGCAGACGGCGCCCGGGCTGAAGATTCACACGAAGCCGATAGCGCCGGTGACGAAGATGGTCTACGATTTTTCCAGCGCACTGGAATTCAAGCAGATGCCCAATGGCGAGGCCGTGGCCATCTATGTGGGCGGCCCGCCGAAGACGCCGGTTCATGAGCCGGTCTATGCAGGAATACTCAAGAGCCATCCGACGGCGGAGTTGGCGAACATGCACGCACAAAGCCTGAAGTTGAAGGTCGCGAAGTATTGGCCGGGCTTGCGCGACGCAGAGATCAAGAGCGTGACGGTCGGCTTCCGGCCGATGCCGATGGATGGCCTCCCGATGATCGGGAACGTGCCCGGCGTCGACGGCATGTACGTCGTTGCGACGCACAGCGGAATCACGCTCGCCCCCATCATCGGGAAGTACGCGGCGCAAGAAATCGTGGGAAGAGCCAGCATCGATATTCTTGGGAAATACCGGCCGGACAGGTTCGTATGAATTGCACGGCTGTGTTGATGTTCGCCATCGACTTGCTTTCTTCGCCATGACCCAGGCACCACTTCGTATCGCGGTCGTCGGGGCCGGCATCATCGGCCTGTCGGTCGCCAGATCGCTCTCGCTGCTGAACGCGCAGGTGTCGATCTTCGAGCGCACGCACCTGGGTGCAGGCACCAGCAGCAAGACGTTCGCGTGGATCAATTCGAACGGCAAGAATCCCGACAGCTACCACGCGCTCAACTGCGCAGGCATGCGCGAGCACGTGGCCCTTCAGGAATCGGAGCAGGCCGAAGCCCGCTGGCTGGATGTGTGCGGCACCTACGAATGGGCCGCCGACCTGCTGCAGCAGGAGCGGCTTGGCGCGCGGGCACTCGGGCTGCAGGCGCGCGACTATCCTGCGGCGCGCATTTCTCGCACCGCATTGCAGGGCCGGATTCCCGAGCTGCGCATCCATCCGCGCAGCGGAGACATCTGGCATTTCCCATCTGAAGCGGTGCTCTGCCCGTCCCTGCTTCTCGCACGCCTGTGGTCGGAAGCCCGCCAGCACGGGGCCACCCTGCATGAGGGCGTCGATGTGCTGGACATCGACGAGCGGCCCGACGGCGTGACGCTTCAACTCTCCGAAGGGAAACCATGGAGCGGTGCCCATGTGGTCCTCGCGACCGGCAGATGGACACCGGCACTGACCGCCAGCCTCGGTGTCACGCTGGCCATGATCGACGCGAACCAGCCCAACAAGCGGGCATGTGGATTCCTCGGGCTGACCGCTGCGCTGTACGTTCGCTTGCGTGCCAATCTCATCACGCCGGAGATGAATTTCCGCCCGGACGGCGGCGGCAGGCTGCTGCTGCAGACGCCTGACCTCGACGACCGGGCAGACCCGGCCTACCAGGCGTCGACGGACGGGCTCATCGGGCAGGAAATGCTGGCGCGGCTGCGGCGCACGTTTCACAACACCGCGCACGCACGGCTCGACAACCTGTCGGTGGGCCAGCGCTCGCGGCCCGCGGACGGGTTGCCCGCCGTGGGATTCATCACCCCGCGGCAACGCGCCTACGTGGTCGCAACCCACAGCGGCATGACCCTGGGACCGATGCTGGGACGCCTGGTCGCCCAGGAACTCGTGGAAGAAAAGCGCGATGCCCTGCTGAAGGACTACCCACCCGACCGCTTGCTCAACAAGTCAGTGAGCGACTTCGCGCCCATCGCCACGCTGCACTACCCCGCCGCGCAGTAGCAGCGATTGGACGACCATCTCGGGCAGCCCGTGATATGAATGTGCCGATCTTCGTGACACCCGAGCGCGCCAGGCTGGTCGCGTTCAGCGAGCCGGTCTGGGCGCTCGGAGATGGGTTCCTCGTGGCCCGGGGCAATCCCAAGGCGCTGACAGGCTACAAGGCGCTCGCTGCGCGCAGCGATGCGCGGTTGGGCGTTGTCGGCGGCACCATACAGATCGATGCCGCAACGTCCTCTGGAGCGACTGACAGCCAGATCGTGCTGTTCAATGATCAGCCTTCGGCGGTGGCAGCGCTCTTGTCTGGAAAGGTCGACGCCTATGCCGCCACGGCCGTGGGCAACCGCGCGCTCGCCGCTGCCAACAAGCCGCTTGAGGCCGTTGCACATGAGAAGAGCCCCGATGGACGCATCCCTGCAGGAGGCTTCTCCTTCAACAAGGAAAACCGCGATCTGGTGCAGGCGGTGAACAAGCAACTTCGTGCGTACCTCGGAACGGCCGACCATCGCGCGCGAATGGCAAAGTACGGTATCGAGGCCAGCGAGATCGATGGTGTGGTCACAAGCCAGTCAGCTTAGGTTCGGCCTTGAACATCATGAACATCGAAAGGAACAAATGAAAAGATCCTACAAAGTGGTTGATGTGTTCACCTCCAGGCCTTTCATGGGCAATCCCGTCGCGGTGATTCTCGACGCCGAAGGGATCGACACCCAGGAGATGCAAGCCATTGCCGGGTGGACCAACCTCTCCGAGACGACCTTCGTGCTTCCCCCGTCGTCGCGGGATGCGGACTATCGCCTGCGGATATTCACGCCCCGCAGTGAGCTGCCGTTTGCGGGTCATCCAACACTTGGGAGTGCCCATGCCATCCTTGAAGCCGGACGCGCGACACCTCGTGACAACGGTCGGCTGGTCCAGGAGTGCGGCATGGGCCTGGTCGCGTTGACCGTCTCGGACATTGGTAAAGAGCGTCGCCTGAGCTTCGAGCTGCCGCCGGCGCGGATCGCCGCTTTGCGGGATGCGGACCTGAACGATCTGGAAGCCGCTGTCGGACGCAGACTGAAGGTGAAGGTCGAGCCGGGCATCGTGACCGTAGGTCCGATCTGGATCATTGCGCAGCTCGAGGATGCGGACGCAGTGATCGGTCTGCGTCCGGATCTCGCGAGGCTGGCTGAACTGGAGCGTCGCCTGGGCGTCACCGGGCTCACGGTGTTCGGCCCGCACCCGTCCGGAGATGCCGCGATAGAAGTGCGTACCTTCGCCCCCTCTTCCGGCGTGAATGAAGACCCCGTGTGCGGGAGCGGCAATGGCAGCGTGGCCGCGTTCCTGTGGGCGCGAGGCCTGCTGCCTTCCGGCGGCAAGGATTACGTCGCCACCCAGGGGCGCTGCGTGGGCCGCAATGGCCGCATCGCAGTGAATGTCGATTCGAAGGGCGGCGTTTTCATCGGTGGTTCCTGCGTGACGTGCATCGATGGTTCGATGCTGGGCTAGATCCGCCAAGGACCGCATGTATTAGTTCTCAACCCTCAGTCGGTCGCTGATATAGGTTGCCGGAGGCTTTCCGAATGCCTTCTTGAACATCGTGATGAAGGCAGAAGGAGACTCGTACCCCAGGTCATAGGCCACCTGTTGGACAGTCGCTCCACCGGACAACTCCCGAAGCGCCACGATCATGTGCAGTTGCCGACGCCAGCGGCCGAAGCTCAGGCCGGTCTGTGCAGTGCACAGCCGGTTCAAGGTCCGCTCGCTGGTGGCGAGTTCGTGGGCCCAGTCGCTCAGCGTTCTGCGATCGGAAGGGTCCAGCGTGATGGCCTGCGAGATTCTTCGAAGCCGCGCATCCTGGGGCATCGGCAGGAAAAGTTCCTCGGCAGGCATGGTGCAAAGCTGGTCCAGCAACACATGCGCCAGCCGATCCGTCGCGCTGCCCGGCTCGTAGGTGGGTGGAAGGCCCGCCAGGTACTGGATCATCTCGCTGAGCATCGGGCTGAGCCGCAGCGTGCAGCATCTCGCGGGCAAGGCGGCCGCGCCCGGCGCAATGAACAGGAAGAAAAGAACGGCATTCGCCGTGCTGCGATTGCTGTGCGGCGTTCCTCCCGGAATCCACACGCCCGCTTGCGGCGGAACCATCCAGAGCGCACCCGGCACGTCGCAAGTCACGGCGCCACGCAGCGCGATCACGAGTTGCCCCGACTCGTGCTGGTGGATCGGAATTTCGTGCTCCCGCGCCTGGACATCCACGCGAAGCGCCACGACCGGCACCGAGGGCTTGTAGTCGAAATCTTGCCGGCCGAACACTGGGCGTTGCATGGTCTCCGAAATGGATCGTTGGTGCGCGTGCGAACCCGCGGCCCGCACATTCGCGTTAGTTTATTTGCACAGGCCAGCCGCTTGCCGCCCTCCTCTTTCTTGCCTCGCTGACTCCAACTTCACGATGGCCGAAAAGAGAAATCATTCGGCCAGGAATGCAATTCCCGATGCGTGCACCGGTGCCTAGCATGGGCGCATGAAATCGATTCGCAACAGGGAAAGCGACGGCTCGGCGAAGTCGTCGTGCCATCCCGGCAACGCCGCATGATGGCGCTGCCTCGTTTCTCGCGCCAGGAACTGCTTTTCTCCCTCAAGAGCTTCACGGCCGCGATGCTCGCGCTGTACGTGGCCAGCCGGGCCGGCCTGCCCCGCCCCTTCTGGGCCTTCATGACCGCGTACATCGTGGCCCACCCTCTGGCCGGCAACGTGCGCTCGAAGGCGCTCTATCGGTTCGGGGGCACCTTGCTGGGGTGCGCAGCCACGGTCGTGCTGGTCCCGTCGCTGTCTGCATCGCCGGAACTGCTCTCCTTGGCCTTGGCACTTTGGACGGGCATCTGCCTTTACTGTTCGATGCTGGACCGAAGCGCACGCTCCTACGTCTTCATGCTGGCTGGCTACTCGGCCGCGATCATCGGCTTTCCTTTGGTGGAAGCGCCCGCGGCGATGTTCGACACGGCCGTGGCGCGGGTGGAGGAGATCGGGTTGGGCATCCTGTGCGCCACTCTGGTCCACAGCATCGTGCTGCCGCAAGGCCTGGGGCCCTCCCTGCTCGGGGTGATGGATCGCGCACTCGGCGACGCGCGCCGATGGCTGGGCGACCTGCTGGGCGATGGCCCCGGCGATGCGGGCAGCGAGCGCATCGCCGCCGACCGCCAACGGCTGGCGCTGGAGATCACTCAACTGCGCCTGTTGTCCACCCATGTGCCCTTCGACACCGGCAACCTGCGCTGGACGGCGGGCGCCATCCGCACCATGCAGGACCGCATCGCCGCGCTCACGCCCACGCTGTCGGCGGTGGAGGACCGGCTCGAAGCACTGGCGGCCACCACGGGTGCGGTGCCCGACGACATCGCCTCGGCCCTTGCGCGGCACACCGGCTGGCTCGATCCACAGGCGCCAGGCGCAGCGATGGAAGAAACCCGCGCCGCCTTTCTCGCCCTGGCGGACGGACCGGCGGCTTCACCGTGGACGCGTGCACTGCGCGTCGACCTGGCTACCCGTCTCGACGAGCTGGTTGCCGGCTGGCGCGCATGCATGGCGCTGCGCGGCGACATCGACGTCGGCCTGGCCGGAGGCGCAATGCCGCCGCGGCGTACCGCGGCGCTCGGCCAACGGGTGCTCCACCTGGACAGAGGGCTCGCGTTGCGCTCGGCGATCACTGCCGTGCTGGCCACCTGCACATGCTGTGCGTTCTGGATTGCCACGGCCTGGCCCTCGGGGTCGGCCGCGGCCATGTCGACAGCCGTCTTCTGCAGCTTCTTCGCCACCATGGACAACCCGGTGCCGGCCATGCACAAGTTCATCGTCGCCTTGCTGTGGTCATTGCCGGTGTCCGTGTTCTGCGTGCTGGCAGTGATACCGCTGGCACGCGACTTCGGCATGCTGGCGCTGTGCATCGCGCCGTTCTTCGTGGTGGTTGGCTGCTACATGGCGCGGCCGGCCAGTTCACTGGCGGCCATGGGCATGTTCTTCGGCGTGGCCGGAACGCTCGCCTTGCACGACACCGCCAATGCCGACCTGGTGAGCGTCATCACATCGAACCTCGCCCTGTTCGTGGGGGCTCTGGTCGCAGCCCGCGTGACCGCCCTCGTGCGCAGCGTCGGGAGCGACTGGAGTGCCCGGCGCATACGGCGTGCGACCTGGCGCGATCTGGCCGAGCTGGCGACTCGTCCGCAGGACGCGTCCGCCCGCGACGCCTACGCGGGCCGGATGCTGGACCGGATCTCGTTGCTGGCGCCGCGAACGGCGCCTGGCGACGGCAAGGAAGCCCAGGCCACTGCCCGGCAAACACAGAGCGAACTGCGCATGGGTGCGGACATCGTTGCCTTGCAGCAGCAGCGCCGACGCCTTCCGGCCGAGCCCCTCAACCGCCTCTTGACGGAATTGGCCAGGGTCTTCCACGCCCAGGTGGCGGGCACGCCAGCGAGCCATGCGCTGCTGTTGCCACAAATCGATCGGCTGCTTCTCGACGCCCTCGATGGCGACGGCGGCCGCCCGGCCATCGCCGCCCTTGTGGGTCTTCGGCGCAATCTTTTTCCAACGGCTCCGACCGGACTCCACCCATGATCGACATGAGTTTTCACGGCGTGTACCTGCCGTGGCTGTTGCCGCTGGCAGGCGGCGCGCTGGCATGTTCCTGGGCGGTGCGCCGCCTGCTGGCTCTGGCCGGTGTCTATCGGTGGGTATGGCACCCCGCACTGTTCGACCTGGCGCTGTACGTCCTGCTGCTCTACGCCCTGGTCCGTCTCACCGGCGCCCTCGCCACCTGATTTCCGATCTCCGCATTCCGTGCCCTCTCTATGAAATCTCACGCCCTTCCTTCCCCCGCCTGGGCTTCGCGCAGCGCCCACCCGATCGTTCGCCTGTTCGTGACACTGCTGATCGTCGCCGCCGCCTGCTGGGCCGGCTGGCAACTGTGGGACCACTACGAGCTGGCCCCGTGGACCCGCAACGGACGCGTGCGGGCCAATGTCGTGCAGGTAGCGCCTGACGTGTCCGGCATGGTGGCCAATGTGGCGGTGCAGGACAACCAGTCCGTCGCCGCCGGCGCGCTGCTGTTTTCAGTGGACAGGGCCCGCTTCGAATTGGCCGAGCAGCAGGCCGAGGCTGCCGTTGCCACGCAGGTCATTGCGGTCGGCAACCAGCGGGTCACGCTCGCGCAGGCACAGCGCGAAAGCACTCGCAATGCAAGCCTGGGTGACTTGATCTCGCAGGAGGCTCGCGAGCAGTCGCGCTTGCGGGCCGACCAGGCAAAGGGCGCGCTCCAGTCGGCCGAAGCGGCACTGCGGCAAGCGCAGGTCGCCCTGGACACCGCGCGGCTGAACCTGCAGCGCACGGCAGTGCGCGCCCCCACCTCCGGCCTGGTGACCAACCTCGACCTTCGACAGGGCGCCTACGCGAGCGCGGGCCATCCCGTCATGGCGCTGGTGGACGCCGGCTCGCTCTATGTCGAGGGCTACTTCGAGGAAAACAAGCTGGCTCGCATCCACCTGGGCGACCGCGTGCGCGTGACGCCCATGGACGCCGACGCGCTCGAGGGCACGGTGGAGAGCATCGCCGCCGGCATTGCAGATCGCGACCGCAGCACCGGAGCCAACCTGCTTCCCAGCGTCAATCCCACGTTCAACTGGGTGCGGCTGGCGCAGCGCGTGCCGGTGCGCGTGAAGCTGGATCCGATGCCCACGGGCACCCGCCTGGTGGCGGGCCAGACGGTCACGGTGCAGGTGCTCGGCGCTTCCGCAGCCGCCGCCACGGCACGCCTGCAGGAGCCCCGAGGATGAGCCCCCTGCATCGTCTCCTGGCCGTCGGCACGGCGGCGGGCGCACTCTTGGCCGGCTGTGCCCACTCGCCAGTCGGGCCGGACTATGTCGCCCCAGCGCCGCTCTCGGCCGCCCAGGCAACCTCTGCGGGTCCGTTCCAATCCGGCAGCGGCGCAGCGGCAGACACGGCCCTTCCGCCGAACTGGTGGCAGCTGTACCAGGACCCACGGCTGGATGCGCTCGTGGCCCAAGCGTTTGAACACAACACCGATCTGCGGCAGGCTGTCGCCAACTTCGAGCGCGACCAGGCGCTGCAGGCCGAGGTCCGCGGGTCGCAGAAGCCGACGGTGGGCCTCAGTGGCGGCCCGGGGTTTGGCCACGTCTCCGGGCTGACGCTCGTGCAAAGGGACTACGAGCCACCCAGCCGCTTCACGTACAGCGCGGCCACGACGCTGTCCTACCAATTCGATCTGTTCGGCCAACTGCACCGAGCCATCGAAGCGGCTGAGGCCGGCAGCGGCGCCGCTCAGGCGGCGGTCGACCTGGTGCGCGTCAACGTCGCCGGCAGCACGGCGCGGGCCTATGCGCAAGTCTGCGCCAGCGGCTTGCGCTTGCGCAGCACGCGTGAGTCCGTGCGACTGCAGGAAGAAGCGGTCCAGCTTGCGCAACGGCTGCAGCAAGCGGGCAAGGTCGGAGAGATCGACACCGCGCGCGCACGCGCCCAGCTGGAACTGCTGCGCGCATCGCTCCCACCCCTGCAGGCGCTGCGCCAGAACGCGTTGTACCGGCTGGCCACCCTCACCGGCGAGGCACCGCGCGACTTCCCTCCCGAAGTGGCCGCCTGCGATCAGCCGCCCCGCGTAGCCGGCCTGCTGCCGGTGGGCGACGGGGCCGCCCTGTTGCGTCGCCGGCCCGACGTGCGCCAGGCCGAGCGCAGCCTGGCCGCCGCGACCGCCCGCATCGGCGTGGCGACGGCCGAGCTTTACCCCAAGGTCGTCCTGGGCCTGTCGGCCGGCTCCGCAGGCTTCCTGAACAAGTTCGGCAACCGTGAATCCCTTAGCTACAGCCTGGGCCCGCTGATCAGCTGGACGTTGCCCAGCACCGGTGTCGCCCAGGCGCGCATCGCGCAGGCCGAGTCCGGCACGCGGATGGCTGCCGCGCACTTCGACGGCACTGTGCTGAGGGCTCTGCGGGAAGTGGAAACTGCGCTCGACGCCTACGCCCGGGAACTGGACCGCCACGCCGCGCTGGCCGCTGCACGCGACCAGAGCGCAACTGTGGCCCGGCAGGCGCGCCAGCTCTATGTCACCGGCAAGACCGCACAACTTGACGCGCTGGATGCCATGCGCACGCTGGCAGCCAGCGAAGCGGCCCTTGCGGAATCGGCCGCCCAGCTCGCCGACGATCAATGCGCCGTGTTCATGGTGCTGGGAGGCGGCTGGGAAACCGGCGCGGTCGTCGCCAAGGCTGCGCCGTAGACGATGGACGACTTGCAGCAGCTCAGAGTCTTCAGAGAGGTCATCGCCCGCAAGAGCTTCACGCAGGCGGCCATTGCGTTGCAAATCTCCAAGGCCAGCGTCACCAAGAGCGTGGCGCAATTGGAAAAAGATGTGGGGGTCCGGCTTCTGAACCGATCAACGCGTTCAGTGACACCGACCGACGCCGGGCAAACGCTGGCACAGCGGTTGACGCCCCTCTTCAGTCTTATTCAGGATGCGCGCACGGAGTTGTCGGACTTCGCAGCACACCCGCGAGGGCGACTGAAGGTGGCTGCGCCGCACGGTTTGTCGCTGAGTGTGCTTGGCTGGAACATCGAGGATTTCATCGCTCGCCATCCGGATGTTCACGTGAGCATCCATCTCAGCAATCGCGATGACGACCTGGTGAAGGGCGCCATCGATGTGGCCCTGCGTATCGGCCCCATCGAGGACAGGGACGTCATCGTTCGCAAGCTTCGACCGGTTCCGCTGGTTCTTTGTGCATCTCCGCAATATTGGGCTCGCCGGGGAATGCCGTCGAAGCCGGAAGATCTGGCGAAACACGACGTCCTGACGTACTCCCTTTGGGATGCGTCACCCCGGCTGCCCTTTGTCGTCGATGGAAAAACACACTACGTATCCGTGCGCAGTCGCCTGGATGCGGACGATGCCGCTCCTTTGATTGCGTTGGCGGTCAAGGGGCTGGGCGTCACATGCGTTCCCGAAGTACTGGCCAAGGCGCATCTGGGTTCCGGTGCGCTGGTGCCGGTTTTGAAAGACGCAATGCCGCAGACGATCTGGTTGTATGCGACGTATCCGCATCGCAGTCACAAGAGCGCTGCGCTGCGGGCGTTTCTCGAATTTTTGACGTCGCCCGCAGGCTGTTGAATTTCACTCCCTGAGTAAACGGAGCATGCGAAGGCGTCGTCGTAGATACCGTGTTGAATTCCGCCGATCTCTGACCCAATCAACACTTTAATAAGCGTCAGGCCGTAGCCCCGGGGCTGGTGCTGATACACAGCCGTGCTTGTACAAAGCGGGCCAAAACAGTCCAACTGAGTGCAACAAAGAAAGGGGGGTAAAAGACCGTACTGCCCGCAAACCCGCATGGATACTGGGTTGGCGGCGGAGAGTGTGAGATTCGAACTCACGGACGATTTCTCGTCGGCAGTTTTCAAGACTGCTGGTTTAAACCACTCACCCAACTCTCCGGAGCCGACGATTCTAAGCCGCCGGCAAGACCTCAATCTTCATCGGGCAAGAACAGCGTCTGCAGGTCGCTCAGAAAATCCAGCCCGCGCTCGGTGGGCCATACGCGAAACAGGTCGCGCGCCAGCAGGCCTTTGCGTTCCGCCTCTTCCATTCCGCGCTGGATAGACGTCATCGCGAGCCCCGTGCGCTCGCTGAACTGCGGCAGCGTGAAGCCCGCCTTCAGTCTCAGTGCATTGAGCATGAACTCGAACGGCAGGTCGGCCAGCGCCACTTCATCGCTTTGCGACACAGCCGCGCCGGCACGCGCGTTCTCCATGTACAGGCGCGGCTCGCGATAGCGCACCTGCCGCACGATGCGGTGCGCAAAACTCAGCTTGCTGTGCGCGCCTGCGCCAATGCCCAGGTAGTCGCCGAACTGCCAGTAGTTGAGGTTGTGCGCACAGCTGTGGCCGTCGCGCGCATAGGCCGACACCTCGTAGCGCGACATGCCGTTGGCACCGGTCCGCTCGGTGATACGGTCGAGCATGGCGTAGGCGATGTCGTCCTCGGGCAGCGTCGGCGGAAACTTCGCGAACCAGGTGTTGGGCTCGATGGTGAGGTGGTAGACCGAAATGTGCGGCGGCGCCAGCGCCAGCGCTTGCGAGAGGTCGGCGTCGAGGTCTTCGAGCGTCTGGCCCGGCAGCGCGTACATCAGGTCCAGGTTGAAGGTGTCGAAAGCGCTGGCTGCCTCTTCCAGGGCAGCGATGGCCTGGGCACGGTCGTGCACCCGGCCCAGGGCCTTCAGGTGGTCGTCGTTGAAGCTCTGCACGCCCACCGACAGGCGCGTGACGCCTGCCGCGCGGTAGGCGCGAAAGCGGTTGCGCTCGAAGGTGCCGGGATTGGCCTCGAGCGTGATCTCGCAGTCGGGCGCGAGCTTCAGGCGCGCGCGCACGTCGCCCAGCAGGCGGTCGATGGCTTGCGGCGAGAACAGGCTCGGCGTGCCGCCGCCGATGAAGATGGTGTGGACGGCGCGGCCCCAAATGAGCGGCAGCGCAGCATCGAGATCGGCCACGAGCGCATCGATATAGGCGGCCTCGGGAATGCCTTCCGCATCAGCCGCGCTGGTCGCGCGCCATTCGTGGGAGTTGAAGTCGCAGTACGGGCACTTGCGCAAACACCACGGCAGGTGGATGTACAGCGACAGGGGCGGCAGCGCGGCCAGTTGCAACGGACCGGGCCGCATCCAGTGCAGCACGTCATTGGCCTGTGGCGCACCTGTGGACTGCGCCGGCTGGATCGGGAAGATGGTGGCCATTACAGCCAGCGCTCGCGCATCAACGCCAGCATCGCCTGCGCGGCGCGGCCGCGGTGGCTGTTGGCGTTCTTGACCTCGGACGACAGTTGGGCGAAGGTCTTGCTAAAGGTCGGCAGGTACATCACGGGGTCGAAGCCGAAGCCGTTGTCGCCCACGGGTGCCAGCGCGATTTCACCGACCACGCGGCCGACGGCGATGAGCGGCTCAGGGTCGTCGTGGCTGCGCAGCGCAACCAGCGTGCTGACCAGCGCGGCGCGGCGGTTGACCACGCCGTCGAGCTGCTCGAGCAGCGCCTTCACATTGTTGGCGTCGCCCTTGGCGTAGCCGAACTGCGTGGCGTAGAACGCGGTGTCGACGCCCGGCAGGCCGCCGAAGGCATCGACGCACAGGCCGGCGTCGTCGGCAATGGCCGGCAGGCCGGTGGCCGCGCTGGCATGACGCGCCTTGGTCAGCGCGTTCTCTACAAAGGTACGGAAAGGTTCTTCAGCCTCGCCCACGCCCAGCGCCGATTGCGGCACCAGCGTGACGGCCAGCTCGGCAAACAGCTGCTGGAGTTCGGCGAGCTTGCCCGCATTGTTGGAAGCCAGAACCAGTTTCATAAGTCAAAGTGGCTGTGACGCACGTGCGACGTGCGTCAGTAGCTATTAATTCGATAGCAACGCCTGCTGCTGCAGGATCACGAGGTCGCCGATGCCCTTTTCGGCCAAGCCGAGCAGAAGGTTCATTTCGTCGCGGGTGAAGGCCACGCCTTCGGCTGTGCCCTGCACTTCGACGAAGTGGCCGGCGCCGGTCATGACAACGTTCATGTCGGTGTCGCAGGTCGAGTCTTCGGTGTATTCAAGGTCGAGCAGCGGCGTGCCGTCGACGATGCCCACCGAGATGGCGGCCACGTGGCCCTTGATGGGCGAGGCCTTGAGGGTGCCAGCGGCAATCAGCTTGTTGACCGCGTCCTGCGCGGCGACGAAGGCGCCGGTGATGGCGGCCGTGCGGGTGCCACCGTCGGCCTGCAGCACATCGCAGTCGAGGTGGATGGTGCGTTCGCCGAGCGCGGCGAGGTCGAACACGGCGCGCATCGAACGGCCGATGAGGCGCTGGATTTCCTGCGTGCGGCCGGTCTGCTTGCCCTTGGCCGCCTCACGGCTGCTGCGGGTGTGGGTGGCGCGCGGCAGCATGCCGTATTCGGCCGTCACCCAGCCTTCGCCGCTGCCCTTCTTGTGCGGCGGCACCTTCTCTTCGACCGAGGCGGTGCACAGCACGCGCGTCTGGCCGAACTCGATGAGCACCGAGCCTTCGGCGTGGATGGTGAAACCGCGGGTGATGCGCACGGGGCGCAACTGGTCGGCGGCACGGCCGCCGCTTCGTGTGAAAGCAGTCATTTTTTGAAACTGGAAAGAAAAGAAAGAAAGGCGCGCTCAGGTCTTGCGCGCGGCTGAACGGCGGATGGCCTCGTTGATCTCGGCGATGGAACGCTCGATGGCGTCTTCATCGAGGTCGTCGATCTCGCTGTCCGAGGGCATGCCGGCCTGGATGGTCGAGGCAAATACGCCGTCGGTGATGGTCTCGGTGGAAATGCCGTGGTCTTCGCCGGCGCTGTCCGGCATTTCCCATTCGAGCGCGATGAGGGTCACGTTGTCGCTGTGGGCGCCCCCCTTGCGCAGCGCCATCTCGGCGAGGTCGGGCGCGGCGTCCGACACCGGCTTGCCAGAGGAGAGCGTGTGCACGATCAGTGCATCGTCGAGCACGCCCCAGACGCCGTCGGAGCACAGCATGAGGCGGTCGCCGCGCTGCAGTTGCAGCGGCGCCGAAATGTCGAACAGCGGCGTGGTCGGCGAGCCCAAGCAGGTCAGCAGCAGGTTGCGATTGACCGGCGCGTCCGAGCCATGCGGCTTGGGACGTTCCGCATGCGAATGGTCGCGCGTGCGGGTCAGCAGGCGGCCATCGCGCACGACATAAAGGCGCGAGTCGCCGCAATGCATCCACGTGGCGGTGGTGCCCTGGAGCACGGCCGCGACGACGGTGGTGCGCGGGGTGTCGAGCATGGCCTTGTGGCTGGCGTACCGCATGATCTGCTGGTGCGCGGCCATGGCCGATTCGGCCAGGAAGGCTTTCACGTCCTTCACGGTCGGGCGGGCTTCGCGCTGGTAGAGCGCGGCGATGGTCTGCAGCGCCAGTTGGGCCGCGACTTCGCCTTCGGGGTGGCCGCCCATGCCGTCGGCCAGCACGAACAGGCCCGATTCCCGCGTGTAGCAATAGCCCATGCGGTCCTCGTTCTTGACACGGCCGCCCTTGCGGCTGACCTGGAAGACGGAAAATTTCATGTCGTCGTCATGCGGGGCGGGTTGTGGGTGCGACGGCCTTGGGCAGGCTCTTCTTGTCGAAGGAACGGATGTTGTCGATCGACAGGCGCACTTTCTCGCCGACCGTGAGCTTGGTGTAGCGGCGCTCGCCCTCGCGGCTCAGTTCCTTTTGCAGCGCAAAAACCGATTGCGGGCGCGACAGCGGGTCGAGCGACATGCACCACTCGACCACTTCGATCAGGTTGTCGGAGTACACGCCGCGCAGGCGCGACAGCGAGAGGCTGAGCCGGTCTTTCTCGATGCGCCTCGGGGCGTCGTTGGGCGGGTAGCCCTGCATGCAGGCGTAGATGCAGGCACCGATGGCGTAGATGTCGGTCCAGGGGCCCATCGACGAATCGCGCCGGTACATCTCGGGGGCGGCAAAGCCGGGGGTGTACATCGGGCGGATGAAGATGCCCTCTTTGCTGAGCACTTCGCGCGCGGCGCCGAAATCGATCAGCACGGCGCGGTCGTCGTCGGTGACGAAGATATTGGCCGGCTTGATGTCCAGATGCAGCATCTTGTACTGGTGGACGATGCGCAGGCCGCGCAGGATTTCGTCGAAGAGCGAGCGGATGGTCGATTCGCGAAACACCTTCTGGCGCTTCAGATCGCGCGCCGTGACCACGAAGTCCTGCAGGGTCGCGCCCTCCAGGTAGTTCATGACCATGTAGACGGTTTCGTTCTCGCGAAAGAAATTGAGCACGCTGACCACCGAGGCATGCGAGATCTGCGCGAGCGAGCGGCCTTCCTCGAAGAAACTCTTGAGTCCCAGCCGGTAGAGGGAGAGTTTTTCGGGCGGAACCTGCGGATTCAGCTCGCCGGGCCCGCGGGTGGCCAGCGAAGAAGGCAGGTATTCCTTGATGGCAACCTGCTGTCCGCTGGGGTCGATGGCGAGGTAAACAACACCAAAACCGCCCGCAGAAAGCCGGCGAACAACGCGGTAACCGCCAATGACCGTATCGGGCAACAGGGGCGAAGGCTTGACCTTTGACATAATCCGGGAGTTTCGCCCGAAGGCGATGGTGCGGCAAGCGAACGCCGTGCCGACGCCTCGGTGCATGCAAGCAAAACCACAGTGAGGCGCAATGCCAGTTTACAGCATGACCGGCTACGCCAGCGGCCAAAACGGGTCCGCAGGCAGCCACTCCGAAGCCGAAGCACGGCCCTCCTCCGCGGGCCGACTCGGGGTCGAAATCCGCTCGGTCAACAGCCGCTTCCTCGACCTGACTTTCAAGTTGCCGGAGGAACTGCGCCAGCATGAAACTGCGCTGCGCGAGTTGCTCACGGGCAAGCTCAAGCGCGGCAAGGTCGAAGTGCGAGCAGCCATCGAGAACACCGCCCAGGCGGGTGTCGTCGAGCCGTCCGTCAAGCTGCTCCAGCGGCTCAACGGCGTGCAGGACAGCATCAAGGCCTGGTTGCCCAGCGCCCGCGACCTCAGCGTGGCCGACGTGCTGCGCCTGGCCGGTGGCGACAGTGCCGCCCGCGGCGACTGGGGCGCCGACCTGATCGACGTCGCCGGCAAGGCACTCGAAGGCCTGATGTCCGCCCGCCAGCGCGAAGGCGCCCGGCTGGCCAAGATGCTCGACGCCCATCTGGGCCAGTTGCGCACCCTGGTGCAGCAGGCCGGGCCGCTCATACCGCAACTGGTCGAACAACAGCGAACGCGTTTCCTGGAACGCTGGCAGGAGGCCATGGGCCTGACCGCCGGCACGGGCGGCACGCTGCCCGAGGCGGCACAAGACCGCGCGCTGACCGAGGCCACGGCCTTCGCCATCCGCATCGACGTGGCCGAGGAGCTCACCCGCCTGAATTCGCACCTCGACGAGATCGAGCGGCTGCTCAAGAAGGGCGGCGAAATCGGCAAGCGCCTGGACTTCCTGATCCAGGAACTGCATCGCGAGGCCAACACCCTGGGCTCCAAGTCGGCAGCCCTGGAGCTCACGCGGATCGGCGTGGACATGAAGGTCCTGATCGAGCAGATGCGCGAGCAGGTCCAGAACATCGAATGACGAGCGAAAGAATGGATTACCCCGGCAACATCTTCGTGGTCGCGGCGCCCAGCGGCGCTGGCAAATCGAGCCTGGTCAAGGCGCTCATGGAGCTCGACTCGGCCGTCCAGCCCTCTGTGTCGCACACCACGCGGCCGCCCCGCGGGCAGGAAAAGCACGGGCGCGAGTACTTTTTTGCCTCGCCTCCCGAGTTCGACGCCCTGATCGCGGCGGATGGCTTCGTGGAATGGGCGCATGTGCACGGCCACCGGTACGGCACCTCCAAGCGGGCCATCGAGGAGCGGATCGCCCAGGGGGCCGACGTGATCCTCGAAATCGACTTCCAGGGTGCGCTGCAGATCCGCAAGACCTTTGCCAACGCGGTCATGATCTTCATCCTGCCGCCCAGCTGGGAAGAACTGCGCTCCCGGCTCGAACGGCGCGGCGAAGACAGCGCCTCGGTCATCGAACTGCGCCTGAAAAACGCCGCAGAAGAGATGGCCAGGGCGGGGGAATTCGACTTCGTTATAATCAACGAGTTATTTGAGCGCGCGCTTTTCGATCTCAAGGCGATCGTCCACGCTCAGCGGCTTCGGTACTCTGCACAGCGCCGTGCACGTGCCGACACTTTCGCCGCACTGAACATCCCCTGATTTCCCGCTCACCGACCGAAAGATACTCATCATGGCCCGCATCACCGTCGAAGATTGTCTGCTGCAGATCCCGAACCGCTTCCAGCTCGTTCTGGCCGCCACCTACCGTGCGCGCATGCTGAGCCAAGGCCACGCGCCCAAGATCGAGAGCAAGAACAAGCCCGCCGTGACCGCCCTGCGCGAAATCGCAGAAGGCAAGATCGGCATCGAAATGCTCAAGAAGGTGCCGGGCTGATCTGACGCAGCCCTGCAACGAAAAGGCACCGCAAAGCGGTGCTTTTTTTATGTCTGGACGCGTCTATAGAGCGGTCACGCTAAAGTGGTAGCCATGAGCGCGGTCGCCAAACATCAGTCCCATGCCCCCACGGGCACGCCGAAGCCGAGTCCGGCGGCGCTGAACGCGGCCGCCGCAAGCTTTGCGGCATTGACGGCACGCCTCGACTACCTGAGTCCCGAAGATACCGAGCTGGTCCGCCGCGCCTACCGCTTCGCCGACGAAGCCCATCTGGGCCAATTGCGCAACAGCGGTGAGCCGTACATCACGCACCCCATCGCCGTGGCGGCGCAATGCGCCGAATGGAAGCTCGATGCGCAGGCGCTGATGGCCGCCCTGCTCCACGACGCGATCGAAGACTGCGGCGTCACCAAACCCGAACTGATCGAGCGCTTCGGCGCCCCGGTCGCCGAACTGGTCGACGGGCTCACCAAGCTCGACAAGCTGCAGTTCAACACCCGCGAAGAAAACCAGGCCGAGTCGTTCCGCAAGATGCTGCTGGCCATGGCGCGCGACGTGCGCGTCATCCTGGTCAAGCTGGCCGACCGCACGCACAACATGCGCACGCTGGCCGATGCGCCGCGTGAAAAGTGGGCTCGCATTTCGCGCGAAACGCTCGAAATCTACGCCCCCATCGCGCACCGGCTCGGGCTGAACCAGACGTACCGCGAACTGCAGGAACTGTCGTTCCGGCACCTCAAGCCCTGGCGCTACGCCACGCTGTCCAAGGCCGTGGCCAAGGCGCGCGGGCGACGTCGCGACCTGATCCAGAAAGTACAGAAAGAGGTCGAGACAGCCTTCTCGGCCGCCAGCATGACGCTGCGGATCGCAGGACGCGAGAAAACGCTCTATTCCATCTACCGAAAGATGGAAGAAAAACACCTGAGCTTTGCCCAGGTGACCGACATCTATGGCTTCCGCCTGATCGTGCCGAACGTGATCGCCTGCTACACCGGCCTCGGCATCCTTCACCAGATGTACAAGCCGCTGCCGGGCAAGTTCAAGGATCACATCGCCATCTCCAAGCTCAACGGCTACCAGTCGCTGCACACCACGCTGGTAGGCCCGGCCGGCGTGAGCGTCGAGTTCCAGTTGCGGACCGAGGCGATGCACGTGGTGGCCGAATCCGGCGTGGCAGCGCACTGGCTCTACAAGGCGGCCGAACCGAATGCGGCGAGCAACGACAGGCTGGGCACCAAGTGGCTGCAGTCGCTGCTCGACATCCAGGACGAAACGCGCGACGCCGCCGAGTTCTGGGACCACGTCAAGGTCGACCTGTTTCCCGATGCGGTGTATGTCTTCACGCCCAAGAGCCAGATCATGGCGCTGCCGCGCGGTGCCACGGTGGTCGACTTCGCCTACGCCATCCACAGCAACATCGGCGATCACACCTCGGCCGCGCGCATCAACGGCGACCAGGTGCCGCTGCGCACCGAGCTCAAGAACGGCGACGTGGTCGAAGTGATCACCGCGCCGGTATCAACGCCCAATCCGGCTTGGCTCGGGTTCGTGCGAACCGGCCGGGCGCGCTCCAAGATCCGTCACTACCTGAAGACCCTGGCGCATGCCGAATCCGAAGGTCTCGGTGAAAAGCTGCTTGCGCAGGCGCTGCGCGCCGAAGGTCTCAGCAAGTTGCCGGAGGAAGACGAAGAGCATCAGTCGCTGTGGGAAAAGCTGCTGCGCTTCACCGGCAACCGCACCCGTTCCGAGCTGCTGACCGACATCGGCCTGGGCAAGCGCATCGCGAGCATCGTCGCCAAACGGCTGATGGCGCTGCTTTCCGAGCTGGGCGAACGGCCCGATGCGCTGCTGCTGAGCCGCGAGCGCTTCATCTCGCACGAAACCGTGTCGCAGGGCGCGGTCACGCTCGATGGCAGCGAAAACTCATCGGTTCGTTTTGCGCTGTGCTGCCGTCCTATTCCCGGCGACCAGATCGTCGGCTACCTCGGGCACGGCGAAGGCCTCGTGGTTCACACCGAAGATTGCGGCGTGGGCCAGCGCCTGCGCAACAAGGACAGCGAGCGCTTCTTCGCCGTCGAGTGGGCGGACGAACCCACGCGCGCCTTCGAGACCGGCGTGGTGATCACCGTGCGCAACGACAAGGGCGTGCTGGCGCGGGTCGCAGCCACGCTGGCTGATGCAGAAGCCGACATCACGCACGTGGAAATGGCGGATGAAACGCCGCAGGATTCGACCGACCTGCGGTTCGTGATCGCCGTGCGAGACCGTACGCATCTGGATGCCGTGTTGCGCGCCGCGCGGCGAACCGCATCGGTGCTGACCGCGGCAAGGACGATTCCCGCTTCCTGAGGAAGCCCCAGTGCGCTACGCCTCGGCCGGACGTGGCGCCGGATAGCTCACCGAAAGAATCTCCACTTCGTGCGTCCCACCGGGCGTCACCAGCTTCACCACATCGCCTTCGCGCGATTTGAGCAGCGCCCGCGCAATCGGCGAGATCCAGCTGACTTGCGCCTTGGCGCTTTCGGCTTCGTCGACGCCGAGGATCGTGATGCTTCGCTCGTCGCCGGTCTCGTCCACATAGCGAACCGTGGCGCCGAAGAAGACCTGATCGCGACCGTGATGCACCGACGGGTCGGTGATTTCCGCAATTTCAAGCCGCTTGGTGAGAAAGCGGATGCGCCGGTCGATCTCCCGCAGGCGCTTCTTGCCGTAAAGGTAGTCGCCGTTCTCGGAGCGGTCGCCGTTCTTGGCGGCCCAATGCACCGCCTCGACGACCTTGGGGCGCTCCTCGTCCATCAACTGCAGCAATTCGTCGCGCAGCCGGACATAGCCTTCCGGGGTGATGTAGTTCTTGCTGCCTGCGGGCAATGCAGGCAAGGCGCCGCCATCTGCGCCATCGTCATCCCCGTCGGTGTCGGTTTCCTTGGTGAATGCCTTGCTCAACGCAGAACCCTCCAAATGAAAAAAGCCCGCAACTTTCGTTGCGGGCTTTCCTTGTAGTGGTGCGGCTGGCAGGAATTGAACCCACGACCCCTTGGTTCGTAGCCAAGTACTCTATCCAACTGAGCTACAGCCGCACAGCTTGCAATTATAGCCCGCTTTTTTCGACCTTCTTCAACTTGGCGGGTCGAATAGACAGGGAGGCGAAAAAGAAAAATGCCCGAAGGACAAATCCTTCGGGCATTTTCGAGAGGTGGTGCGGCTGGCAGGAATTGAACCCACGACCCCTTGGTTCGTAGCCAAGTACTCTATCCAACTGAGCTACAGCCGCTAAGCCCACGATTATAGCATCGTGCGCGCGACGGGCCGAAACCGTCACCGGCCGGTGAAGGCAGCCACCCCGTCGCGAAACGCCTGGCTGCCATACACCTCCTCGATCAGGTCGTCGTCGTCCAAGCGCTGCTCGACGACGATGCGGCGGATGCTCTCCTTGGCGGCCTTGTGCGTGACCGGCGACAGCGCCATGAGCCGCTGCGCCAGCGCATGGGCGGCGGCATCCAGCTCGCCCGGGGCGCAAACGGCATGCGCATAGCCGCAGGCCAGCGCTTCCTGTGCCGTCATGTAGTCGGCGAGCAGCAGCATCCTCTTGACGCGCGGCGTGCCCAGCGCAGCCAGCAGCCGCGCGATGTTGCGCGACGACAAGGTGTTGGACAGCGTCTTGGCAATGGGCGCGCCGAAACGCGATGCCTCGCTGCAGACCCGGAAATCACAGGCTGTTGCCAGAGCAAGCCCCCCACCCACCGCCCAGCCGTCAACCACCGCGACAGTGGGCACGGCGATGCGCTCGACCGCATCGATGACGCGCTCCACGAAGGCCTCGTAGGCGATGCCGTCGCGGCCCTCGCGGAAATCCTTGAAGTGGCTGATGTCCGTGCCCGAGACGAACGACTTGCCCCCCGCCCCCTTGAACAGCACGCTGCGCACCGCGGAGCGGCCCGCACACGCGCCGATGTGCTCCAGCAGCCTCTCGTACATCTCCCGCGTCATCGCGTTGTGGCGTTCGGGCCGATGAATCACGATCTCGGCCACGCCCGACGCATGAACGCCAAGCTGCACGCATTCAGCAGAGCTCATGCGGCCATCGTCGTGTCGGCCGACGCGTTGATCTCCGCCATGATTTCATCGTTGTGCTCGCCCAGCAGCGGCGGATGCCTGCGCACCTGCTGGGGCGTACCCAGCAGCTTGACGGGAAAGCCGATGTTCTTGACCTTGCCCTCGATCGGATGGTCGATCTCCATGCACATGCGGCGGTGCGTGCCGTGCTCGCCTTCGAAGGCTTCCGGATACGACAGGATGGGCCCGGCGGGGATGCCGGCAGCGAGCATGGCGTCGATCCAGTCGCCGCTTTTCCGCTTGCCGAACTCCCCTTCCAGCACCTCGATGAGTGCCTCGCGGTTCTTCAATCGCAGCGAGACGCTGGCGTAGTCCGGATGCTGGACGAGGTCCGGCCGCTGCAGCAGTTCGCACAGCCGCGTCCAGAGCTTCTGGTTGGTCGCGCCCATCACGAAGTACCCGTCACGCGCCTTGACGGCCTGGTAGGGCGCGCTCATCTTGTTGCTGGTGCCCAGCGGTGCCGGCGGCACGCCCGTGCCCCAGTACTCGGACATGTCCCAGATCGAGAAGGCCATCGCCGCGTCGAACAGCGAGGCGTCGATGTGCTGGCCCACGCCCGACTTCTGCGCGCCGATGTAGGCGGCCAACAGCGCGTAGGTGGCAAACAGCGCGCAGCCGATGTCGGCCACGGGCACGCCGGCCTTGACCGGCTTCTCGCCGGCATAGCCGGTCACGCTCATCACGCCGGACATGGCCTGCGCCATCAGGTCGAAGCCCGGCCGGTCAGCCCAGGGGCCGCTCTGGCCGAAGCCGGAGATGCTGACGTACACGATCCTGGGATGGATCTTCTTGATCGACTCGTAGTCGATGCCCAATCGCTGCACCGCGCCGGGGCGGTAGTTCTCGACGATCACGTCGGCGGTCTGGGCCAGCTTGTAGAAGGACGCGCGGTCCTCCTCGTCCTTGAGGTCCAGCGTCAGCGAGCGCTTGTTGCGATTCATGTTCAGGAAGCCCATGCTGTCCGGCCCCTTCATCTTGAAGCCCATGGCGCCGCGCGTCTGATCCCCGCTCGGCGGCTCGACCTTGATCACATCGGCCCCCAGGTCGGCCAGCAGCATGCAGGCGAATGGCCCCGCCATGACCTGGCTCACGTCCAGCACCCGGATGCCCTTCAACGGCAGTTGTCGTGCGTCGTTCATTTCTCAGCCCTCTTCGGTGATCTTGGCGGTGCGCACCACGTCGCCCCATTTCTTGAACTCCGCGGCCATGAAGGCAGCGAACTTGTCGACGGAACCGCCGCCGTCCTCCACGCCATAGCCATCGAAGCGCGTCACGACATCCGGCAACGCCAGCACCTTGTTGATGTCGGCGTTGATCTGCAGGGCCAGGTCCCGCGACATGTCCTTGGGGCCGACCACGCCATACCAGCTGGAGACATCGAAGCCCTTGAAGCCCTGCTCGTCCATCGTCGGCAATTCCAGGAAGCCCTTGGCCCGCTGCAGACGGGTCTGGACGATGCCCGTCATCCGTTTGGCCTTGACCTGGGCTGTGGCCGCCGTCATGGTGTCGAAGCTGTAGTCGATCTGCCCGCCGATCAGGTCCGTCTGCATCGGGCCCGACCCCTTGTAGGGCACGTGGATGCTCTTGACGTCGGCGGCCATGTTGAACATCGCGGCCGCCAGGTGCTGCACCGATCCCGCACCGGAAGATCCGAAGCTGATCTGCCCCGGGTTCTTTCTGCACTGCGCGACCACCTCCTTGATCGATGCGGCCGAATTCCTGGCGCTGGTCACCAGGATGTGCGGCGTGGCACCGACCATGGCGACGGGCACGAAGTCCTTCAGCGGGTCGTAGGTGATGCCCTTGAAGATGTGCGGCGAAATGGCGTGGGTGTTGACGTGGGCCATCAGCAGATTCACGCCCTCGGTGAACCGGGTCCGCGCAAAGAAATCCGCCGCCAGGGAGCCGGTTGCGCCGGGCCTGTTCTCGACGACCACCGCGCGGCCCCACAGTTCCGAAAGCTTCTGGCCCACGATGCGGGCGAACACGTCGGTGCCGCCGCCGGGCGCCCAGCCCACGTAGATCTTGACGATGCCCTTGGGCAATTCGGTGGCGGCCAGGGCCCAGGGCGCGGCCAGCCCGGCGGCACTGGCCGCAATGAAGTCTCGGCGTCTCATTCTTTTCGTCCTCAGAAGTAGTGCCGCTACTCTCCCGCAGCGCCCAAGACGTCGCAAGAACGTGAAGTGCATGCCTGGCTTCGCGATCCGCGAAGCCGCAGCCGCAGGAGCACCGCTTCCTAGACGCTCGTACCGATCAGTTGGGCCACCACGTTGCGCAGGGTCTGCGCCTGCGCATGGCCTTCGACACAGGACAGCACATAGGCGCGCCGGTGCCAGTCGCCGTCGATCTCGGCAGAGCCCAGGTCATCTTCGGGATGAAAGCTGCGCAGCACGTCCGGCGGCATCAGCCCCACACCCAGGCCATGGCGCACCAGCGCCAGCATGGTGTCGAAACCACTGGTCGAGAAGTTGTTCGGGAACGATCGCCCGCGGCTGCGGTAAGCCCCTTGCAAGGCAGACAGGATCGCCGAGCCCTTGCCAAGACTCACGACCGGCAGATCCAGAAAGTCGTCGATGCCAACGGACGCGCCCGCAAACTGAAAATGCCGGCGGCTGTAGACGAGCACCAGCCTGTCCTGCCGGTAGTCGAACTTCTCCAGGTCCAGGAACCCGCTCTTCTTCTCGTAGATGCCGACGTCGATCACCTTGTCGCGCAGCAACTGCTGCACGATCTTGCTGTTCTCCTCCAGGACCTTCAGCGTGATCTGCGGATAGGCATCGCGCAGCCGCGCGATGTCCCTCGCGAGGAACTGGATGATGGCCGCCTTCGGCGCGCCGATGAGGATGCGCCCGTCCTGGCCGTGGCCCAGCACCTGCGCGTCGCCTTCGAGACGGCCGATGAGGTTGTCGATCTGCCGGATGTGTGCCATCAGCCGGCTGCCGGCCTCGGTGATCTTCACGCCATGGGGCACGCGCTTGAACAGCTTGGTGCCCAGCTGCAGTTCCAGATCGGTCACGCGCTTGGACGCAGCAGCCACGGCCAGGCTCAGCCTGTCGGCCGCTCGCGAAATGCTGCCTTCCTCGGCGATGCACAGGACCAGTTGGACGGTGGTGGAGTCGAGTTTCATGCGGAGCGTTCAATGGCACGACGGGCGCATGCCGGGCTTCATGATGAATCTGCCGGCCGTGCGATGCGGTGCTGGCAGGATGAAATCAAGGAAGCGACCGAGCGTACACCGACGCCTGCAACGACCGAGCGTCTCGTACCCATACAACAATACGAAGAAGATATAGAAATACATCTCGAATGAGTATTTCCAGATATGACCTCGTCTCCCTAGGATGCATCCATAACTATCAGGAGACGAGACATATGAAGAGGATCACCACTCTGGCGCTGGTGTGGGCCGCCGCCTTTGAATGCAGCATGGGCGCCGCATTTGCACAAGGCACGCCCTGGCCCCAGCGCCCCATCAAGATCGTGACGCCAACGCCGGCCGGCGTTGGCTCCGACATCTTCGCGCGCAGCTATGCCGAGCAGCTCTCGCGGCTGCTGAAGGTGCCCGTGATCGTGGAGAACAGACCGGGCGCGCTGGCGACCATCGGCACCGACGCAGTGGCCAAGGCGGCACCCGACGGCTACACCGTGCTGTTCTCGACGAGCAATCCGTTCACCATGACGCCGTTCCTGCTCTCCAAGCTGCCCTACAACCCGAAGGAAGACCTGGTGCCGGTGACGCAGGCACTCAAGGGCGGCTCCTTCATCGTGGCAAACAATGCGGTGCCCGTGCGCAACACGGACGAGCTGGTCGCACTGGCCAAGCGCCAGCCGGGTCACGTGAGCTTTGCCTCCTATGGCTCTGGCAGCACCTCTCACCTGGGTTTCGAGCTGCTGCAGGAAGCTGCGTCCATCGAGATGCTGCACGTTCCCTACAAACAGGGCGCCATGCCCGATGTGATCGGTGGACAGGTGATGCTGGGCTTCGAGCCCCCGATCTCGGCCTTGCCGAACATCAAGGCAGGCCGGGTGAAGGCCCTGGCCTATACCGGCAGCCAGCGCAGCGCGGCACTGCCCGACGTGCCGACGATTGCCGAGCGCTATCCCGGTTTCGAAGTGTCGACCTGGCTCGGCTTCTGGGTGCCCGCACGCACGCCCGACGCCATCGTCGAGCGCCTGAACCAGGCGATCACCACGGCCACGCGTTCGCCGCAGATGGCGCGGCAGATTGCCGATGCCGGGCTGGAACCGATGTCGACAAATTCCGCCGACACCCGCGCCATCATCGAACGCGAGGCCCAGACCATGGGCCGGCTGATCAAGGCCAAGGGCTTGCGCCTTGACTGACGGCGGGCCGCTCGCCCGCCACCTCCTTCCCGCTGCCGCCTGAGACAGCCGCGCGCCCTTGGCGCACCCCACGCATTCCATTGCCGTCACGCATCCTCGCCCCCGCACAGAGCAAGGGCGCGGGACGGCGCACGCCATTTTTACAACCAGGAGACAAGAACCATGATCCGCCCCGCCCTTTTGATCGCCGCAGGCTGCATAGGCCTGCACGGCCATGCGCTTGCGCAATCCACCGTGTCCGTCTTCGGCACGGTCGACCTCAATGTCACCTCCGCGAAGTCGGGCAACCGCTCCGTTACCTCCATGGACCAGGGTGGCAACATCTTCCCGAGCCGGCTCGGGTTTCGGGGCACCGAGGATCTTGGCGGCGGCCTTGCGGCCAGCTTCTGGCTCGAGTCGGCGACGCTGCCCGACATCGGCGAAAACCAGGGCATCCCGTGGCAACGGCGCTCCACCGTGAGCCTCTCGCACAACACATTCGGCGAGCTTCGCCTGGGCCGCGACTACACGCCGAGCTTCTGGAACATCTCGCAGTTCTCTCCTTTCGGCACCGTTGGAGTCGGCGGCTCCAGCAACATCGTCGAGGGCTGGCCTTTCGGCCTTGGTGGCGCCAGAACGCTGGTGCGTGCCAACAACTCGGTCGGCTATTTCCTGCCGCGCAACCTGGGCGGTGTCTATGGCCAGTTCATGGTCGCCATGCCGGAAGGCCAGAAGGGAACGAAGTACTACGGCGCGCGCCTGGGCTATGCATCGGGCCCGCTCGACATTGCAGCCAGCTACGGCCAAACGCCCGTCGAAGACCGGCACTACCGCAGCGCAAGCCTCGGCGGCAGCTACGACTTCGGCCCCGCCAAGCTGTACGCGAACTACCTGATGCAAAAGGCCCCGCAGGACAAGCAGACCAACCTGATGCTGGGCGTCAGCGTGCCGATCGGTGCAGGTGTCATCAAGGCGTCGATCGCACGCTCGAACCGCTCAGGGCTCGGCGTGGACGCCGACGACGCCACCCAGTTGGCCATCGGCTATGTCCATTGGCTCAGCAAGCGCAGCGCGATCTATGGCACCTGGTCGAAGATCCGCAACCGGGGCAACGCCGCCTATGTGGTGACCGACGCGCTGGCGGACCCGCAGACGGGAGCGAACTCCCGCGGCCTCCAGATCGGGATCTCGCACAACTTCTGAGGCCCGTAAGCCCCGGCGATGCCGGGTGCCTCGCGCACCCGGCTTTCAGGAGAAATACACGGGGTAGTCGGTGCCGTCGAGACCGGGCACGACGGCCTTGCGCGGATCGTTGCCGTTGGCCTGCAGTTGGTCCGCCGCGTAGTCGGTCACGCAGCCGGCCAGCAGTTGACGCGGGTCTTCGAGGATCACGCGCATGCGGGTATTGAGGGCCCGCCAGTCGTCGGGGCCGCCGATCGCGGGCATCTCGCTGACCTCGGTGGTGTCGGGCTGCAGCACGGGCCGGCTGCCGCGTCCGGGCGCGAAGCGTGGGTAGCCCTCGTACATCAGCGGCCCCAGATCGCTCATCGCCCGGGTGGCCCACCAGAGCTTGCGCATCGGCATCTCGTGCGCCGCCACGGCCTGCGTGTCGACGGGGTACGAGAAGGTCGGTGCCGGCGCGTGCGGCGCGATGTACACGCGCTCCAACGGGAGCGCATGGCGCGACGAGGCCAGGACCATCGAGCACACCGCGTTGGTGCTCCATGTCACCCCCGCCGTGGGGCGGCCCTGCTTGCCGACGATCAACACCATCGCATTGGACCAATCGATGTTGTGGCGGTCGAACCAGCCGATGACGCGGTGCCCGGTGTCCAGCCCGACAAGGAAGAAGGTCGCGATCATCACCTTGTTCATCGGTACCGTGGCACCGGCCTCGCTGCCCGTGGCTTCGAGGCAGTGCGTGCGCAGGTCGTCCGCAGTGAAGGCCTCGGGCGTGGCCAGTGCGCGCCGGATGCAGCGCTCGGTGAGTTCGCAGGCGTACTGCACCATGTTCGCGATGGCCACCTCGCGGCCGCGATAGGCCGGCACCGCGATCTCATCGCGCCAGAGAGCGACGCTGTTGGCTTCGCGCGCGGCCACGGTCGCGGCCAGCAGGCGCTCGGCCTCGGTGCGCCACAACATGCCTTCGGGATCGATCTCGCGCAGCCGCACCAGCGAAGCGAGCGCGGGGCCGAAGTGCGACACCGCCGCCAGCTCCTTGAAGCCGCGCGTCGTGAGCCGATAGCCCTCGACCTCGGGCGGGCGCCCACGGCCGGGAAAGAGGATGAAGTCCGCCGCAGTGGCAACGATCAGCGCGCCATCGGGCGCCGCCTCGGCCGTGGCACGGGTCAGCTTCGCACCGATGCTGTCGGCGCTCGCGGTGTAGGTCTCGAACAGGCGGATGAACTCGGGGCTTTGAAAGTTCGGGTTCGTCATGGCCTGCCTCCCGTCTTCGCATCGAGGCGATACACCTTGCTGGGCGTGCGAAAGCGGATGTCGGCGCCAAGGCTATTGGCCACCACGAGGTAGCGCTGGCCGCCTTCGTCGAAGACACAGGCATCGGTGCCGCCGAAGGTCGGGAACTCGCGCTGCGGCACCAGCTTGCCGTCGGCAAAACGATAGCCCACCGAGGTCAGCGCCGTGATGGGTGCCTCGCGGCTGCCGAGCAGGAAGTTGATCTGGATCAGTTCGCCGCCGTCCGCGTCTTCGTGCCAGACGAACTCGCGACCGCCCGGGCCGCTGAGCGTCTGGTGCGCAACGAAGCGGTTCCCGTCCCATCGCAGCAGCACCGTGTTGTCATGCAGGCAGGCAAAGGCCAGCCACGCCTGGCCTTCGGCCTCGAAGAACTGGAAGGCGCGGCCGGTCTTGCCATCGAGCAACTGGAAGTCTTCGAAGCGCTCGCCGTTCCAGCGCAGGATGCGCGAAGGCGCCACATGGTCGGCGTACGCCAGGAAGCACTGCCCATCGATCCTGAAGAACGCGAAGTTGTAGCCCCACGCCGATTCGACTTGCTGAAACTCGACGAAGCGCTCGCCGTTCCATTCGCAGAGCATCGACTTCGAGGGATGGCGGGGCTGGCTGCCCTCCATCGTCACGCCCTGTGCGAGCGCCAGAAAATGCCGCTCGCCGATGGCGAAGTGCTTCCACTGCTTGGCCGCGAAGGTCGGCACGCGTTGGAATTCGGTGAACGCGCCGTCCTTCAGCTCGAAGATCGTCGAGTGCACATTGAGGTCGTAGGGACCGGTGCCGGACTTCAGGCTCGCGGTGGCAAGGAAGGCGCGGCCATCGATCTCGAAGAACTCGGCATCCTCGCCGCCCGGCACGGGCAGGCGCGCGTGGGGCACGAAGCCTTCGCCCTGCCAGCAGTAGACGAGCGCATCGATGTCGCTGTCGCCCACCGTGATCATCGCGGGCTGGCCCGGCACATCGACGGCCAGTTGGGGAACCACGAGGTAGCGCGTACCGCCGTGAACGAATGTTTCCGCGGCGCGCGCCCCGGAGGTATCGAGGTCCTGGATGCTCTTCATGGGTGTGTCCCGTGTGTCGTGCATGCGCACCTTACTGCGAAAGCGGCGCAAAGCCGAACAGCCGCGCGGGGTTGTCCACGAGGATGCGCTGGCGGGCCTGCGCGTCGGGCACCCAGTGCGCGAGCAGGTTCAGCAGCTCGCCGGTGTCGCGCCCGCCCTCGGGAATGTGCGGCCAGTCGCTGCCCCAGATGGTGCGTCCGGGCAGCGCTTCGACAATCGCATGCGCGAGCGGGCGCAGCTTCTCGTAGTTGCCATCCTTGGCCACGCGGTAGGGGCCCGAGAGCTTCATCCAGCCGCGCCCGTCGGCCAGCACCTTCAGCAACCGGTCGAAGTCCTGCCGCGTGAGGCCGTCGCTTTCGAGCATGTAGCCCATGTGATCGATGACGAAGTCGGCCTCGATGTCGCCCAGGTAAGGAATCAGGTCGCGTACCACCCAGCCCGGCGTGTAGAACTGCAAATGCCAACCGAGCGCTTTTGTCGTGCGCACGCAGCGCTGGATGTACTGCACCAGCTCGGCGGTCGGCAGGCCCGAACGCAGGAACAGGTCGAGCCGCAGCGCGCGCACACCGCGGTGGTGCATCGCCTGCAGCGCGGCCTCGGTGATGCTGTCGTCCACCATCGCCACGCCCCGGGCACGGTCGCCGGCGATATCGAGCGCGCCCAGCATGCAGCGGTTGTCGGTGCCGTAGAAGCTGGGCTGCACGATCACGTAGCGGTCCAGGCCCAGCGAGTCACACATTTCTTCGAGCTTGGTAAGCGGACCGTCGGGCAGGGTGTAGTGCGGGTGGTCCACATGCGGGTAGCGGTCTTCGCTTTCGAAGACGTGCACGTGGGCATCGCAGGCGCCCGCAGGCACGACGAAGGTGGGGCGCGCCAGCGTGTCGGCCGAGCGCATGGGTTTGGAGGTGAGGATTTCTGGGGAAGTCATTTCGGTTCGGTGCTTTCGAGGGAGGCAAGCGCCAGCCGCACGCGTTCGTGCGCGGCGGCCAGCAGAAGGTCGGTGTCGATGCCGGTCATGAGGAAAGGTGCTGCGCCGCGGTGCATCAGTTCGGCTGAATAAGCCGCGTCGGCAATGCCGCCGATGGCGAGTGGCTTGCCCACGCGCAGGCAGGCGGCCAGCGCGGCGTCGTGCGCCGCGCGCACCCGCGCGTGCCTGAAGTCGCCGGCCACGCCCAGCTCGGCGCTGAGGTCGTTGGTGCCGATGCCCACGATGTCGATGCCCGGCACGGCGGCGATGCCTTCGATGTTGGCGATGCCGAGCGGGCTTTCAATCAGCACCTTCACGGCGGTGGCCCGGTTCATGGCCGCGTTGAAGTCCGGCGCGGTCATCTTGCGATAGCCCACATGCGGCAGCGTGCCGATGGCCGAGCGATGGCCCAGCGGCGGAAAGCGGCAGGCCGCCACCAGGTCTTCGGCCTGCGCCACGGTCTCGATGCGCGGCGCGATGATGCCGCCCGCGCCGCCATCGAGCAGCCGGCCGATCACGCCGTACTCGCGCTCGGGCACGCGCACGAAGGGCATGAGGCCGATGTCGAGCGCGGCAGCGCAGATCTGCACGGCCGCGTCGATGGCGATGCTGCTGTGCTCCAGGTCCACCCAGATCGCATGGTGGCCGCTGGCCTTGGCGATGCGCGCGATGTCCGGCGTGCGCGAGCAGCGGATGCCGAGCGCGGCCACCGGCAGGCGCTGCAGCAGGCGGCTCACAACGAGGTTGGTGGATGCGGTCGAAGCCGTGTCTTGCGCCATGCGGGTCTTCCTTTGTCTCTTGTTGTACAGGTGTGGACAGATGCTAGAGAATGACCCTCATATCTGGAAATACCGGATTCGGATGGCGTTCGATACTCTGGAGATATCGTGGAACTTCGACACCTGCGTTACTTCGTCGCCGTGGCGGAAGAGCTCAACTTCACCCGTGCGGCCGAACGCCTCTACATGGCGCAGCCACCGCTGAGCACGCAGATTCGCGGTCTCGAAGAAGAGCTGGGTGTCCAGCTCTTCGAGCGCGACAAGCGGCGCGTGTACCTCACGCAGGCGGGGCGGCACTTCCTGGACCGGGCACGCACCATCCTCGCGTCGGTGCAAAGCGCAAAGGACGAAGTCCAGAGCGCCGCCGCCGGCGAGGTGGGAAAGCTCAACGTGGGCTTCACCGCGTCGTCGGTGCTCACCGCGGGGCTGCCGGCCGCCATTCGCAACTACCGAGCGAACTACCCTGCCGTCGAACTTCGCCTGCAGGAAATGGCCTCGATGCACCAGCTCGACGCCATCCACGCGCGCGAGCTCGACCTGGGCGTTTTGCGCAAGCCGAACGTGAGCATTCCGATGGGCGTGACCATCGAGGAGTGGTATTCGGCGCCGCTGGTCGCAGCCATGCCGCAGCAGCACGTGCTCACGCGCGGCAAGGGCATCCACGTGCGCGAGCTGAAGGACGTGCCGCTGATCGTCTATCCGCGCGACGCCGGCATCGGGCTCTACTGGAAGGTGCAGGAGCTGTGCGCCAAAGCGGGCTTTCGGCCCGCGGTGATGCACGAGACACGCGAAGCCTCGACCATGATCGGGCTGGTGGCCGCAGGCTTCGGCGTGGCGATCGTGCCGAGCGACACGCAGTGCATCCAGCTCGAAGGCGTGCTGTACAGCCGCATCCTCGACAAGGACGCGGTATCGAGCCTCTACCTGGGCTACCGCGATGCCGATGCCAACCCGCACCTGGACAGCCTGTTGCGATTGCTGCGCACCACACCGACGGCCCACACGGCTGCAGGCCGCAAGAAACCCTGACGGGTCAGGCGCGCCGGGTGCGGTGTGCGATCCAGCCCAGCGCCGCTGCCGCCAGAAGTGCCGGCACGGCCGCCAGCAGGAACAACTGGCTCCACGGCAGTTGCGCGCCCACGAGGAAGCCACCCAACAACGGCCCGACGATGGAGCCGATGCGGCCGATCGACATCGACAACCCCACGCCGGTCGCGCGCACGTTCGCCGGGTAGTAGTGCACGCACAGCGCGGGAATGTTCATCTGCCCGCCGATGATCAGCAGGCCGATGACGAACACCAGGCAGAAGGCCGCGACCTCGCTGCCGACCAGATGGAAGCCGAAGAAGGGAACCAGCAGCGCACCCAGGCCGAGGCAGATCGCCACCGGACCGAGGGGGCTGCGGCGTGCCACCACGAAGGACATCGCGAACGCGCCCACCACACCGCCCACGTTGAGCATCACGCCGGCCAGCGCCGAGCGTTGGGCGCTCATGCCGATCATCGAGAGCACGCTGGGCGTCCAGCTCAGCAGGAAGTAGCTGACCAACAGAATCATGAAGGCAGCGAGACTGATCAGCGCCGTGCCCAGGCCTCGGCCATCGGACACCAGCTCGGCAATCGGGTGTTTGGCACGGGCCGCCGGCGTGTCGGCGCGCGACGGGTTGCGCTCGGGCTCGGACACCGCGAACACCAGCGGCAGCAGCGCCAGTGCGAGCACGCCACCGCCGATGAAGATGCCGCGCCAGCCCACCTGCTGCATCAACGCTGCGGTGATGGCGCCGCCGGCCACGGCGCCTATGGGAAAGCCCAGGAACATGCGCGACACGGTCGCGCTGCGGTGCGCGGGCTGCGCATGCTCGGCCGCCAGCGCAGAAATGGTGGGTATCGCACCGCCCAGGCCGATGCCCGAGAGAAAGCGCCACAGCATCAGTTGCTCGGGCGTGGTCGACCACGCGCTCAGCACGATGAAGCAGCCGGCCGAGAAGAGCGATGCCAGCAGCAGCTTGCGGCGGCCGAAGCGGTCAGCCGCCGCACCCAGCGCGATGGCACCGACCACCGCACCCGCGAAACTCACCGCGAAGACCTTGCCGAAAGCGCCCGGCGGCATGCCCCACTCCTTCGAGATCAGTGGTGCGACGAAGGACAGCATCAACGTGTCGTAGCCGTCGATCAGTGCGACCAGGAAGCAAACCATGAGCGCAAAGCGCGCGGTGCGCGAGGATGCGCGGGGCGGGCTCTTCGCCTCGTCCATTGAGAGCGATAGCATTTTTTGTCTCCTGAATCGGAGCGATGCTAGGAGCCGTCAACGATATTCACAAATACCGCTTTCGAATGAATTTCGATATCTTTTCGATATTTTCATTCTTCAAAATCTGCGCGCCTTGCGGCCCATGGGTGATGCGCAAGATGATGACCGCAGGCTTGCCTCTATCAGCCATGCAACTGCGGCCCCTTTCCGATCAGTCGTCGGAAAAGATCTCACCGAATCCCTGGAAGATCCAGCGCGCATCGTTGCGCACATAGACCGCCGTGAATTCGTTGTTGATGCCGCGAGACCAGAAATGAAGACCGAGCCGTTCGCGAAAAAGAATGATCTGCGCCAGATCGGCATCCATCTCCCCGAGTGCATCGACCATGTTGTCGATCATCGGCAGCACGGCCTCCAGCGTTGGCATGATCTCGCGCTGAAGTGCCTGCAGATCGGCTGCATACACCTGCACTGTGAGTTCGCTGGATGTTCCTGCGTACAGGTCGCTGTCGAATTGCACGCGACCTTCGGGATCGCGGCCATCGTCCGCTTGAGAAAATCCCCGATGTCGAAGTTCGGCCAGGTAATCCATGTGAGAAGGGCGCCGGAGGCTGACAGGAAAGTTACGGCAACTGCTGTAGCGGCCGCGGCCAAGTCTATCGGCCCCTCACTCGGTATCTGCGTACGCGACGCCCGATGATCTACGGAAGCTTCGCAATCACCTTGATCTCGAACTGGAAGCCATAGAGCCACGTCACGCCAACGGCGGTCAGCGTCGGGTGGGGTGCGCTGCCCCAATACTCCGGCACCACCTCCCAGATCTTCTCGAACTGCGCTTCGGGATTCACCATGAAGACGGTGACATCGACCACGTCGTCGAACGTGCAGCTTGCCGCCTTCAGGATCGCATTCAGGTTGTCGAACGCGAGCCGTACCTGCGCCTGCAGATCGGGCTCGGGCGATCCGTCCTCGCGGCTGCCGACCTGGCCCGAGACGAACAGGAAGCCGTTGGAGCGGATCGCCGGCGAATAACGATTTTTTTCATAAAGCGCCTGGCGCCCTGGCGGAAAAACGACGTCGCGCTTGGTCATGGATTGCCTTCTTCTTGAAGGGGTCGAAGCCGGCCCCGGTGATAACGATGAAGGGACTTTAGGGATCCGCGCCCGCCAGATAAACGGGCAAAGCCAACAATCACTGTTTGCAGAACCCAAACAATCATCGAGCCAGCAGGAGCAGACATGGACCGTTTCGACGCGATGCAGGCGTTCGCCCGCGTGGTGGAAGCAGGCAGCTTCACCAGGGCGGCCGAGACGCTGCACATGAGCAAGACCAGCGTGACGCAACTGGTGCAGCAGCTCGAAGCACGGCTGCGCGTGAAGCTGCTCAACCGCACCACGCGCAAGGTCAACGTCACGGCCGACGGCGCGGCCTACTACGAGCGCGTGGTGCGCCTGCTGGCCGACATGGACGATGCGGAGACCAGCCTGTCCAGCGCGTCGGCGCTGCCCCGGGGTCGCCTGCGGGTGGACGTGCCCAGCCCGCTGGCGCGCATGATCCTGGTGCCGGCATTGCCGGCGTTCCACGCGCGCTACCCCGACATCCAGATCGACATGGGCGTGAGCGATCGCATGGTGGACGTGATCGGCGAGAACGTGGACTGCGTCGTGCGCGGCGGCGAACTCACCGACCAATCGCTGATGGCACGCCGCGTGGGCGATCTGCAGCTTGGGGTGTACGCGGCGCCCAGCTACATCGAACGCGCCGGCACGCCCTCGCACCCGTGGGAGCTGGAAGACACGCATCACCGCGTCATAGGCTTCCTGTGGTCGCGCACCGGCAAGGCCTTTCCGTACGCCATGCACCGCGACACCGAGCGCATCGAAGTGCAAGGGCGCCACGTGTTCTCGGTCGATGACGGCAATGCCTACCTCGCGGCCGGTCTTGCCGGTCTCGGGGTCCTCTGGCTACCGGACTACATGTCCGAACCGCATCGGGCGCGCGGCGAGCTGGTGCCGCTGTTCGAGGGCTGGCACCTCGATCCGATGCCGCTGTACGTGGCGTTTCCGCCGAACCGGCATGTCAGCGCCAAGCTGCGCGTGTTCATCGATTGGGTCGTCGAACTGATGGCACTGCATGCGCCTGTCATCGTCCGACCTGATGCGTGACTTTTGCGAAGCGCTAACCCAGAGCGTCATTCACCTGTTCATTGAATTCGGTCTGGCTGAGGGCGGCGCCGATCTCCCGCGGCAACGCATCGCGCGCCGAGAACACGCCGAGGATCTTTGCCCCTGCCACGAGCGGCAGATGGCGAAACCCCCGTTCGAGCATCAGCACCACAGCGTCGGACACCAGCGTCTCCGGCGGTATGCAGATCGGGTTCGGCGTCATGACTTCGCGCACGACCGTGCGATCGGGGTCGAGCCCCTTGGCCAGCACGCGGGTCATCAGGTCGCGCTCGGTCAGGATGCCCAGCAGGGTGTCCGGCAGCTCCATGACGAGCACGCTGCCGCAATTGGCGCGTGTCATCACGCAGGCTGCGTCGCGCACGCTGGCCTGCGGGCCCAGGCTGACGACGTGCGTGCGCGAGATGGACTGGAAAACGGTGCGCTCGGCCATGGTGCGCCCTCCGAAGGAGTCGTGATGGTGCGCCTGGCTTTTGCTCAGCGCAAGGAGTTGTTGAGCCGCTCCAGCGCCTGGGCACCAGGGCAGAGCTGGGCCGGCCCCAGCGCGTTGAGCGGCCGGTCGCTGGTGTTGAGCGCCGTGTGCAGGTCGGTGGCCAGCGGATCGACGTAGAGCAGGCCCGTCACCACCTCGCCCATCTCGTGGTGCCGCTGCATGTAGGCCATGGCGGCGTAGCGGTCTCCCGGGTTGTAGTCGGGGTGCAGGCTGCGCAGGCGCAGCACCGTGCCGTCGTGCTGGCGAACGTCCATCACTTCGCCCGGCCCCAGGTCGACGGTGATTTCCTCCCGCCCGCTGATGAAGTCGATGCGGCTCACCGCCTCGTTGTGCTCGCGCACGTAGTCGTAGCTCTTGGTGCTGCCCGGGTGGTTGTTGAAGGCCACGCAGGGGCTGATCACATCGATGAAGGCGGAGCCGCCGTGGCTGATCGCACCCTTGATCAGCGGCACCAACTGCTCCTTGTTGCCCGAGAAGCCGCGCCCCACGTAGCTGGCGCCCAACTGCAACGCCATGGCCACCAGATCCAGCGGGTTGTCGGTGTTGACCACGCCCTTCTTGCTTTTGGAGCCCTGGTCGGCTGTGGCCGAGAACTGGCCCTTGGTGAGGCCGTAGACCCCGTTGTTCTCCACGATGTAGGCCATTCGCACACCGCGCCGCATGGCGTGCGCGAACTGGCCCAGGCCGATGGAAGCGGAATCCCCGTCACCCGACACGCCCAGGTAGAGCAGGTCGCGGTTGGCCAGGTTGGCGCCGGTCAGCACACTGGGCATGCGGCCGTGCACCGTGTTGAAGCCGTGCGATGCACCCAGAAAATAGTCCGGCGTCTTGGAGCTGCAGCCGATGCCCGAGAGCTTGGCCACGCGGTGCGGCTCGATGTCCAGTTCCCAGCAGGCCTCGATGATGGCGGCGGAGATCGAGTCGTGGCCGCAACCGGCGCACAGCGTGGAAATCTTGCCCTCGTAGTCGCGCCGCGTGTAGCCGACCTTGTTGGTGGCCAGCGTCGGATGGCGCAGCCGGGGCTTGGCAAGGTAGGTCATGCAGATTCCTTGGTACCGGCGGCGCGTAACGCCTGCGTCTGCTGCACATGCGTGCTGATGGCCTGAACGATGAAGCGCGCGGTAATCGGCGTGCCATCGAAATGCAGCACCCGGATCAGCCGGGCGGGATCGGCGTCCAGTTCGTTGATTAGCAGGCTGCGCATCTGCGCGTCGCGGTTCTGCTCGACCACGAACACCTGCCTGTGTTGCGCCAGGAACTGCACCACGCTGTCCGGAAAGGGAAAGGCGCGCAGCCGCAGCGCGTCCAGATGAATGCCCTGCTCTTCCAGCGTTTCCAGCGCCTCATGCATCGACGGGCTGGTCGATCCGAAATAGATCACGCCCAGGTCGGTCTTCTCGGCGGCAGGCCGGAGCACCGGCTGCGGCACCAGCGTGGCCGCGGTCGCGAACTTCTTCAGCAGCCGTTCCATGTTGTAGATGTAGTCCGGCCCGCGCTCCGAATACCGGGCGTAGGCGTCGCGCGTCGTGCCACGGGTGAAATAGCTGCCCTTGGTCGGGTGCGTGCCCGGCAGCGTGCGCCAGGGAATGCCGTCGCCATCCACGTCCTTGTAGCGGCCGAAGTCGCGGCCCGCCTCCAGCTCTTCGGCGCTCATCACCTTGCCGCGGTCGTAGGCCGCGCTGTCGTCCCAGGCAAAGGGCTCGCACAGGCGCTGGTTCATGCCGATGTCCAGGTCCGTCATCAGGAACACCGGCGTCTGCAGCCGGTCGGCCAGATCGAGCGCCGCCGCCGCATGCTCGAAGCACTCGTGCGGGTCCTGGGGAAACAGCAGCACGTGCTTGGTGTCGCCGTGCGAGGCGTAGGCGCAGCACAGGATGTCGGCCTGCTGGGTTCGCGTCGGCATGCCGGTGGAAGGGCCGCCGCGCTGCACGTTGATGAGCGTGACGGGAATCTCGGCGAAGTAGGCCAGCCCGATGAACTCGGTCATCAGCGAAATGCCCGGCCCCGAGGTGGCAGTGAAGGCGCGTGCGCCGTTCCATCCGGCGCCGACCACCATGCCGATCGAGGCGAGTTCGTCTTCCGCCTGCACGATGGCGAAGCGGTGCTGGCCGGTGGACGGGTCCACGCGGAATTTCGTGCAGTACTTCTGGAAGGCCTCGGCGACCGAGGACGACGGCGTGATCGGATACCAGGCCGCCACCGTGGCGCCGCCATACACGCAGCCCAGCGCTGCAGCGCTGTTGCCATCCACGAAGATGCGGTTGCCTACACGGTCGGCACGCCGCACCTGCAGGCCCACGGGTTCGCGCAGGTTCTCCCTGGCGAAGTCGCAGCCCAGGTGCAGGGCCTGCACGTTGGAGGCCAACAGCTTTTCCTTGCCCTTGTACTGCTCGCCGAACAGCTTTTCGACCACCTCTGGCTCGATGCCGAGCAGGATGGCCAAGGCGCCCACGTAGACGATGTTCTTGAAGAGCTGGCGCTGGCGCGGGTCTTGATAAACGGCGTTGCAGATTTCGGTGAGCGGCATGCCGATCACGCGGATGTCGCTGCGAAATTTCGACGGCGGCAGTGGCCGCGTGCTGTCGTAGAAGAGGTAGCCGCCGGGCTCCAGCTCGGCCAGGTCGGCGTCCCAGGTCTGCGGATTCATCGCCACCATCATGTCGGTGCCTCCGCGCCGCCCCAGATGGCCCTGCTCGGTCACGCGCACCTCGTACCAGGTCGGCAGGCCCTGGATGTTGCTGGGGAAGATGTTGCGTGGGCTCACCGGCACGCCCATGCGCAGGATGGCCTTGGCGAACAGCTCGTTGGCCGAGGCCGAACCCGAGCCGTTGACGTTGGCGAACTTGATGACGAAGTCGTTGACCGCCTCGATCTGTGGAATGGCGCTCATGCAGCCACCCCCTGCCCCGCGGGCGTCATCTTCAGCAGGAACTTCTGCATGTCCCAGGCCCCCGTGGGGCAGCGCTCGGCGCACAGGCCGCAGTGCAGGCAGACGTCTTCGTCCTTGACCATGACGCGGCCTGTCTTGAGCCCACCGGACACATACAGGTCTTGCGCCAGGTTCAGCGCCGGCGCCTTGAGCCGGGGCCGCAGCTCAGCTTCTTCGCCGTTGTCGATGAAGTTGATGCAGTCCATCGGGCAGATGTCCACGCAGGCGTCGCATTCGATGCAGGCGGTCTCGGTGAACACGGTCTGCACATCGCAGTTCAGGCAGCGCTCAGCCTCCTTGAAGGCAGTGGCGGCGTCGAAGCCCAGCTCGACCTCGACACGGATGCTGGCCAGCGCCGTCTCGGCCTTGGCCCAGGGCACCTTGTAGCGCAGGTCGTTGGAGGTGTCGTTGTCGTAGCTCCACTCGTGGATGCCCATCTTCTGCGACACCAGGTTGGTCATGGGCGCAGGGCGCACGTAGACCGGCTCGGCGTGGAGCAGCTTGTCGATCGACACGGCCGCCTCGTGGCCATGGGCCACGGCGGTGATGATGTTCTTGGGGCCGAAGGCCGCATCGCCGCCGAAAAATACGCTGGGCACGCTGGACTGGAAGGTGTTCTTGTCCAGCATCGGCAGGCCCGACTTGTCGAAGTCGATGCCGCAGTCGCGCTCGATCCAGGGGAAGGCGTTTTCCTGGCCCACCGCCACCAGCACTTCGTCGCATTCGAAGAAGGCGTCCGGCTCACCGGTAGGCACCAGCGAACGGCGGCCCTGATCGTCGTACGCGGCCCGGACGATCTCGAAGCGCATGCCCAGCAACCTGCCCTCTTCGTGCACGAAGGCCTTGGGAACGTGGAAGTTGATGATCGGAATGCCTTCGTGCTGGGCGTCTTCCTTTTCCCAGGGCGAGGCCTTCATCTCCTCGAAGCCGCTGCGCACGATGACCTTCACGTCGGTGCCGCCCAGCCGGCGGGCCGACCGGCAGCAGTCCATGGCCGTGTTGCCACCGCCCAACACGATCACCCGCTTGCCTATGCTGCTGACGTGGCCGAAAGACACGGAGTTGAGCCAGTCGATGCCGATGTGGATGCTGGCCGCTGCTTCCTGCCGGCCGGGCATGTCCAGGTCACGCCCGCGCGGCGCGCCGCAGCCGACGAAGATTGCGTCCCAATCCTGCGCCATCAAGGCCTTCATCGAATCGATGCGCTCGCTGCTGCGGAATTCGACGCCCAGGTCCAGGATGTAGCCCGTCTCCTCGTCGATCACCGACTCGGGCAGGCGAAAGCGCGGGATCTGCGTGCGGATGAAACCGCCGGCCTTGGCCTCGCCATCGAACACCGTCACTTCATAGCCCAGCGGCGCCAGGTCGCGCGCGACGGTGAGCGAGGCCGGCCCCGCGCCGATGCAGGCGACACGCTTGCCGTTCTTCGGTGCGAGCTTCGGCATGCGCGCACGCACATCGTCTTTCATGTCGGCCGCCACGCGCTTGAGCCGACAGATCGCCACCGGCTCGGGATCCTTGGCGTTGCTTTCCTCCACCCGCCCGCGCCGGCAGGCCGGCTCGCACGGCCGATCGCAAGTGCGCCCCAGGATGCCGGGAAAGACGTTGGAGACCCAGTTGATCATGTAGGCGTCGCTGTAGCGACCCTGCGCGATCATGCGGATGTATTCAGGAACGGGCGTGTGCGCCGGACAGGCGTACTGGCAATCGACGACCTTGTGGAAGTAGGCCGGATTTGCAATGTTTGTTCGCTGCAATGCGTGTCTCCTGGACGAACGCCCGGGACCCCGGAGGGGCCCGACATGTGGCTTTGGCGCCAGTATGCGCCGCACTGGTGCACGCGCAGCCTTGGTGGAATCCCGCGGTGACGGGACCATCGGGGCGAGATCCGGAAACGAAGGTGCGACCTCTGCGAGAGGCGCATCGCACTGCGAACTATTTTTTATCGAAGTACCGGCTGGGCGCCTCACCCAGCGCGTGCCGGAACACGGTGGCAAAGGCGCTCGGGCTGCTGTAGCCCAAGTCTGCGGCCACCCTCGTGACTGGCTCGCCATGGCCCAAGCGAACCACTGCGGCAAGCAGGCAGGCCTGCTGGCGCCACTCGATGTAGCTGACGCCGGTGTGCTGCCGGAACTGCCGGGTGAATGTGCGGCGGCTCATGCCCGTGCGTGCCGCCATGTCGTCGATGCCGATCTCCAGCGAGGGGTGAATCAGCATCTCCCGACAGGCTTGCGCAAGGCGCGGGTCGGCGGGCAGCGGGGCATTGAGCGACAGTGTCCGCATGTCCGCGATCTCGTGCAGCAAGAGGCCCATCAGATGCGCATCGCGTCCGCCGAGCTTGTACAGCGCAGGTACATCGACGGCTTTTTCCAGCAGTTGACGCAGCAGCGGCGACACGTCGAGCACCCGGCAGTCGTCCGGCAGCCCCAGGCGTTGTGCCGCCTTGCTGCGGACATAGGTGTTGAGCATGGTGACCGCCCCGCGCATCTGCATCGCGTGCGGCAGCCGAGCCGGCACCCAGATGGCACGTTGCGCCGGGACGACCCAGTTGCCTTGGTCGGTGAACACGGTGATCACCCCGCAGGCAGCGTACGCAAACTGTCCACGCGGGTGGCTGTGCGAGGGAAAGAGTTCGCCGTCCGCGTAATCACGGGCTGCCACCACGGCATCGCGCGGTGTTTTTTCGTGGGGATCGGCGTCAGTTTTTCGCATGGCCCATATTTGACATCAGTTGACCCGCCATCGAAGGCGGGCCGAGCCGAAATTCAGCACAGTCACCTTGGCCGACGCCCTCCGCGCCGGCGCACTTGACGCGGAAATACCGACCATGCAAAAGAAACACCTGCTCCTGGCCATTCTCGTGACGGCCGTCTGGGGATTCAACTTTCCAATCACCAAACTTGGCTTGGCCAGAGTCGACCCACTGCTGCTCACCGCCATCCGCTTTACGCTGGCCGCCTTGCCCTTGGTGTTCATCGTCAGGCGCCCGCAGGTCGCCTTCGGATGGCTGGCGGCCTACGGGCTGATCTTCGGAGTGGCGATGTGGGCCTTGATCAACCTGGGCATCGCGTGGGGTGTGCCGCCGGGCAGCGCAGCCTTGCTGATCCAGTTCAGCGCCTTCTTCACTCTGGGCTGGGGGGTGCTGCTGTTCAAGGAAGGACTGAGCCTGCCGCAGGTTGTCGGCCTCGTGCTGGCAGCACTTGGATTGGTGGGCATTCTGTCGGGCCGTTCAGATGGGGCTACCATGCTCGGCTTTTCCCTGGTCATGGTCAGCGCCGTGGCCTGGAGCATCGGCAACATCGTCGTCAAGGTGTCCAGAGTGCGCGAGATCTTCGCCTTCGTGGTCTGGGCCAGCCTGTTCCCGCCGATACCTCTGTTCCTGCTGACCTGGCTGTTCCACGGATCGGCGCCCTACCTCACACTGCTCGAGCATGTCGACGGTGTGGCGGTGTTTTCGCTGCTGTTCCAGGTCTATGGCGCCACCCACTTCTGCTATTGGGGATGGAACCTGCTGCTGCGCGAATACCCGGTTTCGCGCGTGGCACCGCTTTCCCTTCTGATTCCGGTGTTCGGCATCGCTGGCTCCATCCTTATCTTTGGACAGCAGCCAAGTGGTTCCGAGTGGACGTCGATTGCGCTGATCCTGTCCGCGCTGGCGGTCGGACTGGTGAAGGGGCCGTCGGTTCTGGCCAGCAGGACGGGGCAGCGCGCATGAGCGGCGGCTTGTGATGGACGAAGTGCAGGCCAGCATCGGCTGCGGCGTCCAAAGATGATCCACGAAGAAAGCCGCGTGATGGCTGCTCTTTCGAGGTACTTTCAGGGGGAAAGCGTGGTGGTAGGCCGTGATGGGCTTGAACCATCGACCAATGGATTATGAGTCCACTGCTCTAACCAACTGAGCTAACGGCCCACGCGGGCACGATTCTATTCGTGCCGCGCCACCCACCCGCTCACTTGCGGTGGCTCAACGCATTGCCGATCAGCCGCGATGTGATGTCGACGATCTGGATCATGCGTTCGTAAGGCATGCGCGTCGGCCCGATCACGCCCAGTGTGCCGACCACCTGCCCATCGACCTCGTAGTTGGCACTGACGATGGAGAGTTCCTCGAACGGGACCACCTGGCTCTCGCCGCCGATGAAGATGCGCACGCCTTCGGCCTTGCTCGACACATCGAGCAGCCGCATGAGCTGCGCCTTCTGTTCGAAGAGCTCGAAGGCGCGGCGCAGTTGCCCCATGTCGCTGGAGAAATCGCTCACCGCGAGCAGGTTGCGCTCGCCGGAGATCACGACCTCGTCTTCCTGTGCCTCGGTCAATACCTCGGAGCTGACCTGCACCGCCGCCTGCATCAGTGCTGCGATCTCGCCGCGCAGCTTCTCGACCTCGGACTGCAAACGGTCGCGAACCTGCTCGATCGTCAGGCCCGCGTAGTGCGCGTTGATGTAGTTCGAGGCCTCGACCAGTTGCGACTGCGAATAGTCGGCCTCCGGGAAGATCACCCGGTTCTGCACGTCACCATCGGGCGACACGATGATCACCAGCAGCCGGTTTTCGGACAGCCGCAGGAACTCGATCTGCTTGAACACCGACGCGCGCCGAGGCGCCATCACCACACCCACGAACTGCGACAAGTTCGACAGCAGATGGGCCGCGTTGGCAATCACCTTCTGCGGCTGGTCGGGTGCGAGGCTCGGCGTGCTCATCTGCTCGCGCTGGGCCGTCAACATGGTGTCGACGAAGAGGCGGTAGCCGCGATGGGTTGGTACGCGGCCCGCCGAGGTGTGCGGACTGGCAATCAGCCCCAATGCCTCCAGGTCCGACATGACGTTGCGGATGGTCGCGGGCGACAGGTCCAGCCCCGAGGAACGCGATAGCGTGCGTGACCCGACGGGTTGCCCGTCGGCGATGTAGCGCTCGACGAGCGTCTTGAGCAGCAACTTGGCACGGTCGTCCAGCATTGCAAGATTTTAGTGTTGTAATTTGTGAATGACTTCTCGCTTTCGTCACGTCGCCCTGATCGGCAAATACCAGGCATCCGGCGCCCGCGCGCAAGCGGATGCACGCGACGGCGTGATGGAGAGCATCGGCACCTTCCTGGAATCGCAGGGTTGCAAGGTGTTTGTCGAGCGCTCGACCTGCGAGGAAGAAGCCGATGACGGCGCACCGGCCCATCCGCGCTACGAAGCCCTGTCGGTCGAAGAGATCGGCCAGCGCTGCGACCTCGGCCTGGTGGTCGGCGGCGACGGCACCATGCTGGGCATCGGCCGGCAACTCGCCAGCTACGGCATTCCGCTGATCGGCATCAACCGCGGCCGGCTCGGCTTCATCACAGACATTCCGCTCGACAACTACCAGGCCACGCTCATCCCGATGCTGGCCGGCGAGTACGAGGAAGACCACCGCAGCCTGATGCACGCCCAGGTCATGCGCGACGGCGTGTCGGTGTTCGACACGCTCGCCATGAACGACGTGGTGGTCAATCGCGGCGCCACCTCCGGCATGGTCGAGTTGCGCGTGTCGGTGGGCCGCCATTTCGTGGCCAACCAGCGCGCCGATGGCCTGATCATCGCCACGCCCACGGGCTCGACCGCTTATGCGCTGTCTGCCGGCGGTCCTTTGCTTCATCCGGCGGTGCCCGGCTGGGTGCTGGTGCCGATCGCGCCACACACGCTGTCGAACCGCCCCGTGCTGCTGCCCGATGCCGACGAGATCGTGATCGAGCTGGTGGGCGGGCGCGACGCCAGCGCCAATTTCGACATGCAGTCACTGGCCTCCCTCGCGATCGGCGATCGCGTGGTGGTGCGCCGCTCCGACTTCCGGGTGCGCTTCCTGCACCCCCGGGGCTGGAGCTATTTCGACACGCTGCGCAAGAAACTTCATTGGAACGAAGGGGGCTCCTGACATGGCGCTGCGACGCATCGCACTGCGCGACTTCGTGATCGTGCGATCACTTGAACTCGACCTGTCCGCCGGCTTCACGGTATTGACCGGAGAAACCGGCGCCGGCAAATCCATCCTGATCGATGCGCTGCAACTGGCGCTGGGCAACCGCGCCGACGCAGGCGCGGTGCGCGAAGGCGCCGAACGGCTCGACGTGAGCGCCGAATTCGACGCAGACCCGGCCCTTGCCACCTGGCTTGACGAAGGCGGCTTCGAAGCCGGCGACGCGCTGCTGCTGCGCCGCACCGTCGACCTGCAGGGCCGCAGCCGCGGCTGGATCAACGGCAGCCCGGCCACAGCCACGCAACTGCGCGAGCTTGGCGACCGCCTGCTCGACATCCACGGCCAGCACGCCTGGCAAAGCCTGACGCGGCCCGAGGCCGTGCGCGGCCTGCTCGATGCCTATGCGGGCATTCGCACCGACGCGCTCGATGCCGCCTGGCACGGCTGGCGGCAGGCGCTCTCCGCGCTGGAACACGCGCGCTCGGCACAAGACTCGCTGCAACGCGAACGCGAGCGGCTTCAATGGCAGATTGCCGAAGTCGCAAAGCTGGCGCCAGGTGTCGACGAGTGGGAAGAACTCTCGACCAACCACTCGCGCATCTCGAACGCACAGGCCCTGATCGACGCCGCGCAAGGCGCCGGCCAGGCGCTGGAAGACGACGACAACGGCGCGCTGTCCGCGCTCACGCGCGCGGCCACGCTGCTGCAGAACTGCGAGCACATCGAGCCCGAATTCCGATCGCTGGGCGAGGTGCTTGCCTCCTGCGTGGCGCAAGCGTCGGACGCCGCCCATTCGCTGCACGGCTACCTGCGCAATGCCGAAGCCGATCCACAGAGCCTGGCCGAGCTGGACGCACGCATGGGCCTGTGGATGTCGCTCGCGCGTCGCTACAAGCGCACGCCGGCCGAGCTGCCGATGCTGCTGGCCGGTTGGCAGTCCGAACTGCAGGCGCTCGACGCGCAAAGCGATCTCGAAGGCCTGGAGCGCATCGAGCAGAACGCCCAACAGGCTTATATGAAAGAGGCCAAGGCGCTCGGCAAGGCCCGCAAGCAGGCGGCTCCGCGTCTGGCCCAGGCTGTCACGCAGGCCATGCAAGGCCTTGGCATGCAGGGCGGGTGCTTCGAGGTCGAGCTGCAGCCGCTGGCGCAGCCCGGCCGCGCCGGCCTGGAAGACGTGGCCTTTCTCGTGGCCGGCCACACCGGCAGCACGCCGCGCGCCATCGGCAAGGTGGCATCGGGTGGTGAGCTTTCGCGCATCGCACTGGCCATCGCCGTGACGACCAGCCAGCTCGGCGCCGCGCAGACACTGATCTTCGACGAGGTCGATGCCGGCGTCGGCGGGGCCGTGGCTGAAACCGTGGGCCGCCTGATGAAGCAACTGGGCCGCGACCGGCAGGTGCTCGCCGTGACTCACCTGCCCCAAGTGGCCGCCTGCGCCGACCATCACCTCGTGGTGGCCAAGCGCCAGACGGCCGCGGCCGGCAAGGACGGCCCGCGTACCGAGAGCGGCGTTTCGCGGCTCGACAACGACAACCGCGCCAAGGAGATTGCCCGCATGCTGGGTGGCGAAAAGGTCTCGCAGACCTCGCTCGCGCATGCACGCGAAATGCTCGGCCACAAGACTTCGGCGACCGCGCCATGAACCTCGACCTCGTACTCATCACCGGCATGTCCGGCTCCGGCAAGTCGGTGGCCCTGCATGCGCTGGAAGACGCGGGCTATTACTGCGTCGACAACCTGCCGCCCGAGCTGCTGACATCCTTCATCGCGTTGCAGCACGAGCAGCAGGCCACGCGCGTGGCCATTGCGATGGACGTGCGCAGCGGCGTGTCGCTGCCGATCGTTCCGCAGCAGCTCGAAGCGCTGCGGCGCGATGGCATCTCGCTGCGTTCGCTGTTCCTTGATGCAACCACCGACGCCCTGCTGCGCCGCTACTCGGAAACCCGCCGCCGTCACCCGCTTTCGCGCCAGGAAGGCCGCACCGACGTGCCCGACCAGCATCGCGTGCTCACGCAGGCCATCGAGCTCGAACGCGAGCTGCTGGGTGACCTGCGTGACGGTGCCGACGTGATCGACACCAGCCTGATACGGCCGGCCCAATTGCAGAGCTACATCAAGGCCTTGATCTCTGCGCCGCAAAGCGCGTTGACGCTGGTGTTCGAGTCATTCGCCTTCAAGCGTGGCGTGCCGCTCGACGCGGACTATGTGTTCGACGTGCGCATGCTGCCCAACCCGCACTACGTGCCCGCGCTGCGTCCGCTCACGGGCCGCGACGAGCCGGTGATCGAATGGCTGCGCGAGCACGACGACGTGGCACGCATGTACGACGACATCGAGCAGTTCCTGTCCCACTGGCTCGATGCGCTGGCGCGCGACCATCGCAGCTACGTCACGGTGGCTATCGGCTGCACCGGGGGGCAGCATCGTTCGGTGTTCCTGGTCGAGCAACTGGCGCGTTCTTTCGGCGCACGCTGGGGCGCACTCAAGCGCCATCGCGAACTCGACGCAAGCTAGCCGTCAGACAGCGCTGCTGCTCTCCAGCAGCTTGCGCACCGGCGCAGGCAAGCCCAAGCGGGCCCATTCCTCGGCATCGACCCAGCGTGCGGCCTCGCCTTGCGGCTGACTGCCCTGCAGCAGCACGGGATGCATGTGCAGGTCTTTGTGGGTCAGCACGTGCACGAAGGCCGGCAGATCCTGTGCGCCACGCTGCGCGGCGGGCGGCAGTGCTGCAAGCAGATCGTCGCGGCTGTCGAACACCGGCAGGCAATACAGACCCGCCCAGATGCCCTTCGACGGCCGCTTCTCAAGCCACACACGGCCTTCTTCATCGCGGGCGACCAGCACCCAGAGCGACTGGGCACTGCGCTTGAGCTTGCGGGTCTTGACGGGATAGCGCTCCGGCCCGCCTTCACGCAAACCCACGCAGGTCTTGTCGACCGGGCAGATCATGCAGCTCGGCTTGCGCGGCAGGCAGACCGTGGCACCCAGGTCCATCAGCCCCTGCGTGTAGTGCGCGATCGCCTCACGCTGTTCGGCGGGCGGGAGCAGTTGCGTCGCCAGGTCCCACAGCGCGCGCTCCTGGGCCGATGAAGACATGTCGCCGCCGAAGCCGAGCACGCGCGTCAGCACGCGCTTCACATTGCCGTCGAGGATCGCGACCCGCTCGCCGAAGCAGAAGGCGGCAATTGCGGCGGCGGTGGAGCGGCCGATGCCGGGCAAGGTCACCAAATCAGCGGCGGTGCGCGGAAACTCGCCACCGAATCGGGCGACGATGTCCTGCGCACACCGGTGCATGTTGCGCGCGCGGCTGTAGTAGCCCAAGCCGCTCCAGAGACCGAACACCTCGTCTTCCGTGCCTGCAGCGAGCGCCTTCACATCAGGAAAGCGCTCGAGAAAACGCGCGAAGTAGCCGAGCACCGTCGAGACCTGCGTCTGCTGGAGCATCACCTCCGACAGCCACACGCGATACGGGTCGCGGGTGTTCTGCCACGGCAGCTCGCTGCGCCCATGACTGCGCTGCCAGCTCACGATCTGCGCCGCGAAGTCCGGAGGCAGTTTCGAAGAAGTGACAGCCGCCGCGGGGGCGGAACGCTCAAGCCGCACGCAACTCGCCGGCAGCGGCCGCGCCAGGCTGCGGCTTTCCCTGCTGCGTGATCAGCGACGTGAAATCGCGCAGGCGGTGATGAAGCTCGGCCAGGTTGCTTTCCTGTGCGGCGAGTTCAACCAGCCGCTCGTCCAGATTGCCTGCGGCACTTTGGATGCGCTCGATCGCCTCGATGCGCTTGCTGAAGTTGCGGCGGCGCTCCTTGAGCTGCGCATCGATCTGCGCGCTCGCGCCCTTGCTCCAGCGCTCGACTTCCGTCATGGCGGCTTCGTTGACCAACCGCAGCCGGCTGGCCAGCGCGCGAACCAGCTTGTCGCAAAAATCGGCCTGCGCGAGCTTCAGCAAGTTGCCCACGCCCAGGTAGTGGATGTGGCTGCGTTCGATCTGGCTGAGCTCCTGCTCGAAACCCGTCAGGTCGGGCTCGGCCGGCGCCTGCAGGGTGAAGCCCTGCTCGGCATTGAGCTGGCGGAAGGTGGCGTGCAGCATCGACTGGATCTCGGCCGTGGTCGCCTGCACTTCGCGCAGGTTGTTGCGCAGCGAATCGAAAGTCTCCGCATACACCTTGCGGACGTTGAACTTGACGCCGGGACGCTTGAGCGCAGTCGATAACCGCACCATGTCGGCCTTGAGCGCGGTACGGCCGAGCACCGCGTACACCTCGCGCAGCAGCTTGCCCTGCACCGAGCGCAGCGCCAGGATGCGGGTGTTGCTGCCCTCGAACTCTGCGTGTTCCTGGTCGATGCGCGCGCGCATGTGCCGGATCACCGAAACGTTCTTGCCGCGCAACCCCTGCAGTTCGAGCGCCTGCTCGGACAGGTCGCGCTGGCGCACCTTCAGGATGCGTTCGGCCTCGGCGCGCAACGCGGTCATGCCGGCGTCGACGGCGAGCCGCAACATGGTCTCGCGCTTGCCGAGCACGCCTTCGCCCAGCAGGGCTTCGAGCGCCAGCAACCGGCTGGCTTCGAGCAAGGGGCCGTCGCGCTGGATCTTGGCCTGCAGCCCCTTTTGCGCGGAAACCGGCAGCACCTGCGCGAGCGGCACTTCGAGCAAGCGGGCCGCGCTGTCGCGCTGGCGTTCGATCTGCTGCTCGATCTGTGCGGGCGTGCTCAGCGTGTCCCACATGGTGTCGATCTTGTTGAGCACCACGAAGCGCGTGTTGTTGCCTTCGTCCTCGGTGATCAGGTGCTCGCGCCAGATCGACAGATCGGAGCGCGTCACGCCGGTTTCGGCGCCGAGGATGAAGACGACGGCGTGCGCTTGCGGAATCAGGCTCACCGTCAGTTCGGGTTCGGCGCCGATCGCATTCAGGCCGGGAGTGTCGAGAATCACCAGCCCCTGTTCCAGCAGCGGATGGGGCATGTTCAGCACGGCATGGCGCCAGCGCGGAATTTCGACGCGGCCTTCGGCGTTCTGCACCGGGTTGTCGTCGGGCGTGTCGTCGTTCCAGAAGCCCAGGGTTCGCGCTTCTTCCTTCTCGACCCACAGCACCTCGGCCACCTTGCTCATCGCCTGCGCCAGTTGCTCGGCGTTGCCGACGTCGATGGCGATTTCGGTCCAGCGCGTGGACTTTTCACGCCAGTGGGCCAGCGAGTGGGGCTCCAGGCGGGTTTCGATCGGCAGCAGGCGCAGCTTGGGCGCCAGCGCGGCGTCGTAGCCCAGCTCGGTCGGGCACATCGTGGTCCGGCCCGCGCTGGCGGGCATGATGCGCCGCCCGTAGCCGGCGAAAAAGATCGCGTTGATCAGCTCCGACTTGCCGCGCGAGAACTCGGCCACGAACGCGACCATGACCTTGCTGGTGCGGATCTGCGTCTCGAGCCCGCGCAAGCGCTCGGCCACGGACTGGTCGAGCAGCTCGTTCTCGGTCAGCCAGCGGGACAGCCACTGCAGCCGGTGCGCGAAATTGCTCCGCCAGGCACCGTGCTGATCGAGTTGTTGGTTGAAGGAGCGGCTCAAGGGAAATATGTAAGAAACAATTTACAAATATAGCATCGCACGTCGTGCCGCAACCGTTTGCGGGGTATCCGTCGAGGGTGCCCGACGGTTACTTCTGACAATTGGGGCAGTAGTAGGTGGAGCGCTGCCCCTGGCGCAGCAGGCGGATCGGCGTTGCACAAACCCGACAAGGCTCGCCAGCCCGGCCGTAAACAGTCGCTTCCAACTGGAAATAGCCGCCCTGCCCGTCCACGTTCGAGAAGTCGCGCAATGTGCTGCCGCCCTTCTCCACCGCGCGGGCCAGTATTTCGCGCACCGCCGCGTGCAGCTTGGCGGCCCGCGGCCGGGTGATGCGCGCGGCCGAGAGCGTCGGCCGGATGCCGGCCTGGAACAGCGCCTCGGACGCATAGATATTGCCCACGCCCACCACCACGTCGCCGGCCAGCAGCACCAGCTTGATGGCCGCCTTGCGTTTCTTGAGGCCGGCATGGAACGCATCGAGGTCGAAGTCGTCGCCCAGCGGCTCCATGCCCAGGCCGCCGAGCAGCTTGATGGCCCAGGGAGCCTCTTCATGGTCCACATAGACCACGGCGCCGAAGCGGCGTGGATCGTTCAGGCGCAAGGTGCCGCGGTCGGTGACCAGGTCGAAGTGATCGTGCGCGCCGGGCGGCGGCAACACCGCGTCGAAACGCAGGCTGCCCGACATGCCCAAGTGCAGCAGCAGGATGCCGCGATCGAGATCGATCAGCAGGTATTTGCCGCGACGCCGCACCTGGAGCACCCGCCGTCCGACTAGCGTTTCAGGCAACACCATCAGCGCCCAGCGCAAGGGTTTGCCGACGCGCACGGCGTCGATGCGGGCGCCGGCAATGCGGTCGGCAATGCCGCGCCGGGTGACTTCGACTTCGGGTAACTCAGGCATGAAAAGTAAAGCTCCGGCAATCTGCGACGTTGACGAAGCCCCACGCGGCGCTCGTTCAAATGGCTGGATTATTATGGCCAGATGAATCTATCGCCCCGCCGACACCGCCTTGCGGCGGCCGCGTCTCTTGCTCTTCTGGCCTGCGCGGCTCACGCGCAATCTTCTTCAGATCCTGCCGCTGCCGGTAGCCCGACGCCGGTCATCGAACGCTCCGCGCCGCCGAAGCCGGCCGCCCGACCCAGGCCGGCGGCAAGCAAGCAGGCCAGCGACCCCATTCCTCAGCCATCGGCACTGACGGCCGACCTGTTCTACGAAATCCTGATGGGCGAGATGACGGCCCGTTCCGGCGACCCGGGTTCCGGCTACGCGCTGGTACTCGACGCCGCCCGGCGGTTGCGCGACGGCAAGCTGTTCCAGCGCGCCGTCGAGATCGCGCTGCAGTCGCGCTCCGGCGACGCAGCGCTCGCCGCGGCCCGCGCGTGGCAAGAAGCGCTGCCCACTTCGCGCGATGCCCGCCGCATCGAACTGCAGATCCTGATCGCGCTGAACCGCATCAGCGAAACGGTCGAGCCCCTGCGCGCCGAAGTGGCAGCCACCTCGCAGATCGAGCGCCCGCTGCTGATGGCGGTGATCGCGCGCAACTACTCTCGCGCCGCGGACAAGAAGCAGGCCGCCTCGGTGGTCGAACAAGCCTTGGTCGACGAGCTCAAGAGCCCCACTTCGGGCGGACTGGCATGGGCCACTGTCGGCCGCCTGCGCCTCAACGCGGGCGATGCCTCCGGCGCGCTGGACGCGGCGCGCAAGGGCCAGGACATCGATCCGGCATCCGACGCGCCGGCTGCGCTGGCGCTCGAAATGATCGATCCCGGCCAGCCGCTCGCCGAGCCGATCGTGACGCGCTACCTGAGCAACAACCCCAAGGCCACGCCCGACCTGCGCATTGCCTACGCCCGCGTGCTGGTCGAGAACCGGCGCTTTGGCGACGCCACCACGCAACTCCAGGCAGTGACCTCGTCGCGGCCCGAACTCGCCGAGCCGTGGCTGCTGCTCGGCAGCCTGCAGATGCAGGCTAAACAAGACGCAGCGGCCGAAACCTCGATCAAGCGCTTCGTCGACCTGTCGGGCAGCCAGGGCAAGGATGCGGCCGATGCCGCCGAACGCAAGCGCGGCGTATCGCAGGCCTACCTCGCCCTCGCGCAACTGGCGGAACGGCGCAAGGATTTCACGGCCGCCGAGCGCTGGCTGGCCCGTGTCGACGGCCCCGACGAACTGGTGGCCGCACAGAGCCGCCGCGCAGGCCTGCTGGCACGCCAGGGCAAGCTGGCGCAGGCACGCGAAGTCATTCGCAACCTGCCCGAGCGCACGCCCGACGACAAGAAGCAGAAGTTCCTCGCCGAAGTGCAGTTGCTGCGCGACGCGAAGCAATACCAGGCCGCCTACGACATGCTGGCCCAGGCCTCCACAGCCACGCCGGATGACGGCGATCTGGTCTACGACCAGGCCATGATTGCAGAGAAGCTCAACCGCCTCGACGACATGGAACGGTTGCTGCGCCGGCTGATGCAGCTCAAGCCCGACAACCAGAATGCGTACAACGCGCTGGGCTATTCGTTCGCCGATCGCAAGATCCGGCTCGACGAAGCACGCACGCTGATCCAGAAGGCGGTGCAACTGGCGCCTGAAGACCCGTTCATCGCCGACAGCCTGGGCTGGGTCGAGTTCCGGCTCGGCAACACGACCGAGGCCATCCGCATCCTGGAGGCCGCCTACAAGACGCGCCCCGACCCCGAGATCGGCGCGCATTTCGGCGAAGTCCTGTGGAGCACTGGCCAGAAGGACCGCGCGGTCACGATCTGGAAAGAAGCCCTGCTGAGTGACGCCGAGAACGAGACGCTGCAGGAAACGCTCAAGCGCTTGCGGGTCAAGCCATGACCTGCGCTGACGGGGCGCTGAACGGCCGTCGTGCCGTTCTGTCCATGGGCGCAGCGGCTCTTCTTTTGATGGCCGGTTGCGCCCAGCTGTCGGGCGGCTCGTCGGGGCCGAAAACTTCGGACAGCTGGAGCGGCCGCATGTCGCTGCGTATCGAGAGCGAACCGGCGCAGACCTTCGCCGCGCTGTTCGAGTTGCGCGGCTCGGCCGAAGCAGGCGATCTCACGCTCACGACGCCCATCGGCAGCACGTTGGCGCAACTGCACTGGACGCCGGGCGAAGCCCTGCTCAAGGACGGCAACAACACACGGCGCTTCGACTCCGTCGATGCCCTTGTCGAAGCAGCCACTGGCGCCGCCATTCCGGTCGGCGCGCTGTTCGGATGGCTGGAAGGCCGCAACGAGCCCGTGCCCGGCTGGAAACCCGACCTGGCGCAGCTCGGCAGCGGGCGCCTGCAAGCCGTGCGTGAATCACCCGGCCCCAGGGCCGACCTGCGCATCGTGTTCGAGCGGTCATGAAGGCGATCTACGACCTTCCCGCGCCGGCCAAGCTCAACCTCTTCCTGCATATCACCGGCCGGCGCGACGACGGCTACCACCTGCTGCAATCGGTCTTCATGCTGATCGACTGGTGCGACACGCTGCATGTCGAGCTTCGTCGCGATGGCCAACTGAGCCGCGAAGACCTGACGACCGAGTTGCCGGCCGACGACCTGATCCTGCGCGCCGCGCGTGCGCTGCAGGTGTTCGCCGCACCCGGCCAGGGCGCCCACATCTCGGTCGCCAAGCATGTGCCGGCGCAAGCAGGCATGGGCGGTGGTTCTTCGGACGCCGCTACTTGCCTGCTGGCGCTGAACCGCTTGTGGGGCCTGAACCTGCCCCTTGCGCGCCTGGCGCACATCGGACTGAAGCTGGGCGCCGACGTGCCTTTCTTCCTTGCAGGCCGCAATGCATGGGTCGAAGGCATCGGCGAGGAAATTCGTCCGGTTACACTCCCTCCCGCGCACTTCGCGGTGGTCAAGCCGCCCGAAGGACTCGATACCCGATTAATTTTTTCTGCGCCCGATCTTGAACGTGCAACTCCTGTTGCTATAATCTCGGGCTTTGCTGCAGATAGCGAACAGCTTGAAGCTCCAAACTTGGGAAACCAGGTTTTCGACTTCGGCGACTTCGGTCGAAACGACCTGCAGCCGGTTGCTCAGCGGCTTTGCCCCGCGGTCACCGAGGCCATCGAATGGCTCGGCGCCCAAGGATTGAAAGCCCGGATGACCGGCTCCGGAAGTTCAGTGTTCGCAAAGATGCCGCAAGCGCCGCAAGACGCGGAACTGCTCGAAGCCCCCGAAGGCTGGCAGGTTCGTCAATGCAGCAATTTGGCTGTTCATCCTCTCTGGGGGTGGGCAACCTGAAGATAGTCGGACCGTTTGTTCGGTTCGACGCGACATATATCGGTTGGTGGTGAAAACCATCGACCCGTGTAGGGGAGTCGCCAAGCTGGTTAAGGCACTGGATTTTGATTCCAGCATGCAAAGGTTCGAATCCTTTCTCCCCTGCCAAATCTTCAAAGACTGCGGCCCGACGGCCGCAGTCTTCTTTTGCAGCCCACCCGCTGCAATAATCGGCGGCTCACCGGCCGCCACGCATCACAAACCTTTTGGCGGCTTCCTCAGCCAATTCGCACTGCCGGGACGCGCTCATGCAGGCTAATCACCCTGATTTCATGGTTTTCACCGGCAACGCCAATCCAGGCCTTGCCGCGGAAATCGCGCACAACCTCGGCACCTCGCTGGGCGCCGCACGCGTCGGTCGCTTCTCCGATGGCGAAGTCACCGTCGAGATCAACCAGAACGTCCGGGCGCGCGATGTGTTCGTGGTGCAGTCGACCTGCGCACCGACCAACGAAAACCTGATGGAACTGCTGATCATGGTCGATGCGCTCAAGCGTGCTTCGGCCGAGCGGATCAGCGCCGTGATTCCCTATTTCGGCTATGCCCGCCAGGACCGCCGCCCGCGTTCGAGCCGCGTGCCGATCTCGGCCAAGGTCGTGGCCAACCTGCTGGAAACCGTCGGCGTCGAGCGTGTGCTCACGATGGACCTTCACGCCGACCAGATCCAGGGTTTCTTCGACATTCCGGTCGACAACATCTACGCGTCGCCAGTGCTGCTGGGCGATCTGCGCGCCAAGAACTACGAAGACCTGATCGTGGTCTCGCCCGACGTCGGCGGCGTGGTTCGCGCCCGTGCGCTGGCCAAGCAACTGAACTGCGACCTCGCCATCATCGACAAGCGCCGTCCGAAGGCCAACGTCAGCGAAGTCATGAACGTGATCGGCGAGATCGACGGCCGCAACTGCGTGATCATGGACGACATGATCGACACGGCCGGCACGCTGGTCAAAGCGGCCGAAGTGCTGAAAGAGCGCGGCGCCAAGAGCGTCTACGCCTACTGCACGCACCCGATCTTCTCGGGCCCGGCCATCGAGCGCATCACGCAGGGCTCGGCCCTCGACGAAGTGGTCGTGACCAACACCATTCCTCTTTCCGATGCGGCCCTGGGCTGCGGAAAGATCCGCCAGCTCTCCGTGGCACCGCTGATCGCCGAAACGATCCAGCGCATTGCCAAGGGCGAGTCGGTGATGAGTTTGTTCTCGGACCAGGACAACCTGTTCTGATCTGAGCAAAAAGCGGGCTCCTCTCCCCTTTCGGGGCAGGAGCCCTTGTTGAACCGGAGTCTCACTGGTCGCGGTGGACTCTCACAGGAGCTAACTATGAAATTCGTCGCTTTTGAGCGCGCAAAGCAGGGCACGGGTGCGAGCCGCCGTCTCCGCATCTCGGGCAAGACCCCTGGCATCGTCTACGGTGGTGACACCCAGCCGCAACTGATCGAGATCGATCACAACGCGCTGTGGCACGCCCTGAAGAAGGAAGCCTTCCATTCGACCGTGCTCGAAATGGAACTCGGCGACACCACCAGCAAGGTTCTGCTGCGTGACGTTCAGTACCACCCGTTCCGCCAGCTGGTGCAACACATCGACTTCCAACGCGTCGATGCCAAGACCCGCATGACCCTGAAGGTGCCGCTGCACTTCAAGGGCGAAGAAGAATCCGACGCCGTCAAGATCGACCTGAACCTGGTCAATCACGTGACGACCGAACTCGAACTGAACTGCCTGCCGACCGACCTGCCGGAATTCATCGAAGTCGACCTGTCGGGCCTGAAGAAGAACGGCACCGTCACGCTGAAGGACATCAAGCTGCCCAAGGGCGTGAAGTGGGTCAGCCACGGCAAGGTCAATCCGGTGCTGGCTTCGGCCGTGTCGCCGGCGGCTGAAGAAGTCGACGCACCCGTCGAAGGCGCTGCCGACGCAGCTGCCGCAGCACCGGCTGGCAAGGGCGGCAAGCCCGCAGCCAAGACCCCTGCAGCCAAGACGCCCGCTGCCAAGAAGTAATCTCTTCTTCGCAAGCTCGCGAATGAGCCAAAAGGCCCGCCCCGTGCGGGCCTTTTGCTTTTTGGCGGCGGGATAATCCCGGCCATGATCAAGCTTTTCGTCGGCCTCGGAAACCCGGGGCCTGAGTACGAAGCCACGCGGCACAACGCGGGCTTCTGGTGGATCGACGCCCTTGCGCGCGACTGGAAACTCAACCTCGTGCCCGAGCGCGGCTACCACGGCCTTGCGGCACGCGCCAACATCGGCGGCCAGAGCATCTGGCTGCTGGAGCCGCAGACCTTCATGAACCTGTCAGGCAAGTCGGTGGCGGCGCTCGCGCGCTTCTTCAAGATCGCGCCCGAAGAAATCCTCGTGGTGCACGACGAGCTCGACGTGGTGCCCGGCCAGGCCAAGCTCAAGTTCGGCGGCAGCCACGCGGGACACAACGGCCTGCGCGACATCCACGCACAGCTTGGCACCGGCGACTACTGGCGGCTGCGCCTGGGCATCGGGCATCCGGGCGTGAAGTCGGAGGTCGTCAACTGGGTGCTCAAGAAACCGCTGAAGGAACAACGCGAAGCGATCGAGGACGCCATCGTCCGCACGCTGCACGCAGCGCCCGCGCTCGTGGCCGGCGAGATGGAGAAAGCGACCTTGGTCATTCACACGAGCAAACCGCCGCGGCCCAAACCGCCGCGGCGGGAGCCCGGCGAAGGGGGCACGCCTGCCGCCACCTAGCCGGCAACGGGAGCGCAGGGAGGGAGAGAAATAAAAATGAGAAAGAGAAGAGCAAGAGCGGGGAATGTCTGGGTCGCTATATTTTCAATAGCATCCTGTGCTTATTCCCTGGATGTTTCCGCGCAGACATGGCGATGCGGCAACACCTATTCCGATCGCCCCTGCGAAGGCGGCAAGACGGTGAAGGTGGATGACAACCGCAGCGACCAGGACCGCCGGGCTGCCGATGCCGGCACACGCAGCGCCAGAACCCAGGCCGATCAGTTGGAACGCAGCCGGTTGTCCCAGGAGAAAGCGGCCCACGACAGGGACCGCCAGGCCGCGCGGGAAGCGAGAGGCGCAGCCATGGCTGAAAGACGTCTGGCCCTGGCCGAGCAGAAATCGCGGGAGCACGCGAGCAAGATGGCCAGCGAGCCGCGCAAGTCCAGCATGAGTTTCAGCAGCAGCACGCCAAGTACAAAGGCGGCCGGCGATGCGCCGCAGCGCAAGAAGAAAAAGAAGCCGAAGTCCGCCGGCTCAGACGCCGGCTGAGGCCGTCGTCACCTTGATCGCCGTGAGACGCTGGTACTTCTGCATCAACGTCTCGCGGCTTTCCACGTGCTCGGGATTCAGGGGAATGCAGGCCACCGGGCAGATCTGCACGCACTGGGGCTCATCGAAGTGGCCCACGCACTCGGTGCACTTGTGCGGATCGATTTCATAGAAATCGGCGCCCATGTAGATCGCATCGTTCGGGCACTCGGGCTCGCAGACATCACAGTTGATGCATTCGTCGGTGATCATGAGGGCCATGCCCCGATTATCGACGGGTCGGGTGACCGGGCCGGGTCGGGCCGCACGGAGCCCCCAGCAGCGTCAGGGCGGCATGCAAGTTAGTGACAAAGGTCTCACAAGCGGCACGCTTGTTGCAGGAGTCAGTTATGCTGCGCCCCGCCCCATGAGTCTGTTTTTATTCAAGCGCCTCGCCACGCTGATCGGCACGCTGATCGGCGCCTCTGTCATCGTTTTCCTTGTCCTGGAGATCCTGCCCGGCAATGCCGCGCAGATGCTCATGGGCCCTGATGCCTCGCCCGAAGCCGTGGCCGCGCTCGCCACCAAGCTCGGCCTCGACCAACCCGCCTGGACGCGTTACTGGCACTGGATCGGCGGCATGCTGACCGGCAACCTTGGCGACAGCTACGCCTACAGCTCGCCGGTGCTCGACCTGATCCTCGAGCGGCTCGCGCTCACTGTGCCGCTCGCGCTGCTGGCAATGGCCATCACCGTCGTGATCGCGCTGTTGGTGGGCGTGACTGCCGCCGCCCGCCACAACAAGCTCGGTGACGTCGGCCTGATGAGCATGGCCCAAGTGGGCATCGCCATTCCCAATTTCTGGTTCGCGATTCTTCTGATCCTCGTGTTCTCGGTGCAACTGCAGTGGTTCTCCGCAGGCGGCTTCGAGGGCTGGGGCGAAGGCTTCTTCGCGGGTCTCAAGTCGCTCCTGCTGCCTGCACTCTCGCTGGCCGTGGTGCAGGCCGCGATCCTCGCGCGCATCACGCGCTCTGCGGTGCTCGAAGTGATGCGCGAAGACTTCGTGCGCACCGCGCGCGCCAAAGGTGTGTCGCAGCGCATGGTGCTGTGGACCCACGTGCTGCGCAACGCGATGATCCCCGTCATCACGGTCATGGGCATGCAGTTCTCCGAGCTGCTGGCCGGCACCATCGTGGTGGAAAACGTGTTCTACCTGCCGGGCCTGGGCCGCTTGATCTTCCAGGCCATCAGCAACCGCGACCTGATCGTGGTGCGCAACTGCGTGATGCTGCTTGCAGCGCTCGTGGTTATCGTGAACTTCGTGGTCGATGTGCTCTACGCAGTGATCGATCCGCGCATCAAGGCGAGCGACATATGAGCAGCGCGACAGTCCCGAGCGCCGCCGCGCTCAAGGTGCCGGGCTTCTGGCGCCGCGCATTGCAGCACCGCAGCTTCGTCATCGGCGGCGTGCTGACGCTGCTCCTGCTGCTTGCAGCAGCCGTCTCGCTGGTCTGGACGCCGTGGTCGCCCTACGACATGGACATGGCCAACAAGCTGAAGCCGCCAACCGGCTCGCACTGGCTGGGCACCGACACCTACGGGCGCGACGTCGCCTCGCTGCTGCTCGTGGGCGCACGCGCATCGATTCTTGTCGGAGTGATCGCGGTCGGCATCGGCCTCGTCGTCGGTACCGCGCTGGGCCTGCTGGCCGCCGCCAAACGCGGCTGGATCGAAGAAGCCATCATGCGGTTGACCGACTTCACGCTCGCCTTCCCCGCGATCCTGTCGGCCATCATGATGACTGCCGTGTTCGGCGCTGGCATCGTGAATGCCATCGTTGCGATCGGCATCTACAACATCCCGACCTTCGCGCGCATCACGCGCGCTTCAGCCAATGCGATCTGGTCGCGCGAGTACGTGGCCGCCGCGCGCGCCTGCGGCAAGGGCCCGTTCTCGATCACGATGCAGCACGTGCTGCCGAACATCTCGGCGGTGCTGATCGTGCAGATCACGATCCGCTTCGCCATTGCGATCCTGGCCGAAGCTGCCCTGTCCTACCTGGGTCTGGGCACGCAGCCACCGCAGCCTTCGTGGGGCCGCATGCTCAGCGAAGCACAGACCATGATGTTCCAGGCGCCCCTGCTCGCCGTGTTCCCGGGCATGGCCATCGCGATGGCCGTGCTGGGCCTGAACCTGCTGGGCGACGGCTTGCGCGATTTACTCGATCCTCGCCTCGCCCGCGCCCGCTAAGCGCCATGCCCCTCCTCGAAGTCAACAACCTCCATATCGGCCTGCAGACGCAGCGAGGCCCGGCGCAGGCCGTGCGCGGCGTTTCGTTCTCGCTGGAGCGTGGCGAAACGCTGGGCATCGTCGGCGAATCGGGCTGTGGCAAGTCGATCACCGTGATGTCGCTGATGGGCCTGCTGCCATCGACCGCGGATGTCACGGGCAGCATCAGGTTCGACGACACCGAGCTTGTCGGCCGCGATGAAAAATCCATGTGCCAGATTCGCGGCAACCGCATTGGCATGATCTTCCAGGAGCCGATGACGGCGCTGAACCCGGTGCACACCATCGCACGCCAGGTCGGCGAGCCGCTGCGGCTGCACCGCGGCCTGTCGAAAGCAGAAGCACGCAAGGAAGTTCTCGCGCTGCTAGACCGCGTGGGCATCCCCGATGCGGCTTCGCGCCTGGATGCCTATCCGCACCAGTTCTCGGGCGGCCAGCGCCAGCGCATCGGCATCGCGATGGCCCTGGCCTGCGGCCCCGACCTGCTGATCGCCGACGAGCCGACAACCGCGCTCGACGTGACCATCCAGAAGCAGATCCTCGAACTCATCCAGAGCCTCGTGGCCGAGCGCGGCATGGCACTGATCCTGATTTCGCACGATCTCGGCGTGATCGCGCAGACCGTCTCGAAGATGCTCGTGATGTACGGCGGCAGCGTGGTCGAGAGCGGGCCGACCGAGGTGGTGTTCGCGCGCCGCGCGCATCCCTACACCCAGGGCCTGTTCGCCGCACGCCCCGCCATCGGCGCACCGCGTGGCGTGCGCCTTGCCACCATCAGAGGCAGCGTGCCCGAGCTGGTCGACCTGCCACCGGGCTGCCCCTTCGCGGGCCGCTGCAGCTACACCATCGACGCCTGCCAGACCACACGGCCGCCGGCCACGATGCTGCCGCAGGACCATGCGGTGCGCTGCATCCGTCTTGAAGAAATCGCGGCCGAAGGCCTCACCGTCGCACCATGAGCGAGCCCATTTCTTCCGTGCCCTTGCTGGCTGTCACAGATCTCGTGCGGCACTATGCGATGCCGCGCGAGAAACTCTTCGGCCCACCGCCGACCGTGAAGGCACTCAACGGCGTGAGCTTCAAGGTCGAGGCCGGCAAGAGCCTGGGCATCGTCGGCGAATCGGGTTCCGGCAAGTCGACCATCGCGCGCCTCGTGATGGCGCTCGACACGCCGACCTCGGGCACCGTCTCCCTCGAAGGCCGCAACCTGCACACGCTGCCCAAGGCCGAGCTGCGCACTGCGCGGCGCGACTTCCAGATGGTCTTTCAAGACCCGTACGGTTCGCTCGATCCGCGGCAGACCGTCGCGCGCATCGTGGCCGAGCCACTCGAAGCGCTGGCCGAAACCAGCCGCGCCGTGCAACGCGAACGCGCCGCCGAAGCACTCGCCGCCGTGGGCCTGCGCACCACCGACATGGACAAGTACCCGCACGAGTTCTCGGGTGGCCAACGCCAGCGCATCGCCATCGCACGTGCACTGATCACGCGGCCCAAACTCATCGTGGCTGACGAACCTGTGAGCGCGCTCGACGTGTCGGTGCAGGCCCAGGTGCTCAATCTCATGCAGGACCTGCAGCAGCAGTTCGGCATCAGCTACCTGCTCATCAGCCACGACCTCGCGGTGGTCAACCACCTGTGCGACGACGTGTGCGTGGTGTGGCAGGGCAAGATCGTCGAGCAGGGTCCGCCCGGCGAGCTGTTCCGCCACGCGCAGCATCCGTACACGCGCACGCTGCTCGATGCGGTGCCGCGCACGCCCATTGGTGGCACGCTGTTGCCGGTTTGAAAGCGAACCGGATTTTCGGGGCCACCTGTCGCGTGGAGTGATTCGGGCGCTGCTGTTCAGGGCGACGCTCACGCCGACACGGTGCTCTTTTTCGCGAATGTCCCCCGCTTCGCTCCTCCTTTATTTCGCGAAAAAGAGCCCCGTATCGACGCGAGCGTTGGACAGAGCGGTGGTTGAGCGCAGGATCGCCAGCAGCGTGTCCTGTGCGAATGACACCGGGTGCTCCCCGCAGCGAAATAAAGGAGGAGCGAAGCGGGGGACATTCGCGGAGGGGAGCTCCCGGTGTCATTCGCACTCGCCCCGAATGAACCGCATGAGCGAACAGCACCAAGGATGAGTACGTCATAAGCATCTGGTTGCACAAAAGGCCTCGCCTCGCGGATGATGCTTGCCCCCAGTTCAGAGAACACCGCTTCATGCTCAAACGACGCACCCTGCTCGCCACCAGCGCCGCCGCCCTGACACCGCTGGTGCTGCCCACCCTGGCGCTGGCACAAAGAAAAAAGGACGCGCTGATACTGGGCCTCACGCTGGAGCCCACCGGCCTCGACCCCACCGCCAAGGCCGGCGCCGAAATCTCCGAAGTGGTGCTCTACAACGTCTTCGAGACACTCACCAAGATCAACTCCGACGGCAGCGTCACGCCGCTGCTGGCCGAGAGCTGGGAAATCTCGCCCGACCTCAAGACCTACACCTTCAAGCTCAAACGCGGCGTGAAGTTCCAGAACGGCGAGCCGTTCAGCGCCAGCAACGTCAAGTTCTCGTTCGACCGCGCGGCCGCACCCGACAGCACCAACAAGGACAAGCGCACCTTCACCAACCTCGCGACGCAGGTGGTCGACGAGCACACGGTGGTGCTGATCAACAAGGAGATCGAGCCCGACCTGCTGTTCCTGCTCGGCCAGTCCTCGGCCATCCTGGTCGACCCCAAGACGGTCGAGACCAACGCCACCAAGCCGGTCGGCACCGGCCCCTACCGGCTCGACAGCTGGGCCAAGGGCTCGGGCATCGTGCTTGCCAAGTGGGACGGCTTTCGCAATGCCGAGGCCGTGCGGATTCGCAAGGCCAGCTTCCGCTTCATCTCGGAGCCGGCTGCGCAGACCACCGCGCTGCTGTCGGGCGACATCGACCTCTTCCCGCATGCCTCGGTCTCGCGGAGCCTTGCGCAGTTCGAGAACGACAAGCGCTTCCAGGTGGTGTTCAACGCCTCGCGCGGCAAAGCCATCCTCGCGATCAACAACAAGCGCAAGCCGCTCGACGACGTGCGCGTGCGCCGCGCCATCTCCGCGGCCATCGACCGCAAGGCCGTGATCGAAGCCGCCATGGACGGCCGTGGCGTGGCCATCGGCAGCCACTACGTGCCGGGCGCGCCAGGCTACATCGACACCACCGGCATCAACGCCTACAACGTCGAGAAAGCCAAGCAGTTGCTGGCCGAGGCCGGCGTGAAGACACCGCTTGAACTCGAGCTCGTGCTGCCGCCTCCGCCTTATGCACGGCAAGGCGGCGAACTCATCGCCGCGCAGCTGGCCAAGGTCGGCATCGTCGCGAAGATCCAGAACGTCGAATGGGCGCAATGGATGAGCGGCACCTAC